>NZ_LR134356.1:2414233-3621350 GCF_900637195.1 Mycolicibacterium aurum | reverse complement strand
GTCGTACTCGCCCGCGGAGTCGAACGCCTCAGGAGCGAAAGTGGTGGCCACCGCGATCGCGATCTTGTGTGACGGCAGATAGGCGGCGACGGCCGCGGTCCCGGAGAACATCGGGTTCTGCAAGAGCCAGTGGCCCGAGATGACGATACCGAGCCCATAGGTGTACCCCTCGGTCATCGGCATACAGGTGGCGCACCCGGGTTGGGTGTGCGAGGTGCCCCGCAACTCGGTGGACACCATCTGTCGATAGGAGTCGGGGGTGAGCAGCCTGCCGCTGCCGATGCCCACCGCGGTCGCCTCCAGATCGCCGATCGTGGTGGTTTGTACGGCGCCGTGGGTGATGGTCCACGACGGATTCCAGTACGTCGATTCTTCGTAGAACGCAGTCCCCGCAGGAATTCCGAGGACGGCGCGGCGTTCTGAGGTGAACGCGTGCAAAGCTGGCGAGGGGATTTCGGGGGTCAGTGACGCGACAGTATTTGTCAGACCCAGCGGCCCAAGGACCTTGTCCGACAACAAGTCCGCCATCGTCTCGCCGGTGGCCTTCTCCAGTGCCAGCCCCAGCAACACATAGTTGGTGTGCGAATAGTTCCAGTTGGTGCCTGGTTCATAGAGAAGGGGTTCGGCGGTGGCGAAGGCGAGCAGTTCCTCCGTGGTCCAGGCGCGGAACGGGTCGGCGTAGCTGGCGTCGTTCATCTCGGTGTTTCCGATGACGTAGTCCACGTAGCCCGACGTCATCTGCGCGAGTTGTCTCAGTGTCACGCGGTCGGCGTGCGCGATGTCCGGTAACCAGGTCGATAGCCTGTCGTCGAGGCTCACTGTGCCCTCTTCTGCCAGCTTCAGCAGCAGCGTCGCGACGTACGAGATCGCGACCGCGCCGTTGCGAAAATGCATGGCAGTGTTCGCCTGAACGCCGGTCATGGAGTCACCGACTGCTGCGGTGACCACATCGCGGCCATCGACGGTCACCCGCACGATCACTGCCTTGAGGTGTGCCTCGGCCATCGTGTCGCGCACGATGCGCATCACGGCGTCCGCGCTGACCGAGTCGCCCTCGACGACGGGCGCGTCGGACGTCGTGGTGGGTGGTGCACATGCGGTCAGCATCAACAACGTGCCGACCGTCGCGCCGAGACGACGCGCCATAGGTTTCGCCAGGCCTTCTCGCATGCCCACAGCATGACCCGCTGGGGTGCCGCGTGTTCGCGATCGTCACACACCTGAGAATCACGAAGCGGGTTGGTGACGGTGGGTTGGATGGGGTCGCCGCCACGATCTGGTCCCTGGGATTCCAGTAGCGCGGCCCGGTTGGGTGTTTGCTCTCGGCGTTGGCAACGAGTCGTGATGGACTCATATGGTTTGCCCATCGCCACTCATGCTGGCCTGATCGCGAAATCGCGGCGTATTTCTCTATCTTTTTCCGCAGAATTTGTCGTCGCGCTAACCCGCACAGCGCGGAGCGTGACCGCTTCCCGGGGTATTGGCATGGGGTGCCGTATCGCTGGTACGGACCTTGACACGGTGTAGTTCGCTGAGATGTAACAGGGCGCCGTGTAAAGCATATTTACAGAGGTAAATCGACTAACAAACCTTTTGAGTCACGTTTGCTTGCGCACACCGGTAATCCAGGGACGGGCATCGCCATCGCACCTGCCGTGGTTTCTTGACGATCCGCTTCGACTCGTGTTTTATTCATTTCGTAGTCGTCAATATCACGGCGATGATTCCGGACGACGAAAGCCACAGCCCAGATGTCGGGCAGCAAGAATTAGATGAGAGGACGTTGCTGATGGGCTACGGACGATTTGTTGGTCGTGTCGGTGCGTTAGCTGTGGCGCTGGGGATCGGGCTCGCTGCTCCGGCCATCGCGGCCGCCGATCCCACCGACGACAACACCACCGGCGAATCCAGCGCGGACGCCGCCGCCGAGAGCGGCGCCGCCGGCGCCGGCAGCACGGGTGGGCCAGGTTCACCGTCATCTCCTGCCGAGGATGCCTCCGGCGACACGGACGATGACCTCACCGACTCCGTCGACGAGGCCGAGGAAGTCGTCGACACCGACACCGACGAGTCCGGCACCGACGAATCCGCCACCGAGGAGTCCGGCACAGGGGAGTCCGCCACCGAGGAGTCCGGCACCGACGTCGGCGTGCCGGTCGGCGGCGAAGAGCCACAGAGCGTCGACGATGACCCGGCCCAGCAGGACACCATCGCAGACAACGACCACGACCGGACGATCTCCCGACCCGACGACGAAGCGCCTCCGGGCACGGCAACGCCCGACACCGCCGCCGCGGACGTCGACGCGGACACTGCGGCCGGCCCCGTGGACGACCACCCCACAACCGGCGCGAGCGTCAGCGCGGACGAATCCACCGACGGCGCCGCCACGATGTCGCTGCGCTCCACCGCCGTCGACGCGCCGGGAAGTCAGGCCGCCGATATCGCCGTCGCGTCCTCGGGGCTGGCAGAGATAGTGTCGAAGTTCCTGGGACTGTTGGGTATCGGCCCGTCAGCCGACAACGGCAATGCTCCGCTGCCTGCCTTCGAGTTCGTCACCGCTGTCTTCGGCGCGATCCGTCGCGAGATGGAGCGGATCTTCGCCAACAACGGTCCGACCGCTGCGCTGACCTCGACCAGCCAGCCGCTCAACGGTGTCATCACCGGATCCATCACCGCCTCCGACCCCGAGGGGGACAGGCTCGTCTACTCAGTGGTCCAGGCCCCGACCCGGGGAACGGTGACGGTCGACGATTCCGGCGTGTTCACCTACACCGTCAACCCGGCGCTGGCGGCGGTGACCGGCAGCGACTCCTTCGTGATCCAGGTGCGTGACGCAGGCTTCCACCTGATCTCGGTGACCCCGACCAGATCGCAGGTTCCCGTGACCGTCACCGTCGGCGCCAACGGCGTTGTCGCGGAGGCGACGTCGCAGAAGAGCGCCAAAGTCAGCAACGCGCTGGCTGTCACGGCCGCAACCGGGACCATCTATCAGGTCACCACGTCCGGACCTGACATCGTCGGCTTCAACCCTGCCAAGGACAAGCTCGACCTCGGCGACGTCTCGGTGCACAACTTCATCGTCGTCGACACGGCGGAGGGCGTCGGCTTCCGCAATCCCTGGTCCGGCGAGACGGCGATCATCACGGGCGTTTCCTTGAGCCAGCTCACGATCGACAGCTTCACCCCGGTCATCAACGACCATCTACGCCAGGACCTGTCGGGCGCGCTGGCCTGGGAGCAGGGTGTCACCGCCAAGCCGAACACCGTCTATGCGCGTTCCCACGAAGTGGGCCAGATCGACCGCGTGGCGTTCAACGCCGCCACCGATGTCGTCGACTTCCGCTACTTCGGCACCCGCGAGCAGCTGTACATGGCCGACACTCCCGAGGGCGTGGTCATCTCGAATTCGGGTACCGGTCAGGCGCTGATCCTGCAGGGTGTCACCAAGACTCAGCTCACGGCGCGCAATTTCGTCTTCCACAGCGCCCAGGTGCGGGAAGACCGGCTGCACCTGCAGCTTGGCATCGGCACGGTGCCCGACTCTCAGGTGCTGCCCCAGGGGGTTCCGATCGCAGGCACCAACACCTGGCCCACCAAGGCCGGCAACGGCCAACCGCCCACCGGGCAGACAGGCACCACGACCACGATCGCGTGGAACTACGGTGCTCACACAACGCTCGCGTTCGACCCCGGCAAGGACAAGCTGGACTTCGGCTGGTTCAAGGCCCACGAGTTCGACGTCACCGAGGTCAACGGGTCCACCCGCATCGCGATCGTCGGCAACAACCAGTCCTACACGCTGACCGGTGTGGCGATCGGCGAGCTGCAGACCAGCAACATCGTCGCGCTTGACGACGGATCAGTCACGAAGTGGCGTACCCTCATTTACAATGCACCACAACCGGTTTCGCAGCCGACGCTGTCTGTCACCGACGCCGGTGTGGCCGAAGGCAACGCCGGCACCGCCCTGATGAGCTTCATCGTCTTCTTGTCCAAGGCATCGACCGAATCGGTGACCGTCAGCTACAGCACCAGCAATGGCACCGCCACCGCTGCAGGCGGCGACTATGCCCCCGTCGTCGGGACGTTGACCTTCACGCCCGGGCAGACATCCAAGACCGTCACCGTCTCGGTGAACGGCGACACCCTCGTCGAACTCGACGAGCAGTTCACGCTCACGCTCTCGTCACCCGTCAACGCCACCATCGCCGACGGCTCCGGCGTGGGCACCATCCGCAACGACGACATCGATCAGACGCCGAGCACCCCTCCTGCCGTGTCCATTTCCGATCTCTCGGTCAACGAAGGCAACGGCGAGCACAGCCACTTCATGTTCACCGCGACGCTGAGCAAGGCGTCGACGCAGACCGTCACGGTGAACTACGCGACGTCGAACGGCACCGCCATCGCAGGCGTCGACTACACCGCGACGACGGGCACCATCACCTTCGCCCCCGGCGTCACCTCGCAGCTGGTGCACGTGGACGTCATCGGCGACAGCGTCGTCGAGCAGAACGAGACGTTCTTCGTGACCCTGTCGAGCCCCGCGGGCGTCACCATCGGCGACGGCTCCGCCACCGGAACCATCACCGACGACGACACGGTGGTCGTGCCCGGCATCGGTGGGCTCAACTCCGGCAATCCCGGCGACGCCCTCTGGGGCGAGGCTTACTTCGCTCCGTATGTCGACATGGGCCTCTGGCCGGTACCCGACCTGTTGACCTTCGCGCAGCAGCGCGGGACCTCCCTGTTGACGCTGGGCTTCCTTCAGGCGACGCCCGAAGGAAAGCTGGCGTGGGCCGGCCTGTCCGTGCTGGCCCCGGATTCCGCCCACGAACAAGCCAAGGCGATCAACCAGTCCATCGCGGCATTCCAGGCGGCGGGCGGCGACGTGATGATCTCGCTCGGCGGCGCGGCGGGCACCAGCCTCGCGCAGTACTATGCTGCCCGCGGGCTCAGCGCGCAGGCACTGGCGGACGCGTACGCCGGCGTCGTCAACACGTACAAGCTCAACCGCATCGACTTCGACATCGAGGGCGCCGCGGCGGCCGAACCAGCATCCATCGCACTGAACGCTCAGGCGCTGAAGCTGCTCCAGCAGCAGAAACCCGACCTGGAGATCTGGTACACGCTGCCGGTGCTGCCCACCGGATTGACGGCCGACGGCATCAACGTGGTCCGCTCGGCGCTCACCGCGGGCGTCAAGCTCGACGGTATCAACGTGATGGCCATGGACTACGGCGAATCAGCGGCGCCCACCAGCGGCCCGAACGCCAAAACCATGGGCGCGTACGCAATTGCGGCCGCTGAGTCCACCTACGCCCAGATGACCACGCTGTTCAGCCAGTTCGGCCAGACCTTCAGCTGGGGTCAGGTCGGCGTCACCCCCATGATCGGTGTCAACGACGTCCTCACCGAGGTCTTCACCGTCGCAGACGCGCAGGCGCTGGAGAATTTCGCTCGCGCAAAGGGACTGGGCATGCTGTCGATGTGGTCCCTCACCCGCGACAACCCGGGGACCATAGGCCAGGCCACCAACTACGCGTCCGGCACCAATGCGGCTGCGGGCAGCTTCAGCGCCACCTGGAACGACTATGGCACCGTGAACCCGATTGCCGGACTGCCGCCGTCGATCTCGATCGCCGACCTGGCGGTTGCCGAAGGCAACGGGGATCACGCGCATTTCATGTTCGTGGTCACGCTGAGCAAGCCGTCGACGCAGCCAGTGACGGTGCGCTACACCACCTCCAACGGCACGGCGATCGCGGGTACCGACTACACCGCCTCCAGCGGTGTCATCGAATTCGCGGCGGGGGTGACGTCGCGGACGGTACACGTCGACATCATCGGCGACACCCTCGCTGAGTCGAACGAGACCTTCACCGTGACGCTGTCCAGCCCGACAGGCGCCACGATCGCTGACGGCAGCGCCATCGGCACCATCACCAACGACGACGGCGTCGCGCCGGTGTTGCCGAAGGTGTCGGTGGCGGATGCGACGGTGGCTGAGGGTAACAGTGGGACGAAGAACATCGTGTTCACGGTGACGTTGGACAAGGCGGCGTCGGCGCCGGTGAGTGTGGCGTATACGACGGCGGGCGGGACGGCTACTGCCGGTAGTGATTTCACGGCGAAGTCGGGTGTGGTGACGTTCGCGGCCGGGGTGACGTCTCAGCAGATCAGTATTGCTGTGCTCGGTGATACTGCGGTGGAGACCAATGAGACCTTTACGGTGACGTTGTCGAACCCAACGGGTGTGACGATCGCCGACGGTTCGGCGGTCGGCACGATCACCAACGACGACGTCGTGACACCGACGCCCGGGAATTCGTCGGCTGCGTTCGTCGTCAGTGACAACTGGGGCTCGGGATTCACCGGGGCGGTGACCGTGACGGCCGGTTCGTCGGGGTTGGCGGGCTGGACGGTGGAGTTCGATACGCCGGCACAGATCAGCAACATCTGGAACGCCGAGATCGTCAGCCGGGTGGGCACCCGCTATGTGGTCCGCAACGTGTCGTACAACGCCAACGTCGCCGCCGGCCAAACCGTCAGCTTCGGCTTCCAGGCCACCCCGGGTGGCGGCTCCGCAACCGCCACCAACTTCTCGGTCAACGGCGTCCAGAACCCGACGCCGGTGTTGCCGAAGGTGACGGTGGCGGATGCGACGGTGGCTGAGGGTAACAGTGGGACGAAGAACATTGTGTTCACGGTGACGTTGGATAAGGCGGCGTCGGCGCCGGTGAGTGTGGCGTATACGACGGCGGGCGGGACGGCTACTGCGGGTAGTGATTTCACGGCGAAGTCGGGTGTGGTGACGTTCGCGGCGGGTGTGCTCAGTCAGCAGATCAGTATTGCTGTCGCCGGTGATTCTGTGGTGGAGGCCAATGAGACGTTCACGGTGACGTTGTCGAATCCGACGGGTGTGACGATCGCTGACGGCTCGGCGGTCGGGACCATCACCAACGACGATGTGGCGCCGGTGTTGCCGAAGGTGACGGTGGCGGATGCGACGGTGGCTGAGGGTAACAGTGGGACGAAGAACATTGTGTTCACGGTGACGTTGGACAAGGCGGCGACGGCGCCGGTGAGTGTGGCGTATACGACGGCCAACGGGACTGCGGCCAGTGGCAGTGATTTCACGGCGAAGTCGGGTGTGGTGACGTTCGCGGCGGGTGTGCTCAGTCAGCAGATCAGTATTGCTGTCGCCGGTGATACTGCTGTGGAGACCAATGAGACCTTTACGGTGACGCTGTCGAACCCCACGGGTGTGACGATCGCCGACGGTTCGGCGGTCGGCACGATCACCAACGACGATGTCGTGACGCCCACGCCCGGGAATTCGTCGGCTGCTTTTGTGGTCAGTGACAACTGGGGCTCGGGATTCACCGGGGCGGTGACCGTGACGGCCGGTTCGTCGGGGTTGAACGGCTGGACGGTGGAGTTCGATACGCCGGCACAGATCAGCAACATCTGGAACGCCGAGATCGTCAGCCGGGTGGGTACCCGCTATGTGGTGCGCAACGTGTCGTACAACGCCAACGTCGCTGCCGGCCAAACCGTCAGCTTCGGCTTCCAGGCCACCCCGGGTGGCGGCTCCGCAACGGCCACCAACTTCTCCGTCAACGGCCAGTCGAGCCCGGTGCAAGCGCCGAGCATCACCGTCGCCGACGCGGCATTGAATGAATCCAACAGCGGCGCAACGCAGATGACATTCGTCGTGACGTTGTCGAAGTCGTCGACGAGTCCGGTCACAGTCGCGTATGCCACGTCGAACGGCACCGCTGCGGCGGGCGTCGACTACACCGCCAAGACGGGCACGGTGACCTTCGCGCCCGGAGTGCTGTCCCAGCAGATCCAGGTCTCCGTCACCGGCGACACCACGGTCGAACAGAACGAGACCTTCACGCTGACGCTGTCGAATGCCAACGGAGCGAGCATCGCCGACGGTGTCGCGCTGGGCACCATCACCAACGACGACATCGGCATCCCGCCCAACGTGTCGCTGAGCATCTCCGACGCGTCGGTGACCGAGGGCGCACCCGGCACCGGCGTCGCGCCCGGCTGGTTCACGACCGCGGGCAACCAGATCGTCGACTCGGCAGGCAACCCGGTGCAGATCGCCGGCGTCAACTGGTTCGGCATGGAAAGTGACATCTTCACGCCGCACGGTCTGTGGACGCGCAATTACAAAGACATGATGAACCAGATGGCCGCGCTGGACTTCAACACCATCCGGCTGGCCTACTCCAGCGAGAGCCTGCACACCACCAAGGCGCCGACCGGCATCGACTTCACCAAGAATCCCGACCTGGTCGGGCTGAGCTCACTGCAGATCATGGACAAGATCGTCGCGTACGCCGGCGAGATCGGCATGCGGGTCATCCTGGACCACCATCGCAGCAGCGCAGGCGCCGGGCCCAACGGGAACGGGCTCTGGTACGAGGGCACCTACACGGAGGCGGCGTGGATCGCCGACTGGAAGATGCTGGCGCAGCGGTACGGAAACGACCCGACGGTCATCGGTGCCGACCTGCACAACGAACCGCACAACGGAACATGGGGCGGTGGGGGAGCCACCGACTGGGCCGCGGCTGCCGAGCGAGCAGGCAACGCCGTGCTGTCGGTCAACTCGAAATGGCTGATCTTCGTGGAGGGCGTAGAGACCTACCAGGGCAACAATTACTGGTGGGGCGGCAATCTGATGGGTGTCAAGGACCGTCCGATCGTGCTGAACGTGCCCAATCGGGTTGTCTACTCACCGCATGACTACCCGAACTCGGTCTACAACCAGCCGTGGTTCCAGACCGCGAACTTCGGGGCGGCACTGCCGGACAAGTTCGAGCAGATGTGGGGTTACATCTACGAGCAGAACATCGCCCCGATCTACCTGGGCGAGTTCGGGTCCAAGCTCACCGACCCGAAGGACGTCATCTGGTACGAGGCGATCACGTCCTACCTGTCGGGGGACTTCGACAACAACGGCACCATCGACATCCCGGCCGGGACCCAGGACATGTCGTGGACATTCTGGTCGTGGAACCCGAACTCCACCGACACCGGCGGCATCCTCGCCAACGACTGGAACACGGTGAACACCGACAAGATGGCCTACTTGGAAGCCATCCAGTTCGACTTCGACGAAGGCAGCCCGGGCGTCCTTGCACAGTTCGTAGTCGCCCTCGCGGCGCCGTCGACCCAGACGGTGACGGTGCAGTACGCGACGTCCAACGGCACGGCCACAGGCGGTAGCGACTACGCCGCCACCAACGGCACGCTGACGTTCGCACCGGGAGAGACCAGGAAGTCGATCACTGTGGTGGTGTTCGGCGACACCGTCATGGAAGGCAATGAGAGTTTCGTCGTCACGTTGTCCAGCCCGAGCGGGGCGACGATCGCCGACGGGAGTGGCGCCGGGACGATCGTGGACCGCCGTGTCGTCTAGCCCGCCGACATCCGGTACCGGCGTTCCGGGCGGCCCACACCGTATTGCAGGCGTAGCTCGAGAGCGCCGGTGCTGAGATAGTGCTCGAGGTAGCGCCGGGCACTGACCCGTGAAATCCCCACGAGATCAGCACATTCGGCGGCCGACACCTCACCGGCGTCACGCACCGCGGTGAGCACCAGCTCGCCTGTCTCCGCGCCGAGACCCTTCGGCAGCACCTTGGCCGTGGAGACGGACGGGCCGCCGAACAGCGCGTCGATCAACGACTGGTCCACCCCGCCGGCCGACTGCAGTGCGTCGGCACGCGTCGCATACGCCTGCAGCTTGGTTTCCAGCTGCGGAAATTCGAACGGCTTGATCAGGTAGTCGGCGGCTCCGCCGTCGAGCGCGCCCCGCACGGTGTCCAGCTCACGCGCCGCGGTGATCATGATGACATCCACCCTGTCGCCTTCGGAACGCAGCCGCTGCAGCACATCGAGGCCGGTCATATCCGGCAGGTAGACATCGAGCAGGATCAGCTGTGGCCGTAGCTCGCGGATCGCGGCCAGTGCCTCAGCACCGGTACGGGCGACGCCGACGGCCCGAAAACCATTGACACGATCGACAAATCGGCGGTGAATCTCGGCGACCATGAAGTCGTCGTCCACGACGAGGACGTCACGCATCGACGGTTCCCTTCCTCAGCTGCACCAGGAACCGGGCTCCGCCGCCGGGTCCGTCGCTGACCTCGATCGTGCCGCCGTGCTGCGCCGTCACCAGCCGCACCAGCGCCAGCCCGATGCCCCGCCCGCCCGGTACGTCGGACTTGGACGTGACGCCACGCGCGAAGATCGCCTCGCGGAGGTGTTCGGGCACACCGGGCCCGGTGTCGAGCACCGAGATCGTCAAGCCGTCCCGATCGTCGATGCCGATGGTCACGCACGCATCCGGTGCGCCCACGGACACATCGACCGCGTTGTCGATGAGGTTGCCCAGCAGCGTGATCACGTCGGTCGCCAGGGCCGGTTCGAGCGCTGCGAGGTGTGATGCCGGATCCAGGTGCAGCGCGACGCCGCTCTCGGCCGCCAGCGAGGTCTTGGCGATCAGCAGCGCGGCGACGGCAGGATCGGAAATGTGTTGGGTGACGGCATCACTGATCTCGGCGCGGCGGCGGGTCAGCGTGCCGACCAGGTCACGCACCGCCTCGTACTCGCCGAGCTGCACCAGCCCGGAGATCGTGTGCAGCTGGTTGGCGAATTCGTGTGTCTGTGCGCGCAGCGTGTCGGTGACGCTCTTGTGCGACGACAGCTGTCCCTGCAGTGCCGCGAGTTCGGTGCTGTCCCTCATCGTCGTGACGGTGCCGATGCGCCGGCCCTGGCTGGTCGCCGCCCGCCGACTCAGTGCCAACACCCGGGTCCTGGTCGCGATGACGTTGTCCCCGTCGTCGTGTCCGCTCGCGCCGGACAGGATGAGTGACACCACTGCGGCGTCGATTCCGACGGAGTCCACCCGTCGGCCGACCGCGTCACCGGGGACGCCGAGTAGGTCTTGCGCGCTGTCGTTGAGCAGCGTGATCTCCCCGTCGGTGTTCACCGCGATCACGCCTTCGCGGATGCTGTGCAGCAAGGCTTCCCGATGGTCAGCGAGGCTTGCGATATCAGCGATCTCAAGTCCCCTCGTGTGTCGCTTGATCCGCCGGGACAGCAGCCACGACGCCACCAGGCCCAACGCCGCGCCGAGTCCGAGGTACACCAGCAGACCTTCCCCGGCGCCGCTGAGCAACGCCCACACCGACGGGTACATTTCGCTCACCGACGCGATGGCGAGCACGTCTCCGTTGGTGGACAATATCGGCACCTGTCCGACGAGGCTGTGCTTGCCGTCGATGTCGGCGTCGCCGAACCAGGCGCGGCCTTCGTCGGCGCGGCTGGGTCCGAGGTCGACGCGGGCGCCGATGCGCGACGGATCCGACGACGCGCGCACGGTGCCGTCGGGTCCGACGATCTCGGCGAGGGTGGCCCCCGACAACGCGACGGCGCGGTCGACATCCGGAGCGAGTGTGCTGCCGGCGAAGGGGTCGGCGTACCTGTCCCGCACGATCGGCGTGGCGGCCATGTTCTCGGCGACGGCGATCATCCGCTGACCCCGCACTTGACGGAACTCGCTGGTCGACTGCGCCACCGACACAGCAGCCACCGCCACCAACACCACGGCGACCACCACCAGCTGGAACACCAGGAACTGGCCGGCCAGGCTGCGCCCCCGCAGCAGGCCCACCAGTGCTGACCGCGTGTTCTTAATGACCACTACTTCCTTTGTGTCCGTATCAGTGACCTGAGTCACTCTCGGGGTCCAGTATTGCTGAGCATCACAACCAAGTGATTGGGGACGACATGTTCGGATCAGGCCGGCACCGAGAAGGCCGGGGCGTGGTCTGCGCCGTGGCCGTGGCCATGATCGCCACTTTATTGCTCTCGGCCTGCGGGGTGACCCGGGGCGACGAGAGCGGACTGCACCGCCTGCGCATGATGGTGCCCAACAGCCCGGGCGGCGGGTATGACCTCACGGCCCGCACCGCGGTGAAGATCATGGAAGACGACGACATCACCGGCCGCGTTGAGGTGTTCAACGTCATCGGCGCAGGCGGCACCGTCGCGATGGCGCGCTTGATGAACGAGCGCGGCAACGGCGACCTGATGATGATGATGGGGCTCGGCGTCGTCGGCGCCGTCTTCACCAACGGCTCCACGGCCCGCGCCTCGGATGCGACCGCGCTGGCCAAGGTGGTGGAAGAGCAGGAAGGCATCCTGGTTCCCGCCGACTCGCCGTTCAAGACGGTCCAGGATTTCGTCGCCGCCTGGAAGGCCGACACGGCCAAAGTCACTCTCGGCGGCGGATCCAACCCCGGCGGTCCCGATCATCTGTTCCCGATGGAGACCGCCAAAGCTGTCGGCGTCGACCCGACGAAGGTCAACTTCATCTCTTACGACGGCGGCGGCGACCTGCTCACGGCGTTGCTGGGCAACAAGATCGCCGCAGGGACGTCCGGCCTGGGCGAGTACGTCGACCAGATCGAGTCCGGACAGGTGCGCGTGCTCGCGGTGTCCGGCGAGGAGCGGGTCGAGGGAATCGACGCGCCCACCCTCAAGGAGTCCGGCATCGATCTGACCTTCACAAACTGGCGCGGAGTGCTTGCGCCACCGGGCATTTCCGACGAGGACCGCGATGCCATGGTCAAGATCCTCGAGGAACTGCATGCCACCGATGCATGGAAGGAAGCGCTGGTGACCAACGGGTGGACCGATGCCTTCATGACGGGCCCTGACTTCGAGGCCTTCCTCGCCGAACAAGACCAACGCGTCGAGTCGACACTGACGGATCTGGGGCTGGTATGAGCAGCGAACACGTGACTACCGAGGTGGAGTCGGCGGTCGACGAGAAGCCGGACTACGCGCAGTACATCGTCTGTGCGGTCATGGTCGCGGTCGGCGCGTTCCTCCTCTATGACGCGATGACCATGCCGGGCGGATACGCCGAGGTGGATCCCGTCGGGCCGCGGTTCTTTCCGATCATCATCGGGGTGGGCCTGCTCGTGATGGCCGTCGTGTTGGCGGTCGCGATCCCACGCGGGCTCAAGGGGGAGGCCGACGCGGGCGAGGACATCGATCCCGACATGCCCAGCGACTGGCGCACCGTCGGGCTCCTCGTCGGGCTGTTCGTGCTGTTGATCGTGCTCGTTGAACCGCTCGGCTGGACGATTGCCAGCGCGTTGTTCTTCGGTGGCTGCGCAACCGTTCTCGGAAGCCGGCATTACGTCCGCAACTTCGCGATCGGTGCGGTGCTGGGTGTCGCCAGCTTCTACGCGTTCTACTCCGGGCTCGGAATCCCGCTGCCCGCAGGCATCTTGGATGGGATTCTGTAGATGGAGAACTTCGACTGGCTCCTGCAGGGGTTCGCCGAGGCGGCGACTCCGACCAACCTCATGTACGCCGTGATCGGTGTGTTGCTCGGCACCGCGGTCGGCGTGCTGCCGGGCATCGGCCCGGCGATGACGGTCGCGCTGCTGCTGCCGATCACCTACAACGTCAGCCCCAGTGCCGCGTTCATCATGTTCGCCGGCATCTTCTACGGCGGCATGTACGGCGGCTCGACGACATCGATCCTGTTGAACACGCCCGGAGAGTCCTCGTCGGTGATCACCGCCTTGGAGGGCAACAAGATGGCCAAGGCCGGACGAGCCGCCCAGGCGCTCGCGACGGCGGCCATCGGGTCGTTCGTCGCCGGCGCCATCGGCACCACGCTGTTGGCCGCGTTCGCCCCGGCAATCTCCCGATTCGCGGTCACCCTCGGTGCACCTTCCTATCTCGCGATCATGTTGTTCGCCCTCGTCGCCGTGACCGCGGTGCTCGGCTCGTCGAAGATGCGCGGAGTGATCTCACTGCTTCTCGGTCTGGCGATCGGAATCGTCGGCATCGACTCGCTGACAGGTCAGCCGCGCGCCACGTTCGGTCTGCCGCTGCTCTCCGACGGCATCGACATCGTGGTCATCGCGGTCGCGGTGTTCGCACTGGGCGAAGCACTGTGGGTCGCGGCGCATCTGCGGCGCCGTCCCGCCGAGGTCATCCCGGTGGGCCGGCCGTGGATGGGTAAGGAGGACTGGAAGCGGTCCTGGAAGCCGTGGCTGCGCGGCACGGCCTACGGGTTCCCGTTCGGCGCGCTGCCCGCCGGCGGTGCCGAGCTGCCGACCTTCCTGAGCTACATCACCGAGAAGAAGCTGACCAAGCATCCCGAAGAGTTCGGCAAGGGCGCGATCGAAGGCGTCGCCGGCCCCGAGGCGGCCAACAATGCCTCGGCCGCAGGCACTTTGGTGCCGATGCTGTCGCTCGGCCTGCCGACCAATGCCACCGCCGCGGTGATGCTGACGGCCTTCGTGTCCTACGGGATCCAGCCCGGACCCACGCTGTTCGACAAGGAACCCCTGCTGATCTGGACCCTGATCGCGAGCCTATTCATCGGGAACTTCCTGCTCCTTGCGCTGAACCTGCCGTTGGCGCCGCTCTGGGCGAAGCTGCTGCGTACGCCGCGGCCGTACCTGTACGCCGGGATCCTGTTCTTCGCCACACTCGGCGCGTTCGCAGTCAACCTGCAGCCCCTTGATCTCGTGCTGCTGCTCATCTTCGGGCTGATGGGCCTGATGATGCGCCGCTTCGGGCTGCCCGTGCTGCCCTTGATCATCGGCGTGATCCTCGGACCGCGGATCGAACGTCAGCTGCGGCAGAGCCTGCAGCTCGGCAGCGGGGAATGGGGCAGCCTGTACACCGAACCGGTGGCGATCATCACCTACGTGCTGATGGCGTTGTTGCTGCTGGCGCCTCTGGTGCTGCGGCTCATGCACCGCAGCGAGGAAAGCCTGTTGATCGTCGAGGACGACAAGGACCAGAAAGCGAAGGCGTCGCAGTCATGATCGTTGTCGGATACACCGCGGACGCCTTCGGACACGCCGCACTCGAGCACGGCATCTCCGAGGCCAAGCTCCGCGACACCAGCCTGTTGGTGATCAACGCGACGTCGGGGGAGTCATATGTCGACCCGCGCTTCGCGGGCGAGTCCGAGGTGCACGACGTCGAAGGCCGGCTCGCCGAGTGTGGTGTGGCGTTCGAGATCATCCAGCCGTTCGGGGTCGACCCGGCCGACGAGCTGCTCACCGCGATGGAGCGCGCGGATGCGACCCTGTTGGTGGTCGGCATCCGGCACCGCAACCCGGTCGGCAAACTGCTGCTCGGTAGCGTCGCGCAGAAGCTGATCCTGGAGTGCCCGAAGCCGGTGCTGGCGGTGAAGCCGCAGGAGTGATCGCCGGCGGTGTGACAGTCTGAGGGCATGGGAAGGTACGCAGGCGCTTTCGGGCCGCACGCCCCGGAAGCCACCTATGTCGCGCACGAATACCCCGAACAGCTCTTCGACACAGGTGAGGTGACGCTGAACTACGCCGTCGCCGGGGACGAAAGCCGCCCTCCGCTGTTGCTCATCCCCGGCCAGTCCGAGTCGTGGTGGGGGTATGAGGCCGCGATGCCGCTGTTGGCCGAACATTTCCACGTCCACGCTGTCGATCTGCGCGGGCAGGGACGCTCGACGCGGACGCCGCACCGGTACACACTCGACAACGTCGGCAATGACCTCGTCCGGTTTCTCGACGGGGTGGTCGGGCGGCCCGCGTTCATCAGTGGGCTGTCGTCCGGGGGTCTGGCCAGTGCGTGGCTGTCGGCCTACGCCAAGCCCGGCCAGGTGATCGCCGCGTGCTACGAGGATCCGCCGTTCTTCAGTGCGGAGACCCACCCGCAGGTGGGTCCCGCCGTCACCGACAGCATCGGGCCGCTGTTCGGAATGTGGGCCAACTATCTGGGCGATCAGTGGAGTGTCGGCGACTGGGACGGCTTCGTCGACGCGGTGCCGCGTGAACTCGCCGACTGGCAGGTGCACGTCGCCCTGGTCGTGGGCACCGCGGAACCGTCGCAGAACCTCCGCGAGTACGACCCCGAGTGGGGAAAGGCCTTCATCACCGGTTCATTCGCGGCGAGTTGCCCCCACCACGTGATGCTGAGCCACGTCAAGGTTCCCGTGCTGTTCACCCATCACTTCCGCATGATCGACGAGGCTTCGGGAGGGTTGATCGGTGCCTGCGCCGACCCGCAGGCCGAGCGGGTCGTCCAGCTGGTTCGGGACGCGGGACCGTCCATCACCTATCGATCGTTTCCGATGATGGGCCACTCGATGCACGGTCAGGACCCGACGTTGTTCGCCGACACCATCGTGGAGTGGTTCTCCGGATTCACGCGCTGACGAGGTCCATCTCGCCGGGGTTCGCGCCGCCGATCGGCTGCGAGACGAAGCTCTTGGTGGTCAGCGGCCCGCCGAACTGCTGGAGCAGCCCGCCTTCGGCATTGCGCCCGAGATCGATCGGTTCGAAACCGAACTGTGAAATCAGATGAGCTACCGTGGCATTTGCGTCCGGATGGTTGCCCGAGACGAAAAGCGCACGCTTGCCGCCGTTCCCGTCGCCCGGCTCGCGGGCCAGCACCTTGGCCCAGGTGTGGCCGAATGCCTTCACCACCCGGGCCCCGGCCGCCCATTCGCCGACGAGGTCCGAGGACGCGGTGCCGCCCAGATCGGCGGGGGAGAAGTCGGTGTAGTCGATCGCGTTGGTGGCGTCGACGACGATCCTGCCCTGCCAGTCCGCGATGCGGCCCACCAGTTCCTGGACCGCCTCGAACGGGACCGCCAGGATGACGATGTCGGCGTCGAGCGCGTCGTCCACCTCGACGGGCGTCACCGCCGGCCCGGTCCGGGACGCGATGTCGCCCAGCGCCTGCACGCCCCGCGACGCGGCCAGTCCGACTTCGATACCGGTCCGGGCGAAGTGGCCGGCGACCGCGGTGCCGATGTTTCCCGCACCGATGATGGCGTACTGCATGGCGTGCTCCTCAGTTCGACGACTACGTGATACGTCACCTAACTCGAGAAGTGCGGCCAGTATTCCTCACAGCGTGACGCGGATTGTCCCGTCGACTGCCTCGACCGGATAACTGCGCACCGACATGTCGGCGCCGGAAACCTCACTACCGGTGCACAGGTCGAAGGTGTGGTTGTGCAACGGGCAGACGATCACCCGGTCATCGGCCAGACCGTCGGCGAGCGGGCCACCCCGGTGTGGGCAGACCGCGTCGATTGCGCGCAGCGTGTCATCGCGCAACCGGAACACCGCGATCTGCGTGCCGTCTATCGCGAACGTGCGGCCCTCGCCGACCGGGATCTCGTCCAGCGAGCCGATGTCGATGCTGACTCCGACGCTCATCGGTGTCCTCGGCTCTTCATCGATGGCTCTTCGCCTGACGGCTCATCACTGCGCAAGGTGCTCATCGCACCGGCACCTGGGGGAGCGGCAGCAGCGGCAACGACGACTTGAACTGCCCTACCGACGCCGGTTCGCGGCCGTCCTGCCACGGATCGCGGTAGGCGTCCACCGACTTCTGCATCCTGGCGTCCAGCCCGGCGATGAAGGCGTCGTCGGGCTCGTCGACGAGGACGGCCCGGAGATGGTCGATGCCCACCCGAGGCACCCATTTGTACGTGCGCTCAAGCCAGTTCGCGCTCTCACGGTAGTACTGCAGGAAGCGCCCGGTCAGCGTCATCACGGTCTGCGCATCCTCGACGGTGGCGAGCAGGTCGCCCTTGCGGATATGCGCTCCGGCCGCCCCTCCGACGTAGATCTCCCAGCGGCCTCCGTCCACCGCGACAACCCCGAGGTCCTTGCAGAGCGCCTCCGCGCAGTTGCGTGGGCACCCGGTGACGGCCAGCTTCATCTTCGCCGGGCTGGCCAGCCCCTGGAACCGCTCCTCGATCGCGATTCCCAGCGCTGTCGAGTCGCCGACGCCGTAGCGGCAGAAGTCGCTGCCCACACAGGTTTTCACGGTGCGGAAGCTCTTGCCGTACGCGTAGCCCGACGGCATGTCGAGATCGGCCCAGACCGAGGGCAGGTGCTCCTTGGGCACCCCGAGCAGGTCAATGCGCTGCCCACCGGTCAGCTTGATCATCGGGATCTCATACTTCTCGGCGACATCGGCGATCTTGCGCAGCTGGCCGGCGGTGGTGACACCGCCCTTCATCTGTGGCACCACCGAGAAGGTGCCGTCGCGCTGGATATTGGCGTGGACGCGGTCGTTGATGAAGCGGGCGTCGCGCTCGTCGACGAACTGGTCGGCCCACATCATCTCCAGCAGCGACGCCAGCGCCATCTTCGATCCGGCGTCCTCCTTGCCGTCGGGTGCGAGCGCAGCGAACACCGAGGACACGGAGTGCAGTTCGAGCTCACGGATGTGGTGCATGAGTGTCGGCTTGTCATACGGCACCCCGGGCACGTACCACGACGCAGACGGATCCTCGGTGACGGCGCCCCCGGCCGCCCACTCGACCACCTGGCAGACCAGTTCTTTGCACGAGCCGCACCCCTTGCCGGCCTTGGTCTTTGCCATCACATTGCTGACCGACGTTTCGCCACCCTGTACGCAGGCCACCAACGCGCCCTTGGACACGCCGTTGCAGTTGCAGACCTGGGCGTCGTCGGCCAGCTCGGCGACACCGACACCGACATCCGGCGTGCCGATGTCGAACAGCAACGCGACCCGTTCATCGGGTAGCGGCAGGCCGCTGTCGAACGCCTGGGTCAGGAACGACACCTTGGACACGTCGCCGACAAGGGTTGCGCCCACCAGCTTTCCGTCCCGGATCACGATCGTCTTGTACACGCCGTGCTTGGGTTCGGAGTACTGGACGAACTCGTCGTCGGGATGCTCGGGCGCCTTCACGCCCATCGAGGCGACGTCGACGCCGGCCACCTTGAGTTTCGTGGCCACGCGTGACCCGTGGTAGGCCGCCGCGGCATCGGCTCCGGTGAGGTGGTCGGCGAGCACTCTGGCCTGTTCCCACAGTGGTGCCACCAGGCCGTACACCTGCCCGCGATGCTGGGCGCACTCGCCGACGACATACACGTCGTCGTCGTCCACCGAACGCATGTGGTCGTCGGTGACGATCGCACGCTCGACGGTCAGCCCCGCGCGTTGCGCCAGACCGATATTGGGTCGGATGCCCGCCGCGATCACCAGCATGTCGCAGTCCAGGCGTGTCCCGTCGGAGAAGACGATCCCTTCGAGTCTGCCGTCGTCGCGGACGATCACCTCGGTGGTGCGCCTCTCGGTGTGCACACCGATTCCCAGATCTTCCACCGACTTACGCAGGATGGCGCCCGCCGGGTCGTCGAGTTGAGCGTTCATCAGAGTCGGCCCGGCATGGACGACGTCGACGGTCATCCCGCGGCTCTGCAGCCCGCGCGCGGCTTCCAGACCGAGCAGCCCACCGCCGATCACGACCGCCTTCGTGCGGTTGGCCGCCTCGGCGATCATCGTCGCCGTGTCGTCGAGCGTGCGGAATCCGAAGACACCGTCCGCCAGCGTCTTGTCGTCGGACCACAGGCCCGCCATCGGGGGAAAGAACGAGCGGCTGCCGGTCGCCAGGATCACCTTGTCGTAGTGCAGTGTGGTCCCGTCATCGGCGTGCACCAGGTGCGCGAAGGTGTCGATGCGGACCACCCGCACACCTGCGCGCAGATCGATCCCGTTGTCCGCATACCAGTCGAGGGTGTTGAGGTAGATCTCGGTCGGGTCATCGACTCCGGCGAGCACGTTGGAGAGCAGAATCCGGTTGTAATTACCGTACGGTTCGTCGCCGAAGACGGTGATCTCAAAGTGGTCCCGCCCGCCCCTCGCGATGATCTCCTCGAGGGCGCGGATACCGGCCATACCGTTGCCGACGACCACAAGATGCTGGGCCATCAGAATTCTCGGCTTGTCGCGCAGGCGCTCATCACTAGAACTCCACCAGGCCGAGGTCGACGATCACGGTCCCGGTCACCCCGTCCGGCGCCGCGACGTAGAGCTCAAGGACGGTGTCGGCGAGCAGATCCTCCACCACCCGCAACGCCACGTGAGTGGCGCCCTTGGCCGCGATCGGGAAGTACCGCATCGGCGTGCCGTCACGGAACAACACCACGGTGACCATCTGCTTCGTCGAGTTGCCACCCCGGAAGTACACGGGTTGGGTGGTGGCTCCAGGGGGCACGACGTAGCGAAGCGAGTCGTCCAGCGGCACGGGCTTGTCGTACCCGCCGCCGGCGAATTCGTAGGCGCCCTGCAGGAAACGGGGACTGCTTCCGTCGGACATCAGTACTCCTCGCGCAAGCGCTCGTCGGTCATGCCCCGAAGCTATGAGCACGTTGTTTCGAGTTCGTTTCCCGAGCGAGTCGGACGTGGATCCCCCTGATCACCGTCCCAACCCCTCACTGTGAGCTGCCCTGCGGTGTGAGGGTGAGTTTTCACGGGGGTCATCGACGTGCAATGGGTGCGGAATGCCCTGGCAGTTGACTTCCACCATGGCAATCAGCGCGACTCCGGCGGCGGCCCGCACACGCGATATCGAACATTGGGACCCCGAAGACGTCGAGGCGTGGGAAGGCACCGGCGGCGGGGTCCCCGGAAAGGCGGTGGCGAAGCGGAATCTGATCTGGTCGATCGTCGCCGAGCACGTCGGCTTCTCGGTGTGGTCGATCTGGTCGGTCATGGTGCTGTTCATGCCGCAGGACGTCTACGGCATCGACGCCGCAGGCAAGTTCTACCTGGTCGCGGTGCCCACCCTGGTCGGGGCGTTCATGCGGATCCCGTACACGATCGCCCCCGCCAAGTTCGGTGGCCGCAATTGGACGATCGTCAGCGCGCTGCTGCTGCTCATCCCGACGGTGCTGGCGCTGTACTTCATGAAGAACCCCGCCTCCTACACCACCTACATGGTGGTGGCCGCCTTTGCGGGCCTCGGCGGCGGAAACTTCGCCTCCTCGATGACCAACATCAACGCGTTCTACCCGCAGCGGCTCAAGGGGTGGGCGCTGGGTCTCAATGCCGGCGGCGGGAACATCGGTGTGCCCGTCATCCAGCTCATCGGCCTGCTCGTCATCGCGACGCTGGGCAACACCCGCCCCGAGATCGTCTGTGCCATTTACCTTGTCGCGATCAGTGTCGCCGCCGTCGGCGCCGCCGTGTACATGGACAACCTGCGCAACCAGAAGTCGAACTTCGGTGCGCTCGTGGAGGCCATGCGCTTCAAGCACTCCTGGGTGATGAGCTTTCTGTACATCGGCACCTTCGGCTCCTTCATCGGCTTCTCGTTCGCGTTCGGTCAGGTGCTGCAGATCAACTACCTCGCAGGCGGGGACACGCCCGCACAGGCCTCGCTGCACGCTGCGCAGATCGCGTTCCTCGGGCCGCTTCTCGGCTCGATCTCCCGGCCGTTCGGCGGCAAGCTCGCCGACCGTGTCGGCGGAGGCAAGATCACGCTCTACGTGTTCGTCGCGATGATGTTCGCCGCAGGAATACTCGTGGGGACCGGGGTCCTGGACGACGGAGCGGCAGGTGCGCCCACCGGCGCGCAGATGATCGGCTACGTTGCCGGGTTCATACTGCTGTTCATCCTGTCCGGGCTGGGTAACGGATCGACCTACAAGATGATCCCGTCGATCTTCGAAGCCAAGGCCCAGAGCCGCGACGACCTCAGCCGCGACGAGAAGGCGGCGTGGTCTCGCGCGATGTCGGGGGCGTTGATCGGATTTGCCGGCGCGGTCGGCGCACTCGGCGGCGTGTTCATCAACATCGTGTTGCGGGCCTCCTACGTCGGCGATGCCAAGTCGGCGACCAACGCATTCTGGGTTTTCCTCGCGTTCTACATCGTGTGCGCATTCGTCACCTGGTTCGTGTTCCTGCGGCTGCACGAGCACCGCGCGCATGCCGGAGAGACGATCGGGCGCACGTCCACGCCGGTGCCCACCGGATAGCATGACCCGAACCGCCTGCTCGTACTGCGGGGTCGGGTGCGGAATCTCCGTGGAGACCCGCACCGACCCCGCCACCGGCGTGCCCGTCATCGCCCGGGTGTCCGGAGACAAGTTGCACCCCACCAACTTCGGGCGGCTGTGCACCAAGGGCGCCACGCACGCGGAGATGATGGCCGCAACCGAGGGTCGGTTGACGACGGCGTTGCTGCGGCCCTCCCGCGACGCGGATCCGGTGGCCGCCGACGTCGACGATGCGGTGGCCGAAGCGGGACGGCGGCTGCGGTCGATCATCGACGAGCACGGACCGGACGCGGTGGCGCTCTACGTCTCGGGCCAGATGTCGATCGAGTCGCAGTATCTGGCCACCAAACTGGCCAAGGGCTTCCTGCGCACCATCCACATCGAGTCGAACTCGCGGCTGTGCATGGCCAGTGCCGGAACGGGTTACAAGCAGTCGCTGGGGTCCGACGGCCCGCCCGGCTCGTACACCGACTTCGACTGCACGAACCTGTTCTTCGTCATCGGCTCGAACATGGCCGACTGTCATCCCATTCTCTTCCTGCGGATGGCCGACCGACTCAAGGCGGGCGCCAAGCTGATCGTCGTCGATCCCCGCCGCACCACCACCGCGGAGCGGGCCGACCTCTATCTGGCGATTCGGCCCGGCACCGACCTCGCGCTGCTCAACGGCATCCTGCACCTGCTGGTCGAAAACGGCGCCATCGACCGCGAATTCATCGCCGAGCACACCGAGGGTTGGGAGGCGATGCCGGACTTCCTGGCCGACTACCCGCCCGAACGTGTCGCCGCGATCACCGGGCTCTCCGAGGTCGACATCCGCACCGCGGCGACGATGATCGCCGACGCGGGGGAGTGGATGACCTGCTGGACAGTGGGTTTGAATCAGAGCACGCACGGCACCTGGAGCACCAACGCGATCTGCAACCTGCACCTGGCCACGGGAGCCATCTGCCGCCCCGGCAGTGGTCCGCTGTCACTGACCGGACAACCCAACGCCATGGGCGGACGCGAAATGGGATACATGGGGCCGGGTCTGCCGGGGCAGCGGGCGGTGCTGTCGGCCGACGACCGGGCCTTCGTCGAGCAGCAATGGGAGCTGGAGCCGGGGAGCATCCGCGCGGACGTCGGGCCGGGCACCGTCGAGATGTTCCGGCAGGTGGGCAGTGAGATCAAGGCCGTGTGGATTATCTGCACCAATCCCGTTGTCAGCATGCCCAATCGGGATGTCACCATCGCGGGCCTACACGCGGCTGAGCTGGTGATCACCCAGGACGCCTACGCCGACACTGCGACCAACCGGTACGCCGACATCATCCTGCCCGCCACGCTGTGGGCCGAGGCCGACGCCGTGATGGTCAACTCCGACCGCAACCTGACCCTGATGCAGCAGTCCATCCCGCCCGCGGGCGATGCCCGGCCCGACTGGGAACTGATCTGCGGCGTGGCGCGGCATCTGGGATTCGGCGACCACTTCGACTACAAATCCAGCGACGAGATCTTCGAGGAAATCCGCCGGTTCCACAATCCCCGCACGGGATACGACCTGCGCGGGATCACCTATGAGCGACTCCGCGAGACCCCGGTGCAGTGGCCGTGTCCCCCGGAGGGCAGCCCCGGCGGATCCCGCGACCGCAACCCGATCCGGTACCTCAACGACGGCGTCTCCCAGGATCTGTTCCTCGACGCCGACGGGCACCGGCCGCGGTTGGCGTTCGCGACCCCGTCCCGGCGCGCGATATTCCATCCTCGCCCGCACCTGGATGCCGCCGAGCTACCCGACGACGATTACCCGTTCATTCTCAACACGGGCCGGTTGCAGCATCAGTGGCACACCATGACCAAGACAGGCAGGGTGGCCAAACTCAACAAGCTCAACCCGGGACCATCAATCGAGATCCACCCTGATGATGCTGCAGCGCTGGGGATTTCCGACGGACAGGCGATGGAGATCACGTCGCGGCGCGGTCGTGCACTGTTGCCCGCCGTCATCACCGACCGGGTGCGGCCGGGCAACACCTGGGTGCCGTTCCACTGGAACGACGAGCAGGGCGACGGCCTGACCATCAACGCGGTCACCAGCGACGCCGTCGATCCGGACTCGTTGCAGCCGGAGTTCAAGGTGTGCGCGGTGCGGTTGACACCGCTGCCGGTCGAGTCGGATACGCCGGTTCCGGCGGGCGCGCCCGAGCTCAGCGATGACGAAAGAGTCTATCTGGCCGGTTTTTTCGCGGGAATCGACGACGGCGCCCCAGGCGTTCCGGTGCTGCCCCCCAGTGCGCCGATCGGGGCGCGGGCACGGCTCTGGGTGAACGGGCTGCTCGCCGGGCGCCACTCCCGCCTCGACACCGGCGCGCCGGACGCGGTCACCGAGGCGGGGCCGCTGGTGCTGTGGGCGTCGCAGACCGGCAACGCCGAGGAGCTCGCGGGCAGGCTCGGTGAACGCCTCGGCGGCGCCCGGCTGCGCGCCATGGACGACGTCCAGCTCGCCGACCTGTCCGAGGCCGCCGAGGTGGTAATCGTCACCAGCACTTTCGGCGACGGCGGGCCGCCGGACAACGGGGCCGAATTCTGGGAACGTCTGGAGTCATCCGAAGCGCCGTCGCTGACAGGTCTGCGATACACGGTGCTCGGCATCGGCGACCGGTCCTACGACAATTTCTGCGGGTACGCGAAATCTCTGGACACCCGCCTCGCCGAACTGGGCGCCACCCGGATCCTCGATCGCGCCGAATTCGAGGCCTACGACGACCAGCCCCTGGCGCACTGGGCAGATTCCGTCGTCGACCTGGTTGCCGCACCTGCCACCCCCGCCGTGTCACCGCAGCGCACGGCTGCGGCTGCCCCCGCGGTGTTCACCCGGGCGAATCCGATTTCAGCACCACTGTGCCGGAACATCCGGTTGACACCCGACGGGTCGGGCAAGGAGGTGCGGCAGTTCGGCTTCGACATCAGCGCGCACGACGTCGCGTACTCGGTGGGGGACTCGCTGGGCGTGTGCGTGGTCAACTCCGCGTCCGTGGTCCAAACATGGCTCTCGGCAACCGGTTTCCGTGGCGACGAGGCTGTCGTCGTCGACGGCGTGCAACTCGCGCTTCGGGACGCGCTGACATGGCACTACGACGTCGGAAAAGTGACGTCCAACCTGGTGACGTTCGTCGTTGACCACTGCCGGGAGCCGGGTCTGGCCACACGGCTGCGTAACGACCGCGGCGCGCTCGAGAGGTGGTCGGTCAACCGCAACGGGCTCGACCTGGTGGGCGAGTTCTCGGTACGCGCCGACCCGGAACTGTGGCAGGAGGTGCTGGTTCGGCTGACCCCCAGGCAGTACTCGATCTCGTCGAGCCCGCTGGTCAGCCCGCGCGAAATCCAGCTGACCGTATCGGTGGTGCGGTACCGCGGCCCCGACGGCAGCCTTCGCGGTGGCGTCGCGTCGACCTACCTGGCCGACCTGCCCGACTGCACACCGGTTCCGGTGTTCCTGCAGCGCTCACCGCACTTCCGGCCGCCGCAGGAGCCGCACACGCCGATGATCATGGTCGGGCCGGGCACCGGGATCGCCCCGTTCCGCGGCTTCCTGCAGGAGCGGCGCGCGCTCGGTCACACCGGGCCGAACTGGCTCTTCTTCGGCGACCAGCACCGTGCGCAGAACTTCTACTACGAAGAGGACCTGTTGGACATGGTCGACGACGGCCACCTCAACCGGCTCGATCTTGCCTTCTCCCGCGACCAGCCCCAGCGGGTGTACGTCCAACACAAAATGCTCGACTACGGCGCCGACGTGTGGCGCTGGCTCGACGAGGGCGGCCACTTCTACGTCTGCGGTGACGCAGGCCGCATGGCCCGAGACGTCGACGATGCGCTCACCGACATCATCCGTACGCACGGTGGGATGAGTTCTGAGGACGCGCGCGAGTACAAGCGCGAGATGGTGGCCGAGAAGCGCTACGTGCGCGACGTGTACTGATGCGTCGCCGTCACCGGGACCCGCCGGGGGCCGTCGCGCGCGGGCGCACCGCGACCAGCAGTGCACCCACGACGAACAGGGCCACGGCCACCACCGGGAACCGGCCGTGCGGCGCGAACCCGTTGGCCGAGAGCAGGCTGAGCGCGAGCGCACAGGCGGCGGTCCCGGCATAGAGCAGAGCCTCGGCGATGCCGGGAGCCACGCCCACCGCGAACGTGCGCATCGGCGCGGCGAACAGGCGGCGCTGCCAGGACAGCAGGCACAGCAGTGCGGCCGTCACGACGGCCAGCACCAGCTCCCATTCCAGCCGGGCCAGCCACCAGGCCCCGGAGCCCAGGGGCGGCTGAGGTAGCAGGCCCGCCGGGTATGCGATCACCGTCACGACGATCACCGGAAGCATGTGCCAGAGATAGAGGGCCATCACGTTGTTGTTCGCCACGCCGATGACCTTGGGCCACGCGCCACGGGAGAGTGCGCGGTTCAGCACGGGCACGGCCGCGAAGAGCACACCGATCTGCACCGTCGCCAGGGCCAGCAGCGCGAGCGACGGCGGCGCGGAGTTCTCCACCCGATCGCCGGGGACACCGATCATCGGGATCGGATAGGGGCCCCAGGTGACGAGGACAGGCAGCACCGCAGCGGCCACCACGGCCATCGTGAGCAGTAGACGTCGCCCGAGAAGACCGCTGTGCCAAGCGATTCCGAGCTGATAGATGGCGGCCCAGCAGAAGAAGTAGTTCAGCATCCGGATTTCCTGATGGTCGGTTGCGATGCCGACGGCATCCACGACCACCAGGCACGCCGCCAAGACGGCAGGGACCGCGAGCCCCCAGCGCCGGTGGGCGGCCACCGCGATCGGCGTCAGCGCGACCACCATGAGGTACACCGCCAGGAACCACAGATGCATGGCGACGGCCCAGCCGCCCAGCTCCAGCACCGACCCGTCGATACCGGCCACCCTCAGCACGCCCATCACGATGAGTACGAATGCCGCGTACACCGCGGTAGGGCCGAGCGTGCGGGCGACCCGGCGCCGGATCCACTCCTGTCGGGTCGTCGCACCGTCGCGCCGGCTCCACGACACCGCACTCGCGTAGCCCGCGACCGCGAAGAACACCGGGACCACCTGGAAACCCCAGGTGAGCCACTGCGTCCACGGAAGCAGGACCAGTGGATTGTCCCGGCCGAACTCGCCGTCGCGGTAGGTCATCACCGACAGCAGCCAGTGCCCGATGACGACGATCATCACCGCCGCGGAGCGGTAGAGGTCGAGGGCGACCTCGCGCGGGGGTGTCGACGCTCTGGTGGTGTCCATCGAGAGCCATTGTGAAGGTCGCAGCACCGCAACAGCGGTAGCTGAGAAGAGTGTCCGAGGGGGGACTTGAACCCCCACGCCCGTTAATAGGGCACTAGCACCTCAAGCTAGCGCGTCTGCCATTCCGCCACTCGGACCAGTTCGAAGGCAGCTTAGGTTATCGGATCAGGGTCCCCGGGCCAAAACCGCGGGGCAGCGCTTGTCGACAGGGGCGCGAGGAAAGGGTGGTAGGAAAGGGAACGTGAACCGTCCACTGTCTCCCAGCGACGAGGTCGTCGACCTCGTCAGCACGCTGATCCGGTTCGACACCTCCAACACCGGCGAGCCCGCGACCACCAAGGGCGAGGCCGAATGCGCCCGCTGGGTCGCCGCGCAGCTCGAGGAGGTCGGCTTCACATGCGAGTACATCGAGGCCGGTGCACCGGGACGGGCGAATGTGTTCGCCCGTCTGGAAGGCGCTGACCGCTCCCGCGGCGCCCTCATGCTGCACGGGCACCTCGACGTCGTGCCCGCCGAGGCGGCCGACTGGAGCGTGCACCCGTTCTCAGGCGCCGTCGAGGACGGCTACGTGTGGGGTCGCGGCGCCGTCGACATGAAGGACATGGTCGGCATGATCCTGGCCGTCGCCCGGCACTTCAAACGCTCCGGCATCGTGCCGCCGCGCGATCTGGTGTTCGCCTTCGTCTCCGACGAGGAGGCGGGCGGCAACTACGGCTGCAAATGGCTGGTCGACAACCGCCCCGACCTCTTCGACGGCGTCACCGAGGCCGTCGGGGAGGTCGGCGGGTTCTCGCTGACGGTGCCCCGCCGCGACGGCGGTGAGCGGCGCCTCTATCTCATCGAGACTGCCGAGAAGGCGATGCTGTGGATGCGGCTGACCGCGCGTGCCCGCGCCGGCCATGGCTCGATGGTGCACGACGACAATGCCGTCACCGCCGTGGCCGAGGCGGTGGCAAAGCTGGGGCGGCACCGGTTTCCGATCGTGATGACCGAATCGGTCGAACAGTTCCTCACCGCGGTCGCCGAGGAAACCGGCTACGCCTTCGACCCCGACTCTCCCGACATCGAGGGCACCGTCGCCAAGCTCGGCGGGATCGCCCGGATCGTCGGCGCCACGCTGCGCGACACCGCCAACCCGACGATGCTCAAGGCCGGGTACAAGGCCAACGTCATCCCGGCCACCGCCGAAGCCGTTGTGGACTGCCGGGTACTGCCCGGCAGGTTGGCGGCGTTCGAGCGTGAGGTCGACGAGCTGATCGGCCCCGACGTCAAGCGGGAGTGGATCACCAACCTGCCGTCGTACGAGACCCCGTTCGACGGTGAACTGCTCGAGGCGATGAACAACGCGATCCTGACGGCAGACCCGCAGGCGCGCATTGTGCCGTACATGCTCTCCGGTGGAACCGATGCAAAACACTTCGCCCGCTTGGGCATTCGCTGTTTCGGCTTCGCGCCGCTGAGATTGCCGCCCGAACTGGACTTCGCGGCGTTGTTCCATGGCGTCGACGAGCGGGTACCCGTGGATGCGCTGATGTTCGGCGCGCAGGTGCTGGAGAATTTCCTGCTGCACTCGTGATCGACCAACCGAAAGAAAAAGGAGCGGCCCCCGATGGCGTTTGACTACAACCCCTATGAGTTCCTGCCCGAGCTGCCGACGTTCACCGTGACCTCGGAGTCGTTCGCCGACGGGCAGCCGTGGGGCAACGATCAGGTCAGCGGCATCATGGGAGCAGGCGGCTCGGATGTCTCGCCGCAACTGAGCTGGTCCGGCTTTCCGGAGACCACGCGCAGTTTCGCCGTCACCGTGTATGACCCCGACGCTCCGACGGCGTCCGGTTTCTGGCACTGGGCGGTGTTCAACCTGCCCGCGACCGTCACCGAGCTGCCCGCCGGCGTCGGTGACGGCAGCGCCAGCGGATTTCCCGGTGACGCAGTGACTTTGGCCAACGACGCAGGCTTGAAGCGCTTCATCGGAGCCGCCCCGCCCGCCGGGAACGGCCCGCACCGCTACATCGTCGCCGTGCACGCCGTCGACGTCGAGAAGCTCGACGTGCCTGCCGAGGCCACGCCCGCCTACCTGGGCTTCAACCTGTTCAGCCACGCGATCGCGCGCGCGCTCATTACCGGCACGTACGAGCAGAATTAGCCGCGCGACACACTCGCACCTACTGGGAGCGCGTGGCCGAGCCGACCGCTTCGGTCAGGCTGCGAAATCCGTTCTCGTGCAGGCGGCGTGCGATGCCGTCATGGATGGTCTTGGCCCACAGCCCGCCGCCATACACGAATCCGGTGTATCCCTGAAGCAGGGATGCGCCGGAGACGATGCGCTCCCAGGCATCGTCGGCGGTTTCGATGCCTCCGACGCTGGTCAGCACCAGCCGGTCACCCACGCGCCCGTACAGCCGGCGCAGCACCTCCGCGGAGCGGGCCGCGACGGGAGGCCCGGAGATGCCGCCCGCACCCAGTGCGTCGACCCGTGGCGTGGCCAGGCCGTCGCGCGACACCGTCGTGTTGGTGGCGACGATCCCGGCCAGCCCCAGTTCGACTGCGAGGTCGGCGATGTCGTCGATGTCCTGATCGGCGAGATCGGGCGCGATCTTCACCAGCACCGGCGTCGACGTCTGGGCCAGCACGGCGGTGAGGATGGGGCGCAACGACTCGACCGACTGCAGGTCGCGCAGTCCCGGGGTGTTGGGGGAGCTCACGTTCACGACCAGGTATGCGGCCAACGGTCCCAGGATCCGCGCACTTTCGGCGTAGTCGTCGGCCGCTTTCTCCGGCGGTGTCACCTTGGTCTTGCCGATGTTGACACCGATCGGCACGTCGGAGTGTGCCCGGGTGAGCCGCGATGCCAGCGCACCGGAGCCGTGGTTGTTGAAACCCATACGGTTGAGTAACGCCCGGTCGGCGGGGAGCCGGAACATGCGCGGCGCCGGGTTACCCGGTTGCGCGTGCGCGGTGACGGTCCCCATCTCGGCGTAGCCGAAGCCGAGGGCGCCCCACGTGTGCACGCCGATGCCGTCCTTGTCGAAACCCGCCGCCAGCCCGAGCGGTCCGGGGAAGCGCACCCCGAAGACGGTGCTGGCCAGCACCGGGTCCTGCGGGGCCAGCCGGCCGGCCAGCCGCTTGCGCAGCGGTGCGGGCGTGGTCGCGGCGCGCAGTCCCGCGAACACCACCGTGTGGATACGTTCGGGCGGGACCAGGAACAGCGCCTTACGCAGCGCGGCGTACATCACAACGCCGGCTGGTCCGGACCCGGCAGGGCATCGGCGCGCTTTCGCCGCCGCAGAAGCACCCGGCGCGAGCCGTCGGTGTAGAGCCGCACCCGGGTGAGCTCCCACCCGCGGTACTCAGCCTCGATGGACAACCGGATCGAGGCGTTCACCCGTGTCACATCCGGTGGGAGACGCAGCGGGATCCACTCGTATTCGCCGGAGTCCTCCGCGACCGCCTGGCTCCATGCCGCCGGCATCCGGCCCCGCGAGCCCGCGCTCACTTGGCAGCCCCCTCGATCACCTGAACGCCCCCTCCCGAGCCGGACACCACGTACAGGGTGCCCGACGAGTCGTCGAAGGCAAGTGAGTTCGGTTGCTGCACGGTTCGATATCGCACCTTCTCGACGGGGATCCCGGTCGCCAGATCGTAACCAACGACGGTGTTCGTCGCCGTCTGTGCCACCCACGCGAGCCCGGCCGCGTCGCCGGACCCGGTCAGGCCGTAGGGCGAATCCGGGACGGGGTAGCGCTGACGGAGGATCAGCGGGTTGACGCCGTAGACCAGGAGCTCATCGCCGCGGGTGTCGGCCACCAGTACCCGTCCCTGGGCATCGGCAGCCATCGTGGTGGCGCCCTCACCGGCGCGCAGGGCGTGCTCGGAGCTGGTGCCGTCGCTGTTCAAACTCGTGACCGACGTCTGTCCGCGGTCCAGCACGACCGCCCTGTCGCCCTGTGTGACAACGGCATCGACGCGCGCGAAGATCTTCAGACGCGCGCCGACGGTGGTGTCCGAGGACAGCGTGTAGACGGCCCCGTCTGCGCTGCCCAGTACCAGCCTGCCGTCGGCGCGGCGCGCGATCGCGGTGAAGTCCACGTCGCCCTGGCCGTCGACATCCACCCGGGACACGGCGCCCGTCGCGACATCGAGCCGGAAGTAGCCTCCTCGCGTCGAGAGGAACGCCCGGCCGTCACCGTCGACGGCCAGTGCGGTCGCTGTGGCGTCCAGTTCCACGGTCTTCGGCGGCGCCGTCGCGGCGAGGACGGTGACCACCGAACGGTCGGCCGGCCCGGGGGAGAGCACCAGCAGCGACCTCGTCGACGCGTCGAACGCAGCGGCCTGCCCACCTCCCGGCAGGGGTACGAGCACTCCCGGCAAAGGTTCGGTCGCCGGTGGCGAGGCGGCAGCCTCGGCTGCGGGGATGGTCCGCGGCGGCGCGTCCACAGGATTCGACGAACATCCCGCGATCAGGGCCAGCGCCAGCGCAGCAACCCCGGGACGTACCAGCTGAACTGGCGAAAAGACGTGGCGCAGCAACGGTCGGCTCTCGGGTCGGGTGGGTTGGAATCGTGGCGAAACTGCCAGTCTATGCAACTGACGGGACCCGATCGGCAGTGTCCGGGGCGCCTCGCAGCCCAGACGGCGGTATGGTCCATACCATGACCCTCGCGACAGATAGCGAAGTTACTGGTCAGGCATTCTCCGTAGAGGACATCACCACGGGGGTGCACGCCAGCGGGTTCGGCCAGCTCGGAGACGGGCGCAGCTTTTCTTTCCGCGTGGAGCGCCAGTCACTCGTCGTCGAGATCTACCGTCCCCGCCTTCGCGGCCCGGTACCGCAGGCCGAGGACATCGTGGCCACGGCCACCCGCAAGCTCACCGACATCGACATGACCGATGAGCGCAGCGTGATCGCCACCGTGCGGGACGCCGTCGCCGAAGCGCAGCCGGTTCCGCGTACCGGTCGCTGAGAGCCGCCCGGGCCACCTCACGGTACGGTCGTCGTCGTGACGGGGGTGCCTGAGATGTCGTGGTTGCAGGTCGTCGTCCTGTCGGTCCTGCAGGGCCTCACCGAATTTCTGCCGGTGTCGTCGTCTGGTCACCTGGCCATCGCCTCCCGGGTGTTCTTCACCGACGACGCGGGCGCATCGTTCACCGCGGTCAGCCAGCTCGGCACCGAGGCGGCGGTGCTCGTCTACTTCGCCCGCGACATCGTCCGGATCGTCAAGGCCTGGTTCGCAGGTCTGTTTCGGGCGGGCGATCGCAACGCCGACTACTGGCTGGGCTGGTGGGTGATCATCGGCACCATCCCGATCAGCGTGGTCGGCCTGCTGTTCAAGGACGAGATTCGCACGGGCGCGCGCAATCTCTGGCTGGTGGCCACGGCGATGATCGTGTTCTCGTTCGTCATCGCGGCCGCCGAGTACGTCGGCAGGCAGAGCCGGCAGGTCGAGCAGCTCACGTGGAAGGACAGCGTCATCGTCGGTTTCTCGCAGTGCCTCGCGCTGGTGCCGGGGGTGTCACGGTCGGGAGCGACCATCAGTGCGGGCCTGTTCCTCGGCATGGAGCGTGAGCTCGCCGCGCGGTTCGGATTCCTGCTCGCAATCCCCGCGGTGTTCGCCTCCGGCCTGTTCTCGCTGCCCGATGCGTTCAACCCCTCCGGCGAGGGCATGAGTGCCACCGGCGCCCAGCTGTTCGTCTCCACGGTCATCGCGTTCGTCGTCGGCTTCGCCGCGGTGGCCTGGTTCCTGCGCTTCCTGGTCCGCCACAGCATGTATTGGTTCGTCGGCTACCGCATCATCCTGGGCACCGTGGTCCTGGTTCTGCTCTCGACCGGGGTGGTGGCCGCGCAGTGACGGTTCTGTTGTTGCGGCACGGCCGCTCCACCTCCAACACCGCGCACACCCTCGCCGGCCGATCCGAGGGCGTCGACCTCGACGATCGCGGCCGCGAACAGGCCGCGGCCCTGGTCGAGCGGCTCGGCGACCTGCCTATCCGTGCCATCGTGCGTTCCCCGCTGCTCCGGTGTGAACGCACCGTCGAACCCCTGGCCGCCGCGCTGGGGCTGCAACCCGTCGTCGACGAACGCATCGTCGAGGTCGACTACGGATCCTGGACCGGGCGCACCATCGGCGAACTGGTCAAAGAGCCGCTCTGGGCGGTTGTTCAGCAGCAACCCAGCGCCGCGGTGTTCCCCGAGGGCGAGGGTCTGGCAGCCGTGCAGGCTCGCGCGGTGGCCGCCATCCGGGACCACGACCGGAGGCTGGCCGCCGAACACGGCGCCGACGTGGTGTGGGTGGCGTGCACGCACGGTGACGTCATCAAATCGGTGCTGGCCGATGCCCTCGGCACCCATCTGGACAGCTTCCAGCGCATCAATGCCGACCCGGCGTCGGTCAGCGTCATCCGCTACACCCCGCTCCGACCCTTCGTGATCCACGTCAACCACACGGGCGTGGCGTTGAACTCCACCCTGACCACTCCGCCCGCCCCACCGTCCACCGAGAAGCCGCAGGACGGCGACGTCCCCAGCGGGGACGCGGTCATCGGCGGTTCCACCGAATGACGCTCTCCGCAGTGTTGCCGGTATTTTGGAGATTGCCATGGCCCGCGAAATCCACGTCTTCCGAACCCCCGACCGCTTCGTGGCCGGGACTGTCGGCCAGCCGGGAAATCGGACCTTCTACCTGCAGGCCGTCCACGACAAGCGGGTGATCTCCGTCATCCTGGAGAAGCAGCAGGTGGCGGTGCTCGCCGAGCGGATCGCCGCGCTGCTGCTGGAGATCAACCGGCGCTTCGGCACCCCGATCCCGCCGGAGACGGTCGAGGTCGACGATCTGAGCCCGCTGATCACCCCGGTCGACGCCGAGTTCCGGGTCGGCACCATGGGCCTGGGCTGGGATTCGGAGGCACAGACCGTCGTGGTCGAGCTCCTCGCGGTGTCGGAGACCGAGTTCGACGCCTCGGTGGTGCTCGACGACGCCGAGGACGGCCCCGACGCGGTTCGGGTGTTCCTGAGTCCCGAATCGGCCCGCCAATTCGCGAGCCGGTCCAACCGGGTCATCTCGGCCGGGCGTCCACCCTGCCCGTTGTGCGATGAGCCGCTGGATCCCGAAGGTCACATCTGCGTCCGAACCAACGGCTACCGGCGCGGTGAACTGTTTTCCGGGTCCGACGATGACGACACCTGAGTCCGGTGCCGATGAGGTGCTGCAGCGTGGCGAGCTGAGCATCCTGGGACGGATTCGTTCTGCGAGCAACGCAACGTTTCTGTGCGAGGCGACGCTGGCCGGGGAGGCCGTGCACTGTGTGTACAAGCCGGTGCGCGGCGAGGCGCCGCTGTGGGATTTCCCGGACGGTACCCTGGCCGGACGCGAGCTGGCCTCCTATCTGGTGTCGGCCGCGCTGGGCTGGAATGTGGTGCCGTACACCATCATTCGCGACGGTCCTGCCGGACCCGGCATGCTGCAACGCTGGGTCGACCAGCCGGGTGACGAGGATCCGGACGACGCGGAGCAGGCCGGTCCCGACCTCATCGATCTGCTGCCTGCCGGCAAGATCCCGGCGGGATTCCTGCCCGTGCTGCAGGCCTACGACTACGCAGGCGACGAGGTGACGCTGGTGCACGCCGACGACGACCGGCTGCGCCGGATCGCCGTGTTCGACGTGCTGATCAACAACGCCGACCGCAAGGGTGGTCATGTGCTGTCCGGGGTCGACGGCGGCGTCTACGGCGTCGATCACGGGGTCACCCTGCACGTCGAGGACAAGCTGCGCACCGTGCTGTGGGGGTGGTCCGGCAAGCCGGTGGACGACGACATGCTGGCCGACGTCGCGAAACTGGGGGACAAGCTGAAGGCCGATCTGGGCGCCGACCTCTGCTGCCACATCACGCCACGCGAAGTCGCGGCGCTGAGAGCCAGAGTCGTTGCCTTGCTGCGCAATCCGGTGATGCCCACCGCAGACCGGCGACGCCCGATCCCATGGCCCGCCTTCTGACATGTTCTACTACGTCGGTGACCCTCACCGATGCCGCGCTGGCCGCCGAGGTGGCCGCCGAGGCCGGTGAGATGCTGCTCGCGATGCGCGAGGAGATCGGTTTCTACGATCCCTACGACCTGGGCGACGCCGGTGACAGCAGGGCCAACACGTTGATCCTGGACCGGCTGCGCCGCGCGCGACCGCACGACTCGGTGCTGTCCGAGGAGGCCGTCGACGACGTGTCCCGGGTAGACGCCGACCGGGTGTGGATCGTCGACCCGGTGGACGGCACCTACGAGTATTCGATGCCGGGACGTGCCGACTGGGCGGTGCACATCGCGCTGTGGCAGCGCACCCCCGGGACCGGCGGGGGGCGTATCACCGACGCCGCCGTGGCGCTGCCGGCACGCGGCGAGGTCTACCGCACCGACACTGTGACGGCACCCCCGCCCCGCGCCGACGGCCCGATCCGGATCACCGCCAGCTCGAATCGTCCGCCGCCCGTGCTGTGGCGGATCCGCGAGCAACTCGACATCCAGCTGGTGCGCATCGGTTCGGCAGGCGCCAAGGCGATGGCGGTGGTCCGCGGTGACGTCGACGCCTACCTGCACGCCGGAGGCCAGTGGGAGTGGGATTCGGCCGCGCCGGCGGGCGTGCTGTGGGCGGCGGGTATGCATGCGACCCGCCTCGACGGATCGCCGCTGATCTACAACCGTCCCGACCCGTACCTTCCGGATCTGTTGATGTGCCGACCGGAGGTGGCCGGCATCCTGCAGGAGGCGATCTGGTCGGCGTACCGGTGAGCCGGGGGTCTGGCGGGGACCATGGCCGGGACGCGACCGGGAATGAAACGGCCCTCGACGCTGTCGCACAGGGCGATGTCTAAAGTCGAGGCTATGCAATCGTGGTCGGCGCCGAAGATTCCGGTGCTGCCGGGACGTGGACCGCAGCTGCGGTTGTACGACAGCGCGGACCGTCAGGTGCGGCCCGTGGCCGCGGGCGACACCGCCACCATGTACGTGTGCGGCATCACCCCGTACGACGCCACCCATCTCGGTCACGCCGCCACCTACCTGACGTTCGACCTGGTGCACCGGCTGTGGCTGGACGGGGGCCATGACGTGCACTACGTGCAGAACATCACCGACGTCGACGATCCACTGTTCGAGCGCGCCCACCGCGACGGCATCGGCTGGCGCGAGCTCGGCGACCGCGAGACCGACCTGTTCCGTGAGGACATGGCCGCGCTGCGGGTGCTACCGCCCCGTGACTACGTGGCCGCGACGGACGCCATCGCCGAGGTCATCGAGCTGGTGGAGAAGCTGCTCGCCTCCGGTGCCGCCTACGTGGTGGACGACCCGCAGTACCCCGACGTCTACTTCCACGCCGACGCCACACTGCAGTTCGGCTACGAGTCCGGCTACGACCGCGACACCATGATGGCGCTGTTCCGTGAACGGGGTGGCGACCCGGACCGGGCGGGCAAGGCCGACCCGCTGGATGCCCTGCTGTGGCTGGCCGCCCGGCCGGGGGAACCCAGTTGGCCGTCGCCGTTCGGGCCGGGACGCCCCGGCTGGCATGTCGAGTGCGCCGCGATCGCGCTCAGCCGCATCGGCACCGGCCTGGACATCCAGGGCGGCGGCAGCGACCTGATCTTCCCGCACCACGAATTCTCGGCCGCCCACGCCGAATCGGTCACCGGGGAACGCCGTTTCGCCCGCCACTACGTGCACTCGGGAATGATCGGCTGGGACGGTCACAAGATGTCCAAGAGCCGCGGCAACCTGGTGCTGGTCTCGCAACTTCGGCGCGACGGCGTCGACCCCGCGGCCGTCCGGCTGGGGCTGTTCGCGGGCCACTACCGTGAGGACCGGTTCTGGAGTCCTGCCGTGCTCGAGGAGGCCCTGACCCGCCTGCGCCGGTGGCGCGAGGCGACGGCCCTGCCGGCCGCCCCCAATGCCGCCGACGTGGTCGCGCGAGTGCGCCGCTACCTCGCCGACGATCTGGATACCCCCAAGGCGCTTGCAGCCCTTGATGGTTGGGCCACGGACGCGCTGACTTACGGCGGTCACGACGCCACGGCCGGACAGACGGTCGCCACGGCTGTCGACGCGCTGCTGGGCGTTGAGCTGTAAACCGCTTCCCGTGGAGTAAGTTGCGGCCATGATCCGCAACCTCACCGTCCTGCTGGCAGCGCTGGTGCTGCTGGCCGGTTGTGCCACCGACACACCGCAGCAGGACGACGAGCCCTCGTCGACGTCGGCGGCTCCTCCGGCTGCGGCGGCCGTCAGCCCGGAAGAGGCTCGTGCTATCGCCAAAGAGGCCTACATCTACGGCTTCCCGATGGTCGACAACTACCGCGTGCAGTACAGCTACTTCGTCGACAAGCAGGATCCGGAGTACAAGGGCGGCTGGAACGAGATCCACAACACCGCCCGCGTCTACACCCCTGACGACACCACGATCCAGACCCCCAACTCGGACACCCCGTACTCGGCCGTCGGTGCCGACCTGCGCGCCGAGCCGCTCGTCCTCACGGTGCCGCCGATCCAGCAAGACCGTTACTACTCACTGCAATTCGTCGACGGATACACCTACAACTTCGCCTATGTCGGCAGTCGCACCACCGGAAACGGCGGCGGAAAGTTCCTGTTGGCCGGGCCGAACTGGCAGGGTGAGAAGCCCGAGGGTATCGACGAGGTCATCCGGTCCGACACCGATCTGGCGTTCGTGCTGTACCGCACCCAGCTCTTCGGCCCGTCGGACATCGACGAGGTCAAGAAGATCCAGGCGGGCTACCAGGTCGCGCCGCTGTCGGTGTTCCTGAACCAGCCGTCGCCCGCACCCGTCCCCGCCATCGACTTCGTGCCTCCGCTGACCCCCGAGCAGCAACTCACGTCGCCGCAGTTCTTCGAGATCCTCAGCTTCGCCATGAAGTTCGCACCGACACTTCCCGGGGAGGAGCAGCTCCGTGACCGGTTCGCCACGATCGGCATCGGTCCCGACGGCAACTTCGACGCCGAGGCACTGAGCCCGCAGATGCGCACCGCGATCGAGGCGGGCATGGCCGACGCCAACGCCGAGCTCGACGCGTTCAAGAAGAACGAGATCGACACCGGCAAGGTCACCTCGGCCGACATCACGGGAAGCCGTGAGACGCTCGGCCAGAACTACCTGTACCGGATGGCAGGCGCTGTCCTGGGCATCTACGGAAACTCCAAGGACGAGGCGCTCTATATCGGGTCTTTCAACGACTCCGCCGGTGCGCCGCTCACCGGGGCCAACAACTACGTCTACCGCATACCGTCCGGCCAGTTGCCCCCGGTCAACGCGTTCTGGTCGCTGACGGTCTACGAGCTTCCGGCCAGCCAACTGGTGGAGAACCCGATCAAGCGCTACCTGATCAACTCGCCGATGCTGCCCAGCCTGGTTCCGGACCCCGACGGCGGCTACACGTTCTACGTCCAGCACCAGTCGCCGGGAATCGAACGGGAGGCCAACTGGCTGCCCACGCCCGAGGGGCCATTCCAGATGGTGTTGCGACTGTACTGGCCCAAGCCCGACGCCCTCAACGGCACGTGGAAGGCGCCGCAGCCCGAGAAGGTCTGAGCCCTGAGCCCTGAGCGTGCGTGGAGTCAGCTTCTGAAACGGCGTGTCCGCTGCAGACACGCACGCTCGCGACGACGCGTCTAGCTGCGGTAGCCGGGACCCCGGCGCCGCAGGTAACGCTCGAATTCGGCGGCCAGCGCGTCCCCGTCGATCTTGGCCACCGCCTCGTTCATGTCGACCTCGGCGTCGCCGCGTTCCTCCAGCGACTGCACGTACTCGGCGATCTCGTCGTCCTCGGAGGTCATCTCCGTGACGGCCTGCTCCCACTCCTCGGCCTGCGCGGGCAGGTCCGCCAGCGGGACCTCGATGTCGAGGACATCTTCGACACGGCGCAGCAGCGCCACGGTCGCCTTCGGATTCGGTGGCTGCGACACATAGTGCGGGACGGCGGCCCAGAACGTCACCGCGGGGATTCCGGCCTGCACGCAGGCGTCCTGGAACACCCCGGCGATCCCGGTCGGGCCCTCGTAGCGGGTCTCTTCCAGGCCGAACGTCTTCGCCGAGTCCGCCGAGTAGGCCGCCCCCGACACCGGCACCGGGCGGGTGTGCGGGGTGTCGGCCAGCAGCGCACCCAGGATGACGACGGTCTGCACGTTCAGCTTGTCGGCGATGGCCAGCAATTCCGCGCAGAACGTGCGCCAGCGCATGTTGGGCTCGACACCGTGCATCAGCACGATGTCGCGGTCACTGCCCGGCGGGCGGCAGTGCGAGATCCGCATCGACGGCCAGACCAGCTCGCGGGTCACTCCGTCGATCTGGCGGATCACCGGTCTGTTGACCTGGTAGTCGTAGTAGGCCTCGTCGTCGATCTCGACCAGCGTGTCGGCCTCCCAGATGGCATCCAGGTGCTCGAGCGCATCGCTGGCCGCGTCACCGGCGTCATTCCAGCCTTCGAACGCGGCGACGATGATCGTCTCGCGCAGATCGGGCAGGTCGGATCGCTTCGGACCGCTGAAATCCGAGGGGGTCACCAGGCCAGCGTAAGCCCTGCATGGGCCCGATGACGCTCATCGACTCGCGTCCGGGGCCGGCGTGGGCGACTACCCTGGCTGTGTGACCGGCCCGATCGACGATGAGTGCGAGGCCGGCACCGGCGGCGAGACGAAATAGGTTCGGCGCCACGCTGGTTAAAGAAGCTGGTCCCCCCAGACGCGCCGGGGTTGGGCCGGGCGTCCAGACGTCGATCGGGTGACGACGTAGACTTTCCTGGTCGAGAGGCGTTGCAACGGTTCCGGGTCATGCCCGTATCCGCCACGCTCGGCAGAGTCAAGGACGCCTTCCGCAATGGAAGGAGCGCACGTGACTGCCTCTACGTCCACCACCGCTGCGTCGGACACTTTCGCGCCGAACATCCGCCCCGACTGCACCGACGAACTGACGGCGGCCCTGCGGCAGCGGATCATGGTGATCGACGGCGCCATGGGCACCGCCATCCAGCGGGACCGGCCCGACGAGGCCGGATACCGCGGCGACCGGTTCACGGAGTGGCCGACGGCCCTTCAGGGCAACAATGACCTGCTGACCTTGACGCAGCCCCAGATCATCGAGGCGATTCACCGCGAGTACCTCGAGGCGGGCGCGGACATCCTGGAGACCAACACGTTCAACGCGAACGCGGTCTCGCTGTCCGACTACGACATGGCCGACCTGGCCTACGAGCTGAACTACGCCGGCGCCGCACTGGCCCGCAAGGCGGCCGACGAGTTCAGCACCCCCGAGAAGCCCCGGTACGTCGCCGGCGCCATCGGGCCGACGACGCGGACCGCGTCGATCTCGCCGGACGTCAACGACCCCGGAGCACGCAACGTCTCCTACGACCAGCTGGTCGCCGCGTACCTCGAAGCCGCCAACGGCCTGGTCGACGGCGGTTCCGACCTCATCATCATCGAGACGATCTTCGACTCGCTGAACGCCAAGGCGGCGGTGTTCGCCGTCGAGACGCTGTTCGAGGAACGCGGACGCCGCTGGCCGGTGATCATCTCGGGCACCATCACCGATGCGTCCGGTCGTACCCTGTCCGGCCAGGTCACCGAGGCATTCTGGAATGCGATCCGGCACGCGAAGCCGCTCGCGGTCGGCCTCAACTGCGCCCTGGGCGCGCCGGAGATGAGGCCCTACATCGCCGAGGTGGCGCGCATCGCGGACACCTTCGTGTCCTGCTACCCGAACGCCGGTCTGCCCAACGCCTTCGGCGAGTACGACGAGTCGCCGGAGGCCCAGGCCGGATACATCGCCGAGTTCGCCGAAGCCGGCCTGGTCAACATGGTCGGTGGGTGCTGCGGAACGGCACCGCCGCACATCGCCGAGATCGCCAAGGTGGTCGAGGGCAAGACCCCCCGTGAGCTGCCGGAGATCGGGGTGGCCACCCGGCTCTCCGGGCTTGAGCCGCTCAACATCACCGACGACTCGCTGTTCGTGAACATCGGTGAGCGCACCAACATCACCGGTTCCGCCCGGTTCCGCAACCTCATCAAGGCTGAGGACTACGACACCGCCCTGTCGGTGGCGCTGCAGCAGGTCGAGGTCGGTGCACAGGTCATCGACATCAACATGGACGAGGGCATGATCGACGGCGTCGCCGCGATGGACCGGTTCACCAAGCTGATCGCGGCCGAGCCGGACATCAGCCGCGTCCCCGTCATGATCGACTCCTCGAAGTGGGAGGTCATCGAGGCGGGCCTGAAGAACGTGCAGGGCAAGCCGATCGTCAACTCGATCTCCATGAAGGAGGGCGAGGAGAAGTTCATCCGCGAGGCCCGGCTGTGCCGTAAGTACGGTGCCGCCGTCGTGGTAATGGCGTTCGACGAGCAGGGCCAGGCCGACAACCTGGAGCGCCGCAAGGAGATCTGCGGCCGCGCCTACCGGATCCTGACCGAAGAGGTCGGCTTCCCGGCCGAGGACATCATCTTCGACCCGAACTGCTTCGCGCTGGCGACAGGCATCGAGGAGCACGCGACCTACGGGATCGACTTCATCGAGGCGTGCGCCTGGATCAAGGAGAACCTGCCCGGGGTGCACATCTCCGGAGGTATCTCGAACGTCTCGTTCTCGTTCCGTGGCAACAATCCCGTCCGCGAGGCGATCCACGCGGTGTTCCTGTTCCACGCCATCAAGGCCGGACTGGACATGGGCATCGTCAACGCCGGCGCGCTGGTGCCCTACGACTCGATCGACCCCGAACTGAGGGACCGCATCGAAGACGTCGTGCTCAACCGTCGCGAGGACGCCGCCGAACGGCTGCTGGAGATCGCGGAACGGTTCAACTCCTCGGAGAAAGCCGACGATCCCGTCGCCGCCGAGTGGCGCAGCCTCCCTGTTCGCGAACGGATCACCCACGCGCTCGTCAAGGGGATCGACGCCAACGTCGACGACGACACCGAGGAGTTGCGGGCCGAGATCGCCGCCGCCGGTGGCCGCCCGATCGAGGTGATCGAGGGTCCGCTGATGGACGGCATGAACGTCGTCGGCGACCTCTTCGGCGCGGGCAAGATGTTCCTGCCCCAGGTCGTGAAGTCGGCGCGGGTGATGAAGAAGGCCGTCGCGTACCTGCTGCCCTACATCGAGGCAGAGAAGGAAGAGGCCGGGACAACCGGGTCCAAGGACACCAACGGCACGATCATCATGGCGACCGTCAAGGGCGACGTCCACGACATCGGCAAGAACATCGTCGGAGTTGTGCTGCAGTGCAACAACTTCGAGGTGATCGACCTCGGCGTGATGGTGCCTGCCCAGAAGATCCTGGACGCGGCCAAGGAACACGATGCCGACATCATCGGGCTGTCCGGCCTGATCACCCCGTCGCTGGACGAGATGGTCAACTTCGCCGTCGAGATGGAACGGGAAGGGCTGAAGATCCCGCTGCTCATCGGCGGCGCGACCACCTCGCGCGCCCACACGGCCGTGAAGGTGTCGCCGCGCCGCAGCGGTCCGGTGGTCTGGGTCAAGGACGCCTCCCGCTCGGTACCCGTCGCCGCGGCGCTTCTCGACGACAAGCAGCGTCCGGCTCTGCTGGAGGCCACCGAGAAGGATTACGCATCGCTTCGGGAACGGCACGCTCAGAAGAACGAGCGGCCGACGTTGACGCTGGAGAAGGCCCGGGCCAACCGGACGCCGATCGAGTGGGAGGGCTATACGCCCCCGGTGCCCGCACAGGGCCTCGGCGTTCGAGAGTTCCTGGACTACGACGTCGCCGAGTTGCGCGAGTACATCGACTGGCAGCCGTTCTTCAACGCCTGGGAGATGAAAGGCCGCTTCCCGGACATCCTCAACAATCCGGTCTCGGGCGAGACGGCGCGCAAGCTGTACGAGGACGCCCAGGAGATGCTCGACACCTTGATCAAGGAGAAGTGGCTGACGGCCAACGGGGTCATCGGATTCTTCCCGGCGAACGCGGTGGGCGACGACTTCGAGGTCTACACCGACGAGACTCGCACCGAGGTGTTGACCAAGCTGTACAACCTGCGTCAGCAGGGCGAGCACCGGGACGGCATCCCCAACCGGAGCCTCGGCGACTTCATCGCGCCCAAAGCAACGGGTCTCAAGGACTACATCGGCGCGTTCGCCGTCACCACAGGTCTCGGCAGCGCCGCCGTGATCAAGGAGTTCAAGGCCGCCAACGACGACTACAACGCGATCCTGCTGGAGTCGCTCGCCGACCGGCTGGCCGAGGCGTTCGCCGAACGGATGCACCAACGGGTCCGCAAGGAGTTCTGGGGATTCCAGCCCGACGAGCAGCTGGACAACGAGGACCTCATCGGCGAGAAGTACGTCGGAATCCGGCCCGCGCCCGGCTACCCGGCCTGCCCGGAGCACACCGAGAAGGCGACGCTGTGGGAGTTGATGGATGTCAAGGAGCGCACCGGGATCGAGCTGACCGAGTCGATGGCGATGTGGCCCGGTGCCGCCGTCAGCGGGTGGTACTTCTCGCATCCACAGTCGCAGTACTTCGTGGTCGGGCGGTTGGCGCAGGACCAGGTGGCCGACTACGCGAAGCGCAAGGGCTGGACGCTGAAAGAAGCTGAGCGCTGGCTCGCGCCCAACCTCGGCTACAACCCGGAGGACTGAGACACCCCGGTCCCGGCGAACCTCGTCTGCGAATTCCCCATTCAATGACGGCGGTGTCAATGCTCTGCTAGTAGTGGTAGTCACTGCCACACACGCATTCGTCGCGCCGGGGGGCCCATGTGCTGACGTCGGGTCACGTCTTCCCTAGTCCTCGGCCACGTCGATGACGAGGGCGCCCACAGGACGACATCCGCTGGGGGCGACCTGGGTGATGATGATCGGTTTCTTCCTCACCGTCGTCGACTCGAGCATCCTGCCGGTGGTCAACCCGGTGATCAGGCAGGAATTCGGGATCGACTACAACGCCGTCATCTGGGTCACGAGCATCTACCTTCTGACGTTCGCCACCGTCCTTCCCGTCGGTGGACGGCTCGGGGACCGGTTCGGACCCAAGAACATGTACATGTTCGGACTGGCGCTGTTCACTGCGGCCTCGGTGTGGTGCGGACTGTCCGATTCGCTGGAGGCGCTGATCGCCGCGCGCGCCATCCAAGGTGTCGGCGCGGCGCTACTTGCGCCACAAACCTTTTCGGTGATCACCCGCATCTTCCCGCCGGAACGGCGCGGAGTCCCCATGAGTCTCTGGGGGGCTGTTGCGGGGGCGGGCATGCTGATCGGCCCGCTGGCCGGTGGTGTGCTTGCGGACCAGCTGGGCTGGCAGTGGGTCTTTCTGGTCAACGCGCCGATCGGTGTCCTCGGACTCGTGCTCGCGGTCCGGTTCATCCCGGCGCTGCCCGGCCGCCCCCACCACCTCGACATGTTCGGGGTGCTGCTGTCCGGCGTGGGCATCTGTCTGATCGTCTTCGGCCTGCAGGAGGGGCAGCACCACGGCTGGGAGCCGTGGAGCCTGGCCGCGATCGCTGCCGGCGTCGTCACGATTCCGATGTTCGTCGTCTGGCAGGCCGTCGAGCGACAGCAGCCGTTGATCCCACTGACCCTGTTCCGGCACCGCAACTTCACGCTGGCCAATGCCGGGATCGCAGTGGTGAGTTTCGCATTCGTCGCGTTCGCCGCCCCAATGATGTTCTATCTGCAGGAGGCACGCGGGCTGAGCCCGACCCGCGCCGCCCTGATGCTCGCGCCGCTCGCCATCGCGACCGGCATCCTTGCTCCGCTGGTGGGAAGAGTCGTCGACCGCGTCCCGCCGCGCCCGATCATCGGAATCGGATTCGCCACACTCGCGGTCGGGTTGTTCTGGCTCGCCGTGGAGATGAGTCTCGATGCGCCAGTATGGCGATTGGCGATGCCTCTCACGGTGATGGGCGTCGCGGGGGCGTTCACGTGGGAACCGCTGGCGGTCATCGCTTCCCGGCCGCTGCCTTCGGAACTGGCCGGTGCGGGATCTGCGGTGTTCAACACGGCCCGCCAACTCGGAGCGTTGCTGAGTAGTGCCGGCATTGCTCCTCTGATGACGTGGCTGGTGAGCCGAGAAGGCGCGAATGTCACCGCTGCGATGTCCCGGTCGATGCTGTTGCCGGCATTCGCCGCGGGCGTCGGCCTGATCACTGCGCTGTTCCTGGTCGGGCCGGAACATCTCCGCGGCGCTGCCACGTCCAGACGTCGGCTGCGGGCGACGGCGAGCGTGGCGCTGTGACTGTCATGGCCGGCACGCCGTACTCGTCGGTGCACGAGGTCGACGCGCTCAGCGACGACGCCCTGCGCGACCTGTTCGCCTATCGCGACGGGGTTTCCGGCCCCTGGCTGCGCGCGAATTTCATCTCCAGCATCGACGGTGCGGTGACGTTCGACGGGTCCGGGCGCAAGTTGGGGACGCCGACGGACCGCCGCGTCTTCGCCCGGCTGCGCGAGGTTGCCGATGTCGTGCTCGTCGGTGCCACGACCGCGGCGGCCAAACCCTACGCGGACATGGCGCTCACCCCCGACGCCCGGGCCTGGCGGTTGTCGCACAAGCTGGGGGCGGACCTGCCGGTAGCGGTGGTGTCCAGCCGCGGCGTCATTCCGCAACAGCTGCTGGAGAATTCGTCGGCGCCGCCGATAGTGCTCGTCTCCGCCGACGCCGGCGTGCGGTGCCGTCGCGCGCTCGCCAGGTCCGGGGCCGTTGTGGTGGAGCTGGCGGGCGTCCCGATCCGCCCGGCCGCCATACGGCAGGCTCTCGCGGCGGTGGGGCTGAACCGGGTGCTCGTCGAAGGCGGCCCGACGTTGTTCTCGCAGTTGGTGTCTCACGACGCGATCGACGAGTTGTGCCTCACCACCAGCCCCAGGATGGTGGCGGGCCCCGCGCGTCGCATCGCCACGTCCGACCAGCACGCCGAAGTGCACATGGAGCGCAAACGCGTACTGCTGGGCGGCGACGGGACAGTGATCGTCCAGTGGGTCAGGACGTAGCGGCGCCGGACTCCGACAACGTCCGCCACACCCGAGCGGGCGTCATCGGCAGGTCGCGCACCCGGGCCCCGCACGCTCGGGCGATCGCGTTGGCCAGCGCGGGTGCGACCGGATTGTAGGGTGACTCGCTCATCGATTTGGCCCCCATCGGACCGATCTGGTCGTAGGTGTCGGCGAACAACACGTCGGTCACCGGGACGTCGGCCAACTGCGGAATGTGGTAGTTGCGCAGCGCGGTGGTGAGCACCGTGCCGTCCGGACCGATCAGCACCTGCTCGTAGAGAGCTCCTCCGATCGCCTGCGCGACACCACCTTCCACCTGCCCGCGGCACTGCTGCGGGTTCATCACCACACCGGCGTCGGCGGCCTGCACCGACTGCAGGATGCGCACTTCGCCGGTGCGCGGATCCACCGCGACCCGGAAGCCCTGCACGTTGAACGCGACCGACCGGGGCGTGCCGTCGTGGCGGCCGTAACCGACCAGATCGCTCGGCAGGTCGGTGAATTCCACCAGCCGGGTGCCACATTGCACGCCATGGACGGTCACCGTGCAGGTGTGTACGGCGGCGCCGGTGAGCTCCGCCGCGGCGTGGATCATGGCGACGCGCAGATTGCGGGCCGCCAGCATGACCGCCTGTCCGGCCACCACCGTTCCCGCGGACCCGAACGCGCCGGTATCGTAACTCGTTGTCCGAGTGTCGGATTGATCGACATGGACGCGTTCCGGGGTGGTGTTGAGTTCTGTGGCCACCAGCTGGGTGTGCACGGTGGTGGTGCCGTTGCCGAACTCGGCCGTGCCCACCGACACCAGATACTCTCCGTCCGCGGTCACCGTCACAGACGCCTCGGCAAGATGGCCGCGCGGCGGAATCGTCGCGATCATCGCCACCGCCACGCCTTCGCCCACGGCCCAGCCGTCGGGGCCGCTGACCCCGTTGCCGTCGGCCAGGGCCTGACGTGTCAGGTCGAGGCATTGATCCAGGCCGTAGCTGCCGAAGGCGAGGTCGCCGTGACCGACACTGTGGTCGATGAACTCATCGCCGGGCACCACCACATTGCGTCGGCGGAATTCGACGGGGTCGATGCCGAGCCGCGTGGCCAGTTCGTCGACAGCGGATTCGATCGCGAAGATCATCTGGCTCAGGCCGTATCCCCGGAACGCTCCAGAGGGCAGGTTGTTGGTGTACACCGCCGCAGCGTCGACCCGCTTGTTCGCGCACCGGTACACCGACACCGATTCCGAGCAGCCGTGGAACATCACACCGGTGCTGTGGTTACCGTAGGCGCCTGCGTCCACCAGCACGTCCACGGCCAGCGCCGTCAGCACCCCGTCCGCGCCTGCGGCGGCGGTGACGTCGATGCGGAACGGGTGCCGGCACGGGGCCACGGTGAACTGGTCCGAGCGGGTGAACTCATAGCGCACCGGCCGGCCGAGCCGCAGCACCGCCAGCGCGACGATGTCCTCGGTGAGCATCTCTTGCTTTCCGCCGAACCCGCCGCCCACGCGACGCGCGAACACCCGCACGTCGTCGGGCGCCAAGCCGAACAGATGACACAGCTCGTCGCGGACCAGGAACGGTACCTGGGTGCTGGTGCGGACCACCAGCGTGCCCTCGTCGTCGCGCCACGCGGTGCAGCCGTGGGTCTCCAGGTGGGCGTGCTGCACGCGTTGCGTGGTGTAGCGCTCCCGCACCACGGCACCGCCCGCGGCCACTGCAGCGGAGACTCCGACGGCGACATCGCCGACCCCGCCGTGCACCTCGGCGACGGTGTTGCGCAGCGGGTCGGCGATACGGGAATCTGATGTCTTGCCGGCATGGAGCACGGGCGCGCCGGGCTCGCGGGCCGCCTCGGGATCGAAGAGGGCGGGCAGCTCCTGGTAGGTGACTGCGATGGCGCGACAGGCCTCTTCGGCTATCGCCACGGTATCGGCGACGACGGCTGCCACCCGCTGACCGCGGAAGCGCACGGTGTCATCGAGGATCCGGGTGTCGTCGGGGTCGTCGTGCCGGTTCTCGTGCCGGGCGGTGGAGAAGAGGACGTCCGGGCTGTCCCGGTGGGTCAGCACCAGGTGGACGCCGTCGAGCGCCTCGGCCGCCGAGGTGTCGATGTCGACGATCCGTGCGTGCGCGACCGGGCTGGCCAGCACCGCCAGGTGCAACAACCCGGGCGGTGCGAAGTCCATCGTGTACTGCTCGGTGCCGGTGACCACCGCCATCGCGGCAGGCGCACCGACGGACCGGCCGACGCCACCTGACTTCTCGACGTTGACCCTGCCGTCCAGTGCGTCGGTGATGGCGCGATATCCCGTGCAGCGGCACAGGTTTCCCTTCAAGGACTGTGGCAGGTCGGCCAGCTGGTCCTCCGACAGCGCAGACGCTGTGGTGATCATCCCCGCGGTGCAGAACCCGCACTGGAAGCCGCCCGCGTCGACGAATCGGCGCTGCAGCGGGTGCAGATCGTCGGGTGTCCCCAGGCCCGCCACGGTGGTGACGTCGCAACCGTCCGCGCGGAACGCGGGAAACACACAGGAGTGCACCGCTTCGGCGTCGACCAGCACGGAGCAGGCTCCACAGTCACCCGTGTCGCACCCCTTCTTCACCTCGAAACGGCCGCGCTCACGCAGATAGGTGCGGAGGCACTGGCCCGGCCGTGGCACCTCGTGCACCTCGTCGCCGTTGATCCGGATGGTCACGTCAGCTCCTTGCGGATCTGCTCGGCGAGGACGAGGGTGACGGCACGCCGCCAGTCCGGATCGCCGTGCGCGTCGACCGTCCAAGAGGCCGCATCGATGCCGGCGTGTGCGGCCGCCAGCTCGGCCGCCGTGGGGGTGGCGGGGAAACGAAACACGAACGGGCGGACGGTGGCTGCGGTGACCGACAGTGTGCAGCCGCCGCCGTCGGAGGCCTGGTCGCGCCTGCCGATGACGACGATGCCCGACCGCCCCAGCGGCGAGGGCGCCAGTTTGCGGTAGGCGGTGGTCGCCCGCAGCGCCGCCGCGGGGAGCCACACCGACCTCAGCACGTCCCCGGGCGACAGCGCGTTGGTGGCCGCCCCGGTCACGAACTGCGCGACAGGCATCCGGACGTCGCTGCCGTCGGCCCGCCACACCGTCACCTCGGCGTCGAGCGCGCAGGTGAGGGAGATCATCGAACCGGCCGGAAGCGACAGGCTGATGTTGCCGCCGACCGTGGCCAGCGACCAGATCTTGAAGGACGCGAGAAGCGCGGTGCAGCACTGGTGCAGAAGCGGGGCGGCCGTCCACTCGGGTCTCTCGCGCTTGAGGGTGGACGACAGCCGGGACACCTCGGCGACGGTGCAGGTGGCCGCGAGCTCGATCCCGTCATCGTTGACGGTCACCGGCGGCCAGCCGAGCCGGGTGATGTCGACGAGACGGCGGATGTGGGGCTGCGGTTCGGAGAACAGCCACGTGCCGCCCGCGAGTATCGCGTCGCCGGGGCCCAGCGGCCACAGCTCGTCGCGGCTTGTCGGTATCGTCGTCGCTTCGACGGTGTTGAGGTCCATGCTCAGATGACCGGGGTCACGGGCCCACCCATGATGTTGCCGACGATGCCGCGAATGATGTTGCCGCCGTCCTCGTTCCGCAACTCGGAATACCACTGTGCGGTGGTGTCCGGATCCTTGGCGTGGGTCACGTCGCAGCGTTTGCGGGCGCGCAGCACCAGATCGCCCGCACGGTCGGCGCGCGCCTGCTGGTAGGCCAGCAGCGCGCCGTGCACGTCTGCGGGGTGATCCCTGAACGCCCATTGCAGTGCGATCGCGTCCTCCATCGCCGAACATCCACCCTGCCCGATGTCGGGGGTGGTGTTGTGCGCGGCATCGCCCAGCACGGCGACACGGCCTTTCACCCACGTATAGAAGGGGTCGAGGTCGAGGATCTCCACCCGGTTGGTGGTCGCCGGGTCCAGCGTGTCGATCAGCACCTGCACGCCGGGCGCCCATTCGCCGAAGTGTGCACGCAGAACCTCACGGGCGCTGCCCCTTTCATACTGGGTGCCCTGGGGCTCGACCACGTCGAAGAAGAAGTAGAACCGGTTGTCGGCCACGGGCATCACCGAAACACGCTTGCCGTCACCGACATAGGTCGTCCATTCGGTCGCAGGGCCGATCCTGTCGTCCGTCTGTACCAGGCCGTTGAAGTTCACGTAGCCCGCGTAGCGGCGCGTGACCGGGCCGCCGAGCACATACTCGCGGGTCAGCGAGCCGGCTCCGTCGGCGCCGATGATCACGTCGGCGCTCACCGTCGTCCCGTCGGCGAATGTTGCCGTCGCGGCTTCGGGTCCATCCTCGACGGCCACCATCTGCATGCCGAACGCGATCTCGTCGAGGCCGTAGGCCTGCATCAGCATCAATTGCAGTTCAGCACGCGCGATCGGGTAGGGGCGCTGGCCGACCTCGTCGATCAACGGCTGCATGGAGAACCGGCACATGGTGTCGCCGGTGAAGCCGTCGATGTAGCTCATGGTGTCGACGATGCCGCCGAGCCGTGCCGTCTGCTCTTCCAGGCCGAGATAGTTCAGGCACTTGACGCCGTTGGACCACACCGAGATCGCCGCGCCCACGGGCTTGTTCTCGGTGACCCGCTCATACACCGCGGTCTCGAACCCGATCTGGCGCAGTGCGATCGCCGCGCTCATGCCGCCCATGCCGGCGCCGATGATCACCGCTTTCATGGCTGGACCCCCATCTCAACTCCCTCGATAGGTGGAGTACGCGAACGGCGACAACAGAAGGGGAACGTGACAGTGTGGCGCCTCGTCGGTCACCTCGAACGCGATGACCACCTCGGGGTAGAACGCGGCCACTTCCTGTGAGCGGAAGTAGCTTCCGGTGTCGAAGTGCAGCCGATACACGCCCGCCGTGAGATTTTCGGCCACCGACCTGACCCGGCCGTCGCCGTCGGTGAGGGCCGAAGCCAGCACGGCGGCGTCGGAGTCGGTGAGCGTCACGGCGACGCCGACCGCGGGCCGGCCCGACACCGCGTCGAGGACGTGGGTGGACAGCGAGCTCATGCGGTCTCCTTTGACAGCAGGCGTTCCAGTCGGAGGCGGTTGATCTTGGCCAGCTCCGAGCGCATCACCCGACGCTCGGTGTCGGGGTCGTTGTCGAGGCGATCGGTGAGGATATCCAGGAGTTCCTCGGCGGTGCGCCCGCTCGCACACACCAGGTAGACGTATCCGAACGTCTGCTCGTAGAGCCGATTCTTCTCCGCCAGTTCGGTTTTGACCCCGTCATCCGCTGCGGCCACCTTCGCCTGCTCCCGGGCGGAACTGGCGTTGTCCGCCTTCGCTCCGATCCGCGGGTGGCCGTCGAGCGCCGCGGCGAGCTCGGCGTCGGGCAGTTCGGCAAGCACCTGGTCTGCGCGGCGGAGCAGCGCCTCCGGATCGCGGAACGGTCCACCGGCCAGCACGCGCCGGGCCCAGATCGGCGACGAGCACACGTCATAGAGCAGGTGCATGCGCTGCCGCTCGGTGAGGCGGTTGAAACCGTCGACGCCCAGCGGCTTCGGGGAGTGCACGCCTGCCATCTAGTGGAGTTCGTTGAGTCGGCTGAACCGTGCCGCGGCAATGGGATTCGCGTCGGCGACGAGGTCGCTGAACCGGTAGTTGGCGATCTTGGCCACTTCGATCAGTGCGAACGCCTTCTCGGCGGCGGGGGAGTTGTCCATCCGGGCCCAGCCGTTCTTGAGCACCCGGTCGAAGTGCTCGGTCTCGCGGGCACAGATGATCAGCGGGAAACCGAAGTGTTCCCGATACGAGCCGGCCATCTGCACCACGTCATTGTGGTCGTTCTCGTCGAGATTGGACAGTGCGACATGGTCGACCGCCAACGCGTGACCGGTGTCGTCCTCGGCGCCGAGGTCGGGGAACGCCGCGAGCAACTCCAGTTGCTGATCCGAGGAGCCGGTGAGCACGGCGTCCTGGAACGCCTCCCGCAGCGCCTTCGTGTCGGTGAACGGCCGCTGCTCGTAGGCGCGCTCGACGGCCCACGGCACGTCCTGCACCACGTGTCCGAACACCTCGGTGAAGCGCTCCCTGGTCATGGCATTGACCTCGTTGAGGGTGATGGCACCGCCTCCGGCCACCCGGGGACCGTGGCCGCCGGTGTGGAAGAACACGATGTTGAGCAGGATGGCGCTCACCGCGCCGATGCTGATACCACTGCCGAAGATCAGGTCGAGCCCCGTGGGCATGGCCTGGGCGATGTCGGGATAGGACGTCACCCACAGTGCCAGCGCGAGGCTGGTCGTCACGATGATCAGGTTGCGGTGGTCGGTGAAATCGACCTTGCCCAGCGTCTGGATCCCGACGACGGCGACCGTCGCGAACAGTGTCAGCGCGGCGCCGCCGAGCACCGGGTTGGGGATGGAGGCGACGATGGCCGCCACCTTGGGCAGGAAGCCGAGCAGGATCATGAACACCCCTGCCGCGGCGACCACCCAGCGGCTCTTGACGCCCGTCAGGCGGACCAGGCCGACGTTCTCGGAGAACGCGGTGTAGGGGAACGAGTTGAAGATGCCACCGATCGTGGTGGCGACACCGTCGGCGCGCAGCACATTGCCGATGTCGGAGGCCTTGACCCTTTTTCCGACGATCTCGCCGGTCGCGATGGTGGAGCCGGTCGATTCCACCGCGGTGATCATCAGCACGATGATCATCGTCAGGCAGGCGACGAAGTCGAACTTGGGCATCCCGAACAGGAACGGCGGGGTGAAGCCCAGTGCGGCGGCGTCACCGACCCTGTCGAAATCCATGTCGCCGAGCGCGTAGGCAACGGCGCAGCCGATCACCAGCCCGAGCAGCACGGCGATGGTCGCCACGAATCCGCTGAACAACCGCTGGATGGCGACGATGATGGCGATCGTGCCCAGGGCGTAGAGGAACCACCGGATGTTGGTCGGATCGGGCTCGTGGGTGTGCGGGTTGGTCACCGCGTCGAGCGCGCCTACCGGCACCAGGCACAACCCGATGATGGTGATCAGCGTGCCGGTCACCACCGGCGGGAAGAACTTCAGCAGCTTGATGAAGATCGGGGCGATCAGGAAGGTGAACACCCCGGCGACGATCACCGCGCCGTAGACGTAGACCATGCTGGCCGAGCCGCCGCCGTTGGCCAGCCCGATCGCGATGATCGGGGACACGCCGGCGAACGTGACGCCCTGCAGCAGGGGAAGGCGGACCCCGATCTTCCAGAACCCGACCGCCTGGATGATCGAGGCGATGCCACAGGTGAACAGGTCGGCCGTGATGAGCATGACCAGTTCCTGCTCCGACAGCCCGACCGCGCCCGCGATGATGATGGGCACCAGCACCGCTCCCGCGTAGAACGCGACGACGTGCTGGAAACCGTAGGTTGCCAGCTTGGGGATTGGCAGCACCTCGTCGACCGGGTGAACGCGTCTGGCCTTCTTGGCCGAGGTTGGTGCCGTCATCGTCCAAGAATCGGGCAGATCACAGCACTTCGCCCGTCGAGCGGTTAGCACGATGTAACAACGCCATGACACAATCGCGTCGTGCGAGCGGTGCTGTGGGACATGGACGGCACCCTCGTCGACTCCGAAAAGCTGTGGGATGTGTCACTTTCCGCTCTGTACGAGACGTTCGGCGGCGCCATGAGCCGCGAAACCCGCACAGCCTTGGTCGGCGCATCGGCCGAGGAGACGATGGTGACGGTCTACGCCGAAGTCGGTCGTGACCCGGACCCGGCGGCGATGGCGGAGTCGATTCGCTGGCTGCACCGGTACACCGCGGATCTCTTCGACGACGGGCTGCCCTGGTGCGACGGCGCCCGGGAGATGCTGGAAGCCCTTGCCGCGGTAGGCACTCCCATGGCTCTGGTCACCAACACGCAGCGCGCGCTCACCGAGCGTGCACTCAACAGCATTGGCCGCCACTACTTCTCGACCACCGTCTGCGCCGACGAGGTACCCAACGGCAAACCCGCCCCCGATCCCTACCTGCGCGCGGCCGAGCTCCTCGGGCTCGAACCCTCGGAGTGCCTGGCGGTCGAGGACTCGGTGACCGGAACCGCGGCGGCCGAGAAGGCCGGCTGCGCGGTCCTCGTGGTCCCCAACGACGTGCCGGTGCCCGGTGGCATCCGCCGTCGCCACGCCGCGTCGCTGGCCGGCCTGTCGGTGGCGGATCTGCGCAGGATCCACCACGAGATCGACAAGGAACTGCGCGAACGCAGCGCCTGACCCGCCTGCCGCCGATTCGGTGTGCTTGATCGGGCCCACTTGTGGGAACACCTCCGGCGGCAGCACGTGAGTGCTTGAATGTGATTCGTATCACGCAACGTTGCGGAAAGGTCGCCACATGGCCGGTCAGGGTGGTCCCGTCGGGGAAGGTCCCGAGATTTTCGAGGAGGGTCAGGACTTCTCGTCCGGCAAGACCGCGGTGCGGATCGCCTCCGTCGCCGCGCTCGGCGGTCTGCTGTTCGGCTACGACAGTGCGGTCATCAACGGGGCGGTCGACTCGATCCAGGAGGACTTCGGCATCGGCAACGCCGAGCTGGGCTTCGCCGTCGCCTCCGCGCTGCTGGGTGCCGCGGCCGGCGCCATGACCGCAGGCCGTATCGCCGACCGGATCGGCAGGATCGCGGTGATGAAGATCGCCGCGGTGCTGTTCCTGGTCAGCGCCTTCGGCACCGGCTTCGCCCATGAGGTGTGGACCGTGGTGCTCTTCCGCATCGTCGGCGGCATCGGTGTCGGCGTCGCCTCGGTGATCGCCCCCGCCTACATCGCCGAAACCTCACCGCCGGGGATCCGCGGTCGCCTCGGGTCGCTGCAGCAGCTGGCCATCGTGTCCGGCATCTTCCTGTCGTTCGCCGTGAACTACCTGCTGCAATGGCTGGCCGGCGGCCCCAATGAACCGTTGTGGCTGGGTCTGGACGCCTGGCGGTGGATGTTCCTGGCCATGGCGCTACCGGCGGTGCTGTACGGGGCGCTGGCCTTCACGATCCCGGAATCGCCGCGGTATCTGGTTGCCAGCCACAAGATCCCGGAGGCCCGCCGCGTGCTGAGCATGTTGCTCGGGCAGAAGAATCTCGAGATCACCATCACGCGCATCAAGGAGACACTGGAGCGCGAGGACAAGCCGTCCTGGCGGGACATGCGCAAGCCGACCGGCGGTCTCTACGGGATCGTCTGGGTGGGCCTCGGGCTGTCGATCTTCCAGCAGTTCGTCGGCATCAACGTGATCTTCTACTACTCCAATGTGCTGTGGCAGGCGGTCGGGTTCAGCGCCGACGAATCGGCGATCTACACCGTGATCACGTCGGTGATCAACGTGCTCACCACGCTGATCGCGATCGCGCTGATCGACAAGATCGGCCGCAAGCCGCTGCTGCTGATCGGCTCCTCAGGCATGGCCGTCACCCTGATCACGATGGCGGTGATCTTCGCCAACGCGACGGTCAATCCCGACGGGACCCCCAGCCTGCCGGGCGCGTCCGGAGTCATCGCGTTGATCGCGGCCAACCTGTTCGTCGTCGCGTTCGGGATGTCGTGGGGACCGGTGGTGTGGGTGCTGCTCGGCGAGATGTTCCCCAACCGGATCCGGGCTGCCGCCCTCGGGCTCGCCGCTGCGGGGCAGTGGGCGGCCAACTGGCTGATCACGGTCACCTTCCCCGGTCTGCGGGAGCACCTCGGCCTGGCGTACGGCTTCTACGGGCTCTGCGCAGTCCTCTCGGGTCTGTTCGTCTGGCGGTGGGTGATGGAGACCAAGGGAGTGACGCTGGAGGACATGCACGGGTCGATCATGCGCGAGGACAAGACCGCGGCCGGCTGAGCCGGTCGGCAGCCGGCCCTGCCCGGCGTGAAACAATCTCCTCCCGTGAAGACCTTCGATGCGTTGTTCGCCGAACTGGGCGAGCGGGCGCGCACCCGCCCGGCCGGTAGTGGCACCGTCGCCGCACTCGACGGCGGGGTGCACGGCATCGGCAAGAAGATCCTCGAAGAAGCCGGCGAGGTGTGGCTGGCCGCCGAACACGAGAGCGACGACGCGCTCGCCGAGGAGATCAGCCAGCTCCTCTACTGGACCCAGGTGCTGATGCTCTCGCGCGGGCTGTCCCTCGACGACGTGTACAAGAAGCTCTGATGTCCGCTCCTCGCGCAAGCGACCCATCCGCGACGTCGGGCGCGCAGACACCGATGCTCCGGGTGGCCGTCCCCAACAAGGGCGCGCTCAGCGAATCCGCCGCCGAGATCCTCTCCGAGGCGGGATACCGCCGACGGCGCGACTCCAAGGACCTCACGGTCGTCGACCCGTCGAACAACGTCGAGTTCTTCTTCCTCCGGCCCAAGGACATCGCGATCTACGTCGGCTCCGGCGAACTGGACCTCGGCATCACCGGTCGCGATCTGGCCCAGGAGTCCGATGCGCCCGTCGCCGAACGCCTGGCGCTGGGTTTCGGCTCCTCCACCTTCCGCTACGCCGCCCCGGCAGGCCGCGACTGGACGGTGTCCGACCTCGCAGGCCGGCGCATCGCCACCGCGTACCCGAACCTGGTGCGGAAAGACCTGTCGCACAGGGGTATCGACGCAACAGTCATCCGGCTCGACGGAGCGGTGGAGATCTCGGTCCAGTTGGGGCTGGCTGACGTGATCGCCGACATCGTGGGCACCGGCCGCACGCTCGGCCTGCACGGGCTGGTCGCATTCGGTGACGCGCTGTGCGACTCCGAGGCCGTACTCATCGAGCGCGTCGACGCCGACCCCGCCACCGCAGCCGCCCGCGACCAACTCGCGGGCCGCGTGCAGGGTGTCGTGTTCGGTCAGCAGTACCTGATGCTCGACTATGACTGTCCCCGAACGGTGCTCGACCGGGCAACCGAGGTGACCCCGGGACTGGAATCACCCACCATCGCGCCGTTGGCCGACCCGGCGTGGGTGGCGGTGCGTGCCCTGGTGCCGCGCCGCGACGTCAACTCCATCATGGACGAGCTCGCGGCCATCGGGGCGAAGGCGATCCTGGCCTCCGACATCAGGTTCTGCCGCTTCTGATCGACACCTCTCGAGCCAGGGCCACGCGTGTTAGCGTCCGGGTGTCCATCCACCCCCTGGAGGTCCGATGACTCAGGTTCTCGTTCTGGTGCTGGCCCTGATGATCGGTGTCATCGCCGGCTTGCGCGCGATGACCGCCCCGGCCGTGGTGGCGTGGGGTGCGATGCTCGGTTGGATCGACGTGACGGACAAATGGTCGGAGTGGATGGCCCACCCGATCACCGTCACCGTGCTGACCATTCTGCTGATCGGTGAGCTGATCACCGATCAGCTACCGAAGACTCCGAGCCGTAAGGTGCCGCCGCAGTTCATCGCCCGGCTGGTCACCGGCGGATTCGCCGGTGCCGTCATCGGCAGCGCGTTCTTCCACACCTTCTCCGCCACCGGGGCCGGCGTCGTCGGTGCTGTTCTGGGGACGATGGCCGGCGCCGAACTACGCAGCCGGCTGGCGTCGTCGAACAACGGCAACGACCGCCCCGGCGCCTTCATCGAGGACGTCATCGCCGTCGGGGGCGGCTTCCTGGTCGCGTTCCTCGTCAGCCTGGTCTAGGCCGCCACCATGTCTGTGTCCGACTCCACCGCAGAGCATTTCGACGCGATCATCATCGGCGCCGGGCAGGCCGGCCCGCCGCTGGCCGGCCGGCTCACCGCCGCCGGGCAGACAGTCGCCGTGATCGAACGCAAACTGGTCGGCGGCACCTGCGTGAACTATGGCTGTATCCCCACCAAGACCCTTGTCGCGAGCGCACATGCCGCACATCTGGCCCGGCGCAGCGCCGACTTCGGGGTGAAGACCGGCGACGTGGAGATCGACATGGCGGCGGTCAAGGCGCGCAAGGACCGCATCAGCGGCGGCGACCGGGAGGGTGTGGAGTCCTGGATCGAGGGGATGAAGGGCGCCACGCTGATTCGCGGCCATGCCCGGTTCGAGAGTCCGCACACGATCCGGGTCGGTGATCGGCTTCTCGAAGCCGACCGCATCTTTCTCAACGTCGGCGGCCGCGCCGTCGCCCCGGATATGCCCGGGCTGGCCGATGTCGACTATCTGACGAACGTCGGGATCCTGGATCTCGACGTAGTGCCCGAGCATCTGGTGATCATCGGCGGGAGTTACATCGCGCTCGAGTTCGCGCAGATGTACCGCCGCTTCGGCGCCGAGGTGACCGTCATCGAGAAAGGCCCACGCCTCACCGGCCGCGAGGACGAGGACGTGTCCGCCGCGATCAAGGACATCCTCGAAGCCGAGGGGATCACCGTCGTCGTCGGCGCCGACGCGATCAGTTTCACCAACAGCGGCAGTGGATCTGGCGGCTTCGCCGTCACGCCGCGAGCCGGCGCGGAGCCGATCACCGGCAGCCATCTGCTGGTCGCGGTGGGGCGGCAGCCGAACACCGACGACCTCGGCCTCGATGTCGCCGGGGTCGAGATCGACAAGCGGGGGTACGTCGTCGTCGACGATCAGCTCCGCACCAGCGTCGAGCACATCTGGGCGATGGGCGACTGCAACGGGCGCGGAGCGTTCACCCACACCTCGTACAACGACTTCGAGATCGTCGCCGCCAACCTGCTCGACGACGACCCACGCCGGGTCAGCGATCGCATCACCACCTACGCGCTCTACATCGACCCGCCGCTCGGCCGAGCCGGGATGACGGCTGACGAGGTCCGCAAATCGGGTCGAAAAGCGTTGGTGGGCAAGCGTCCCATGACCCGCGTGGGCCGCGCGGTGGAGAAGGGCGAGACCCAGGGCTTCATGAAGGTCGTCGTCGATGCCGAGACGAAGGAGATCCTCGGTGCCGCGATCCTCGGCGTCGGCGGTGACGAGGTCGTGCACCTGATCCTCGACGTCATGACCGCGAAGCTGCCCTACACCGCGATCTCCCGGACGATGCACATTCATCCGACTGTCAGCGAACTCGTGCCGACGCTGTTGCAGGACCTCACGCCGCTGACATAGCGAGCACCCCTTGACTGTGGCGTGAGTCACAGTAATATGACCACTGGTCACATCAAGCCTTGGAGGCGCGATGCCGACGGTGACATGGTCTCGTCTCGGTGCGGATCGCCGAGCAGCGGTGATATCCGCTGCGGAAGCGGAGTTCGCTGCGCACGGGTTCTCCGCCGGCAGCCTCAACGTCATCGCCCGGCGCGCAGGTGTCGCCAAAGGCAGTCTGTTCCAATACTTCGCGGACAAACGAGACCTGTATGCGTTCATCACCGATGTGGGCAGCCAGCGGGTGCGGTCCTACATGGAGGACCAGATCACCAGGCTGGATCCCATCCGGCCGTTCTTCGAGTTCCTCACAGACCTGCTCGACGTGTGGGTGGGCTATTTCGCCGAGCACCCCCGCGACAGGGCGCTACATGCGGCGGCCAGCTTCGAGGTCGACACCGACGCACGGGTCAGCGTGCGCGCCGTGGTGCACCGTCATTATCTGCAGGTGCTGCGGCCGTTGGTGCGCGATGCGCAGGCCCGAGGCGACCTCCGTCCGGACGGCGACGCCGACGCGTTGCTGTCACTGCTGCTCATGCTCCTTCCGCATCTGGCGCTGGCGCCCTATGTACGCGGAATGGACCCCGTGCTCGGGCTCGACGAACTCTCGCCCGACCAACCGGCGCTCGTCGTGCGCCGGTACGTCGCCGTGCTGGCGGCAGCGTTCGGCCCGGTCACCGCGGACCGGAAATCCAACGAAGGAGTGAACACATGACCAGGGCACGTTCGGACTCGCTCGCCGCAGGCGGGCTCAACTGGAATAGTCTGCCGCTCAAGCTCTTTGCCGGCGGTAACGCGAAATTCTGGGATCCCGCCGACATCGACTTCTCACGGGACCGTGCCGACTGGGACGCCTTGACGGAGTTGGAGCGCGACTGGGCCACCCGGCTGTGTGCGGAGTTCATCGCCGGCGAAGAGGCTGTCACGCAGGACATTCAGCCGTTCATGGCGGCGATGCGCGCCGAGGGGCGGCTCGGTGACGAAATGTATCTGACCCAGTTCGCGTTCGAGGAGGCCAAGCACACCCAGGTGTTCCGGATGTGGCTGGACGCCGTCGGGATCACCGGCGACCTGCAGGGGTATGTCGACGAGCTTCCGGCGTATCGGCAGATGTTCTACGAGGAGCTCCCGGCGTCGCTCGACGCGCTGTGCAGCGACCCGTCACCGGCGGCTCAGGTGCGGGCGTCGGTGACGTACAACCACGTCATCGAGGGCATGATGGCGCTCACGGGATACTATGCGTGGCACCGGATTTGCGTCGATCGCGGGATACTCCCGGGAATGCAGGAGCTGGTGCGCAGGATCGGTGACGACGAGCGGCGCCACATGGCGTGGGGCACCTTCACGTGCCGACGGCATGTCGCCGCCGACGATGCCAACTGGTCGGTGTTCGAGGCCAGGATGAACGAGCTGATCCCGCTGGCATTGCGCAACACCGAGGACGCCTTCGCGCTGTACGACGAGGTCCCGTTCGGTCTGGCGATGGATGAATTCCAGCAGTACGCCGCCGACAAAGGCATGCGCCGCTTCGGGACCATCAGCAGCGCGCGGGGCCGTCCGCTGGGTGAGATCGACGTCGATTATTCCCCCCTGCACCTGGAGGACACCTTCGCCGACGAAGACCGCGCGGCTCTGGCCGCCTCGGCGTAACGGAGGCGAGGGTTCAGCCTCGGGCGGCGCGGATCAGCCGCAGCTGACCGATCTCGGACGCGTTCTTGGTCAGCTCGACCGTCACCCAGAGCGCGGTGTCGACCATCGTGCGGCCCTCTGCGGCGCCCCACGGGAACGTGGCGGGTTTCGTCAGATCGTCGGCGGTCATGTCCGCCAGGACGTTCCGCCACTGCACGGCCAGTTCCCGCAGCCGGGCCACCGCCGCGGGCCCCGAACCGGCCCAGGGCACCTCGGAGGGGCCGCGGGCCGGACGTCCGGCCACCCCGTCGAGTGCCGCGCTCCACCAGAAGTCGATGTGCCAGCTCAACCACGCGATCGTCGGAACCGGGACCGGGTCGGGTTCGGCATCGGCGAAGTCGGCGTGCCACCGGCCGCCGTCGTGACGAACCGTCCAACACAGCGTGGCCGGTTCCCAGAAGACGTCCTCCTCGCCGAGCGCATCGAGGTGCAATTCCGTCAGCGCCCAGGCCAGTTCGAACTGCCGTCGCATCGCGTCGATCATCGGCGGCGCTGCACCAGCAACGTCTGCGCCACGGTGCCGATGAACCCGTCGCGGTCGAAGATCTCGCCGGTGGTCACGCCGATGCCGTCCGGGCCGATCGATCCGCGGGCCCGCAGCGCGAAGTCGTTACCCGCAGGCAGCCGATGGAGATGTACCGCGGTGTCGGTGTTCATGAACAGGAACTGTTGTGGATCCAGTGCAGCGCCGATCCCGTTGGCCGAGTCGACGACCATCGTCAGCCGCTGCAACGGCGTCGTCGGCTCCGCATCGACCAGTGGCACCAGCGGGGACAGCCAGGCTTCGGCGGCGGCGCCCTCGGCGGTGCGCTGCCTGCGCCAGCTGACCGTCTCCAGATAGCCCGGCGCCCCTTCCCAGGCATGGGCCACTGCCGTCGGTTCGCCCTCGACCATCGGGGGATACCGATCGGTCGCGGCATCGGCGGTGTCGCTGGGTGCGAGCAGCCAGGCGCTCACCCGCGCGACCGCCCGGAGACTGCCGTCAGGGCGGTGCGCGAGCATCTCGGCGGCCATCATCGAGATCCGGGTGCCCGGACGCTCCACCCACGCCCGGACCCGCACCGTGGCAACGGGAATGGCGCCGAGGATGTCCAAAGTCAGGCGACCGACCCGCAGCCCGCTGCCTGCCGACAGGTCCTCGATGGCCTTGGTCAACAGGGACAGCGGCGGCGAGCCGTGCTGGATCTGCGGATCCCAGTTGCTGCGGGTGCCGTCGGTCGACTCGAAGACGGAATACTCGCCGTCGTCAGCGAGCCGGCGAAAGAGGCAGTCGATCACGCCGCGGGCTCCGCCTGCAGCACCGCGTCGGGATCACCCTCGTCGAGCACCTCCGGCCAGCCCGGGTAGGGCGGGGGAGTGCCACCGAAGGTGGGGCAGTGCGCGTGGTGGGCGCACCAGTCACACATGCGGGACGGTTTGGGGCGGAAATCTCCTGTGGCACCTGCGGATTGGATGGCGCGCCACATCGCCATCAGCGTCTTCTCGAACCGTTCCAGCTCACCGAGATCGGGGCTGTAGTCGAGTACCTGACGGTCGGCGAGGTACACCAGCCGCAGCCGGGTGGGCAGCACACCGCGTGAGCGCAGCAGCGCAACGGCATAGAACTTCATCTGGAACATGGCCTTGAACTCGGCCAGCGCCCGGGCTTCCGGCGGGGCCTTGCCCGTCTTGTAGTCGACCACCCGCACTTCACCGGTGGGTGCGACATCGATGCGGTCGACGAAACCACGCAGCAGGGTGCCGTCGGCGAGTTCCACCTCGACGCGCTGCTCGCAGCTCTGCGGGTCGAACCGGGTGGGATCCTCAAGCCGGTAGTACCCCGACAGCAGGGTACGGGCCTGCTCGAGCAGCTCGGCCCGCAGTGCCGGGTCGATGTCATCGGCCAGCGAGGGCCGCTCGGCGAGCATGTGTTCCCAGGCCGGCGCGACGAGCGCGTGCGCGGCCTCGGGCACGCGGTCCGCGGCGGGCAGGGCGTAGAGCTGTTCGAGCGCGGCATGCACGACCGATCCCCGAACCTGCGCGGTCGACGAGGGCTCGGGCAGCCGGTCGATGGCCCGGAAGCGGTACAGCAGCGGGCACTGCTTGAAGTCGCTGGCGCGCGACGGCGACAACGCGGGGCGCCTCGCCGGCGGACCCGGCGGGTCCGGCTCGTCTCGCTGCGTCGGCTCACCCATGAAAAACACCCTAGGACGGTGGTCGGACATATCCCGGCAACCCGGGCGGGAGACGCAGCGCGTCTACTGGCAGGCTGTGGCACTGTGCGCAGAACCGGTCCGTTTGCCGTGGGTGACCGCGTGCAGCTCACCGACGCCAAGGGCAGGCGTTACACCATGCTGCTCAAGCCCGGCGGCGAGTTCCACACCCATCGCGGCATCATCTCCCTCGACGCGGTGATCGGGCTGCCCGAAGGCAGCGTGGTGAAGTCGACCAACGGCGACTCGTTCCTCGTGCTGCGGCCCCTGCTGGTCGACTACGTGATGTCGATGCCGCGCGGCGCCCAGGTCGTCTATCCCAAGGACGCGGCGCAGATCGTGCACGAGGGTGACATCTTCCCCGGGGCGCGGGTGCTGGAGGCCGGTGCCGGCTCCGGCGCGCTGACCTGCTCGCTGCTGCGGGCGGTCGGTCCGGAGGGCCGGGTGTCGTCCTACGAGGTGCGCGAGGATCACGCCGAACACGCTCAGCGCAACGTCGCCACGTTCTTCGGGGAGCAGCCGCCGAACTGGGACCTGGTGATCTCCGACGTGGTCGACTACGACGGGCCCGAGGTGGACCGCGTCGTGCTGGACATGCTGTCGCCGTGGGACGTGCTCGGCGCGGTCGGCGCAGCGCTGGTTCCGGGCGGGGTGCTGATGATCTACGTCGCGACCGTCACCCAATTGTCGAAGACCGTCGAGGCGCTCCGCGAACAGCAGTGCTGGACCGAGCCGCGGGCGTGGGAGAGCATGCAGCGCGGCTGGCACGTCGTCGGGCTCGCGGTGCGCCCCGAGCACACGATGCGCGGCCACACCGCGTTCCTGATCAGTGCGCGCAAACTGGCTCCCGGCGCGGTGGCGCCGGTCCCGTTGCGCAAGAAGAACCGAACCGGCTAATCGTCGTCGGTGCTCTTGTGGATGCCGCGGCGCGCCGAGAGTAATTCGAACTCGGGCCGGGCGGCGACCAGTCGCTCGGCGGCGTCGAGCACCTCGATCAGGTGCGCGCGGTCACCCGCGACCAGGGCGACGCCGACACCGGCGCGGCGGAGCAGATCCGCAGAACCTGTCTCGGCGGCCGAGACGGCGAACCGGCGTGCCAACTCCGCGATCACCGGACGGATGGCCGATCGCTTCTGCTTCAGTGACCGCACGTCGCCGAGCAGGATGTCGAATTCCAGCCAGCCGATCCACATGGTTCAGCGCGGCGGGGTCGACGGTGTGGGAGCGCCCGGCTCGGGACCGAGTTGCAACAGCTGGTCGGCGGTCTGGCGGGTGAGCTGCCACGAGCCGGCGGTCTGGGCGAACTCCATGGGGTAGGTGAACTCACCGCCCGGCTTCGCCGTCCTGACCACGACGGTGGCCAGGACATTGCCGGGAGCAGACTGCGACCACGCGAGGTCGCGCGCCTCGAACGTCAGGGGCAGCGAGCCGTTGTCCCGAAGCGCGGTCGCGAAGCGGTCGAGCCCGGCGGCCTCCGCGGGAGTGCCACGCTCGATCAGCGTGATTTTTTCGTTTCCCGGCACGGCGGGGTCCGACAGCCGGGCCATCACGTCGACGAGCGCGGTGGACGGTGGCAGCGGCGGGCCTCCCGGGGAGTCCGGGATCGGATCGGGCAGCCCCGTGGACGACGATGTCGCGGCGGCGGGCGCCGACGCGACGGTGGGATCGTCGGACTGGCCGGGCTGACCGCACGCACCCAGCCCGAGCGCCGCCACGAGGGTGGCGGCGCTACGGGTCAGGACAGTGCGACGCGCCAGCGTCACGGTTTGTTCAGAATCGCCGAGGCGGTCAGCCGACCGCGCTGAGAAGGGCCATGGCCGACTGCTTCGAGATCTGCCAGCCGGTCGGGCTCGGGCCCGCGATGAACACCACATTCTGTGATGCCGCGGCGCCGTTCGAGGCCGTCGCGGTGACACTCGCCGTCGCCACCGGACCGTTCTGATCGATGTTGGAGACCGCGAAGTTGAGCGGGAAGTAGCCCTTCGCGGCAGCGTTGGCGTAGCTGTTGTCGGCGACCCGTGCCTCGATGCGACCGAGGCCGCCCTCGATGTAGGAGGCCTTGCCACCTGCGAACGAGCCGGGTCCGGACAGCGCACTCAACGTCGACACCAGCGGGCCCTGGAGATCGGGCGCCGGCGCGGCGGGCAGCGGGGCATCGAGCACGGCAGGAGAGGCTCCCGCCACGCCGGCACCGACTGCAATCGAGGTCACACCCGCGGCCGCAGCGCCGACCAGTGCAGCTGCAGCTGCTCCAGTGGTCAGGCTGGTAACGAGGGATTTCAGGGTCACGGCTGTCCTTCCGTTCGGCCGAACTGATCTACAGAGGCTAACAGTGTTGCTGGTGTGTCGAATTCCTACAGCGCACACAAAGACTGAATCGCCGGTAGCGTTGAAGTTGTTACCGCACCAACATTCGGTGTGGGGAAGGAGCTCAGTATGAGTGAGTCCGAGCGTCCCGAAGCCAGCGAAGGCACTGAAGCCTTCGGGACATCCCCCGAGAGCCAACTGTCCGGCGAAGATGCGGCAGAACTGGAAAGCCTGCGCCGAGAGGCGGCACTTCTGCGCGAGCAGCTGGAGAACACGGTAGGCCCTCAGAGCGGTCTGCGCAGTGCTCGTGACATTCACCAGCTCGAGGCGCGCATCGACTCGCTGGCCGCCAGGAACGCCAAGCTGATGGACACCCTCAAAGAAGCGCGTCAGCAGTTGCTGGCATTGCGCGAAGAGGTCGATCGACTGGGTCAGCCGCCCAGTGGCTACGGCGTCCTGCTCTCCGTGCAGGACGACGAGACCGTCGACGTGTTCACCTCGGGCCGCAAGATGCGGCTGACCTGCTCGCCCAACATCGACACCAAGGAGATGAAGAAGGGCCAGACGGTGCGCCTCAACGAGGCGTTGACCGTCGTCGAGGTCGGCCACTTCGAATCCGTGGGAGAGATCAGCACGCTGCGCGAGATTCTGTCCGACGGACACCGCGCCCTCGTCGTCGGTCACGCCGACGAAGAGCGCATCGTGTGGCTGGCCGAGCCGCTGGTCGCCGCCGAACATCTGCCCGATCACTACGACGACGACGTGCTCGGCGACGACCGCCCGCGCAAGTTGCGCCCCGGCGACTCGCTGCTGGTCGACACGAAGGCCGGCTATGCGTTCGAGCGGATCCCCAAGGCCGAGGTCGAGGATCTGGTCCTGGAAGAGGTTCCCGACGTCAGTTACGAGGACATCGGCGGCCTGACCCGACAGATCGAGCAGATCCGCGACGCGGTGGAGCTGCCGTTCCTGCACAAAGACCTGTACCGCGAGTACGCACTGCGCCCGCCCAAGGGTGTGTTGCTCTACGGCCCCCCCGGGTGCGGCAAGACGCTCATCGCCAAGGCGGTCGCCAACTCGCTGGCCAAGAAGATGGCCGAGCTGCGCGGCGAGGACTCCCGTGAGGCCAAGTCCTACTTCCTCAACATCAAGGGCCCCGAGCTGCTCAACAAGTTCGTCGGTGAGACCGAGCGGCACATCCGGCTGATCTTCCAGCGCGCGCGCGAGAAGGCGTCCGAGGGCACCCCGGTGATCGTGTTCTTCGACGAGATGGATTCCATCTTCCGCACCCGTGGTACCGGTGTCTCCTCCGACGTGGAGACCACGGTGGTCCCGCAGCTGCTCTCGGAGATCGACGGTGTGGAAGGTCTGGAGAACGTCATCGTCATCGGCGCCTCCAACCGTGAGGACATGATCGACCCGGCGATCCTGCGGCCCGGCCGCCTGGACGTCAAGATCAAGATCGAGCGGCCCGACGCCGAATCGGCCCAGGACATCTTCAGCAAGTACCTGACCGAAGCGTTGCCGATCAACGAGGACGATCTCTCCGAGTTCAGTGGCGACCGCAGTCTCACCATCAAGGCGATGATCGAGAAGGTCGTCGACCGGATGTACGCCGAGATCGACGACAACCGGTTCCTGGAGGTCACCTACGCCAACGGTGACAAGGAAGTCATGTACTTCAAGGACTTCAACTCCGGGGCGATGATCCAGAACGTCGTCGACCGTGCCAAGAAGAACGCGATCAAGGCCGTGCTCGAATCCGGGCAGAAGGGTCTGCGGATCCAGCACCTGCTGGATTCGATCGTCGACGAGTTCGCCGAGAACGAGGACCTGCCCAACACCACCAATCCCGACGACTGGGCCCGGATCTCGGGGAAGAAGGGCGAGCGGATCGTCTACATCCGCACGCTGGTCACCGGCAAGAGCTCGAGCGCCAGCAGGGCCATCGACACCGAGTCGAACCTGGGTCAGTACCTGTAGCGGAACCGCGACGTTCACCTCGTGTTCGTCCTGACGTAACGCGCCGGGCGTACTTTTCGTGCACCCCGGTCAGTTCGTCAGGGAGAGCGGAATGAAAGAACGCCGTAGGAAGCACGACGCCACGGCCATCGTCGGCGCCGCATGTCTACTCGTCGCTGGAGCTATCGGCGCCGCCGGACCGGCAGCCGCCGACAACTGGGAGATGCCCAACGTGGAGGGCGAGGTCCTGCAGAGCGCATGGGATGCGGTGGTTGCCGCCACCGACGGCGCTCTGGTGCCGGAAACGTCCACCGCGGAGGGGCCGCCCTTCGAGCAGATCAACCTGACCAACTGGGAGGTCTGCGCGCAGTCGCCGTCGGCGGGCGAAGAGGTGTCGGCGGGCACGCCCCCTCAGCTCGAGGTGGCACGGCCCGGCGGCTGCTGAGCGCCGTCTCTCAGTCCACCAGCGAGTAGCTGTTGGCCAGATCGTCTTGTAGCACACTGGCTTTGCGCGTCGACGTGTCCACGCGCAGGGTGTCATCCAGCGTGCGGGTCTGATATCTCCAGCCCTCGGGCAGGGTGAGCCGGGCGGCCAGCCCCGCGAGGTCGTCGAGTGTCAGCGACGGGTCGACGGTCTGGCTGTAGGTCTGCATGACCCAGTGCTGTCCTTGCCCGTCCACCAACTCGAAGACAGGGGATCCGGCGTCGTAGACGAAGACTGCCCTGCGGTCGACCTCGTTGACCGAGTACGGCGCCGGGTTCATCGACGACAGGGCGACGGTGGCTTGCCGCAACATCTCCAGCCCGCCGAAGGTCTGGCGCTCCTGCTCGGTGCCGCCCGGCTTCTCGATATGGCTCATCAGCCAGTAGCGGGGACCGTTGAGGAGGGCGGCCACGGCCTGATGCTCGGCGGCGATGCTTGGCGCATCGAGCCTCGACCACAGGTCGGCGGGGCAGTCGTTGAGCGGATAGGTGTTGTAGACGGTCGCCTGCGGTCCCGACTCGGTCGCGTGCACGAGCAGGACCTCGCCGTAGCGTTGGCCGAACACGGTGTTCACCTCGTGAATCTAGCGGTTATCCCGGCACCGCTGACCGGGTTTGGCGGCGCTCCATCGCCAGATAGGCGTCGCGGCCGGCCAGGCTGACCGCGACATCGGCGATCAGCGGTTCGAAGAACCGCTGCCGATAGAGCGGGTCGACGCTGGTGCTGACGGTGAAGTACAGCCCGGAGAGCACCGCCACGAACAACGACGTGTGCACCATGGTCTGAGGTATCGGGATGTGAACGCCGAACCAGGTTCCCGCGCAGGGTGGTTCGCCGACCGCGCAGGTCTGCTCACTGGACCAGAGCACTGTCACGTCATCGGGGATCGCGATGACACCGAGTGTGAGGAAGAACGCGAACAGCCCTGTGGTGAAGAGCACCACCTGGATGGCCTGGGCAACCACCATGACGGCAACCACGTTCGCCTGCTCGGCGCGCGACAGTGGCGTGCGCGCCGCCGGGTCGGTGCGCACGGATTCCAGCGGTGTGCCCGCGAGCAGCGCCAGCGGATCGTCGTGAGACGACCGGTCGCGGCGCAGGGCCCCGACTTCGTCCCGGATCGTCGCGATCATGAACGCCACGGCCACCACGCTGAGGAATCCGATTGTCTGCCAGAGTCTTTCGCGTGACATCCGTGCCGACAGCTGCCACAGTTCGCCGGTGAAGTACACGACGACGGTCAACATCAGCAGGGGTAGCGCCCGGCTCATCAGGGTCCCGAGCGCCCCGAGCTGCACCCAGGCGAATCGGAAGGCCCACAGCACGATCGAACCGACGCCGAGGTAGGTCATCCAGATCGCGGCCAGCGAGATCAGGACGAAGACGGGCGCCTCCGCGGCGGCCGCGGTGGACCATCCGCTGACCGTCAGAGGCATGATCACGACGAAGATGCCCATTACGAGGACGGCGGCCCATCGGCGCAGCGCCTCACCGATGCGGGTGCCGAGGCGGTGCAGCACCTCCAGCACAAACGGCGCGGCAACCAGGACCACCGCAATGACCCCGAGCCGCACCGCGTACCCGTAATCGGGGGATTCGCCGGTCAGGTCGGCCAGCAGCATGGTGACTGCTGTCAGGGCGCCGACTGTGCTGACCATGGGGGCGGAGCGCTGGACCAGCTTGCGAGCCCGCACCCGCCGGGTGAGCACCAACGGCAACCCGCGGTGCAGAAACCACTCGTGAACCCGCCGGACTTCGGTCACCGGCATATTGTGCGCGTCCGCGAGCGCATCGGCCGGTCAGCGCGCCGGAGGAGGTGCCACCTGGATGAGCGTGAGCGCCGGGCTGCGCGCCAGATCAGCGACGCTGTACCGGTCGAGCTCGGCGTAGAACGCCTCCCTGGCCCTCGCCAGCGCGTGGCGCAGCCGGCAGCCTGCGAGCAACGGGCACGGGCTGGCGCCGTGGCAGTCGATCACCTCGCGATCGCCTTCGAGTTCGCGGACCAGCCATCCGACCGACGCCGTCCGGCCCGCCTCTGTGAGCGTCAATCCGCCGACCCGGCCCCGGCGAGCCTCGACCAGTCCGAGCCCCACCAGACGGGACACCGCCTTGGCGATGTGATTCTCGGAAGCACCCGCCCCGACCGCGATGTGCCCGGTGGTGACCCGGCGTCCGTCGGACTCGCCTGCGCTCAGCAGCATCATCGCCCGCAGCCCGAGGTCGGTGAAGCGGGTCAGTTGCACGCCCCCACGTTACTTATTGCGCATCAGCCGTAGGCAATTTAGGGGGCTGGCTGTCCGCCGTCAGCGTCCGGTACCGATCGCGGGCCACCAGGGTCAGCCGGAGGTCCTCGATCAACGGATCGAGGAACTGGGACCGGTACTCCTTGTCGCCGACGGCGCGCGCCGCGAGATACATGAACGTCAGCGCGGTCAGGAACATCGTCACGTGGATCAGCGCCTGGGGGACCGGCAGCGTCATCCCGAGGAACTGGCCGTCGGAGGCGCCGCCGTCGGTCAACGCGGCCAACAGATCCGGACTCACGAGGATCAGTCCGAACACGAAGAACAACAGGCCGGTGACGATCGCGACCGTCAGCACCTGCACGATCTGCGACATGGCGAGGACGAAGACCACGTTCACCCGTTCGTACTTCGACAGGGGCACGCGACGGGGCCGGTCGGGCATGTTCTCGAACGGCGTCCCGACCAGCGCGGCGGCGTCCTGCGGCTGCTTGGCGTCCGGACGCAGGATGGGTCGCACCCGGCCCAGCGTGCTCGACACCAGGAAGGCCACCGCGATCAGCAACAGGAAAAGCAGTGCCAACCACAATCGCGGGCGGCTGATGGTGGCCGCCATCGTCCACACCGGCCCGTTGAAGAACACCAGGACCGTCAGCAGCATGACCGGGAGCGCCCCGAGCAGCATGTTGCCGACCGACGCGAGATTGCCCAGCGTCATCCGCACCGCCCAGCCGAGGACGGCGCCGACGCCCGACGCGGTACCGACGAAGATCAGGACGACGATGACCATCTCGGTGATGAGATCGATGGCGATCCTGGCGCTCGGGCCGGCATAGAAGCCTCCGAGCGTGGCGATGCCGAGGGACGCCGCCGAGACGGTTCGCAGGACGCGCAGGTCGTTGATGCGCGACACCAGCCACCCCACGATCGCGGCCAGCGGTAGCACCAGGACGACGACGCCGAGCACGAACCACTCCGTGCGGGTGGGTGTGCCGTCGATGTCGATCGTGTACTTGCCGGTGACGAGCACGACGAGCATGGAGAACGTCATCATGACGGCCAGCGCCGCCAGTGCAGGCGCCGACCGCGTCCACACCCGCTGCACGAGCACGCCGGGACGCAACACGGCGGGCAGGCCGTGCTGCAGAAACCAGCGTTCGGCCGCAACGCGGGCTTCGGTCTTCGCGTTCATGGCGGATCGATCTCACCACGACAACCAGGCCGCCGCGGCTGATCGCCACAGCCTCGTGAGCTCGGCGTCATCGGCGACCTCTACGCTGGCCTGCATGCAACGGATCATCGGAACGGAGGTCGAGTACGGCATTTCTTCGCCGTCCGACCCGACCGCGAATCCGATCTTGACCTCGACCCAGGCCGTGCTGGCGTATGCGGCGGCCGCAGGCCTTCAACGTGCCAAGCGCACCCGGTGGGACTACGAGGTGGAGTCGCCGCTGCGCGACGCCCGCGGATTCGATCTCAGCCGCGCGTCGGGGCCACCACCCATCGTCGACGCCGACGAGGTCGGTGCCGCCAACATGATCCTGACCAACGGGGCCCGCCTGTACGTCGACCACGCCCACCCCGAGTACTCGGCACCGGAATGCACCGACCCCATGGACGCGGTGATCTGGGACAAGGCCGGCGAGCGGGTGATGGAGGCCGCGGCCCGCCATGTCGCCAGCGTGCCTGGGGCGGCCAAGCTCCAGCTGTACAAGAACAACGTCGACGGCAAGGGCGCGTCGTACGGGTCCCACGAGAACTACCTGATGTCACGCCACACCCCGTTCTCGGCGGTCATCTCGGGGCTCACCCCGTTCTTCGTGTCACGACAGGTGATCACCGGATCCGGGCGCGTCGGCATCGGCCCGTCCGGTGATGAACCCGGATTCCAGCTGTCCCAGCGCGCCGACTACATCGAGGTCGAGGTCGGGCTGGAGACCACGCTCAAGCGCGGCATCATCAACACCCGCGACGAGCCGCACGCCGATGCGGACAAGTACCGGCGGCTGCACGTCATCATCGGCGACGCCAACCTCGCCGAGACATCGACCTACCTCAAGGTGGGGACCGCCTCGCTGGTCCTCGACCTGATCGAGGAAGGTCCCCAGATCGGGATCGACCTGTCCGACCTCGCGCTGGCGCGGCCGGTGCACGCCGTGCACGTCATCAGCCGTGATCCGTCGCTGCGTGCCACTGTCGCCCTGGCCGACGGCCGCGAGCTGACCGGGCTGGCCTTGCAACGGATCTATCTGGATCGGGTGGCCAAGCTCGTCGACAGCCGCGACCCCGACCCGCGCGCGTCCCACGTGATCGAGACGTGGGCGCATGTGCTCGATCTGCTCGAACGCGATCCGATGGAGTGCGCCGACCTGCTCGACTGGCCGGCGAAGCTCCGTCTGCTCGAGGGTTTCCGCAGTCGCGAGAACCTGGGCTGGAACGCGCCACGGTTGCACCTGGTCGACCTGCAGTACTCCGATGTGCGGCTCGACAAGGGCCTCTACAACCGGCTGGTCGCCCGCGGTTCGATGAAGCGTCTGGTCACCGAACAGCAGGTTCTCGACGCCGTGGACAACCCGCCCACCGACACCCGGGCGTACTTCCGGGGCGAGTGCCTACGGCGGTTCGGCGCCGACATCGCCGCCGCCAGCTGGGACTCGGTGATCTTCGACCTCGGTGGCGATTCGCTGGTGCGCATTCCGACGCTCGAGCCGCTGCGGGGCAGCAAGGCCCACGTCGGCGCATTGCTCGACTCCGTCGACAGCGCCGCCGAACTCGTTGAGCAACTGACGACCTGATCGAGCTATCCCCGGCAATCCCGGACGCGACCGGTAGTGTGGAGACACCCGACGGGCAGCGGGTCGGCGCCCGCATCGGGCGAGAGAACTGACGCAGGAGGCAGCGATGGCTCAGGAGCAGACCAAGCGTGGCGGCGGAGGCGGCGATGACGACGACCTCACCGGCAGCACGGCCGCCGGGCAGGAGCGCCGCGAGAAGCTGACGGACGAGACCGACGATCTCCTCGACGAGATCGATGACGTCCTGGAAGAGAACGCCGAGGACTTCGTGCGTGCATACGTCCAGAAGGGCGGCCAGTGACCTGGCCGCACCGCGAACAGTCGGCTTTTCCGTCCCCGGTACCCGGAGCGCTTAACTCTTTGCCACACGGCCTGTCACACGGCGGCGTGAACCTGTCGTCGTTCTCCGACTTCCTCCGCCACCAGGCGCCTCACCTGTTGCCCGGCGGCACCGGCACGCTGCCAACGGACGCGGTGCCGCACGGCACCACGATCGTGGCGCTCAAGTACCCGGGCGGTGTGGTGATGGCCGGTGATCGCCGCGCCACCCAGGGCCACATGATCGCCAGCCGGGATGTGCAGAAGGTCTACATCACCGACGACTACACGGTGACGGGTATTGCCGGGACAGCGGCGATCGCCGTGGAGTTCGCCCGGTTGTATGCGGTCGAACTTGAGCACTACGAGAAGCTCGAAGGCGTGGCGCTGACGTTCCCGGGCAAGGTGAACAGGCTGGCGACCATGGTGCGCGGCAATCTCGGGGCGGCCCTGCAGGGCTTCATTGCGCTGCCCCTGCTGGCCGGTTACGACCTCGATGATCCCAATCCGGACGGCGCCGGCCGCATCGTGAGCTTCGACGCCGCAGGCGGGCACAACCTCGAGGAAGAGGGCTACCAGTCGGTGGGTTCGGGGTCGATCTTCGCGAAGTCGTCGATGAAGAAGCTCTACCACCAGGTCACCGATGCCGAGTCGGCGTTGCGGGTGGCCATCGAGGCGCTCTACGACGCGGCGGACGACGACTCCGCCACCGGTGGGCCCGACGTGGTGCGCGGCATCTTCCCGACCGCGGTCATCGTGGGTGCCGACGGCGCCGAAGAGGTCAGCCAGGACCGTATTGCCGAGCTGGCCCGAGAAGTCATCCAGAGCCGTTCCCGCGCCGACACATTCGGCCCTGACGCGCATGCGCCGCGAGGTACAGATTCGTGAGCTTCCCGTATTTCATCTCGCCTGAACAGGCGATGCGTGAGCGTTCCGAGCTCGCGCGCAAGGGCATCGCCCGTGGCCGCAGCGTGGTCGCGCTGGCGTACGCCGACGGCGTGCTGTTCGTGGCGGAGAATCCGTCGCGGTCACTGCAGAAGGTCAGTGAGCTCTACGACCGGATCGGCTTCGCCGCCGTGGGCCGGTTCAATGAGTTCAACAACCTGCGCAGCGGCGGCATCCGCTTCGCCGACACCCAGGGCTATGCGTACTCCCGCCGGGACGTCACCGGACGCCAGCTGGCGAACGTGTACGCGCAGACGCTCGGCACGATCTTCACCGAGCAGGCCAAGCCGTACGAGGTGGAACTCTGTGTGGCCGAGGTAGCGCATTTCGGCGAGACCAAGGCCCCCGAGCTGTACCGCATCACCTACGACGGGTCGATCGCCGACGAGCCGCATTTCGTGGTGATGGGTGGAACCACCGAGCCCATTGCCTCGGCGCTCAACGAGTCCTACACGGAGAACGCGAGTTTGGCCGACGCGGTGTCCATCGCGGTCGGGGCGCTCAGTTCGGGCGCCAACGGCGCCGAACCCCGTGTGCTCGGACCCGAGACGCTCGAGGTCGCCATCCTCGACGCCAACCGGCCTCGGCGGGCATTCCGCCGGATCACCGGTTCCGCGCTGGAAGCGCTGCTGCCGCAGGCTGATCCGAGTGACAGCGTCGAGTCGACGGATACCTCGGCGGTCGATTCTTAATCGACCGCGCGATGGTAACGCCGGTGCAGCTGCTGGCGGCTGACGCCGAGAACTGAGCCGATCCGCCCCCACGACAGCCCGAGTCTGCGCGCTGTGCAGACCGCGTCGTCGTAGCGTGACTTGGCGCGTGCGAGATCGTCTTTCGCATCGCGGAGTTCACGGACACTGGTGCCGCTGAGGACATCGCGCAGGATTGCGTCGGGGTGGTCGATGGGAGGACGCTCGGGTCGGCGCTCGATATCGGCATTGCTGCTCGCGACCATGGCTTTGATCTCCGGGTGGTCCTGCCACCAGGGCTTGGGGCGGATGACCGGTGTTCCTGACGCGTCATCATGTGTTGACGTGTCATCGATCGATGACGTGCCACACTCCCTGACGTCGCCCACATTGCCAACGTCCCCGATATCGCCAACATCGTCCACATCGCCGACGTCCCCGATGTCCGCGTCACCGTCTGACCCGCCGCCGAACTCTGCCTCCACACGGTCCCTGAGCGCCTTGATGTCCGGGTGGTCCTGCCACCAGGGTGTGGGTGGACAACGTGGCGTCTCCGACGCGTCATCATGAGTTGACATGTCGTCATGTGATGACGTCTCAGAATCGACGTGGCTCTCTACGTCCGTCTCGTCGTCAGCCATGGGCGCCTTCCTTCGTTCTGCCGTCCTGCTCCCGAGTATTCGGTCCCTGTCCGACACTCACAGCGTGTTCGCAGCGTGTCCGTCTTGCGCGGGGCTCGACCAAGGGGGATGATTTGTTGCGTATAACGCATCACGTTGCGTATTACGCAACTCAACTGAACTGAACCTCCACAGACCCGTGCAGATGGAAAGCGGTCGAGGCATGCCCAAAGTCGTCGTGATCGGTGCCGGAATCGTCGGCACGTCGTTGGCCGACGAACTGACCGCGCGAGGCTGGACCGACGTCACCGTCGTCGACCGTGGGCCGCTGTTCGCCACCGGTGGCTCCACCTCGCACGCGCCCGGCCTGGTATTCCAGACCAACCCGTCCAAGACGATGACCGCCTTCGCCAGATACACCGTGGAAAAGTTCAGCGCGCTCGAGCATCCGCACGGGTGGGCGTTCAACCCGGTCGGCGGCCTTGAGGTCGCCACCACCCCGACGCGCCTGGCCGATCTGCACCGCAAGGCGGGCTGGGCGCAGTCATGGGGGATCGAGGGGCGTCTGCTCACCCCGGACGAATGCCTCGCACTGCACCCGTTGATCGATCGGGACCGCGTTCTCGGCGGCTTCCACACCCCGGCCGACGGCCTCGCCAAGGCGCTGCGCGCGGCCGAGGCCCAGGCGCGCCGCGCCGAGGCCAGGGGCGCCACCCTGCGCCCCCACACCGAGGTGCTGGGCATCGTCGACAACGGTCGCCGGGTCACCGGCGTACGCACCACCGACGGTGTCATCGACGCCGACGTCGTGGTGTGCGCCGCGGGGTTCTGGGGCGCCCAGCTGGCCCGGCAGGTGGGGCTCGTCCTGCCCTTGGTGCCGATGGCTCATCAGTACGCCCGCACCGGACAGATCGCCGAGCTCGTCGGGCGCAACAGCGATCTCGCCGAAGCCGGCCTGCCGATCCTGCGTCACCAGGATCAGGACCTCTACTTCCGCGAGCATGTGGACAGGCTGGGCATCGGCTCCTACAGCCACCGGCCGATGCCCGTCGACATGAGCACGCTGTTGTCCGACACCGCCGATGAGGCGATGCCGTCGATGCTGCCGTTCACCGACGAGGACTTCGCACCCGCGTGGCGGGCGGCCGTCGATCTGATTCCGGCGCTGGAGGATTCGAAGGTCGAAGAAGCTTTCAACGGCATCTTCTCGTTCACCCCCGACGGCATGTCGATCATGGGCGAGCATCGGGAGCTGGCGGGATTCTGGGTTGCCGAGGCTGTGTGGGTCACTCATTCGGCCGGGGTGGCCAGAGCCACCGCGGAGTGGATCATCGACGGCACCCCGTCGATCGACACCCACGAGTGCGACCTGTACCGCTTCGAAGACGTGGCGCGCAGCCCCAGGTTCATCATGCAGACCAGCTCGCAGGCCTTCGTCGAGGTCTACGACGTCATCCACCCGCATCAATACCGCACCGCGCTGCGGGGTCTGCGGACCAGCCCGTTCCATTCCCGTCAGACCGAGCTCGGCGCGTACTTCTTCGAAGGCGGCGGTTGGGAGCGGCCGGCCTGGTTCGAGTCCAATGCCGCACTGGCGCAACAGTTGTTCGACGACGGGCTGGCCGTTCCGCAGCGTGACGAGTGGGCGTCGCAGTTCTGGTCGCCGATCTCGATCGCCGAAGCGCGCTGGACCCGTGAGCACATCGCGATGTACGACATGACGCCGCTGACCCGCTACGAAGTGGCCGGTCCGGGGGCCGCCGCATTCCTGCAGCGCATGACGACCAACAACGTGGACAAGAGCGTCGGGTCGGTCACCTACACGCTGCTGCTCGACGACACCGGGGGAGTCCGCAGCGATCTCACGGTGGCACGACTGGCCCCCGACACCTTCCAGGTCGGTGCGAACTCGCCGATGGACTTCGACTGGCTCACCCGGCACAAACCCGCCGACGTGGTGATGCGCGATATCACCGGCGGCACCTGCTGCCTCGGGGTGTGGGGGCCGCACGCCCGCGCCGTCCTCGCACCGCTGTGCCCCGACGACCTGTCCCACGAGGCGTTCAAGTACTTCCGGGCGATCCACACCCATCTGGACGCCATCCCGGTCACGATGATGCGGGTTTCCTACGTCGGGGAGCTCGGCTGGGAGATCTACACCAGCGCCGAATACGGCTCCGCACTGTGGGATCTGGTCGCCGACGCCGGTGCCGCGTACGGGATCATCCCGGCAGGCCGGATCGCGTTCAACAGCCTGCGCATCGAAAAGGCCTACCGCAGCTGGGGCACGGACATGACGGCCGAGCATCTGCCCGCCGCAGCTGGTCTGGAATTCGCCGTGCGGATGGCCAAGGAATGCGACTTCGTCGGTAAAGCGGCCCTCGAGCAGGCCGCAGCGCCGACGTCGGTACTGCGCAGCATCGTGTTCGACGACCCCGACGCGGCCGTGCTCGGCAAGGAGCCGGTGTCCGTCGACGGCGTCTGCGTCGGCTACGTCACCAGCGCCGGTTACTCCGCCACCATCGGCCGCACCATCGCCTACGCCTGGTTGCCTGCACACATCGACGTCGGTCGTGCCGTCGACGTGGCCTACCGCGGCGCCACGCACACCGCGACGGTGCACGCCGAGCCGGTGGTCGATCCCGAGATGACCCGGATTCGGAGGTGACGAAATGACCTCGCAGACCTTCGATGTCATCGTGATCGGGCTCGGCGGCATGGGCAGCGCCGCGGCCTACCACCTCGCCGCGCGCGGCCAGCGCGTACTGGGTCTGGAGAAGTTCACCCCCGCCCACGACAGGGGGTCCAGCCACGGTGGCTCGCGCATCATCCGGCAGTCCTACTTCGAGGACCCCGCGTATGTGCCGCTACTGCTGCGCGCATACGAGCTGTGGGACCGGTTGGCGGCCGACAGTGGCCGCGAGGTCTATCGGATGACCGGCGGGCTGTTCATCGGGCCGCCGGACTGCCTCACCGTCGCAGGCAGCCTGCGGGCGAGTCGGGAATGGGACCTGCCGCACGACCTTCTCGACGAGCACGAAATCCGGTCGCGCTTCCCCAACTTCACGCCCAAGCCGGGCGACGTCGCGCTCTACGAGGCCAAAGCGGGTTTCGCCAGACCCGAGCTGACCGTGCAGGCCCACCTCGACCTTGCCGAGAAAGCAGGAGCCACACTGCAGTTCGGTGAGGAGGTGCTGGAATGGTCGGAGAATTCCGGCGGCGTCACCGTGCGCACGAACGCAGGCACCTACACCGCGGGCCAGGCCGTCATCTGTCCGGGTGCGTGGGCGCCGCAACTGCTTGCGGACTTCGGGATCCCGATCACCGTCGAACGCCAGGTGCTGTACTGGCTCGACCCCGTCGGCGGCACCGAGTCGTTCGTGGATCATCCGATCTTCATCGACGAGAACTCCGACGGTATGCAGATCTACGGGTTCCCGGCCATCGACGGTCCGCGGGGTGGTGTCAAGGTCGCGTTCTTCCGCAAGGGCGTCGAGTGCACGCCGGAGACGATCGACCGCACGGTGTACGAGCAGGAGATCCTCGAGATGCGGGAGCGCACCGCGGAACTGCTGCCCGCCCTCGACGGTCCCTGCCTGGACACGGCGACGTGCATGTACTCCAACACCCCCGACCAGCACTTCGTGATCGCGCGCCATCCTGACAGTACGAATGTGACTGTGGCGTGCGGCTTCTCGGGGCACGGCTTCAAGTTCGTGCCCGTGGTGGGGGAGATCCTCGCCGACCTGGCCACCTCCGGTGCGACGTCGCATCCGATCTCGCTGTTCGACCCTCGCCGATTGGTGACGACATGACCGGAAATCTCCCCGCCCTGTTGCCGACGCTGAGCGGCCGGTACTACACCAGCCCCGAGGTGTTCGCCGCCGAGCAGGAACGCATCTTCGAGAACACATGGTTCTGCGCGGTGCGCTCCTCGGACCTCGCGCTCGCCGGGAAATTCAAGAAGGTGCAGGTGGGGCGTGAGAGCGTGCTGCTGGTCCGGGGGCGTGACGGACTGCTGCGGGCGTTCCTGAACATCTGCAGGCACCGGGGCGCCCAGTTGTGCACCGAGTCCGAGGGTGAGGTGAAGCGGACGCTGCGCTGTCCCTACCACTCCTGGACCTATGCGCTGGACGGCAAGCTGGTGGCGGCCCCCAACATCGGGACACTGACCGACGATGCCGGCGCCGCAATCGACCGGTATCAGTACGGACTCGTGCCGGTCGCGCTCACCGAGTGGCTCGGCTACGCCTGGGTGTGCCTGTCCGACACCCCGCCCCCGTTCGAGGACGTGATCGCCGAGGCCACCAGGACGCTCGGTGACGCCGACACCATCAACCGGTACGGCATCGGCGGCCTGGACGTCGGTCACCGGGTGGTCTACGACGTCGCGGCGAACTGGAAGCTGATCGTCGAGAACTTCATGGAGTGCTACCACTGCAGCTCCATCCATCCCGAACTGGTGGATGTGGTGCCGGAGTTCGCGCGCGGGGTGGCAGCCCAGGCCAACATCGGCCGCGGCGCAGAATTCGGGTCCGAGGTCGCCGGATTCACAGTCGACGGCAGCGCCGGGTTCGACCGGTTACCGGGAATCACACACGAGCAGGACCGGCGCTACTACGCGATCACGGTGAAACCGACGGTGTTCGTCAATCTGGTGCCTGATCACGTGATCTTCCACCGTATGTATCCGCTGGCGGCGGATCGCACAGTGGTCGAGTGCGATTGGCTCTACACCGGTGAGGTGCTCGGCGCCTCCAGTGACGTGTCCCGCTCCGTGGAGCTGTTCCATCGGGTCAACATGCAGGATTTCGAGGCCTGTGAACGCACTCAGCCCGCGATGTCGTCGCGCGCGTACCGCAGCGGCGGAGTCCTCGTTCCCGCCGAACACCACATCGCGGACTTCCATGACTGGGTAGTGTCCCGGCTGGCGGTAGCGGTGTAGGCGAGACGAGAGGGGCGCAGAGGCCATGGACGGCGAACCCGATCTCTACATCGGCGGAACGTGGCGTCACGCCTCAGACGGAGGCACCCGCGACATCGTCAATCCTGCTCACGGCAGTATCGCCGGCGTCGTCGACGAGGCCACGCCCGAGGACGCGCGTGCCGCCGTCGCGGCAGCCAGGGCGGCCTTCGACGACGGGACATGGCGCGCCACCCCGGTCACAGACCGCGCGGCTGTGCTGGATCGCATCGCCGACCTGCTGCAACGCGACAAAGACGATCTGGCCTCGCTGGAAACACGGGACACCGGCAAGACACTGGCCGAAAGCCTGATCGACATCGACGACGTGACTTCGGTTTTCCGCTATTACGCGAAACTGATCGGGGTGGAGGCCGACCGCGTGGTCGACGTCGGGGACCCCACGGTGATCAGCCGGGTGGTGCGGGAACCGATCGGGGTGTGCGTGCTGATCGCGCCGTGGAACTACCCCCTGCTGCAGATGTCGTGGAAGGTGGCCCCCGCGCTGGCCGCGGGATGCACGATGGTCGCCAAACCCAGCGAGGTCACCCCGCTGTCCACCATCGCCTTCGTCCGGCTGCTCGCCGAGGCGGGAGTGCCACCGGGCGTGGTCAACCTGATCCAGGGCAGTGGCGCGACCCTGGGTTCCGCGCTTACGGACAACCCGGATGTCGACTTCATCTCGTTCACCGGCGGTCTGGCCACCGGACGGGTGATCGCCCGCACCGCCGCCGAGCATGTCACCAAGGTGGCGCTGGAGCTCGGTGGCAAGAACCCGCACCTCGTCTTCGCCGACATCGGTGCACCGGGTGACCAGGATTCGGGGTGGGACGCAGCCGTCGACCACGTCCTGACCGGGGTGTTCCTGCACTCCGGCCAGGTCTGTTCGGCCGGCACCCGGCTGATCGTCGAGGAGTCCATCGCCGACGATTTCGTCGCCGCACTCGCCGCCCGCGCGGCGACGATCAGTATGGGCGACGGGTTCGACCCGGCCAGCGAGACCGGGCCCCTGGTGTCCGAGCAACACCGAGACAAGGTGGAAAACTATGTCCAGCTGGGCATTTCGGAGGGGGCGCAGCTGGTCACCGGCGGCGCCAGACCCGACGACCCGGCACTGGCCGACGGATATTTCTACCTACCCACGATTTTCGACCGGTGTGACCGGTCGATGAAGATCGTCACGGAAGAGACCTTCGGTCCGATCCTGACGGTCGAGCGATTCACCACCGAAGCCGAGGCGATCGCCCTCGGCAACGACACAGAATACGGTCTGGCTGCCGGCGTCCGGACATCGGACGCGGCGCGAGGCGAACGTGTGGTGCGGGCACTGCGGCACGGCACGGTGTGGCTCAACGACTTCGGCTACTACACCGCATCGGCGGAGTGGGGCGGATTCGGGAAGTCGGGTAACGGCCGCGAACTTGGTCCCTCGGGACTCGCGGAATACCAAGAGCTCAAACATATCTGGCATAACACTGCTCCCACCGCCGCGGGCTGGTTCAAGGGATAGGACAGTACATGGTGATCAGAGAACCGCATGCCGACAGCGGCATGGAGGATTTCGGGTACAAGGAATCGTTGGACCGCAGTATCGGGAAGTTCGCCAGTTTCGCCGCGGGCGTGAGCTACATCTCGATCCTGACCGGCACCTTCCAGCTCTTCTATTTCGGATTCGGCACCGCCGGGCCGGCGTACCTGTGGTCATGGCCGCTGGTGTTTGTCGGGCAGATGGCAGTGGCGCTGTGCTTCATGGAGCTCGCCGCCAAATACCCTGTCGCGGGGTCGGTCTACAACTGGAGCAAGAAGCTCGCCAGCCGGCTGGTCGGCTGGATGTCGGGCTGGTTGATGCTCACCGCATCCATCGTGACGATCTCGGCGGTGGCGCTGGCCTATCAGTTGAACCTGCCCCGGGTGTGGAGCGGATTCCAGATCATCGGCGACGGGACAGGCGAGTACGACTACGCCGCCAACGCGGTTCTGCTCGGGACCGTTCTGATCGCGTTCACCACGCTGGTCAATGCGCTCGGTGTGAAGCTGATGTCGAGGATCAACAGCGCCGGCGTGTTCATCGAGCTGATCGCGGCGGTCCTGATCGTCGTGCTGCTCGCGGCGAACATCGAGCGGGGTCCGGACATCTTCTTCTCCACCAACGGTTACGGCCAGGGGGAGAGCATGGGCTTCCTGGGAGCCTTCCTGATCGCGTCGTTGGCGTCGGGCTACGTGATGTACGGGTTCGACACCGCCAGCTCGCTCGGCGAAGAGACGGTCGAGCCGCGGCGCACGGCCCCCAAGGCGATCGCCCGGGCCATCCTGGCGTCCTTCGTGATCGGCGGCGGCATCCTCGTGTTCGCGGTCATGGCCGCGCCCGATCTTGAGGATCCGGCACTCGGCGAGAGCACCGGCGGTCTGCAATACATCGTGGAACAGGTCATGGGCGGTCCGCTCGGTACGGTCTTCCTGATCTGCATCGTCATCGCCGTCACGGTCTGCACTCTGGCCGTGCACACCGCGGCCATCCGGCTCACGTTCGCGATGGCTCGCGACAACGCGCTTCCGTTCGGTGAGAGGCTGGCGACGGTGAACCCGAAGACACAGACGCCGATCGTGCCTGCGGTCACCATCGGCGTGATCGCGGTGATCATCCTGGTCGTCAACATCGCCAACGTCCAGATCTTCACGGTGCTGACGTCGATCGCCATCATCATGATCTACCTCGCCTATCTGATGGTGACGGGGCCGCTGCTCAAGAAGCGGCTCCAGGGGCAGTGGCCACCAAAGGATCTCAAGGAGGGCGGCTACTTCACGATGGGCAGGTGGGGTCTGCCGGTCAACATCGTCGCGGTGGTGTGGGGCGTCGGCATGGCGCTCAACCTGGCCTGGCCGCGTGCCGCGGTATACGGCGAACCCTGGTACAACACCTGGGGGGCGTTCGTGTACATCGGCGTGATCCTGGGTTCGGGATTGCTGTGGTATTTCCTCAAGGGCCGCAACCACATCGGCACGCTGAAGTCGCATGCCGCCGAGACCGTCGCGGAGGCCAAGACGGATGGCTGACGTGGACACCCCCGCCGCCGAGTTCGACTATGTCGTCGCCGGCGGTGGCACGGCGGGATGTGTGCTGGCCGCGCGGCTGTCCGAGGATCCCGACGTCACGGTCTGCCTCATCGAGGCGGGCCCGAGCGACGTCGGCGACGACGCGATCCTGGTGCTGTCGGAGTGGATGCACCTTCTCGACTCCGGGTACGACTGGGATTACCCGGTGGAACCACAGGAGCGTGGCAACTCGTTCATGCGCCACGCCAGGGCGAAGGTGCTCGGCGGCTGCTCGTCGCACAATTCGTGCATCGCGTTCCACCCGCCCGCCGAGACACTCGACGACTGGGTGCAGATGGGTGCCACCGGATGGAGCGCGGACGAGGTGCTCCCGCTGGTCACCCGACTGACCGAGACCGTGCGGCTGCGTGACGTGCCACCCCGGGATCCCTGCGGTGCCGCCGTTCTCGAAGCGGCAGCGCTTGCCGGGCTGCCGACGGTGGCGTTCAACAGGGGCGAGACGGTGCGCAACGGGGCGGGCTGGTTCCAGATCAACGGCGGCGAAGACGGAATCCGGAATTCGACGTCGAAGGCCTTCCTGCATCCGATCCTCGGCACCCGCAAGAACCTCGAGGTCCGCACCGACTCGTGGATCTCGGAGATCCTGTTCGACGACGCCTTGCGCGCCACCGGCGTTCGCTATCAGCGGCCCGATCTGACCGGCTACGACACCGTGCACGCGCGCCGTGAGGTGATCGTCACGGCAGGAGCAATCGACACACCGAAGTTGTTGATGCTCTCCGGAATCGGGCCAACCGCACACCTGCGTGAGATCGGCATCGACGTGCGCGTCGACTCACCCGGCGTGGGCGCCAACCTCGACGACCACGTCGAGGGACTGGTGTTCTGGGAAGCCTCGAAGCCGATGGTGACGACGTCGACGCAGTGGTGGGAGATCGGCCTGTTCGCCACCATCGATGACGGTGTGGCCCAGCCGGACCTGATGATGCACTACGGCAGCGTCCCGTTCGACATGAACACACTGCGCCACGGATATCCGACCACAGACAACGGATTCTGCCTGACGCCCAACGTGACTCAGGGCCATTCCCGCGGCACGGTGCGGCTGCGGTCCCGGGATTTCCGGGACCGGGCCAGGGTTGATCCGCGCTACTTCACCGATCCCGACGGCTACGACGACCGCATCATGCTCGCCGGCGTCAAGCTCGCGCGGGAGATCGCCGCGAAGCCGCCGCTGGCCGCCTGGGTGGCCCGGGAACTGGCGCCAGGGCCCGACGCGACCACCGACGAGGAGCTGCTCGACTACATCCACCGCTGCCACAACACCGTCTACCACCCGGCGGCCACGGCCCGGATGGGTGCGGCGTCGGATCCGATGGCGGTGCTGGATCCGCAACTGCGGGTCAAGGGCGTGACGGGGCTGCGGGTGGTGGACGCCTCGGCCATGCCCAAACTGCCCGCGGTCAACCCGAACATCACCGTGATGACGATGGCGGAGAAGTGTGCCGACCTCATCCGCGCGACCTGACCTGTCCGATCTGCCGACGTTCCTGGCCCGGCACACGCCTTTTCAGGGCTCGACCGATGCCGAACTCGCCGAGCTGGCCGCGGGCGCGTCGATCGAACAGTTCGCCGCCGGCGTCGTCGTCGCCGACTACTCGGCACGGGTCCCCGACGAGATCTGGATGGTGTGCACGGGTTTCGTGACGCTGCGCTCCAGCGCAGACGGTTCGGTGATCGACGTCGTCGTCCCCGGCGGCATCTTCGGGTACATGCCGCTGCTGACCGGTGCGGGAATGGACTTCGAGGCCCGGACCAGCGTGCCGAGCACGCTGCTCCGGCTTCCCGGCGCTCTGGTGCGCGCGCAGTTCGCCAAACCGGCAGGCCTGGCGTTCCTGGCCTCATCCGGGTGGAGCCGCGCCGCGGATCGGCCCACGATCGCGCCCGCCACCGACAGCAGACCCGTTGCCGAACTCGTGCGCGGGGACGTACTGGTGGTCCACCCCGCGGAGTCGGTGCGCGACGTCGTGGTGCAGATGACCGAGCATCACGTGTCCTACGCGCTGATCCGGCAGCGCGATGGCGGCCTCGGCATCTTCACCGACCGTGACCTGCGCACCCGGGTGGTGGCGGCCGGATTGCCGGTCGACGTGGCGATCGAGCGGGTGATGAGTGCTCCCGCCCGCACCGTCACCGCCGACCTGACCGCCGACAGCGTGCTGATGGAGATGCTGGAATGCGGTCTGCGGCATATGCCGGTGCTGACAACGCGGGGCGAGGTCCTCGGTGTTCTCGAAGACGCCGACCTGCTCGCCGCGTCGGCGCGGCAGAGCTTCATGCTGCGTCGCTCCATTGCGCAGGCCGCCGACGCAGCCCAGCTGCAGCAGGTGGGTCAGCGCGTCACCGGAACCGCCGTCGACCTGTACCGCAACGGCACCAAAGCCAGTGCAACCAGCGCCATCCTGTCGGTCGTCATCGACAGCCTGGTTCGTCGCGCACTGGAACTCGTGCTGGCGCAACACGACAGCGCCACTGCCGACGGATTCGCGTGGCTGACCCTCGGCAGTGTCGCGCGCCGCGAAGCCATGCCGTCCTCCGACGTCGACAGCGCGCTGTCCTGGCGCGACGACATCGCCGACCACGCTCCGCGGCTGCGAGCGGTGGCCACCGAGGTGCACGACCTGCTCGACGCATGCGGATTACCGTCCGACCGCAATGGCGCGATCGCGGCCAAGCCGCGGTTCTCCCGGTCGCAATCGGAGTGGCGGCACGCGGCGCGCGGGTGGTTGGAAGATCCGCTGCGCGACCGCGGCTTGATGTTCTCGTCTCTGCTGATCGACGCCAGAGTGGTGTGGGGAGATCCCGCGCTGCACACCGTGCCCGCCGCCTACCAACGCATCCGCCGCGAGCATCCCAATGCGTTGCGCCTGCAACTGCTCGACGCGCTGTCGGGGAAGGTGCGGACCCGCTCGCTGCGTGACGTGGTGTCGCGCCGCGGTGGCACATTCGATCTGAAGAACCACGCCGTCACGCCGATCGTCAACCTCGCCCGATGGGGCGGGCTGACCGCGGGGGTCACCTCGGCCACCACCCCGGCCCGACTGGCGGCCGCGGCGCAGGCCGGCGCCGTCAGCGAGACCGACGCGCGGACACTGTGTGACGTGTTCGCGATGCTGCAGCGACTCCGGATGGCCCACCAGGTCGAGCAGATCGCCGCGGGCCATACCCCCGGCGACATCGTCACGATGTCGGAGCTGTCGCCGCTGAACCGCAGCCTGCTCGGCGACGGGCTGCGCGAGATCGCCGCGGTACGGCGACGAGTCGGCAACCTCGGGTTCACCGGCGTATAGGGTGGCTGGGCAATGGCCACCCGCGACGACTCTGTACCCGGCGATCCACCCGCCGCCGTGCAATCCGTGGACCGGGCGCTGCAGGTCCTCGAAATCGTCGCGGGTCTCGGTCAGGCCGGGGTCACCGAGATCGCCGCTGAGCTGGGCGTGCACAAGTCGACGGTGTCACGGCTGATCGCGGTGCTGGAGACCCGCGGGTTCGTCGAGCAGATCTCCGAACGCGGCAAGTACCGGCTCGGTTTCGCGATCCCGCGCCTGGCCCACGTCGCGGGAGGGCGGACCAGCCTGGTCACACTGGGCCAGGACGCCTGCGACATTCTCAGCGCCGACGTCGGCGAGACCGCCAATCTTGCTGTCCTGGACCAGGACCGCATCGTCAACATCGTCGAAGCCATCGGCCCGTCGGAGATCACGCTCCGTACCTGGGTGGGGCAGAGCTGCCCGGCGTACGCGACGTCCAGCGGAAAGGTATTGCTCTCGGGCCTGGACGTCAACGATGTCCGCGCTCGGCTACACGGCCCGCTGACGGCGTTCACCGAGCTCACCGTCACCAGCGTGCCCGATCTGGAGGCGCAACTGCACACGGTGCGCGAGCGTGGCTGGGCCAGCGTCACCGAGGAGCTCGAGGTGGGTTTGAACGCCGTGGCCGCGCCGGTCTACGACGCCCACGCACAAGTCATTGCCGCACTGAGTGTTTCGGGTCCGTCATACCGACTGGCCGCGGACCGTTTCGACGAGGTGGCGAAGCAGACCATCGCGGCCGCGGACCAGATCAGCGGCCGACTGGGCTGGGCTGGGGAATAGGTCCGGCGATCACCGCAAGGATGGTCCGCCACGAAACCGACGGCCGGTTCAGCATGCCGGAGTGCGCCTCCCAGCCCGCCACCGGTCGTCCGTCATCGTAATTGCCTGTGCTCAATCGGATTACGCCGTCGAGCTCGTCAGGGTCGGCGCCGTGGGGTCCCCCCGGAATGCCCTGGACCAGCTCGATGAAGTCACCGGGCGCGGTCATCGAGAAGCGCAGCACGCCCGCGTTGCGGTTTCGCCAGTCGCCGGCGTCGTCCACACCGACCCCGGCGCCTGCTGCCGCCAGGAACAGGGTGCGGTCCGAGGTGAGCCCCAGCGTCTCGGCGGTCCCGACGACCGACCCACCGTATGAATGTCCGATCACCGTCACCGGCACCGCATCGCCGACCTGGCGATCGACGTCCTCGGTGAAGGCCACCAGCCGTGGCGCCATGTCCAGTGCATACCGCGGGTCGGCGGCATCGAACAGCACCGCCGCCGGGTCGTGGACCTGCGGGAACGGTCCTCCGAGGTAGGTGATCACGGCGACGTCGCCGCCCGTCTCCGTCACGAAGCGGCGTGCGGTGGCGGTGTTGGCGGCCGAGCCCTCGATGGTGGTGTTCACCCCGGGCACCAGCACCGCAACGCTGCGCGCGGTGGCGAGATCGCCGTTGAGTTCCACCAGGGAGGCCCGGCCCGGGTCGAAGGCCACGATCTTGCGGGTGGTCCGCGCGCCGCCTGCCGGATCATCGACCTCGCCGAGCAGGCCGCGGTAGAACTCGATGCGGCGACGTGACCCCTCGTCCAAGCCGGACTCGGCCAGGACAGCCGCCGCGATGTTGCGACGGTTCGCCGCGATGCGCATCTCCCAGGGGATCCCGTCGGTGTTGCCGACCCGCTGGGGGAATGCGGCGACCAGGCGCTCACGCTGCTCGGGAGTCATCGCCGCGACCTGTGCGGCGATCCGGTCCTGGCTCATCGCCGGCCACGCGTCGACCACGTCGGCGGCCTGCACAGGCCATGCGCCCGCAGGAACCGTCGCCGCCGGCGCGTCGGTCGCGTCCGCGTCGGTCGCGCGCAGCGCCGCCGAGATGTCGTCGGCGGCGTCGGCGTCCGCGGCCCCCAGCCGTACCAGCGCATCCCGTATCCGGACGCTCAACTCCGCCGCCCGCACGGCGAGCATGTCCTCGGCCACATCGTCCGCGCCGCCCGCGAGCAGGACGAGGACCCGTGCCGGGTCGGCGCCGAGGGTGACCGTCCCGTCGTCGGCGACCTGCAGGCCGTCGCGCCGGGCCAGGTCAAGCTGGGCCAGCACCGCGTCCCTGGCCGCCGAGATCTGGTCGGCGCCGTCGCGCGCCGCCACCGACGCCAGCACCAGCCGGCGCGCCAGCACCGCGGTCTCGTCCGCGATGCGGCAGGCCCGCTCCCGCGCGGCGTCGGCTGCGGACCCGGTCCAGTGGTCCCGACTCCGGTCCGCGTCGGCCACAGCGGACTCGACGACGTCGGACAGTCTGCGCGCGGCGGCGTCCCACTCCCTGGCCGGCGTCAGCAGCGCCTCGGGCCGCCACGTCAGCGCCGCAGGCACGGTCGGGCGCATCACCGCGGTGTGAACCGAGTCCCGTTGACGCTGTCGGTCCGCTGGAACTCCTCCGCGGCGGCCCGCGCCGCGGTCGCCCAGCGCTGCAAGCCGGCGACCAGATCGTCCAGCGGGCCGGAGATCAGATCCCGCGCCGCCACCACCTCTGCCACCGCGGAGCCGGGCAGCGCGCCAGGATCGAGATTTGGCCACCTCAGGCCCGCCACCTCGGCCGCTGCACCCGAAAAGCTGTCCGCCACACGGCGCAACCGCTCCAGATCGACATGTGCGATTTCCCCCATGGCTCATGCTGGCAGACCGCAAGGGGGCCTTCACCCGGTTATCCACAGGTATTCGCCCCGTCATCGGGTGTCCGGCCACCGTGTCCGCCGACCAGCTTGTAGTCTCGATGAGGTGCAGCGACGAATCATGGGCATCGAGACCGAATTCGGTGTGACCTGCACGTTCCACGGCCATCGCCGGCTCAGTCCCGACGAGGTGGCCCGCTATCTGTTCCGCCGGGTGGTGTCGTGGGGGCGTAGCAGCAACGTCTTTCTCCGTAACGGTGCGCGGCTGTATCTCGACGTGGGCAGCCACCCCGAATACGCGACGGCGGAGTGCGACAGCCTGATCCAGTTGGTGACGCACGACCGCGCAGGTGAACGCGTGCTCGAGGATCTGCTCATCGACGCCGAACAGCGGCTCGCCGACGAGGGCATCGGCGGCGACATCTACCTGTTCAAGAACAACACCGACTCGGCGGGCAACTCCTACGGCTGCCACGAGAACTATCTGATCGTCCGCGCCGGCGAATTCTCCCGCATCTCCGATGTGCTGCTTCCGTTCCTGGTCACCCGCCAGTTGATCTGCGGAGCGGGCAAGGTGCTGCAGACCCCCAAGGCGGCGACGTTCTGCCTGTCCCAGCGCGCCGAACACATCTGGGAGGGCGTGTCGAGCGCGACCACCCGGTCCCGGCCGATCATCAACACCCGCGACGAACCGCACGCCGATGCGGAGAAGTACCGCAGGCTGCACGTCATCGTCGGCGACTCCAACATGAGTGAGTCCACCACGATGCTCAAGGTGGGATCGGCGTCGCTGGTTCTGGAGATGATCGAGGCCGGTGTCGCGTTCCGCGACTTCTCGCTCGACAACCCGATCCGCGCCATCCGGGAGGTCAGCCACGACCTGACCGGGCGGCGCCCCGTGCGCCTGGCCGGCGGCCGGCAGGCCAGCGCGCTCGACATCCAGCGCGAGTACTACGCCCGCGCGGTCGAATACCTCCAGAGCCGCGAACCCGACACCCAGATCCAGCAGGTCGTCGAACTGTGGGGCCGCCAGCTCGATGCGGTCGAGAGCCAGGATTTCGCGAAGGTCGACACCGAGATCGACTGGGTCATCAAGCGCAAGCTGTTCCAGCGCTACCAGGACCGCTACAACATGGAGCTGTCCGACCCGAAGATCAGCCAGCTCGACCTGGCCTACCACGACATCAAGCGCGGTCGCGGCGTGTTCGACCTGTTGCAGCGCAAGGGTCTCGCGGCGCGGATCACCACCGACGAGGACATCGAGGCGGCGGTCAACACCCCGCCCCAGACCACGCGGGCCAAACTGCGGGGCGAGTTCATCAGCGCGGCGCAGGAGGCCGGTCGCGACTTCACCGTCGACTGGGTGCACCTCAAGCTCAACGATCAGGCGCAACGCACCGTGCTGTGCAAGGACCCGTTCCGCTCGGTGGACGAGCGGGTCAAACGGCTCATCGCGTCGATGTGAGCCGGCCTACGTGAGTCGGTGGACCGACACCGCGTAGTCGCCGCCGTGAAACGGCTCCCGGTCCCAGGTGGACCAGCGGTCCACCAGCTCCAGGCCCGCGGCGCCCGCCAGCTCGTCGTAGCGCTCCAGCGTCAGCCGTCCCGTGTGCAACTGGAAACCGGCCACCAGCAGGCCGCCCCGCTCCAGCCGGGCCGCCATCTGCTCGAGTACGGCGGCCTCGGTCCCGCCGTCGACGAAGATCATCACGTTTCCCGCGAGCACGACCAGGTCGAACGTCTCGTCCAGGTGGGCGCCGGTGTCGACGAGGTCGCACTCGATCCAGTGCAGCTGCGGTGCTTTCCGCCTGGCCGCCTGCAGCATCGACGGATCGGCGTCGAGCCCGGCCACCGAGAAACCGCGCGCCGCGAGTTCGATTGCCACCCTGCCCGTTCCGCACCCGGCGTCCAGCACCCGGGTTCCGCCGCTGCTACGCAGCAGCGACTCGACGAGGTCCGCCTCGCCGTGCACGCCCTTGCCCGAGGCCGCCAGATGCTGCCACCGCGCGTCGTAGTCGTCGCCACGGGGCCTGTCGGAATCCTGCCAGCGGGTGCCCATGGGTGAGAATCGTGTCAGACGCGCCGCAGCAATGCGTAAACGCTCACTGCCTGTCCGACGGGATCCCGAACGCGCCTTAAGCTCTACGTCGTGGGGATCTCCAAAGTCGAACGCCTGATGAATCTCGTCATCGCGCTGCTGTCCACGCGGTCCTTCATCACGGCCGACCGGATCCGCGACACCGTCTACGGATACTCCGACGGTGCCAGCGACGAGGCCTTCTCCCGGATGTTCGAGCGAGACAAGAACGAACTCCGCGATCTGGGCATCCCGCTGGAGACCGGGCGGGTGTCCACGACCGACCCGACCGAGGGCTATCGCATCAACCGGGAGGCCTACGCGCTGCCCGCGGTGAAGCTGACCCCCGACGAAGCCGCTGCCGTCGCCGTGGCCACGCAGCTGTGGCAGTCACCGGAGCTGATCACGGCCACCCAGGGTGCGCTGCTGAAGTTGCGGGCCGCAGGCATCGACGTCGACGCACCCGACGGCGACGTCGCGATCACGTCGACCGCCGCGCTGCCCGGCCTGCGGGGATCGGAGGAGGTTCTCGGAATCCTGTTGTCCGCCATCGATTCCGGACATGTGGTGCAGTTCTCGCACCGGTATTCGCGCAGCGATCCCTACGTGACCCGCACCGTGGAACCGTGGGGCGTGGTCACCGTCCGCGGACGGTGGTATCTGGTCGGTCACGACCGGGACCGCGCCGCGGTCCGGACGTTCCGGTTGTCCAGGATCGGGCCCGACGTGATTCCGGTCGGCGACGCCGGGGCGGTCGAGCGGCCCGCCGATGTGAATCTCCGGGACATCGTCGCGCGGGTGGTGGGCGACTGGCCGACCGGTCAGGCGCGGGTGTGGATCGCCGACGGCCGCGCCACCGCATTGCGCCGCCGCGGCACCGTGGTGGGTCCGAGGACCGTCGGGGGACGGGAGGGTGAGGAGATCACCGTCGACATGGGCACGTTCGACAGGCTCGCCAGGGAGGTGGCCGGGTACGGCGCCGACGCCGTGGCACTGGAACCCGAATCGCTGCGCGACGACGTCATCGCCCGCCTGGAAGGTCACCTTTCGACCGTGGACCGCGCCCGCACCGGCGCACTGGAGGTGGACCAGCTGTGACGGCCATCAGCACGCGGCTGGTGCGGCTGCTCAACATGGTGCCGTACTTCCAGGCCAACCCGAAGATCACCTACGGCGAGGCGGCATCCGACCTCGGGGTCAGTGTCAAACAGTTGCGTGACGACCTCAACCAGCTCTGGATGTGCGGGCTGCCCGGCTACGGGCCCGGTGACCTCATCGACTTCGAGTTCTCCGGCGACACCATCGAGGTCACCTTCTCGGCCGGTATCGACCACCCGCTGCGCCTGACCTCGCCGGAGGCGACGGGCGTGCTGGTCGCGTTGCGCGCCCTGGTCGACGTGCCCGGCGTGGTCGACCCCGAGGCGGCGCGCAGTGCGATCGCCAAGATCGAGTCGGCCGCCGGGCGTGTGGGTCACGGCGTAGAGGGCGCCGCGGTCGATGAGCCCGCCCCGGCGGAGAGCGAGGCCGCCGCCGCGGTACGCACCGCCGTGCGCGACGACCGTGCGCTGGCGATCGAGTACTACTCGGCCTCCCACGACGTGCTGTCCAGCCGGGTGGTCGACCCGATCCGCATCGTCCTCGTCGCCGACCACAGCTACCTGGAGGCGTGGTGCCGGTCCGCCGAGGCGGTGCGGCTGTTCCGCTTCGACCGCATCGTCGACGCGAGAGTGCTCGACGAGCCCGCGGTGCCGCCCTCGCCCGCGGTCGAGGCGGGCCCGGACACCTCGCTCTTCGATCCCGACACCGCCGACCCGTCACTGCCGACGGCGACGCTGCTGATCGAGCGGTCCGCGGCGTGGATGTTCGACTACTACCCGCTGCGCGTGCTTCGCGAATTCCCCGACGGCTCCTGCGAAGCGGCGATGACATACGCCTCCGAGCAGTGGATGGCGCGTTTCATCCTGGGCTTCGGCGCGGCCGTCCAGGTGCTGGAGCCGGCGTCGCTGGCCGACCGGGTCCGGCAGTCCGCCACCGCGGCGCTGGAGGCGTATCGGCTCGGCATCGCCTCGGCGGGCGGGTAAGCTGGGCGCAGACGTCTGGAGGTAACCAAATTGGGTGGTCTACAACCCTGGCACTGGGTGATCGTCATCGCGGTGTTCGTGCTGCTCTTCGGTGCCAAGAAGCTCCCCGACGCGGCACGCTCGCTGGGTAAGTCGATGCGCATCTTCAAGTCCGAGATCAAGGAGATGCAGGCCGATTCGAAGCCGGAGCAGCCGACGCAGATCTCATCCGAGCGTGTTCCGGATCCGGCAGCAGGCAGTGCCACCCAGGCCCCGTCCGAGACGACGTCGGACAAACGCCCAGCCTGACCCGGTCACTGATCGATGCGGTCTGTGCCGCGTCGATGAGTTCGTGCCCGTGATCGGCTTCTAGGCAACCCCGTGCAGATATCCGGACTTCTCACCAAGCTCAACCCTCGGCAGCGACGTTCACGAACGAACCCCGACGGCACCATGTCGTTGGTCGACCACCTCGCCGAACTGCGCAGCAGGCTCCTGATCGCCGTCCTCGCCGTCCTCGTGACGACGATCTTCGGGTTCTGGTGGTACAGCCACGGCTTGTTCGGGCTGCCCAGCCTCGGCGACTGGCTGCGCGGCCCCTACTGCGCACTGCCGGAATCCGCCAGGGCGTCCATCACCGAAGACGGCGGATGCCGGCTCCTGGCCACCGCGCCGTTCGACCAGTTCATGCTGCGGCTCAAGGTCGGCATGACCGCAGGCATCGTCCTGGCCTGCCCGGTGTGGCTGTACCAGGTATGGGCATTCATCACGCCTGGGCTCTACGCCAAGGAGCGCCGCTTCGCGGTGGCGTTCGTGATGGTCGGGGCGGTGTTATTCATCGGGGGCGCCATCCTGGCCTACGTGGTGCTGTCGAAGGCGTTGAGCTTCCTGCTGACCGTCGGCAGCGATGTGCAGGTGACAGCCCTGTCGGGCGACCAGTACTTCGGCTTCCTCATCAACCTGCTGCTGGTGTTCGGGATCAGCTTCGAATTCCCGCTGCTGATCATCATGCTCAACCTCGTCGGCATCCTCACCTACGAGCGGCTCAAGGCGTGGCGTCGCGGCTTGATCATGGGCCTGTTCATCTTCTGCGCGTTCGTCACCCCGGGCTCGGACCCGTTCTCGATGCTCGCCCTGGCGGTGGCCATGACGATCCTGCTGGAGGTGTCGATCCAGGTCGCACGCCTCAGTGACCGGCGCAAGGCGCGGCGGGAGGCCGCTGTCTCCGATGACGAGGCCGCGCCGATCGAACCGGCCGAGAGCATCGACGCGCCCTCACCGGTACCCGCGCCGTCACGACTCGCAGTTGATGACGAAGCAACCTGAGCCGGCCGCGCCGGGCGGAGCGCTGGACGAGTTCACCGCGCAACTGCCCTTCGTGCTGGACGGCTTCCAGCGCCGTGCCTGCGAGGCGCTGGCCCAGGGGCACGGCGTCCTGGTGTGTGCGCCCACCGGCGCGGGCAAGACGGTGGTCGGCGAGTTCGCGGTGCACCTCGCACTGGCCGCCGGGCGGAAGTGCTTCTACACCACACCGATCAAGGCGCTGAGCAACCAGAAGCACAGCGACCTGGTGCGCCGGTACGGCGCGGAGCGCATCGGTCTGCTCACCGGCGATCAGTCCATCAACGGTGACGCCGACGTGGTCGTGATGACCACCGAGGTGCTTCGCAACATGCTCTACGCGGATTCGCCTGCACTGCACGGACTTTCCTACGTCGTGATGGACGAGGTGCATTTCCTCGCCGACCGCATGCGCGGCGCGGTCTGGGAAGAGGTGATCCTGCACCTGTCCGAGGACGTCCGGTTGGTCAGTCTGTCGGCGACGGTGAGCAACGCCGAGGAATTCGGCGGCTGGATCAAGGCGGTGCGCGGCGACACGACCGTCGTCGTCGACGAACACCGCCCGGTACCCCTGTGGCAGCACGTCATGGTGGGCAAGCGGCTCCTGGACCTGTTCGACTATCGGATGTCCGGACCGGCGCACCGGAATCTGCTCGTCGACCCCGAGCTGCTGCGTCACATCGCGCATCGGCGGGAAGCCGAACGGCTGGCCGACTGGCAGCCGCGAGGTCGTGGGCGCGGGGGCCGCCCGCCCAACCTGTACCGGACTCCCGGCAGGCCCGACGTGATCACGGTGCTCGAGCAGAGTGAGCTGCTGCCCGCCATCACGTTCATCTTCTCCCGGGCCGGCTGCGACGCCGCGGTCAAACAGTGTCTGCGTTCCTCGCTGCGGCTGACCACCGCCGAAGAACGGGCACGCATCGCCGAGATCGTGGACCGTCGCACGGCCGATCTCGCCGATTCGGATCTGATCGTGCTCGACTTCCACGAGTGGCGCGAAGGGCTGCTGCGCGGCTTGGCCGCCCACCACGCGGGCATGCTGCCGACGTTCCGGCACACCGTGGAGGAGCTGTTCACCGCTGGTCTGGTGAAGGCTGTCTTCGCCACGGAGACACTGGCTCTGGGCATCAACATGCCGGCCCGGACTGTGGTGCTGGAGCGCTTGGTCAAATACAACGGCGAGCAGCACATGCCGTTGACGCCGGGGGAGTACACGCAGCTGACCGGCCGGGCAGGCCGCCGCGGGATCGACGTCGAGGGACACGCGGTGGTGCTGTGGAACCCGGACGTCGACCCGGCCGAAGTCGCCGGACTGGCGTCGACCAGGACGTTCCCGCTCCGCAGTTCGTTCGCGCCGACCTACAACATGACCATCAATCTGGTGAACCAGATGGGGCCCGCTCAGGCGCACACGCTGCTGGAGCGGTCTTTCGCCCAGTACCAGGCGGACCGATCGGTCGTCGGGCTGGTGCGCGGTGTCGAGCGCGGTGAGCGCATGCTCGCCGAACTCGCGGCTGAACTCGGCGGCGACGACGCGCCGATCCTGGACTACGTGCGGCTGCGGGCCCAGATCGCCGAACGCGAACGCGCACAGTCGCGGGCGGGGCGGCTGCAGCGACGCCAGGCCACCAACACCGCGCTGGCGGCGCTGCGGCGCGGGGACATCATCACCATCACCCACGGCAGGCACGGCGGGCTGGCCGTGGTGCTCGAGCCCGCGCGCGAAGACGACGACCCGCGCCCGCTGGTGCTCTCCGAGCACCGATGGGCCGGTCGCATCTCGTCGGCGGACTACTCGGGCGCCGCCGGGCCGATCGGCAAGATGACGCTGCCCAAGCGGGTCGAACACCGCAACCCGCGGGCCCGACGTGATCTGGCCTCGGCCTTGCGGTCGGCTGCTGCCGGTCTCGATGTGCCCTCGGCCCGGGGCCGCAGGAGCGGACCCCAGCTCGACCCCGACGTCGACCCGGAACTGGCGGCGCTTCGTGAGCGGATGCGGTCTCACAGGGCGCACAGCTTGCCCGACCGTGAGGACAGGGCCCGCGCCGCCGAGCGCTACCTGCGGATCGAGCGGGACAACGACCAGGTGCGCACCAAGATCTCCGCGGCGACGAACTCGCTGGCCCAGACCTTCGACCGGATCGTCGTGCTGCTCACCGAGCGGGGCTTCATCGCCGTCGACGAGACCGGTGCCGGCGGTGCAGACACGCCGATGGTGACCGACGACGGCAGGGTCCTGGCCCGCATCTACAGCGAAAGCGACCTGCTGGTCGCCGAATGCCTCCGGGCCGGCGTGTGGGAGGGGTTGGACGCTGCCGAGCTGGCCGCCGCGCTGTCCACGGTGCTCTACGAGTCGCGCCGCGACGGGCACGGCCCGGGCGACGGGTCCGACATCCCGACCGGGCGCCTGCGCCGCGCGCTCAATCAGACCCGGAGATTGTGGTCGGAGCTGCGCGCAGACGAGCAGCGGCACCGGATCTCCTACAGTCGCGAGCCCGACACCGGCTTCGTCGTCGCCATCCATCGGTGGGCCAGCACGGGCGACCTCACGTCGGCGCTCGCCGCGTCGGACGCCGCAGGCAGCGGCTCGTCGATGTCCGCCGGCGACTTCGTCCGGTGGTGCCGGCAGGTACTGGATCTGGCCGACCAGGTGCGCAGCGCCGCACCGTCACCGGCGTTGCGGGCAACCGCGAAACGCGCAATCAACGACGTTCGGCGCGGCGTCGTAGCTGTTGATGCCGGGTAGTGTGTTGAGCCAGCGGGGCCCCACAGACAAGCGCAGGAGCGGGCGCACCAGCCGTGGACGATGCAAGGAGAGAAATGAGCGGACCGCAGGGTTCCGACCCGACGCAGCCGTGGCCGGGCCAGCAGCCCGAGCACGGTACGGACCAGCCGGCGGGCGATGCGGCGGCCAACCAGGGGTGGCAACCGCCGACCCCGGGTGCCGGCCAGCAGGCTCCCGGCTCGGAGCAGCCGGCGTGGCAGCCACCGGCGTACACGCCGCAGCAGTATCCGCAGTACCAGCAACCGTCGCAGCAGCCGCCCACGTACAGCCCGCAGCAGTATCCGGCGACTGATCAGTACGGTCAGCAGCAGCCCACGGAGTACACCCCCGCCGGCTATCCGCCCCCCGGCCAGTACGGCCAGCCCGGTGGATACGGCCAGCCGGGCGCCTATGGTCAGCCGGGCGCCTACGGCCAGCCCGGCCAGCCCGGTCAGTACGGGCAGCCGGGTCAGCCCGGGCAGTACGGCCAGTATCCGGGCGGTCCGGGATACCCCGGACCGGGACCGGAGGAAGGCTCGAAACGGTCGATGGCGTTGATCGGTACCGTCCTGGGCCTGCTCGCCGCCGTGATCATCGCGGTCGTGCTGGTGCTGGGCTTCTGGAAGCCGGGCTTCTTCGTCACCACCAAGCTGGACGTCACCGCCGCTCAGAGCGGTGTCGAGCAGATCCTCACCGACGAGACCAACGGCTACGGAGCCAAGAACGTCAACGACGTGGTGTGCAACGGCGGTGTCAGCCCGACGGTGAAGAAGGGTGACACCTTCGAGTGCGAGGTCAGCATCGACGGCACCAAGCGCCAGGTCACGGTGACATTCCAGGACGACAACGGCACCTATGAGGTCGGCCGCCCGAAGTAGGGCGGGCCGCTAGCTCGGGAGCTTGTCCAGAGCCGACTGAAGGCGTCCGATCGAGGACGACACGCCGTAGCGCTCCGCGAGTTCGACGACTTTGCGGGGGTGGCGCGCGGCCAGCGGAAGTTCGTCGCTGTCGGTCGAGAAGTCGACCTCGGCGTCGGTGGCGACCCGCACGACGGGTCCGGCCTTGTCGATGTAGTCGCCGGCGGCGAGCAGCTTGTTCCGCTGCGCCTTGGGCATCTTCGAGGACGGATCCTGTGCGGCGGCGACGATGTTGTCCAGCGACCCGTGTTGGGCCAGCAGTGTTGCCGCGGTCTTCTCGCCGATACCGGCCACGCCGGGAAGGCCGTCGGACGGGTCGCCACGCAGCAGCGCCAACTCGACGTATGCGGGACCGGCCCGGTCGATCGGCACACCGTAGGTGTCGGCGACTTCCCTCGGACCCCACTTGATGGCCTTGGCCAGCCCTTTACCCAGATAGAGCACCCGCACCGGGACCGGCTCGTCGCGCACCACCTGCAAGAGGTCGCGATCACCGCTGACCACGACCACGGGGTCGCGGCGTTCGCGGCCGGCCAGCGTGCCCAGCACGTCGTCGGCTTCACACTGGGGGGCACCGGCAGTCGCGATCCCGAACGCATCGAGGATCTCCATGATCATGTCGACCTGAGGGGTCAGTTCGTCGGGAACCTCCTCGACGTCGGGTGCCGCGCCGGGGTTCTCCTGCTCCACCCGGTGCGCCTTGTACGACGGGATGAGGTCGACGCGCCACTGCGGGCGCCAGTCGTCGTCGCGGCACACGACCAGCCGCCCCGGGCGCTCGCGGGTGATCACCGTGGCGACGGCGTCGAGGAACCCGCGCAACGCGTTCACCGGGCGACCGTCGGGCGCGGTGATCGACGACGGGATACCGAAGTACGAGCGGAACCACATGCTCGCACCGTCGAGGAGCACCAGCGGGGCATCTTGGGTCATGCGCGCCATCCTGCCAGGGCATCCCGACCGGCCCGGGATTAGCCTGAAGGACATGACGGACCGTCGTTTTCCCACAGACGTCTACGCCACGCGGATGGCAGCCGCGGCGCGGGCTGCCGCCGACGCGGGGCTGGCCGGGCTGGTCATCACCCCCGGCTACGACCTGCGCTACCTCGTGGGCTCACGCGCGCAGACCTTCGAACGGTTGACCGCGCTGGTCCTGCCCGCCGACGGCGATCCGTCGATCATCGTGCCGCGGCTGGAGCTGGCCTCGCTCAAGGACTCAGCTGTGCCGGAACTCGGTGTCGCGGTGCGGGATTGGGTCGACGGTGACAATCCCTACCAACTGGTCGCGGAGGCGCTTCCGGGTGCGGCCCCGTTCGCCGTGGCGGTGACGGACTCGATGCAGGCCCTGCATCTGCTGCCGCTGGCCGATGTCCTCGGCGAAGTGCCGGTGTTGGCCACCGACGTCCTGCGCACACTGCGCATGGTCAAGGACGCCGCGGAGATCGAGGCGCTGCGCAAGGCGGGTGACGCGATCGACCGGGTTCATGCACGGGTTCCCGAGTTCCTGGTGCCGGGCCGAACCGAAGCCGATGTGGCCGCAGACATCGCCGAAGCCATTGTCGCCGAAGGGCATTCAGAGGTGGCATTCATCATCGTCGGGTCGGGGCCGCACGGCGCCGACCCCCATCACGAATGTTCGGATCGGGAATTGCGCGCCGGCGACATCGTGGTCGTCGACATCGGGGGTCCCTACGATCCCGGGTACAACTCCGACTCGACGCGCACGTACAGCATCGGCGATCCCGACCCCGAGGTGTCGCGGCGCTACGCGGTGCTCCAGCGCGCCCAGCGCGCCGCGGTCGAGGTGGTTCGGCCCGGCGTGACTGCCGAACAGGTCGACGCCGCTGCCCGCGACGTGCTCGCCGACGAAGGACTGGCCGAGGCCTTCGTGCACCGCACCGGGCACGGAATCGGGTTGTCCGTGCACGAGGAGCCTTACATCGTGGCCGGCAACGCGTTGCCGCTGCAGGAGGGTATGGCGTTCTCGGTGGAGCCGGGCATCTACTTCCCGGGGCAGTGGGGCGCCCGTATCGAAGACATCGTGATCGTCACCTCCGACGGGGCGATGTCGGTCAACAACAGGCCCCACGACCTGGTGGTGGTGCCGGTCTTGTGATCGGCGCTCAGTCTTCGCTGCGGTCCAGCAGGCTGGAGGAGCCCAGCACCCGCTCGATGCGGACCTCGATGACCACCCGCTTCGGATTGGCCCGGGGGGTGCGGTAGCGCTGCGCGTACCGCAACTCGGCATCCCGAACCGCCTCGATGTCGGTGTTGACCGTCGACTTGCCTTCCAGCGAGAGCCAGCGGGCACCGTCGACCTGGCTGAGCACTGCGACCCCGCGCTCGTCGGCGTTGACCGCCTTCTGCGAGCCTCCGGTGGTGATGACCCGGGCGATGTGGGTGGCCGGGTCGAAGGTGAACCCGACCGCCACCACGTGGGGCGACTTGTCCGAACGCAGCGTGGTCAGCATCGCCAGATGGCGCTCGGTGAGAAACGCCAGGGCGTCACTGGTGAGTCGTGTCGTTGCCTTGGCCATCGGCACCACGCTAGCGCAGGACATAATCGCAACCGTGGAAGACACGAACGGCGCGAGCCGTCGATCGGGAACTCCGGGGGAACTGCTGGTCGTCTTCGGCGGACGTAGCGAGATCGGGATGGAATTGGCGCGGCGCCTGGCGCCGGGTGCGTCGGTGGTGCTGGCGGCCCGTCGGCCCGGCGATCTGGACGCCGAGCTGGCCGAGTTGCGACGATCCGGTGCGGCATCGGTGCACTCCGTCGGGTTCGACGCCGACGATCTGGGGTCGCATCGTGCTGTCGTGGACGCCATCGTCGCCGACCACGGTCCGATCGGCACCGCGGTGCTCGCCTTCGGGATTCTCGGTGACCAGGCCCGCGCCGAGGCGGACGCCGGGCACGCCGCCGCGATCGCCCACACCGACTACGTGGCCCAGGTCAGCCTGCTGACGGTGCTGTCGGACACGATGCGGCGTGAGCGCACGGGCACTCTTGTTGCGTTCTCGTCGGTCGCCGGGGTGCGGGCCCGCCGCGCCAACTATGTCTACGGGTCGGCCAAGGCTGGCCTGGATGCGTTCTGCAGCGGGCTCGCCGATGCGTTGCACGGTTCCGGTGTGCACCTTCTGCTGGTGCGACCGGGCTTCGTGGTCGGGCGGATGACGGCGGGGATGACGCCCGCGCCCCTGTCCAGCACCCCCGCGCAGGTTGCCGACGCGACAATGACGGCGTTGCGCAAGGGCAGGCGCACGGTGTGGGTGCCGGCGTCGCTGTCGCTGCTGGCGGTGGCCTTCCGCCTGATGCCGCGTGCGGTGTGGCGGAGGTTGCCGCGATGAGCGGAGGGAAACCGATGATCGTCGTGGTGGGTATCGGCGCTGACGGCATGGCCGGCCTTTCGCCGGCATCGCGAGATGAATTGCGCAGAGCCACCGTCATTTACGGCTCCCGTCGACAACTGGATCTGCTCGATGGCACAGTGGGCGCAACGTTGCGGACCTGGCCCAGCCCGCTGCTGCCCGCACTGGACACGCTGCTCGAGGACGCCGGCGGCGACGTCCACGTGGTGGCCAGCGGTGACCCGCTGCTGCATGGCATCGGGACTACCCTGATCCGGCGCTACGGTCATGACAAGGTCGCCGTGCTTCCCCATGTGTCGTCGGTGACGCTGGCATGCTCGCGGGTCGGGTGGTCGGTTCAGGACACCGAGATCATCAGCCTGGTCTGGCACGAGGCGAGAACGGCGGTACGCCGTGGTGGCCAGGCCGTGGTGCTGTCCCGCGACGGCTCGACCCCCGCGGAGCTCGCGCGGTTGCTCACCGACACCGGACGGGGTGACTCCGAGCTGACGATTCTCGAACAGCTGGGTGGGCCAAGGGAATTACGGCGGTCATCGACGGCGCGGGAGTGGGCGGCCCGCCCGCCGGGGGATGTCGACAAGCTGAATGTGATGGCGGTGCGCTACCTCCCGGACGAGCGACGGTTCGGGGCGCTGCCCGACGATGCATTCGTCCACGACAATCAGATCACCAAGCAGATGGTCCGGGCGGCCACACTCGCCGCGCTGGCGCCACGCCCGGGCGAATTGCTGTGGGATGTGGGTGCGGGGTCGGGCAGCATCTCGGTCGAGTGGTGCCTCGCCGGAACGGGCTGCCGAGCCATCGCCTTCGAACGCGATGCCACCCGCCGCGCCCGAATCACGCAGAATGCCCTCACATTCGGTGTGCACGTCGAGTCGACGTCCGCCGCCCCCGAGGCGTTCGCGAACGTGCCGGCGCCGGATGTCACCTTCATCGGCGGCGGCGTCAGCCAGCCCGGCATGCTCGACGCGTGCTGGGACCGGCTGAAGCCGGGCGGCAGACTGGTCGCCAACGTGGTCACCGCGGAATCCGAAGCAGTTCTGGTGCAGTGGCGTTCGCGGCACGGTGGTGAACTACGCAGGTTCCAGCACTATCGGGGCGAGCCGGTGGGCGAGTTCACCGGGTGGCGTCCCGCGATGCCGGTCACGCAGTGGTCGGTGACGAAGCCTGATACGACCTGACCAGATCGATCGCCCCGAGCTCGCGGATGGCGCGGCAACCGCGGTGCAGCATCGTCAGGATCATCTCGTCGCCGCGCTCGGTGGACGAGGCGAACGCATAGCCGAGGGTGGTGAGCAGCGGCGCCTGGAGCACGCCCAGACGGTAATCCTGCCAACAGGTTTCGACGTCATAGTCGGTGACGCCGTGGGTCAGCAGCGCCGCGTGGTAGCGCTCGACGAGTCCGCGTTCGGCCGCCGCGCGATCGTCGGGGAGCAGGCTGGTGGCGGTGAAGTAAGCGAGGTCGCGCGCCGGGAGGCCGATGCCGATGGTCTGCCAGTCGACCACGGTGACGCGGGTGCGGTCCGGATCGTAGAGCAGGTTGTCGAGTCGGTAGTCGCCGTGCATCAGTGAGAAGCGGTCCGGCTCGGCCAGCAGCCACGGCGTCACCAGGCTCATCGACGTCAGCAGGGTGTCGCGGTCCTCCTCGCTGACCGAGGCGCCGAGCTTGTCGAGCGTGATGTCGGCGGCCATCACCGACACCTCGCCCATGCCCTTGGCGGCCGCCTCGTCGCCGGGTTTGGGCATGACGATGGATGCCAGATCGAAGAAGCGGCGCTCACCCCAGCTGGGACCGTGCAGTCCGGCGAGCGCCTCGACCGCCAGCACGGCCTCCGCCGGTGAGCACCCGGCGATCTGGTCACCCTGCTCCGCAGGAGCCATGTCGGCCAGCACGAGGACGAAATCAGTACCGCCGGGCGCGATCTCGGTGTGGAAGCAGCCGGGAACCGGGATGGCGACGTCGTTGGTCACCGAGGAGTAGAACTCGACCTCGGACAGATAGCCCAGCGCCACCCGTTCCCGGACGGTGTCGTCCTGCGCCGGCAGCTTGACGGCGAAAGTCGCTGGCGGGGTGGGTGATTGCGCCTCGGGCGCATAGGTCGCGGTGACGCGGTAGGTGGCGCCGGTTTGTCCCGTGCCGATGGACGACACTTCCACCTCGGCGACGTCGGTACCGAGCACCGAACCCAGCCATGCCGGTGTGATGTCGGATGGGCTACGGGGAATGGTCACGAAATCGCCTCTCATTGTTCGCTTGTGGCATAGATGGTGCCCAGCCAGATGGTCTCGGCACCGGCGACCAGCTCCGCCCTGCTCAGGCGGCCGCCGATGGTGTAGCGCTCGAGTAGCCGGTCGTTGAACTCCAGAAGCATGCTCGCCACCACCGCCGCAGGTGCGCCGCGGGGTGCGCGACCGGCGGCACGCTCGGAGGTGATCACGGCGGCCACCGCCGGGACGAAGGAGTCCCGGGCGTCGTCCCAGACGTCCCGGATCGCTGTGCTGGTGGCTCTGGCCTCCAGCATGGCCTGCAGCAGGTAGCGGTGCTGGTCGACGGTGTCGAGTAGGGCGTCGAGCATCGCGTGGATGCGCCGGCGCGGTGGCAGCGATGTGTCGGTGAGGATGTTGCCGGCCAGGAAGCCGTCGTCGTACATCGGTTCGAGCAGGGCGGCCACCGCGGCGGCCTTGTTCTCGAAGTAGAAGTAGAACGCCGATCGGGTGACACCGGCACGGCGGGTGACGTCGGCGATGTTCAGTCTGTCGAATCCTGATTCGCGGAGGTGGTGGTCCAGCGATTCCAGGATGGCGATGCGCCGCAGATCACTCTTCTGAGGTTGCCGCCGGTCGGTCGGTGACCGGACCGGTAGTCCGCGCTGCACGCGCGAGGTTAACCCGCAGTTCTGACGACTGTCAACGATGTGAGACGGGTGTCAGTGGCCGGGGTAGCGACGTGGGGTGAAGACGCGGTCCGCGCCGCCGCCCGCGGTGGTGTGCCAGCGGGTCTGCGACGACCCGACGATGAGCAGACAGCGCATGTCGACGTCGGCAGGATCGAGCTCGCCGAGGGGTACGACCCTCACCGACTCGCCGGCGCCGGCCACGTCGCGGCCGATGACGACGGGTGTGGCGGGATCGCGGTGCTCCAACATCAGATCCCGCATCGCGGCGACCTGCCAGGTGCGGGTCTTCGACGCCGGGTTGTAGATGGCGGTCACCATGTCGGCCGACGCCGCTGCCGACAGGCGGCGCGCGATGACGTCCCACGGCTTGAGCCGGTCCGACAGCGAGATCACGGCGTAGTCGTGTCCCAGCGGGGCGCCGACACGGCTGGCCACCGCCTGGGCGGCCGTCATCGCCGGGATCACCCGAACCTCGACGCCCGGCCACTGTTCGGCCTCCTCCAGCACCGCGGTGGCCATCGCGAACACGCCGGGATCGCCTGACGAGACGACCGCGACGCTGCGGCCTTCTTTGGCCAGCTCGCACGCCAGACGCGCCCGTTCGGGTTCGTCGGTGTTGTCGCTGGGGTGCTTGCGTTGGCCGTCGACGGCGGGGACCCGGTCCAGATAGGGCCCGTACCCGATCAGATCCGTGGCTGAGGCGAGCTCATGCCGGCTCTGCGAGGTCATCCAGCCCGCGTCGCCCGGCCCGAGTCCGACGACCGCGACGGAACCGGTGCCCACCGGCGCCCGCGTGCCGCCGGGCAGCATGGCCAGCGAGAAGTACGGCACGGATTCGTCGTCGACGTCCGCGGCGGGCAGCACACGTTGTCTGGTGGTACTGGCGCGCTCCACGTAATAGGCGTCGTCGATGCGACCTGCCGCTGAAAGCGCCTGTCGCACCGCAGGGTAGGAGCGGCCGAGCTTGATGATGACGGCGGCGTCGGTGTCTTTGAGCCTGCGCTGGAGCTCGTCGGCGCGCAGAGTCCCCGGCAGGATCGTCAGCACCTCGTCGCCCTGAACCAGGGGAGTCGAGATCGCCGCCGACGCCGCACTGACCGAGGTCACCCCGGGAATGATCACCGCGTCGAAGCGCTCCGTGAGGCGTGTGTGCATGTGCATGTAGGAGCTGTAGAAGAGCGGATCGCCCTCAGCCAACAGTGCGACGTCGCGTCCGGCCTGGAGATGCGCGGCGATGCGGTCGGCGGACTCCCGGTAGAAGTCCTCCATGGCGCCGGCGTAGCCGCCCGGATGGTCGGAGGTCTCGGTGGTCACCGGGTAGACCAGGTGCTCCTCGATCTGCCCGTCACGCAGGTACGGCTCGGCGATGGTGCGCGCGATGCTGCGTCCGTGCCGCGCGCTGTGATAGGCGACCACGTCGGAGGCGCCGATCACCCGGGCTGCCTTGACCGTGACCAGCTCGGGATCGCCCGGTCCCAGACCGACACCCCACAGGGTCCCGTGACGAGCGGTCATTCGCGTTCTGCCGCAATCGCGTTCACGGCGGCCGCCGCCATCGCGCTGCCACCACGACGACCCGTGACCACCAGATACGACATGCCGCGCGGACGGTCGATGAGTTCCTGCTTCGACTGCGCCGAGCCGACGAAGCCGACCGGGCCCCCCAGCACCGACGCGGGCGGCGCGACGCCGTCGTCGACGAGCTCGAGAAGGCGGAACAGTGCGGTGGGGGCATTGCCGACAGCGAAGACCGCCCCGGGTATCCGGTCGGCCCACAGATCGACTCCCGCCGCCGAGCGAGTGGACCCGAGCCGCGCCGCGGTGTCGGCGGCACGCGGGTCGGCGACCAGGGACACCACCTCGTTGTCGGCGGGCAGCCGGGACCGGGTGATCCCCGCGGCGACCATCGAGGAGTCGCACAGGATCGGTGCCCCTGCGGCGAGTGCGGCGTGCGTGCGTGCGACGACGTCGGCGGTGAAGGCCACGTGTTCGGCGACGTCGACCTGACCGCAGGTATGGATCAGCCGGACCACGGCGCGGGCGACGTCTTCGGGGAACAGCGACAGGTCCGTCTCGGCGCGAATGGTGGCAAATGACTGCCGGTAGATCTCGGCCGCGTCGCGGATGTAGTCGAGCACTCGATCACCCTACGGGTGGGGCTCTCGGCGTCGGTAGCCGTCTCCCGTTGCCACCAGGACCTCCACACCCATGGGGCTGCCGCAGGCGCGGTCGCAGCCGACGAAATGCCGGTGGCCGGTCCCGGCAGGGTCTCCGGTGGCTGCGGCAGCGGCGTCGGCACGGACATCGGCCGCCGAGTGCGCGCAGCCCGGGCTACCGGTGCACGCCGACACGGAAAGCCAGGGGGAGTTCTCGTCGAAGACCAGGCCCAGCGGTGCGAGCACGCGCAGCGCCACGTCGGCGACCCCTTCATCGAGATCGAACAGCAGCACAGATCGCCACGGAGTGACGGCCATCGGCGCGTCGACCGCCGCGAGGTAGCGCGCCACCTGTGCGTCGAGAACGCCGAGCGGTATCGCGGCGCCCAGAGCGATGCGCCCGTCGTCCTGCTCGATCCAGCCGACCGGCGGTCGGGTGGGGCCGTGCCACGTCGCGCCGGGTGGCGCTGTCGGGGTGCGCCCGCCGAGCAGGGTGGTGGGATCGTCGAGTTCGTCGACGCGCCAAGCCTTCTCGCGGATCGCGACAAAGCGTCGTGCGATGGCGAGGAGCTCGTCGACCGTGTCGGACAGCGCGAGCCTGACGCCGGTGTCGCGCCCGGCCAGCAGCAGCGCCGCGGTCGAGGGGTCGAGGGCGTGCACACCCACGTCCGCCGCCAGACCCGACACGTCGCCACGGCCGTCGTCGATACCGAACAGGAATCGGCCGGGCAGGTGCACCAGATCGGCGTCTCGCTGCACTGCGTCGTCGAGGGCGAGTACCAGTTGCCTTGTGTCGCATAACCCGCCGCTGCGGCCCGACAGCGGTGAGGCGACGATGTTGCGCACCCGCTCGTGGGTCGCCGAGGGCAGCAGTCCCGACTCCGAGAGCAGGCGGGCGACGGCGTCGGTGTCATCGACGCCGCGGATCTGCAGGTTGCCCCGCGACGTCAGTTCCAGCGTCGACGCCGCGAAGTCGATGGCGGCCGATGCCAGGGCGTCCATCTGGGCCGAGGTGATGGTCCCGCCGGGGAGCCTGATGCGCGCCAAGTCGCCGTCGGCGGCTCTGTGGGTCTGCAGCGCGCCGGGGCAAGCGTCATTCTCCCTCGACCTGGCCACCCGTCCACGGTACCTGCCGGCCCGGCCCCGGCTGCCGTGCCGGGGAACCGTCAGCTCGCGAGGCGCACCGGTTCGACGACCTGGGAGTAGCCCGAGGCGTCGCCGGCGACGGTCCGGCTGCGTTCGCCGTGGACATCGACCGGGATGTCGCCGGCGAGGGTCACTCGGCTGAGCCGCCGGAACTGGTCGTCGTAATCGGCTACGGCGTAGTGCTGGGTTGCTCTGTTGTCCCAGATGGCAAGGTCGCCCAGTTCCCAGTTCCACCGGATGGTGTTCTCGAGCTTGGTGATCCGGTTCTGCAGCAGCTGGAACAGTGCCGCCGACTCGGCGTGGCCGAGGCCGACGAAGTGCTTGACGAAATGCCCGAGCAGCAGCACTTTCCGGCCAGTCTCCGGATGCACCCGCACCACCGGATGCTCGGTCTCGTAGTAGTCGGAGACGAATTCCTCGCGGTACTGCCGCTCGGTGTCGGCGAGCTGCTCAAGCCGCGCATCGACATCGCCGGCGTAGTCGTAGGTGTTGGTGTGCACCGCCCAGAGGCTCTCGGCGAGGGCACGCAGCGGCGCGGGCAGCCGATCGTAGGCGGCCTCGGTGGATGCCCACGTGGTGGTCCCGCCGTACGGCGGGAGCGTGATCGCGCGCAGCAGTGACGCTTTCGGGATGCGGTCGACGAAGGTGACGTCGGTGTGCCAGCTGTTGGCCTTGTCATAGCGTGAGTCGATCGGCAGGACTCGGATGCCCCGGGAGGTGACCGTGGGATGCGCCGTCGTCGGGGTTCCCAGCGCACGGGCGAAGTTCAGCTGATCGTCGTCGTCGAGATCGTGCTGGCCGCGGAAGAAGATCACCTTGTGTTCGAGCAGTGCCGCATTGATCTGGGCCGCGGTGGCGGAATCCACCCCGTCGGCGATCTGGATCCCCTCGATCCGCGCCCCGATGACGGCACCGAGCTTGACAACCTGTAGCGATGACAGCTGACTCACCTCCGTAGCACTTGAGCTGGCAATTCTGACCCGCGGTGCTTACGGGGCCAACCCTTACATTCAGCCGGAATCAAATCCCCGCTGTTTCGGCGTCGTCACGATCGGGTAAGGCAGTGGCGCCCGACCTGCCAAACGTGCTCCTGCGCGGGAAAGCCGAGAATTCGTGAAGGCCAACGCCGTGAGGACGGCGCAGTGAACGCGCTGTGGGAGTACATCTCCACCCATCAGGCGCAGCTGATCTTCGACTCCTATCAGCACGTCAGCGCGGTGGTGCAGAGCGTGTTGCTGGCCACGGTGATCGGTGTGCTCATAGGGGTGGCGACGTATCGGAACGCGTTGGCGGCCAATCTCGCCACGGCCGCATCGAGCGTGATACTGACGGTGCCGTCGTTTGCCCTTCTCGGCCTGCTCATTCCGCTGTTCGGTCTGGGCGTGGCCACCAGTGTCGCCGCCCTGGTGCTGTACTCGCTGCTGCCGATCGTGCGCAACACCATCGTCGGCCTCAACGCCATCGACCCTGCGCTCACCGACGCCGCCCGGGGCATCGGCATGAGCCGAATCGGCACGCTGACACGGGTCGAGCTGCGGCTGGTGTGGCCCGCCATCCTGTCGGCGATGCGCTTGTCCACCCAGATGTCCATGGGGGTGCTCGCCATCGCGGCGTACGTGAAGGGGCCCGGGCTCGGCAACCTGATCTTCGCCGGCCTGGCCCGGGTGGGCAGCCCCACCGCCCTCCCGATGGCGCTGACCGGAACCCTGCTGATCGTCATCCTGGCACTGGTGCTCGACGCACTGCTGGTACTGCTTGGACGGCTCACGACGTCGAAAGGTGTTCGGTGACAGAGCAAACCACGGACCCCACCGGGGTACGCATCGAGCTCGACAGTGTGTCGAAAATCTACCCAGGTTCGAAAACGCCTGCGGTGGATAATGTCTCGCTGGACATCCCAGCCGGAGAGATCGTCGTCTTCGTGGGCCCGTCCGGATGTGGCAAGACCACCACGATGCGGATGATCAACCGGCTCAGCGAGCCGACGTCAGGGCGCATCCTGATCGGCGACAGGGACGCCCTGTCGATCAAGCCCACCGAGCTGAGGCGATCGATCGGATACGCAATCCAGCAGGCGGGTCTTTTCCCGCACATGACGATTCGCCAGAACGTGGGCCTGGTGCCCGGTCTACTGGGCTGGGATCGCACGCGCACCGCCGACCGGGTGGACGAACTTCTGGATCTCGTCGGCCTCGAGCCCTCGGAGTACGCCGAGCGCTATCCACGGCAACTCTCCGGAGGTCAGCAACAGCGTGTCGGGGTGGCGCGGGCGCTGGCCGCCGACCCGCCCGTGCTGCTGATGGACGAGCCGTTCGGGGCTGTCGACCCGATCACCCGCAGCACCCTGCAGGACGAGTTGCTGCGTCTGCAGACCGAATTGCGCAAGACCATCGTCTTCGTCACCCACGATTTCGGCGAGGCCGTCAAACTGGGCGACCGCATCGCGGTGCTCGGACAGCAGTCCACGGTGCTGCAATACGACACCCCCCAGAACATCCTGGCGAATCCGGCCGACGATACGGTGGCGGGCTTCGTCGGGTCCGGTGCGTCGCTGCGCCAGTTGGGTCTGCTGCGCGTCAAAGACGTAGCGCTGGAATCCCGTCCAACCGTGCACCGCAACGACAGTGTCGAGCAGGCGCGGGCGGCGATCGCGGGCAGTGACTTCGACTGGGCGGTGGTGCTCGACGACCGGCAGCGGCCGGTCAGCTGGGTCCGCGCGCGGCGGTTGGCGCACGCGGGGTCGCTCGCGGAGGCGGTCGAGACCCTCGACGTGGTGAGTACGCAGTCGACTCTCGAAGACGCACTGGAGGCGATCCTCGCCGAGCAGCACGCGTCGGCGGTGGTGGCCGGGGCGGGCAACCGTTACGAGGGGGTCGTCACTCTCGACACCTTGATCGACACGATCACCCGGCTGCGCGCCGAAGCGGAGGAGTCCGCCGGAGGGCACGGTCAGCCGTGAGCACCGCCACCGAGACCGGCGGGGCCGAGGCCACAACCGCACCGGCAACCACACCCGCCGAGCGGGTGCGGTTGTTCATTCAGCCGGTCCTGGTGCTGATCGTCGGCGCAGCCGTGATCTTCTGGGCGTTCAACCGCGATCTCACCGCCACCCAGCAGGAGAACATCAACCCCGGCAACGTCGCGACGCTGATCTGGCAGCATCTGCTCATCACTGTCGCGGTCACCGTCATCGTCCTTCTGGTCGGCGTTCCGCTCGGGGTGCTGGTCACTCGGCCGGGTGCAAAAGTGTTGCGCCCCTTGTTCATCGGTATTGCCAACGTGGGGCAGGCGGCGCCCGCGATCGGCCTTCTGGTGCTGCTGTTCCTGCTGACGGCCACAACGGGCTTCTGGATCGGCGTGCTGCCGATCGCGCTCTATTCGCTGCTGCCGGTGCTGTCCAGCACCATCCTGGGTATCGATCAGGTGGACCGCGCCCTGCTCGACGCCGGGCTGGGCCAGGGAATGTCGAGGCGGTCGCTGTTGCTGCGCGTCGAGTTGCCGCTCGCGGTGCCCTACATTCTCGCCGGCCTGCGCACGTCGCTGGTGCTGGCCGTGGGTACCGCGACGCTGTCGTTCCTCGTCAACGCGGGCGGGCTGGGCATCCTGATCGACACCGGCTACAAGCTGCAGGACAACGTGACCCTGATCCTCGGGAGTGTCCTCGCCGTCTGCCTGGCGCTGCTCGTCGACTGGCTGGGCGGTCTCGCCGAATTCTTCATCGGGCCCAAGGGGTTGCGATGACAGCCCGCCGTGGCCGGACGGTTGCGCTCACCGGGCTGTTGATGACGGCCGTACTGGTGTTGTCCGCGTGTGGTCTCGGCTCCGGCAGCACGCTGCCGCTGCGGGTCGGGCCGGGATCGATACAACCCACCCCGGGGCTGGAGGGGGCGAAGATCACCGTCGGTTCCAAGGAGTACACCGAGCAGGTGATCCTCGGATACATCCTGGAATTCACGCTGGCCGCGGCGGGCGCGGACGTCCGTGACCTCACCGGCATCGTCGGCTCCCGCAGCACCAGGGAGGCGCAGCTTTCCGGTCAGGTCGACGTCGCCTACGAGTTCACCGGCAATGCCTGGATCAACTACCTGGGCCATGAGAAGCCGATCCCCGACACCCGCGAGCAGTTCGAGGCGGTCCGCGACGAGGACCTCGAACGCAACGGCATGGTGTGGCTGGAGCCAGGACCGATGGACGACACCTACGCCCTGGCGGCCAGCACGCGGACCCTTGAACGAACCGGGGTGCGCACCCTGTCCGACTACGCCGAACTCGCGAGGCGTGATCCGGGGGCCGCCCGTACCTGTGTGGACACCGAATTCCGCGCGCGACAGGACGGTTTTCCGGGCATGGCGGCCGCCTATGGCCTCGACCCGGCCCGGGTACAGACACCGATCCTGCAGGTCGGCATCATCTATCAGGCCACCGCTGACGGTACGCAGTGCGACTTCGGTGAGGTCTTCACCACCGACGGCCGCATCGCCGCACTGGATCTGACCGTGCTGACCGACGACAAGCAGTTCTTCGCGCACTACAACCCCTCGGTCACGATGAAGCAGGAGTTCTTCGACGCGCACCCCGAGATCGCCGAGGTCACCGCGCCGGTCACCGCAGCGCTGACCAACGAGGCGATCATCGAACTCAACAAACAGGTCGACGTCGAGGGGCGGGATCCCAGCGTCGTCGCGCGCGACTGGATGGTCTCGGAAGGCTTCGTCACCGCCGGATAGTTGTGACCTCGGCGGTGGGTGTGGCCCCAGTCACAGTCGGCGTCAGTGAGTTCCCTCACACACATCATGATCATTTTCGGCGTTACCGGCGGTACCGTCTCGCTTACTGAACCCGTGTCAAACAACGGGTCGCGGGAGAGGAACGACGATGTTCGCAACGCTTGTGGTCGCCGCGGTGGTAGTCGCACTGGTCGCCGCCATCGGAACGCCGTACCGCCAGACGTGGTACGGCCGCTGGCACGGCTGAGCCCCGACGGTCACGGCACGGTGGTGCCCGTCGCAGCGGGTGCTACATCGAGGGGCGATAGGTGCCGAAGCTCCAGATGTTGCCGTGCGTGTCCCGGGCGGCGAACTCATGGGAGCCGTAGTCCTGGTCGGTGATCCCCATGACGATCTCGGCGCCCGCTGCGGCCGCACGGTCGTGGAGTGCGTCCACCTGGGCCGCGGTGTCGATGACGACGTAGACGACGACCGGCCCGGGCAGCGCGAACACACTGTCGCGGTCCGCGTCGTCGATCATCACCACTCCGGTCCCGACGGCCAGCTCCGCGTGTGCGAGCGGCTGGTCGGGGTCCTCCGGGTGGATGGCGATCGGCTCCGCGCCGAAGGCCTGTGTCAGCCACGCGATGGCTTTTCTGGGTTCGGTGAACGGCACGATCGGCACTGCGCCGGTGAATGTCCGGGTCGATGTCATGGCGCCGAATGTAGGTGCGTCAGACCGCCGGGTCTTGTACGGAATTGACGCTCTCCCGTAGTGCGCCCGCAGTGATGCCCGCGAGTTCGCGCACCTCCCTGGCCAGGTGCGCCTGGTCGAAGTAGCCGCACTCGGCGGCGGCCGCGGACAGTTCGGCCCCGGACCGCAACCGGGCAGTGACCCGCTCGAAGCGCACGATCCTGGCGATCACCTTCGGAGGCAGACCCACGGCGTCGCGATACCTGGCGATCAACCGGCGGTGGCTCCATCCGAGATCCGCGGCGAGCGCACCGATCGGGGTCGTTCCGCCACTCGCGGCAATCCGGCTCAGCGACCACGCCACACCGGCGTCGACATCCGGCGCGTCACGCAGACGCGCGATGAGGGCGGCGTCGACTATCGCGAAGCGCTCCCGCCAGCCGGGCGCATCGCCGATGTGCTGGACCAGTTCGGCCCCGCCACGCCCCAGCACCGCCTCGACCGGCACCGAGCGATTGGCCACCTCGACCATCGGAACACCCAGGATCCTGCGCGCACCCAGCGGCGTGAGGTCGATCTGCAGGCACTGCGCCCAGCCGCGGTGTCCGACCAGGACGGGCCCGTCGGTGATACCGGCGACGAACGACTGCAGGCGCAGCGGCGCCGCGTCGACGTGCTCGCGGTGTGCCACGGTCCAGCCGTCGCCCAGATCGATGATGACCGGGACGAAGGAACACGCCATCTCGCGGAAGGTCTCCGGGACGCCGACGCGGGACGTGAACCCCTCGTAGCGCAGCACCACACCGCGCAGCGAAGGGTCTGGGGTGCCGACGGCGCCGCCCGCGCTCACGTCCACCACCGTAGTCCGGTACGAATGGGGGGTGACTGCGCCAGTTTCTGCCAGCCCGAATCCGTCCGTTCTGCTGCTGTCCACGTCGGACACCGACCTGATCACCGCCCGGGCCAGCGGTGCCCGTTACGTGTGGGCGAACCCGTCGCGGCTGGTCGAGGGCGAGCTCGCAGAGCTGCTGCGGGACGCCGACATCGCGGTGGTGCGCATCCTCGGTGGTTACCGCGCCTGGGAGGACGGCATCGACGCCGTCCGGGCCAGCGGGGTGCCCGCGGTCGTGGTCAGCGGCGAGCAGGCCCCGGACGCCGACCTGATGAACTACTCCACCACCCCGGCGGGCGTGGCGCTGCAGGCGCACATCTACCTTGCGCAGGGCGGAACCGAAAACCTCGCGAACCTCTATACCTTCCTGTCCGACACCCTGTTGATGACCGGCTTCGGCTTCGCCGAACCGGTGGCGACCCCCACCTGGGGCGTGCTTGAGCGTCCCGCGAGTGCCGGCACCGGGCCCACGGTCGCGGTGCTGTACTACCGGGCACAGCATCTGGCGGGCAACACCGGCTACATCCATGCACTGTGCGACGCGATCGACGACGCCGGCGCAGTGGCACTTCCGGTGTTCTGCGCCTCACTGCGTACCGCCGATCCGGCGCTGATCGAGCTGCTGAGCACTGCCGACGCCATGATCACCACGGTCCTCGCCGCGGGTGGTGCCACCCCGGCGACCGTCGGGGCGGGCGGAGTCGACGACAGCTGGAACGTCGCACACCTTGCCGCACTGGACATTCCGATCCTCCAAGGTCTGTGCCTCACGTCGTCGCGGGCGCAGTGGGACGAGAACGACGACGGCATGTCGCCGCTCGACGTCGCCACCCAGGTGGCTGTGCCCGAGTTCGACGGCCGCCTCATCACAGTTCCGTTCTCGTTCAAGGAGATCGACGACGAGGGATTGGTTTCCTACGTCGCCGACCCCGAACGATGCGCCCGCGTGGCCGGCATCGCCGTCCGGCACGCCAGACTCCGCACCATCGCCCCCGCCGACAAGCGGGTGGCTCTGGTCTTCTCGGCCTACCCGACCAAGCACGCCCGGATCGGGAACGCGGTCGGACTCGACACCCCAGCCAGCGCGATCGCACTGCTGAACGCGATGAAGGATGCCGGCTATGACGTCGGCGAGGTGCCGGGCCTGGAAGCCCGCGATGGTGACGCGCTGATCCACGCCCTGATCGCACGTGGCGGTCAGGATCCGGACTGGCTCACCGAGGAGCAGCTCTCGGGTAACCCGATTCGGGTGTCGGCCAAGGACTATCGCGACTGGTTCGCCACGTTGCCTGCCGCGCTGACCGACGGCGTGGTCGAACACTGGGGCCCGCCGCCCGGCGACCTGTACGTCGATCGCAGTCACGACCCCGACGGCGAGATCGTCATCGCGGCAATGCGGTCGGGCAACGTCGTGCTGATCGTGCAACCGCCGCGCGGTTTCGGTGCGAATCCCGTTGCCATCTATCACGACCCGGACCTTCCGCCGAGTCACCACTATCTGGCCGCCTACCACTGGCTCGGACAGGGATTCGGAGACGGCTGCTCCAACGCCTTCGACGCGGATGCCATCGTGCACCTCGGCAAGCACGGCAACCTCGAATGGCTGCCCGGCAAGACATTGGGGATGTCGGCGTCGTGCGGCACCGACGCCGCACTGGGTAACCAGCCGTTGATCTACCCGTTCCTGGTCAACGATCCCGGCGAGGGGACACAGGCCAAACGGCGCGCACACGCCACCCTGGTCGACCACCTCATCCCGCCGATGGCCAGGGCCGAGACATACGGCGACATCGCGCGCCTGGAACAGCTTCTCGACGAGCACGCCAACATCTCCGCCTTGGACCCGGCCAAGCTGCCCGCCATCCGTCAGCAGATCTGGACGTTGATGCGCGCCGCCAAGATGGACCACGATCTCGGTCTCGAAGACCGGCCCGACGAGGATTCGTTCGACGACATGCTGCTGCACGTCGACGGCTGGTTGTGCGAGATCAAGGACGTCCAGATACGCGACGGCCTGCACATCCTGGGCCAAACCCCGGAGGGGGAGGTGCAACTGGACCTGGTGCTGGCGATGCTGCGGGCGCGGCAGCTGTTCGGCGGCGAGCAGTCAGTCCCCGGGTTGCGCGAGGCGCTCGGCCTCGCCGAGGACGGTGGCGACAGTCGCGCGAGCGTCGACGCGGCCGAGGCGGAGGCGCGTGAACTCGTTGCGGCACTGCAGAAGACGGGGTGGGACGCCGACGCCGTCGACACGCTGACCGACCATGCCGGAGTGGCGGCGGTCCTGCGGTTCGCGGCGACGGAAGTGGTACCGCGACTGGCCGGGACCGCGGACGAGATCACCCAGATCCTGCGGGCGTTGGACGGGCGGTTCATCGAGTCGGGCCCCTCGGGCTCGCCGCTGCGCGGACTGGTCAACGTGCTGCCCACGGGGCGCAACTTCTATTCGGTGGACCCCAAGGCGGTGCCGTCCAAGCTCGCCTGGGAAACCGGTGTGCGACTTGCCGACTCGCTGTTGGAGCGGTATCAGTCCGACTACGGCCGCTGGCCGGAATCGGTGGGTCTGTCGGTGTGGGGCACCTCGGCGATGCGCACATCGGGCGACGACATCGCAGAAGTGCTCGCACTGATCGGCGTCCGCCCGATCTGGGATGACGCGTCGAGGCGCGTGGTCAACCTCGAAGCCATCTCGCTCGCCGAGCTCGGCCGTCCGCGCATCGACGTCACGGTCCGCATCTCCGGGTTCTTCCGCGACGCCTTCCCCCACGTGGTTGCGATGATCGATGACGCCGTGCAGCTCGTCGCCGGCCTCGACGAGGCGGACGAGGACAACTACGTCCGCGCTCACGCCGAGGCCGACCTGTCCGAGCACGGCGACCACCGCCGCGCCACCACAAGGATCTTCGGTTCCAAGCCGGGGACCTACGGTGCCGGTCTGCTACAGCTGATCGACAGCCGCAACTGGCGCGACGACGCCGACCTGGCCGCCGTGTACACCGCGTGGGGCGGTTTCGCCTACGGTCGCGGGCTGGACGGGGCGCCCGCCACCGACGACATGAATCGCGCCTACCGCCGGATCGCGGTGGCGGCCAAGAACACCGACACCCGCGAACACGATATCGCCGACTCCGACGACTACTTCCAGTACCACGGCGGCATGGTGGCCACCGTGCGGTCGCTGACGGGCAAGGATCCGGTCGCCTACATCGGCGACAACACCAGACCCGAGGCGGTGCGCACCCGCACGTTGTCCGAGGAGACCACCCGGGTGTTCCGGGCGCGCGTCGTGAACCCGCGCTGGATGACCGCGATGCGTAGGCACGGCTACAAGGGTGCATTCGAGATGGCCGCGACGGTCGACTACCTCTTCGGCTACGACGCGACGGCGGGGGTGATGGCCGACTGGATGTACGAGCAGCTCTCGCAGAGTTACGTGTTCGACGACGAGAATCGCAAGTTCATGAAGGAGTCGAACCCGTGGGCGCTGCACGGCATGGCCGAGCGGTTGCTGGAGGCCGCAGGCCGTGGCATGTGGGCGGCCCCGGAGAAGGCCACGCTGGACGGGTTGAAGCAGGTGCTGCTGGAAACCGAGGGCGACCTCGAAGGCTGACGTTCCGGCGGGCAGGAGCGCAGCGACCCGGGGGATGACTCGGCGGGCAGGAGCGCAGCGACCCGGGCGGGTTAGATTGGCGGCATGCCAGTGACCTTCGCCGACGTCGCAAAGTCGGAGTACATCCTGCTCACCACGTTCACCAAGGACGGCAGACCCAAGCCGACAGCGATCTGGGCCGCCCCGGCGGGGGAGGCGTTGATCGCCATCACCCAGGAGCAGTCCTGGAAGGTCAAGCGGATCCGCAACACGGCGCGGGTCACCATCGCCGAGTGTGACCGGGGCGGTAAGCCCAAGGGCGAGGCGGTGGAGGCGACGGCGGCGATCCTGCCGAAGTCGGCCAACGCCAAGACCTATGACGCGCTCGGCAAGCGCTACGGCCTGCTCGGCAAGACATTCAATTTCTTCTCGAAGCTGCGCGGCGGCATGAACAAGAACGTCACCATCGAGATCAAGGCGGCGTGAGAGGTATGGCACCGACATTCGAGGACGTCTACACCGAGAAGTACCTGCTGCTGACGACGTTCACGAAGGACGGACGTCCCAAGCCGACCCCGGTCTGGGGTGTGCCGCACGAGGGCAAGCTGTTGATCAGTACCGACGACGGCTCCTGGAAGACCAAGCGCATCAACAACACCCCGCGCGTCACCATCCAGAAGTGTGGCGTGCTCGGCAAGGTGAAGGGTGAGGCCGTCGAGGCGGTGGCCCGCAACCTGCCGAAATCCGAGACCCGGCGGGTGTTCGACATGGTGACCAGGCGCTACTGGTGGCATGCGTGGTGGTGGATCCCGCAGGCCATCGTCCGCGGCGGCGTCGACAAGGTGCACGCGGCGATCGAAGTGGAAGCGGCGCCCAGTTCGTGAGTCTGCGCTGATGGTCGCCCCACCGAGGAACCTGCGCCCCCGCCCGGACGTTGGCACACTATGGCGATGAGGCTGTTCCTGCTCTACACGGTGATCGAGCTGGCTGTCGTGGTGGCCCTGGTCTCCACCATCGGCTTCGGCTGGACCGTGCTGCTGCTGGCGGGCACATTCCTGCTGGGGATGGCCCTGGCCGGATCTCAGCTGCGCCGTCACATCCGCCGTCTGCGCTCCGGGCTGACGATGGCCGATGCGCAGGGGGCGGTCACCGACAGCGCGCTCGTCGCCCTGGGTACGGTGCTCGTCGTGATTCCCGGTCTTGCCAGCTCGGTTCTCGGCGCACTCCTGCTGCTGCCGCCCACCCGCGCGGTCGCGCGGCCGATGGTCACCGCGATGGCCGCGCGCCGCGCCCCGCTCATCGTCGGAGTGAGCACCGTCGGCTCGGCCGCCGCGGGCCGGTCCGGCTATTCGAGCAGGGCGGGCCGGGGCGAGTATGTCGACGGTGAGGTGATCGACGTCGTGGACGAGGTCCGGACCGTCGAGGACGTGCCGCCGGTTCGAGCGGACCAGCCCCGCCTGCCGGAGTGACCACCACCCTCCTGCTCAACGGGCGCATTCACAGCCCGGCCATGCCCGACGCGACCGCGATCGCTGTGCGTGACGGTGTGGTGGCATGGCTCGGCAGTGACGAGGTCGGGCGCTCGCAGTTTCCCCGTGCCGACGTCACCGATCTGGCGGGCGCTTTCGTCGCCCCGGCCTTCGTGGACAGCCATGTCCACACCACGGCCACCGGTTTGGCGCTGACCGGTCTCGATCTGCGTCCCGCGACGTCGCTGCGGCACTGTCTCGAGCTGCTCGCCGCATACGCCCGGTCCCGGCCGGACGGCGTCATCTGGGGACACGGCTGGGACGAGTCGGGCTGGCCGGAGCGCGTCGCCCCGGGCACCGCCGACGTCGACGCCGTCGTGGGCGACCGGCTGGTCTATCTGGCCCGCGTCGACGTGCACTCGGCGGCAGCATCGACGGTGATGCGCCGCGCGGCGGGCGTCGCAGACGACGTGCCCCTGACCGCCGATGCCCACCACCGGGTGCGTCGTGCTGCTCGGGAAGCCCTGACCGCGGCGCAACGCACCCAGGCCCGGCAGGCGGCACTGGACGCCGCGGCGTCCTCGGGCATCGCCGCCGTGCACGAGTGCGCGGGCCCCCAGATCGGGGGCCTCGACGACTGGCACGAGCTGCACGCCCACGAGCACGGCGTCGAGGTGGTCGGCTACTGGGGCGAGGCCGTCACCACCGCGGCGCAGGCTGCGGAGTTGTTGGCGCAGACCCAGGCGCGCGGCCTGGCCGGCGATCTGTTCGTCGACGGCGCGCTGGGCTCACGCACCGCATGGCTGCACGCTCCCTATGCCGACATCGACGAGGGCTGCCCGGCGCCCACCGGGAACGCCTACCTCGACGTCGACGCTGTCACCGCCCACGTGGGTGCCTGCACCGAGGCCGGCATCACCGCCGGCTTCCACGTGATCGGGGACGCCGCCGTCGCCGCGGTGACCACCGCGCTGCAGGCGGTGGTCGACCGGTTCGGAGTCGCCGCGGTCGCGCGGTGCGGGCACCGCCTCGAGCATCTCGAGATGGTGACCGACGAGCAGGCCGCGAAACTCGGCAGCTGGGGTGTGATCGCCAGCATGCAGCCCAACTTCGATGCGCTCTGGGGCGGCGAGACCGGGATGTATGCGCAGCGTCTCGGCGTCGAGCGCGGTAGCCGGCTGAACAGATTTGCGCTGTTAGCATCCCAAGGCGTGCCACTCGCCTTCGGTTCGGACACCCCGGTGACCGACATGAACCCCTGGGCGACGGTCCGCGCGGCGACCACGCACCGCACTCCGGGCAGCGCGATCTCGGCCCGGGCGGCCTTCGCGGCGGCGACGCGGGGAGCCTGGCGTGCCGGAGGCGTCCGGGACGGCCTGATGGGCACCCTGGTCCCCGGTGCGCCGGCCACGTACGCGGTGTGGGAGGCCGACGGGTTCGACGTCAGCGCGCCCGCCGACGCGGTGCAGCGGTGGTCCACCGATCCGCGATCGCGGGTGCCCGTGCTGCCCCGGCTGGACGACGGTATGCCCACCTGCAGGCAGACCGTGCACCGAGGATCGGTCATCTATGGCTGACGCCGCTGCCGAAGCCGATGCCACCGACGTCGCCGACGACGAACCGGAGAAACCCTCGCGGATACAGCGTTTCGGGCGCGCCGTGCTGGCACGCCTGCCCGTCCTGGCCGTCACGATCGTCGCCGGCCTTGCTCTGTGCGTGAGCTTCCCGCCGCTGGGCTGGTGGCTCGCAGCGGTTCTCGCATTCGGGCTGCTCGGCTGGGTCCTGACGCGTGAATCCACCACGATGGCCGGCGGTGCCGGATACGGGCTGCTGTTCGGCCTGGCCTTCTACGTGCCCCTGCTGCCGTGGATCAGCGGGCTCGTCGGGCCGGTGCCGTGGCTCGCGCTGAGCTTCGCCGAGGCGTTGTTCCCCGCCCTGTTCGGGGCGGTCGCCGTCGGCGTGCGCACGCTGCCGGGCTGGCCGTTGTGGTTCGCCGGGCTGTGGTCGGCGCAGGAATGGCTGAAGTCGACCGTGCCGTTCGGCGGCTTTCCGTGGGGCGTGGTCGGGTTCTCGCAGACCGAGAGCCCGCTGCTGCCGCTGGCCTACGTCGGGGGCGCGCCTCTGGTGTCCTTCGGGCTGACGGTGCTGTCGTTCGGTCTCGCGGCGCTCGTCCTCGAGGTCGTCCGATGGTGGCGCCGTGACGCCGGCCGCCGCGCCGCCGTTCCGCCCGCCGTCGTGCTGCCCGGCCTGTGTATCACGCTGGTCCTGCTGGGCTCGGCACTCGCGTGGCCGAATGTACGCAAGGCCGGACTCGGCGCCGGCGATGAGCCGCCGGTCACCGTCGCCGCCATTCAGGGCAACGTGCCGCGGCTCGGTCTGGAGTTCAACGCCCAGCGGCGAGCGGTGCTGGACAACCACGTCCGCGAAACGCTCCGGCTCGCCGACGACGTGCGGGCAGGGCGGGCGCCGCAGCCCATGCTGGTGGTGTGGCCGGAGAACTCCTCCGACATCGACCCGTTGGCGAATCCGGATGCAGGGCGCGAGATATCGAAGGCCGCGGCCGCGATCAACGCACCCATCCTGGTCGGCGGTGTCGTGGCGGCGCCCAGCTACACCCCTGCCGATCCGGCGTCGACGAACACCGTCATCGTGTGGAACCCGGAAACCGGGCCGGTCGACCGGCACGACAAGCGCATCGTCCAGCCGTTCGGCGAGTATCTGCCCTGGCGCAGCTTCTTCAGTCGGCTGTCCTCCTACGCGGACCGGGCCGGGTATTTCGTTCCCGGCGACGGCGACGGCGTGGTGCAGGCCGCGGGGGTGCCCGTGGGGATCACCACGTGCTGGGAGGTCATCTTCGACCGAGCTGCACGCGAATCCGTGCGCAACGGCGCACAGCTGCTCGCGGTGCCCAGCAACAACGCCACGTTCGATCAGGCCATGAGCGAGCAGCAGCTGGCCTTCGGCAGGCTGCGGGCCGTCGAGCACGACCGCTACGTCGTGGTGGCGGGTACCACAGGGATCAGCGCCGTGGTCGCGCCCGACGGCCACGAGATGGCCCGCACCCGGTGGTTCGAACCCGCCTACCTCGACCAACAGATCCGGCTGAAGACGACCCAGACGCCCGCGACCCGCTTCGGCCCCTACATCGAGGGTCTGCTCGTCGCCCTCGGCGTTTCGGCTGTTCTCTGGGCGATGCTGCACAATGGATCATTCGTGCCCGCACGATTGAGGGGTCGGCGAGCGACCACCGATGACGGCAAAGGAGCCACATGAGCGCCCCCGGTGGCACGCCTGACGGTGCCGCACCCGCCGACCGGCCGAGTGACCGCACCCTGGTCATCATCCCGACGTACAACGAACTGGACAATCTGCCGACGATCGTGTCCCGCGTCACCGACTCGGCGCCGGACGTGCACGTACTGATCGTCGACGACGGCAGCCCCGACGGGACCGGCGAGCTGGCGGACGAGCTCGCCCTCGCCGACCCGGACCGCGTCCACGTCATGCACCGCACGTCCAAGGACGGTCTCGGCGCCGCCTACCTGGCCGGCTTCGCCTGGGGGCTGGGCCGCCAGTACTCGGTCCTGGTCGAGATGGACGCCGACGGAAGTCACGCGCCCGAGGAGCTGCACCGTCTGCTCGACGAGATCGACGCGGGCGCCGACCTCGTCATCGGGTCGCGGTATGTCGAGGGCGGTCACGTGCGTAACTGGCCCAGGCGCAGGCTCGTGCTGTCGCGGACCGCCAACGGGTATTCGCGCATCCTGCTCGGGGTCGACATCCACGACATCACGGCGGGCTACCGCGCGTATCGGCGGGAGGTGCTGGAGAAGATCGATCTGGCCGCCGTCGACTCGAAGGGCTACGGCTTCCAGGTGGATCTGACATGGCGCTCGATCAACGCCGGATTCACCGTCGTCGAAGTGCCGATCACGTTCACCGAACGCGAGCACGGCGTGTCCAAGATGGACGGGTCGACGATCCGGGAGGCGATTCTCAAAGTGGCCCAGTGGGGCCTGCGCGCCCGGTTGGACCGGGCGCGCGGCAACGCACGCTGAGGGTCAGCCGCGGCGACGGGTCTTGACGATGTCCAGCCGCTCCTTGAGTAGCTCCTCGAGCTCCTCGACAGAGCGACGCTCCAGCAGCATGTCCCAGTGGGTGCGTGGCGGCTTGACCTTCTTCGGTTCCGGCACATCACCCTCGATGAGGGTGCCTTCGAGGCCGTTGCGGCACAGCCAGGTGCCGGGGATCTCGGCGTCGTCGGCGAACGGGACGTCGAACTCTTCGCCGTTGTCGGTGCGGTAACGAGCGACCTGACGCGGCGCCAGGTCGTGGTTGCGGTCCGTCTCGTAGCTCACAGCTCCGAGGCGGCTGCCCCTCAAGACACGATCAGCCATCGTCTTCTCCTCTGTTCACGCAATTGTTCCGGGGTATCAACGCAGACATGCGTCAAAGAGTTCCCGACTCGACCGCAGATGATACCGGGATAGTGACGCCATCCCGTCTACAGTCGGGCTCGTGACCTCGCTGAGCGCCCCGACGAGCACCCGCAGGCGTCCGCAGAGCTGCCGGTGGTGTGGCCGCGAAGTGGCCGATGCCGGGCTGGGTCGCCGCAGGCAGTACTGCAGGCAGTCCTGCCGCCAGCGAGCCTACGAACAGCGCGCGCAGGTCAAGGGAACCTCGGTGCCGCCCGATGCGGTCGTGCTCTCGGCCGAGGAGGCCTCGGTGCTGTCAGACCGGGTGTATCAGGTGCGGTGCGCCGCCGAGGACATGGCGATCGCCATCGAGGAGGGCGCCGATCATGCGGAGCTGCGCGAATTGTGCGACGCCGTGATGCAGGCGGCGCGGGCAGCCGACGGGTGGCGCTGACCAGGCATCTCTGGGGTCGGCATCGGTACGCGAGGCGCAGCTTGAGGTGCACACCAGAGCTCTTCGCAGAATTTTCCCGATCGGACTGAACCATCTCGGGGCATCGCCCGTCGTTCCTCCTGACAGCTCCCGTCGGGGGCTGCCGACAGAAGGGATACCCGGTGACACTCTCCTCGCCGTGTCCAGCGACCGCTTCCGCCCTCGAGTCCACCGTGTGGCGCTTCGGCGAGTTCGTTCTGGATCTTCCCCGCTATGAGCTGTTACGCAACGGGGTCCCGGTCCGCGTCGAGCCGCAGGTATTCGACGTGCTCACGCATCTGGTGAGACACCATCGCCGGGTCGTCTCCAAGAACGAGTTGTTCGACACCGTGTGGGGTGGACGCTTCGTGGGAGAAGCGGCTCTCACGAGTCGGATCAAGGCCGCCCGCCGCGCACTCGGCGACGACGGGGAAATGCAGCACTACATCCGCACCGTGCGCGGGCGTGGGTATCGCTTCGTGGGCAGCTTCGTCGACCCAGCCGATCCCATCGAACACACCGCCACCGCCGACGACACGCGGTCCGAGATCGTGCTCCACCGGGGAATCGTCGCGCACTCAGACGGCGTCCTCCGGTTCCGTCCTCGACCGTCGCGCGGTCACGGACGGCGCTACCGCGTCGCACCGTCCTCGCGACGCAGGGGATTCAACGGCCCACCGAAATGAGTTCGCGTGGTTCACCGTTCGCCACTACGGTCCGTCGAAGCCCCTGCGTCCGCCGGCAATTCGTCCCGGCAGCCAGGACCCGGGGTCGGCTATGCTGCGAGCTTGGTGATCGGCCGCGACGTCGCGGCGTCACCACGCACCCCATGCACATCAGCCGTCAGCCGCGAGACCTCGGAGCGATGGAGGGACAGCTCATCATGACGGACCCCGTCCCCGATCCGCAGCGGATGGACGATCCGGCCAGGGCCGAGCTGATGCGCGCTGTCCATGACGAGCACGGGCCGGCGTTGCTCCGGTATGTGCTCCGGTTGGCACGCGGAGACCGGCAGTTCGCCGAGGATGTTGTCCAGGAGTCGCTGCTGCGGCTCTGGAGAAACAGCACCATCCTCACCACCTACTCCGAGGACTCGACACGGGCGTGGCTGCACACCGTGGCCAGGAACCTGGTGATCGATGACAGACGCAGCTCCCGCCACAACCGCGAATTGCAGACCGACAACTTTCCCGAACAGAGTTCCCCGGACATCTTCGGCCCGGCGGTGGACAAATGGGTGGTGTCCGATGCCCTTCGATCGTTGAGTGCAGAACATCGAACCGTCCTGGTGCGGGCTCACTACCTTGGACAGACCGCCGTGGAGATCGCCCGCCACGAGGGCATCCCGCCGGGCACAGTCAAGTCGCGGCTGCACTACGCGCTGCGGGCGCTTCACGTCGCGTTGGAGGAAAGGGGCGTAGTCCGATGACCCCTGATCGCAACATGGCCGAGTGGGATGCCGCCTATCTGCTCGGCGCACTGTCCGCGGACGAAGCAGCCGAGTACGAGCGGTACCTGGCCGCCTCGCCGCGCCCCTCGGACATTCCGGACTTGAGGGATATCCCCGGCATCCTCGACGTGCTGTCGCCTGAAGAGGCTCTCGCACTGATCGACGACGAGCCGGGCGAGCGTGACGAGCCCGCCCGACCCACCTCACTCGCCGCGGCCGCGGATAAGCGGCGCCTCCGGTCCGGCCGTGCCCGCCTGGCCACCGCTCTTGCCGCGGCTGCAGCATCTCTGCTCGTCGGAGGCATCGTGGGATACGCCGCCATCCCGCACGAGTCGTCGACCGGCGTCACACTCCAGGCAATGGCCCCCGGCGAACGCGCCGGCGTCGAGGCGTCACTGGCGGTATCGGAAGAGCCCTGGGGAACCCGCCTCGATTGGGAATGCCAGTACACCAAGGACTGGGCTGCGAACGTCAGCAGCTACGACCTCGTCGTCACGACGAAGGACGGTGTGGAGTCCACCGTGGCGTCCTGGAGCCCTTCGGGCGACGAGGCGTCGAATTTGGCTGCCGCCACGGTGATCCCGACGTCGGACATCCGCAGCGTCACCATTCGAGAGGCCGGCACGGCGACTCCGCTGGCAGTCACCAACCTGGCGTGAGGAGGTACGGGATCGCGGTCCCGTTCGACGTCGCGCCGAGCGGGCCGTCCCACAGCCAACGGCGTCAACACGACACCGGCGTTGGTGACGGGGACCTTCCGTCTCGCCTGACCGCGGACTCTGGTAAAGCTTTCGGGCGTGGACGAATGGTTCGAGCGCAGCCCGTTCATCGGTTTCGTCCCGTGGATCATCTACTGGCTGGTGGCTGACGGGCCGAGTACCTGGCTGTTCGGCGCGATCTGCGCGGTGATCGCGACCCTGATCATGGGCGTGTCGGCGGGTTTCGCCGGGGTACGTCTTCTCGACATGGTGACCGTCGCGTTCTTCACCGTCGTGACCCTGGTCGGTCTGCTTCTGGGCGCCCAGGACCGCGACTGGATGGACACCTACGCGACCACACTCTCCAGCGGTGTGCTGGCGGCAATGGCCCTCATCTCGCTGGCTTTCGTGCCGTTCACCCAGCAGTACGCGCCGACGACCGCACCGCGCGAGGACTGGGAGAAGGCCGCGTTCCGCCGCACCAACCAGGTGCTGACGTTGATGTGGGCGCTGGTGTTCGCGCTGATTGCGGTCCTCGGCTATCTCGCGACGACGGCTCCGGGCACAGTGCACCTGACCAAGGCGGTGATACCGGTGGTGGTCATCGTCGGGGCTGTCGGCATGACGCAGATCTACCCGCGCAAAGCCAGGGAGAAAGCGCGCCAGGGCGCCACGTAGCGACTGGTCAGCAGCTGAACCGCAGCGCGGATTCGGGTGGGGGAGGTACCGCCACCAGGCACCCGTAGGCCGCCACCCCGTCCGCGGCCATCCGGACCGCCGACCGGTGGGCGTAGTTGACGCAGTACAGCCCGGACGCTTCGCTGCGGCACCGGTTGTCGCCGAACGTCAGTGCCTGGCCGGCCGCGAGCTCGGTCCCGGTGCCGTTGAGGAAGGGTCCGGGGTCGCCGCGCAGCGCTCCGACGGACACGTCGGTGCCGGAGAACTCGATCCAGCCGGGTTTCCACATGCCCTCCGCCTGGGCCGGGGGCGGTGGGGGCGCTGTCAGGTCCAGCAGACACGTCAGGGCTTCGGTGTCGGCCGACCCTCCGGTGATGCACTGCGTGAGGCTGTGCGGCGCGCCCGACGGTGCCACGAACGCGAAGTCGTCGCCCAATCTCGTCGTCACACCGTCCCGGAAGGCCACGTGGTAGACCGCCGGATCGGCGGGGGTGCCCGCTTCGATCCAGGTGATCACCTCGTCGATCGAGGCGCCGGTGGCCGGTGCCCCGGACTGATTCTGCGAGGTCGAGGGGGGCGGAGACGGTGCTGACGACGACGGGACGGCCGGTGACCCGGTGGGCCCGGACGGTTCGGCCTCGCCACCCACCGACTGGGAGCAGGCCGCCACCAGAACGCTCAGTGCGATCACGCCAGCTATGCGCATTCGGCCAGGCTAGCGACCCGACACGGATCCTCAGGCCAGGCAGGCCGTGCGGTAGTTCGCTACCGTCGGCAAGATGCACGAACACACGGTCCGGGTGAAGACCGCCGCGGGCACCGTCGAAGGTTTCACCCGGGATGGCGTGAACCGCTGGCGCTCGATTCCGTATGCGCGGCCCCCCATCGGCGCCCTGCGCTATCGCGCGCCCCAGCCGGTGCAGCCGTGGCCCGGCGTCCGTTACTGTCACGGCTTCGGCTCGTGCGCCCCGCAACAGCGGATGTACACGCTGCTCGCACCCGGCCGATACCAGCCGATGAGCGAGGACTGCCTGACGCTGAACGTCGTCGCTCCCGCCGAGGCCGGCGAGAACCCAGCGGCCGACGGCCTGCCCGTCATGGTGTTCATCCACGGTGGCGGCTACATGCTGGGCAGCTCGGCCACGCCGATATATGACGGCGCGTCGCTCGCTCGCAAGGGATGTGTCTACGTTTCGGTGAACTACCGCCTGGGCGCGCTGGGCTGCCTGGAGCTCTCGTCGCTGTCGGGGCCGGGCGCCACCATCGACGACAACCTGTTCCTGCGCGATCTGGTGATGTCGCTGCAGTGGGTGCGGGACAACATCGCGGCGTTCGGCGGCGACCCGGACAACGTCACCATCTTCGGAGAGAGCGCAGGCGCCCATGCGGTCGCTACGCTGCTGGCCACCCCTGCTGCACAAGGGCTTTTCGCGCAAGCGATCGCGCAGAGCCCGGGCAGTGGGATGAGCGGGCCGGCGGACATCGCCGCCGACTACGCGAGCCGTTTCGCCCGGCAACTGGGCGCCACCGAGTCCGACGCCACCACCGCGCTGCTGGCCGCACGGCCGGCCGAGCTGGTCGATGCGCTGGACCGGCTGGTGGTCGAAGGACAGCGGGACATGCTGGGCGCCTTCGCGATCGGTCCCACCTACGGCACCGAGTACCTTCCCGACGATCCCGTCGCGGCGATGAGTGCGGGCAAGGCGCACCCCGTGCCGCTCATCGTCGGTACCAACGCCGACGAAGGCCGACTGTTCACCCGGTTCCTCAAGCTGCTGCCCACCAGCGAGCCCGCCATCGAGCGGCTGCTCGCGCACGTGGAACCCGATGCGCGGGAACGTATTCTGTCTGCCTACCCTGGCTATCCCGGCAACAATGCGTGCGTCCAGTTCGGTGGCGACTTCATCTTCGGCTCGGCGGTGTGGCAGATCGCGCAGGCACACTCGGCCTTCGCCCCGACCTACGTCTATCGGTACGACTACGCCACCACGGCACTGCGGTGGTCCGGTATGGGCGCCACCCACGCCACCGAGTTGCTCGCCGTCTTCGATGTGTACCGGTCGAAGTTCGGGCGGCTGCTCACCGCGGGGGTCGACTCACGCTCGGCTCGCAAGGTCACCGACGACATCCAGGGCCGGTGGCTGGGTTTCGCCGACCGCGGCGTGCCCGGTGCGGACTGGCCGGAGTACACCAGGGACGAGCGCGCGGTGCTGGTCCTCGACCGTCGCAGACGCGTCGTGCTCGATCCGAACGCCGATCGTAGGCGGGCCTGGGAGAGCTTCTTCCTGGCCGCGCGATAACAGCGCCCGACTTGGTCGAATGCCGTGCCGTGAGGCGACGGATGTGGTTGCGTTAACGCGTGTCGCAGCCCAGTGATTCGCAGCCCCTGCATTCCTTCCCGCTCGACCCGCTCAGCGTCGACGAGTTCACCGCGGTCGCCGCGATACTGCGGCGCGAGCGCGGGGTCGAGCCCGGGCCGGGATCCCCGGGTTCCGAGCTCGGTTGGCGCTTCGCGTCGATCGAGATGATCGAACCGTCCAAGGCCGAGCTGGCGGCGTTCGAGGACGGTGGCGCACGTCCGGCCCGTCGCGCGGAGGTGGTCTGCTTCAACCGGTCTGCCAACGCCACCTACAAGAGCGTGGTGTCGCTGACCGACGACCGCGTCGAGGTGTTCGAGCACATCCCCGGCGTGCAGGCGAATTTCACCGTCGACGAGTTCGTCGAATGCGACCAGCTGCTGCGCGCGCATCCTGACGTCGTCGAGGCGCTGCGCAGCAGGGGTATCACCGACATGGGCCTGGTGTTCTTCGACACCTGGACCTACGGCGACGCCGTCGCACCGCCGGAGTTCCGTGACCGCCGGATCGGCTGGTCGGACAGCTGGGTCAAGGCCGCCCCCGGCGCCAACCCGTACGCCCGGCTGGTCAGCGGGTTGCACTGCGTCGTCGACCTGAACGCGATGGAGCTGCTTCGCATCGAGGACGAGGGTCCGTTCGCCGCGGGCGCGGACGGCGCACGCGAGCCGACCCCCGAGGTGATGGGTGAGTATGTGCCCGCCCACATTCCCGAGCGCATCCTGGCGGCGGGAAAACGGGACCCGCTCAAGCCGTTGCACATCACTCAGCCCGAGGGACCGTCGTTCACCGTGGACGGGAACCTGGTGCGCTGGCAGAACTGGTCGCTGCGTGTGGGATTCAACCACCGCGAGGGCATGACGCTGCACACCGTGCGCTACCGGGACGGCGACCGTGAGCGTTCGATCGCGCATCGGATGTCGTTCGCGGAGATGATCGTGCCCTACCGTGACCCGTCGCCGGACCACTACCGGCGCACCGCGTTCGACATCGGCGAGTGGGGTCTGGGGTTCATGACGACCTCGCTGGAGCTCGGTTGTGACTGCCTGGGCGAGATCCGGTATCTGAACGCGGTCCTGCACAACAGCAAGGGGGAGCCCTACACCGTCACCAACGCGATCTGCATCCACGAGGAAGACGACGCGGTGCTGTGGAAGCACGTGGACCACGACATCGGTGCGGAGGTGCGCAGGATGCGCAGACTCACGCTGTCGTTCCACGTCACGGTCGCCAACTACGAGTACCTCGTCTACTGGCGGCTTTATCAAGACGGCAACATCGAGTGCGAGGTGCGCGCGACGGGCATCATGGTGACCACCCCGTTGCCGGAGGGCGCCCCGAATCCCAACGGCACCCTGGTCGACGAACGCACCTACGCACCGTTTCATCAGCATTTCCTGGTCGCCCGCCTCGACATGGACATCGACGGCACCGACAACACCGTGGTCACCTCGGAGTCCTACGCCGAGCCGATCGGCCCGGATAACCCGCACGGGCTCTCGCTGGTGGTGCGCAACATCCCGCTGCGCACCGAGGGGGAGGCCAAGCAGGACGTCAGCTTCGCGACCCAGCGGGCCTGGAAGGTGGTCAACCCGAATGTGGTGACCGGCATCGGCGCCCACCCGGCGTACAAGCTGGTGCCCAGCGGTGCCATCCCGCCGATGTTCGAACCGGGCTCACCGGTCCTCGAACGAGCAGGCGTCATCGCCCACACACTGTGGGTGACCCCCAACCGGCCCGACGAGCGTTGGCCCGCAGGGGAATTCGTCAACCAATCGGCACGCGACACCGGCCTGGCGCGGTGGACGGCGGCCGACCGGTCGATCGAGAACACCGACGTGGTGCTGTGGTACGTGTTCGGCATCCACCACATCACCAGGGCCGAGGACTGGCCCGTGATGCCCGTGGATGTGGTGTCGTTCTGGCTCAAGCCTTTTGGCTTCTTCGACCGCAACCCCGCCCTCGATGTCGTAGGGACACCGCCGGACGCCTGCCATACGTCCACCACCAGCGCACACCACTGATGGCAATCTAGACGGCGTGGTCGTCAAATCTGTTCTGCTGTTCGTTCTCGCCGCAATCCTGGAGATCGGCGGCGCCTGGCTGGTGTGGCAAGGGGTCCGCGAGCATCGGGGATGGCTGTGGGTGGGTGCGGGCGTCCTCGCGCTGGGAGCCTACGGTTTTGTCGCGGCGTTCCAGCCGGACGCGCACTTCGGCCGGGTGTTGGCCGCCTACGGCGGCGTTTTCATCGCGGGATCGCTGCTGTGGGGCATGGTGGCCGACGGATTCCGCCCCGATCGCTGGGATGTGGTGGGCGCGCTGGTGTCACTGGCGGGCGTCGGCCTGATCATGTACGGACCGCGGTGACCGTCAGCCCAGGTGCGCGCTGGGGTCGTCCAGCTCGTCGCGGTTGAGACCCATGGGGGTGCCGGCGGGGATGTCGCCTGCGGCCACGACTTTCCTGGTGATCGGCGTGAGTGCGCGAAACAACGACTCGACCTCATGGTCGTCGAGTGCATCGAGCAGCGGCAGTGCCAAAGCGTCGGTGGTGTCCTCGACATGCCGCTTGAGTTTTGCGCCCGCGTCGGTGAGTTCCCCCGCGCTGTCCAACAGACCCCGCTGTCGCAGAGCGTCCTGATGGTGCGCCCACTGCTCGTCGTCGTAGTCCCGAGCCCGCTTGATCATCTCGTTCGGCACCCGACCTGCGGCGGCGTGCAGCACATTGCACTCGCGGCCGGAGATCCCCTCGGCGGCGAGCACGGCGACGTGGCCGTCGCCCCGGTGCTCGCGCCACAGCGTCGTCGCATGCCACAGCCGGGCCAACGGTTCGTCAGGCCAGCACAGGGCGCGGTTGGCGGCGAACAGCACGCGGCCTCCTACGTCGGAGTCGGCCACCGCCCGTTCCGAGAGGTCGGCCACGACCGAGGCCTCGGCGTCGGTGACGCCGCTGCGTCGCAGGGCCGCCACCGCTGATTCCTGGCGTGCCCGCAGCGCATCACCGGGCGAGGCGACGTCCCACGCCGCGGGCAACGCCTTGGCGACCCGGTGCGGCGCGAAGTTGTAGAAAGCGGCGGTGACGACGTCGGCGGACACCGTTCCCAGCGGAGCCGACCGAGCGGCGAAGTAACCCATCCAGAACCCTCGGAAGCCCAGCCCGTCAAGGGCGGCTCTGGCCTCCGGGGCGAAGTAGGTCACGGCATGCACAGGCTCGGTGCGGTCGTGCAGACGACGGGCGAGGGTGTGGGGTCTGGGCACGTGGCCAGTCAATCATCATCGCGCGCCGGGTCTGTTAGGGTCTCGTGCAAACTTCCCACCTGTGACGGGACGGCACACATGAGGAAGGTCATCGGTCCGCTCGCCGTGCTCGCGACAACGGCTGCCGCGATGGCCGGGTGCGGTTGGGAGATCGCCGGTGGCGTGCCCACCGTGGCCACCACAGATCTGCAATCCGACATCGCCGCGCGCTTCACTGATGCGGGGGAGCGGCCGGACTCGGTGACCTGCTCGGACCCCCTCGTCGGCGAGGTGGGACAGACGGCGCGCTGCGATGTGGTGATGAGCTCCACCAACAGCTTCGCCCCGATCGTGACGGTGACCAGGGTGGACGGGGCGGCCATCGACTACGAGCTGATGCCCGCGTTGTCGCGGGAGCAGCTCGAACGCGCCGTGGCCCGGCTGGTGGCCGACGTCGGACCGCCCGCGTCGCGCGTGTCGTGCCTGTCCGATCTGCTCGGGCAGATGGGCGAGGCGGCCCAGTGCGATGTCACTGCCGGGGGAATGACGTTGCGGCGGACGGCCGAAGTCACCAGCGTCGACGGTCTGATGATGAATTTCGATCTCGTGCCGATCCTGACGAAGTCGGAGGTGGAGGCGTCCCTGCTCGACGAACTCACCCGGCACCTGCAGCGGCGTCCGGATTCTGCGACGTGTTCGGGAAACCTGGAAGGAAAGCCGGGAAACACCGTGGACTGCGCGGTGATCGCCGGACCGGAGAACGCCGCGTTCATCGTCACCGTCACCAAGGTGGACGGCGCCAACATCGACTACAGCTATGCGCCCCGCGGTTGAGTCAGAGTCCCGAGGCGATCAGGTTCACCACTGAGGCGACGATCACGGAGCCGAACAGATAGGACAGCAGTGCGTGCTTGAGTGCGGTGGCCCGCATCCTCGACGAGGTCAGGTTGGTGTCCGAAATGGCGAAGCTCATGCCCACGGCGTATGCGACGTAGGCGAAGTCGCTGTAGCGCGGCGCCTGCTCGGTGTTGAAATCTATTCCGCCTATTGGCTTTTCAGCGAAATACACCTTGGCGTAGGTGAGGGCGTACAGCGTGTGGACGGCGAACCACGAGACAACCACGCTGGCCACCGCCACCGCCGGAGCCACCGAGGCGAGGTGATCGGGACGCGCCTTGGCCAGCAGCACCCCGACGCCGACGAGGCTGGCCAGGGCGCCGCCGAGAATCAGGGCGAAGACGGTTTGACGTCCGGGCTCCTCGAACTCGGCGTGCGCCGCTGTCTCCGACGGTCCGTAAGGCCAGATCACCGCCCAGGTCCACGCCATGTAGGTCACGGCAAGAATGTCCCAGCCGATCAGAAGTGAGAACCACCGGAAGCCCATCGAGGCGGCGATGACGGCCGCGAGCAGGCCCACGACTGCACCGCCGAGAAGGCGTATCGCGGGGCTGTGGATGGACCGCGACCTCATCCGTCACAGTCAACCAGGCCCCGCGATGGGATCAGCCCAGACGCCGCTTTTGCTTCTTGGCCTGCTTCTTCGCCTGCTTGGTCTTGGTGGTGGCGGTATCGGCCAGTCCGGCAGCACGATCGAGCGCCACTTCTGCACGATCACGCGCCGCCTCCGCCAGATCGGCACTGCGGCCGCGCGCGATATCGGCGAGTTCCGGGGCGCGGTCGCGCGCCCGCTCGGCCAGTTCGGCACTGCGCCCCCGGGCCACATCGGCGAATTCGGCGCCGCGTTCGCGGGCGAGCTCGGCCAGCTCAGGCGCGCGGTCCCGCGCGATCTCGGCCAACTTACCGCCGCGGTCACGGGCGACCTCGGCGAGCTCCGAACCCCGTTCACCGGCGACGTGCGCCAGTTCGCGACCGCGCTCGGCGCCGACGTGGAGGCCGTGTTCGAGCTTCTCGGCGAACGCGCTGTCGGTGAGGGAGCTGCCCGCGGCAGCCCCGGCAGGCAATGCCGATGACACCGCTTCAGAGACCTTGCGCGCGGCGCGGCGTCCGCGCCACCCCAGCGACGGCTTGCCCTCGGTGTCCACCGCGGCGATGATCAGACCGCCGATCAGGCTGATGTCGGTGACGAAGGCGCGACGCTCGTCCGCTTTGCGCTGTGGGTCGACCTCGTTCCAGAAGGCGTGTCCGCCAAGCGAACTGGGGACCACACTCAACGCAAGCGCGGCAGACGCGAACCGCGGGAGGCGTCCGGTGGCCAGCAGCAGCCCGCCGCCGATCTGGACTGCGGCCGTCACCTTGGCCACCGTTTCCGCGTCCGACGGCACGTTGGTGCCCACCGGGTCCGGTAGCTTGCTCAGGCCTTCCAGGGTGTGGCGGGAGGCGTCGACCGCAGGTTTCGGGCTTCGCAAAGCCTCGACACCACGTGAGATGAATACCGCTGACAGCATGGGGCGCGCGACACGTCGGATCAACATGCGGCCTGTGTTCCCCGGGGCACCCTGCTGCAAACCCGGGAAAAGGCGCACCTCCGGAGTACTTTCTGAAGACATGGCAGACGCTGCCGCGACGTTGGTGTGGGAACGGGTCACCGCGAACGTGATGCGGTGCCGACTGCCGTTCTGCGATGTCACCGTCGGCGTCGTCCACGACGCGGGCGAGGCGCTGATCGTGGACACCGGAACCACACTGGCCGAGGCCGGCGCGGTGGCACGTGACGTCGCGGTGCTCACCGGCTGCACCGTCCGTCACGTGGTGCTGACCCACCACCACTTCGACCATGTCCTCGGCTGTTCGGTGTTCGCGGGCTCGCACGTGTACTGCTCACCACAGGTGGTGGCGACTCTGGCCGGCGATCGGCAGGCGCTGCGGGCCGATGCCGTCACCCACGGCGCCGACACGGGCGAGGTGGACCTCGCGCTGGCCGCGCTGTCCCCGCTCGCGGACACGGAGCGCGAAGGCATCGTGAGTCTCGGTGACACGTCGGTGACGATCATGCACCCCGGCCGGGGCCACACCGACCACGATCTGATCGCGGTGGTCACCGGAGGACGCCGCCCGGTCGTGTTCTGCGGCGACCTGGTCGAAGAATCCGGTGACCCGTGCATTGATGAGCAGTCCGATGTCGGCGCATGGCCTGCGACGCTGGCGCGGGTACTGGCCGTCGGCGGCGAGTCCGCGGTGTACGTGCCCGGACACGGGGCCGAGGTCGACGCGGCGTTCGTCCGGCGGCAGGCGGACTGGCTGGCAGCTCGCGGCTGATCGTTCAGGAGTTCGGACGACCGGCTTCGGGGCGCGGCCAGGAGCGACGCTGTAGCGGGCCGGCAGGCGGCCGCATCCCGTCCAGCACGGCGCGCAGCGGCGACCACGCGGACCGGCCCCTGCGCGTCACCGCGTACGCCGTCAGGGTCACGTCGGGATTGTGCAGCGGCAGGATTGTCACGCCGGTACCCGTGGGCCTGCCCAGGGGCAGCAGGCCCACACCGAATCCCGCGACGATGAGGTCCTCGACCAGATCAAGGCTGTCGATCTGGTGGGCGATCGCCGGCGTGAAGCCGGCGAGCGATGCCAGCGTGCGTACCGCGGTCTCGTCCGCGGTGTTGCGCGAATTGACGATCCAGGCGGACTCGGCGAACGTCGTCAGGGCGGCATCAGGCGCGGTTCCGGCCGGCACCCCGAGTCCCCACCCGATCGTCCAGAGCGGCACGGCCTCGAGGCTGGCGCCGGGCGAGGCCGGAGCCACGTTGTAGTCGTAGGTCAGTGCCAGGTCCAGGTCGTCAGCGGCGAGCAACGCGAAGGCCTCGATCGGCTCGTATTCGCTGATGACGACGTCGACGTCGGGGTACCGGGCGGCCAGATCGGCGACGATGGGCAGCAGCGACACCCGGATTCCGGTGGCGAAGCCGCCGACACGGACTGTCCCCGCAGGCTCGGCGTCGGGATCCAGATCCAGCCGTGCGCTGTCGACCGCGGCGAGGATCGTCACCGCATGGTCGGCCAGCCGCCGACCCGCCGGTGTCAACCGGACACGCCGGCCCTCCGGCTCGATCAACTGCGCCCCGGTGTCGCGGGCGAGCGCAGCGATCTGCTGGGACACCGTCGAGGTGGTGAGGTGATATTCGTCGGCCACAGCCCTCATCGAGCCGAGGCGGGACAGAGCCAGCAGCAGTGCCAGTCGCCGAGTGTCCATCCCTGGATTGTCTCCGGTGCAGGCGGCGCAATCGGTAAGTTCGCCGCATGACCGACCTGACCGTCACCATCGGCGACGGCGTCGCAGTACTGACCCTCAATCGGCCGGAACGGCGAAACGCCTACACCCGTCGGATGGGGGAGCTGCTGAACTCGGCTTATCGGCAGTGCGACGACGACGACGGTGTGCGGGCGATCGTGCTCACCGGTGCGGGTGACACCTTTTGCGCTGGCGCGGATTTCGCCGCTTCGGAGCAGCCGTTCTCCTCGGCGTCCGAGTCGTTCACCGCATCGCCCACCGATCCTGCGGCTTTCGAACTGCGCACGCCCGTCATTGCTGCGGTGAACGGGCACGCCATTGGTATCGGCCTCACCATCGCACTGCAGGCCGACATCCGGATCATGGCTTTTGACGCCAAATATGCTGTCGCGCAGGCGCGGCGGGGCGTCATCGGCGACTGCATGTCGCACTGGACGCTGCCGCATCTGGCCGGGGCGTCGGTGGCGGCCGACCTGTTGTTGACAGGGCGGACTTTCGACGGCGCCGAGGCCGCAGCCATGGGTATCGCCAACCGGGCAGCGGCCGCCGGCGAGGTGCTCGATGTGGCGATGGCCATCGCGACGGACATCGCCACCAACGTCGCGCCGATGTCGGCAGCGCTGAGCAAACGCCTGCTCTGGAGCACGATGGCCCACGGTTACCGGCCTCGGCAGGTCGCCGAGCTGGAGACCGAGTTGCACCGCAGGGTGCTGGGCACCCCCGATGCACACGAAGGTGTGGCGGCCTTCCTCGATCGGCGGGCGCCGCGCTGGACCTCGTCGGTCTCCCAAGACTGGGTGCCGCTGCCCGAGCCTTAAACCGATCGGCGCACCCATTTAGTCCCTTAGTCCCGCCGCTACTTGAGCATGCTTCCGGCGTCGACCGGAAGCGGGACGCCGGTGATGTAGCGCGCCTCGTCAGACGCCAGGAAGAGCACCGCGTTGCTGATGTCGGCGGGTTCCACCCAGCCCACCGGCAGGACGTGCATGAACTGCGCCGCGACCTTGAGGTCCTCGGGTCCCGGTTCGGCGAGATCGGGGCGGAACAGCTTCATCGTTCCGTCGTTCATGAACATCGGGGTGTTGACGTTGGTCGGGCACACGGCGTTCACCCGCACGGAGTGTTGGCCCAGCTCGACGGCGAAAGTTCGCATCAACCCGATTACCCCGTGCTTGGCGGCGATGTAGTGGCCGGTGTGCGGATAGGCCTTGAGGCCTCCGACCGAGCTGGTGAGAATGATCGAACCGCCACGCCCACCGGACAGGAGATGAGGGACAGCGGCTTTGACGGACTTCCACACGCCGGAGAGATTGACCCCGATCATGTCGTCCCAATCGGCCTCGCTGGTCTTGTCCAGGGTTTGGCCACCGTTGCCGATGCCGGCGTTGGCGACGACGATGTCCAGGCGGCCCAACTGTTCGACGCCGCCGTCGACAGCGGCGGCCAGCGCCGCGTAGTCGCGGACGTCCACCTCGGCGGTGACGACACGCCGGTCCAAGCCCTTGATCAGGTCCGCGGTCTCGGCGAGGTCATCGGGCGTGGACGGTGCGATCTGACTGTTCTCACTGATCGGCCCGCAGACGTCGACGGCGATGATGTCGGCGCCCTCCTGCGCGAGGCGTATTGCGTGACTACGGCCTTGGCCGCGCGCGGCGCCGGTGATGAATGCGACTTTGCCCTCGACCCGACCTGTCATGACGGCACCCTGCTTTCCTGATAAATTTGTCGATCGATCAGGAATATTGGCAGCCTGTAACGTTGAAGTCAACGCCCTGAGTCAGATTCGTGACACCGGTCTTCGGCCTACGGCTGACCCGTGAGCGTGTCGAGTAGTCGCTCGACAAACATCCGGAGTTCCTTGTGGCCGGTGGTGACGCCTACGGCGTCCTCGTTGCACAGACTGCGCGCCGTCTGTGCGATGAGCATCGATATCGCCACCGGCGGATAGGCGACGAGATCGACCCCCCGGGTGCGCAGGACGACGGTCACCGCTGCCGTCTCGATGTCTCTCACCCGCTCCGCATACGCTTTGAGCTCGACCCGAATCGCCTTGCGATGGTTGGCCAATGCCATGAATTCGGTGTTGAGTCCCGTCAGGCGCGAGTCGCTGTTGATCGCCCACAACGCCCGAAGCGGGTCGTCGTCGGTCAGTGCGTCCCGCATGCGATCCAGCGAGACTTCAGCGCCAGTGCGCAGAACCTCGACGAACAGGTCGTCCATGGTGGGAAAGTAGTAATAGACCAGTGCCTGCTTCACGCCGGCCTCCGCAGCCACGCGTCGGGAGGTCGCGGAGGCGTACCCCTCGTCGCGCATGATCTTTGCCGTTGCCTCGATGAGCCGGAGCCGGGCGCTGATATCCGAGTGCTTTCCCTTGCGCGGAGGGGACATTCACTCTCCTCGTTGGTCGTGCGCTGTTGACCTGCCGGATCGATTCGTGATAGGCATGGCGCATTCTAACAGTTTGATCGATCGATCAGTATCTGGGTATGAAGCTGGAGCGGCGAAGTTCGCCTCGGTGACGTACCCACGGCAGGTGAACAGCGCGGAAAGGGCCCTGACGAGATGACCGACGTTGCAGCAGTGGATTACTTCTCCGATCCCGAGGTCGCACAGGACCCCTACGAGTATTGGGATTGTCTTCGCAGCCAGGGGCCGGTGTTCAGGGAGCCGCATCACGGCGTGGTCGCCGTCACCGGATATCAGGAAGTCCAGGCGGCTTTCAAGGACGTTGCCTCGTTCTCGGCGGTCAACGCGATCGGCGGACCGTTCCCACCACTGCCGTTCACGCCGGACGGGGACGACATCACTGCCCAGATCGAGGCGCACCGACACGAATTCCCGATCTTCGAGCACATGGTCGTGATGGATCCGCCGGAACACGAGAAGGCGAGGTCGCTGCTCGGCCGGCTTCTCACCCCGCGACGCCTACAGGAGAACGAGGAGTACATCTGGCGGCTCGCAGACCGCCAGCTGGAGGAGTTCCTCGCCAACGGCCGCTGCGAGTTCCTCGGCGAGTATGCACGTCCGTATGCCACGCTGGCGATCGCGGACCTTCTGGGTGTCCCGCAGGAGGACCGGGCCGCGATTCGGCGAAACCTCGGCGCGGGAAATGCGCCCGGGTCGCGGGTCGGGGCGTTGGATCACGAGCCGGTGGGCAGCAATCCACTTCAGTACCTGGATGATCTGTTCAGCGGCTACATCGCGGAACGGCGCAGTGTGCCGCGCGACGACGTCCTGAGCGGGCTCGCCTCGGCGACCTACCCTGATGGATCGGTACCAGAGCTCTTGGAAGTCGTGCGTCCGGCGACGTTCCTCTTCGCGGCCGGGCAGGAGACGGTCACGAAACTGCTCAGTTCGGCGGTGCAGGTGCTCGGTGACCGACCCGAACTGCAGAGCCGACTGCGCGAAGACCGCGATCTGATTGCACCGTTCATCGAGGAGTCCCTGCGTATCGAGAGTCCGACCAAGGTCGACTTCCGGCTCGCCCGCCGCACCACAACGCTCGGCGGCGTCGACATCCCGGCCGGAACTGTGGTGATGCTGTGCCTCGGTGCAGCAAATCGGGACCCGAGAAAGTTCGACGACCCGCACGAATTTCGGTTGGACCGCAAGAACGTTCGCGAGCACATCGCCTTCGGGCGCGGAATTCACACGTGTGCGGGCGCTCCGCTGGCACGGGTGGAGGGCCGGGTGACCATCAACAGAATGCTGGACCGGATGCGTGACATCTGCATCAGCCCGGAAAGGCACGGTGGGACAGAGCATCGCCATTACCGGTACGAGTCCACGTTCCTGTTGCGGGGGCTGACCGAGTTGCACATCGAGTTCACGTCGGGGAGCTAGTCCGGGGAGGGGCTCCATCTCTTTTCCCTGATGGCCCCTCGGTGGTTCTGCACATGAGGTCGCAGTGAGACCGGCTGGACCACGCTTCGGCCGGTCAGGATGGGTCGGTCCGCGATCAGGCCATCCGGATGCGGATGTTCTTGACCCGCAGGAACTCGTGAAGTCCGTCGAGTCCGCCGGTGCGCCCGAACCCACTCTGTTTGAAGCCGCCGTACGGACCCTGCGGGGCGATATCGCTGAACGTGTTGATCCAGATCGATCCGGCGTCCAGAAGTCGAGCCGCCCCGTGCGCGCGAGCGAGGTCACGAGTGTGTACGAATGCGTTCAGACCGTAGGGCGTCCCGTTTGCGAGCTGAACTGCGTGCTCATCGCTTCCGAATCTCATCACCGAGACCACGGGGCCGAATGTCTCCTCCTGTGCCAGGGGCGAATCATTGTCGACGTCGCCGAACACCGTGGGCTCAACGTAGAAGCCTTGCGCGAGCTCTCCGCCCATACGCGCGCCGCCCATCAGCAGTTCACCGGCACCAGTGTCGATCGCGTGATTGATGACCCCCTCGATGCGTGCGACGGCGTGCTCGCTGATGACGGGTCCGAACATGACGGAAGGGTCTTGCGGATCGCCGATGCGCGCACCGCGCACCACCGTCAGGAATCGGTCGAGAAAGTCGTCATAGACCGACTCGTGCACCAAAAGCCTGCTGGCACAGGCGCAACTCTGCCCCGATTGCATCAGCGGTCCTTGATGGGCCGACATCGCGGCTGCCGCGTCCAAATCGGCGTCGGCGAAAACGATGTTCGCCGATTTGCCGCCGAGTTCGGCGACCACCGGGGTTAGGTTGGTCGAGGCGGCACTGATCACCGCGCGGGCGGTGGCGCCGCCGCCGGTGAAGTGGATCTTGCCGATACCCGGGTGTCGAACCAGAGCGTCGCTGCCGTGCGCGGCGGCCGGAAGCACGGTCACCAGTCCCGGTGGGAGGCCGGCCTCGATGCACAGCTCCCCGAATCGCAGCGCGGCCAGCGGGGCTAGTTCGGACGGTTTGAACACCACGGCGTTTCCCGCTGCCAACGCTGGAGCCACACACGATGCTGCAACGGCGAGGGCGCCGTTCCACGGAGCGATGACGCCGACGACGCCGTACGGTTCGCGGTCGACGATATTAAGGTCGAACGATCCGTTGACCGGTGTGGACGCACCGTGGGACTTGTCGACGTAGCCGGCGAAGTGGCGGAGAAACCGTTCCAGCAGCAACGCGGTGCCCGCGAACGAGATGGGAACCGCATAGTCGCGGACATTGAGCAGGGCGAGATCGTCGAGGTGCTGATGAACGACGTCGGCGAGGTCGATGAGGCGGTCTCGCCGGACATCCACAGTGTGAGACATCCATTCGCGCTGCGCCTCACTTCCTGCCCGCACCGCCGCGGCGACTTCGGCCGGTCCCGCCAGGGCAACCACGGCATTCGGTCGTCCGGTTGCCGGATACACGTGGTGGTGCACCCCTGCTGACGACGCGGTGATCCGATCACCGCCGATGAGGAGGCCGACCGGTTCTCCGCTGTCGGTGTCGGGTGTCACGCTTCAGCCGCCCACTCCTCGGTGACCCGCTTTTTCTGCTCCGCAGCCACTTGGCTCAGGTGCGCGGCCTTCGGCCATCCGAAGTAGGCGGCGAAATGCACCGTCAGCTCGTCCATCTCGTCGAATGACAGATCCCGGCTCTTCAGTGCCGCGTAGACGTGACTCAGGATCGGATAGGGCGCGTCCTGGAACGCGACACACGCCACCGTGATGAGCCGGCGTTCCCTCATGCCGAGCCCGGGGCGCAGCCACATCTCACCGAAGACGAAGTTGAGGATTCCAGCCCCCTGGAACGGGTCGTCCCGGTGGGGTGCGAAGGGGAGGCAGTTGATGTCCTTGAAGGCCTGCTCGCCCACGGACAGCCGGGCATCGGGATCACTCGGGGTGGTCAGTGGCAGCAACGGGGACGGGGGAGGGAGCTCCGCGCCACGGTCGTGGTGGATCCGTTGCCACTGCTCGTCGACGACCATGTTGAACCGCGACGCCTTGGGCCAGCCGCCGTACACCGCGAAATGCAGTACTGTCTCCCGCATTTCATCGATGGACACCTCACCGCTGTTCAGCGCTGCGTAAACGTGGTCGCGCAGCGGTGTCTCGGCATCTGCGGCAGCCACGCAGGGCAACGTGATGAAGTGGCGGTCGCGTCGGCTCAGGCCCGGTCTGTGCCACACCTCGGCGAATACGAAGGCCAGCATGTCCGTTGTCGCGGACGTGGGTGTTTCGGGCGCGGCAAAGGTCATGACGTCGGCGAACGCGCGCCGCGCGCGGTCGATATCGGTTGCGGTCATCGGTTCCTCCAGAGGGGCTAGCGCAGTGTGACGCCGGCGTCGACCTTGAACTCCAGGCCGGTCACGTAGCGCGATTCATCGGAGACGAGAAAGAGCACCGCGTTGCTGATGTCGACAGCTTCGGCCATCATGATCGGCATCGCGTTGAGGAAGAGCGGGCCGAGGTCGGGGCGCGTGTGGGCGATCAGTCCGTGCAGTGAATCGGGCCGCATGCCGGTGGCCACACCCGTCGGGTGCACTGTATTGACCCGGATGCTCTGCGCGGCAAGTTCATTCGCCAGTGCCCTGCTCATTCCCACGACGCCGTGCTTGGACGCCGTGTACGGCGTGTGCAGTGGGGTGCCCTTGATCCCGGCCGCAGAGCTGATGTTGACCAGGCTGCCGCCGTGGTCGACGAGGTGCGGTAGAGCGGCTGCGCAGGTGTTCCACGTTCCGATCAGGTTGACGTCGACGACCGTGCGCCACTGGGCCGGTGTGGTGGTCTCCCAGGTGCCTGCAGTCAGGACTCCGGCGTTGGCGACCGATGCGTCGAGCCCGCCGAGTTTGGAGACGCCGTCGTCGACTGCGGCGGCCAAGGCATCCGCGTCTCGCACATCGACGACGTGTGAGATGGCACGGCGCCCCACTTCGCTGACCAGTCGCGCGGTTTCGGCCAGATCCTCCCGGCTGGCCAGTGGGTATTCGATGTCCGGCAGGGACTCGCAGATGTCGATGAGGATGACGTCGGCGCCTTCCTCCGCCAGCCGAAGCGCGTGGCTGCGCCCCATCCCCCGGGCTGCGCCGGTGACAAGCACCCGTTTTCCGGCGACACGTCCTGTGGAGCTCACAGTTTGTTGCAGAATCCGGCGTCGACCGGGAACGTCACTCCGGTCACGTACTTGGCGGCATCTGAGACCAGGTATGCCACTGCGGCGCTGATGTCCTCGGGTTCCAGCAGTCCCACCGGCATCGGGTTCTGCAGGTGTGGTCCACCGTCGGGATAGTGCTCGAGGAATGCCGTCATCGCCGGGTTGACCGCCATCATGGTATTGACCGCGGTCGGATGCACGGTGTTGACCCGAATGCTGTGGGGAGCCAGGGCATTGGACAACGCGCGCATCAGTCCGACGATTCCGTGCTTGGACGCGGCGTAGCCGAGGCCGCCTCCGCCCTTGCCGCCGAAACCTCTCAGTCCGGCGGTCGAGCTGGTGAACACGATGGACCCGCCACGCTCGCCGGCGATCAGGTGGGGGATCGCTGCCTTGGCGGTGTGAAAGGAGCCGACCAGGTTGACCTCAAGCACGTCGGTCCACATCTGCAGATCTTGGGCGTCGGTCAGTTCCGCGAAGGCCATGGCGGCGATTCCGGCATTCGCGCACACCATGTCGAGCCGTCCGAAGTGCGCCACGCCGGTATCCACGGCGGCCTTGACCGCGGAGAAGTCGCGCACGTCTGCGATGGACGCGAGCATCTTGCCGCCATGGGCCTCGACGAGGGTGACGGTTTCCTGGAGTTCCGCGGGCGACGCCATCGGATAGCCGTTGGAGTCGATGTCGGCGCAGATGTCGATCCCGATGATGTCGGCGCCGTCGGAGGCCAGCCGCACCGCGTGGCTGCGCCCCTGGCCGCGGGCGACCCCGGTGATGAATGCCACCTTGCCGTCGAGAGAACCCATCGCACCTCCTCCATCAGTAACCGTGTTACTGGGGTACGGTAACGGTGTTACTGGCGACCGGCAAGGGTGTTCACGTAAATGGCTTCAGATGATCCGATCCTGACCGCGGTCGTCGAGCTGTTGGAGAACGACGGCTACGACGCCGTGCAGCTGCGTGAGGTCGCCCGGCGTTCGCGCACCTCGCTGGCCACGATCTACAAGCGGTACGCCAACCGTGACGAGTTGATCTTGGCGGCGCTGGAAGCCTGGACGGACGAGAACCGCTACGCCGCGGTGGTGGGGCAGCGGAGGGCGCCGGGTGAATCGTTGCACGAGGCGCTGATGCGACTGTTCCGCACCTTGTTCGAGCCGTGGGAGCGTCACCCTGCCATGCTCGCCGCGTATTTCCGCGCCAGGTCAGGGCCGAGCGGCAAGCGGTTGCTCCGCCGCGGACTTGACGTCGTGGTCCCCACCGCGCTGGACGTTCTCGACGGTGTGGACGACGACTTCATCGCGGATATGGACACCGTGATCGCCAACGTCGTCTACGGCCTGCTCGGGAGATTCGCGGCGGGGGAGATACCCATCACCGACATTCTGCCCACCATCGACCGAGCGGTGTACCGACTCACCGCAGGCTACGAATTCGCCCGAACAGCACCAGGTGTCGCGGCGCGGCCCGGAGGCCGCGCCGCGAAGCTCAGCTAGGGAGCGGGAACGCTGCCGCAGCCGACGCCGGGAATGCAGCCGCTGGCGCCGCCGGGTCCTGCGGTGCCAGCCGGTCCGCCCGGGATGGCGCCTGTCGCGCCTGCGGGTCCGGCGGCTCCGCCGGGTCCGCCGGGAATGACTCCCGCTGCGCCGCCGGGGCCTGCCGTGCCGGCCGGTCCGCCCGGGATGGCGCCTGTCGCGCCTGCGGGTCCGGCGGCTCCGCCGGGTCCGCCGGGAATGACTCCCGCTGCGCCGCCGGGGCCCGCGGTGCCGGCCGGTCCGCCGGGGATGACACCCGCTGCGCCGCCGGGACCGGCCACGCCGGCGGGTCCGCCGGGAATGGCACCCGCCGCGCCCGGCGCCGGGGGAGCCGGCATCGGTGCGACGGCGCATCCGGTGCCTGCTGGGTCGTAGCATCCGGGCGGCCCGCCGGCGAGGGCGGCGGGAGCGAAGCCGATCGCCGCGGCAGCGGCAGTGGCGAACATGATGGGCACGTAACGCGGAGAAGTCTTCAACATGACGGCGCGCATACCACGCGAGAGCGCTTTCAAACCCCACGACGCTAACCACACCGAATCGTCCGGAAATGATGAACAGTATGTACCGATAAATCACGTGGACCGAAACGGTCAGTGTCCCGTTCAATGCATGGGTGGCAACGGATCAGGCTCGCACGGGCGCGCTCATGGCGGTGGCGGCCATGGCGTGTGTCCAGCTGGGATTGGCCATCGCCGTCACGCTGATCGACGACATCGGCGTGGAGGGCGTGGCGTGGCTACGGCTGGCGTGGGCGGGCATCCTGCTCCTGATCATCGTGCGGCCCCGACGAACCGCCTTCACGGGCAAGAGCTTTCTGATGTGTGTGGTGCTGGGCGTGGTGACCGGCGCGATCACTCTGTTGTTCATGGCCGCACTGGATCGCATACCGCTGGGGACCGCGAGCGCGCTGGAGTTCCTCGGACCACTGGCGGTGGCGGTCGCCCGAGGCCACGGGCGCGGCCGGGTGTTGTGGCCGGGATTGGCGGCCGTCGGTGTGCTGGTGCTGACCCAGCCGTGGACCGGTGCGGTGGATCCGGTCGGCATTGCCTACGCCCTCGGTGCGGCGTCGTGCTGGGCGTGCTACATCCTGTTGACGCAGAAGGTGGGCGACGAGGTCGCCGGGATCAACGGCCTCGCGGTCTCCATGCCGGTGGCCGGCCTGTTGGCGACGGTGACCGTCGGGCCGGCGGTGTTCGAGCGGATGACGCCGGAGATCCTGCTCATCGGGCTGGGCCTGGCCGTGCTGCTGCCCGTCGTGCCGTTTGCCTTGGAGCTGTTGGCCCTTCGTCGGCTGACCGCGGCCTCGTTCGGCACCATGATGGCGCTCGAACCGGCGTTGGCGATGGTGATCGGGTTCCTGGTGCTGCACCAGAGCCCCGGGCACCTCGGCGTGGCGGGAATCTGCCTGGTGGTTGTGGCCGGGATCGGGGCGGCCCGCACCGGCTCCCGCGCGGCGCCGGTACCGCTTGAGGTGGCGTGAGCCCAGATCGGGTGGATAGTGGGCGGTATGGCCCGAGCACTCTTCGACTCACCCCTTGTGGGCTTCTTCAACGCCGGGATGGCCCGGCTGATCAACGCACCGGTCGTCGGCCCGCTGATACGGCGCAACACCGTCGTGGTCCGCTACACGGGTAAACGCTCCGGCAAGACCTTTCAGACACCGCTCAGCTATCAGCGGCGCGATGACGGTGTCGTCATCCGGGTCATGGCACCGGACTCGAAAACCTGGTGGCGCAACTTCACCGGGGACGGCGGGCAACTGACACTGGTGAACTTCGACGGCGCCGACCGGACCGGTCACGCGGTCGCCCACCGCGACCAACGGGGACGCGTGACGGTGACCGTCAGCATGTAGCGGCTCGACCGTGGGCCTCACGTACGGAAATCCGCCGCGCGGAGCCGTGCAGAGGGCCCACGCTCGCCGCTGGATACGGGCTAGCCCACGAACTTCTTGCGGCGGTAGAGCGTTCCCGCCGCCAGCAGCGCCAAGCTGACCAGCAGGATGGCTGTCGCCAGCACGTTGATCTGCGGCGGCACCGCCGCCTTGACCGCCGCGTTGACGTACAGCGGGTAGGTCACCTCGGATCCGCTGACGAAGTAAGTGATGATGAAGTCGTCGAGGGACAGGGCGAACGACAGCATCGCCGCGGCGACGATGCCGGGCACGATCAGCGGCAACGTCACCTTGAAGAACGTGCGGGCCGGTCCCGCGCCCAGATCCAACGACGCGTCCTCCAGCGTCCAGTCGAAACCACGCACCCGGGCGCGCACCGTCATGGCGATGAAACTCACTTCGAAAGCGATGTGCGACAACAGGATCGTGGTGTAGCCGGCGGGCCAGTCGAAGTCCAGGAACAGCGTCAGCAGGGCCGCGCCCATCACCACCTCCGGGGCGGTGAGCGGCAGTATCAGGAACGTGTCGACTGCACGCTGCCCGCGCCACCGTTGGCGCACCAGCGCGATGGCCACCAGGGTGCCCAGCACGACCGCGACCGCCGTCGACACCGCGGCGACGTTCAGGCTGAGTTTGAGCGCTTCGGTCAGCGGTGGGTACTTGAACGGGTCCAGCCAGTTCTCCAGCGTGAAGCCCTGCCAGGTGTAGTTGAACTTGCCCGCCGGCTTGTTGAACGAGAACAGCACGATCACGAAGATCGGCAGGAACAGATAGACGAGCACCAGCCCGGCGGCGATCCGCAACAGTACGTCGCCCCAATTGCGGCGCGCGCGAACCTTCTTCGGTCTCGGGTCCTGCTGCGCGGCGGTCGCGATCGCGGCGCCTGCCTGGGTGGTCATACCAGATCCTCCGTGCCCAGCGCCCTCGTGTAGAGCAGCACCCCGACCAGGATGAGCAGCATCAGTCCCAAGCTCAGCGCGGCCGCGGCCGGGTAGTCCTTGACCACGAGGAACTGTTTCTGGATGACGTTGCCGATCATCGTCGTCTGGGTACTGCCGAGGTAGTCGGCGTTGATGAAGTCACCGACCGCGGGGATGAACACCAGCATGCTGCCTGCCAGCACCCCCGGCATCGACAGCGGCAGGATCACCCGCCGGAAACTGCGCGGCGTGGACGAGTACAGGTCCTTGGACGCTTCGAGGAGTCGGGGGTCGATCTTCTCCAGGCTGACGTACAGCGGCAGGATCATGAAGATGATCCAGTTGTAGGTCAGGCCTCCGATCACGGCCCAGCTGGTGGACAGCAGCCGTCCCTCGTCGGGCAGCAGACCGACGGTGCCCAGCGCACTGACCACCCACCCCTCGTCGGCGAGGATCGTCTTCCACGCGATGGTGCGGATCAGGAACGTGACGAAGAAGGGCAGGATCACCAGCCCCAGAATCAGGTTCTTGAACCGGCCGGCCTTGAACGCGATGACATACGCCAGCGGAAACGCCAGTAGCAGGCACAGGATCGTCGCAACGAAGGCGTAACCGAACGACCGGAAGATCTGATCCCGGTACAGGGTGAACGCCTCGGTGTAGTTGCCGAAGTCCCACGCGAACGTCAGCGTCGGCATGAACACCGAGCCTGCGGTTTCCGACAACGACGTGCGGGCCAACGAGAAGAACGGAACCACGAAAAAGACCGCGAGGTACACCAGCGCGGGCAGGACCATCAGGTACGGCGCGATCCTGCTGCGCTGGCGGCTGCTGCTGGCGACGCCTGCCATCGCGTCAGCCGCCGGTGACGGCGGCGTACGCGGTGTTGTACTCCTGCGTCTGCTCGTCGGTGAGCGCCGCCCAGCCCTTGGACTTCGACAGCACCTCTGGGGACGGGTTGATCAGCGGGTTGGCCGCCGATTCCGGATCGATCTTCTCGAGTTCCTCGGTCATGTCCGACAGCACGGGGATGTACTGGACGAAGGACACGAGCTTGGCGTAGTTCGCGCGATCGTAGACGTAGTCGATCCACGCCTCGGCGGCCTTCTGGTTCTGCGTGGTGTACGGAATCACCATGGTGTCGACGAAGGTCGTGGCGCCCGACTCGGGCACGACGAACTGCAGGTCCGGGTTGTCGGCCTGCAACTGGACGATGTCACCGGAATACGCCTGTGCCACAGCGATATTGCCGGCAGCCAGGTCGTCGGCGTAGTCGTTGCCGGTGAAGCGCCGGACCTGGCCCCTGTCGTTCTGTTCGCGGACCAGGTCGACGGCCTGCTGGACCGACTCCGTGGTGGGGTTCTCCGGCGAGTTGCCCTGGGACTGCATGATCATGCCGAGACCGTCCTGGGCGTCGGAGAACAGGCTGACGCGGCCCTTGAACGCGGGATCCCACAGGTCGTCGATGGTCGTGATGTCGCGGCCGGTGGCCGCCCGGTTGTAGGCGAGGCCGACCAGACCGGACATGTAGGGGGCGCTGAACTCCCGGCCCGGGTCCACGCTCGCCTCGAGAAGGTCCGGACGGATGTTCTTCATGTTGGGCACGGCGTCGTGGTTGATCTTGTTGAGCCACCCGAGCTGATTCAACCGCACGGCCAGGAACGTCGTCGGCACGGCCAGATCGGCACCGATGTCCTGCTTGCGCGACAGCGGCTCCTTGACCTTGGCGAACCACTGCTCGTTGTCGTTGAGGTCTTCCTTGTAGTCGACCGTGATGCCCGACGCGGTCTGGAAGCCGGCGATGAATCCGTCTGCCATGTACAGCGGCCAGTTCGAAATGCGCAGCGTCCCACTGGCGGGACCGCTGTCCTCGGTGCTGCTGCTCGACGTGCTGCTGTCCGACCCGCAGGCCGCCAGGAACGACGACCCGAGGGTGAGGCCTGCGGCGGCTGCGACGCCGCCGCCGATGAAGCGCCGGCGCGAGGTACGGCTTGCGGTCAGACGGGCCAGCAGGTGGGGGTCGATCTCACGGGACATGCGAGGCGTGCCTTTCGTCGGCTCCGGGGAGTGGGATACGGGGTGGGGCGGCAGTGGTGCTGCCCGGCGAAAACGTCAGGAGTCGTCCAGCATCTCTTCGAGATCCTCGGTGGTCGGAATGTCGGCGCCGGGCAGTACCAGCGACGCATCGGGGGCCCAGCTCACGTACACCTGGTCGCCGGGGCGCAGCAGTGGCAGGTCCTGCTCCGGTCCGACGTGGGCGATGATGGTGGACTCGTCCGGCGCGGCCAGTGAGAGCCGCACGACGGGACCTTGGAAGGTCAGGTCCGAGACGGTGGCGCGGACACCGGAGACGTCACCGGTGGGCTGGTCCATCGTCACCCGGAGCCGCTCGGGCCGCACCATCAGCGTCGCGTGCCCGCCCGGCTCGATGGTGGTGTCGCCCTGGCGCGCCTTCAGCGTGGACCCCAGCACGTCGATCTCGACGAAATCCCGGTTGGCGCGACCGGTTTGACGTCCCGCCCACAGGTTGGCCTGTCCGATGAAGCTCGCCACGAACACCGTGGAGGGTCGGTCGTAGATGTCGGTCGGGGTGCCGATCTGCTCGACGTTGCCCGCATTCATCACTGCGATGCGGTCACTCATCGTCAGGGCTTCCTCCTGGTCGTGGGTCACGTAGACGAACGTGATCCCGACCTCGCGCTGAATCCGCTTGAGTTCGAACTGCATGACGTGGCGCAGTTTGAGGTCCAGCGCGCCCAGTGGTTCGTCGAGCAGCAGCGCGCTGGGGTAGTTCACCAGCGCACGCGCCAGTGCCACCCGCTGCTGTTGCCCGCCGGACAGTTGCGCGGGCCTGCGCTCGGCGAAGTCGCTCAGGCGCACGATCTCCAGCAACTCGTCGACGCGTTTGCGGACCTCAGCCTTGTCCTTCTTGGCACTGCGCGGACCGTAGGCGACGTTGTCCCACACCGACATGTGGGGAAACAGCGCGTAGTGCTGGAACACGGTGTTGACGTTGCGCTTGTTCGGCGGTGTCCTCGACACGTCGGTGCCTTCGAGGCGGATCGCTCCCTCGGTCGGCGTCTCGAACCCGGCGATCATGCGCAGCGTCGTCGTCTTTCCGCATCCCGACGGTCCGAGCATGGAGAAGAACTCGCCCGAAGCGATGGAGAAGTCGGCGTCGGCGACCGCCACGTAGTCGTCGAAACGCTTCGTGACATGGTCGATCTCGATGACGGGGCCGCCCTTGTCGCGAGCGGCGCCGTGCTGTCCCGTCTGCTGGTCAGCGGCGGTGTGTGCGCGGGTCAGAACCCCATCCTCCTCATACATGCCCCCCGGCTGTGGGTAAACCATCGCCGATCCGGCGGACCTTCGCAAGCGATTCCGCAACGAATTTACATTCACACAATGGAATCCGCCGCGTGATCGCCCTCTGAACGTAAGAATCCGTGGAAGAAAACGTGCGGCACCTATGCCTGACCGGAGTTCGATCGGCAGGGGTTCGCCGTTGCGGGCTCAAGTCTTGCAGCCCGTCGCGCCGTTCGGTGCTGTTTACGTGGGGGATGACCTGGGGTAGGGAAGGGGGCATGGCGACTGTCGATGTCTCGGTGACCTCTGACCTCAGCCCGGAGCGGGCGTGGGTGCTGGCCTCGGACCTCAAGCGGTTCGACGAGTGGCTCACGATCTTCGCCGGCTGGAAGAGCGCGGTCCCGTCGGAGATCGACGTCGACACCCAGGTGGCGTCGTTGATCAAGGTCAAGGGGTTCCGCAACGTCATCCACTGGCGGGTCACCCGCTATGACGAGCCGAAGGAGATCGAGCTCGTCGGCACCGGCCGGGGCGGGGTGTGTATTTCGCTGAGCATGCAGGTGGAACCGCACGGCAACGACGATTCGTCGTTCCGGGTCATCGCCGATCTCTCCGGCGGGCTGCTGAATACGCCGGTCGGCAACGTCGTGGCCCGGGTGATCAAGAAGGACGTGGACCGGTCGGTGCGCAATCTGGCCGAGCTGCGCTGATCCGAGGCTGATCCGGGTCAGCCCCACTCGTGGTTCATTGCGCGTGATTCGTAGCGGTCTTCGTCGGATTTCGTCGCCCGAGACCGTGGCTGCGACACCGCGATGAGCACCATTGCCAGGACCGCTGTCACCGCGCCGCCGAGGAAGATCATGGTGAAGCTGCTCTCCAGCGGCGTCCCCCCGGCGGTGGTGCGGCCGAGCATGACGGCGACCAGGGCTGCCGCGGTGGAACTGCCGATCGTCCGTGCGATGGCGTTCATGCCGGTCGCAATGCCTGTTTCACCGGGGTCGCTGTCTCCGACGACGAGCGCGGGCAGGGCGCCGTATCCGAGGCTGATGTAGGCGTTGGCCAGGATGCTGGCGGTGATCACCTGCCAGGGCGACGAGTGCGCGAACGCCACGAAGAGGAATCCGACGATCCCGGCCAGGGCCGCGACGATCAGGACCGGGCGGGCACCGAACCGGTCGATGAAGCGTCCACTGACGAGTGCGATGAGGAAGCCCGTCAGCGCGCCGGGTAGCAGATAGATCACACTGGCCTGCAGGACCGAGGCGCCGAAGCCGTACCCGGTGACGCTGCGCTCGATCTGGACGAATTGGGTGAGACCGAGGAACGCGAAGTACAACCCCATGCCGACGAAGATCGTCGCGAGGTTGGTGAACAACATCGACCGCCGGGTCAGCATCCGGGTCGACACGAGCGGGCGCGGGGCCCGCTTCTCCCAGAACCACCACCCGATCAGCACGGCCACCCCGGCGCCGGCGCCGCCGATGGTGCGCACTGACACCCACCCCCACGCGTTTCCCTGTGTGATCGACAGCAGAAGCAGCGACAGGCCGACGGCCAGCCCGACCGCACCCAGCCAGTCGATCGAACCCGACGCGGTGCGCGCGCGATTGGGCACCAGGGCGACCACGATGACGATGACGATGACGGTGAACGCGGTCGTCAGCCAGAACACCCGGTGATAGCCGGCGTCGCCGCTCATCAGGAGGCCGACCACGACCAGACCGGTGCCGCCGCCGAATCCGAGCGTGCCGGACAGCACGGCCATGGCCGAGACCATGCGGTCGGCGCTGAGCTCCTCACGCAGGATCGCGATGCAGATCGGATACAGGGCGAACGATGCGGCCTGCAGGACCCGCGCGACGATCAACAGCGCCAGCGACGAGGTGACCGCGGCCAGCACCGATCCGGTCAGCACCACCGCGAGCACGCCGAGCAGCACCCGCTTCTTGCGGTGCAGGTCGGCCAGTCGCCCTATCAGGGGTGTCGCGGCGGCGGCGGCGAGCAGGTTCGCCGTGACGGCCCAGCTGACGGCGACCGCGGAGGCGTTGAGCTGGTCGGCGATCACGCCGAGTACCGGCACCACCGCCGTCTGCAGGACGGCGACGGTGAGCACCACGACGCTCAGCCCGATCACCAGCAGACGCGGCCGCTTCACTCCGGCCTGAGGCACGCCCGCTCCGATCGTTAGATGGTCTTGGTGTTCTCGTCGAGTATGGCGGCTAGTTCAGCAGAGCCGGTAGCCGGTCGAGAGGTAGGCGGGGGGAGCGGTGCCCGTCGCGGCCGGTCATGTCGTCGTTGACCACCAGCGCGTTGAGCACCGCCTCCTCGACGCACTGCACCACCGCGGCGTACAGGTCGTCCATCCGACCCCACGGCAGGAAGCGGATGGTGCCGATCTCGTCGTCACCGTCCGAGCCCACCGGTCCGAGGGGGAAGGCGCTGGCCAGACCGGGCACGTCAGCGGTGGAGAAGGCCAGGAAGATGTCGCCGGAGAAGTGGCTGCCCGTCGTCCCGGTTCTGGCGAGTCCCAACGGAACCCGGCGCGCAAGCGCCTTGCACTGACCGGGAAGCAGCGGAGCGTCGGTCGCGATGACGGCGATGACGGAACCGGCCCCGGGTGGGGGCGCGCCGGCGAGATCGCGCGCGAACCAGTCGCCGTCGAGCGGGTTGTCGTCGAGCAGCAGACCTCCGATGTGACGGCCGGCGATCGTCAACTCCGCCCGCGATCCGAAGTTCGCCTGAACGAACGCGGCAACGGTGTACGTGCGTGCTCCGTAGGGGACGAGCCTCGACGAGGTGCCGTTGCCGCCCTTGAAGTCGTAGCAGTTCATCCCGGTGCCGCCGCCGAGCGACCCCTCACCAACCGGCCCGCCGGACGCGGCGTCGAGAGCCGCTTCCACGTGTGCGGGGTGGACGTGCCCTCCGTTGATGTCGTTGAGGTAGCCGTCCCAGGTTTCGGCGCACACCGGAAGCAGCCACTGACGGGCCAGCCGCGGGGCGACGCGATTGGCCCACTGCACGACGCCGGTGTGGCACGCGCCCACGGCGTGCGTATTCGACAGCACGACAGGCACGTTGAACGACCCCACCTCGTCGATCCAGGTGGTCCCGGTCATCTCCCCGTTGCCGTTGAGTGAATACCAGCCCGCAGCGCAGGGCTGTCCGACGCCGGCACGTCCCCGCGGAAGGATCGCGGTCACACCAGTGCGCACCGGCCCCTGCCCGACGACCAGCGGTCCCTGCCCCTCGATCAGCGTCGTCATTCCGACCTGGACACCGGCGACGTCGGTGAGCGCGTTGAGAGGTCCCGGTGTGCCCGGGAGCGGGATGCCGGCGCCGCGCGCACGGGGCCTGCCGTCAGCGGTGTGGGTCGCGAAATCTGTCGGGGTCATGTGATGAATCATCGTCATCCGGGGCGCCGCGGTCGAGCCAGAGCCGACGTGGTCGAATAAGGCCATGTCGCAAGGAACCTCGGCCGAGTCCGGAACCAGCGCGCTGACCGGTGACGTGTTCAGTGGACGCCGGCCCGCGGGCGCGGGTGACCTGTCGGTCGAGACGCACGGCATCGCGCCCATCGCCGAGGAACATCGCTACGGCGCTCCCTCGCGGCTGTTCACCGTGTGGTTCGCGCCGCAGGTGAACATGACGGGCGTCTTCACGGGCACGTTGGCGATCGTGCTGGGACTCGGATTCTGGCTCGGCCTGCTGGCGATGGTCATCGGCACCGTGCTCGGCTCGCTGGTGGTGGGTTATCTGTCGACCTGGGGGCCGCGCACGGGTGCTGGGCAGCTGCCGAACGCGAGGATGGCGTTCGGTGGCACAGTCGTGGTTCCTGCAGCGCTGCAATGGTTTTCGTCGATCGCATGGGACGCGCTGGTGGGGTTGTTCGGCGGTGAGGCGTTGTCGGCGCTGCTGGGGATCCCGTTCTGGTCCGCGGTGCTGATCGTGTTGGGCGTGCAGGGCGTCGTCGGGTTCTTCGGCTATGAGCTGATCCACCGGCTGCAAGCGGTGCTGACGGTGGTGCTGTTCGTGACGTTCGTGGCGTTCACCGTCAAGCTGGTCGGCGGTCACGAGATCGTGGTTCCCGCCGCGGTGTCGGGCGCCGACCTCGTGGGCGCGTTCGTGCTGGAGGTGACGATCGCGTTCAGCCTGGCGATCTCGTGGGCCACCTACGCCGCCGACTTCAGCCGCTACCTACCGTCCTCGGTGTCGCCGGTCCGGGTGTTCGGCTTCACCGCCGCGGGCCTGGCGGCGGGCTACGTCTTCGTCCAGGGCGTGGGGATCGCCGCCGCGAGCGTTGTCGGCGAGCACACCGTCGAGGGTGTCCGCTCGGTGATGGGCGGAGGCGTGCTGGGCGCGCTCGCACTGCTGGTGATCGCGATCGCCTCCATCGGCTCCGGCGTGATGAACGACTACAGCGGCTCGCTGGCCCTGCAGACCATCGGGGTGCGGGTGCGCAGGCCGGTCTCGGCTGTCATCGTGACGGTGCTGGCGTTCGTGCTGATCCTGTGGCTGCACGCGGCCGACACTGCGACCCGGTTCACCGACGTCCTGCTGCTGGTGAGCTATTGGATCCCGGCCTTCGTGGCCGTGGTGGTCATCGACTGGCGGGTGCGGGCCGCCGGCAGGCGCAGTGTGGACCCCGCGCGCGAGACAACCGGCCGGCGCGACGGCATGGCCGCACTCGTGGTGTTCGTGGTCGCCTACCTGGTGGCGATTCCCTTCATGAACACGTCGCTCATCCAGGGTCCTGTCGCGCTGGCATGGCACGGAGCCGACATCGCGTACTTCGTCAACGGATTGGCCGCCGCTGCACTCTACGGCGGGTACCGTCGGCTCACCGCACGCCGCGTGGCCGCGGCGCCGCAGGCACCGTGAGATTTGCCTGACGGGATCCGGGTACAGCGCTGGATGCTGACCTACAGGTCGTCGGAAAGGAATCAGATGCGTCCCTCCACTCTTGCCAAGACAGCAGGCGGATCGTTCACCGCCGCCGCGCTCGGTGCGCTGGCGACCCGGACGTCGGTTGAGTCGACGTGGTACCGGCGCCTCAAGAAGCCCGGTTTCCAGCCGCCGAGCCTGGCCTTCCCGATCGCGTGGAACATCCTCTACTCCGACATCTCGGCGGTCTCGGCGTCGACGTTGGACACACTGAACGACCGCGGGGATACCGAGCGGGCGCGTGCCTACACCCGCGCCCTTGCCGTCAACCTGGTGCTCAACGCCGGATGGAGTTGGGTGTTCTTCAACCGGCGCAAGCTGGGCCCCGCCGCGGTGCTCTCCGGCGTGCTCACGGTCAGCAGCGCCGACCTGGCGCGCCGCGCGGCATCGGTCAATGCTCCTGCGGGTGCTGCGCTGGCGGCGTACCCGCTGTGGTGCGCGTTCGCGACGGTGCTGTCCACCCGCATCTGGCAACTGAATCGCTGACGGGTACCGGCGGATGGCTCGACAGTCGGAGGATGAGGGCGAGGAGCGTCAGCGGCTGGCCGACCGCATTCTGAGTGTGCTCGAAGATGCGATCTACTGGGCCATAGCCGTCATGCTGGTGGCTGGTTCGGCGGCGCTGCTGGTCAGCCAGTTCAATACGATGCTGCGCCTGCGTGATACTCCCGTGAACACGATCATGCTGGAGATCCTCGACGGCTTACTGCTGATCTTCATCTTCGTCGAGCTGCTGTATGCGGTGCGCACGTCGCTGCGGTCCCATGAGATCGTCGTCGAACCGTTTCTCATCGTCGGCATGCTGGCAGGCATCAAGGAGATCGTCGTGCTGTCGGTCGAGGCCGCGACCTTGCTCGACAAAGGTCCGAACTTTGCGCGCGCCGTAGTCGAGATCGCGGTGCTCGGTGCGGTGGTGTTGGTGCTCGCACTGGCCGCGTTCATCATGCGCGGCCGCCGACCCAGCCGGGAGGACTCGGGCGAGCGCGCGGTCAAAGAGGAATCGGCCGACGCCTGACGGTGCGGCGGTACCCCGCTGCGCGCGGCGGGTGGGCGCGGGGTCTACTGAAAGGCGTGCAGCACACCATCGAGGACGTCGACCATCCGGCGCACTTCACCCGAGCCGGCCACGGTTTCATGCCGACCCGGTTCGCCCAGAGTCACTGGGGTGATGATCACCTCAATGGGCCGGCGATCGTCGGCCTCGTGGCCCGCGAACTGGAAAAGCAGTGCGGTTCCCCCGAATTCCGGCCCGCCCGGCTCACCGTCGACCTGTTCCGGGCCGCCCGCAACGCGCTCACCACACTCGACGTCACGGTGGTCAGAGATGGGCGCAGGGTCCGAAGCGCCGAGTGTGACGTCGTGCAGGGCGACCGCGTGGTGGCACGAGCCACGCTGGTCCAGTACCGGCCGTCGGCGCCCCCGCCAGGCACGCTGTGGCATTCGCCGCAGACCTTTCCGGCGACTCCGCAGCCGGACGCGACCATCGCGCCGTTCGTGGGCAGTGACGACGTCGGCTGGACGCGCTCACCCGCGGAGCATCAGAACGCCTCCCGCAAGCGGTTCTTCAACGATGGGATCAGGGTTGTCGCCGGTGAGCCCAACTCGCCTTTCGTCTGCGCGGCGACGGTGGCCGAGGCGACCAGCCTGGTGACGAACCTCGGCACCGACGGCGTCGGGTACATCAACGGGGATATGACGCTGGCGCTGTCGCGTCTTCCCGCGGATGACTGGATCGGCATCCAGGCCGACTCTCACCATGCCGCAGACGGACTGGCGGTCGGTACCGCCACCCTGTTCGACAGCCAGGGACCGTTCGGTGCCGGGTTGACGACGGCGCTGGCGAATCCGGCGGCTCAGATCGATTTCGCCACACGGCAGTTCAGGCTGGGCGACATCAGCTACGAGTAGCGCTCTCTCACCGCACAGTCGCCGGGGCCAGCCTGGCCGCGGCGATGGACTCGAGGATCTCACCGCTGCGCACGGCGATGTTCGACAGCAGCGACGAGGTGAGTCCATGGCTGTGCTCGGTGTTGCCCTGGATGTACAGCGATCCGGCCGTCGGTGTCTTCGTGGAGAGCCGGTAATCCCGCGACACCACGGGACGGCCGTCGTCCTGGACGAGATCCGGGTACAGCTCGCCCAGGATTCCCCGCAACGAGGCAGGCGCGAACCCCGTCGCGTAGATCACCGCGTCGCACTCGATTCGGTCCACCTCGCCGGTGGGGTGGTGCAGGATGTCCACCCGGACGCCGTCGTCGTGTTCTTCGGTGGCGCTGATGCTCGATGCGCCCCGCATGAACAGGCGCCGTCTGTCCGCCACCCGTTCGGCGTACTCCCGGGCGTAGAGATCTTCGATCAGCGGAAGATCGACCGCCGAGTAGTTGGTGCTCCGGTGGTAGTTGATCAGCTGCCGGCGCACACCCGGTGCCGCGGAGTAGAAGTCGTCGACGGCGTCGGGATCGAACACCCGGTTGGCGAACGGACTGTCGTCTGCCGGACTGTATCCGTACTTCGCGAACACACCGTGGACCTCCACGTCGGGCAGGTCGTGCAGGTAGGCACACACCTCTGCCGCGCTCTGTCCGGCGCCCACGACGGCGAACCGGTTGTGCCGCCGGGTGGGTAGCCGTTCGAGGTCGTGCAGGAAGGTGTGATTGTGGATCTGACGTGACGATCGGGTGACACCGGGTGGTAGTTGAGGTGCCAGGCCGCCGGCGATGACCACGTTGTGGGCCCGCAACACACCCGAGTGGGTGCCGGTGAACTCGACCTCGAAGACACCGTCGACGTCGCGGATCGAGGTGACCCGCGAGCCGTAACGCACGGAGGCGTCGACCTTGTCGGCGGCCCAGGCGAGATAATCGTGGAACTCCAGGCGCGTCGGGAAGAACGTTTTGTAATTGATGAACTCGGTGAGCCGTTCACGCTCGGTCAGGTAGTTCAGGAACGTGAATTCGCTTCTCGGATTCCGCTGCGTAACCAGGTCTTTGAGAAAGGATATTTGCATTGTGGTGCCGGGAAGCAGCATTCCGGTGTGCCAGCCGAACTCGGACTTGAGTTCCACGAACTCGGCTGTCAGCCCTCTGGCGGCGCCGTCGTTGTGTTCGCGGATCGCGATGGCAAGCGCCAGATTGGACGGGCCGAACCCGACGCCGACGAGATCGAGCACCGCATGGTGCCCGTTGGTGCTCGCGGTGTCGGTGGTTGTCATCAGGCTCCTGCCATCTGGTTGACCGCCCCGGGCACCGGCTGGGACGGATCGGATCCGAGCGCGACGATCCGGTTGTCGGAATCGACGTGGACCACCCTGGGGCGATGCTGCTCTGTCTCGGAATCGTCGACGTGGAGGAACGACATGATGATCACCAGGTTCCCGGGCGAAACCAGGTGTGCTGCAGCGCCATTAATGCCTATCACCCCACTGCCGGGGGCGCCGGTGATCGCGTACGTCACCAACCGTGCGCCGGTGGTGATGTCCACGACGTGTACCTGCTCACCCTCGATGATCCCGGCTGAGCCCATCAATTCTGCGTCGATCGTGATCGATCCCACGTAGTGCAGATCGGCCTGTGTCACCGTGGCCCGGTGGATCTTGCCTCCAAGCAATGTTCGCTGCATCCGGCCTCCCTGCCTCGCTGCCGCCCGGCATGGTGTCGTGCTCACCGACATGACGGCATCACTGATGTCGCTTAGCGAAGGCTAACTTATATTCGGTCCGACGCAAGGCCTCCGTCGGGCCCGGCGCGAAGCCAAAATCCTTGCGCTCCAATCACTTCTGTCAGCTTGCTGTGAATTGACTGTAGAGAAAATTACCTGGCGGGGTGCCGCAGGTGAAGCGAGCCTAAGCTAATATTCCGTGAGCAATGACGCTTAGCGAAGGGATTGTGCGCGTGAAGCTGCATCAATGGGGGTGGCGTCGAGGCGCCGCAGTCGTCGCGACCGTGCTTCTGGTGGTCGGCGTGCTGGCCGCCTGCGGTTCTGAGCAGGAGAAGAGCCCACAGGTCGAGACCGTGACGATTGCCCACAAGTTCGGCGAGACCCAGGTTCCCGCCAACCCGAGCCGGGTGGTGACCGTGGGGTGGACCGACCAGGACTTCGTCCTGCCGTTCGGCGTCGTGCCGGTCAGCACACGAGAGTTCTTCGAGGAGTACAACAATTACCCCTGGGTCAAGGCCGCCACGGACGGTAAAGGGGTGACCACGTGGGGCGCCGACGAAATCGACTTCGAGGCGATCGCCGCTCAGAAGCCGGACCTGATCTTCGCGATCTATGAGTCCGTCGACGAGCAGACATACGACAGGTTGTCGCAGATCGCTCCCACCGTCATCCAGTCCGGTGACTATCCCGACGAGGAAACCCCCTGGGATGTTCAGTTGATCACCACGGGCAAGGCACTGGGCAAGGAGGATGAGGCCAAGGAACTCGTCGCCACCGTGCAGGGAAAGATCGACGCGGCGCGCACGGCGAACCCCGAGTTCGAGGGCAAGACGCTCGTCGTGGATTTCGGACCGGAGAGCGGCGGCCACTATCTGCTCCCGGAAAATGATCCCCGCCGTTCGCTTTTCACCGCTCTTGGCTTCAAGACCCAGGACGTCGACGGCGACGTCAGCGAGGAGAAGCTCGACCTGCTGGACCGCGACGTGCTCTTCGTCAACGGCGCCACCAAGGACCAGATGCTCGCTTCGCCTGCGTTCGCCAGGTTGGGTGTGGTGGGCGAGGACCGCACGCTCTACACCACGTTCGAGTCCAACCTCAGTGGCGCGCTCACCTACAGCGGTCCGGATGCACTGATGTACGCGCTGGATGTGCTCACCCCGCAGCTCGCCAACGCGCTCAACGGTCGGCCGGTCGCCGACCTGTCGAACGCCTGACACGCCGCTACACCGATGCCCCGCCGGTTCACCCGGCGGGGCATCGGTGTCTCTAGTCGCCGAGTTCATCGGCCAGCAGTGGTCCGATCGTCTCGAGCGTGTCCGCGTCCATCAGCTCGGAGTGGCGACACGGGACGCGGACCACACGCAGCTCGCCGCCGATGTGCTGACGCCATCCCTCGGACGCGACACCGTGCAGGTCCATTTCCAGGTGTTCGGCGTCGACGAACCAGACGTCGCCGTCGTAGCGGCCGTATTCGGCGTTCGCGGTGAGTTGTTCAGCGGCAACGTAATTCTCGATCACGACCGCGATCTGGGCGTCGTCCAGGACGGCGATCGCGTCGTCGCTGTCGCGAACCAGCGCGACCGCGTCGGGCACCGTCATCCGTGTGCCGGGATCGACGGGGAACCCCATCTCGCGGAGCAATCCGCCGAGAACCACCTCGGCATCGACATGCGCGCCGTCGGCGTCGTCGACAGTGTCGGTCCGGGTGTCCAGCATCCCCACGAAGGTGACGTTGCGCCCCCGCCGCCTCAACTCCCTGGCGACCAGGATCGCGACCGAGCCTCCGAAGGACCAGCCGAGCAGGCGCACCGGCCCGGTCGGTGCCGCGTCTTCGACGATGTCGGCGTACTGGATCGCGAGATCGTCGATCGAGGCGGCCGGCGCGGCACCGGTGAATCGCGGCGATTGCACCGCATAGAGCGGAACCTCGTCGGGGATGTGACGTTTGAGACCGGAGAACTGCCAGCCCAAGCCGCTCGCCGGGTGCACGCAGAACAGCGGTGGCTGCGATCCTGTCGTGCGCAGCGCAAGCAACGGCGCCAGACCGTCGGGGGAGGCTGGGCCGTCACGCCGGTCCAGGCGGGCGCACACGCCGTCCACCGTGGGCGCGGCCATCAGATCGGCGATCGGGATCTCGACACCGAACTCACGTCGGAGTCCCGTGGCAAGCCGGATCAGCAACAGTGAATGTCCGCCGAGGGCAAAGAAATCCGCATGGACGTCGTCGACATCGAGGTTGAGCACCGAGCCGAAGAGCCGGCACAGCCGCCGTTGTCGGTCGTCGGCCGGCGGCTGGCCGGACACCGCGGTGCTGTGCGGTGCGGGCAGGGCGCGCCGGTCGAGCTTGCCGCTCGGGGTCAGCGGGAACGCATCGACGGCGACGAACACCGACGGCACCATGTGCCCCGGGAGGGACGTGGCGGCATGTCGCCGCAGCGCGTCGCCCTCGGACGGGGCTGCGGGCACGTAATAGGCCACCAGACGGTCGCCGTGCACGACCACCCGCGCCGACGCGACCGCGGAATGTCGGGTCAGCACGGATTCGATCTCCCCGGGTTCGATCCGCACGCCGCGCAGCTTGATCTGGTCGTCGGTGCGGCCGAGATACTCCAGTGTGGGTGGATGCGGCGACCTGCGGCGCCACCTCACCAGATCCCCGGTGCGGTACATCCGGGATCCGGCGCCGAATGGGTTGGCGACGAACCGATCTGCGGTGAGGCCCATGCGGTGCAGGTATCCGTCGGCGAGTTGCACACCTGCAAGGTAGAGCTCACCGGGGGTGTTGTCGGGGACGGGTTGCAGGTACTCGTCGAGCACATAGGCGGCCACGTTCCATCCCGGGGTCCCCAGTGACACGGTGTCACCGTCGGCGGTCCAGCCGAGCACATCGACCGACGCTTCGGTGGGGCCGTACAGGTTGTGCAGCGGGACACCGGGGTAGGTGCGGGCGAAGTCGTGGGCGACCTCGGCGCCGAGGGCCTCGCCGCCGACGGTGACGCGGGTCAGCGACGTGCACCCGGCCGCGGCGGGCTCGTCGAGGAACAGGTCGAGCATCGACGGGACGAAGTCGACCGCGGTCACCTGCTGCCGCCTGATGGTCTCGGCCAGGTAGGCCGGGTCGCGGTGCCCGTCGGGTCGCGCGATCACGAGCGTCGCGCCGGCGGCCAACGGCCAGAACAGTTCCCACACCGACGTGTCGAAGCTTATGGGTGTCTTGACCAGCATCCGGTCGGTGCCGTCGAGCGGGTACGCGTGCTGCAGCCAGGCGATGCGGTTGACGATTCCGGCGTGCGGCACCGCGACGCCCTTGGGCGTTCCGGTGGAACCCGACGTGTAGAGCACGTATGCCCACGAGGCCGTGTCGACGGGGGGCAGCGGCGCCGGCGGCACGCCGGAGCGGGCGGCCCGGATCGCCGCGACGTCGTCGATCACCGTCACGGGGTCGGCATCGGTGATCATGTGCCGCAGGCGGTCCGCCGGGTAGTCGGGATCGAGGGGAAGGAACGCCGCCCCGGTCTTGGCGACGGCGACCGTGGCCACCACCAGTTCCACCGACCGCGGCAGGCGCACCCCGACGATGGCTCCCGGTGCCGCCGCGCGACCGGCGAGTGACGCCGCCAGCCTGTCCGACCACGCGTCCAGTTCGACGTAGGTGAGGCTCTCGGCCTCGAAGACGACCGCGAGTCCGTCCGGGGTGCGCGCCGCTTGCGCCGACACCAACGAACCCAGTGGAACGTCCTCGACGTCGTGATCTGTGGCGTTGCGATCGGTGACCGACGAGATCCGTTCGGCCCCGGTGGTGATGGCCACACGGCCCACCCGCACCGTGGGATCGGCGGCCGCCGCGTCGAACACGGCGGCCAGGCGCTCGGTGAGGATGCGCACGGAGGATTCGTCGAACAGGTCGGCGCTGTACTCGGCCATGACGCTCAGCCCGTCGCTGTCCTCGATGAGGGTGAAGCCGAGATCGAACATGGCGGAATGGATCGGCGGTTCGCACCATCGCGTCGGGTAGCCGAACATCGAGGGGTCCTCGCCGTCGCTGCGGTGATACCCGATGAAGACGTTGAACAGCGGGTTGCGCCCCGGCATCCGGGGTGGACTGAGCGCGTCCACCACGCGTTCGAACGGCACGTCGGCGTGGGCGAACGCGGCGAGGTCGGCGCCACGGACCCGGGACAGCAACTCGCCGAATGCCGGGTTGCCCGAGGCGTCGACCCGCAGGACCACGGTGTTGACGAACAATCCGATGACATCGCCGAGCACCGCCTCGTCGCGGCCCGCGACCGGCGTCCCCACCACGATGTCGGTTCCCGCGCCCAGCCGGTGCAGCAGCGCCGCCGTCGCCGCGTGCAGCACCATGAGCATGCTCGTCTGACGGTCGCGCGCCAGCGTGCGCAGGGCCGCCGCGGTGTCGGAGCCGATCGCGTGGTGCAGGGTGCCGCCGGATCCGCTGGGGGCGCCGGGACGGACGCGATCGGTGGGCAGCGCCAGCTCGTCAGGTGCCTCCGCGAGGGTCGTGCGCCAGAACGTGAGCGCTGTGTCCTCGAGGCCGGACAGCAGCTCTCGCTGCCACAGGGTGTAGTCGGCGTACTGCACGGGCAGCGCCGTCAGGGTGGCGACACCGCCGTCACGCCGTGCCCGATAGGCACTGTCGAGATCGCGCAACAACGGCGCGTCCGACCATTCGTCGGTGGCGATGTGATGCAGCAGCAGGACGACCGTGTGGTCGGTGTCGCCGTGCCGTAACACCCTGACGCGCAGGGGGATCTCCGACTGCAGATCGAACGTGTGCTGGACGGCGGCGGCGATGCGGCCGTCGAGATCCGCCGCGTCGCAGTCGACCACGTGGACGGGAACCTCGGTTCCGGTCGGCAGGACCCGCTGCGCGAAGCCGCCGTCGTGCTCGTCGAAGACCGTGCGCAGGACCTCGTGGCGGTCGGCGAGGTCTCGGAGTGCTTCGGTCAGTGCCTGGATGTCCAGTGCGCCGTGCACCGTGAACGCCAGCGGGTAGTTGTAGGCCAGCCCGGTCCCGCCGAAGCGGTCGACGATCAGCATGCGCTCCTGAGCCGCCGACACCGGCAGCGGATCGGGTCGCGGTGCGGCCACCAGCGGCGGACGCTGCGTACTGTCGGACAGGCCCGCGACGAGGGCCGCCAGCTGCGCCACCGTGGGGTTGTCGAACACGTCACGCAACGACAGGGTGGCGCCAAGGGTGTCCCTGATCCCGTTGATCAGCTTGATGCTGGAGAGCGAATGTCCGCCGAGGGCAAAGAAATCAGCGTCGACGCCGGTGACCCGGGTGCCGAGGATGTCGCTGAACAGCCCGCAGACCGTGCGTTCGGTGGCCGATTCCGGTGGTCGCCCGGAGTCGGGCGCGTCGGCGGTGTGCACATCGGGCAGGGCCCGCACGTCGAGCTTGCCGTTGTCGGTCAACGGCAGCCGGTCGAGAAACCCCAGGGCCGACGGCACCATGTACCCGGGCAGTACATCCTTGAGATGGCGGCGCAGCCGCTCACCGAGGTCCGAGGTGTCCGGTTCGGCCGGTACGACGAAGCCGACGAGTCGGTGGGCGCCTGCGATGTTCGGATCCGGTCGGGCGATGACCGCCGCCTGCGCGACGGCCGGATGCGCGCTGAGCGCAGACTCGATGTCGCCCAGTTCGACGCGATAGCCGCGGATCTTCACCTGGTCGTCTGAGCGGCCGAGGAAGTCGAGATTGCCGTCCGGCCGACGAATCACCACGTCACCCGTGCGATACATCCGCGAGTCGAATCCGGAGTCCTGCGTGCCGAACGGATCGGCAACGAACCTGTCAGCGGTCATACCGGGCCTGCCGAGGTAGCCCTGGGCCAGGCCGGCGCCCGCGATGTAGAGCTCACCGGGGGTGCCGTCGGGGACGGGTCGCAACCACCCGTCGAGGATGTGGGCGCGGGTGTTCCAGATCGGCCTGCCGACCGTCGGAGTGGCACTGTCGTCGGTGCCGCCCCCGAGGGTGTTGATGGTGTACTCGGTGGGGCCGTAGAGGTTGTAGCCGTAGCTGGTGTCACTGTCGCGCAGCCGATTCCACACCGTGGTGGATACCGCCTCACCGCCGAGCAGTACCAGCACCGGCGGATGCCCGCCGAGTTCGAGCAGCCCCTGGTCGAACAGCACGCTCGCGTAGGTGGGGGTGACGTTGATGACGTCCACCCGATGCGTGTGGCAGTACGCGACCAGAGCTTCGGCGTCCCGGCGCAGATCCTCGTCGCAGATGTGCACCTCGTGGCCTTCGATCAGCCACAGCAGTTCCTCCCACGACATGTCGAAGGAGAACGACACCGTGTGGGCGATCCGTAACCGCCGGCCACCGGCCTTGGCGATCGCCGGGGCGAAGATGGACTCGCGGTGGTTGAGGTGCATGTTGGTCAGTCCGCGGTGTGCGGTGACCACGCCCTTCGGTTTGCCGGTGGAGCCCGAGGTGTAGATGACGTACGCGGGCTCGTCGGCGTGCGCCGACAAGCCATCCCATTCTGTGCGGGCCGCAGCACATTTCGCGGTCGTCTCGGCGTCGTCGAGAACGATGAACGGCACATCGTTCGGGCACGTCCCGGCGATGCGCCCGGCCACGGGGGTGGTCGTGAGAACTGCTACCGGTACGGCATCCTGCAGCATCACCGTCAATCGTTCGTCAGGGTAATCCAGCTCAAGCGGTAGATACGCCGCACCGGCACGGAGCACGGCGAACAATGCAACCACTGCATCGATCGAGCGGGGAATCGCGAGCGCCACAATGCATCCCGACCCGACCCCGCGGTCGCGCAACATCCAGGCGAGGCGGTTCACGCGGGACTGCAACTCGGCGTAGTCGATGCTGTCACCGCCACACACCAGCGCGGTCAGCTCCGGAGACCGTCCCGCGCGCTCGGCGAGCAGGTCGGTGACGGTCGCGGGTGGAAGCGGATGGTCGGCCGCGGTGTGCAGCGCCGCAAGGGTGGCCAGTTCGTCGGCCGAGGCCAACGGCGCGTCGCCGATCCGCGCGGCGCCGTCGGACGAGCCCATGTGCAGCAGGACCTGCCGAAGCCGGTCCAGCAGCCGTGCCGCGTACCCGCGCTCGACCACATCGGGCCGGTATTCCAGCTTGACCCACAGCCGCTGGCCCGGCGAGGCGACCCAGGTCAGCGGATAGTGGGACGCATCGATGGAATCGTGACCGACGATCGCGTGTTCGGTCTCCATGTCGGTGAAGGTGTCGTCGTCGAGGAAGTTCTGCAGCACGTACAGGCTGTCGAACAGCGGACCGCCGCCGGCCGGCGCATCCGAACCGGTCAGCGCCCGCTGGATGTCGCCGAGACCCAGGTACTCGTGGTCCATGAGCTCGAGCCGTTCGGATTGCACGGTCCGCATCGTCTCGGCCAGGGATCGGTCCGGACGCAGCCGCACCCGGGTCGGCACCGTGTTGAGGAACAGTCCGATCACGTCGTCGATACCGTCGATCTCCGTGGGGCGGCCCGCCACGGTCGACCCGAAGATCACGTCGTCACTGCCCGTCTCGTAACCGAGGACCAGCGCGAGCGCGGTGCCGATCAGCGCGTTGAGGGTGACCCCGCAGTCACGCGCCTGCTGCGTCAGGGCTGTGGTCTGCTCGTCGGAGAGCGTGAAGTCGAGCCGCTTGGCCAGCGTCGGTTCGGTGCCGACCGCGGCCGGGACCAGCAGGGTCGGCGCGGCGATCCCGGACAGTGCTGCGGCCCAACGGTCTGCCGATGTCCGGGTGTCACGGCTGGCCAGCCATCGCAGATAGTCGGTGAAGTCCGCGTGCGGCACAGGCAGATTCGCGCGATGGCCGGCACGGGCGGCACCGTAGTGCGTGAACAGCTCATGCAGTAACCGTTCGCGCGACCACCCGTCCAGAAGCAGGAAGTGGTAGCTGAAGATCAGCCGGTCGGTCCCCCCGGTTCGGATGACGGTGAAGCGCGCCAGCGGAGCTGCCGAGAGGTCGAAGGTGCGCTGCCGGTCGTCGGAGGTGATCTCCTCGAGCCGCTCTGCGATCGTGGCCGCGGGGTGCTCGGACAGGTCGATCACCTCGGGTTCACACACCGGGTCGGTGACGATCGCGGCAACCGGCTCGGGAACCCCGTCCGCCCAGAACGCCGACCGGAGCACCGGGTTACGGTGCATCACCGCCGAATAGGCGACGCGCAGTGCGTCGACGTCGATCGGCTCGGCGACATCAAACACGTTCTGGACGATGTAGACCGCCGCAGGGGAGTAGCGCGCCTGGAAGTAGACACCCTGCTGAAGCGGGGACAGCGGCCAGATCGTCTCGACGTCCGCGGCGACGGCGGTGACCACAGAGTCGACCTGCTGTTGAGTGAGCGACACCAGGGGCAGATCGGATGGGGTCAGCATCGCCACCGATGACGGCGACGAGCCGGCCAGCCCGCTCATCTCGCGCAGCACCGCCGCCCAGTGCCCGGCCAGATTCTCGACGGTCTGTCGGGTCAGCTCGCCGTCGGCATAGGTGAACACGGCCCGCAGCCTCGGCCCGTCCGCGGTGTCGTCGCAGTGCGCGTTGATCTCGAGTAGATACGGTGTCCCGAGGTCGGGATCCGGTGCGGTGCGCAGGCATCCGTCCTCGGGTGCCGACTGCCAGTCCTCGGTGCCGGAAGAGTTCCACCGGCCGAGATAGTTGAACAGCAACTGCGGTGCGGGCAACCGGCTGAGTGCGGCGGCGGTACGGGGGTTGCAGTAGCGCAGCTGTCCGTACCCGACACCGCCGTCGGGGACTGTGCGCAGCGTCTCCTTCACCCGCGCGAGTGCGGCGACGAAGTCCTCTGGTGAGGTGGCCGAGGCACCCGCGAGACGCACTGGCGCGATCGCGGTGAACCAGCCGACGGTGCGGGAGAGGTCGAACTGCTCACCCCACCGGTCGCGTCCGTGCCGCTCCAGGTCGAGGACCAGAGCAGTGTCCGCTGTGCCGCCGCGGGCGGCGCGCCACCGAATCACGGCCTGGTGCAGTGCGGTCACCAGCGTCTCGGTCACGTCCGCGGTGGCCATCGCGGGAACCGTGGTCAGTAGAGGCACGGTGTCCTCGGCCGAGAGGACGATCTCGTGGTCGCGGGTGGCGCCGATCGTCAGGCCGACGGAGGCCGCGTGCGGATCGAGTTCTCCGCCTGGCGCGAGCGTGCCTGTCCAGTGCTCGAATTCGGCCAGCCGGGCTGCCTGTTGCGCGTTCTCGTTGACCGCCCGGGCGTAGGACCGGTACGACGTCGGTACCGCCGCGAGCGTGGGCCGGCCACCGGCCTGGACCTGTTGGCAGGCGTCGGCGAGATCGTCGATCAGGACACGCCACGACACCGCGTCGATGGCGAGGTGGTGCACGATCAGCAGCAATCTGCCCTGCCTGGCTGCCCCGCGGTCGAACCAGACGGCCGCCACCATGCGGCCCGACTCGGGGTCGAGCAGATCGGTCGCCGAGTCGGACCGGGTGGCGATCGCCTCGGCGAGGTCGTCGTCGGTGAATTCGGCGGCGTCCACGCGGGATACCGTGACCGGTCGCTCCGATGTGGTTTCCAGCGACCACAGCGTCGGCACCGGACGCAGTAGCCGCAGCCGCAGCGCGTCGTGCCGGTGCACGACCGCGGCGAGCGCGGCGTCGAGGTGCTCCAGCTGCAGTCCGGCGGGTGTCAACACCAGTTCGGCCTGATTGAATCGATCTATCCGGCCGCCGAGTTCGCTGAGCCGCAACACGATCGGCGTCGGCGGCACCTCGCCGGGCTCTGCCCCGGGGTCGTGCGTGGCGGGTGCCGGGGTGGCACCGTGAGCCACTGCGACCTCGGCGAGCGCCGACGGGGTCCTGGCCACGAACACCTGCTGTGGGGTGAGCTGCAGGCCGGCCCGGCGGGCCCGGTTCACCAGCTGGATCGCGACGATGCTGTCGCCGCCCATGGTGAAGAAGTCGTCGTCGACACCGACGGGTACGCGCAGGATCTCGGCGCACAGGGATGCGATCTGTGTTGCTGCATCGTCGTCTTTTGCCGCAGAGGGGGTTTCGGCAACAGACTGCTCGGGTTCGGGCAGCTTGGTCCGGTCGAGTTTGCCGTTGGCCGTCAGCGGCAGCGCGTCAAGAGTGACGAACGCCGTCGGCACCATGTAGTCCGGCAGGGTCTCGGTGAGCGCCCCGCGGACGGTCGCGACGTGGAGGGTCTCCGCGCCCACCAGATAGCCGATCAGCCTGGCGCGCCCGGACTCGTCCACGTGCACGGCTGCCGCGGCGTTGGTCACGCCCTGCACTGCCGCGAGCGCGGACTCGACCTCCCCGAGCTCGATGCGATAACCGCGCACCTTGACCTGGTCATCGGATCGGCCGACGTAGACCAGCTCCCCGGCGTCGGTCCACATCGCGGTGTCGCCGCTGCGGTACAGGCGTTCACCGGCGGAGTCGAACGGGTTGGCGATGAACCGGGTCGCGGTCAGCTCGGGCTTGCCGACGTAACCGTGCGCGAGTTGACCACCGGCGACGTACATCTCGCCGACGACGCCGGCAGGAACCGGCTGGAGCTGCTGATCGAGCAGGTGAATGCGGAGGCCGGGAAGCGGGCCGCCGACGACGCTGCGTGCGTCGCCGCCTGCGTCCTGCGAGGCCAGCGGACGGTGGGACACGTGGACGCACGTCTCGGTTATGCCGTACATGTTCACCATCAGCGGTGCCCCCGGGCCGTCCCCGTGGCGCTCGTACCAGGCGCTGAGCCTGCCGGGATCCAGGGCCTCCCCGCCGAAGACGACGTAGCGCAGTGCCAGCTCGGGCCGCAGCCGACGATCTGCCTCGATCAGTGGGTAGAACGCCGACGGCGTCTGGTTGAGCACGGTGACCCGTTCGGTCTGCAGAAGCGCAAGGAACCGTTCCGGGTCGCGCGCGTCGGCGGTGTCGACGACAACCAGCCGCCCGCCGTGCAGTAGTGCACCCCACAGCTCCCACACCGAGAAATCGAACGCGGCGGAGTGGAACATCGTCCACGTGTCGTCGGCTCCGAAGTCGAAAAGCTCGGCGGTGCCTGCGAAGAGGGCGGCGACGTTGCGGTGACTGACCGCGACGCCCTTGGGCAGCCCTGTCGATCCGGAGGTGTAGATGACGTAGGCGGCGTGATCGGGCAGCACGGCAGGCGGGACGTGAGCTGCCGGGTTAGCCGCGGTGGCGTCGGAGATCAGCAGGCCGGGAGCGCCCAGGCCCGCCACGCGATCGTGACTGTCGGTCAGCACGCACACCGGCGCGGAATCGCCGACGATGTGGTGGGTCCGGGCTGCCGGCGAAGTGATGTCGAGGGGGACGTAGGTGCCGCCGGCCTTGACGACACCGAGGAGGCCGACGACGAGGTCGGCGGATCTCGGCAGCGCGACCGCCACCCGGGATTCCGGGCCGACACCCATCGAGGTCAGGGTCGCGGCGACAGCCGAGGACCGGGCGTCGAGTTCGGCATACGTCATGCTCGTCGACCCCGCGGTCACCGCCACGGCGGCCGGGTCACCGTGTGCGGCGGCCGCGAAGGCCTCGGCGAGGGTGAGATCCGGTCCGGGCCGGGACGTCGGCCCTGTGCCGAACCGTCGTTCGGCCGCGGTCCGCAGATCAACGACGCCGACGGCGGTATCGGGCTGTTCGACGAACGTGATGAGCACCTGCTCGATCCGTTCGGCGTAGCGGCCGGCCTCGGTCTCGCTGAGCACGGTGTGGTCGTACTTGATCTCGACGGTCAGCCGCTCGTCGAGGTAGGCGACGAACGACACCGGGTAGTGCGGTGAGTCCGTGCCGGTGAATCCACCGAAGACAAGGGCGTTGTCGCCGGCGGTCGTGCCGGTGGCAGGGAAGTTCTCGACCACGACCATCGTGTCGAACAACTCCCGCACGCCGCACAGGCGGGCCAGTTCGGCGAGGCCGAGGTGCTGTGCGTCCAGCAGTGCGCTCTGCTGGTCCTGCAGGTCGGCGAAGACGGTCCCGATGGGTGTGTGCGCCTCCCACGCCATCGGCACCGGGATGGTGTTGATGAGAAGTCCGACAAGCGAATCCAGGCCGGGTAGTTCGCCACCGCGGCCCGACACCGTCGAACCGAAGACCACACGTCTGCGATCGAGAAGCCGGCCGAGCAGCAGTCCCCATGCCCCGTGCAGTGCGGTGGACACGGTGATGCCTTGGTCACGGGTCACGCGGGTCAGCCCCGCGGTCAGCCCGGGCGACAACCGGCGGACATGGCTGCGGTGCTCGCCCGCGCCGCGGGACTGCGCACCGTAGAGCAAGGTGGGCTCGACATCGTCGAGTGCGTCGGCCCACGCCTGCCGGGCGGCGTCGTGGTCGCCGCCGAACACCGACTCGACATGGTCGTGCAGAGTGGTGATCGGGGCCGGCGATCCCGTGTCGTTGTAGTGGGCGACCACGTCGCCGAAGATCACCGGATAGGACCAACCGTCGGCGACGATGTGGTGCATGGTCTGGATCAGGCTGTGCTCGGTGGCGCTCAGTGAGACCAGCACGTAACGCACCAGCGGCGCCTCGGCGAGGTCGAAGGGTCTCGACAGTTGTTCGCGGGCAATGTCGTCGAGCCGCTGGCGTGCGCCGTCGGCCGACATCCCGCTGATGTCCACAGCGTCGAACTCCGGTTCGGCGTCCTGCCAGATCACCTGCGCCAGCGACCCGTCGCCGACCTCACGGAAACTTGCCCGCAGCGCCTGATGCCTGCGCACCACCGCTCCCACCGCGCGCCGCAGCGCGGCGGTGTCGATGAGTCCGGACAGCTTCGCGATCTGCTGAACCCGGTAGGTGTCGACGCCGTCGCCGAACGCGCTGTGGAAGAACATGCCCTGCTGCAGCGGAAGCAGCGGCAAGACGTCGTCCACGGGGCCCACTCGGGCGAAGGCGTCCACGTCGGCCTGGCTTAGGCGCACGAGCGGGAAGTCGGAGGGGGTGTGACCGTTGAGGGCCTCGCAGCGGGTCAGTGCGGTCAGCGCGTCGCGCCAGAGGTGGGCGAGGTCATCGATGTCGGCGCTGTCCAGCAGACCGTCGGGCCAGGCCAGCGTGGCCGACAGCACGGTGCCGTCCGGGCCGTCCTCGGCGACCGCGTTGATCTCCAGGGCGACTGCGGGATTGGTGGGATCGACGCTCTCGCGCAGCTCGCCGATGCGGCCCACGGGCTGCCAGTCTCGGCCGGTACCGCCGGTGAACCGGCCCAGGTAGTTGAACAGGATCTGCGGCGCAGCGCCCTGCAGCGGCGACGGGTCGCTGAGATGGCGGAGCACGCCGTAGCCGAGGCCGCGGTGGGGTACCGCCCGTAGCTGCTCCTTGACCGACTTCGCCGCGGCGGCGAGCGTGGCCCCGGCGGCGAGCACGTCCTCCCAATGCAGGGGACCGGGGTCGACACGCACCGGGTAGATGGAGGTGAACCAGCCGACCGTGCGGGACAGATCCAGATGCCCTGGCACCAGCTCGGCCTCACGGCCGTGCCCTTCGAGGTTGACCAGCAGGGCGCTGGACTGTGAGCGGCCCCGGTCGGCACGCCACTTCGCCAGGGCCAGGCCCAGCGCCGTCAGCAGAACGTCGTTGACCCCGCCGTGGAATGCGGCCGGGACGTGTGACAACAAGGCGGCGCTGATGTGGGCGGGTAGTGAGAGACGGTGACTGCGAACGGTTCTCGCGATGTCCACCTCGGCGTCCAGCGGTCGCGGGCCCAGATCCGGATCCGGGGTGGCCAGCACGTCGTTCCAGTAATCCGCTTCGGTCCCGAACCGGTCCGTCGTCGTGATCGCATCGGACCAGGCGCGGAAAGAGCTGGCGACCTGCTCCACCTCGACCTGCCGGCCTGCGGCCAGGTCCGACCAGGCCCGAGCCAGGTCGTCGGCGAGGATGCGCCAGGACACCCCGTCGATCACCAGGTGGTGAATGACGAGCAGCAGTTGGCCGGCCGCATCCGGCCGGTCGTACCACCGGGCGTGCACCATGGCGCCGTCCTCGGGGGACAGGCGCGCGGCCGCGGCGGCGGTCGCCGTGTCGAGGTCGTCCTCGGTCAGCTCGCCGGCGATGCGGGTGAGTACCGAAGCAGCGGCGCTGGTTTCGGGCACCCACAGGACCCAGCCGGCCTCGGTGATGTCGATGCGGGCTCGCAGCATCGGATGCGCGGCGAGCAGAGCGGCCATCAGTTCGGCCAGCTGCGTTTCACTGATGCCGACGGGCGTGGCCAGCACCATCGACTGATGGAAACCGGTCAGCGGCGTCTGGGCGTGCAACGTCTCGGCCAGCATCGGGGTCAGGGCGATCGGTCCGGTGCCGGTGTCGTCGCCCGGCGCCGGCGCGGAGGCCGCGGTGTCCGCGACCGCCGCCAGCGCGGCGACGGTCCGCCGACGGAAGATGTCCCGGGGCGTGATGTGCAGACCCGCCTTGCGCGCTCTGGCGCAGACGGTGATCGACGAGATGCTGTCACCGCCGAGGCTGAAGAAGTCGTCGTCGACGCCGAGGCCGTCGATGTCGAGTACGGCGGAGACGACGTCGAGCAGGATCGACTCGTGGTCGCTCCGCGGCGCCCGGGTGGGTCCCTTGGTCGCGGCGACCGGCTCGGGAAGCGCTGCCACGTCCAGCTTTCCGTTGATGGTCAGCGGGAGCTCAGGCACGACGCCGTAGCGCGTCGGCACCATGTAGGCGGGCAGCGTCGCCGCGAGATGACCGTGGAGGGAGCTGACGAACTCGGCGTCGTCGGCGGGTGGCGTGGCCGGGATCACATAGGCGGCCAGGGATTTCGCCGGCGGGGTCCCGGAGCCGGTCCGGACGACGACGGCGCACCGCGCGACGCCGTCCACTGTGGACAGCACCGCCTCCACCTCACCGAGCTCCACCCGGTGGCCGCGGATCTTGACCTGGTCGTCGGCGCGCCCGAGGTAGTCCAGAAGGCCGGGTTCGTCGGTGCCGGACCGGCGGCGCACCAGGTCGCCGGTGCGGTACATGCGTCCGCCGGCGACGAACGGATCGGCTACCATCGCTGTGCAGGTCAGGCCGGGGCGCCGATGGTAGCCACGCGCCAGACCGGTTCCGGCGATGTACAGCTCGCCGACCGCCCCGTCGGGCACCGGTCGCAAGGCGGCGTCGAGGACATATGCGCGGGTGTTCCAGATCGGTGCTCCGACCGTCGCGGTGGCACTGTCGTCGGTGCCGCCGCCGAGGGTGTTGATGGTGTACTCGGTGGGGCCGTAGAGGTTGTATCCCGCGGTGTCCGGGTGATCGCGCAGCACCGACCACACGTGCTCGCTCACCGCCTCGCCGCCGAGCAGCACCAACGCCGGCGGATGCCCGTCCAGCAGACCGGCGTCGAGCAGGTGGTGCGCGTACGTGGGCGTCACATTGATGACATCGATGCGGTGGGTGCGGCAGTACTCGACCAGGGCGGGAGCGTCGCGCCGCAACTCCTCGTCGCAGACATGGACCTGATGGCCCTCCACGAGCCAGAACAGCTCCTCCCACGACATGTCGAACGAGAACGACACCGTGTGGGCGATATGGAGCCGATCCCGGCCTTCGGCTCTGGCCACGGTGGGCTCGAAGATCGCCTCGCGGTGGTTGAAATACATGTTGGTCAGGCCCGCGTACCCCGTGAGCACACCCTTGGGCGTGCCGGTCGAGCCCGAGGTGTAGATCAGGTACGCAGGGTGGTGCAGACGGCCGGCACCCGTGGCGACCGTGCCGAGCTCGTCGGCGGTCAGCGGCGCGGCCGAGGTGGCGGTGATCGCGTCCCGCGTCGCCTGGTCGCCGACCGCGATGACGGTGGCGCCCTGGTCACGCCCGCAGGCCGCGAGTTCGGTGGCGCCTGAGGTGGTGAGCAGCAGCGCCGGACGGGCATCCGCGATGATCGTGCGTAGCCGCTCGATCGGCAGGTCCAGCTCGAGCGGCAGATACGCCGCACCGGCGCGCAGCACCGCGAACAGTGCCACCACCATGTCGATGGAGCGCGGCAGCGCCAGCGCCACAAAGGTTTCCGGGCCTGCACCGTGTCCGATGAGGTAGCGGGCCAGCTGTGAGACGCGGTCGTCGAATTCGCGATAGGTCAGCCGGTGCGCGCCGAAGACCAGTGCGGTCTCGCCTGCGTCCGCTTCGGCTCGCCGCGCGAGCAGTTCGGCGATCGTCACCGGTTCGAGCTGCCGCGAGGTCGCCGACCACCGCTGTTCGAGTGCCGTCGCACGGTCCGGAGCCGTCAGCGTTATGCCACCGAGTGCCGTGTCGGGTTCCCGGGCAACGCATTCCAGCACGGTCAGCAGCTGTGCCACCATCTCGTGGGCCCGTGCGTCACCGACGACGCGGTGCTCGAGCTTGACGGTCATCTCCCGTCCGGGGGTCAGCACCCAGGTGAGCGGGAAGTGGGTGGTGTCGTGGTAGTCGACGCCGACGATGCCGTGCTCGGACTCGAGATCGGAGAATGTGTCGTCGTCGAGGAAGTTCTGCAGGACGAGCAGCGAGTCGAACAGCGCGGCGCCGGAATCCCCGGCTGCGCGCTGGATCTGGCCCAGCCCGAGATGGTCGTGCCGCATCATCGCGACCCGCTGATCGCCGTTGGACCGCATGGCGTCTGCCGCGGTGACAGTGGGGGACAGGTCGACCCGCACCGGGACGGTGTTCAGGAACAGTCCGATGGTCTCGTCGATACCGACGAGTTCGCCGGGGCGGCCTGCGACGGTGGTGCCGATGACCGCGTCGGTGGTACCCGCGTGGTAGCCGGTGACCAGCGCTACGGCTGCGGTCACCATCGAGTTGAGGGTGATTCCGAGATCAGCTGCGGTGGCGAGCAGCTGTTCGGTCACCCGCTGCGGCACGTGCACCACGACCCGGCCGGGTTCGGTGTCGGCTGCGGCGGCGGGATGGCCGGGGGCGACGCCGCTGGCCAGTGTGGGCTCGGCGAGTCCCGCGAGCCGCTCGCGCCAGGCCGCGGTGGCGTCGGTGGTGCCGGCAGTGTCGATCCACCGCAGGTAGCGTGTGACGACGTCGCCGCGCGGTTGCAGCGCGCCCGTCCCTGGACGTCCGGCGAGATTAGAACCGTAGAGTGCGAACAACTCTCGCAACACCAGTTCGCGGGACCAGCCGTCGAACAGCAGGAAGTGGTAGGTCAGCAGCATCCTGTCTCGCCCGCCGGGGAGGCGGAGCACCGTGAGCCGCACCAGCGGCGGGCGGCCGATGTCGAACGGGGTCGTGCGATCGGCGTCGATGGTGGCGCGGATCCGGTCGGCGACCTCGGGGTCGCCGTTCGATCGATCACCCAGGTCGACGACGGTGATGGCAGACGGAGGGTCGGTGAGCACAACCTGAATGAGCGTGGTGGCGTCCGGCGCCGGGTTGTTCTCCGCGTGTTCGACGGTGCGGAACCCGACACGCAGCTGCGGATGGCGGTGCAGCATGGCGGTGAACGCGTCCTGGAGCGCCTCGAGGTCGATGCGGCGGTCGAAGTCGAATGTGTTCTGCGCCAGGTAGGTCGCCGTGGCGGCAGAGTCGAGGGTGCTTTGGTAGTAGACGCCCTGCTGCAACGGCGACATCGCCCACACGTCGTCCACCGCCTCGGCGTCGGTGATGCGTCGCAGTGTCGCCTCGGACAACGTCACCGTGCCGAATCTGGTGATACCGGCCTGCCCGGTGGTTGCCGGGCTGCCCGGGGTGCCGGACGCGCGGGCGCCGACGCCGACGGCGGTGCGTCCGTGGAAGATGTCTTCGGTTTCCACGACAAGACCGGCCCTCGCCAGCCGGCTGGTGACGCGGATCGCCGAGATGCTGTCGCCGCCGTGGGCGAAGAAGTCGGCGTCGGCGCTGAGGGTGTCGACACCCAGCACGGCGGCCATCACGTCCACGATGAGCTGCTGCCGGTCGTCGGCCGGGGCGACCATCTCGGTGGGCCGGCCGGGGCGCCCGGTCACGAGTGCGCGCAGCGCCGTGCTGTCGCGTTTTCCGTTGGGCAGCAGCGGGATCGCATCGACGATCGTCAGCGACGTGGGCACCAGGTGCGGGGGCAGTTCCCCGGCCACGGCCGCCAACAGGTCCTCAGCAGTCACGTTCCCGGCGTTGATCACCGCGACGGCGGCCAGCACGGGTCCTTCTGCCACCACGGCGGCGTCGACCACGCCGGCCTGTCCGGCCAGCACCGCCTCCACCTCGCCGGGCTCGATCCGGTATCCATTGATCGTGAGCTGGTCGTCTCCGCGACCCGCGAAGACCACGCGGCCGTCGGGCAGAGTGGCACCGCGGTCGCCGGTGCGGTACATCCGCTGTCCGTCGGGTGCAGCGACGAAACGCAGCGCTGTCTGGCCGGCGCGCCCCAGGTAGCCCCGTGCCAACTGCACGCCACTGACGTAGATCTCCCCGATGACCCCGTCCGGCAGGTCCGCGAGGCTGCTGTCGAGGATCCGGATTCCGGTACCGGCGACGGCGCGGCCGAGTGTGACGTCCTCGGTGTCTTGTCGGCCTGCGAGTACGTCGCCGGTCACCTCGGAGGACCCGTAGGAGTTGACGACCTCCGCCTCAGGGCAGGCGGTGCGCAACGCGGCCAGGTGGAACGGGGTGAGCGCTTCACCGCTGACGATCCACCGGTGCATTCCGCGCACCGCAGCGGTGAACTCGTCGGCCAGTGCCGCCGCGAGTGAGGGGATCGCCACCAGCTGACGCACCTCGTGCTCGTCGACTAGCGCGGCGAGCCGGCGACCGTCGCGCACGGTGTCGTCACCTGCCAGCACCGTGCGGGCCCCCGCGGCCAGTCCGGCCAGCAGTTCGGTGGTGCCGTCGATGAACGACAGTGAACTCTTGGCCAGCCGGACAGGCGCCGGCCAGTCATCGACCGCCCAGATCAGCCGATTGGCAAGGGCGCCATGGGTGCCCACCACGGCCTTGGGTTCCCCGGTGGAACCCGACGTGTAGAGCACCGAGATCGCGTCGAGCGGCTCGACCGTGACCGGTGGGAACGGCACGGAGCGGTCAGGGACGACGGCGGTGTCGATCAGCACGGTGCCCATGGGGACCGCGTCGCCGAGCACCTGCTGTCCGTCCAGGTCCGCCAGCACAGCCCGCGGCCGGGCGTGGGCGAGCATGAACCCGATCCTCGACGCCGGATAGGACAGATCCACCGGCAGATAGGCGGCACCGGTCAGCACCACCGCCCACAGTCCAGCCACCATGTCGGCCGACCGGGACATCGCGAGTGCGACGACATCGCCGCGCCGGACCCCTGATTCGGTGAGACGGTGGGCCAGCGCCGCCGCGCGGCTCTCGAGATCGGCGAACGTCATGACGGCGGTGTCGGTGACGAGTGCGACGTCGTCGCGGTGCGCGGCGATCGCCGCACCGATCACCCGGGTCACCGTGGTGGTATCGGAAACCTGGTCGATCGCAGCGTGTTCGGCGAGCCGGATCCGGCCGCAGCGGATGTCGGGATCGGCGCTGACCGCGGTGAGCGCGGCGGCGAACGCCCCCGTCACGGCATCGGCGAACGCATCCGAGACCCGGGCGCGGTCGTTGGTGACGGTGACGGTGATGGTGTCCCTGACGCTGACCATCACCGTGAGGGCATAGTGCGGAGCCTCGATCACCGCGATGTCACCCAGCTGGAGTTCGTCGGTGGAATGTGCTGTGGCGCCCAGGTTCTCGATGACGACCAGCGAGTCGAACAGCTCGTCGAACCCGGCCAACCGATGTGCGTCGATCAGCGGCAGATGATGGTGGTCCAGCAGCGTCGACTCGACATCGGCCAGTCGTGCGGCCACGGTGGTCGCCGGCTCGTCACCCGCCCAGCGGACACGCACCGGGATCGTGTTGACCAGCAGACCGACCATCGTGTCGATATGAGCGACGTTGCCCCCGCGGCCGGAGACGACGGTGCCGAACACCACATCAGCGCGGCCGGTTAGACGTCCGACCGTCAGTCCAAAGGCGGTATGGAGCACGGTGCTCACCGTCACGCCGGCCTTCTCCGCCGCCGCCGCAACCTGCAGACGCGTCGCCAGAGGCGTTGTCCGGTGGCCGAATCCAGGCCTGGGGCGAGGTCCGACGGTGCCGTCGGCGGACGCGATCATGGTGGGCGCCTCGATGTCGCGCAGCACCGGAGCCCAGGCGGCGCGGTCTGTGGCGCCGTCCCGGTCTGCGAGCCACTCGACGAAGTCCGCGAAGCGCGGTGCCGGGCCGGTGAAGTCGGCACCGGTGTACGAGGTCAGGAGGTCGTCGAGCACCAGAGGCACCGACCAGCCGTCGGCCACGATGTGGTGCACCGTCTGGATCATCGTGTGCAGTTCATCGCTGCGGCGCACCAACGTGTAGCGGGTCAGTGGCGGTGCGGCGAGGTCGAAGCGCCGCCGCCTCTCCCACTCGGCGCGCTGCGCCACCACGGTATCCGCGCCGTCTCCGGACAGTCCACGGGTGTCGACCACGTCGAAGTCCGGTGGCACGGTTGCAGCGTGCACCGATACCGGGGTGCCGTCGGTCAGGGTGGTGAACGCGGCGGACAGCGCGCGGTGCCTGGCCGCGACTGTCTCGGTGGCGCGCTGGAAGCGCTCGGTGTCCAGCGGCCCGCGAATGTCGACGATCTGCTGCACGACATAGGGGTCGCGGTCTCGGCCGAACGTCGAGTGGAAGTAGATCCCCTGCTGTGTGGCGGTCAGCGGCAGCACGTCGACCAGGCCCGGGTAGCGCTGCTCCAAATCCGCCACATCGGCGGTCCCCAATTCGACGTGCGGAAAGTCCGATGGGCTGTGCCCTCGCACGTCGTCGCTCTCGGCGATCATCGCCAGTACCTCGGTCCAGCGGTGCGCCAATCGGGCGACGTCGGACTCGGCGACGGCATCCGACGGCCAGCTGAACGTGGCGCGCAGCACCGCTGCGGTCCCGGAATCAGTGGCCTCGGCGTTGATTTCCAGCAGTCGGGGCAGCGGCATCGCCGGATCGCGGCCCTCCAGCACGGCGGCACCGGTGTCGGCGAACGCCCACGGCCGGTCGGCGGTGTCGAAGCGGCCGAGGTAATTGAACAGCACCTGAGGGGCGGCCTGGAGGCGGTCGGCCGAGCCGCTCAGATGACGCAGCGCGCCATAGCTGATGCCGTGGGAGGGCACCGCACGCAGCTGATCCTTCACCGACCGCACCGCCGACCCGAGCGCGCCGCCGCCGGCCAGGGCTGAGCGCCACTCGAAGTCGTCGTCGTGCAGTGCCACCGGATACAGGGTGGTGAACCAGCCGACGGTTTCGGACAGGTCGATGTCGCCGACGGTGTGGCCTTCTCGGCCGTGACCCTCCATCTCGACGAGCAGCTCACCCGCACCGATCCCGCGGTCGCCGAGCCACTCCCGCAGCGCCAGGTAGAGCGCGGCCACCATTGCGTCGTTGACATGTCCGTGGATCCGGTCGGGTACGACCGACAGCAGTGTCTCGGTGACCGGCGCCGGTAATTCCACCGTCAGGGTGGACTCGCTGGCGACCGTGTCGGTGGACGCGTCGAGCGCGCGGTCGCCCCAGGGCTGCTCCGTCACGGCGCAGGTCTGTTCCCAGTACTCGCGGTCGGCGTCGAACGCGCCCCGTGTGGTGGCGTCGGTGAGCTGCCGGGCCCAGGATCGCCACGGCGTGCGGCACTCGGGCAGCAGTGCCGTACCCGTGTCGGCCAGCCTGGTGTGGGCGGCCGCGAAGTCCTCGGCCAGGATGCGTAGCGAGACGCCGTCGATGACGACGTGGTGGGCCACCACGACCAGCAGACCGGGCTCGTCGTCTGCGCCGAGCCGGCCCGTCGCCATCATCGTGCCCGTCGCGGGGTCGAGCAACGCGAGCAGCCGGTCCCGCATCGACTCGACGCTCTCGCCGGGGCGCGGGGTCAGCAGTGGCACCCGGGCAGGGGCCTCGGGGATGTGCAGTTCCGCGGTGCCCGACGTGCTCGATGCCCAGAGGACGTGGTGGCGCGCGACCACCGCGTCGACGATGCTGCGCACCTCGTCGTGGGTCAGGCCGGCCGGGGTCACCAGCGCCATACCCTGGAAGAAGCCGTTGTGCGTCGACGCGTCGGCCGCGTCGCCGACGGTGTCGAGCCAGCGCAGGATCGGTGTTGCCGCAACGGGTCCGGTCGCACCGATGGCCTGCTCTGCGGCGGGTTCGGACTCGACGAGGAGCGGGGCAAGGGCCTCAACCGTGCGGTGGGCGAACATGTCCCGCGGACGCAGGGAATAGCCCGCCGCGCGGACCCTGCTGACGACGCGGATCGCCACGATGCTGTCGCCGCCCAGGCTGAAGAAATCGCCGTCGACACTGACGGATTCCAGATCCAGGGCGTCGGCGAACGCCCGCGCCAGCACGATCTCGCGAGGTGTGCGCGGCGCCCTGCCGGTGGTCGTCGGCGGTGTGGTCGTCGGTGCAGGCAATGCGCGTCGATCAGTTTTCCCGTTGGCGGTCAACGGAACCCGGTCGATCGCGACGAAGATCGTCGGCACCATGTACTCCGGCAACCGTGATCGGCCCCAGTCGGCCACCTCGGCATGCAGCGCGTCGTCGTTGGTGACGCCGTCGGAGGCCACGACGTAGCCGACCAGCTGATCGGCGGCGCCTTGCCGGTGCACGGCCACCACCGCTTGCCGTACCGCGGGGTGGTCGGCCAGTTGCGACTCGATCTCTTCGAGTTCGATTCTGCGGCCCCGGATCTTGACCTGATTGTCGGTGCGACCCAGGAACTCCAGCGACCCCTCGGGGGTCCAGCGCGCGAGGTCGCCGGTGCGGTACATCCGGGAACCGTCGTCGAAGGGATTGGCCACGAAGCGCGACGCGGTCAGCGACGACGCGTTGACGTAGCCGCGGCCGAGCAGGAACCCCGCGGCATACAGTTCGCCCCCGACCCCTGGCGGCACGGGCCGCAGGTCCTCGTCGAGCACGTACAGCTGGGTGTGCGGATTCGGGCGGCCGATCGAGGTGGCGATACGTTCGGCCGTGTCGCGGTAGATGACGTGGGAGACACCGATGGTCGCCTCGGCGGGTCCGTAGCCGTGATACAGCGTGGTTGTCAGCTGGCTGCGGAACCGGGTGAACAGGCTGGGGGTGAGAACCTCGCCGCCGCACCACACGTGACGCAGTGACCGCAGAGAGCTGTCGGCAGGGGCCGACAGGCGGTCGAGCTCGAGCAGGGTGTCGAGCATCGAGGAGACCAGGTAGACGAAGGTCACGCGCTCCGTGCGGATGAGGTTCAGCAGGTACTCGGGGTCCTTCTCTCCGTCGGGTGCGGCGACGACGACCCGGCCGCCGCACACCAGCGGCAGCAGAATTTCGTTGACCGAGATATCGAAGGACAGTGGAGCTTTGAACAGCGAAGCATCGGAGTCATCGAAACCGAGGATGTGGTCGCGTTGCCACATGAGTCGCTCGGCGATCGCGTCGTGGCGGATCATGGCGCCCTTGGGTGTGCCGGTGGACCCGGACGTGAAGATCACGTAGGCGAGCTGACCGGGCTCGACAAGAACCGCCGGTGCCTCGGTGGGTTCATCGCCGAAGCGCCAGTCGTCGAGGTCGACGACGAGGGTGTCCACTCCCCAGTCGCTGCGGTCGGCGACCGCGGTGAAGGCCGCGCGCGCACCCGCGTCGGCGAGGACCTGCTTGCGGCGATGAGCAGGCCAGCCGGGGTCCAGCGGCACGAAGGCTGCACCGGCGACCATCGAGGCCAGCACGCAGACCACCATCTCGGCCGAGCGCGCAACACCGACGGCGATCACCGCCTCCGATGTGCCGTCGACGCGGGCGAGCGCGTGTGCCAGTTGCGAAACCCGATCGGCCAGTTCGCGATAAGTCAGCCGGCGCGCACCGTCGACGACCGCGACGGCCGCCGGCGTGCGCGCGCACTGGGCGGCGAACAGTTCGGGCACCGTCGACGTCTGATCCGGCGTCGAGTGGTTGTTCCACTGGTCGAGCAGTTCAGCGATGTCCAGCGAGTCCGCGGTCACGTGCCGACAACCTCTTCCGTCTAGTCGTGCGCGTCAGTTGTGCGCGCTCCATGCATTCCACAGCCGTGCGTAACCCCCGCCGTGTGCCAGGAGTTCTGCATGCGTGCCCTGCTCGACGATGCGCCCCTGGTCCATCACGACGATCTGGTCGGCGGTCGCCGCCTGCGTCAGGCGATGGGCGACCACAAGCGTGGTGCGGCCCGCGGTGGCGGCGAGGGCCGCCGCCTCCAACTCCGCGGCGTGGGCACTGCCCGCCTCGGCGGTGGCCTCGTCGAGCACCACCACCCGGGGATCGGCGAGAACCACACGGGCAAGCGCGATGTGCTGTGCCTGCGCCGCGGTCAGTGCGGTGCCCTGTTCGCCGACGAGGGTGTCGAGGCCCTCGTCGAGTGCTGCCACCCAGTCGCGGGCGCCGACCTGGTCGAGCGCGGCCCACACCTGCTCCGGACCCGCGTCGGGTGCGGCCAGGCGTAGGTCGTCGATCAACGGACCGGAGAAGACGTGGATCTCTTGGGTGATGGTCGCCACCCAGGAGCGGAGTTCGTCCTCGGCGATGTCGGCGACGGGCACGCCGCCGATGAGGCTCTGGCCGCGGTTCGGCAGGTACAGCCCGGCGATCACCGCGGCCAGGGTGGTCTTGCCCGCGCCGGTGGTGCCGACCAGCGCGCAGCGGGTGCCTGCCGGGATCGTCAGCGAAACATCCTGCAGCACAGCAGGCCCGGACCCGTAGGCGAAGAAGACGCCGGAAACCGACACATCGGCCCCCGTCGGGCGCGGGGCGGGGCGGGTGCCGGTGGTCGGCTCCGCCTGCGGCAGCATGTCGACGACGCCGACGAGACGGGCCAGGCATGCGGCACCGGCTTGGATCTCGTCGAAGTTGTACATCATCATGCCGATCGGATTGAACAGTCGGTGGAACATGAGCGCCGCTGCGGTGACCTGACCGACGGTGACGACATCGTCTCGGACCAGCAGGAAGCCGACAACCAAGGTTGCTGCCAGGCCGATGAATTCGGCCCGGTTCACCCGCCCCACCAATCGGGTGAACAACGTGAACACCGACACCTCGAGATCCCGTGCGCGCGCCGACGCGCGTTCGATGCCGGCCAGGTGGCCGGCGTGCACCTCGTAGGCATCGATGGTGCGCGCACCCTGGATCGACTCCACGGTCGCCTGTGCGCGTTCGGCGAGTGCGACGCGCTGCTCGGCATACATCGGTGTCGATCGCGGCAGGAACCACCACAGACCGGCGGCGTAGGCAGGGATACATAGGGCACCCGCGAGCCCGAGCCGCCAGTCCAGGCTGGCCATGCCCACCAGGGTGACGATGCCGAGGAAGAACGCGTTGAGCATGTCGGGCAGCACCTGCGACACCGCCTTGGCGACCGCGGCGACGTCGGCACCGACCCGCGACAACAGATCGCCCCTGCCGCTCTCTTCGATGGTTGTCGCGGGCAGTTGCAACGCCTTTCGCAGCACGTCCTCCCGTAGGTCGGCCACCGCGTGCTCGCCGAGGCGAGTGATGAGGTACTGCGACAACCCCGTCCCCAGCCCGCCGATCAGCGCCGCCACCCCGATCACGACGGCCAGGCTGACCAGGCTGCCGGCCGGGCTTCCGGCGTCCACCCGGTCCACCAGTGTCCCGAGCAGGTAGATCGGCACGGTCGCCGCGCCGGCAGCTGCCAGCCCCACCAGCACCGTCGCGACGCTGGGTCCGCGCCGCGCGCGCAGTTCGCCGACCAGCCAGCTCCAGGTGCGCCGCATCGTCGCCACCGGCAGCACCGGCGGCGTGGTCGATTCGCTGATCGTCACCGCGTCACCAACTCGCGATAGACGGCGTGCGCGCCAACCAGATCGTCGTGGGTGCCCTGGCCCTGGATCCGCCCCTCGCTGATGAGGATCACCCGATCGGCGGCGGCCAACAGGGCGGGGCTGCTGGTCAAGACGATCGTCGTCCGGCCGTTGGCGGACCTGAGCCCGCGGATGCCGTCGGCGATCGCCTGCTCGGTGACCGCGTCGACCGCCGTGGTGGGGTCGTGCAGCACGAGGACGTCGGGATCGGCGGCGAGTGCGCGGGCCAGGGTCCACCGCTGGCGTTGACCGCCGGACAGGCTGGCGCCGCGCTCCACCACGGGGTGGTCGAGTCCGTCCTGGTAGAGCGCCATGACATCAAGGGCGCAGGAAGCCGCCAAGGCTCGGTCGATGGCAGACCCGTCGCCGGGGGCGCCGGAGAGGGCCAGGTTGGAGCGCAGTGTTCCGCTGAAGAGGTCACCGTGATGGTGCTCGACGAGCAGCGTTGCACGCCGCCGGCCGTACGGGATTTCGCCGATGCTGCTGCCGTTCACCCGAACCGCGCCGAGTTCGGCTGCTCGCTCGTGTCCGGAGAGCAGGTCCATCACGGCGGTGGCGTCGCGCGAGTCGGCAGCCAGCACGGCGACGAACTCGCCCGCAGCCACGTCCAGTGACAGTCTGCGCAGACCGCCGTGCCGGGCATCGCGGACGGTCACGGTGCCGGGAGCGGCGTGGTCCCGCGGCGAGGGCGTCAGCGGCGCCCGGTGTCGCGCCGGTGCGGCCAGCACCGTGGCCACTCGGTTGGCGGAGGCGCGGGCTTCTGCCACCGAACTCGGCATCATCGCCAGCACCTCGAACGGTTCGACCAGAAACTGCGCCAGACCGATGACGGTGATCAGCTGTCCGAGCGTGAGGTCGCCGGACAGGGCGAAGTATGCGGCCGCCAGGGCGACCGCCATGGCCGTCAGTGCGCCTGCGGCTGCCGCGGCACCCGCGTGCGCGCTCTCCAGCCGGGTGGCGCGCAGAGTCGCGGCCAGTGAGCGCCGGCTGGCCAGCCGGTACCGCGCGGCCGCGTTCTGCTGGGCGCCGATGCCCTGCAGCGGGCGGTGTCCGCTGATCAGGTCGGTCGCCAGGGCGGTTGCCCGGCCGATCTCGGCCTGCTGGTCCTCCACCCGGGCGGCGATCAGGGGAGCAGTCAGTTGCAGGCCCGCCATCACGATGGGGACACCGATGAGCACCATCAACCCCAGGGGCAGATCGATGGTCAGCAGAACTGCGCCGCACGCGACCGTCGCGACCAACGCGCCGACGAGGCGCGGCACATAGTCCAGCAGGTAGGCGGCTTCCTCGGCGTCGGTTGACGAGATCGACAGCAACTCGCCGGACTTGTAGTCGGTGCGGATGCCCAGGGGATCAAGGATCTTGCGGCTCAACTCGACACGGAGCAGATGTCCCTCGTGCGCGATCGCGGCCATCAGTAGGCGCGCGCCGAACCGATACACCACCGTGAGCACCACAAACAGCACGGCCAGCGCCGCAACCCACAGCAGGATCTGCGGTATCGACCCGGTGGCGACTGCCCGGTCGACGATGATGCCGATCAGCACCGGCACCGATACCTCACACAATTGGTGGGCAGCGATGAGAACAGATCCGCTGCTCAGCCGCCGCCAGTTACGGGTGACTGCCCGGCGCAGCACGCCACCGCCGGTCCAATTGACGTTTACGTCAGGCGAATTCGCGGTCAATTCCGCGAAATCGCATCGGCGGCATGGGCTGCGGACTCTTCCATCCGCTCTCGCAGCGACCGAGGGCGCATATCGGTCCAGTTCTCGTCCACGTAGCGCAGCGCGCTCGCCCTGTCGGTGCCGTCCGGGCCCCCGTAGACGGTTTGCCACCCTGCCGGCACGTCGGCGAACGTCGGCCACAGCGAGTACTGCTCCTCGCCGTTCATCAGCACCAGGAAGCGGCCGTTCTCGTCATCAAAAGGATTGCTGGACATGAGTTCCCTTCGTTCGTCGAGGCCCCTGCTCGGCCGCGGGTGCGTGAGACATGTTGGGGCCTGCCACGACCGGAAGGCATGCTATCAAAGGGAAGGCTAACCACAGTGGGCTAGCTTGAACCTGGGAGGTTGCTGTGCGTGTAGCGATGTTCGGTTATCAGACGTGGGGACACCGAACGCTTGAAGCCCTGTTGAAGTCACGGCACGAGGTGTGCCTGGTGGTCACGCACCCCACGAGCGATCATGTCTACGAATCGATTTGGGCCGACTCGGTGGAGGGTCTCGCGCGTGACCACGGTATCGAGGTGTTCCTCGCGAAGCGACCATCGCCCGAGTTGGTGGATCGGGTCTCTGCTTTGGCACCCGATGTGATGGTCGCCAACAACTGGCGAACCAAGCTTCCGAAAGAACTGTTCGGCATTCCCCGTTTCGGAACCGTCAATCTCCACGACTCGCTGCTGCCGAAGTTCACCGGCTTTTCACCAGTGATCTGGTCATTGATCAGCGGTGCCAGCCACACCGGCCTGACCGCGCACCTGATGGACGACGAACTCGACACCGGGGCGATCCTGGTGCAACGCGCGGTGGAGATCACGCCGGCCAGCACCGGGACGAGCCTGGTCTTCGACACGCTGGACCTGGTGCCCGAAGTCCTGGAAGAGGCGCTCGACGGCCTGGAGTACGGTACCGCCTCCCCGGTGGCCCAGGATCTCGCGCAGCGCACCTTCTTCCACAAGCGGTCCGACCGCGACAGCCTGGTGGACTGGAATTGGCCCGCTGCCGACATCGAGCGGCTGATCCGCGCGCTGTCAGACCCATATCCGAACGCGTACAGCTACTTTCGCGGCGAGCGTATCCGACTGATCTCCGCACACGTGTCGCGGTGCGCCTATGGCGGCACGCCGGGCCGGGTGTTCATCGAAGAGGACGGCGGCATGGTGATCGTGGCCGGGTCCGACGCCTACCGCGGCCGGTCGCCGGGGCTGGTGCTCGATGTGGTGCGCACCGACGACGGGGTCGACCGGCGCGCCGTCGACTACTTCGGCCGAGGCGGGGGCTATCTCACCTCCGACTGAGATGCGGAGACGCGCGCGGCGCGATCAGCGGTGTGCCGGTCTCCGGGTCTGCGATGATCTGGCAGCGCAGGCCATAGACATTCTCGACCAGGTCGGCGGTGATCACCGTCGCCGGGTCACCCTGGGCCACAATGCGTCCCGCCGCCATGACCACGATCTCGTCGGCATACCGGCACGCGTGATTGAGGTCGTGCAGAACAGCGACGACGGTGTGGCCGCGCTCGCGGTTGAGCATCGCGAACAGATCGAGGAGTTCCACCTGGTGGGCGATGTCGAGGTAGGTGGTGGGCTCGTCGAGGAGCAGTAGCGGTGTCTGCTGGGCGAGCACCATCGCCACCCAGACCCGTTGGCGCTGACCGCCGGAGAGCTCATCGACCAGCCGGCCCGCCAGTTCGGTCACCCCGGTACACCGCATGGCCTCGGCAACGGCGGCCTGGTCGTCGGCCGACCACTGGCGCAGAAGTCTCTGGTGCGGGAAACGCCCCCGCGACACGAGGTCGGCGACGGTGATGCCCTCGGGGGCGATCGAGGACTGGGGGAGAAGGCCCAGCCGACGGGCCACCTCCTTGGTATGCAGTGTCGTGATATCGGCGCCGTCCAGGATGACCTGCCCCGCCGAGGGTTTCAGTAATCGGGCCAGGCCGCGCAGCAACGTGGACTTGCCACATGCGTTGGGGCCGACGATGACGGTGATCCGTCCGTCGCGGACGTCGACGGACAGCTCCGTGACGATCGTCGTGTCGTCGTAGCCGATGGACAGTTCTGAGGCTTGCAGCCGCGCGTCAGTCATGGGGCTTCTTCAGTCGGATCATCGGCGCCGGGCCTGCGTGATCAAGAGGTAGATGAGGTAACTGCCACCCAATGACACGGTCACCGGGCCGACAGGTATTTCGTTGTCGCCGAACAGCCGTTGGGCGATGACGTCACAGACGAGCAGCAGCACGGCACCCATCGCCGCGGCGGGGACCAGCGCGACACCGGGGCTGGCGGTGAGCCTGCGGGCCAGCTGCGGTGCGGCCAGCGCGATGAACGCGATCGGCCCGGCCGCGGCGCAGGCGAGTGCCACCATGCCGACCCCGACCACAAGGTATCCGATGCGCGCCCGGTCGGGATGTACGCCGAGTGCTCCTGCGGCGTCGTCGCCGAGTTGGAGGACGGGCAGCTGAGGGCCCAGTGCGAGGAGCGCCGCCGCCAACACCGCCAGGCACGCCGCCATCGGCACGACCTGAGACCACGACATGCCGCTCAGCGAACCCTGCTGCCACACAACGGCGGTGACAGCGGCGCGGTGGTCGAGTTTGATGACGATCCACTGGTTGACCGAATTCAGTACCGCGCTGACGCCGATGCCGACCACGATGAGCCGATAGCCCGCGAGTCCGTTGCGATAGGACAGGGCGTACACCACCATCGCGGTCACCAACCCGCCCGCCAGGGCGCCGCCGGCGATCGCGTAGTACCCACCGCCGACCGTCACCATGATGGCCAGCGCGCCTGTGTAGGCCCCGACATTGATCCCGATGATGTCGGGGCTGCCCAGCGCATTGCGGGTCAACGCCTGAAAGATCGCGCCGGATACGCCGAACGCCGCCCCGACGAGCAGTGCCATCAGCATGCGGCTCATCCGCCAGTCCAGAACCACCACGCGGTCGAACGAGGTGTTGGCGCCGGTCAGCACCGCCAGCACATCCCACGGTGCGACGTGATACTTGCCGAACCCGATGGCGATGACCGCGAGCACCAGGGCCCCGATCGACAACGCGGACACCACGCACACCGCGCGCAAGGATGCGCGCACGGCCACCGTTCCGACGCGGAGCACGCACTGACGCCGGCCGAAGTCCACGGCGGGGACGCTCATGTGCGGTCCGCCCCTCGCTTGCGGATGAGCCAGATCAGCACCGGTGCGCCGATGAACGCGGTCACGATGCCGGCGGGGAGCTCAGCGGGCGGGATGACCACGCGGCCGACGATGTCGGCAGCCAGAAGCAGGGCGGGAGCGACGACCACCGCGTACGCCAGGATCCAGCGCCAGTCAGGGCCGGTGAACCTGCGCACCGCGTGCGGCACCATGAGGCCGACGAAGCCGATCGGCCCGGCGCCTGCGGTCGCGGCGCCGGCAAGCAGTGTGACGGCCACCAGGCTGAGTACCTGGGTACGAACCACGTTGCCGCCGAGGCTTTTCGCAAGTTCGTCGCCGAAGGCGGTGACGTTGAGTGAGCGGGAGACCGTCAGGCACAGCACGGCGCCGACCGCGATGAACGGGCTGATCGCCAGCGCCACGTCGAGGGGGCGGCCGTCGAGTGCACCGGAGTCCCAGAACCTCATGTTGTCGAAGGCACGGGGATAGCGCAACCGCACCGCGTAGCCGAATCCCTCGAGTACCGCGGCCACGGCGACGCCGGCCAGCAGAACGCGCACGGGGGTGACGGTGGCGCGTCCCGCGATGCCCACCAGATACACCGCTGCCATCGCGAACAATGCGCCCGCGAACGCGAACCAGATGTAGGTCCAAATTCCCGACAAGCCGAGGAAGGCGATCGCGCACACCACGAAAAGTGCTGCCCCAGAATTGATTCCGAGTATCTCGGTGTCGGCGAGCGGATTCCGCCCCACCGCCTGGATCAGGGTTCCGGAGAGGCCGAGCGCGAGCCCGACCAGCAATCCCAGCACCGTCCGGGGAATGCGGAGATCGTGGACGATCCACTGATCGCCGACGTCCCGGTAGTGGGTGACCGCCTGCCACACGGTGGACAGCGACACGTTCTCGGTGCCGACGGCGAGGCTGGCCACACACACCAGGCACAGCACCATGGCTGCCACGGCCAGACCGACGGCCCTGCTGCGCGGGGTCGGTCGCCGTGCGACGGGCGTCGAGGGAGCCTCAGCCTGGGTGGTCACCGGGTCAGAGGCCGATCCGCTCGCAGGCTTCGTCGAACTCCTCGAACGCCACCTTGTCTTCTTTACCGTCGGTCAGCGCGCGCTCGTACACGGCGAGGACGTCGTCCTGCACCTCGGCGAACCTGGCGTCCCAGGCCTCCGAATCCTGCCGCCAGTATCCGGTGATGTCGTACTGGTCGATCGTCCACCCGAGTCCCCGGAGGTGCTTGCGCACAGCCCGGGACTCGGCGGCCTCTCCGGCGAACCAGCAGTAGCCGCGCCCGGCACGCATCTCCAGTTCGGTGACCGCACGTGCGAGTGTGCTTGGGCCGTGCCCGTTTCCGGTGCCGACGCTGGTGATCAGCGCAATGCCCGGACGCTTCGGCAGGTAGTCGAGGTCGTCGGTCCCGGCGACCTCGGCGATCAGGGTCGTCGCGGTGGCCTCGGACATCTCTTCGAGGATGCGCGCAGTCGCCGGCAGTCCGGACAAGTCGGTGACCAGCAATTGCCAGTCGGTGTCCGGCCCGGGCCGGTACCACGACCTGGCGTGATCGAGGCCGACCCGGTCACCGGGCCGGGTGGTCGACGCCCAATCGGTCCCGGGGCCGGCGTCGTGCAGCACCACGTCGACGGTGATGCGGTCGCCGTCGTGACGGCGGACCGAGTAGTTACGGCCCTCGGATGAGTCCGTCTCGTCCGAGGCTGACCCCGCAAAGTAGATGCCTACTGCGGAGTCACCGGCGCGTTTGACGTCGAGCGCGGCGGGATCGTCGACGTGCAGCACGATCCGCTGCAGGCGGGCACTCAGCCGGGCGGTCTCGACCACAGAGGCATACGAGAACGACACCTGGGCGAGGTTAGCCTAAACACATCCGCTCACGGAGATCCGCCTGCCGACGTTGGCGCAGACCGTCACGTTCGGTGGTGGCGGCGGGGGAGGTGGTGGCGGCGGCGCGGCGGCGTAATCCTCGGGCAGTGGGGCGTACTCCGCCGGCGGCGGCACCCACGGCGCGATGGCGTCGGCCAGGTTGCCGCAGGCGTTGACAGAGACATGGCGTCCACCGACCGAGCCGCAGACATCCGCGACGGCCTGCGGTGACGGGGCCAGGACGGACAGTCCGACGGTGATCGCACACAACCCGATCGGAGCCACAACGCGGAGGGTCCACACGACCGGGATCGTACCGCCGGAACAGTCCGCTGACCGGCGAAAGCGCATGTCCCCCGTAGTCCGGCGTCGTCGAACTACACTCGGTCCGGGCGCGCAGGTCGCCCGATGTCCGCTCGAAGAGGCTCAGCCTCCCTGCTGATCGACCATCGTCGCCGACCTCTTCTCGGCCCGATCTCGCGGACACCGGGCGTACGAGAGGAGGCCGTCATGGCCAGCACGTTGCCCGACAACCCGTCACTGGATCATCTCCGCGCCGAGGCCCGCACGCTGCAGCGGGAGGTGGCGGTCGCCGCCCCCGATGCCGTGGACGCTGTCCGTCGGCATCACCCGCGAGCGGAGCTCGCGCTCACGAAGGACAGGTTCGCCCTGCACGACGCGCAACTGGTCGTCGCTCGCCGGTACGGCTTCTCCGGCTGGTCCGCCCTCGCGCAGTATCTCCGGGCCGCAGCCGCCCTCAGCGTGGATCCGGCACGCTTCGACGAACGTGCGATGTCGGGGCCCGACCGGTTCTGCGCGCTCGCGGTGTTGCGCTACACCGACGACGATGCACCGCCGCGGTGGGCGTCCGCCGCGCGAATGTTGAGCGCCGAACCCGGACTCGCCGACGCCCACGTATGGGCGGCTGCCGCCGCCGGCGACCCGGACGCGTTGGCGCGCCATCTGACTCAGTGCGAGGACGTGAATGCCGCTGGGGGACCGTTCGGATGGGCTCCGCTGCTGTATCTGTGCTACTCCCGCGTCGACGTCCACCGCACCGCAGACCAACTTCTCACTGCAGCAACGCTTCTCCTCGATGCGGGAGCCGATCCGAACGCGGGGTACCTGTGGCGCGGAATGTCCACGCCGTTCACGGCGCTCACCGGAGCGTTCGGCGAGGGGGAGCAGGGGGCTCGGCGACAGCCCCGCCACCCGCACTGCTCCGAGCTGGCGGCGCTCCTGCTCCGGCGCGGGGCCCACCCGGTCGACCAGCAGTCGCTGTACAACAGGATGTTCCGGCCCGACAATTCGCACCTGGAGCTGCTCTTCGCGCACGGGCTGGCCGATGCCGCACCGAGTCCGTGGGAGCGCAGACTGGGCGGGGCGATGGAGTCCCGCGCGCAGATGTGGCGGCGGCAGGTCGACTGGGCCGCCGCACACGGGTTCGCCGAGCGTCTCGACCTGCTGGCACGTCACGGAGTGGACGTCGCGGGAGCGCAAGTGCGCATGGCCGAGCTGCCCGATGATGTGAACGCCCTCGACCAGGACGGTGCCACGGCGTTGCACCACGCCGCGTGGAGCGGTGACATCGGGCTCATCCGCCGGCTGCTCGACGCGGGAGCGGATCCGTCGGTCACCGACCGCAGGTTCGACGCAACTCCGCAGGGCTGGGCCCAGTACGCGTACCAAACGGAGGCCGCCGACCTGCTCGGCGCGGTTACCGAGCCTCGGTCGTGAGCCAGGCGCGCGCAGCGACGAGTTCGGGCACCAGCGTCTCGGTGAGGAGTGCGACGTCGTCCTCGGAGTCGCGCGGGTAGCGCACGCAGTATTGAGCGCCTGCGACGTCGCCCCCGACGCCGACGACGGTGCTGCCGCGGGCGGTGGTCCAGTCCGCCAGTTGCGCTTCCCACGGCGACCCGGCGAACACCAGCAGCCGGTAGTCGGTGGTCTTGGTCAGGTAGACGTCGACGTGGCTCCAGTCGCCGGTCTCGCAGCCGACGGCGGGCCGCCGAGGACCCTCTCGGAGCATGAGCGCGCCCTGCTGTGCCGAGCACAGCCGATGCGCCGGCGCCGCAAGATGGGTCCCTGTCGGTCCGAGGAGACGTTCGGAAACCGCGGGGCCCCAGTCCGATTCGGTCTCAAGCAGGTGCGCCGAAGCATCCGCGGCTGCATCGACCGTCGCTGCCAGCGCGGCCGAGTCGGTTCCGCTCAGGTGACACTCCAGCGCCATCAGCAGCGCGAGTGTGTGCTGGTAGCTGCGGCACGCGACACCACCCACCTCGGGTTCGGCGGCGAGCGCGACAACGGCACCGGTGGCTGCGGCGATCGCAGAATTCGGGGTGTTGGTCAGTGCGACGGTCGTGGCGGTGGCAGGCAGCCTGCCCAGCGCGTCCAGTGTCTCTGCGGAACCGCCACTGGCCGATGTCGCCACCACCAGTGTTCCGGGACCCCACGCCGGCAGCAGCCGGGAGGATGCCAGCTCCGACGCGACGACCATGCCGCGCGCCCGCATCCGCGCGGCCGCCACGCCCCCGGCGTACGCCGAGGAGCCCATCCCCAGCAGCACCACGCGTTCGGTGTCGGCCGGTACCACTGCCGCCCAGGGGTTCGTCGCCGCCAGGGCGACGGCCAGTTGTCGCAGCGTCTCCGGCTTCCGCTGCAGGTCGCTGAGGAATCCGTCCGGCTTCACGTCTCGGTCCTATCGTCGAGGAGGGCGGGCAGGGCTGCGTCGGGCACGTACATCCAGCGGGGAAGATGCGTTTCGGCATAGACGATCTCGCGCATCACCTGTTGTATGCGCAAAGCGCGGAGAGGGCGAGGGTCGAACAGATCGGCGTGGCCGAGTTCGCCGAGGCGGCGCCGATACTCGGCGAGGAAGCGGTCCCGCGTCGAGGTGTCCACCGCGGCCAGCGCTTCGGCATCCAGCACGGAGTACTTGCGCGCGACGATGGACACGTGTGCCAGCGACTGGATCATGCCCGCGACGTCGAGGACCGCGGGAATCGGCAGGATCCGTCGTGCCGCGGGCAGCACCGGGTTGCCGTCGAAATCGGTCACGACGAAGCGGTCGGTGCTGCGCAGCACCTGGCCGACGTGCAGGTCCCCGTGACCGTCGATCAGCGGCGTCCCCGCGAGGTCACCGAGAACCTCCAGCGCACCGACCACTTCGTCGCGCCGGTCGCGCAGTATGCCCGCGCTGACGGAATCGCCTATGGTGCCAACGGTTTCGAGGAGGCCGAGGGCGTCATCACGCCAGCGGCCGGCGTCCGCGGCGGAGGCGACGGACGCAGTGCCCGACAGTGCGGCGTGCAACTCGGCGATGAGCGCACCGACCTCGCCTGCCGCCGTGGCTGCGGCGGGGCCCCCGCCCAGCGCCGAGGCTGTCACCAGATCGACAGCCCAGGTCCAGCCGTCGACCGCGCCAGGCAGGTATTCGTCGACGTAGGCGGCCAGCGTCTCGGGGGCATCTGGCGGATGCCAGGTGATCAACCCCCAGGGCGTCGGCATGCCGGTGAACCCGGCGTTGCGCAGCGCGGTGATCCGCGCCGGGGCGGGATGCGGCCCGTCCTGCAGGTGCGTCGCCCACTTCACCACGGCGGTGCCGCCGACGATCACCGATTCGTTGGTCTGATCCACCCCCATCGGTTGTTCGCCCGCAGCGGCCCGCGTCGCCCACGCTCGTATCGTGAAGTTGCCCACGGTCCGCGACCCAGGCTGTGCCGCAATGACATCGAGCAGCGCCTCGGCCGCTCCGTCACCCACCGTGGCCCGCCGCCACCGGTGGCCGTCGGACACCATCGGCACCGCGGCCAGCTTTCCATTCTCGGTGATGATCGACAGCCGGCTGTCGCTACCGAGATCGAGGGTGTCCAGAACGTCAGACAACCGACGTCCGGTGCGTCAGGCCGACCCGCTCGATCACGTCGGCACCCACTCGCAGTCCGTCGCGGGCGCGCACGGCATCCCCGATGGCGGAGAGTCGTTCACGCAGCGCGGTGTCGGCGAGCAGGCGATCCACGGCGCCGGTCAGTTCTGCGTCGTGAAAGCCGTAGGTGTCGAGGCGGATACCGAAGCCGAGCTCATCGATGCGCTGCGCGTTCTCATACTGATCCCAGAACAGGGGCAGGACGATCAGCGGCTTTCCGAAATGCAAGGTCTCGGTGACCGTGTTGTTGCCGCCGTGCGAGATCACCAGATCGACCTGCGGGATGACCTTGGTCTGCGGCAGCATCTGTGCTCCGACCATGTTGGCCGGCAACGTAATACGATCGGCCTGCGGCCCTTTGCTGACGATGAACCGGTGCCGGGTGGTGCCCAGGACGTCGACCAGCCGCTGCATCAGGCCGACGTCGGCGCCGCCCAGTGAACCGAGCGACAGGTAGATCAGCGCGCTGCCCTCGGGGCGCTCGGCGACTTCGGTGGGTACGACGTACTCCTCATCGGTCTCGCGCACGCTGGAGTCCATCCTGGTCCAGCTTGCATCCAGTGGGCGGACGTCCAGATAGTCGGCCTCGGCGGGATAGACGTAGAGGTTGGCCGCGGTGGTGCGCGGCATGAATTCCAACTCGGGAAGGGGTGCCGCTCCTTGCGCCTGCACCCACGCGTCGAAGTCTGTCCACATCGCGCGATGGGTGCGGTCGAATTCCGCGCGGTAGGAGTCCCATTGGCCGGGATCAGCGCTCGGCAGTCCCGAAAAGGGCGGCGGGACGCCGGGTCCGGGGACTTCGAGCGGGCTGCAGGAGACGATCCGCACAAAGGGGACGCCCGCGGTGGCCAGCGCCGGGAAGAGCACCACGTTGTCTTCGACGATGACGTCCGGACGGTGCTCGGCGATGATCTCGCGCAACCTCGGTTCGCAGTACCGTGCGCCGTCGATGAGTGCCTGATAGGTGGGTGCGATGAACGTGGAGAGTTGCTCGACAGTCGGCTTGCGGAACTCCGGTGCGGTCTCGGCGATGAAGTCGGTCCAGAACTTGCCAGGATCCTCGCCCGCGGTCTCGTCTCCGGCGGGCTCGGCGAGATCCACCAGTTCCTCTACGAAGCCGAATGCAGCAAGCTTGCCAGCCCACGAGCTTTCTGCGGCGAAGACGATTCGGTGGCCCCGCTGATGCAGGATCGACGCGAGCCCGATGCACTGATTGGTGGGTCCGTACGCCGATTCCGGCCAGAACATCACCGTCAATTGCCGATTCGCGGTCACGTTGGGTGTTCCCCTTCCGTTGGGAAGCCGTTGGGATCCTGTGCGCTTGTGAACGTAGTCGCTCGTCGAAGACCAAGAGTAATGTCGCCGCTGGATACGACATGGCTGACTGCGCCGGGCTTTCCCGCTGTCCGCCTGGCTCGTGTTCATTGAAACTCTGAATCTTCCTCTGTCACTTGGGTTTCTGTGGTCACAGGGGTTGTCCTGTGTCACAGGTTCGCGGTCGGGTTTGTCGGTGGGTCGAACTAGTGTTCGATGCATGGATGGGGTGTCGGAGGCGGTCGCGACCATCGGCGAGCAGCTCGCCGCTCTGACCAAAGCCTGCGACGAGCTGTCCCACCGCGAACTGGTTGCGCTGCTGGCGGAAGTAACCACGGTGATGCGGTCGGTGCCCGCGCTGGAACATCGCATCCTGGCCCGGCTGACCGCCGAGACCGAACCCTGCCGGTTGGGGGAGAAAACCTGGCCCGCAGTCCTGACCACGGCGCTGCGGATCACCAGCGCCGAGGCCAAACGCCGCATCGCCCGGGCCAAAGTACTGGGCCCACGCCGGAGCTTCACCGGCGAGCCGTTGCCGCCGCTGTGGGAATCGACCGCCGCAGCCCAAGCCCGCGGCGAACTCGACGTCGAACATCTGGAAGTGATCGAGCGGTTCCACAAAGCGTTGCCGTCCTGGGTGGATGTCGACACCCGCGCCGCGGCTGACGCTCAGCTGGCTGAGTTGGCGGCGGGGTTGACCCCGGAGACTCTTGATGCTGCTGCGAGGCGGTTGGTGGCGTGTATCGATCAGGACGGCCCTCCACCAAGCGAGGCCGACCGTGCCCGCCGGCGCGGAGTCCGGTTCGGGCCGCAACAATCAGATGGCTACAGCACTATCAGCGGCTGGGTGTCGGCCCAACTGCGCGCGGTGATGGAAGCGATCTTCGCCAAAGAAGCCGCCCCCGGACACAACATCCCCGACGAGGAACCCAACACCGACACCGACGTGCCTCAGGCCGAGGCCGATACGCCCGAGGCCGAGCCTGACGTGCCTGATGCCAACATGCCTCAGGCCGAGGCCGCACCTGCGGACAACAAGGACAGGTGTCCCGATCCCCGCCGCACCGATACCCGCACCGCGGCCCAGCGCAATCACGACGCCCTGCTCGCCCTGGGGCGCCGGGCGCTGGAATCCGGCGTTTTGGGCAGCCAAAACGGGTTGCCCGTCACCGTCATCGTCTCGACGACGCTGCAGGAGTTGGAAAAAGGCGCCGGCGTCGCGGTCACCGGCGGCGGCTCGCTGCTGCCGATGCCGGATCTGATCCGGATGGCCGCCCACGCGCATCACTACCTGTATGTCTACGACCAGCACACCGGCCAGTCCCTGTATCTGGCGCGGACGAAACGGCTCGCCTCCGCGGCGCAGCGGATCGTGCTGCATGCGCGCGACCGCGGCTGCACCCGCCCGGGCTGCAGCGCACCGGGATATTGGTGCCAAGCCCACCACGCCGTCACCGACTGGATCGAGGGCGGGCAGACCAACGTCGACGACATGACCCTGGCCTGTCCCCAAGACCACCGCATGCTCGACACCACTCAATGGCGTACCCGCAAGAACACGAAGAACCAGACCGAATGGCTGCCACCACCCGACCTCGATACTGGCCAGCACCGGGTCAACGGCTATCACCACCCCGAGCGATACCTCCTACCCGAGGACGACGACGGACCGTGAAAAGTGCTGTGCGACAAACCGGTTGGTTCGGGAATCAGCGTCGCCAGAAGTCGTATCGGTCGCGGCCCGGTTTGAAGCCGGCGTGCTCGACGATGTCCACCGCAAGTTCGAACTGGTCGCCGATCCGCTCGGGACGGTGGGCGTCGCTGCCGAAGGAGACTGCGTCGCCGCCTTCTTCCCACCACCACCGGATCAGCTCGACCGACGCCAGCGGCGAACGCGTGTTGATCTCCAGCGCACGCTCGGAGGCGGCCAGAGCGCGGAACACAGTGCGGTAGTGCTCTTCGAAGTCAGCTTCGCGGAACGCGCCTGCCCGTTCCTCCGGCCAGTACCGGCGCGGGTAGTCGCAGTGGGCCAGCACGGTGAACACGTCGGATACCTCGACCAGCGTCACCATGTCGGTGAAGTAGCGGTCCATCAACTCGTGCGCATCGAGTCGACCGAACAGCGCGGCATCGACCGATTCCAGCGTGCCCTGCAACGGAATCGCGTGCAGGCTGCCGAGCACCCGGTCGAACACGCCCGCGCCGAGCACGGACGCGACACTGGCCGGGAAGTAGTGTGGCTCACCGGCTTCGATGCCGGACAGGATGCGCAGCTGCGGGAACATGTCGCGGCAGCGAGCGATGTCCGCGGAGTATCCGGCGATATCGAGTTCGGCAACCCCGGGCCGTTCGCCGACCTCCAGCGATCCCGAGTGGTCACCCGCCGCCCAGTCGGTGAAGTCGACGTGTTCGGTGAAGGTGACAGCCGGGATACCTCGCTGGATCGCCGCGCGGCACTCACGCTCCATGGTCGAGGTGTCGGCGGTGTCCCACGACCATCGGGAATGGACGTGGTTGTCAGACGGCAGCATCAACCCTGCAGCGCCTCTTCCTTGATGCGGTCGAACTGCGCCGCCATCGCCTCAGCCAGGGCGGTGGCACCCGAGAGCGGTCGCACCATCACCATGAAGTCGTCGATCAGACCGTCGTCGTTGATGTGCAGAAAATCGCAGCCGGTGACCTTCTTGCCGGCGACCGTGGCCTCGAACACCAGCGCGTGGTCGCGGCCGCCACTGTCGGCGATCTCGCGGACGTAGCGGAAGTCCTCGAACACCCGCATCACGCCGCGCAGGATCGCGGCAGTGATCGGTTTACCCGGGTACGGCGTGAACGCCACCGGGCTGGTGAACACCACATCGTCGGCCAACAGTGCTCCCATCGCGGTGTGGTCCCGCGCCTCCACGGCCTGCCGGAAAGGATGCATCGCACACCTCGTATCGCGTCGGGGCCTGGCACCTGCGCCTGCCCGGTGCCATGACGGTAGCGCGTCGCCCCGCCGCCGTCAGACGGGCTCAGCCGCACACCGGGTCAGTCGACGTCAGCGTCGGTACGACGTTCGGCGAGCGCCGCGAGCCGCCACGTCGCTTCGCGGTTGCGGGGAAAGATGGCGGCCAAAGATACCGAATCCGGCAGCCAGCTCATCGGAGCGGTGATCGGTACCTCGGCCATCTCGATCACGCAGCCGCCGTCGTCGAGGTCTGACAGCCGCAATGTGATCCGCGCCTTGCCGAAGGGCCTGGTGTTCGCGATCAGAACGAGCTCGTGCTCGGGGATGCTCGACTCGACGACGGTGCTGTCGTTGATGACGGCGGGCCACACCCCGATCGAGTGGTGGATGGTGCTGCCGGGTTCCGGCCAGTTCGGGTCAACGGCGCGAATCCGGCTGTTGCCGACCACCCACTGGGAGTATGTCCACCCATCGGCCAACACAGACCACACGCGCTGACGCGACGCACGAGTGTCCCGCCGCACGATCGGCGACTTGGCGATGTCAGCTGGTTCTGCGTTCATCTGGGGCATCTACCCCCAGCCGGCCCCGGCAAACGCGTTACCGGGTGTTGCCTGCGTGCATGCGGTATAACCCCTGACCAGGACGTCCGAACCCGGACATGTCCTGTCCTCGTCTTGGCCTAAAGTCGTCAGTCGTCATCCGTGGTCGACCCCGCAGGAGTTTCCGTATGCCGCAGCCTCGTGGGTGGCGCGGTGACCCGGTGTGGCTGGCCGACGTCCTTCGCGAAGAGGGCCTCGACGTCGTGGAATTCCCCGGGTGGCAGCGCCGCGGGCATGGTGAGTTCAAAGACATCCGGGGCGTGATGGTGCATCACACCGGTTCGGATACCGCGACCGCCGACTCCATCGCCTACGGCCGACCAGACCTTGCCGGCCCGCTGTCACAGCTCCACATCGCCCGCACCGGAACGGTGACGGTGGTGGCGGCCGGCGTGGCATGGCACGCCGGTATCGGCATGTACCCCTGGCTGCCGGCGAACATGGGCAATTGGCACACGATCGGCATCGAATGCGCGAACTCCGGGACCAGCCCCGGCGCGCCTCACCGGCGTAATTGGCCCGACGCCCAATATTCTGCGCTGGTCGACAGTTGCGCCGCGATCAATCGGCAGTTGGGCCAGCCGGCGGGCCGCACGATCGGGCACAAGGAGTATGCCGGTCGGGCACAGGGGAAATGGGACCCTGGCGCCATCGCCATGGACCAGCTGCGCCGTGACATCGCCGCCCGGATCGGCGCACAGCTGGGCGCCCACGCCCCTCGGCCGCCCGTGCCCGTCGGTGAGTACGCCGACGTTCTGCTGTACCGCGGATCGCGCGGCCCCCAGGTCGCCGAACTTCAGCGTCGACTCAAGCACGCTTACGCGGCCTACGCGGGCGCGCTGGAGGTCGACGGTGTGTTCGGGTCCGAGACCGATTCGGCGGTACGAGAATTCCAGCGTCGCACACCCGGGCTGAAGGTGGACGGAATCGTCGGTCCCGCCACCGCCGCGGCGCTCCTGTTGCGTCTGGTCGACTAGAGGCCCGCCGCTGTCACCGCGACCGGTATGCCGTTGAGCGCGCCGTTGCCGGACGGTTCATCGAGAAAATCCGGTGGCGACAGGATGTTGGTGTTGACCCCGGGTGAACCGTTGGCGACGGACAGGCGCGTACCCGTCTTGCCGTGACCCCACCCGTGCGGCATCGACACGACACCGGGCTTGATGGCATCGGTGACCTCGACAGGCACCTCGATGCAGCCTCCCGCCGATGTCACCGCCGCCAGGTCGCCGCTCGAGAGGCCCCGGTCGCGGGCGTCGTCGGTGTGCATCAGCAATGTGCAGCGGTCCCGCCCATTCATCAGCTGACCCACGTTGTGCAGCCAGGAGTTGTTGGAGCGAAGATGCCGTCGGCTGACGAGCACCAATTCGTCGGGTTCGCGGGCGATGCGGCGCGCGAGTCGTGGCAGGTCGTCAAGCAGGTACTGCGGCGCCAACCGGATCGTGTTGTCCGCGGTGCCGAGCACCTCGGGCACGCGGGAGACCATGGGGCCGTAGTTGATTCCGTCTGGCGCCGCCTTGAGCTTGTCCAGGGTCAGCCCGTCGGGGTTGCGGCCGTAGTGGTCACCGAAAGGCCCGGTGCGGAGCGTCAGGTCGAGGGTGCGCTCGGGGCCGCCGTGGTCGTAGTGCGCCCGGATCTCAGCGCCGTCGAGACCCTGGGTGAAGCACATGTAGTCGAAGAACCCGTCGTCGATCGCGGCGACGTCGACGTCCTCGGCCGGTGTGCCGGTGCACAGTCCGGTCAGTCGGATCAGGATCTCCCACTCGTCGGGCGCCGAAGGGTCGGGCTTGGCGAACACCGGCGGCGAGTAGTTCGCGACGCTGTTGATCGCGAAGTTCAGGATCAGGTCGTCGTGGTGCGGCTGCTCCAGCGGTGATGCCCCGGGCAGGATGACGTCTGCGTGCCGAGTTGTCTCGTTGAGCCACAGGTCGATCGAGATCATCGCCTCCAGGTTCGGCAGCACCTCGTCGAGCTTGTGCCCTGCCGGCGTGGACAGCACCGGATTTCCCGCGACGGTGATCAATGCCTTCAGCTGGCCCTCGCCGGGTGTGGCGATCTCTTCGACCATGCACGACACCGGAACCTGTCCGAGCACCTCTTTGGCGCCGCGCACCCGGGTGCGGTAGCGCCCGAAGTCCGGTGCCCCGTCCTCGAGCCCGGGAATCGGCTGCGCGGTGATGGTCCACGCGGTGGGGGTGGGGAACATCGCTCCACCGGGGACGTCGAAATGGCCCGTGAGGATGTTGACGACGTCGACGAGCCAGCTGGCCAGGCTGCCGAATTCCTGGTTACAGGTGCCGATTCGGCCGTACACCACTGCGCGTGGTGTGCCCGCGAGTTCACGAGCCAGTGCCCGGATCCGTTCGGCATCGATACCCGTCGCCTCGGAGACCCGTTCCGGTGGCCACTCGGCGACGACGTCGCGCAGCGTGTCCACCCCGTCGAGGTACGGCGCGACGGTGCCGAGGTTCACCAGGTTCTCGTCGAACAGGGTGTGTGACACCGCCAGCAGCAGTGCCGCGTCGGTGCCCGGCGTGATGGGCAGCCATTCGTCGGCCCGGTCAGCGGTGGCCGTCTTCACCGGGTCCACCACGATCACCCTGCCGCGCCGTCGGATTGCACCGAGCAGACCCATCACATCGGGAGCGGCGAGCAGGGAGCCCTGCGAGGCTGCCGGGTTGGCGCCCATCACGACGAGGAGGTCGGTCCGTTCGATGTCCGGTACCGGGAAGCTCCACCAGCCGCCGTACATCAGGTGAGACGACAGATTCTTCGGCCACTGATCGACGGTGCCGGGGGAGTAGGTGACCGGCATACCCGACAGTCCGAGGAGGATGCCCGTGTAGCGCGCCAGCGAAAAGGAATGTGCCAGAGGGTTTCCCGTGTAGGCGGTGACTGCGCCGATGCCGTGCTTCTCGATGATCGGTGCGAGAAGCTCGGTGCAGCGCCGGAAGGCGGTGTCCCAGTCGACTTCGTGCCACTGGCCGTCGACCTTGATCATCGGCCGCCGGATCCGGTCGGGGTCCTCGTGCAGCGCGCCGAGGGAGGCGCCCTTGGGGCAGATGTGGCCGCGGCTCCAGGTGTCGTCCTTGTTCGGGCGGATTCCGGCGACACGGCCGTCCTTCACGCTGATCTCCAAGCCGCACATCGCTTCGCACAGCGGGCAGGTGTAGAGGTGCAGGCCGTCCTCGCCGACGCCCGCCAACTGCCTGGTGTTCTCGGCCATCGCCATCGCCTCTACTCCGATTGTGAAGACTCACTGTAACGACAAAGAGCTGTGCCACACTGTATCGACAGACGGGGTGGAAGGGAACGGCATTCGGTGAACGCACCGGCCCGGAGGCGACACCACGGGTCGCGTCGCGACCCGGCGATCAACGACGCCGTTCTCGATGCCACCCGCACACTGCTGGTGACCCGTGGCTACTCGGCGACGTCCATCGACCTCATCGCCGCCACCGCGAAGGTCAGCCGACCGGCCATCTACCGGCGCTGGCGATCAAAAGCTCATCTCATCCACGAGGCGGCCTTCCCGGACCTGGGTCCGGCCCCCTGTGAAGACGACATTGCCGCCGAGATCACCCGGTTGTGCCGTGGCGCACTGCTGATGTACGCCGATCCCGTTGTGCGTGAAGCAGTCCCAGGACTACTGCACGACCTTCGGCTGGAGCCGGCGATGCGCAGGCTGATCAACGACCGTCTGGAGGCCGCGGCACGCCGCCAGCTCGCCCGCCAACTCGCCGACGGCGTCGAGAGCGGCACCGTCCGCCCGGCTGTCAATGCCGACAGCGTCATGGACGTGGTAGCCGGTGCCGCCTGGTACGCGGTCTGCGTCCGCAAGATCACCGACATCGACACCGCTGCCGACCAGCTCGCGGACCTGGTTCTTCGCGGGGTGCTCGGCGACGGCCAACGCTAGAGCCTGCCCACCGCCCTCAGGCCGTCGACAGTGTCGGCGAGCGTCTCGGCGGGATCGCGCTGAGTGATGCCCAGGTCGGTTTTGCTGGGTGTGTCGTCCGATGCCGGCATCTGGGTGTAGTACTGCATGGCCGCGGAATTTATCGGTGTCTCGAACGGCAGAAGGGGTCCGACGACATCGAGAAGGCGACCCGCGCTGCGCAGCGCGATGTCCGGAACGGGCAACGCCACCAGCGACTGGCCGGCTGCCGCGCCGATCAGTGTGGCCAGCTGCTCGACCGAAACCCGTTGTCCACCCGCCATGTATCGGCGGGGTCCGCGACCGGGCTCGAGCAGGGCCACGTGCAGCGCGGCGAGGTCGCGGACGTCGATGACGATCCATGCGGCGCTGCGTCCCGGTACCGCGTGCATCTTGACCGCCGCCTCGACGCCCTCGGCAGCTTCACCGAACTGATCGCCGGCGGGCGGGCCGAGCACCATCCCGGGATAGGTGATGTCGACCGGAGCGCCGCCATCCTGCAGGCCCCTGGCGTAGGCCTCGACGGCGGCCTTGGAACGGCCGTAGCCGTCGTTGCCGCCTACCACCGGCAGGTCCGCGTGCAGCACCTCCAGGTCCGGCCGGAAGAGCGCGGTGAAGCTGGAGACGTGCACGATCGGGTCGATACCGGCACGGACGGCGCCGCCGAGGACGTTGCGGGCGCCCTCCAGGTTGGTGTGCAGCATCTCGTCCGCGCGGCTCGGATCGGTGGAAACCATTGCGGCACAGTGGATGACCGCGTCGCACCCGTCGAGGGCCGCTGCGGTCGCCTCGCCGTCGGCGATGTCGCCGACCACGTGATCAGCGATGTCGACGCCGATGCGTTCGGCACTGGTGGTCAGCCGTTCGGGCGAGCGGACCAGGAAGCGGACCTCGTGTCCGGCGTCCTGGGCGGCTTTGGCGGTCCACGCTCCGACGAACCCCGTACCGCCAGTGATCAGTACCTTCATGTGCCCTCCGGTCGGCCCTTCGACGGACGCTACCCCACGTGTCCTGCGGCGGTCCCGCGGGCAGGAGTTGACATCCGTCAATTAATTCCGCTGATGTGTCTACCCGCGCGGCAGCGCTGCTATACGTTGGCCGGGTGAACTCGTCGTTGCGTCCACATTTGATCCAGCGTCCCGCCGATCTGACGGCCGAGTGGCTCACCGCGGCGATCGGGGAGGGCGCGGTTGCCGACTTCACCACCGATCGCATCGGCACGGGCCAGATGAGCGAGTGCTACCGCGTCGCTCTGCGCTACGCCGACGGCGCCACGGGACCGGCGTCCATGGTGCTCAAGGTCGCGGCCGCGGATCCGAGCAGCCGCCAGACAGGTCTGGCGATGGGCCTCTACGAGCGTGAGGTGCGCTTCTACACCGACATCGCGCCGGGGCTGGACGGGCCTGTCGCACCGTGCCGGCACGCGGCGTATGACGCGGAGACCGGAGCCTTCGATCTGTTGCTCGCCGACGCGGCGCCGGCGAGCGTGGGTGACGAGATCCGCGGCGCCACAGTCGAACAGGCGAAGCTGGCGCTGACCCAGCTCGGGCGGGTCCACGGTCCGCTGCTCGGCGATCCGGCCCTGGCAGGCGCGGCGTGGATCAACCGGGAGTCGCCGGTCAACCAGGGGCTCATCACAGCCCTCTACGCCGGCTACATCGACCGCTACCGCGACGAGATCGCCCCCGAACACCGACTCGTCTGCGAGCGGTTCGTCGAGACGTTCGACGCGTACATGGCAGCGGAGAACGACTCCGAGCTGCCCCGCGGACTCGTCCACGGCGACTTCCGGCTCGACAACCTGCTCTTCGGTGAAGCCGGTGCGGACCGGCCTTTGACCGTCGTGGACTGGCAGACGGTCACGTGGGGCCCCGCCTTCACCGACGTCGCCTACTTCCTCGGATGTGCGCTGCCCGTGGAGCAGCGGCGCGAGCACTACGACACGCTGCTGGGCGCCTACCACGAAGCGCTCGGGCCCGGCTCGGGGGTGACTCTCGATGACGTGCGAGAGGGGGTGCGGCACCAGAGCTTCTTCGGCGTGTTGATGGCGATCGTGTCGCCGATGCTGGTGGCGCGCACCGAGCGCGGTGATGCCATGTTCATGGCGATGATCGCGCGGCACTGTCAGCACGTCCTCGACAACGGCGCCCTCGAGCTTCTTCCCACACCGACGGTGCCGGAACCCTTGCAGCCCAACCCGGAAGACGAAGGGCGGCATGCGCCCACCGATGAGCCGCTGTGGAGCGAGAGCTGGTACTTCGACTTCGTGGACCCCGCGCAGGAGTTCGGGGGCTGGATCCGACTCGGGCTGATCCCCAACCAGAACCAGGCCTGGGTGAATGGACTGCTATGCGCTCCAGGCAAGCCGACCATCGCCGTTCTCGACTTCGCGGCCCCGGTGCCCGACGACCACACCCGTGCTCGCGCGGACGGTATCGAGGTGGACCAGGAGGTGGTCGAGCCGCTGCGCAAATACCGGGTCTCGCTGCGCGGACGCGGGCAGGCCCACGACGACCCGGCGGCACTTCTGCGCAGCGAGGCGGGCAGGCCCGTCGACGTCGACATCGATCTGGTCTGGACCACCGTCGGGCAGCCGTATCAGTACCGCATCTCACCGCGGTACGAAATCCCCTGCACGGTAACGGGAACCGTGTCCGCGGACGGGCATTCCCATGAACTCGTCGACATTTCCGGTCAGCGTGACCATTCGTGGGCGGCCAGGGACTGGTGGAGCATGGACTGGGTGTGGAGCGCCCTGCACCTCGACGACGGCACGCATATCCACGGCGTGCAGATCCTGGTGCCGGGCGCGCCGCCTCTGTCGGTCGGTTACCTACAGCGCGCCGGGGCACCGCTCGTCGAGCTGACGCGGGTCGCCGCGCAGACGACCTTCGCCGACAACGACCTACCGGTGTCCGCAGAACTGGACTACGGGGATGTCCACGCCCGCATCGACGTTCGCGGACATGCGCCGGTGTTGCTGACCGCGCCGGACGGGCGAGTGAGCCGCTTCCCCCGGGCATGGGGCACGGTCGTCACCGCCGACGGCCGCACCGGGACCGGCTGGATCGAGTGGAACCGCAACACCGGTTAGCCCGTCGTGCTCTGGATCTGTACGAGGTTGCCGCACGTGTCGTCGAGCACTGCTGTGGTCACCGGACCCATGTCGGTGGGTTGCTGGGTGAACCGTACGCCCAGGGCCCGCAGCCGCTCGTACTCGGCGCCGACGTCGGAAACGACGAATGCCGTGAACGGAATGCCGTCGGCAACCAGGGCGTCCTTGAACGGTTTGACGGCGGGATGGGCATCGGGTTCCAGGACCAGTTCGGTGCCGTCGGGGTCTTCCGGCGAGACCACGGTGATCCACCGGGCGTCGCCCATCGGCACGTCGTGTTTGACGGCGAAGCCGAGGATGTCGGTGTAGAAGCGCAGCGCCCTGTCCTGGTCGTCGACGAGCATGCTGGCGTAGCTGATTCTCATGTCGATCCTCCCTCGGTGCTGGTGAGCCAACGCTCGCTGATCTGCAGCAGCGGTGTGGTGTTGATGTGGTGGAACTTGTAGCGACCTTCACGGCGGGTCTCGACCAGTCCCGCCGACTCCAGCACGGCAAGGTGCTGAGATGTCGCCTGGCGAGAAGACGTGATCCCGTGGCGGGTGGTCAGACGTCCGCAGATCTCGAACAGTGTCTGACCGTCCCCGTCGGTCAACTCGTCGAGAATGATGCGGCGCGTGGGATCCGCCAATGCCTTGAACACATCACCCACCGGCCCCACGTTAGGCAAGTGGTTACTTGCATGTCAAGAACTGAGCCGGGTGACCAGGCCTCGGTCACCGTCGACACGCACGTGGTCGCCGGTCTTCAGCACCTGCGTGGCCACCAGCGTGTTCACCACGCAGGGCAGACCGTACTCGCGCGCCACGACGGCACCGTGGGAGACCGAGCTGCCGATGTCGGTGACCAGTGCGCCGATGACGGTGAAGAACGGCGTCCACCCCACATCGGTCACCGGTGCCACCAGGATCTCTCCGCGCTGCACGTCTCGCGCATCCTGGATCGATTTCGCCACGCGGACAATGCCTTCCACCGTCCCGCGGCTGGCGGGCCGGCCGGCGATCACATCGTCGGCGAAGGTGCTCGGCGGCGGCGCGACCACCGGCGTAGGGCGGCCCACCGACACGTCGTCGAATTCCAGCGAGTCCTGGAACGCCAGTGCTTCCCGCCGCTTGACCGCACGCTGGACGAACTCGGTGATGTCCGCGTCGTTCACGACACGATGCAACTCGCCACGGTCGAAGAAAAACACCAGATCGGCGTCGGGTAGCCGTCCCGTGCCGGCCAGCACCTGACCCAGATGGTGGTACCCGCGCTTGAGCGCGTGCGCCATCAGCGCCATCTTGGACTTGGTCTCCTCGCGCCCGCGCGCACCGCCCTGAGCGAGCCGGGCGAGAAACCTGACGGCCCGTGAGCGCGGCGCGTCGGCCTGTCTGTGGATCGGGCCGCGATCGACGGGATCCAGAGCTGAGCGCACCATGACCTGCATCATCGAACCCAGTCCGCCGGGATCCTCGGCCCAGGACGGATCGCGCATGCACAGCTCGCGGTAGCCGCGGTGACCGTGTCGAATCAGGAACTGCCGCAACGCCACACCGCTTCTGTGCGGGGCGGCGCGCAACCCGGTCACCGCGTCCTCGGGAGTCGCGGAAAGGAACTTCTCGGCGACGTCACGGTCTTCTGCGATGGCCCCTACGACGGCGTCGAGTTCGGAGAGCATCATCGCGCTCTCGACGTCGGCAGCGCCCGCCATGAGCTGGATCGCCTCGGCCTGGCCCTCTTCTTCGGTGCGGCCGTTCTTGACCGCGTCTCTGACCAGGAAGCTCTCCAGGATGTTGGCCGCCACCGCCGCGCGTGAGGATGACCGCACGTGGGTGAGCGTGACCTCGCAGTACAGGTCGACGCCGGACTCCAGCTGCTGCAGGACAACCTTCGGGTCGTCACTGGTCGGGATCCGGAAGCCGGAGATCTGAGTGCTCAGCCTGCGGATCGCCGGACCGGCCGACAGCGCGTAGGACGACAGCCGGATCGTGTTGACGAGCTTGCGGGCGAACGGCTCCGGCGGCTTGGCCTCCAGCTCGTCGACCACGCGCCCGCAGATCGACATCGAGAACTGTTCGAGGGAGTTGCCCAGGATGCCTGAGCTCAGCGCCGTCCCCTCGGTCATGTTCAAGAACATGTGACCATAGAAGTAGCCGACCTGGAGCCACGGCGTGTCATAGTCGTCCTGGGCTCGGGCCACCACCTGCGTCATCTGCATGGCGTAGTCGATGGCAAATCCCGACACCGATGCCGTCAGCGGACAGAACGCACCCGGCATCATCTCGCCGATGTTGCAGCGCGTATAGACATGCGAGGCACCGGCGACCGGGGAGTCCATCTCGTTGAGGTCCCCGGGCAGCGTGGTGATGGGCCGTGCCTGCAGCCACCACAGCTTCCCGGCCTGGTCGATCGCCCACTCCAGATCCATAGGCCTGCCCCAGTGGTCGGCAGCGCGGAGTGCCCCTGACCGGATCTCGGTGACGTCCTCGGCCGACAGCACCGCCTCGGCGCTCACCTCGCAGACCGCGGTCGTGCCGTCGGGGTTGAGCACGATGTGGTCGGGGGAGGCGCTTCCGTCGACAAGTGCTTCGCCGAGCCCGGCGATGGCGTCGATCACCATGAGATCGCGCCGCCCCGTGGCCGGATCCGCGGTGAACACCACACCGGCCGCCCGCGCGTCGACCATCTGCTGCACGACGACGTTCATGACGGCGGCGGAATGCCCGCTGTAGGACTCGGCGCGTTGGGAACCCACCGAGGCGGCGCACTTGCGCACGGCCGCGGCGAAGCCATCGACGGAATCGACGCCGAGCACGGTGTCGTACTGGCCGGCGAAGGACTGCTCGACGCCGTCTTCCCCGACCGCCGACGATCTCACGGCCACCGGGGTCGCACCGGCGTCGGTCATCTGTGCGAACCTGGCCGCCGCGTCGTCGGGGGCGCCCTCTGCCGAGGCGTTCGCAATGACGAACCCGACGGGCACGGCGAGCCCGAGGCGGCGCAGTTCCGCGAGGCCGGCCGCCTTGCCGCCGAATCGGTCGTCGGTGATGTCGTCGAATTCGATCGTTCTCGGTGCCATGGTCAGCTCAGCGCGTCCACGATCTCGGCGAGTGCATCCACGGCGATGGGGCCTGGTTGATACAGGCAGATCCGGTCGGACACCCCGTCGACGCGGTCTCGGATGTGCCTGGCGATCTCGGCAGGAGTGCCGCAGGCGGCGATGGTGTGGAGCACTTCGTCGTCGATGAGGGTGGCCATCTCCTGCCAGCGGCCCTGCTTGGACATCGCGTTCAGCTCCGGCTGCAGGTCGCCCCACCCGTGGGCATCGAGCACCGGGCGGTAGGCGGGGGTGGAACCGTAGAAAGCCAACAACATTCGGGTCGACGTGTGGTCCTGGTCCTCGGAACCGACCGACACGATGATCTCCGGCACCACCGCGAACTCGTCCTCACTGCGTCCGGCTGCGGCGAGTCCCTCCCGTACGGCGGGCATCGTCGTCTCGTGTAGGAACCGTTTCGATCCGAACGGCATCACCAGCAGGCCGTCGGCCACCTCCGCGGTGGCGCGGGTCAACCGCGGACCGAGCGCGCCGAGATAGATCGGGGGCGGGCCGAACGGGTTGGGGCCGGGGTTGAAGGTCGGGGTCATCAACGTGTGGCGGTAGTACTCGCCGCGGAAGTTCAACCGCTCGCCGTCGTTCCAGGTGGCGAAGATCGCCCGCAGCGCCCCGACCATCTCCTTCATCCGCGCGACCGGCCGGTCGAACTCCACCCCGTAGCGCTTCTCGATCTGTGCGCGTACCTGCGTGCCCAGGCCGAGGATGAATCGCCCCTCGGTCACCAGCTGCAGATCGTTGGCCTGATGCGCGAGGTGGATCGGATTGCGCGGGAATGCGATCGCGACGTTGGACATCACGTCGAGGCCCTTGACCGCAGACGCCAGCACCAGCGGCGTGAAGACGTCGAAGGGGCCTTCGAAGGTGAATACGCCGGACGCGCCGGCCTCTTTGAGAAGGGCGGCTCGTTCGACCGCGTCGGTCGGTCCGAACAGCGCCGTCATGATCTTCATATCGCCGCGCCTACTTCGCTACGTCGGTCCAGTCGGAGAACCCCGACGGGTGGTGCGGGCCGATGACGCCGTGCTCGAACAGCCCCGCGCCTTCGCGGGTGCGGCCGTCGGCCTCGGTACATACTGCCGCGCCGACGTGGTCGATGAGACTGAAAGGCGCCCTGGCCATCACCGCCGGATCGGTCAGGTCGAAGCTGACCCGTTCAGCGAACGGCCCGCCCTTCCACGTGCCGTGCGACCACGACGAGTCGCCTCCGTAGCCGGAACCAAACGCAATGGGAGCGAACAGCTTCGATTCGACATCGAGCGTGATCCGGTCGCCGGCGCGGTTCATGAACTCGACGTGGACTCCGTGCGGGATCCGCGTGCCCGGGTTGTAGTGCACGGTGACGCGCACACCGTCGAGTTGCTCGACCCGGCCGTCCCGCCAGCGCCGGGTGCAGTCGTAGAGGCTGCGTTGGCCGTCCGGATCCTCCTGCAGAATCAGGAACAGCTGGTAGTCGTCGAACGCCAGCGGCAGATAGAGCCACCACATTCCCTGGAACGCCGTGTCCGGACGACCCGCGGGCTCAGGTTCACCGACAGGCCGGATCCCCCAGGACCGGTCCCGGCTCGCGACGCTGGTGGTCCGGTCGACGTCCAATCTGTCGCCGTCCACCTCGATCCAGCCTTCCCACGTGCCGACCTGGGCAAAACGGCACGCCTGCAACGTCACCCGCCGCTCGGTCAGCATCTCGTGCGGACGTTCCAGCGCGGCGGGGAACAGGCCGCGCCAGGTCAGGTCCGCGGCGATGCCCTCGGTCTCGGCCAGCGTCAGGTGCAACTCCTGGAGCGGTTCGACGACGTCGAGCCGGTAGCCGTTGACGTTCTGGTGGAGCCGATCGTCATCGATCGCGTCGCTGAGGTGCACCGCGGTCTGGGTGTCGCCGCGGCGCACGAGGAAGTACGCGTCCTTGACGCCGAGTCGCGGGTAGTAGCCGATGCCGGTGAGCGCCATGAAGCGGCCACTGCGGTCGAGCACGTTGAAGTAGGACCGATCGTAGAAATTGCGGTCCGACGTCGCCGGCGAGGAGACCGGGGACGGCGTCTGATGGATCGGGTACTCGTCGAGCGGGCTGAGGTTCACACATTCTCCATCAAATACGATACGAGCTGTATCGGAAATAGACTAGGAACATGACAGCAGATCGGCGCGGCGATGGCAAGACGCCCGGGCGGCCGCGCGACGGCAGGATCGACGCGGCGATCATCGCCGCCACCCGCGAGTTGATCCTGCAGACGGGTTACTCCGCGCTGTCGCTGTCCGCGATCGCCGCCCGCGCCGGGACGACAACGGCCGCGATCTACCGGCGGTGGTCGGGCAAGGTCCATCTCGTCCACGAGGCGGTGCTCTCACACGAGACGATCACGGCGCCGAGTGGTTCCGGCGATGTGGCCCAGGATATCCGGGCGCTGGTCGAGTCCACGCGTGCGATGTTCGACAGGCCCGAAGTCCGGGTCGCACTGCCCGGTCTGATCGCCGACACGGTCGCGGACCCGGAGTTGCACAGCATGATGATCGCCCGGCTCGCGGGCAATCTGACCGCCTTCGAAAGCCGATTCGGTCAGGGGCGCCGCGACGACGACGAGCTGCCGATGCTCGCCGAGGTCGTCGCCGGCAGCGCGATTTTCCGGATCTTGATCCGCAATGACGCCGCCCTCGACCAGGCATGGGTCGATGCGATGACCGAGATGATCACGCAGCGCTGGCCTTCCGGTACCTGACCGACAGGGGGCGCCGGCGCGCCTGGGACATCGCCGGCCTCGACGGCATGCAGCACAACGAGTTTCGTCCGGCCACCGTGCCCGCGTCCCACAGGGTGTCTCCCAGATCGTAATTTCGTCACTTGTCGTTTCGGCCTGTCTGCCCCTGCGGCGCGGAGTCCCCCGTATCCTGCAGGAAGCCGGATCGTGGCGTGGAGTGGCCCTGGTGCCGTCCCCGACAGTCTTCCGGACCGGGAAGACAGCACGATGAGCGAGCCATGGGGAATTTGATCGCGGCAGTGAACGCGTCGATCGATCCTGGCGCGTTGATGCGCAGGATCGCCGAGCAGATGTGCCTGTTCACCCCGAAGGCCGACGGCGCGGCGGTCAGCATCCTCACACCGAACGACGAGTTCGTCGTCGTGTCGGCGTACGGCCTTGTCGACTCACTTCTCGGCCTCGCCCTCCCGGTGGAGGGAACCTTCCAGGGGATGGCAGTGGCGACCGGGCGCCCGCAGGTCAGTGTCGACGCCCCTGCCGACCTGTCCCTGACGCCGGAGGTGCGCGACATCGGAGTGCGCCTGGGGATTCACTCACTGGTCGTATCCCCCTGCTGCACCGAGGGGTGACGATAGGCGCATTGTCGATCACGGCAAGACAACCGCGGAAGTTCGATGAACGCGACATCGCGGCCATAGCGTCGACGAGCAGGTTCATCTCGGGGCTGATCAGCGCACACACCGAGCTGTCGTCGTTGCTCGACGATTTTCTCGGCAGCCCGTACTCGCCGGACGATGACTCGACTGCCCGTTTCCTCGCCTCCGTCCTGCTTCCCGATGTGGCACAACATGATCGGTTGCATCAGCGGATGGACGCCCTTCTGGAGAAGGAAACCAACCTCGAGGTGGTCTTTCAGCCCATCGTGGATCTCAAGACCGGTGCAACGGTGGGCTTCGAGGGGCTCTGCCGCTTTCCCGCCGATGCGGATCTGAGTCCGCAGCAATGGTTCGACAACGCCCGCAGGCTCGGTCGCAGTCTGGCGCTGGAACTCGCCGCCCTGCGCCGGCTCCTGGTCATGGCGGAGCACATACCCGCGACTACCTTCATCGCCGCGAATCTGAGCCCGACGACCGCGATGAATCCCTCCGTGCAAAGCCTTCTGCTGTCCGTTGAGCGACCCCTCGTCGTCGAGATCACCGAGCATGAGCCGTTTCCCGATGACCTGGCCGAAGCGCTGGAGCCGTTGCGGGACGCGGGTATCCGCCTGGCCATCGACGACGCGGGTGCCGGATTCGCAAGCTTCAACCAGCTGCTGCGTCTCCGACCCGACATCATCAAGATCGACGGTGATCTCACGTGCGGGATCGCCGCCGATCCGGTGCGGCGCGCACTCGCGACATCCATCGTGCGACTGGCAGCAGAGTTGAACGCCGTGACCGTCTCGGAGTCGGTCGAAGAGCCCGAACAGCTGGAGACATTGCGACTGCTGGGAGTCGACCTCGGACAGGGCTATCTTCTCGGGCGACCCGCGAAGTACCGGCACGGACAGCCCGTGTCCGTTGAGGCCTGAGCGTGCCCGCTTTTTACTTGGGCGGCATCCGGATGCCGCCGTCCACGCGGACCACCTCGGCGTTCATGTAGGAGTTGGTGATCAGTTCGACGACCATCGACGCCAGTTCCTCGGGCTTGCCCAACCGCTTCGGGAAGAGCACCGATTCACCCAGCTTGGCTTTGAACGCCTCCGAGGCTTCACCTTCACCGTAGATCGGCGTATCGATGAGTCCTGGGGCGACGGTGTTCACCCGAATGCCGACCGCTGCGAGATCGCGGGCGACAGGCAATGTCAGCCCGACGACGCCGCCCTTGGAGGATGAGTAGGCGGCCTGCCCGATCTGCCCGTCGAACGCAGCCACACTGGTCATGTTCACAATGGCGCCCCGTTCACCGGAGTCGGTGGGATCGAGTCGGCTCATGGCTGTTGCGGCGAGACGAATGCAGTCGAACGTGCCGACCAGGTTGATCGCGAGCACCTTCTTGTAGGCGTCGAGGTTGTGTGCCGACGCGAATTCGCCGTCCTTGCCGATTGTCCTTTGCGCCCAACCGATTCCGGCCGAGTTGACGAGTGTGCGAAGGGGGCCGAGATCGACGGCGGTGTTCACCGCGTCTTCGATCTGAGCAGTGTCGGTGACATCGACACTGACGAACGCCCCGCCGATCTCGTGAGCGAGTTCCTGCCCGCGTTCTGCTTGCAGATCGGCCACGACGACGCGGGCTCCTTGAGCTGCCAGGAGTCGGGCGGTGGCGGCACCGATGCCCGATGCTCCGCCGGTGACAATTGCGCTGGTTCCATTGACGTCCACAGCGAGAGTCTAGATCAGAGCGCCGTGAACAATATGCGGGGCAGCAGTTTTCGTCGCGTCACCGCGGCGCACCTCGTCCTTGGTCAGCGGGCGATGATGACTGAGGAGCCGTGGCCGAAGAGGCCTTGGTTGGCGGTGATGCCGACGGTGGCTCCTTCGACTTGGCGGCCGGTGGCGTGGTTGTTGAGTTGCCAGGTGAGTTCGCAGACTTGGGCGATGGCTTGGGCGGGGATGGCTTCGCCGAAGCTGGCGAGTCCGCCGGAGGGGTTGACGGGGATGCGGCCGCCGAGGGTGGTGGCGCCCGAGCGTAGGAGGTGTTCGGCTTGGCCGCGTTCGCAGAGGCCGAGGTGTTCGTACCAGTCGAGTTCCAGGGCGGTGGACAGGTCGTAGACCTCGGCCAGGGAGAGGTCTTGGGGGCCGATGCCGGCTTCGGTGTAGGCGGCGTCGAGGATCTGGTCTTTGAAGACGCGGTCGGGGCCGGGGACCACGGCGGTGGAGTCGGTGGCGATGTCGGGTAGTTCGGGTAGGTGTTGGGGGTATTGGGGTGATTGCAGGCTGATCGCGCGTACCGAGGGCACGCCGGCGGTGGAGCCGAGGTGTTTTTCGGTGAATTCTTTGGAGGCCACGATCACCGCGGCGGCGCCGTCGCTGGTGGCGCAGATGTCGAGCAGGCGTAGTGGGTCACTGACGACGGGGGAGGCCAGCACGTCGGCGGTGGTGGCTTCTTTGCGGTAGCGGGCGTTGGGGTTGTGGAGGCCGTGGCGGGCGTTTTTGACTTTGACGTTCGCGAAGTCTTCGACGGTGGCGCCGTAGAGGTCCATGCGCCGGCGGGCGAGCATGGCGAAGTAGACGGTGTTGGTGGCGCCGATGAGGTGGAAGCGTTGCCAGTCGGGGTCGTTGCGGCGTTCGCCGCCGACGGGGGCGAAGAAGCCTTTGGGGGTGGTGTCGGCGCCGATGACCAGGGCGACGTCGCAGAAGCCGGCCAGGATCTGGGCGCGGGCGCTTTGGAGTGCTTGGGAGCCGGAGGCGCACGCGGCGTAGGAGGAGGTGACCGGGATGCCGTTCCAGCCCAGTTTCTGGGCGAAGGTGGCCCCGGCGACGAAGCCGGGGTAGCCGTTGCGGATGGTGTCCGCGCCGGCCACGAGTTGGATCTGGCGCCAGTGCAGGCCGGCTTCGGCCAGGGCGGCGCGGGCGGCCACGACACCGTATTCGGTGAAGTCGCGTCCCCATTTGCCCCAGGGGTGCATGCCGGCACCGAGGATGTAGACCGGTTCTGGACTCATTGGGCGATCTCCCAGGCGTGCACGATGCGTTCGATGCCGTCGTCGTCGACATAGAGCGCCATGGTGGTCAGGTGCATCTGCATGCCGACCTTGAGGTCGGCGGCCAGGGTGCCCTCGACGACCTTGCCGAGCACGATCAGGCCTTCCTCGGCCAACTCCACCGCTGCCACGGCGAACGGTTCGAACGGGTCCGGGGACGGATACGGCGGGGGTGGGGCGTAGCGGTTCTCGGTGTAGCTCCACAGGGTGCCGCGCCGTGACAGCGGCACCTGGGCGAGTTCGTCGCTGTCACAGCCGGGGTTGGGGCAGTTGTTGGCCCGCGGCGGGAACACATAGGTCCCACACTGAGGACACTTCCCCCCGATCAGATACGGATCACCAGACCCATCAGTGGCGAACCACCCATCAACCGCAGGCTGCGAAGAAGCTGACACGCGGTCAGCGTACCGAGTCCCGCCCCATTTACTGAAACGTGTTCCAGTTTTTCTTCAGGAGCGTTGTCGACCGTCGGCGGGATCGGCGGTGGTCACGTCTGAGCCGTGTCCAGCAGGATCCGCAGCAGTTCGTCCGGGTTGTCGCGCATCAGATTGTGCTTGCCGTCGAGCTCGTGTGTGGTCCAGGTCGGATCGGAGCGGACCCGATCGTAGGACGGCCGCAGCGGTGACTCGCCGGGCCAGTCCAGCGCGTAGACGTAGACGCGTTGCCGGAACCGGCCCAGGTCGCCCCGTAGATGCAACGGCTGCATGACGGTCGCGAGCGGATGCGACGTGGCGCGGGGGTCGAAGAACGGCATCGGCGGAACCCCGAACCCGGAGCCGTCGACTTTGACGTACCACTGACGTTCCTCGTCGTTGACGACGTCCCAGCACGCCTCTCCGTCATGGGGCACCACGGCGTCGACGAACACGAGCGAATCGATGCGATCCGGGATGCGGTCGGCGACGCCGGTGATGACCATGCCGCCGTAACTGTGCCCCACGAGCACCAGCTTCTCGCCGGCGGCGGAGTCGCTGTCGACGGCGGCGACGACGTCGGCGATGTGGGTGTCGAGGTTGACGGCACCTGGCATCAGGTGTGACCGTTCGGCAACGCCGGTCAGCGTGATCGCCAGAACGTGGTGGCCGGCTTGCCGAAGCGACGCCGCCAGATCGTCGAAACACCATGCGCCGTGGCACATTCCGGGGATCAGCACGTAGGTGGTCGGGACGGTCATGATGTGCTCCTTTCGGTGTCTGTGCGGTACGTGGTGGTGACTCGGGCGATGTCGTCGGCAGTCTTTGTGCCCGCGGTGTGCATCGCCCTGTTGGCGGCAACGACGTCGGCGGTGTCGCGACGTCGCCGGGTCTGGTAGGCATGCAGCGCAGTGCCGGGGTCTCGGGCGACTTCGTCGGCCAGGACGCGGGCGTCGAGAATCGCCTGGGAGGCGCCGTTGGCGCCGACGGGATACATCGGATGGGCCGCATCACCCAGCACGGTGACCGCGCCCCGGCCCCAGTGCGGGAGGGCGTCGCGGTCCACCATCGGGTATTCGAACACCGTCTCGCTGAGCCCGGGCAGCGCCGCGACGTCGAGCCACCCCACATCCCAACCGGCGACGTAGGAGGCGACGTGCGTCGGATCGGCGGGCTCGTTCCATCCGACGTTGCCCGGCAGTGGACCGGCAACTCCGTCGCCGACCTGCAGTACCCAGTTCACGAGCCCGCCCCCGAGGGGATAGGTGACGAGGTCGGTTCCGTTGTCACCCTTGATGATTGCCATGGTGCGGCCGTCGAGGAACGGGGTCATCCGGGCGGCGCCGCGGTACATGCGCACACCCGACCACAGGAGTGGATCCGGCCCGGGATGAAGGTGTGATCGCACGACGGAGTTGATGCCGTCTGAGCCGATCAGGATTTCTGCGCGGAGGTCGCCTCCGCGGGTGTGTACAACGACGCCGTCGCCGGTCTCGGTGAACCCGGTGAGTCCTGCGCCGGTCCGGATGGCCTCCGGCCCGAGTCGATCGATGACGGCCTCGATCAGCATCGCCTGCAAGCGGCCCCGGTGTACCGACCGTTGCGGGTGCGAGTAGCCGCCCTCGACACCGCGAGGTTCGCGGAACAGATGCCTGCCGTAGCTGTCGAAGAACGAGATCTGCCTGGGTGCAACGGAAATCGACGACAGCAACGCGCCGAGGCCGAGGCCCTCGAGCTCGCGTACCGCGTGGGGGAGCAGGTTGATGCCCACCCCGAGCGGGGTAAGCGAGGACGCCCGCTCGACAACCATCGCCTCGATGCCGCGCTGGTGCAGCGCCAGTGCCGCGGTGAGCCCGCCGATCCCTGCGCCGGCGATCACGATGGTGGACCTGTTCGTCATGTCGAACCTCCTCGTCATCCACACTGCGGAGCATCGATGTATAAGTCCAATACCAACTAGATCTGAAACCTATAATCAGCTCTTATGGAGCTACGTCAGCTCGAATATTTCGTCGCCGTCGTTGAAGAACGCAGCTTCACCAGGGCCGCGCAGCGGGAGCGGGTAGCTCAGCCCGCGGTCAGCGCGCAGATCCAGCGGCTGGAACGGCTGGTAGGGCAGCAACTGCTCACCCGGTCGAGCCGCGACGTGCGTCTGACCCAGGCCGGCGCCGCATTGCTGCCCCATGCCATGGCGGCGCTGGCCGCCGTACGCGCGGCTCAGGAGGCAGTCGATGAGGTCGCCGACCTGGTCCGCGGTGCGGTGACCATCGGCACCGTGACATTGCACCCGGTGGACATCGCGCAGTTGATGGCCGACTTCCACGCCGACTATCCCGAGGTCGAGATCACGCTGGGTACCGACAACTCCGATGTCCTGCTGGCCAAACTCTCCGATGGCCGAGTGGACGCGGCGATCGTGTCCATCGGCGTGGACGAGCATCCGCCCGGGCTGGATTACGCGGTGATCACCGACGAGGCGCTGGTTGCGGCCGTGGCGGCCGGCCATCCCCTGGACCGGCGGCGAGCGTTGTCGCTCGGAGAACTCTGCGACCACTCCCTGATCTCGTTGCCGGTGGGAACCGGTCTGCGGTCCAGGCTCGACAGCGCTTGTGCCGCAGCGGGAGTGCGGCCGAGGATCGCGTTCGAGGCAACCAACCCGATGGAGCTCGCCGAGCTGGCGCGCCACGGCCTCGGCGTGGCGATCGTGCCGCAGTCGATGGCGCGCGCCGCAACCGACCTGCACGCGCTGACGCTGCCGCCCGGCCTGCGGGGCAGGCTCGTGTGGGCCTGGCGCCGCGACATGACGAGCCCCGCCGCGCGGCAGCTGTGTGATCGCGCCCGCCGATCGATCCCGCCGGACGCGGCCGGGCCCGGGTAGCGGCGCCCCGGCTGTCACACCGGGTGCCTAGAGTGAACCCGTGAGCCCAGCCAAGACTGCATCGGAGACTCGATCGGCTTCCAAGGCCGGTAAGCCGGCCGCTGACGACAAGCCGACGCTGATGCTCCTCGACGGCAACTCCCTGGCGTTTCGGGCCTTCTACGCACTCCCCGCCGAGAACTTCAAGACCCAGGGTGGCCTGACCACCAACGCGGTCTACGGCTTCACCGCGATGCTGATCAACCTGCTGCGCGACGAGCAGCCCAGCCACATCGCGGCGGCGTTCGACGTATCCCGTCAGACGTTCCGGTTGGAGAAGTACCCCGAGTACAAGGCGGGACGGTCGGCCACCCCCGACGAATTCCGCGGGCAGATCGACATCACCAAGGAAGTCCTCGGTGCGCTCGGCATCACCGTGCTCGCCGAGGCCGGATTCGAGGCCGACGACGTCATCGCGACGCTGGCCACCCAGGCCGAGGACGAGGGCTACCGCGTCCTCGTGGTCACCGGTGACCGGGATTCGCTGCAGCTGGTCAGCGACGACGTCACGGTGCTCTACCCCCGCAAGGGCGTCAGCGAGCTCACCCGGTTCACGCCCGAGGCGGTGCTGGAGAAGTACGGGCTCACTCCGACGCAGTACCCGGACTTCGCTGCCCTGCGCGGCGACCCGAGTGACAATCTTCCCGGCATTCCCGGTGTAGGGGAGAAGACGGCGACGAAGTGGATCGCCGAATACGGTTCACTGCTGTCGCTGGTCGACAACGTCGACAAGGTCAAGGGCAAGGTCGGCGATGCGTTGCGCGCCAACCTGTCCAGCGTCCTGCTCAACCGTGAGCTGACGGATCTGGTGAAGAGTGTGCCGTTGGCGCAGACCCCCGACACGCTGCGGATGCAGCCGTGGGATCGCGACCAGATCCACCGCCTGTTCGACGACCTGGAGTTCCGCGTCCTGCGTGACCGGTTGTTCGACACCCTGGCGTCGGCGGACCCCGAGGTCGAGGAGGGGTTCGATGTGCGCGGCGGTGCGCTGGAGCCGGGCACGCTGTCAGGCTGGCTCGCCGACCACTCCGACGGTCGACGGTTCGGGCTGGCGGTGGTGGGCAACCACCTGGCTTTCGACAGCGACGCAACCGCGGTGGCGTTGGTGGCCCCCGACGGCGACGGACGGTACCTCGACACCACCCGGCTCGATCCGGCCGACGAAGCCGCCCTGTCGTCGTGGCTTTCCGACCCCGATGTGCCGAAGGCGCTGCACGAAGCCAAGCTCGCCATGCACGATCTCCTCGGCAGGGGCTGGACCCTGGCCGGCGTCACGTCCGACACCGCGCTGGCCGCCTACCTGGTGCGGCCCGGCCAGCGCAGTTTCGCGCTCGACGACCTGTCACTGCGCTACCTGAAGCGGGAGTTACGCGCGGACAACCCGGAGCAGCAGCAGCTTTCCCTGCTCGACGACAGTGACGGCGTCGACGACCAGGCGGTGCAGACGCTGCTGCTGCGGGCCGGTGCGGTCAGGGATCTTGCGGACGCGCTCGACGAGGAACTGGCGCGGATCGATTCGTCGGCGCTTCTGGGAAGTATGGAGTTGCCCGTGCAACGGGTGCTCGCGGAGCTCGAGACTGCGGGCATCGCCGTTGATCTGGAAATGCTCTCGCAGCTGCAGAGTGAGTTCGCGAACCAGATCCGTGACGCCGCCGAAGCGGCCTACGGCGTGATCGGCAAGCAGATCAACCTCGGGTCGCCGAAGCAGTTGCAGGTCGTGCTCTTCGACGAGTTGGAGATGCCGAAGACCAAGCGCACCAAGACCGGATACACCACCGACGCGGATGCGTTGCAGTCGCTGTTCGACAAGACCGGGCACCCGTTCCTGCAGCACATGCTCGCCCATCGCGACGCCACCCGCCTGAAGGTGACCGTCGACGGGCTGCTCAACGCCGTCGGGTCGGACGGGCGAATCCACACCACGTTCAACCAGACCATCGCCGCCACTGGGCGGCTCTCGTCGACCGAGCCGAACCTGCAGAACATCCCGATCCGCACCGAGGCGGGCCGCCGTATCCGGGACGCCTTCGTGGTCGGCAAGGGTTACACCGAGTTGATGACGGCCGACTACAGCCAGATCGAGATGCGGATCATGGCTCACCTGTCGCAGGACGAGGGCCTCATCGAGGCGTTCAACACCGGCGAGGATCTGCATTCGTTCGTGGCGTCGCGGGCCTTCTCGGTACCGATCGACGAGGTCACCGCAGAACTACGCCGCCGGGTGAAGGCGATGTCTTACGGCCTGGCCTACGGTCTGAGTGCCTACGGTCTCGCGGCGCAGCTGAAGATCAGCACCGAAGAGGCCAAAGAGCAGATGGAGCAGTACTTCGCGCGCTTCGGCGGTATCCGCGACTACCTGCGCGACGTCGTCGACCAGGCCCGCAAGGACGGCTACACGTCGACGGTGTTCGGCAGGCGCCGCTATCTTCCGGAGCTGGACAGCAGCAACCGCAACGTCCGGGAGGCCGCCGAGCGGGCGGCGCTCAACGCGCCGATCCAGGGCAGTGCCGCCGACATCATCAAGGTCGCGATGATCAACGTCGACCGGGCCATCAAAGAAGCCGGCCTGGCGTCGCGCATGCTGCTCCAGGTGCACGACGAGCTGCTGTTCGAGGTGGCCGACGGGGAGCGGGACGCGCTGGAGGAGCTGGTGCGCGAGCACATGGGCAGCGCGTACCCGCTCAATGTGCAGCTGGAGGTCTCGGTCGGGTACGGCCGCAGCTGGGACTCCGCGGCGCACTGATCCAGGAGACTTCTGTGACGGTGCACCCATTCGACGAGGCGATCACCCTCGAGGCAGGCGAGCCGGGTTGGGTACGAGGCCAGACCCATGCGGAGTGGGCGAACATGGTCGGGCCCTTCGGTGGTGTCACTGCCGCCGCGCTCGTGCGGGCCATCCAGACCCATCCCGAACGCATCGGAGAGCCCGTCGCGCTCACGGTGAACTTCGCCGCGCCCGTCGTCGACGGAACATTCGACATCGCGGTGAAGGTGGTCCGCACGAACCGCACCAACCAGCACTGGCTGGTGGAGTTGTGGCAGGACGGCGCTCTGCGGACGAACGCCACCGCTGTGTTCGGTCATCGCCGTGACACCTGGTCGGACACCGAGCGCCCGCCGGTGACCGCGCCGGAACCCGACACGATCACGCCGACCGGGCTCCCCGACATGGTCGTCTGGGCACGCAACTACGAGATGCGCTACGTCGAGGGCGCCATCCCGGGACCGGGCGCGCAGCCGCAGCAGTCATCGACCACCACGATGTGGGCGCGCGACCGGCTGACCCGCGGTCTGGACTTCGCGTCGCTGACCGCGATGAGCGACATCTTCTATCCGCGCGTGTTCCTCCGGCGCGGTGCACCCTCGCCCGCCGGGACCATCTCGCTGACCACCTACTTCCACGCCGACGGTGCCGAGCTCGATGCCGCGGGCGGCGACTACGTGCTGTGCCGCGCATACGCGAACCGGTTCGCGCGCGGCTACTTCGACCAGTCCGGGGAGATCTGGAGCAGGTCCGGAGCGTTGCTGGCCACCACACACCAGTTGGTCTATTTCAAAGATTGAGCATGCTCGCGGACGTGGTTGATCAGTTCCCGCGGAGCGGTCGGCAACCGCCAGTGGAAGGTGATGGCCGCAAGCCTCAGGAGCGTGGCCACCAGGGACCCGGCCACCACCCCGAGGGTCTGGGGGCCGAACTGGTCGATCGCGACATAGATCACCGATCCGAGCACCGCCGGCGCGGCGTACATGTCGTCGGGACCCATCACCAGCGGCACCTCCCGCGCGACCACGTCGCGCATGACGCTGCCCGCGACGGCGGACAGCACTCCGAGCACAACAGCCGCGAACCACGACGCGCCGTGATCGATCGAGATGGCCGCGCCCGATGTCGCGAAGAACCACATGCCGACGGCGTCCAGGACCAGCACCAGCTTGTTCAGCCTGATGACGGCTTTGGTGAACACGGTGGTCAGCAGCGACATCGCCAGACAGATGGTGATCTCCTGCCAATGCTGCAGCGATGCCGGAGGGTCGAGATCCAGCAGAAGGTCACGCAGCACCCCGCCGCCGACACCGGTCAGCACAGCAAGGGTGGCGATGCCGAACAGGTCGAACCCCTTCCGCACCCCGACCACGGCACCGGAAGCGGCGAGCACGGCGATGGCCACGTAATCGACGAGATGTTGGATCACGCCCGCACCGTAGAAGCCGAGTCTGAACCCTGACTGGCAGTCAGGCCCCGGGAGAGTGGAAACCCGCCATCCGCTGCAGCGCGGGTGATGCGGCCCTGGCCGCATACACGGCGTAGGTCTCCTCGGTGAGCAGGGCCGTCACCCGCGGATCGCCGAAACCGCGATCGATGCGATCCCGGACGAACGCCAGCTCGATGACCTGATGAGCGAACCGCCTGACCGACTCGCCGGCCTCTTTGCCGCCGAACCTGGTGGCCTCGGCGACCGCGGCTTTGCGTGTCGTGAGCGAGCGCAACCACGTCGCCTCGTTGGCAGTGACGATGCCCGCGGCGACCATGCCGGGGAGTTTCTCGGCGACGATGCGCTGTTCGCGGCGCCGACTCTGGACGGCGAGGACGATCGCGAGGCCGAAGACAGGCATCATCCAGAACACGTAGGTGCCGAAGTACGCGCCGACACCCAGCAGTGACGAGCCGTTCCACATGGCGTGCAGCACCACCGCGCCGGCATACCCGAGCAGGATGCACCCCGTCTTGGCGAGCGCGCTGCGCTGGTGCAGCGCGTACCAGACACCGAGGGCGAACATCGTGGTGAACAGAGAATGCGCGAACGGTCCCATGACCAGCCGCAGCGCGGCGGTGAACAGCGACTCGGACAGCGATTCGCCGTTGGCGATGTAGAGGATGTCCTCCAGCCAGGCGAATCCGGCTCCGACGAGGCCCGCATACACCAGACAGTCGGTCAGCGAGTTCATCTCTCTGCGACGCGCACCGGTCATCATCAGCAGCAGGAACAGGCCCTTCGCGGCTTCCTCGGTGAGCGGTGCGCCGAGGACGAGCGTGAACGCGCTGGTGCCGGTGGCGGCCGGATCGACAGCGGGGTTGAGCCAGGCGTCGAGGACGATCTGAAGTACCGCGGAGATGATCACCGCGACCGAGGTGCCCCAGATGAACGCGAACACCAGCAGCCGCGGGGGTTCGGGTTCCCACCGGTCGAGCCACAGGTAGGCCAGCACCACCACCGCCATCGCGACGCTCGACAGCACGAATCCGACGGCGGTGCCCACCGGATTGGCCAAGGTCAGGACGATGACGATCAGACCGGCGAGCGTGCCGAGCCCGATCAACACCCCGAGGGGCGCTCCGACCTTGCGGACGCGGCGTGCGAACGGCGCACCGAATTGATGGGGGGCTTGGGGTGCGCCGGCGTAGGACACAGGAGCAGGGTAGCGGTTAATCGGAGCGGGTTTGTCCTGCGTGGACCCCGTCGAGTAGCCTTGACAAGTACCTGTGTGCGCATCACGACCGGGTGCAACCACGAAACATCACATTGTCCCTACGATTCAACCTGTCCGGAGCAACCCACCACATGCCAAGTCCCTCCGTCACGTCTCCGCAAGTAGCCCTCAACGACATCGGCTCCGCGGAGGATTTCCTCGCCGCCATCGACAAGACCATCAAATACTTCAACGATGGCGACATCGTCGAAGGGACCATCGTCAAGGTCGATCGCGATGAAGTCTTGCTCGACATCGGCTACAAGACCGAAGGTGTCATCCCTTCCCGCGAGCTCTCCATCAAGCACGACGTCGACCCCAATGAGGTTGTGTCCGTCGGCGACGAGGTCGAAGCTCTCGTTCTCACCAAAGAGGACAAAGAAGGCCGCCTCATCCTGTCCAAGAAGCGCGCTCAGTACGAGCGGGCCTGGGGCACCATCGAGGAGCTCAAGGAGAAGGACGAGGCCGTCAAGGGCACCGTCATCGAGGTCGTCAAGGGCGGCCTGATCCTCGACATCGGCCTGCGCGGCTTCCTGCCCGCGTCGCTGGTCGAGATGCGTCGCGTCCGCGATCTTCAGCCGTACATCGGCAAGGAGATCGAGGCCAAGATCATCGAGCTCGACAAGAACCGCAACAACGTGGTGCTGTCGCGCCGCGCATGGCTGGAGCAGACGCAAAGCGAAGTTCGTAGTGAGTTCTTGAACCAGCTCACCAAGGGCGCCATCCGCAAGGGTGTCGTGTCCTCCATCGTCAACTTCGGCGCGTTCGTCGATCTCGGCGGTGTCGACGGCCTGGTTCACGTCTCCGAGCTGTCGTGGAAGCACATCGACCATCCGTCCGAGGTCGTCCAGGTCGGCGACGAGGTCACCGTCGAGGTACTCGACGTCGACATGGATCGCGAGCGGGTGTCGTTGTCGCTCAAGGCAACTCAGGAAGACCCGTGGCGTCACTTCGCCCGTACCCACGCGATCGGTCAGATCGTTCCGGGCAAGGTCACCAAGCTGGTGCCGTTCGGTGCATTCGTCCGCGTCGAAGAGGGCATCGAGGGTCTGGTGCACATCTCCGAGCTGTCCGAGCGTCACGTCGAGGTTCCGGACCAGGTGGTCCAGGTCGGCGACGACGCGATGGTCAAGGTCATCGACATCGACCTGGAGCGTCGCCGGATCTCGCTGAGCCTCAAGCAGGCCAACGAGGACTACTCCGACGAGTTCGAGGCCTGGAAGTACGGCATGGCCGACAGCTACGACGATGCGGGCAACTACATCTTCCCCGAGGGCTTCGACGCCGACACCAACGAGTGGCTCGAAGGCTTCGAGAAGCAGCGTGACGAGTGGGAGGCGCGGTACGCCGAGGCCGAGCGCCGCCACAAGATGCACACTGCACAGATGGAGAAGTTCGCCGCTGCCGAGGCTGCCGAGGCTGCCAAGCCGGCCAGCAGCGCTTCGTCGTCCCGCTCGGAGGAGCCGTCCAGCGGTGGCTCCCTGGCCAGCGATGCCCAGCTCGCTGCTCTGCGTGAGAAGCTCGCAGGCAACGCCTAATTCGCTACACGATCGACGGCCCCGGCTCATCACGAGCCGGGGCCGTCGTCGTCGTAGCCACAGCCCTCCTGACACACTGGTGCCGTGCTACGTATTGGGTTGACCGGAGGAATCGGAGCGGGCAAGTCGACGGTGTCCGCCACGTTCAGTGAGCTCGGCGGCGTCGTCGTCGATGGGGACGTCATCGCCCGCGAAGTCGTCGAACCGGGTACGCCCGGCTTGGCCGGCCTGGTGGACGCGTTCGGCGACGAGATCCTGCTGCCCGACGGAGCGCTGAACAGACCCGCTCTCGCGGCGATCGCGTTCAGCGACGAGGAGAAGCGGCAGACCCTGAACGGCATCGTGCATCCGCTTGTCGCGCACCGGCGTTCGGAGCTGATCTCGGCCGCCGCCTCGGACGCGGTGATCGTCGAGGACATCCCGCTGCTGGTGGAATCGCAGATGGCGCCGATGTTCCCCCTTGTGGTCATCGTGCACGCCGACCCGGAGCTGCGCGTGAAGCGGCTCATCGAATACCGGAACTTCACCGAAGAGGATGCGCGGGCCCGGATCGCCGCGCAGGCCACCGAGGAGCAGCGCCGCGCGGTCGCCGACGTCTGGCTGGACAACTCGGGAAGCGCCGCAGATCTCGTCGGAAAGGCTCGGGCGTTGTGGCACGAGCGCATCCGGCCGTTCGCCGACAATGTCGAAGCCGGTCGACCGGCGCACGCGGTACCCCATCTGGTGCCTGCGGATCCGGACTGGGCCGCGCAGGCGCAGCGCATCCTCGCGCGGCTGCGGACCACTTTCGGGCATCGCGCGACTCGGGTCGACCACATCGGCTCCACCGCGATCCCTGGGCTGGACGCCAAGGACGTGATCGACATCCAGGTGAGCGTTGCCGCCCTGGATGTGGCCGACGAGGTGTCCGACGCGCTGCTGGCGGCCGGGTATGTCGGTACGCCGATCACGAGCGACACCGGCAAGCCGGATGCGCGAAGCACCGTGCCGGAGTTCGATCACACCGACGCCGACCACCTGTGGCACAAGAGGCTGTACTGCTCCGCCGATCCGGGCCGCCCGACCAATGTGCATGTGCGAGTCGACGGTTGGCCCAATCAGCAATTCGCTCTGCTGTTCGCCGACTGGCTGGCGGCCAATCCCGCGGTGCGGTCCGACTACCAGGAGCTCAAGCGCCGGGTCGCCGCCCAGGGACACCTGACCACGGGCGCGTACGCCGAGGCGAAGGAGCCCTGGTTCCTCGACGCCTACCGCAGGGCGTGGGAGTGGGCGGACACCGCCGGCTGGCGGCCCGGCGCCTAAGCGGGAGGCGGCGGCGCCGGTTCGACCGGCGGCGGGGGTGGGGGCGGATCGACCGGCGACACGTTCGCGAGGCCGCTCACGGGAGCTTCACACGTCAGCGCACCGTAGTCGGGATCGTCTCGTTGCGGGAGCACGCGGGGTGCGATGAAGTCGTCGGCCTGGGCGACGACGGCGTCGTCGACGAGGATCTCGCAGTGCAGGTTTGCCGAGTACGGCCAGTCGATGGACAGTCGCAGGTTGGCGACATCCGAGCCGGGCAACACCGTCATGACCTCGAATACCCGGCCGGGAACCATCGTCGGGTTGGCGGTCTGCAACCGGGCATCCTCGCCGCGGTAGACCACGGTCGCCCCTCGCGACACCCCGTCCACCCGCACGCGGTAGGTCACGTTGTGCAGCACTTCCGGCGCCGGGGTTTCGACTTCGGGCTGCGGGTCGGGTTGGGCCGATGCGCTACCGGGGAAGACCGCCATTGCGGACAGCGCGACCGCCGCACCGGCGACCACCGCACCGGTGGTGCGCGTCCGTCTCATCGCACTCACAGCCGCAAGTCTAGGCGTCGCGCCACGTCAGGGCCATGCCGATGGCCGACAGCCACCGATGCAGGTCGTAGTCGTGGCGGGCCAGCGCGTCGACGGTGGCGACCGCGGTGCGGATGGCGCTCTCGCCGGCTTCGGGGCTGAGCAGGCCGGACGCGACTGCGGCCAGCAGCTCGTCGACGTCGGCCAACTCGACGTCGCGGCCGGTGCGCAGCACCAGATCGAGGTAGTGGTCCTCGCCGTGCCATACGGACGGGCCGGGGGAGTAGACGCCGACGTCGAGGTAGAAATCCTGGTCCCGCTCATAGCCGGGGTTGAAGTGGAACACGGTCACCCGCAGTCCCAGCGACGGCAGTAGCCACGACTCGAGGTAGTGAAACTGCGCGCGTCCCGGCGCCGGCCGAGCCATGTAGAGGCCCCACGGCGCGACGGTATAGACATCCACCGCCCTGACGACGCCTTTCGGGTCGGTGTTGGTGCCGCCCGAAAGGTCGAATATCTCGTGCTTGGGAGCGTGAATGCCGTCCACAATAGATCCTCACGAGTCCGGTGAGGACCCGGCGGAACAGAAGTTGTCGGACGGTGGTTCTACCCTGGTGAAATGGCTTTCGCGACCGAACACCCCGTGCTCGCGCACTCCGAACACCGCCCGGTCGACCAGATCGTGCGCGCAGGCGGCCGCTTCGAGGTGGTCAGCGAGTTCGAACCCGCCGGTGACCAGCCCGCAGCCATCGACGACCTGGAGCGCCGCATTCGCGGCGGCGAGCGCGACGTCGTCCTTCTCGGGGCCACCGGTACCGGCAAATCCGCCACCACCGCGTGGCTGGTCGAGCGCCTCCAGCGTCCCACGCTCGTGATGGCGCCCAACAAGACCCTGGCCGCCCAGCTTGCCAACGAGCTTCGAGAGATGTTGCCGCACAACGCAGTCGAGTACTTCGTCTCGTACTACGACTATTACCAGCCCGAGGCGTACATCGCGCAGACCGACACCTACATCGAGAAGGACAGCTCGATCAACGACGATGTCGAACGGCTGCGGCACTCGGCGACATCCAGCCTGTTGTCCCGCCGCGATGTCGTGGTGGTGGCGTCGGTGTCCTGTATCTACGGCCTCGGCACGCCGCAGTCGTACCTGGACCGGTCGGTGGAACTGAACGTCGGCGACGAAGTGCCACGCGATGCTCTGCTGCGCCTACTGGTCGACGTGCAGTACAACCGCAACGACGTCTCGTTCACCCGGGGATCGTTCCGGGTGCGCGGGGACACGGTCGAGATCATCCCGTCCTACGAAGAACTCGCCGTGCGCATCGAGTACTTCGGCGACGAGATCGAGGCGCTCTATTACATGCATCCCCTCACGGGCGACGTGGTCCGCAAGGTCGACTCGCTGCGGGTCTTCCCGGCCACCCACTACGTGGCCGGTCCCGAGCGCATGGCGGCGGCCATCTCGTCGATCGAGAAGGAGCTGGAGGAGCGGCTGGCGGAGCTGGAGGGCCAGGGCAAGTTGCTCGAAGCCCAGCGGCTGCGGATGCGGACCAACTACGACGTCGAGATGATGCGCCAGGTCGGCTTCTGTTCCGGCATCGAGAACTACTCGCGCCATATCGACGGTCGGGGGCCGGGTACCGCACCGGCGACGCTGATCGACTACTTCCCGGAGGACTTCCTGCTGGTCATCGACGAGTCGCACGTGACGGTGCCGCAGATCGGCGGCATGTACGAAGGCGACATGTCGCGTAAGCGCAACCTCGTCGACTTCGGCTTCCGCCTGCCGTCCGCCGTCGACAACCGCCCACTGACGTGGGAGGAGTTCGCCGACCGGATCGGTCAGACCGTGTACCTGTCCGCGACACCCGGTGCGTACGAGCTCAGCCAGGCCGGCGGCGAGTTCGTCGAGCAGGTCATCCGCCCCACCGGTCTGGTCGACCCGCAGGTCATCGTCAAGCCCACCAAGGGCCAGATCGACGACCTGATCGGCGAAATCCGCAAGCGCACCGAACGCGACGAACGTGTGCTGGTCACCACCCTGACGAAGAAGATGGCCGAAGACCTCACCGACTATCTGCTCGAGATGGGCATCCGGGTGCGGTATCTGCACTCGGAGGTCGACACGCTGCGCCGCGTCGAGCTGCTGCGTCAGCTGCGGCTGGGGGAGTACGACGTGCTCATCGGCATCAACCTGCTGCGGGAGGGCCTCGACCTGCCCGAGGTGTCGCTGGTGGCGATCCTCGACGCCGACAAGGAAGGCTTCCTGCGGTCGCCGCGCAGCCTGATTCAGACCATCGGTCGCGCGGCGCGAAACGTCTCCGGCGAAGTCCACATGTATGCCGACAAGATCACCGATTCGATGCAGCAGGCCATCGAGGAGACCGATCGCCGCCGCACCAAGCAGATCGCCTACAACGTGGCGCACGGGGTGGATCCCCAGCCGTTGCGCAAGAAGATCGCCGACATTCTCGACCAGGTGTATCGGGAAGCCGACGACACCGACGCCACCGTCGACGTGGGTGGATCGGGGCGCAACGCCTCCAGGGGCAGGCGCGCGCAGGGTGAACCGGGCCGGGCCGTCAGCGCGGGCGTGTACGAGGGTCGCGACACCTCCAACATGCCGCGCGCCGAGCTGGCCGATCTCATCAAGGACCTCACCGCGCAGATGATGGCCGCGGCGCGGGATCTGCAGTTCGAATTGGCCGGCCGAATCCGGGACGAGATCGCCGACCTGAAGAAGGAGCTTCGCGGCATGGATGCGGCCGGTCTCAAATGAGTTGATCTCAACCCATGTTGAGGTCGTACCGTCAACGCCGTGACTGACACCGCACTGCCTGCGCACCCGGCCACCGGCAGCTGGCGCGAACTGCTCGGCCCGAGGAACCTCGGCGCCTCCACGGTGCTCGCCGGTGGTGTCGCGCTGTACGCGACCAACGAGTTCCTCACCATCAGCCTGATGCCCAGTGCGGTGGCCGACATCGGGGGCCAGCGTTTCTATGCCTGGGTGACGACGGTCTATCTGGTCGGATCGGTGATGGCCGCGACCACCGTGCATTCGGTGTTGATGCGTCTTGGCCCGCGCTGGGCATATCTGTTGGGACTGAGTGTGTTCGGTCTGGGCAGCTTGGGCTGCGCGGTCGCACCGAGCATGGAAGCCCTGCTGGCGGGTCGCACCGTGCAGGGCGCCGCGGGCGGACTGCTCGCCGGTCTGGGCTACGCGGTCATCAACACCGCGTTGCCCAGCCATCTGTGGACGAAGGCGTCGGCGCTGGTGTCCGCCATGTGGGGGGTCGGCACCCTTGTCGGCCCGGCTGCGGGCGGTCTGTTCGCCCAATACAGCTCGTGGCGTTGGGCATTCGGGGTTCTCGTGGTGATGACCACGGCGATGTCGCTGCTGGTTCCGTTGGCGCTGCCCGGTCGCGAGGCCGCGACCCCGAACGTGCCTCGGGAACGCGTCCGGATCCCGCTCGCGGGCCTGCTTCTTCTCGGCGCGGCCGCGCTGTTGGTCAGTGCCGCCGGGATACCGCACGACGTGCGCGCCACCGCGGGGTTGGTGGCAGCGGGCTTCGCGCTGGTGGGTGTGTTCCTGGTCGTCGACCGGAAGGTGACCGCAGCGGTGTTGCCGCCCAGCGCGTGGGGCAGCGGCCCGCTGAAGTGGATCTACCTGACGCTGGGTGTCCTGATGGCCGCCACCATGGTCGACATGTACGTGCCGCTGTTCGGTCAGCGGCTCGCCCACCTGTCGCCGGTCGCCGCGGGCTTTCTCGCGGCGGGATTGGCTATCGGCTGGACCGTCGGTGAGATCAGCAGTGCCTCGTTGAGTCGCCAGCGCCTGATCGTGCGAATCGTCGCGGTCGCTCCGGTGGTGATGGCAGTCGGCTTGGCCATCGGCGCGCTGACCCAACGTGACGATGCATCACCGGCGGTGGTGGCCGCGTGGGCCGCGGGGTTGGTGGTCAGCGGCGCCGGCATCGGTATCGCGTGGCCGCACCTGTCGGCGTGGGCGATGGGCAAGGTGGACGATCCCGCGGAGGGACCCGCCGCTGCGGCGGCGATAAACACCGTGCAGGTGATCTCGGCGGCGTTCGGTGCGGCGCTGGCCGGTGTCGTCGTCAACGTCACCGACACCGGTGACGCCACCGCGGCGCGCTGGCTCTTCGGCAGTTTCGCGGTGCTCGCTGCCGTCGCGACGGTTGCGGCGGTGCGCAGTGGGCGCCCGCCGGCGGTGAAGACACCGTAAGTGCATCGAGGACCGTCGATGTCGTCGAACGTCACGATACGAAACACGAGTCGGCAGAACCGATCACCCTGATTCGAACCCTGTGCGCGCTGGGCACGTGATGGCACTGTCGGCTGCAGTGCGGGTGTGGCTGAGTGGCTAGGCACCGGCCTGCAAAGCCGTTTACACGGGTTCGAATCCCGTCATCCGCTCGCACGGGCGCACCGATTTACTTTACCAACCGGATGGTAAAGTAAATCGGTGCCGCCGACTCTGCCGCGCGGACGCCCGTCGTCTGCCGCCGCCATTCTCGACACCGCCCGTGCCCTGCTCGACGAGGGCCGGACTGTCTCCCTGGACTCCGTCGCTCAAGCGTCGGGATTGTCCAAACCCGGTCTGATGTATCACTTTCCGACCAAGTCGGCGTTGATGGACGCCTTGGTCGATCACGTGGTCGACTCTCAGGAGCGGGAACTCTCGAGCTTTCTCGCCGTGCCGCTCGATCAGGCGACAGCGCGGCAGCGCCTCGGTGCGTACGTGCGGTGGGCTCTGTTGAGCCGACACTGCCGTTCCGATCTCGTGATGCTCAGCGACCCGAAGCTGGGCGACCGCATGCTCGCGCGGTGGACCGAGCGTTTCGATCAGTGGGTGCAGGTGCCCGCCGACGCATCCCCGGATGAGCAGGCGCGGTTGCACGCCGCCCGCCTGCTCGCCGACGGAGCCTGGCTGGCGGATTCCTCGAACACGTTTCCGCTGAGCTCTGACGAACGGCCCCAAGTGCTTTCGGTGGCCCTGGATCTATTGGGGGAGGAGTCGCGATGACCTGGCTTCTGTTGATACTCGCCATCTCCAGTGAGGTGGCCGCCACGTTGTCGCTGAAAGGATCGGATACCGTACCGGCGCTCTACGTGGTGGTGGTCCTCGGCTACGTCGCGTCGTTCGTGTTTCTCGCCCTCGTGCTCCGGCGTGGACTTGGACTTGGTGTGGCCTACGGGATCTGGGCCGCAACCGGGGTCGCTCTCACCGCGGTGCTCTCCGCGGTCCTGTTCGGGGAAGCGCTGACCACTGTGATGATCCTCGGACTGGGATGCATCATCGCGGGCGTCGTGCTGGTGGAGACCGGTTCGCGCGTGGAGACGGAATGATGCAGTACCTGCTACTGATCGCCGCCATCGCGTGCGAGGTCACCGGGACACTGGCGCTCCGGGTGGCGGCCAGGGGACGGAACGCCTTCTACGTCGTGGTGCTCGTCGGCTACGTGCTGGCCTTCACGTCGTTGTGGGCCTCGCTACGGCAAGGTATGCCACTCGGCATCGCCTACGGCATCTGGGCGGCGGCAGGGGTTGCGTTGACTGCGGTCGCGTCCCGGTTCCTGTTCCAGGAACCGCTGACGCGAAAAATGATCGGCGGCATCACGTTGATCATCCTCGGTGTCCTTCTCGTGGAACTGGGCGCCGGTCTCTAGATCCGTCGCGTGATTATCCTCACCTCCGCGGCGCCTCAGCCAGTCTTGCAACACAGAAGCGCAACCGTTGCGTCACCATTGCGTCGCGGTCTAGATCAAATTTGCTAGATCTGTGTCAGCGTTGTCGCGTGCTCGCACGCCAGGTGGCCCGATTACTAGGTAGTGCGGTGGTGACAGCGTGGGCCCTGTCGTTCTCCACCGCCACCGCTCCCGTTGCTGTCGCTGCGTCCTGTCCGGATGTCGAAGTTGTTTTCGCCCGCGGGACCTCTGACCCGCCGGGGATCGGGTTCGTCGGCAGACAGTTCGTCACCGCACTCAAGAAGTCACTACCGGGCAAGACGGTAAATGTGTATCCGGTCAATTATCCGGCCAGTTGGAACTTCTCGAAATCGACCAGTGCCGGGGCGGTCGATGCCAACAAGCACGTGCAATACATCGCGGGGATGTGCCCCAAGACCAAGATCGTGCTCGGCGGGATGTCCCAGGGGGCAGGCGTGATCGACCTGATCACCATCGGCAACCGCACCATCTGGTTCTTCACGCCCTCGCCGTTGCCGGACTCGATGGTCAACCACGTCGCGGCGATCGCTGTGTTCGGCAATCCATCACGCGACATCTCCACCCTGGGACCGCTGACCAAGATCAGCCCGCTGTACGGCAGCAAGGCCATCGACATGTGTGCCAACGGCGATCCCTACTGCTCCAAGGGCAACGACTTCTTCGCCCATTTCGCCTACCCGTGGAACGGAATGGTCAACGAGGCGGCCACCTTCGCCGCCGGCCGAGTTCTCGGTCGCGACAGCTGATCCGAATGCCTTGTTCCACAATGCTTGTTGGGTCGAAGCCGCTGTCGGTCGACGGGCCGGAACCGGCCACCCGAGCGTGGCGGACAGCGGTGTCCTCCGCGCGAGTGGATCGATGATGACATCGGTTGGCTCAGTGCGAAATTGCGGTAGGTGTGCGGTCGGTGTACGCCCCGTCACGTCACACCGGGCAAGGTGATGTTGGGTGCGCGGCATGGACGAATCCAGGGGAAATGCGGTCGATGTGTGGTGATTCGCACCCCTGTTCGCCGGTTAGCGGGTTACTGTCTCGGTTGGCCTTACAACTGACACTGGGAGGATATGGATGACCGCCTATCAGACGGTGGTGGTTGGGACGGACGGATCCGATTCGTCGCTGCGTGCCGTGGACCGTGCCGGTCAGATCGCTGCGGGCGCGCACGCGAAGCTGGTCGTCGCGACGGCCTACTTCCCGCAGAGCGAGGATGCCCGAGCCGCCGATGTGCTCAAGGACGAGGGTTACAAGATGTCCGGCAATGCGCCGATCTACGCGATCCTGCGGGAGGCGAAAGATCGCGCGAAGGCCGCCGGCGCCGAGAACATCGAGGAGAAGGCGGTCGTCGGAGCACCTGTCGACGCACTCGTCGAGTTGGCCGAGGAAGTCAACGCCGACCTGCTGGTCGTCGGCAACGTCGGACTGAGCACGATCGCGGGCCGCCTGCTCGGCTCGGTCCCCGCGAACGTGGCACGGCGCTCCAAGACCGACGTGCTCATCGTTCACACGTCCTGATCCACCACAGACGAACGACCCCGGACCGGCTTTGCCGACCCGGGGTCGTCGTGTGTCAGGAGGCGGACGCCTTGGCGATCGTCGCGATGGCCGCGTCCAGTGCCGCGTTGAACTCCTCGTCGCTCTGTTGCGCCGACAGCCCTTCGGTGAGCGCGCGCGAGAAGCTGGCGATGACGCCGTTGTTGGCTGAGAGCTTCTCGCAGGCGTCGTCGCGGTTGTAGCCACCCGACAACGCCACCACGCGCAGCACCTTCGGGTGCTCGACCAGTTCGCGGTAGTGGTTGTCCACGTCGGGCAGCGTCAGCTTCAGCATGACGTCCTGGCCGTCGCCCAGCTTGCCGAGTTCGGTGAGGATCGCGGACTTCAATTGATCCTCGGCCTTGGCCTTCTCGGGGCTGTGGATGTCCACCTCGGGTTCGATGATCGGGATCAGACCCGCAGCGAGGATCTGCTTGCCGACCTCGAACTGCTGGGCCACGACGGCGTCGAGGCCGGCACCGGGGAGCTTGATCACCGAGCGCATCTTGGTGCCGAACACGCCTTTCGCGCTGGCGCGGGCAAGCAGGTCGTCGAGGCCGGGGATCGGCTTCATGAGCTGCGCACCGTCCTTCTCGTCGGCCAGACCCTTGTCCACCTTCAGGAACGGCACGATCTGCTTGACGTTCCACAGATAGTCGGCGGTGTCTCGGCCCTCGATCTGGCGATCCATGGTGTCCTCGAAAAGGATGGCCCCGAGGATGCGGTCGCCGTCGAAGCTGGGGCTGGTGATGATGCGTGACCGCATCTGGTGCACCAGGTCGAACATCGCTGTCTCGTCGATGGCGCCAGCGTCACCGGAGTATTCGTCCTCGGCGATGCCGTACAGCTTCAAGGCCTTGGGCGTGCTGCCGCCGCTCTGGTCGAGCGCCGCAATGAACCCGGTGCCACGCTGCACCTTGTTGAACTGATCGCTATTCATGATCCCTTCCTGATTTCCTCAGCGGTTTTCTCACACCGCTGTTCACCAACCCCGTTCGCGCCATTCGCCCAGGTGCGGGCGTTCGGTCCCGAGCGTCGTATCGTCGCCGTGCCCCGGATACACGACGGTCTGGTCGGAGAAGACGTCGAACACCCGGCTGCTGACGTCGCCGAGCAGCTGTTCGAAGTCGCCGTCCTTCCAGGTTTTGCCGACTCCGCCGGGGAACAGGCAGTCACCCGTGAACAGGTGCACCCGGTCGTCGGTGGCCGCACCGCTCAGCGCCAGCGCCACCGAGCCGGGGGTGTGCCCGCGCAGGTGGATGACGTCGAAGGTCAGCTCACCGACGGTGAGGGTGTCGCCGCCGGCCAGCAGTCGGTCGGGTGTCACCGGCAGCGGACCGGCGTCGAGGCTGTGCGCGGCCGTCGGCACGCCGGTGGAGTCCACGACCTCCTGCAGCGCCATCCAGTGGTCCTGATGCTGGTGGGTGGTCACGATCAGCGACAGCGTCGGGGCGTACCGTTCGATCAGCTCAAGCAGGATCTCCGGTTCGTTGGCGGCGTCGATGAGTAACGTCTCACCGGTGTGGGAACAGGTCACGAGGTAGGCGTTGTTGTCCATGGGGCCCACCGACACTTTGGTGATCGATGCACCGGGCAAGGCCCGCCGCGCAGCAGTGTGCGGCTCGACGTGGCCGGTGTAGTTGTCGCTGACGTCCGTCATGGTGACTCACGTTACTTCCCTGTTTGGAGGCGTCGTCGAGGCCATCACCCACCGTGGGACCCGCTCGGCTGAGGACTTGTCGGTGGGCGGACTTAGCATGGTTCTGTACTGCGCCCACTCGGCGAATTCGATGTGTAAATGGCATGTGATTGCAAGGATCAGAGAGGGCATCGGTGGCTGACCGCCTAGTTGTCAAAGGTGCCCGGGAGCACAATCTGCGCGGAGTCGACCTGGATCTGCCGCGCGACGCGTTGATCGTGTTCACCGGGCTGTCCGGGTCGGGTAAGTCGTCGCTGGCGTTCGACACCATCTTCGCCGAGGGGCAGCGCCGGTACGTCGAGTCGCTGTCGGCGTATGCACGCCAGTTCCTCGGGCAGATGGACAAACCCGATGTGGACTTCATCGAAGGCCTGTCACCCGCGGTGTCGATCGACCAGAAATCCACCAATCGGAACCCACGCTCGACCGTCGGCACCATCACCGAGGTCTACGACTACCTGCGCCTCCTCTACGCCAGGGCCGGCACGCCGCACTGCCCGGTGTGCGGTGAGCGCATCGCCCGCCAGACCCCTCAGCAGATCGTCGACCAGGTGCTGGCCATGGACGAGGGATTGCGGTTCCAGGTGCTCGCGCCGGTGGTCCGTACCCGCAAGGGCGAGTTCGTGGACCTGTTCGACAAGTTGAACACCCAGGGCTACAGCCGGGTACGGGTCGACGGCGTGGTTCATTCGCTCACCGATCCGCCGAAGCTGAAGAAGCAGGAGAAACACGACATCGAGGTCGTGGTCGACCGGCTCACCGTCAAGGCGTCGTCCAAGCAGCGTCTCACCGACTCCGTGGAGACCGCGCTCAACCTCGCCGACGGCATCGTCGTGCTCGAATTCGTCGACCGGGAAGAGGACCACCCGCATCGCGAGCAGCGCTTCTCCGAGAAGTTGGCCTGTCCCAACGGCCACCCGCTGGCCGTCGACGACCTGGAGCCACGGTCGTTCTCGTTCAACTCGCCCTACGGCGCCTGCCCGGAATGCGTCGGCCTCGGCGTCAAGAAGGAAGTCGACCCCGACCTCGTCGTCCCCGATCCCGATCTGACGCTGGCCGAAGGCGCCATCGCCCCGTGGTCGATGGGTCACACCGCCGAGTACTTCACCAGGATGCTGTCAGGTCTGGGGGACCAACTCGGATTCGACGTGAACACCCCGTGGAAGAAGCTGCCGGCCAAATCGCGCAGGGCCATCCTGGAGGGCTGCGACGAGCAGGTTCACGTGCGCTACAAGAACCGCTACGGACGCACGCGGTCGTACTACGCGGACTTCGAGGGCGTCATGGCGTTCCTGCACCGCCGTATGGAGCAGACCGACTCCGAGCAGATGAAGGAACGCCTCGAAGGGTTCATGCGCGACGTGCCGTGCCCGGAATGCAACGGCACCCGGCTCAAACCCGAGATCCTCGCCGTGACGATGACCGCAGGGAACTTCGGGCCCAAGTCCATCGCCGAGGTCGCCGAGCTGTCGATCGCCGAATGCGCGGAGTTCCTCAATGCGCTCACCCTCGGCACCAGGGAAGCCGCCATCGCCGGTCAGGTGCTCAAAGAGATCCAGTCGCGGCTGGGCTTCCTGCTCGACGTCGGCTTGGACTACCTGTCCCTGTCCCGGGCCGCCGGGACGCTGTCCGGCGGTGAGGCGCAACGCATCCGACTTGCGACGCAGATCGGATCGGGGCTCGTCGGCGTGCTCTACGTACTGGACGAGCCGTCGATCGGGCTGCACCAGCGCGACAACCGCAGGCTGATCGACACTCTGGTGCGCCTGCGCGACCTCGGCAACACCCTGATCGTCGTCGAACACGATCTCGACACCATCGCCCACGCCGACTGGGTCGTCGACATCGGCCCCGCTGCCGGCGAGCACGGCGGCCAGATCGTGCACAGCGGCACGTACGAGGACCTGCTCAATAACCCCGAGTCGATCACCGGGGCCTATCTGTCGGGCAAGGAAGAGATCGAGGTCCCCGAGCTTCGACGGGTCGCCGACAAGAAACGGCAGCTCACCGTCGTCGGGGCGCGGGAACACAACCTGCGCGGAATCGACGTGGCGTTCCCGCTGGGCGTGTTGACCTCGGTCACCGGCGTCTCCGGTTCCGGTAAATCGACCCTGGTCAACGACATCCTGGCGTCGGTGCTGGCCAACAAGCTCAACGGCGCCCGGCAGGTCCCCGGTCGGCACACCCGGATCAACGGACTCGATCACCTGGACAAGCTGGTCCGGGTGGACCAGTCACCTATCGGGCGGACGCCGCGGTCCAACCCGGCGACCTACACCGGGGTGTTCGACAAGATCCGCACCCTGTTCGCCGCGACCACGGAGGCGAAGGTCCGCGGCTACCAGCCCGGCCGGTTCTCGTTCAACGTCAAGGGTGGTCGGTGCGAGGCCTGCTCCGGTGACGGCACCATCAAGATCGAGATGAACTTCCTGCCCGACGTGTACGTCCCCTGCGAGGTGTGCCAGGGCGCGCGGTACAACCGCGAAACCCTGGAGGTGCATTACAAGGGCAAGACCATCGCCGAGGTGCTCGACATGTCGATCGAAGAGGCGGCCGAGTTCTTTGCGCCCATCACGTCCATTCACCGCTACCTCAGGACACTGGTGGACGTGGGTCTGGGATACGTGCGACTGGGCCAGCCGGCGCCGACGCTGTCGGGCGGTGAGGCGCAGCGCGTGAAGCTGGCTTCCGAACTGCAGAAGCGTTCGACCGGCCGCACCATCTACATCCTCGACGAGCCCACCACCGGCCTGCACTTCGAGGACATCCGGAAACTGCTGACGGTGATCAATGGCCTTGTGGACAAAGGCAATACGGTGATCGTCATCGAACACAACCTCGACGTGATCAAGACCTCGGACTGGATCATCGACATGGGACCCGAGGGTGGTTCCGGCGGCGGGATGGTGGTCGCCGAGGGCACGCCGGAGGATGTCGCGGTCAACGCCGACAGCTACACCGGGCATTTCCTGGCCGACACGCTGGGGATGGCACGGCCAAAGCCCAAGTCGCGCAGCCGAAGGAAGGTCAGCGCATAGCGCTGCACGCGGATGGCCGATGTCGAGGCAACAGCCGTACCTGAGGTCCGGCCCACCACCGCGGCCGATATCGACGCCATCACGGCAATCTATGCGCACCACGTTCTCACCGGTGTCGCCACGTTCGAGGTCGAGCCGCCCGACCGCGGCGAGATGCACAGCCGGTTCGTCTCGGTCCGCGACCGCGGGTTGCCTTTTCTGACAGCGCTTCTCGACCACGACGTGGTGGGCTACGCCTACTGCGCGCCGTGGAAAACCCGGCCGGCCTACCGGCACACGGTCGAGGACTCCATCTATCTCGCTCCGCATGCGGCCGGGCGGGGGGTCGGCGGCAGCCTCCTCGACGCATTATTGGACGGCTGCCTGCGCACCGGCATCCGGCAGGTGATCGCCGTGGTCGTCGATGCCGACGCAGATGCGTCGCTGGCGTTGCACCGGCGCCGCGGGTTCGTCGATGCCGGCCGGCTCACGAAGGTGGGGTTCAAGCACGGTCGATGGCTCGACACCATGCTGCTGCAGCGGTCTCTCCCAGACGACGACGCGCCGCCAGTCAGGCCCGGTGACGGGCAGACTGGCGGCGCGTGAGTCTTGCGAAGAGTTACTCGGCTGCCTTCTGACGAGCCTCGGCGGCTTTTGCTTCCGCACGCGAGGCTTCCGCCTCGGCTTCCTTCTTGGCTACGTCGCGCTCGGCGTCGGCCTTGTCCTGCTGGGCGCGGCCTTCTTCACGCAGGGTGTCATTGTCGCTGACAATGCCGGCGACCTCTTTGGCCTTGCCCTTGACATCCTCGACGACGCCCTTCACAGCATTCTCCGGTCCACTGTCGCCCATGACGACTCCTTTCGTTGCGTGGTCAACGTGTCCGGTACCCACTTCGCTTTGTGGATGAAACGCGGTGTGATCAAGATTGCTGCGCCGGCAGGCTCGCGTTCTGTGCCTTGCACAGGGGCGACGGGAATCGGGGGTTGACCCGCACCCCACCGAGCCATGCAGTGAGCTCCTCGGCGCGTTCTGACAGTTGCTTGCCGGTGCGACGTCCCACGTCTTCGAGCAGTGACAGCGTCACCCTGCCCGCACTGTCCTGCTGCCACGCGCCCACCACGCGCCCGTTCACCCACACAGTCGGGCCCGCATTACCGTTTCGGTCGAAAACCTGGCTGCGGTGCGGCCCCAGATACCAGTCGCGGCCGAACCATCCCATCGTCGTGACGTCGAGCCCGGGCAGCAGTGCGCACCACGGCTCCGCGGGCGGTTCGGGGGCGTCGTCACCCGGAAGGACGAAGCCGGACGTGCCGTGCATGTCCACTTCGACCGCGTCGATGTCGGCCAGCGCCTGACTGGCCCAGCCGAGAGTGTTGCCGAACCACCACTTGATATCGGTCTCGGTGGCGGGTCCGAAGGCGTGCAACCAGCGCCGCACCAGTTCGGCCCGGGCCAGCCCGCTGTTCACGGGATCGGCTGGGGCCAGCCACTGTTCGGTCGCGGCCCAGAGCGGACGCGACGTGGTCCAGCGTCCGTCGTTCGGGCCGCGGACGATGTCTCCTCGCGCGGAGAGCACCGTCAGTACCCGCGGTGCCAGGTGTCCCTGGCCGCCGTAGGGCTTGCCCGGCGCCGGGTCATAGGTGCCGGTCAGCTGGGGCAGCGCCTCGCGGAGTTGCCGGGCAGTCGATGGTCCCACCCTGCGGAGGTGGCGAAGCACGGCTGCACACGCCGTTTCCAACCACTGCTCGCCGTCGGACGCGACGCCCGCGCCCACCACGTCGGACGCCAGGCGCCGCGACTCGTTACCGGCCACCCGGTCGCTGGCCGCCGCCTGGATCGCCGGCAGATCGTGCGCTTGCACCACCCACAGGGTGCGGCGCATGGCGAGGTGTTTGACCAGCGAGTGGCTCCGGTAGAGCGCCGTGTCGAGGTCGTCGACGGTGATCCCGGGCATGCGTGCCCACAACGACAGGTAGGGGGTGGCCGGATCGGTGGCATGCAGACCCACCAGCTGCGCGGTGACGGCCTCGACGGAACCGGACCGGTCGGAATCGGGAGCCAGGCGATGGCGCCGGGCCAGCCGGGCGCGCCGCTGCTCGTGGGTGAAGGACCGCATCACGGCGCTCATCGGCCGAACCGTACCTGCGGGCACCGACAGGCCGAAAAATTGGGATCGGTAGCGGTGGGGCCCGGCTTCACTTCATCACGACGACGCCACCGAGGCGACGCACGAACGAAGGGAAAAGCGATGAAGCGAGTTGTCGCGAGTGTGATCGGTCTGGCCGCGGGTGCCGCCATCATGGTGGGCTGCTCCGACGACAAGGGCGCGCCCGCCGAGAGCACAGCGGCGGAGAGCCCACAGACCTCCGCGGTCGCCAGTGGTGGGACGACCGAGGTCAAGGTCGACGGCGCTGATCTTGCAGGGCTGGACCTGAACTCGGTGACCTGCGTCAAGCAGGCCGGAAAGATCAATGTGGCCAGCGGCGCGATCGGCGGACAGCAGGGACTGGGCATCGTCATGACCGACGAGGCGACCCCGGTCGTCGAGTCCCTGGGCATGGTGGTGGACGGCAACGCGCTCGCGGTCGCCAACGCCATGGGCGCCAAGACCGGTTCGGCCGAGGTCACGGTCGACGGCGACACCTACACCATCGCCGGCGAAGCGGTCGGCGCAGACATGAGCAATCCGATGGCGGGCATGATCACCAAACCGTTCACGGTGACGGTGACCTGCAGCTGAGCGATGTCATTCGCTGGAGCGGCGGGCGTGTTCGACACGCCCGCCGCTTCCTATGATGACGCAGTGACGCACTCAGCCGGTCCGCCCGACATCGAGAGTGATCTCGACCGGGCGCGTCGCCTGTGCTTCGCTGCCGACGAAGGCGCCGCGAAGGACCTGCTGCTGTCCCTGATGCCGCGCATCGAGGAGGCCGACCGCGACGACCTGATGCTGGAGGTCTACGCGCAACTGGGCGAGCTCTACCTGGTGCGAACCGCATACGAAGGGGTGACGGAATGCCTCACGCGCATCCGCGAGTGTCTACAGCTCTACCGCGAGGTCCGCACCGGGCACCGCCCGCAGGCAGCCGGTCAGGTCACCATGTCGGCCACGGAGATCGACCACATGATCTGCCGGTATTCCCGGCGTGCGCTGTTCCTGCAGACCGGGATGGCCGCCGCGCACGGTGAGCACGAGTCCGCCGCGACATATCTGCAGGCCCTCGCCGAGGAGCCGGGCACGTTCGACGACCTCATCGGTGAGCACACCTACCTGATCACCCACGCGCGCATCCTGTGCGCCGTCGCTTTGTGCGACGACGACCTGCACGTGCAGTCGATTCCCCTGTGGGCGCGCGTGTTGGAGGACATCGACGGGCCGGGTGACGGCAGCGAGGCCGGCGACACCCTCAGAGTGCTCGCAGGCACCGGATATGGCCGGTTCTGTGTCGAGACCGGGCGGTTGACGGAGGCCGAACCGTGGCTGCGGCGTGCGGGCGCGCGTGCGCAGGCTCGTGGCTGGGACCTCTACACGGCCAGAACACAATTGGAACGCGCGACCGCGGCGTGGACAGCGGGGGACAGGGCCCGCGCTCAGGACCTGGTTCATGCGGCGTATCCGGCCATCGCCGAACACGCCCGTGCACACGATGTGTCGCGCAGCTGGCTGTACTTCGGCCTGATCTCCATCTCCGTCGGCGAGCTCGACGACGCCGACGAGCGGCTCGGCCACGCCGAACGCCACTGGCGTGAACTGGGCAAGCCGCTGCACATTCACCGAATCCTGGTGCAGCGCAGCTGGGTGGACATCCTGCGGGGCGATCATGCCGCCGCCACCGAGCGCGTGGACGCCGCCCGCGAGCTGCTGGACAGTTGGCCCAGGCGCAGTTGGTTGCAGTACGCCAGGCTCGACGATCACATGGGCTCGATCCTTCGGGCGGATGCGCTGGCAGACCCCGGGAGTGCGGAGGAGAAGTTCGCGCGGGCTGCCGACCTCAAAGTGCCCGCGGCACTGGCCGTGGATTCGGTGCGGTACGCGATCGGAGATGCCGACGCCCGGATGCGCTGGGCCACGCACGTGTCGGCGCGCCTACTCGCCGGCGCCTTCGCGGTGGCGTGGGAATGGGGAAACACCGCCTTGGTCAGTGAACTGATCGAATATCACTGCGCACGAGGCACATTCACCGTACCGCAGTCGCCGCATACCGCCGCGTGGGAGAACGCCGCGGCGGCTACCGTGCCCGTCGACGATGCCGACGAGTATGCACTCGTGGCTTCCGGCCCGGAAGCCACGGTCGGCGGATCGCTGACCAGGCTCGGCGCGCTACCGCCACTGAGGATGGATCCGAGCGCTGATCCGATCCTGGTGCGCTATCGCGATCTGGCGCATCGCCGGTACGGCCGCCTGGTCACCGCCGCAGAGGCCGAGTGGTGCACATGGCCGTGACCGATACGCCGCTGGTGCTGCGATACGCCGATGTCGGGGTGGCCACCTATGCCAGTCTGCGCGTCGTCGGCGCGCCCCAGCGGACTGTCACGTGGGCGATCGACGAGGCAGCGCTCGGTGCCGTACGACAAGTGCTCGGCGATGCCGTACCGGATCCAGGGCCGTCCGAAGACTCTCGCGCGGCACTCGAACGCGCCTTCACCACAGGGTCGTTCGCGGACCCGGCGACCGAACAGCAACTGGCCGACATCCTCGGTGAGCATCTGATTCCGCCGGCGGGCTGGCAGTTGATCACCGAAACCGGCGGGGAGCCGTACCCGGTTCTGTTCGTCGCGCCGACCACCCGGCTGGCTCAGGTGCCGTGGTCGTTGCTCGCCGTGCCCGGCGGCACCGGGCGCCGGCTGATCGAGCTCGTCGACATCCTCGTCGCGGTCCCGCCGAACATCGTCAATGCGCCGCGCACACCCGCGCGGTGGGACGAGCGCCACGACAGCGCAGCACTGCTGATCCTCGATCCGCGGGTACCCGGCCAGCGCCCAGACTCCGCGCTCGGGTCGGTCCTGGGGAGGCCGGACGCCGACGGACCGTTGGCGCGACACTTCGCCGAGTTGAGGACGCGGCGCGACGTCATGCCCGAGGTGTCCTCGACCGTCGAACTCTTCCGGAGCGGTGAGGCCGGCCGCGGCTGGCTGGCCGATCAGCTGAGCCGGTCACCGAGCCGGCTGCTGTACGTCGGGCATGCCACCGTCGCCGACGGTGAGGCGGGGCAGGCTGATCGTGCGGCGGTCTATCTGGCGGAGCCGCATCCACTGACCGCAGGCGACCTGATGACCGCGCAGTGGCGGATTCCGCCACGGGCTGCGCTGTTGGCCTGCTCCTCTGGTGGCGACTACCGATTCGACGAGGCGACTGGGCTGGTGGCCGCGTTGGTCCTGGGTGGTGCTGTGGTGGTGACTGCCACTCTGTGGTCATTGCCCACGGCGGCGGGATACCGTCAGTTCTGCAGTACTGCAACGGAATCCGAGGACCCGATGGCTGAGACGGTGATCGCGGTCGATACGGCACACGAGGCCGAAGACGCAGGCAGGGAGGTCAACGCATGGCAGCGCGAGCAGATGACCCGGTGGCGCGACGGTGATCTCGCTGCGAGCCCGCTGTACTGGGCGGCACTGGTCACCTTCGCGGTGGACGGTGCCCGGTGATCGCCCCCGGCGAGTGCAGTCGGGGTACGCGGATGGCGATCAACGACTCATCCCCGGGGCGGTAGAACATGTCGACGACGCTCCCCGGGGTGAAGTTCGCCAGCTCTGTCGCCGGGATCAGCGTGGTCTCGCGGGCGGCGAACTGTCCGCCCTCGGGTCTGCTGACGATGACGTCGAGCTCGACCTCCGGGCAGTCCGCGCTGAACCCTCCGGTGAGGCGCAACCCGACAACGACCCCGCGGGACCTGATCACGGTGCTGGTCGGAACCAGCAGCACGACCGCGGTCCCGGCGATCAGGAAGCCGAAGAAGATCAGGGTCAACACGCTGGGCATGCCCTCAGCGTCGAGGACCCGTGCCGCTACCGAACCCAACTTCTATCCTGATCCGGTGAGTGCGGGCCCGGTGACGTCGGTGGCCGTGCGGCTGCCCCGCCGTGCGGTGATCGATCGCGCATGGCGCGCGGTAGGTGACGGGGTCGAGGTGCTCAGCGCCGACGACGGCAGTCCGCTGACCCGCACGGTGAAACGCATCATCGATCCGCTGGTGCTGCGGCTGCGCTCGAATGCCAGGTATTCCACACCGGTCGTGGCCGACGACGTCGCCGCCGAGATGCATGCCGCGATAACGGGACAGGCCGACACCCTTCGCGCGACCGCTGCCTGGTTCGATCAGCTCAAGAGAGAACGCCGCCGGCTGCGCATCACCACCGGTAACGCGCAGGAACTCTACTTCCCGCTCTGCTTCGAACTCGCGGTCACCAGGGGAGCGCCGGGCCGGCATGACCGTGCGGCAGCAAAAACTGTTCTGCGCGAAGTGCATTCCGACCGTGACCGGACGGCGATCGAGGTACTCAACCGTTACATCGCGGACGGTCGCGTGGTCGAGGCGCTGTCAGAGCAGCTAGCGCGCAGCTGGCGGGACGTCGAGGCGGGCAACGAGATCAGCGGTCCATTCCTGGCCGGGCTGGCCGCCGTGCTGGGACGGGCGGACAGCCACAACGCCGTCGTCGCCCGTCAGCGTGTGTGGTCGGCGCTGCTGGCCGACGCGACACCGTACAACTTCGGCGCCGCTGCGCATCACAGCGTTGACCTGCCGTGGTCGATCGTCGCCCTCGGGCTGAGTTCGGCGCAGCCGCAACGGCCCCCGATGGTCACCGGAGGAGACGGAGAACGCCCTCTGGACCGCAGCGTCGTCGAACGCGTGCGGGCGACGCTGCGGCGCGCCTTGGCGCGGGAGGAGCTGCCCGAGGTCCCGCTGCTGTGTGCCGAAGAGGTGGACAGGTCCTGCGCGCCGTGGGGTCTGCTCGGCGAGGACAGGCAGGCGACGCTTCTCGCCGGCATCGAGGTTGCGGTCGATCTCGCGCCACTCGACGAGTCGGCGCACCCGCGCCACGACCTGTCACGTCAGATTCAGTCGCGGCTGCGTAAGGAGGCCTATGTGCTGCACGCACGGCGCTACCTGGTCGGCGGTGGCTCCGTGCATCCGCACCAGCGGCACGTCGTCGACGAACTCGCGGCGTTCTGCAGGCCCTACCTGAGCCGGCTGTGGGCACGTCTGCACGGGCGCGACGTGTGGCAGGAGTCATGTGCCGACGTCGACGAGGTGCGTGCGCTGCTCGAGGGCGTGTCGAGGTCGGTCAGCCTGGACCACCGTCAGCGCATCAAGGCCATGCTGGAAGCGCAGGCGCGACAATGAGATTCGTCTCGGATGCGGGCCTGTGGTCGACGGGACCGAACCCGGACCCGGCGCCGCTGACCGCGGTGCTGGAGGTGTCCGGGGCGGTGCTGGCATGGACGGTCGACCGTCCGGACGCCGACGTGCAGGTCGCATTCACCGACCCCGCCCGCGCGGACTGGCTGTGGCGGGTTGCCGGAGAGCGCGCGCACAGCGAGATCGTGCGCACGCTGGAGATCGGCGGCGCGGGACCGGTCGAGGTCGACGACGTGAGGCTCGACAGCGCGGCGCTGGAGCCCCTGCGACGGCTCGCCTACGGCCACTGGCTGCGGCGCTGGTGGCCGGCGAGTCGCCGGGACGGGATCGCAGGGCTCGACAGCGCCGTGCTGGACGCGGAGCTCGGACTGCTCACCGCGGCAGCCGACGAGTTCTTCACCGACGACACCTTCGATTCCGATGCGGCAGAGCTCGTGCGACCCCACCTGGCGGTGCTCGACGGCCTTTCCCGCCTGGGGGACACCCGGGTGCAGGAACTCGCAGCCGCCTGCGCCGGGCTCGCCGAGGACCTCGGCGTCAGCGCCGTGCCCGCGCCTCGCGTCACACAGGTGGCGGGACGGGACGACTACGCGCTGGTCGCAGGCGTGAACGGCCACCGGGGGACAGCCGAGGCCGTCGAGGCAGGTGTGGCCTCGGTCCACTGGAGTGCGGTGCCGCCTGGCGTCTTCGACGCAGCCGAAGACACCGTCGGCTGGCGGATCGACGCCGACAGCACGGGTGTCACCGTCGCGGTGCGGGCCGAGCTGTCGGGCTCCGCGTCGCCGGCGGGCATCGACGTACGCTTTCGTGCGGGCGGGATCCGTGGGACGGGGGTGCTGGACGCGGCAGGCGCGGCGGCGTTGCCGCTGCTGGCAGACGACGGCGTGCCGGTGACGGAGACCGGTGCATGGGATCGTGATTGGCGAGATGCCACTGTGACGATCGGAGCGGATGTCGGGGAAGACCGCGCTGTGCGGGACCGCGTCCGGGTGTTCGCCCGGGCGCGCCTGCAGTCACCGGGCGCCGACGCGTTCCTGGCCGAGGTGCTGGCGGCGGAGTCCGACTACTGATCGGTGTCGGGTGCCCGGTTCATCGACTTCCGGATCTCGGCGAGCCGCTCGGCGGCTGCCTCCTGCCGTCGCGCGTACTGGTCCTCGACGGTGCGGCCCTCCGGGGTCTCGGAGGCCAGCTCCGCCGAGCCGAGCGACGTCGCGTAGCGGTTTTCGATCTTCTCCCGCACCGCGTCGAATGTCGGTACGCCGGCAGGGGAGTAGCCGGTTTCGGGCGGTGTCGTCGGCTCCGCGGGAATGACGTCAGCGTCGATGATCGGTTCGTCCGGCATGCCCCTCACGCTACCCCTGGACCGCTCCGGGCAGATCGGTCTCGGGGACGCCCGGCGTCCCGATCCTGCCCGCGAGCCAGGGCAGCGAGGAACTGAAGGCGTTGGACGCGAACGGCCAGTCGTGGTTGCCGGGTTGGGTCACCACAGCGCAGTCGATGCCGGACTGGTGGCCCAGCGCGCACAGTGAACTGGCCGCGACAGCCTGGTCGTTGGGTTTGGCGACACCGGAGACGGCGCTGTTGACAGCGAACCAGCCCGCAACCCCCTGGTACCGGCCGTGGCTCGTCATCACCGCCTTCGGGTCGAATGCGGCGTAGGCCGCCGCATTTCCGCCGAACAGCCGGTCGACGGTCTCGGCCTGGGTGCCGGAGTTGGGTGCCGCGTCACCGGCGATGTCGACGAACGCACTGAACGTGTCCGGATGCATCACCGTCAGGTCGACGGCGCAGGTGCCGCCCATCGACCAGCCGACCACACCCCAGTGGGCACTGTCGGTGCTGACGCCGAAGTGGGATTTGACATACGGCACAACATCTTTGACAAGGTGGTCGGCAGAGTTGCCGCGCGACCCGTTGACGCATTCGGTGTCGTTGTTGAAGGCGCCGCCCGGGTCGACGAACACGACGACGGGGGCATAGCCGTGGTGGGCGGCAGCGAAATCGTCGAGAATCTTCACCGCGCCGCCGGCCCGCATCCAGTCGGCGGGTGTGTTGAACTCGCCGCCGATCATCATCACGACCGGCAGAGCGGGCGGTGGGGTGTCGGCGAACCATGCGGGCGGCAGGTACACGAACTCCTGCCGGTGCCTGAATCCCGAAGCGGTGTCCGGAATGTCGACGGCTTCCACGCTGCCCTTGATCGGAATCCGGTGCTGTCGCTGCATGGCGGCGATGGCAACCTGATCGGTCTCGTCCGGCAGCGGTCCCGCGGTGACCTGGTTCCACGCCGTCTGCACGGTGGGGAAGTAGCCGACCCAGAGGTTCAACATCAGTGCAGCAGACAACGCGCACAGCGGGACCGCGGCGACCGCGGCCGCCCTGCGCCACCACCGCGCGTTGCGCCATCCCGACAGCAGGACGCCGACAGCCAGGCCGGACAGCGCGATCCACACCCACAGCGTGTGCGGGGCGGGGTTGGTGTCGTCGGCAAGGCCTGCCGAATCGATGTACCAGTAGGTGCCCACCGCAAGGCCGGCGCCGATGAGGGCCGACCAGGGTAACCAGATCATCCGCCACCGCCGGGTGCGCCAACCGATGGCAGCGACCAGGGCGATGGCCGCCACGATCTGCACGGAGACGGGCAGCCACCCGTGCATCAGTGAGAGATTGTGGCGCAAGGTGTCCGGCAACGTCACAGCGTCCAGATTGGCCGCAGATTCTTGGAGCCCGCTGTGACCTCACTGCGAACGGCTTGGATCGCTTTCGCCGCTAGCGCGGCTTCGCGAGCGGGAAGGGCAGGGTCTCGCGGATGCTGCGCCCGGTGATCAGCATGACGACGCGGTCCACCCCCATGCCGAGCCCGCCGGTCGGCGGCATCGCGTATTCCATGGCCTGCAGGAAGTCTTCGTCGAGTTCCATGGCTTCCGGGTCGCCTCCGGACGCGAGCAGGGACTGCTCCTGGAGGCGGCGCCGCTGCTCCACGGGATCGGTGAGCTCGCTGTAGGCGGTGCCCAGCTCGACTCCCCACGCGACCAGGTCCCAGCGTTCGGCCACCCCGGGAATGCTGCGGTGCGGCCGGGTGAGCGGCGACACCGACGTCGGGAAATCTTTGTAGAACGTCGGCGCCTGCGTCCGATCCTCGACGAGGTGTTCGTACATCTCCAGGACCACCGCGCCGGCATCCCAGTGCGTCAGGTAGGCGATGCCCGCCTTGTCGCACAACCGGCGCAACGTAAGAAGGTCCGTCTCGACGTCGATGTGCTCACCGAGCGCCTCTGATACCGCGCCGTGCACGGTCTTGACCGTCCACTGGCCCGAGATGTCGACCGGCTCGAGTACGCCGTCCTCGCGGGGGCGCAGAAACACGTGTGCGCCGTTGGCCGCCAGCGCCGCGTTCTGGATCAGCTCGCGGCACCCGTCGATCCAGACGTTGTAGTCGGCGTGCGCCTGATAGGCCTCCAGCAACGTGAACTCGGGGTTGTGGCTGAAGTCGACGCCTTCGTTGCGGAATGCGCGGCCCAGCTCGAAGACCCGCTCCACACCGCCGACGCACAGCCGTTTGAGATACAGCTCGGGCGCGATGCGCAGATACAGGTCGAGGTCGTAGGCGTTGATGTGGGTCAGGAACGGACGGGCGTTGGCGCCGCCGTGGATCTGCTGCAGGATCGGTGTCTCGACTTCCAGAAAACCCTTGGCGAACAGGGTTTCGCGGATCGCGTGCAGAACCCCGCTGCGTGCCTTGATGAGCTCGCGCGCATCGGTGTTGACCGCCAGGTCGACGTAGCGGGCGCGGACGCGGGCCTCCTGATCGGTCAGGCCCTTCCATTTGTCGGGCAACGGTCGCAGGCACTTGCCGATCAACCGCCACCCGGTCACCAGCACCGACCATGTGCCCGACCGGGTGTGGCCCATGGTTCCGGTGACCTCGACGAGGTCGCCGAGGTCGATGGTCCGGGTGAAGTCCGCCGTGGTGCCCATGAACGACTGCGTCAACAGCGAGTTGTCCAGCAGCAGTTGGGTTTCCCCCGACCAGTCGCGAAGCTGGACGAAGAGAACGCCGCCATAGTCGCGCAGTCGCAGCACGCGCCCGGCGACGGTCACCGCGGTGCCGTCCTCGCAGACCAGCGCCTGTGCGACGGTGTGGCTGGGCGGACTGCCCACCGGGTAGGCGTCGATTCCGTTGTCCTGCAGAGCCCGTAGCTTGGCCATCCGAACCCGGACCTGCTCCGGCAGGCGCGGCTGATCGTCGTCGTCGGGCAGGTCGGCTGCGAGCCCGGCGACGTCGGGGGCGGTGCCGTCGCTGTGCAGCAGCCCGGTCGCCACCAAGGACCCCGGCGCCGCGATGTGATGGCCGGTGTGTGGTTGCTCGTGGCGCCGCGAGAACGGCAGCACCAGGAAGCCTTCGGCGATGACCGAGGCCACGCCGACCTTCGGCACCAACCTCGCGTCCTCGTAGCAGGCGAACCGCGGCACCCATTCGGGCTGGTATTTCATATTGGACCGATACAGCGTTTCCAGCTGCCACCAGCGTGAGAAGAACACCAGCAGCCAGCGCCACAGTCGGGCCACCGGGCCCGCGCCGAGCTGGGCGCCCTGCTCGAACGCCGAACGGAACATCGCGAAGTTGAGCGAGATCCGGGTGATCCCGATGCCCTCGGACTGCGTACACAACTCGCTGACCATCAACTCGATGGTTCCGTTGGGTGACTGCGGAGCGCGGCGCATCAGATCCAGCGATACCCCGTTGCTGCCCCATGGCACGAGCGAGAGCATCGCCACGACCGTCGGGTCCTGGCCGTCGGGATTCTGGACCGCCTCGACCAGGAGGCAGTCACCGTCGCCCGGGTCCCCGAGTCTGCCCAGCGCCATCGAGAATCCGCGCTCGTCGTCGGTGTCCCGCCACGCGTCGGCCCGGGCGATCACGTCGGCCATCTCCTCCGCCGACAGCTCGCGATGCCGGCGGAAGCGGACGCCGACCCCGGAGCGCTTGGCCCGGGTGACCGCCTGCCGGACCGCGCGCATGTCGGGTCCGGAGAGCCGGAAGTCGTCCGGATGCAGGATCGCTTCGTCGCCCAGTTGCAGCGCGTTCAGTCCGGCCTCGCGGAAGGCCTGGGCGGCAGTCGAACTGGCGCCCATCACCCCCGGCGCCCAGCCATAGGTCTCGCACAGTTTCAGCCACGCCTCGATGGCCTGCGGCCACGCCTTCGGGTCGCCCACCGGGTCGCCGCTGGCCAGGCAGACGCCCACCTCGACGCGATAGGTGATGGCGGCGCGGCCGTTGGGGGCGAACACCACCGCCTTGTCCCTGCGGGTGGCGAAGTAGCCCAGAGAGTCGTTCTTGCCGTACAGCTCGAGCAGGCCGCGGATGGCGGATTCGTCCTCACCGGTCAACGCATTGTCGGCTCGCTGCGACTGGAACAGCACGATGGCGGTCACCATCAGCGCAAGCGCGCCGAACAGCCCGAGCAGCGCGTTGACGAATACGTGCGGGTGGCCGCTGAACGCATCGGCGTCCGCGCCGGCGAACGCGCTGACCCGGTTGAGCGCGTACCAGAAGCGATCGGGCCGGGCGAGACTGCCGGGAAACAGCTCCAGCAGCCCCCAGCCGATCAGCGTGCCGACCGCCATGGCTGTGACGAGAGTGGCGGCAGCCTTCAGCAGCGCGCCCCGTCGCACCCTGGCCCAGAACTCCTTGCGAGCCAACAGCAGGAAGGCGATCGCCGCGAGATGGAAACCCAGGCCGATGATCTCGCCGATTTCCTGGAACCACCGTTCGCCGTCGACGAGACCGGCGACGTTCCACCCGGCGGCGGCGACCATGTAGCCCACGAGGATCCACCAGGCGATCCGCTTGCGCGCGGCCAGCGCCCCGGCCAGCAGGGCGAGCACGAACGCCCACGCGAAGCTGGTGTCCGGGAAGTTGAAGATGTAGTCGTCGACCCATTCGCGGGGGACCCGGATGATCGACCGGATCAGCGGCGAGATGCTCGCCAGCAGAGACAGCGTCGCGATGACCCCGACGATCCAGCCGGCCGCCGCGGGCACCCACCGGTGGCTGGACTTGGGATGCGCCCGCACAAGGCTGGTAGGGGTCATAGGCCGCGAGGATATTCGCTCGACGGCCGAATGTGGTGCTACCAGACCGGACCGGTGTATTTCTCTCCCGGACCGTGTCCTGGCTCGTCAGGAGCGGCGCTGGCCTCGCGGAACGCGAGCTGCAAGGTCTTGAGTCCGTCGCGTACCGGCCCGGCGTGCGGACCCAGGTATTCCGCCGATGCGGTGACCAACCCGGCCAGCGCGGTGATCAGGCGCCGGGCTTCGTCGAGGTCGCGGTGCGGGCTGTCATCGGGATCGTCGTCCGACAGACCCAATTTTTCGGCGGTGGCGCTCATCAGCATCACGGCCGCCCGGGTGATGACCTCGACGGCGGGAATCTCGGCGAGTTCGCGGATGCTGGGATCATCGGTCATGGCTGGTAGACTTCCATGCGCGACCGTCCCGGCTAACGCCAGGGACACCAAGTGGAGTCCCGCTCCCACCGCCGGCCGACGATGATTCGAAGGTACTGCGGTCCGGTCACCGACATCGTAGATGTCTGGCCTGGTCGGCTTTGGCCCTGCTCAGCAGGGTGTGCTCGTTCTGTGGAACGGGAGGCCGGCGGCGTGGGGGATTCCTGAGCACAGCAGGAACTATCCCGGGAGGCCCCATCAGCACTGAGACCCGCGTCAACGAGCGCATCCGCGTACCTGAAGTTCGCCTGATCGGTCCGGGCGGTGAACAGGTAGGCATCGTGCGCATCGAAGATGCACTCCGCGTCGCCGCGGATGCCGACCTGGACCTCGTCGAAGTAGCCCCGGACGCCAAGCCGCCCGTGTGCAAGATCATGGACTACGGCAAGTTCAAGTACGAGACGGCACAGAAGGCGCGCGAGTCTCGCAAGAACCAGCAGCAGACCGTCGTCAAAGAACAGAAGCTGCGTCCCAAGATCGACCCGCACGATTACGAGACCAAAAAGGGTCACGTCATCCGCTTCCTCGAAGCAGGGTCCAAGGTCAAGGTGACGATCATGTTCCGCGGACGCGAGCAGTCGCGGCCCGAACTCGGCTTCCGGCTCCTGCAGCGCCTGGGCGCTGACGTCGCCGATTACGGCTTCGTCGAGACGTCCGCCAAGCAGGACGGCCGCAACATGACGATGGTGCTGGCACCGCACCGCGGTGCGAAGACTCGCGCCAAGGCGGCGCACGATGCAGACGTCCCGGCGGCACAGCGCGCCAGCGCGGCGGCCGCCGAAGCCCCCACCGATACACCACAGAACTGAGGAAAAATGCCCAAGGCGAAGACCCACAGCGGCGCTTCGAAGCGGTTCCGTCGCACCGGAACCGGCAAGATCGTCCGTCAGAAGGCCGGCCGTCGCCACCTGCTCGAGCACAAGGCGAGCAAGCGCACCCGACGTCTCGACGGCCGCACTGTGGTGGCCCCGAACGACGCCAAGCGCATCGCCAAGATGCTGAACGGCTAGAGCTTTTCTGCCACCAGCTTTGACCTGACCCCACCGAGATAGGAACACCCCATGGCACGCGTGAAGCGCGCACTCAACGCGCAGAAGAAGCGGCGCACCGTACTGAAGGCTTCCAAGGGATACCGCGGCCAGCGGTCCCGGCTGTACCGCAAGGCAAAAGAGCAGCAGCTGCACTCGCTGACCTACGCCTACCGTGACCGCAAGGCGCGCAAGGGCGACTTCCGCAAGCTGTGGATCACCCGCATCAATGCGGCCGCCCGCGCCAACGGCGTCACCTACAACCGGTTGATCCAGGGCCTCAAGGCCGCCGGTGTCGAGGTCGATCGCAAGAACCTCGCCGAGATCGCGGTCAGCGACGCCGCCGCCTTCACCGCTCTGGTCGAGGTCGCCAAGGCCGCTCTGCCCGAGGATGTCAACGCACCGTCCGGCGAGGCTGCTTAACGGAGGGCAGGAGCGAAGCGACCCGGGAAATGTCGCCGCTCACCGAGCGCTCTGCCCGGGTGGCGGCGGCAGTCAAGCTGCACCGCCACACCGGGCGCCGCCGCGCCGCACGCTTCCTCGCCGAAGGTCCCAACCTGGTCGAGGCGGCGTTGCGGCGCGGACTCGTCTCCGAGGTCTTCGCGACAGCCGAAGCCGCGCACCGGTTCGCCGGTCTGCTGAGCGGCGTCACCGTCGACCTGGTCACTGACAAGGCCGCCAAAGTCTTGTCGGACACCGTGACTCCGGTGGGCCTCGTCGCCGTGTGCTCCATGCCCGACGTTGCCCTCGACGAGGTACTCGCCGGTGACCCGAGGTTGGTTGCCGTCCCGGTCGGCATCTCCGAACCGGGCAACGCCGGCACCCTGATCCGAGTGGCCGACGCGATGGGCGCCGATGCCGTCGTACTCGCCGGTGACAGCGTCGATCCCTACAACGGCAAGTGCCTGCGCGCCTCGGCGGGCAGCATCTTCTCCGTCCCGGTGATCAGCGACCCCGACGCCGCGGGTGTCCTCGCCCGCCTGAGGGACGCGGGCCTGCAGGTGCTGGCCACGGTGCTCGACGGCGACGTCAGCCTGGACGACGCGGACCTGTCGACCCCCACCGCATGGCTGTTCGGGCCGGAGGCGCACGGCCTACCGCCCGAGGTCGTCGCGCTGGCGACCACCGGCGTCCGAATTCCGATGCCCGGCGGCGCCGAAAGTCTGAACGTCGCGTCCGCGGCGGCGATCTGCCTCTACCAGAGTGCACGCGCCTTTCGGCTGCGCTGACACCTAGGTGCCACCGCGGGGCCCGTCCGAGCGGTGATCCCGGGACGGGGTCTGATCCTCGACGAATGCCGTCAATCGATCGATGGCCCCATCCCATCGACGGGACAGTGCGCCCAGATAGTCGCCGGCCGCGGCGAGCGGCTGCGGCTCGACTGTCCAGATCCGTTCGCGTCCCTGTTTCGAACTGCGGACCACGCCGACCGCCTCCAGGATCTGGAGATGCTTGGTGGCGGCCTGTCGAGACAGCGGAATCGCTTGCGCCACCTGCAATGTCGACCGAGGGCCGGATTCGCACAGCCCGATGACCATGTCGAGGCGATGGGGATCTCCCAGGGCCCCGAACACCGACGCGGTCGCCGCTGCAGTGCTCATCGCGCCGATTCGAGGGCGACGTAGGTGCCGATCAACTGCAATTGCAGCGCCCAGCCTTCGCTGTTGCCCCGGCGGGAGGCGTCACGATGGTCGTGGGGGAGCGCCTCGAAGCCGGACTCGACGATGGTCAGCAGAGTCCCGCCCCCGTCCTCGGCCAGGGTGAACTCCACGAGCGTGGTCAGTTCAGCGAATTCTGTGCCGGGCAACGGGTTCCACCGGAAAGCCAGGCGGCGTAGCGGCTCGACGGCGACGACCCACAGCGTGACCGGTGCCCCGACGTAGGGCCGTTGCTTCTCGGCGATCTCCGGGTCCACCTGCGTTTCGGTGATCTGGCCCGAGATAGTCTGGCCCTCGACGAACGGGCCGTCCACGGACATGCCGAACCACGTGCCGAATTTCTGACTATCGCCGAGGGCGTCCCACACCCGCTCGATGGGGGCGTTCAGGCGAGCATGCTTCTCGATCCGGTCGGCGGTCATGGGCAACCTTTCTGTTGCCTGTACTCCACCACGAACGCCACCGGAAGCGCAACCTCGTGGTTGCGTGATTCAGTCGTCGGACTTCAAGATCCGCTCGGATACCGCGAGCATGACCTTCCGCGGGGTGAACCGGTAGCCGGCGGCCAGCAGGCTGTTGCGCAACCCGGAGACCACCGTCGGTGACGAGTTGCCGAGCGCGCCGAAGGCCGTGTCCACAACCTGCTTGGAGGTCTGCCGCCCGTCGGTGAGGAACTTCTCGCCGGTCCGCTCGAAGAACTCGGTTTCGGTGGCGCCGGGACACAGCGCCAGGATGGTCACTCCGGTGCCGCGACACTCCTGCCAGAGCGCCTCGGAGTACGACAGCACGAAAGCCTTCGTGGCCCCGTAGACCGCCATGCCCGGGGTGGGCTGGAACGCTGCGGTGGACGCGACGTTGATCACGACGCCGGTACTCCGCTCGACCATGCCCGGCAGGAAACGGGCGGTCAGGTCGACCAGCGTGCCGCAGTTCAACTGGATCTGCGCGGCGTTGCCCTCGGGCTCCTGGGTGACGAACTTGCCGTGCAGGCCGACGCCGGCGTTGTTGACCAACACGTCGACGGTGCGTCCGAGTTCGCGGATACCGGACTGCAGTTCCGCACCGGAACCCGGCACGGCGAGGTCGGCGGCCAGGACGTCCACCACGATTCCGGGGTGCCGGGCCAGCAGAGTCTCCCGCAGCGCCGTCAACTTGTCGGCGCGGCGCGCGACCAGGATGAGGTTGGCACCTCGTTGCGCGAGCTGGACTGCGAACTCTTCACCGATGCCGCCGCTGGCTCCGGTGACCAAGGCAGTGACGTTGTTGAATTTCACCAGGTGCTCCCGCGGTAGACGACGCCGTCAAGGCTAGTCGCTGAGCAGGCCCCTGGCCACGTGCGTGATCTGCACTTCGTTGCTGCCCGCGTAGATCATCAGCGACTTGGCGTCCCGGGCGAGCTGCTCCACCCGGTACTCCGTCATGTAGCCGTTGCCGCCGAACACCTGCACCGCCTCCATCGCGACGTCGGTGGCGGCCTGCGAGCAGTACCACTTGATCGCCGACGCTTCCGCAAGTGAGATCGGGGTGCCGGTCTGGGCAGCTTCGATCACGCGAAACAGCATGTTGCGCACATTCATTCGCGCGACCTCCATGGACGCGAGTTTGAGCTGGATCAGCTGGAACTGGCCGATCTCCTTGCCCCACAGCGTGCGGGACTTCGCATAGTCGACGCACAGGCGCAGGCATTCCTCGATGACGCCGAGGGCCATCGCGGCGACGCCGATGCGCTCGGCCGAGAAGTTGGACCTGGCGCTGTCGCGGCCCTGGTCCTTGCCGTCGGCGCTGTCACCTTCGGTCTCGCCGAGCAGCCGGTCGCGGCCCAGCCGGACGTCACTGAAGAACAGCTCGCCGGTGCGGGACGAATGAATGCCCATCTTGCGGAACGGCTTCGACTGGACGAAACCGTCCATGCCGCGGTCGAGCACGAACGTCAGCACCTTGCGATCCCGCTTGCTCACGCTGGCGTCGCCCTCGTCCAGCTTCGCGTACACGACCACGACGTCGGCATCCGGACCGTTGGTGATGAAGGTCTTCTGGCCGTTGAGGATGTAGTCGTCGCCATCGCGGACCACATAGGACTTCATGCCGCCGAATGCGTCTGACCCGGAGTCGGGTTCGGTGATCGCCCAGGCGCCCACCTTGTCGTAGGTCACGAGGTCCGGTAGCCAGCGCTCCTGCTGGGCCAGCGTGCCCCGGCCCATGATGGTCGGCACCGTGAGTCCCAGGCTGACGCCCATCCCGGTGACGACACCCATCGATACCCGGCACAGTTCGCTGATGACGACGAAACCCATGCCCGCGGAACCGCCGTCGCCGCCGAACATGCCGCCGCCGGAGGACTTCGCTTCGGTGCCGTCGCGCAACCGGGCCAAACGCTTGTTCAAGGAGTCGCGCGCCATGTCGGCGATGCCGAACGTGGCGAAGAGCTTGCGGATGACGGGATAGGGCTCCATCTCGCCGCTTTCGAGCGCGTCGACGTGCGGGCGGACTTCTTTGTCGACGAACTCCCGCACGGCGTCGCGCACGGCGATATCGACGTCAGACCATTCGAGCATGCGTTCAGGCTGCCTTACTCGGACCGGCCGGTCGACGCGCCCCCGCCAGAGAGAACGTGGTGTGCACCAGCGACCCCACCCGGTCGAGCAGCGACCTGTGCGGCGGCTGGTAGTGCATCGGCATCGCGCGGCGGTCCCGCGGCGGCGCCATGAATGCCGGCGCCTCGACCAGTGGGGCGTCGGCCGGGATCTTGCCTTCGGCGCGACGGTAGGCCGCCACGGCCCGCGGGTGCAGCCGGATCTCGTCGGGGACCGCGACGAACGCCAACTCGACCAGTTTGCCGAACAGCCGCAGCACCACCTCGTCGCCGGGGGTCCACCGCATGCCGGCCCGCTCGCGCACAACCGGATCGAAAAGCCCTGCGGCGATCCACCGTTGGGCCCCGACCATCGGTTTGAAGAGCTGATCCCACACCGGTGTCGGCATCAGCACGAACCACGGTTTCGGGATGCGCATAGAGAAGATGTCCAGCGTCGCCTTGTTGATCTCGAGTTCGTCGCGGCACTTGCGGTCCCAGTACTCGCCGAATGCCGTCCACGACTCGGGGACCGGCTGCATGCTCATGCCGTACATCCGGTACCACTGGACGTGCTCGTCGAACAGTTGCTCTTTCTCGGCCTCGGTCAGACCGCCGCAGAAGTACTCGGCTGTCTTGATGATCAGCATGAAGAACGTGGCGTGCGCCCAGTAGAACGTCTCCGGATTGAGCGCGTGGTAGCGCCTGCCGTCGGCGTCGACCCCTTTGATCGTCTTGTGGTAACCGCGAATCTGCGCTCCGGTCTGCGCGGCGCGGTCACCGTCGTAGACGACGCCCATGATGGGATACACCGAACGTGCCACGCGCTGCAGTGGTTCACGCAACAACACCGAATGGTCTTCGACCCCGGCGCCGAGTTGCGGAAACATGTTCTGGATCGCGCCGATCCAGACGCCGAGCATGCCGGTTCGGACATCACCGAAGTACTTCCAGGTCAGTGAATCCGGGCCGAGGGGATTGTCCGTCGGGGCCGTTTCCATCGCCGTTGAGCGCACTTCCTCAAGATAGGCGTGACAACGTTCGTTGTCTACGATTTGGGTGGCCCTGCCCGGCAGCGTTACTGACCCGCCGCCCACGCGCCATGCAGCCGTGACCTGCCAATTTAAGGCGGCGATCTTGCTCGATTAGGCTTGCCGTGTGGACGACGACCCGCCGGGTGCACGCGCAGGCGACCAGTCCGCAAGCTCCACCTGGTGGTTGAGCAACGTCAACCACAACGCCGGCTTGATCTCCCTGCTCCGCCGCGCCCGCCGCGCGCTGCCCGGTGACCCGGAATTCGGCGATCCACTGTCGGTGAGCGGCGTCGGTGGACCGTCCGCGGCCGCCCGTGCCGCCGACCGGCTGCTCGAACGTGACGCCGCGACCCGCGAGCTCAGCCTCGGGGCCTTGCAGGTGTGGCAGGCGCTGACCGAGCGCGTCTCCGGCCGGCCGGCCAACGCCGAGGTCACCATCGTCTTCACCGACCTCGTCGGATTCTCGGCCTGGTCACTCAACGCCGGAGACGACGCGACGCTGCGACTGCTGCGCCGCGTCGCCCAGGTGGTGGAGCCACCGCTGCTGGAGTCGGGCGGGCACATCGTCAAGCGGATGGGCGACGGGCTGATGGCGGTGTTCGCCGAGCCTCACACCGCGGTCCGCGCCGCGATCGCTGCCAGGGAGGCCGTCAAATCCCTTGAGGTGGACGGTTATACGCCGCGTATGCGGGTCGGTGTCCACACCGGCAGGCCGCAGCGGATCGGTTCCGACTGGCTCGGTATCGACGTCAACGTCGCCGCGAGGGTGATGGAGCGTGCCACCCGCGGGGAACTGGTGGTCTCGCAGGCCACCCTCGAGCGGATACCGGAGGACGAGTTCGAGACCCTCGGGGTGACGGCGAAGAGGCTCCGGCGCCAGGTGTTCGCGCCCAAGCAGGAAGGCGTGCCCGCCGACTTCGTGATGTATCGGCTGAGGATGCGCAGACAGGTACCGAATGGCGACGCCGAGGACCAGGCGCTGACGGGCGGATAGTCGCCCTACATCCAGACGGTGGCGCGTGCGTCTTCCCGGGCTCGGGCCAGCGGATGACCGTTGCCGAGAAGGTTGCCGGTGATGGTGGTGCAGAAGCGGAACATCGGCAGATCGAAGACGGTGTTGTTCATGGGCACCTCGATGAAGTGCCCGAGCCGTTCGGCGATGATGAACACGCTCATCACCAGCAGGCCGATGGCGATGCTCCACAGGTGATGGCTGGTGGCGTCGAGCCGGTTGAACACCATGATTCCGAAGAACCAGGCGAGCAGCCGAATGAAGAGGTCGTAGTGGACCGGAATGGGTTGGTTGCGAATCCGTTCCAGGCCGCTCTGCGCGGTGACCAGAGCGGTGTTCAACGACATCAGCATCACCAGGCCCTGGGGATCCAGTCGGTCCGCGTCCGACAGTGCCCGCACGTCACGCGCCTGCTGGGTCAGCAGCATGGTGGCGTCGGCGTCGGCAGGGTCTTCGGGGGTGAGGTCGCTGACGCCGGCCGGCGGCTCGACGCCGCGTAGCTCGGCGGCCAGGCGCCAGGCGTGCCGCACCTGGCGGCGACGCATCCGGTCCAGCACGGTGGCCATGGTGTCGGACCCGTCGTCGACACTGGCCAACGCGTTGTCCAGGGCGCGGCAGTTGATGATGACGGCGCCCCACAGCGTGCGCGCTTCCCACCAGCGGTTGTACGCGGTGGTGTTGCGGAAACCGATGAAGATCGTGGCGCCGATGCCGAGGACGGACAGTACGGCCGTGGCGTTCTCATCCTGAATCTGGTCGGGGATCGGCACCATCACCGCGGCCACCGCCACGATCGCGAGCAGGGTGAAGCGCAGTGCCCACGACACCCGCGCCGCGACCTTGAACGGCCCCGTACGCCCAACGGAACGGATCATGTGCTCACCGCACCGCCACTGACTCGTTGACGAACGTGCACTCGTCCTCCACGGTGTCGACCATGTCGGGAACGCTGACATTGAGCCGTCGCAGCGCCCGGTACGAGAGGCTCTGAGTGGACCGACTGCCCAGCCCTTCGGCGAACCCGGCGTCGCGGTAGGCGCCCATCTCGTCGTCGAGCGCGGCGAACCGCGAACAGTCGAAACCCACCTTGCCCTGCCGATAGGTCGACACGAGGTCGTTGTACTTGTCGATGAAACCCGTGATGTCGACCGCCATCTGGGTGCGGTCGAAGTTGTCGGGCTGTTGCACCGGCGTGGTGACCCAGCGCCCTTCGGAGATCGAATACTGACCGATTCCGGGTGCGGGCCGGTAGCTACCGGTGCGCTCACTGTGGAAGGTCACCTCGGCCGGTACGCCGTAGAACGTGACGTGATTCGCCTGGCGATGTTCCACCTCGCTGTTGAGCACGCTCAGCACCGCCGCCAGATCGCCGGACGTCATGGACGGGGAGCTGACGAACACGTGTACGCCGAAGTCGGAGGCATCGTCGTACTCGTAGGAGGCGTTGCTGCCGAACAGGTCGATCCCGTCGATGGCGAGCTCGAGACCTGTGTCGGCGACGATGCGGTCGATGACACGCAGCGTCGCCTCCCGGATGTCCGGCTTCATCTGCATGCCATCCCAGATGCGGGGGTCCAGTCGGGTGGGGAATGTGGTGACCTTGTCGATCACCTCGGCCACCGCCTGTTCTGATCCGTCGGCCGACCAGCCGTCGGTGTCGTGCGACGCGGGTTCCGACGCGCACGCCGTGACACACGTCAGCGTGGCCATCGTGGCCAGCCACGCCGTCGAGCGGCTCATCGAAACTCCTCGGCGGACGCCTCGATCCAGTCGGACAGCCATGAGTCTGGCGGGTCCTGGAGAAGTTCGCCCGGCATCAGCCAGTCGTAGATCTCGGCGTAGGTTTGCGTCCGCTGTCCCTCGATGCGGCGATTCAGCATCGCGGGAGACAGTTCGTGGAATCCGGCCAGGCCCATCGACGCGACGATCTGGGCGGCGCTGGCCACCGTCGCGCGCTGGAAGTTGTACACCCGCACGGTCTTGTCCGCCACGTCGAGTGCCTTCGCCCGGACCGGGTCCTGGGTCGCCACCCCCGTCGGGCAGTGGTTGGTGTTGCACTTCAGCGCCTGGATGCAACCGACCGCGAACATCATCGCCCGTGCGGACATCGTGAAGTCCGCGCCCTGGCAGATCCGGCTGACGATGTCGACGCCACTGGCCACCTTGCCCGAGGCGCCCACCTTGATCCGGTCTCGCAGCCCCGTGCCGACCAGGCTGTTGTGGACGAGCATCAGTCCCTCGGTCAGTGGCATCCCGATGTGGTCCTCGAATTCCTGCGGTGCGGCACCGGTTCCACCCTCCCCGCCGTCGACGATGACGAAGTCCGCGGAGATACCCGTCTCCAGGAACCCCTTGCATATCGACAGGAACTCCGTGCGGGCACCGACACACAGCTTGAACCCGACCGGCTTGCCGCCGGACAGCTCGCGCAGCCGGCCGATGAACTGCGCGAACTCGACCGGGGTGGAGAACGCGCTGTGCGCAGGTGGTGACACCACCGTGCGGCCCACCGGCACCCCGCGTGTCGCTGCGATCTCCGGACTGACCTTGGCGCCGGGCAGGACCCCACCGAGGCCGGGCTTGGCGCCCTGGGACAACTTCACCGACACGGCCTTGACCGTGGGTAGTAACGCCTTGTCCGCGAACGCAACCGGATCGAACCGCCCGTCGGCGTCCCGGCAGCCGAAGTAGCCCGAACCGATCTCCCAGATCAGATCGCCGCCGCCGCGCAAGTGGTACGGGCTGATGCCGCCCTCGCCCGTGTCGTGCGCGAACCCCCCGCGATACGCCCCCGCGTTGAGCGCTTCGATCGCGTTCGCCGACAGCGCCCCGAAGCTCATGGCCGACACGTTGAGCACGGCGATGTCGTAGGGCTTGAGGCAGTCCGGGCCCCCCAGCCGGACCCGCGGGTCGAGCTCGTCGGCGAAGCGCGCGCGCAGCGAGTGCCGCAGGAACTCGTACCCGAGCGCGTTGACGTCGCGCTCGGTCCCGAACGGTTCGTCGCCCTTGGTGCCCTTGGCGCGCTCGTAGACCATGTCGCGGGTCTCGCGGTCGAACGGCGTGGCCTCGGTGTTGGACTCGATGAAGTACTGCCGTATCTCGGGCCGGATCAGCTCCATCAGGAACCGGACGTGCCCCAGGATCGGATAGACCCGCAGGATCGTGTGCCGCTTCTGAACCAGGTCCCACGTGCCCAGCAGCGCCAACCCCGCCAGCACCACGGCGGCCACCACCCATGCCGGGCGATGCGTGAACGCCGCGGCCAGGGCTGCCGCGGCCAGCATCCACAGTGCGCCGACGAGCAGGGGCCGGATCAACACCGCGCGAGGGTATCGCCGCAGCGCATCAAATGCAGGCGAAGTGGCTGCGAAGGTATCCCTTATGATCGCCGGGTGGCTGATCAGCCAGTGGACCTGACAGACGAAGCGCTGGCCGAAGCGGTCAGCGCAGCCCGGCGTGCCTTCGATCGGGCCGCAACCCTCGACGAGCTCGCCACGGCCAAGACCGAGCACCTCGGTGACCGTTCGCCGATCGCGCTCGCGCGGCAGGCGCTCGGGTCGTTGCCCAAGGTGGAGCGCGCCGACGCAGGTAAGCGGGTCAACGTCGTGCGCACGCAGGCGCAGGGCCATTACGACGAGCGACTGGCCATCCTTCGCGCCGAGCGCGACGCGGCGGTGCTGGTGGCCGAGCGCATCGACGTCACGCTGCCCTCCACGCGCCAGCCTGTCGGAGCCCGCCATCCGATCACGATCCTGGCCGAGCACGTCGCCGACACCTTCATCGCGATGGGCTGGGAATTGGCCGAAGGCCCCGAGGTCGAGACCGAGCAGTTCAACTTCGACGCGCTGAACTTCCCGCCCGACCACCCGGCCCGCAGCGAGCAGGACACGTTCCACGTCGCTCCCGACGGGTCGCGCCAGGTCCTGCGCACCCATACCTCGCCGGTCCAGATCCGGGCGCTGCTCGAACGTGACCTGCCGGTGTACATCATCTCGATCGGGCGCACCTTCCGCACCGACGAACTCGACGCCACGCACACACCGGTCTTCCATCAGGTCGAGGGTCTCGCCGTGGACAAGAACCTGACGATGGCGAATCTGCGGGGCACACTCGACGCGTTCGCCCGCGCCGAATTCGGCCCCCAGGGACGGACCCGGTTCCGCCCGCACTTCTTCCCGTTCACCGAGCCGTCGGCCGAGGTCGACATCTGGTTCCCCAACAAGAAGGGCGGGCCCGGCTGGGTGGAATGGGGCGGCTGCGGAATGGTCAATCCGAATGTGCTGCGCGCGTGCGGCATCGATCCCGAGGTGTACTCGGGCTTCGCATTCGGCATGGGCCTGGAACGGACACTGCAATTCCGCAACGGCATCCCTGACATGCGGGACATGGTGGAGGGCGATGTGCGCTTCTCGCTGCCGTTCGGGGTGGGAGCCTGATGCGCCTTCCGTACAGCTGGCTGCGTGAGATCGTGCAGGCCGGCGCACCGGGCTGGGACGTGTCTCCCGAAGATCTCGAACATGCGCTGATCCGCATCGGGCACGAAGTCGAGGACATCATCCCGGTCGGACCTGTCACCGGCCCGCTCACCGTGGGCCGTGTCACCGAGATCGACGAGCTGACCGAGTTCAAGAAGCCGATCCGCGCGGTGAAAGTGGACGTCGGATCGCAGAACCTCGACGGCCAGCCGCGCGACATCGTCTGCGGGGCAACCAACTTCGCGGTAGGCGATCTCGTGGTTGTGGCACTGCCCGGTACCGTTCTGCCCGGCGATTTCACGATCGCCACCCGCAAGACGTACGGCCGCACCTCCGACGGCATGATCTGCTCGGTCTCGGAGCTCAACCTGGGCGCCGACCACTCGGGCATCCTCGTGCTGCCACCGGGCACCGCCGAACCGGGGACTCCCGCTTCCGAGGTGCTCGGTCTCGACGATGTGGTGTTCGACCTCGCCATCACCCCCGACCGCGGCTACTGCCTGTCGGTCCGCGGGATGGCCCGCGAGATCGCCAACGCCTATGACCTCGAGTTCGTCGATCCCGCCTTCGACCCGGCCCGGGTCACCCCGCTGCCCGCCGACGGCGATGCACTGCCGGTGACCATCGAACCCGGTACCGGCGTGCAGCGGTTCGGCTTGCGACCGGTCACCGGCATCGATCCGAAGGCGGTGTCGCCCTGGTGGATCCAGCGGCGACTGCTGCTCAGCGGAATCCGTGCGATCTCCCCGGCCGTCGATGTGACCAACTACGTCATGCTTGAGCTCGGCCACCCCATGCATGCCCACGACCGCAGCCTGATCACCGGTGGTTTCACGGTCCGGTTCGCCGAACCGGGGGAGACTGTCGTCACGCTCGACGATGTCACCCGCAAGCTCGATCCTGCCGACGTCCTGATCGTCGACGACGTTGCGACCGCCGCGATCGGCGGCGTCATGGGCGCCGGAACCACCGAGGTTCGTGACAGCACCACCGATGTCCTGCTGGAGGCCGCGGTCTGGGATCCCGCTGCGGTGTCACGCACCCAGCGACGGCTGCGTCTGCACAGCGAAGCTGGCCGCCGCTACGAGCGCACCGTCGACCCCGCCGTGTCAGTGGCAGCGCTGGACCGCTGTGCGGCCCTTCTCGCCGATATCGCAGGTGGCACAGTGGATTCCACGCTCACCGACTGGCGCGGGGATCCGCCACGCGACGACTGGTCCCACACTCCGGTCAGCATGCCCCTCGATCTGCCCGATCGCACCGCGGGCGTGGACTACCCCGCTGGTGCGACTCAGAAGCGACTGAACCAGATCGGCGCCACGGTCGAGATCGACGGTGGACGGGTGACCGCCACGCCGCCGAGCTGGCGTCCCGATATCCGGCAACCCGCCGACCTTATCGAGGAGGTGATGCGCCTCGAGGGGCTCGACGTGATTCCCTCGGTGCTGCCCACCGCCCCCGCCGGACGCGGACTGACAGCCACCCAGAAGCGTCGGCGCGCAGTCGGGAAATCGCTGGCGCTGCAGGGATTCGTGGAGATCCTGCCGACGCCGTTCCTGGCCGCAACCGTGTTCGATCAGTGGGGCCTGCCTGCCGATGACCCGCGGCGGGCCACCACCCAGGTGCTCAACCCGCTCGAGTCGGATCGGCCGCACCTGGCCACCACATTGCTGCCCGGATTGCTGGAGGCGTTGAGCCGCAACGTCTCCCGCGGCGCCGTCGATACCGCGTTGTTCGCGATCGCCCAGGTGGTGGAGCCGACAGCCGAGACCAGAGCGATCGAGCGCATCCCCAACGACCGCAGGCCAACCGCCGAGGAGATCGCCACGCTGGATGCATCGCTGCCCCGCCAACCCCAGCACGTCGGGGCGGTGCTCGCCGGTCTGCGCGAACCCGCGGGACCCTGGGGCGCCGGACGGAGGGTGGAGGCCGCCGACGCCTTCGAGGCGGTGCGCGTCATCGGGCGTGCTGCAGGTGTCGAATTCACCCTGCGTGCTGCGCAGTACCTACCGTGGCATCCCGGCCGGTGCGCCGAAGTGCTGGTGGGATCCACCGTCGTCGGGCATGCGGGTCAGCTGCATCCCTCTGTGGTGGAGCGGTCGGGTCTGCCGAAGGGGATGTGCGCCGTGGAGATCGACCTGGACGCGGTGCCGTTGACCGAAAGGCTGCCCGCGCCCGGTGTTTCGCCGTTCCCGGCGGTCTTTCAGGACATCGCGCTCATCGTCGATGACGACGTCGCCGCGCAGGCGGTGGTCGATGCGGTCAGGTCCGGGGCCGGTGAGCTGCTCGAGGACGTGCGGATCTTCGACGTCTACACAGGCCCCCAGATCGGGGACGGCCGCAAGTCACTGGCTCTGGCGCTGCGATTCCGCGCACCCGACCGCACGCTCACCGAAGAGGAGGCCAGCGCCGCCCGCGATGCTGCGGTCGCGCTGGCAGAGACCCAGGTGGGAGCGGTACAACGCCGCTGAGTGTGCCGCTGAATCAGCGCACCGGGTTGGTCAGCGACGCCAGGCCCGTGCCGAGTTTGCACCGCATGGAAGCTGAGCAGTTCCGCGGGCGCAGCCGGTGCAGCGCGTCGGCCGCGACGGTGCGCGCGACGGAGTCCGCCGTCGCCGGCGAACGACGCCACCTCGGCACGCAGCGAATCGTGGTCGACGGCGAGGAGTTCGTCGAACGGGGTGGCCAATACTCCCCAGAGACTGTTGTCCGCAATCGGTTTCACGCCCGACCCGCCAGAATCGACACGACGTGTTCGGCAATGGCCATGGCGGAGGTGGCCGCGGGGGACGGGGCGTTGCGCAGCACCACGATGCGGTCACGGACGCTGATGCGGAAATCGTCGACCAGCCCGCCGTCGGCATCGAGTGCCTGGGCGCGGACCCCCGCGGTGCCGGGCACCACGTCGTCATCGGCCAGTTCGGGAACGTAGGCGCGGGCCGCCGCGACGAACCGCTTCTTGCTGAGCGAGCCGGCCATCTCGCTGATACCGGTCCGCCAGTGCTGGCGCGCGAATCGCCAGAACGCCGGTGTGCGTGCGATGCATGCCAGATCCGACGGCGACACGTTCTTCCAGGTGTAGCCCTCACGCGCCAGCGCCAGCACGGCGTTCGGACCGATCAGCACCTCACCGTCCACGCGCGGCGTGACATGAACGCCGAGAAAGGGATAGCGGGGGTCGGGCACCGGATACACCAGACCGTTGACGAGTCCGCGCCGGTGAGGCTTGAGGGCGTAGTACTCGCCGCGGAACGGCATGATCACCGGATCCGGTCCGTCGCCCGCCATCTCGGCGAGCCGGTCGCTCTGCAGACCGCCGCAGGCGATCACCCGGTCGTACGCCTGCTCGCCTGCGCCCTCGGCGGTGCGCCAGCTGACCACCACCTGCGTCGCCCGAAGCCGCATGCCGGTGACCTCGTGACCGAGCAGGATCTCCGCGCCGTCGGACGCCGCGTCGGCGGCCAGTGAGCGGGTCACCTCGGCGAAGTCGACGATCGACGTCGAGGGGGAGTGCAGTGCGGCGACGCCGCGGACGTGCGGCTCCAACTCGCGGAGTTCAGCCGCGCCGATGGTCCGGACGCCGGGCACCCCGTTGGCGAGGGCGCGCTCCTCGATGCCCGCCAGCCGCGAGCGGTCCGCCTCGTCGAGCGCGACGAGCACCTTGCCGCACACGATGCGCGTGATGGCGTGCTGAGCGCAGTACTCCTCCAGCAGGCCGACGCCGCGACGGCACAGCAGCGCTTTGGCTGAACCCGGTGGGTAGTACGGCCCGGCGTGAACGACGCCGCTGTTGCGTCCCGTCTGGTGCGCGGCGAGGCGGTCTTCCTTCTCGTACACCGTCACGTCGGCATCGGGTTGTCGGTGCAACAGCTCCCTGGCGACAGCCACGCCGACGATGCCGCCGCCGATCACTGCGACCCGTTGACGCATGGCCACCCCCTCGGTCTCGCGGCGGTCGTGGTGTCCGACAGTGGCAGCGGCACCGCGGGCGCGTCAAGGGGAATGCGACGGGGAGTACCGTGTCACCGCAGGTCACAGCCACGGTTGAGGCGCGACCGACAGCAGCCCCATAATGAGTTTGCAAGTTCGTGCATAAACATGCAGGATGGCGTGCATGACATCCGTCGCAGTCGCCGGTGCCAGCGGATATGCCGGAGGAGAGATCCTTCGCCTGCTGCTCGGCCACCCCGCCTACGCCGAGGGCAGGCTCACGATCGGCGCGCTGACGGCCGCAGCCAGTGCGGGGACGGCGTTGACCGACCACCATCCCCATCTGCTGCCGCTCGCCGACCGCACGCTGGAGCCCACCGAGCTCGACGTGCTCAGCGGCCATGACGTCGTCTTCCTCGCGCTGCCCCACGGGCATTCGGCCGCGCTCGCCGAACAGCTCGGACCCGACACCCTGATCATCGACTGCGGCGCCGACTTCCGGCTGACCGATGCCGCCGACTGGGAGCGCTTCTACGGCTCCGAGCATGCGGGCAGCTGGCCCTACGGTCTGCCCGAATTGCCCGGCGGCCGCGAGCGACTGAGGGGAGCCACGCGGGTCGCCGTGCCGGGCTGTTACCCGACCGCGGCGCTGCTCGCGCTCTGGCCTGCGCTCGCCGAAGGCCTCATCGAGCCCGCCGTCACCGTCGTCGCGGTCAGCGGCACCTCCGGCGCCGGTCGAGCGGCCAAGGTGGACCTGCTCGGTTCGGAGGTCATCGGATCGGCACGCGCGTACAACATCGGTGGTAAGCACCGGCACACGCCCGAGATCGCGCAGGGCCTGCGCGGGGTGACGGGCTCCGATGTCACCGTGTCGTTCACCCCGGTACTGATCCCCACGTCGCGTGGAATCCTGGCCACGTGCACGGCCCGCACCGGCGCGTCGGTGTCGCAATTGCGGTCCGCATACGAAAAGGCCTACACCAACGAGCCTTTCGTGCACCTGCTGCCCGAAGGGCAGTTGCCGAAGACGGGGTCGGTGATCGGCAGCAACGCCGCCGCGCTCGCGGTCGCGGTCGACGAGGACGCCTCGACGTTCATCGCGATCGCCGCCATCGACAATCTGACGAAAGGAACGGGGGGCGCGGCCGTGCAGTCGATGAATCTCGCTCTCGGCTGGCCCGAGACCGAAGGACTCTCGACGGTGGGAGTGGCCCCGTGAGCCGGATGTTGCGTACCCAGGGTGTGACCGCGCCCGCCGGTTTTCGGGCCACCGGAATCGCCGCGGGTATCAAGGCGTCCGGCAAGCTGGACCTCGCGCTGGTGTTCAACGAGGGCCCCGACTACTCGGCCGCGGGCGTGTTCACCCGCAACAAGGTCAAAGCCGCACCGGTGCTGTGGTCGCAGCAGGTCCTCACCACCGGGCGGTTGCGGTCGGTGATCCTCAACTCCGGCGGCGCCAACGCCTGCACCGGTCCCGGTGGCTTCCAGGACACGCACGCCACCGCGGAGGCGGTGGCATCAGCGTTGTCGGACTGGGGAACCGAGACCGGTGCGATCGAGGTTGCCGTCTGCTCCACCGGGTTGATCGGGGACCGGCTGCCGATGGACCGGATGCTGGCCGGCGTGACCGAGATCGTGCACGAGATGGCCGGTGGCCTCAACGGAGGCGAGGACGCCGCACGGGCCATCATGACCACCGACACGGTTCCCAAGCAGGCCGCCCTGCATCACGACGACAAGTGGACCGTCGGTGGGATGGCCAAGGGCGCGGGCATGCTGGCGCCGTCGCTGGCGACGATGCTCTGCGTCATCACCACCGACGCGGTCGCCGGCCCCGAGGCGCTCGATCACGCACTGCGCCAAGCTGTCTCGCGCACCTTCGACCGCCTGGACGTGGACGGCAGCTGCTCGACCAACGACACGGTACTGCTGCTGTCCTCGGGAGCCAGCGAGGTCACGCCCACCCAGCAGGATCTCGACGATGCCGTGCTGCGGGTGTGTGACGATCTGTGCGCCCAGTTGCAGGCCGACGCCGAGGGTGTCACCAAGCGGATTCTGGTCACCGTCACCGGCGCCGTCAGCGAAGAGGACGCGCTGACCGCCGCGCGGGTGATCGCACGTGACAGCCTGGTCAAGACGGCCCTGTTCGGCTCGGACCCGAACTGGGGCCGGGTACTGGCCGCCGTCGGCATGGCGCCCGTCACACTCGATGCCGAACGCATCACCGTGTCTTTCAACGGATTTCCCGTCTGCATCGACAGCGTGGGGGCCGCAGGAGCGCGGGAGGTCGACCTGTCGGGTGAGGACATCGCCGTCGTGGTCGATCTCGGAGTCGGATCGGGATCGGCGTCGATCCGCACCACCGATCTGTCGCACGCCTACGTCGAAGAGAATTCGGCGTACAGCTCATGAGCGTGACGACCGGCGATGAGCGCTCGCGCGAAGAGCGGACCACCACCGACAAAGCCCAGGTACTCGCCGACGCACTCCCGTGGCTGACCGCGCTCAACGGGAAGATCGTCGTGGTCAAGTACGGCGGCAATGCCATGACCGACGACCGGCTCAAGGCCGCGTTCGCCGCCGACATGGTCTTCCTGCGCAACTGCGGTATCCACCCTGTCGTCGTGCACGGCGGTGGGCCTCAGATCTCGGCCATGCTCAAGAAATTGGGTATCGCAGGCGATTTCAAGGGCGGGTTCCGCGTCACCACCCCGGAGGTCCTCGAGGTCGCCCGGATGGTGCTGTTCGGCCAGGTGGGCCGCGAGCTGGTGAACCTCATCAACGCCCACGGCCCCTACGCCGTGGGTATCACCGGTGAGGATGCGCACCTGTTCACCGCGGTACGCCGCACCGTCCTGGTGGACGGTGTTGCCACCGACATCGGTCTGGTCGGTGACGTGGCCGAGGTCAATACCGCGGCCGTGCTCGACCTGATCGCCGCGGGACGGATTCCCGTCGTGTCGACCATCGCGCCCGACAACGGCGGCCTGGTCTACAACATCAACGCCGACACCGCGGCGGCCGCGCTGGCCGAGGCTCTCGGGGCGGAGAAGCTGCTCATGCTCACCGACGTCGAAGGTCTGTACACCAGCTGGCCGGATCGCGACTCGCTGGTCAGCCAGATCAACTCCGCCGCACTGACCGAACTGCTGCCGACCCTGGAGGAGGGCATGGTGCCCAAGATCGAGGCGTGTCTGCGCGCCATCAACGGCGGCGTCCCGGGCGCCCACGTGATCGACGGTCGCGTGGAGCACTGTGTGCTGGTGGAACTGTTCACCAACGAGGGCGCAGGCACGAAGGTGGTGCAGGCGTGACGAACACGACTCCGCTGTTGGACCGCTGGTCGGCAGTGATGATGAACAACTACGGAACCCCACCGTTGGCGCTGGCCAGCGGGAACGGCGCGGTGGTCACCGATGTCGACGGTAAGACCTACGTCGATCTCCTCGGCGGCATCGCGGTGAACGTCCTCGGCCACGGCCATCCAGCGGTCATCGAGGCGGTGACGCGCCAGATGACGACCCTCGGGCACACATCCAACCTGTACGCCACCGAGCCCGGGGTCGCACTCGCCGAAGCCCTTGTGGGGCTTCTGGATTCGCCGGCCAGGGCGTTCTTCTGCAATTCCGGTGCCGAGGCCAACGAGGTCGCCTTCAAGATCACCCGGTTGACCGGTCGGACCAAACTTGTTGCGGCACAGAATGCGTTCCACGGTCGCACGATGGGCGCACTCGCACTGACCGGCCAGCCGTCCAAGCAGGCCCCGTTCGCTCCGCTGCCGGGCGACATCACTCACGTGCCATACGGGGACGTCGAGGCGTTACGGGCGGCTGTCGACGCCGACACCGCGGCAGTCTTCCTCGAGCCGATCATGGGTGAGGGCGGAGTTGTCGTCCCGCCCGCCGGGTATCTGGTGGCCGCGCGCGAGATCACCGCCGAGCACGGGGCACTGCTGGTTCTCGACGAGGTTCAGACCGGCGTCGGGCGCACCGGAGCGTTCTTCGCCCACCAGCACGACGGCATCACCCCCGACATCGTCACCCTCGCCAAGGGTCTCGGCGGGGGCCTGCCGATCGGCGCCTGCCTGGCGATCGGCGCCACCGCGGATCTGCTCACTCCGGGGCTGCACGGCAGCACGTTCGGCGGCAACCCGGTGTGTACGGCCGCAGCCCTGGCGGTCCTCGGGGTGCTCGCCGACGAACACCTGATCGAGCGGGCCGATGTGCTCGGCAAGACCATCAGCCACGGAGTCGAAGCGCTGCATCACCCGCTGGTCGACCACGTGAGGGGCCGCGGTCTGCTGCAGGGCATCGTGCTCACCGCAGAGGCGGCCAAGCCTGTCGAAACCGCCGCGCGCGACGCCGGGTTCCTGGTCAATGCCGCCGCACCCGATGTCGTCCGGCTGGCACCCCCGCTGGTGATCACCGAGGCGCAGGTCGAGGCATTCGTGTCGGCGCTGCCCGCGATCCTCGACGAGGCGCGATCATGACGCGGCACTACCTGCGCGACGACGACCTCTCGCCTGCCGAGCAGGCCGAGGTGCTCGCACTCGCAGCCGATCTCAAGAAGAACCCGTTCAGCCGCCGCCCCCTTGAGGGTCCCCGCGGAGTCGCGGTGATCTTCGAGAAGAACTCCACCCGTACCCGCTTCTCCTTCGAGATGGGCATCGCCCAACTCGGCGGGCACGCCGTCGTCGTCGACGGCCGCAGCACCCAGCTGGGCCGCGAAGAGACCCTCGAAGACACCGGAGCGGTGCTGTCGCGCTACGTCGATGCGATCGTGTGGCGCACATTCGCCCAGGAACGGCTGGCCGCGATGGCCACGGGTTCCACCGTCCCGATCGTCAATGCGCTGTCCGACGAGTTCCACCCGTGCCAGGTGCTGGCCGACCTGCAAACCCTGGCCGAGCGCAAAGGCGCGCTGAAAGGATTGCGCCTCAGCTACTTCGGTGACGGCGCCAACAACATGGCGCACTCGCTGATGCTGGGCGGCGTCACCGCCGGAATCGACGTCACCATCGCCGCACCGCGCGGCTTCGAGCCCCACCCGGTGTTCGTCGCCGCAGCCGAGACCCGCGCGCACCAGACAAGTGCCACCGTGACCCTCACCGACGACCCGGTCAGCGCAGCAGACGGGGCCGACGTGCTGGTGACCGACACGTGGACGTCGATGGGGCAGGAGAACGACGGACTGGACCGCGTCCGGCCCTTCCGGCCGTTCCAGCTCAATGCGGCCCTGATGAATCGTGCAGACTCGGAAGCCATTGTTCTGCACTGCCTTCCTGCGCACCGCGGCCACGAGATCACCGACGAGGTCATCGACGGACCGCAGAGCGCGGTATGGGACGAGGCCGAGAACCGTCTGCACGCTCAGAAGGCACTGCTGGTCTGGTTGCTGGAGCAATGACGGCAGCCACCACCCGCGCAGGACGGCAGGCCCGCATTGTCGCGCTGCTGTCGGCCCAGTCGGTGCACAGTCAGACAGAACTGGCGACGCTGCTGGCCAACGAGGGCATCGACGTCACACAGGCCACGCTGTCGCGTGACCTCGAAGAGCTGGGCGCGGTCAAACTCCGCGGCGCCGACGGCGGGGTCGGCGTGTATGTCGTCCCCGAAGACGGCAGCCCGGTGCGCGGCGTGGCAGGCGGCACCGAACGGGTGACGCGGCTGCTGGGCGACCTGCTGGTGTCCACCGATGCCAGCGGCAATCTCGCGGTGCTGCGCACCCCGCCCGGCGCAGCGCACTACCTGGCCAGCGCGATCGACCGCGCCGCGCTGCCGTACGTCGTCGGCACCATCGCCGGCGACGACACGGTCCTGCTGGTTGCCCGTGAACCGATGTCCGGCGCCGAACTCGCGGCCACCGTCGAGCACCTCTCCAAGTCTTGACAGCCTGATTGTTCCACCGAAAGAAGGAGTTTCGTTATGTCCGAGCGCGTCATCCTGGCCTATTCCGGTGGCCTGGACACCTCGGTAGCCATCAGCTGGATCGGCAAAGAGACCGGCCGTGAGGTCGTCGCGGTCGCCATCGATCTCGGCCAGGGCGGTGAGGACATGGAGGTCGTCAGACAGCGCGCCCTGGACTGCGGTGCCGTGGAGGCCGTCGTCGTCGACGCCCGCGATGAGTTCGCCGAGCAGTACTGCCTGCCGGCCATCCAGTCCAACGCCCTCTACATGGACCGTTACCCGCTGGTGTCCGCGCTGAGCAGGCCGCTGATCGTCAAGCACCTCGTGGACGCGGCTCGCGAACACAAAGGCGGGATCGTCGCCCACGGGTGCACCGGCAAGGGCAACGACCAGGTGAGGTTCGAGGTCGGATTCGCCTCGCTGGCACCCGATCTCGAGGTTCTCGCGCCGGTGCGTGACTATGCGTGGACCCGGGAGAAGGCAATCGCGTTCGCCGAGCAGAACGACATCCCGATCAACGTCACAAAGCGCTCGCCGTTCTCGATCGATCAGAACGTGTGGGGGCGCGCGGTGGAGACCGGTTTCCTCGAACATCTCTGGAATGCCCCGACCAAGGACGTCTACGACTACACCGAGGATCCGACGGTCAACTGGAGCAGCCCCGACGAGGTCATCGTCGGATTCGAGAAGGGCGTGCCGGTCTCCATCGATGGCAACCCGGTGACCGTCTTGGAGGCCATCGAGCAACTCAACCAGCGCGCCGGCGCCCAGGGCGTGGGCCGTCTCGACGTCGTCGAAGACCGCCTGGTCGGTATCAAGAGCCGCGAGATCTACGAGGCGCCCGGGGCGATGGTCCTGATCACCGCGCACACCGAGCTTGAGCACGTGACGCTGGAACGCGAACTCGGCCGGTTCAAGCGGAACACCGACCAGAAATGGGGCGAGCTGGTCTACGACGGCCTCTGGTACTCACCGCTGAAGACCGCGCTCGAGGCGTTCGTCGCCAACACCCAGGAGCATGTGTCCGGCGAGATCCGGCTGGTGCTGCACGGCGGCCACATCGCGGTGAACGGTCGTCGCAGCGCCGAGTCGCTGTATGACTTCAACCTGGCGACCTATGACGAGGGCGACACCTTCGACCAGTCCTCGGCCAAGGGATTCGTGCACGTGCACGGTCTGTCGTCGAGCCTGTCGGCCCGGCGGGACCTGGCGGGCAAGTAGTGAGCACCAACGAGGGTTCGCTGTGGGGTGGCCGGTTCGCCGACGGCCCGGCCGACGCCCTTGCCGCACTCAGCAAGTCGACCCACTTCGACTGGGTGCTGGCACCCTATGACGTCGTCGCCTCCAAGGCGCATGCCCGGGTGCTGCACCGCGCGGGTCTGCTGACCGACGAGCAGCGCGACGGGCTGCTCGCCGGCCTCGACAGCCTCGGAGCCGATGTCGCCGACGGCAGCTTCGGACCGCTCGTCTCCGACGAGGACGTGCACGGCGCACTGGAGCGTGGCCTGATCGATCGCGTCGGAGCCGAACTCGGCGGCCGGCTGCGGGCGGGCCGGTCGCGAAATGACCAGGTGGCCACGCTGTTCCGGATGTGGCTGCGCGACGCGATCCGCCGGGTCGCCGACGCGACGCTCGAGGTGGTAGCCGCCCTGGCCACCCAGGCCGCTGCGCACCCCACCGCGATCATGCCGGGGAAGACCCATCTGCAGTCGGCGCAGCCGATCCTGCTGGCCCACCACCTGCTCGCGCACGCGCACCCGCTGCTGCGCGACGTCGACCGGCTCGCCGACGTCGACAAGCGAGCCGCGGTGTCGCCGTACGGATCCGGCGCGCTGGCGGGCTCCTCGCTGGGCCTCGACCCCGACGCGATCGCCGAGGAGTTGGGCTTCGATGCCGCCTCGGAGAATTCGATCGACGCCACTGCGTCACGTGACTTCGCGGCCGAGGCCGCGTTCGTCTTCACGATGATCGGGGTGGATCTGTCCCGGCTGGCCGAGGACATCATCCTGTGGAGCACCACCGAATTCGGATACGCGACGCTGCACGACGCCTGGTCCACGGGCAGTTCGATCATGCCGCAGAAGAAGAATCCCGACATCGCCGAGCTCGCACGAGGTAAGTCGGGACGCCTGATCGGCAATCTCACCGGCCTGCTGGCCACGCTGAAGGCGCAGCCGCTGGCCTACAACCGAGACCTGCAGGAGGACAAGGAGCCGGTCTTCGACTCGGTGGCGCAGCTGGAAATGGTGCTGCCGGCTATGGCGGGCCTGGTAGGGACGTTGCGTTTCGACGTCGACCGCATGGCCGAGCTCGCCCCGCTCGGGTACACGCTGGCCACCGACGTCGCCGAGTGGCTGGTCCGTCGGGGAGTGCCGTTCCGGGTGGCGCACGAGGCGGCGGGCGCCGCCGTCCGGGCGGCCGAGGCGCGCGGCGTCGGCTTGGAAGACCTCGAGGACGCCGAACTGGCAGGCATCCATCCCGACCTGACTCCCGAGGTGCGTGACGTGCTCACCACCGAAGGTTCGGTGAACTCGCGCGATGCACGCGGCGGCACGGCGCCGATTCAGGTCGCCAGGCAGTTGAGCGTGGTGCGCGATACCTCGGACCGGTTGCGGCTGCGACTGCGCGGCTAACATCCACCGATATGGATGCCCAGGCCGGTGCGCAGCCGGTGGCCACCTCCCGGCAGGCCCGGGTGCGGCGCTGGCTGGCCGCGCGCAAGGTGCGGCAATGGTGGAAGGGCGGCCTGGCCGCGATCCTGGCGGTCACCGCCCTGTTCGGGGGCCTCGATCCGGTCGACACGAAGGCCACGCCGTTCGCGCCGGGTGAAGAGTTCAGCGACGGGCAGTACTCCGTCACCGTCGATCGAGCGAGGCTCGTCCCCACGATCGAGGGCGGCGGACGGGTCTATGGTTCGGCCGAGCCGGGCATTCGTTACCTGGGGGTGGTCGCGACGCTGCGCAACGACGGCACGGTGACCGGGCGGCTGCGTAACGAGCTGGACCTGCGTGACGTGGCCGGGAGCGAGTTCTTCGGCACCTTCCGATTCCGGGACGGCTCGCCGATTCAGACCCTCGGCCCGGGACTGACCGAGCAGCTCGTCTTCGCCTGGACGGTTCCGGTCGATGCCCTGAAACCTGGCGACGTCGTCTCCATCCGGGTGTGGAAGAAGAAGTTTCAGCAGCTCATGGTGACCTACGGGGGTAAGGAGTGGCTGGAGAGTCTCGGCGATTACCGGGTGACCGAACTGGTCGTGGGAGCACCGAAGTGAGGGCACCGAGAGTGCACAGGGGAGCGGCGGTGTCCACGCTCGTGGTCGTCATCGTGGCCGCCGCCGCGCTGGTGTGGCACAACCTGCCTACGCCCACCGATCTCTATGGCCCCTTCGATGTCCATGGGGCAGCCGGTCAGCCCGTGCGGGGGCACTCCGTGGTGGCGACGGTCAACTCGCTACGCATCGGCGCACAAGTCAATTCGGTGCAGGCCGCCGGTGAGTGGGTTGTCGTCGACACCACGCTGGAGGCCACCGACTCCACGGCGCTGCCGAGGGCCGAGCTGATCGTCGGCCCCAACTCCTACACCCCGTCCGACCGCTTCTTCATGGAGGCCCTGGGGGCCGAGATCGCCCCGGGTATCACCCAACGCGGCAGCTGGGTATTCGACGTCGCCGCACCGCTGGTCGCCGACGGGGCCTCGGAACCGATCACGCTGCGAGTATGGACGGGCAGCGACATCCTGGCTTCCCGGTTGGTCATCGATGTCTCTGTCGACGACTCCCGCATCGCGCGAGCAGACGACATCGAGCTGACGCCGGCCGAGGTGAGTGCCCGGTGAAGCGGGTATCGGCACTGTGGCAGCGCAACGTCATCGGCGCCGTCGTCGTCGCCTGTACCGTCGGTGCGTTCGTCGCCATCGATTTCGGACCGGAGTGGTCGGCGTATCGGAACTCGGTGACGCCTCAGCTGATCGTGCCCGACGGCCAGAGCGGATCGGCCGACGGTCAGACGTGGGAGCTGGTCTCGATCCGTCACATGAACCGCAGCCCACTGAGCTTCGGGCCGCCACTGCCCGCGGGAACGGTGCTGACCGTGATCGTCATCGACTGGACCGGGACCCCACGGCCGGGGTACTGCACCGCCGTCCTCACCGACGGTGAACGGCGTTGGGAAGCGGAAGGGGGCGGCGGATTCACGTCCCTTCCCCCGGAGGGAACGAAAAACCTGTGCGACAGCCCGGGTCGCATCCAGTCCAGCTTCGTGCTGCCCGACGACGTCGTGCCCACCGCGATGGACATCACCCACGACGGCGAGATCACGGTGCGGATGCTGCTGTGACGTCCTTCGGTCGAACGTTCTCCACGCAATACGCCACGGTCGAGGCGATCAGACACACCCGCAGCGGTTCGATGATCAGGTGCGACACGAAGACGAGCGCGGGCTGCGCAAACTTCCAGAAAGCCTGCGACTCGGGTTCCAGAAGCCAGGCCGCGCTGCGGAACAGATAACCGGCCCGCACCTCCGGCCGGTAGAAACTGCCCGCCATGTCGAGCCACGCCAACCCCAGATAGCCCAGCACGTACAGCGACAAGGCCAGCACACCGCCGTGCAGGATCAGCCGCGCAGCGTCGGTGATGGTCCGGTAGTTGCCCAATCGGGACAGCAACCAGTCCTTCGCCTCGTCGCGATGGACCTCGGGCAGACGTGAGAGGCGTTCACGCACACGCTTGTCCCGGGCCGCGCGGTCGAACACCCGATCCGCACGCTCGCCGGCGAGGCGCCGAGCTGCACTCCGCCAGTCCTCGGGCATCGTCACGCCATAGACGATCGCCGCGACGGCCAGCCACAACAGCGGTATCGTCGCGCCGCCGAACACCGTCGACACGGTCCAGCTGACGGTGTCCCAGAGCACTTCCAGCGGCCGCAGATGGGAGAACAGGTCGGCGCGGGTCTCGTTGAACCACACCACGATCCGCCGCTCGGCGAGCCACCCGGTGGGATTGAGGAAGAAGGTCAGATCCTTGCTGGCCGCGAAGCTGACGCCGAGAAACACCCAGAGGGCGTCCACATAGACCCGGATCATGATCATCCATCCGGGCAGGTGGTCCTTGAATCGGCTGAGCGCATAGCGGAGAACCAGTGCACCGAAGATCAACGCCCACGCGGCGGTGCTGACCGGAAGGGTTTCCGGGCGCAGGACCTCAGCTCCCGGCGTCGCCATCGCCTCGCCGATCCGGTAGTCGAGGGCGGTTGCCTGGAATGCGATCCAATCCTCGGCGAACAGCTTCCAGGCCAGATAGATCGCGAAGAACGGCACGATGACCGTCGAGAACACATCGATGCGGCGCGCCGACCGCCTCGGCAGCGCCGCCAGCGCCGGGATGGCCTGCCGCAGTACGAAGAACATCGCGACGTAGGACCCGAGACGCGCCAGCCCGGCCAGCGGCATGATCAACGCGACCCAGACGTTGTTGTCGTAGCCGACCCACGCCGCCAGCTCGATGGCGCCGCGCCGCCCCAGCAGCCCGAGCAGATAGCACGCCGCCAGCTGCGGCCAGTACCGCAGGCACAGGACGAACGGCCGCAGCAGATACGTCATCCGCTGTCTCGGACGACGCGATTCTTCGTGCTCGGTCAGTTGCTTCTCGATGCGGGTCATCTTAGCTGTCGAGACGCTCTGAAAGCTCCATCCAGCGTGACTCTTGCTCGGCCACTTGGCTTTCCAGATCTCGTAGTTCGCGGGTCAATCGGCTCAGCCCAACGTGATCAGACTGGTCGTGGGCCGCCATCTGGTCGTGTTTGGCGCTGATTCGATCGGAGAGTTTGGCCAGCGACCGGTCGATGGAGGCGATCTCCTTCTCGATGGTGCGCTGCTGCGCACCGGACCGACCTGCGGTGGCGACCGGTTTGGACTGCTGCAGTGGTGTCACCGGTCGCGTTTCCGACAACCGCAGGTACTCGTCGATGCCGCCGGGAAGGTGCCGCAGACGACCATCGAGAATCGCGTACTGCTGGTCGGTGATGCGCTCGAGCAGGTAACGGTCGTGCGAGACCACGATCAAGGTGCCCGGCCACGAATCGAGCAGATCCTCCGTCGCGGTCAGCATGTCAGTGTCGACGTCGTTGGTCGGCTCATCGAGCACGAGGACGTTCGGCTCCGACAGCAGGACGAGCATCAACTGCAGTCGCCGTCGCTGGCCGCCGGACAGTTCGCCGACGCGGGCGGAGAGGTGCTCACGGGCGAAGCCCAGCCGCTCGAGCAGCTGCGCGGGCGTGACGTCTTTGCCGTCGATCTGGTAGGCGGTCTGTAGACGCGCCAGCACCTCGCGAACCATGTCGCCGGCAATCGGATCCAGCTCGCGGGATTCCTGATCCAGGACGGCCAACTGCACGGTCTTTCCCCGCTTGACCCGACCCGTCGTCGGTTCCACCGCACCCGCGATCAGACCGAGCAGGGTGGACTTACCCGCCCCGTTGGCTCCGAGAATGCCTGTGCGTTCGCCAGGCGCGATCCGCCATTCGATGTCGCGCAACACTTCTCGATCACCGGACGAACCCGGGTACGTCACCGAGACGTCGAGCAGGTCGATGACATCCTTACCCAGGCGCGCCATTGCCGCCCGGGACAGCTCGACGCTGTTGCGCAGCGGAGGCACATCCGAGATCAGCGCGTTCGCGGCATCGATCCGGAATTTCGGCTTGGACGTGCGCGCAGGCGCCCCCCGGCGAAGCCACGCCAACTCCTTGCGCATCAGGTTCTGCCGCTTGGCCTCCGCTGTCGCGTCTTGACGATCGCGTTCCAAGCGCTGAAGCACGTAGGCGGCATAGCCGCCTTCGAAGGGCTCGACGATGCTTCCGGGGCCGTTCCCGGCCGGATGCACCTCCCAGGTCGCGGTCGCCACCTCGTCGAGGAACCAGCGGTCGTGGGTGACCAGCAGCAACCCGCCGGACCCGGCCGCCCAGCGCTGCTTGAGGTGCTGGGCCAGCCAGGTGATGCCCTGGATGTCGAGATGGTTGGTGGGTTCGTCCAGCGCGACGACGTCCCAGTCGCCGATCAACAGCGCGGCGAGCTGAACGCGGCGGCGCTGCCCGCCCGACAGCGTGCGGATCACGGCGCCGAAAGGTATGTCGCCCACCAGCCCGGCAATCACATCGCGGGTCCTGGAGTCGCCGGCCCATTCGTGATCGGCCCGCTCGCCGACCAGCGACCAGCCCACGGTGTGGTCGGGGTCGAGTGTGTCGGTCTGGTCCAGTGCGCCCACCCGCATCCCGCCTCGGCGCGTCACGCGACCGGCGTCGGGGGTGATCGAACCGGCCAGCAGGCCCAGCAAGGTCGACTTTCCGTCTCCGTTGCGGCCGACGATACCTATCCGGTCGCCCTCGCTCACCCCGACGGTGACGGAGTCGAATACCACCCCGGTGGGGTACTCCAAGTGGAGGTTTTCGCCCCCGAGCAGGTGTGCCATCGCCAGCCGACCTTAGTGCCCGCCCATGATTACCCGAAACCGACAATCAGGCTTGTGCCATCATGACCACGACTGGCAGGCGGGGGACCGACAGCGATAGGGGAGTGCGCAGTGGTTGACCTCTCGGCGATCACCCGGCCCGTAGGGCGGTTGGTGGCTACTGCGCAGAACGGTCTGGAGGTGCTGCGCTACGGCGGACTGGAGACCGGCGCCGTACCGTCGCCGTTCCAGATCATCGAGAGCGTCCCGATGTACCGGCTGCGGCGGTACTTCCCGCCCGACACCCGGCCGGGGACCAAGCCCGCGGGACCCCCGGTCTTGATGGTCCACCCGATGATGATGTCGGCCGACATGTGGGACGTCACCCGAGATGAAGGGGCCGTCGGCATTCTGCACCGCTCCGGCGTGGACCCCTGGGTCATCGACTTCGGCTCACCGGACAAGGTCGAGGGCGGAATGCAGCGCAACCTCGCCGACCACGTCGTCGCGCTCAGCGAGGCGATCGACACCGTCAAGACGGTGACCGGACGCGACGTTCACCTGGCCGGTTACTCGCAAGGCGGCATGTTCGCCTACCAGACGGCGGCGTACCGCAAGGCCAAGGATCTGGCCAGCATCGTGGCATTCGGAGCGCCCGTCGACACCTTGGCGGCGCTGCCGATGAACCTGCCCGCAAGCCTGGCGCCGGCGGCCGCGGACTTCATGGCCGACCATGTGTTCAGTCGGATCGATATCCCAGGGTGGTTGGCGCGCACCGGATTCCAGATGCTCGATCCGCTCAAGACGGCACAGTCGAGGCTGGATTTCCTGCGGCAGCTGCATGACCGCGAAGCGCTGCTGCCGCGCGAGCAGCAACGTCGGTTCCTGGCTTCCGAAGGCTGGATCGCGTGGTCGGGTCCGGCGATCTCCGAACTGCTCAAGCAGTTCATCGCCCACAACCGGATGATGACCGGGGGATTCTCGATCCGCGGCGACCTGGTCACCCTCTCCGACATCGACTGCCCGGTACTGGCGGTCATCGGCGAGGTCGACGACATCGGCCAACCCGCGTCGGTGCGTGGCATCAAGCGGGCCGCACCACAAGCCGATGTCTACGAATTCCTAATTCGCGCAGGACATTTCGGCCTCGTCGTGGGATCCAAGGCCGCCACCCAGACCTGGCCTGCGGTCGCCGAATGGGTGCGCTGGCTCGACGGCGGCGGCTCCATGCCCGACGGCGTCTCGCCGATGCCGCTGCAGCCCGCGGAGCCGTCCGAGAGCGGCGTCTCGCTGACCTCACGGCTGGCCCACAGCGCCACGGCCGCTACCGAAATGGCCTTCACTTTCGCCCGTTCCGCGGCCGACGCATTCGTCACGGCGAACAGGTCGGCGCGCACGCTGGCTGTCGAGACCGCCCGCACCCTGCCGCGGTTGGCCCGCCTCGGGCAGGTCAACGACCACACCAGGATCTCGCTGGGCCGGATCATGTCCGAGCAGGCGCGAGACATGCCGCACGGCGAGGCTTTGCTGTTCGACGGGCGGGTGCACACCTACGAGGCCGTCGACCGCCGGGTGAACAACGTGGTGCGCGGACTGATCGAGGTCGGGGTCCGGCAGGGCTCGCGCGTCGGCCTGCTGATGGAGACCCGACCCAGCGCCCTGGTCGCCATCGCCGCGCTGTCGCGCCTGGGGGCGGTGGCAGTGCTGATGCCGCCCGACTCCGACTTGGCCGAGGCGGCGCGGCTGGGCGGGGTGACCGAGATCATCGCCGATCCGAGCAGCCTCGACGCCGCGCGGTCGCTCGCGATGAGGGTGCTGGTCCTCGGCGGAGGCGAGTCCCGGGATCTGCACGTATCCGACTCCGGCGAGGCCACCCAGATCGTCGACATGGAGAAGATCAACCCCGATGTCGTCGAACTTCCCGGCTGGTATCGGCCCAACCCCGGGCTGGCTCGCGACCTGGCGTTCATTGCGTTCAGCACGATCAGCGGCGAGATGGTCGCGCGGCAGATCACCAACTACCGGTGGGCGCTGTCGGCGTTCGGCACCGCATCGGCGGCCAACCTCAGCCGCAGTGACACCGTTTACTGTCTGACTCCGCTGCACCACCAGTCGGGTCTGCTCGTCAGCCTCGGCGGCGCGGTCGTCGGTGGCGCGCGCATCGCCTTGTCGCGGGAGCTGCGTCCCGACCGCTTCGTCCAGGAGATCAGGCAGTACGGCGTGACCGTGGTGTCCTACACATGGGCGATGCTGCGTGAGGTGATCGACGATCCGGCGTTCTCGCTCAACGGAAGTCATCCGATCCGGTTGTTCATCGGCTCGGGAATGCCCGCAGGCCTGTGGAAGCGCGTCATTGACGTGTTCGAGCCGGCCAACGTCGTGGAATTCTTCGCCACCACTGACGGCCAGGCTGTGCTCGCCAACGTCAAGGGCGCCAAGATCGGCAGCAAGGGCAGGCCGCTGCCCGGTGGCGGCGAGATCGCGCTGGCCGCCTACGACCCCGAGGACAACCTGATCCTGGAGGACGACCGCGGGTTCGTCCGTCGCGCCGACGCGGGCGAGATCGGCGTGCTGCTCGCACACCCGCGGGGTCCGGTCGATCCGTTGGCGTCGGTGAAGCGGGGGGTGTTCGCTCCCGCGGACACGTGGGTGTCCACCGAGTATCTGTTCCGCCGCGACGACGACGGCGACTACTGGTCGGTAGACAACCGCGGTGCAGTGCTCCACACCCCGAGGGGGATGGTGTTCGCGGGGACGGTGAACGACGCCGTCGGCAGGCTGGGCGCGGTGGACATGGCGGTCACCTACGGCGTGGAGGTGGGCGGCGAGACCTTGGCCGTGACGGCCCTGGCGTTGCGCCCGGGCGGCAGCGTTCCGTCCGCGGATCTGTCGGAGGCGTTGACCGACCTCCCGGTCGGCACCGGTCCCGACATCGTCCACGTGGTGGCCGACATGACACTGACCGCGACGTTCCGGCCGCTGGCAGGTCCGCTGCAACAGCAGGGCATCCCGAAGGCGTCGCGTAACGCCTGGTACCTGGACCCCGATAGCAATCGGTACAAGCGGTTGACCGTTGCCGTGCGCAGCGAGATCGTGGGCACTCAGCAGTGATGCCCGCCTCGAGGTGCACTGTTAGGCTCGCGCTGGCGGCACGTTGTCGCCTGGTCGGGTCGGCCGCGCCACGCGCTGGAGGATGAGATGACGTCGCAGAACAGCACCACCCGTTCGCCGATATTCCGTCTGGCAACCGGAGCGCTGACGGGTGCCGCCCTGGCATTCGGCCTGGTCATGGGTGTCGGGCCGACGGCCTCGGCGCAGCCGACGACAGGGTCCGAAGCTCCGCCGGCCCCCCGGATCTCTCCCGACCAGATCCTGGCGATGATCTCGCAGGAGTATCAGACCGGCCGCGGCGGTGGCCAGGTCTCCAAGCTGATCGAGCAGGTCATGACGATGCGCGCCCGAGGCATCCGGCCCAACATCGCCAACACGCAGGCGCTGGCCGCCGGTCTCGATGCGCGGCCCAACCAGGGCCCGCTGATCGAGGCGCTGCAGTCGACCATCGCCTACCAGCGCAAGGTGCTGGCGCAGTCTCAGGTAGCCCAGCAGGCTCCGTCCGGTGGGGGTGCCCCTCCGGTGGCCGCTCCCGGCGCCGCCGGTGTTCCCGCGTGGGCACCGGGCAATCCTCTGCAGCAGGACAGCGACACGATCTTCCCGATGCCCGGACGCTGACCTGATGGCCCTGGACCAGACCCTGCGCGACATCCTCGTGTGCCCGCAGGACCGCGGTGCGCTGTTGTTCGTCGATGACGTGCTCTACAACCCGCGCCTGCGCCGCAAGTACCGCGTCGAGGACGGGATTCCGGTCCTGTTGATCGACGAAGCAGTCTCCGTCGATGACGACGAGCATGAGCGGCTGGTCGCGGCCGCCGGTCAGTAACCCAGTTCGGGAAGTTCGCCGGTGAGATAGCGCTGCAGGTTCGGCCCGATGATCTCCGCCACCTGCTGGACCGGCAGCGACTTGAAGGGCTCCAGCTCGAGGATGTAGCGAGCCATCACCACGCCGACCAACTGGGACGCCACGAATTGGACGCGGATGCGTCCGGTGCCCGGCGGGTCGTCGACGCGGCTGCCCACCTCCACAGCGATCACCTCCTGCAGGAACGACCGAACCATCGACAGGTCGGCGGCGCTGCCGCCCAGCAGGGAGCGCAGCGTCGCGATGAACCCCTTGCCGAGCTCGGAATCCCACAGCGGCAACAGCAGTGTGGGCAGGACGTGGCCGATTTGATCGACCGGCACCTCGCGTATCGGGCCGATGATCGTCATGGGATCGATCGGGATCTGGATGGCCGCGGCGAACAGTTGGGTCTTGGTGCCGAAGTAGTGGTGCACCAGAGCCGGGTCCACCCCGGCGTCACCGGCGATGGCACGGATGGAGGTGTTGTCGATTCCATTGCGCGCGAACAGTTCACGCGCGCTGGACAGAATCCGCTCGCGTGTATCCGAGGGGCCGGGCGGGCGTCCGGGGCGCTTGCGGTCCGGGGTGGTGGTCAATCTGTCTAGGGTGTCCTTCGCCGTAGGGTCGCCGCGGCCAGGGCCAGTGCCAGCACCGCGAACGCGACGACGATCGCGATGTCGCGCATCGCGGTGCGCGTCAACTCCGCGTGCGCACCGACTTGCTGGAGTGCCTCCAGAGCGTAGCTGGCAGGCAGTGCGTTGCTGATCCATTGCAGCCACTCGGGGAGTTGACCACGCGGAACGATGATGCCGCACAGCAGCAGCTGGGGAGCGATCACCAGCGGCATGAACTGGACGGCCTGAAACTCGGTGCGCGCGAAGGCGCTGCACAACAGGCCGAGCCCGACGCCGAGAACAGCGTTGACGATCGCGATGAGGAACACCCAGCCCGGACTGCCCGCGGTGTGCAGTCCCAGGAACCAGAACGAGACGACGCACGCCAGGACGGCCTGCGCGGCAGCGGCCACGGAGAACGCCGTGCCGTAGGCGGCAAGCAGGTCGAGCCGCCGCAGCGGGGTGGTCAGGATGCGTTCCAACGTCCCCGACACCCGCTCGCGCTGCATGGTGATCGAGGTGATCAGGAACATCACTATCAGCGGAAAGACGCCGAGCATGATCAGGCAGGCGTTGTCGAACGCCGACGGTGCGCCCGGTGGGCGCGGCACGTCGTCGACACCGCTGAACATGAAGTACATCAAGGTGATGATCAGGCTCGGAACCAGCAGGATCATCGCGACGCTTCGGCGATCGCGCAGGAGCTGCCGCAGGATGCGGGCAGTGGTGGCGACGTACGCGCGTGCAAATCCCGAGCTCAGCCGATCCGCGCTGCGGTGCCGCGCCGGATGATGGACAGAAATGCTTCCTCCAGTGACTGACATTGGGTGTCCTCTCGCAACCGGTCCGGGGTGGTGTGCGCGAGAATCTGTCCCTCGCGCATCAACAGCAGGTCATCGCAGTGGTCGGCTTCGTCCATGACATGGCTGGACACCAGCAGCGTGGTGCCGCCGCGCGCGAGGCTCGCGAACCGTTGCCACAGGTCGGCGCGCAGTACCGGATCGAGACCGACGGTCGGCTCGTCGAGAACCAGAAGGTCGGGGTGTGCGACGAGCGCACACGCCAGCGACACCCGGGTCCGCTGTCCGCCGGACAGGGCGTCCGCGGGCGCGAGCCGGTGGTCGTCGAGACCCACCGCGGCGACGGCGTCTTCGACGTCGGCCGCGCCTCGGCCGTGGAGCGCCGCGAAGTACCGGACGTTGTCGACGACCCGCAGGTCCGGGTAGATCGTGGGTTCCTGCGTCACATAACCCACGCGGTGACGGAGCGCTGCGGAGCCTGCAGGTCTACCGAGCACGGTGACCGAGCCGCCGGCCACCACCTGCGTGCCGACGATGCTGCGGATGAGGGTCGTCTTGCCGCAGCCCGACGGTCCAAGCAGTCCGGTGATCGTGCCCCGCTCGATCCGGACGGATACGTCGTCGAGGGCACGCCGTCCGCCCCGACGGACCTGCAGATTCTGGATGTCGATCGCCGGCTCGAACGGCTGGGCCGATAATTCATCCGGTGATGAACTCATCATGCGATGAATAATGCGCGTGCCGTGAATCGCTGTCAAGCACCTCCGTAGGATGGCGCCGGTGTCCGCAGCCGACCTGCAGGTTGATCCGCTCACCGCGGCGCGCCTGCTGCTGGGCGCCGAGCTGACCGGCCGCGACGCCAGCGCGGTGATCGTCGAGGTGGAGGCCTACGGCGGCCCCGCGGACGGTCCGTGGCCCGACGCCGCATCACACTCGTTCCGCGGTCCCGGCGTCCGCAACGCTGTCATGTTCGGTCCGGCGGGAACGCTGTACACCTACCGCAGCCACGGCATTCACGTGTGCGCCAATGTCGTGTGCGCCACCGACGGTGTGGCGGGGGCGGTCCTGCTGCGAGCGGCGGTGATCGAGACCGGTCACGGTCCCGCCTGGGCCCGCCGCGGTGCTGCCGTGCGGGAGGCAGCGCTCGCCCGTGGCCCTGGCAATCTGTGCGCGGCGCTCGGAATCACGATGGACGACAACGGGATCGATCTGTTCGACCGGCGCTCACCCGTGCGCATCTCGCTCGGCGCGTTGCTGGTGGGGGAGACCGGACCACGGGTCGGCGTCAGCAAGGCGGCCGACCGGCCGTGGCGGATGTGGCTGCCCGGACACCCCGAGGTGTCGGCCTATCGTCGCAGCCCGCGTGCACCGGCTCCCGGCACCAGCGACTAGTACGGAAAGATCGACACTGTGACTGGCACGCCGAACATCCTCGACGAACTGGACTGGCGCGGGCTGATCGCGCAGTCGACCGACCGCGATGCACTGGCCGGGGCGCTCGCCGGGGGGCCCGTCACGGTGTACTCCGGCTTCGATCCGACGGCCCCCAGCCTGCACGCCGGCCACCTGATTCCGCTGTTGACGCTGCGCCGGTTCCAGCAGGCCGGACACCGGCCGATCGTGCTGGCGGGCGGAGCCACCGGGATGATCGGGGACCCGCGAGATGTCGGGGAACGCACACTGCACACCGCCGACATCGTCGCGGAGTGGGCAGGGCGGATCCGCGGCCAGCTCGAGCGTTTCGTCGAGTTCGACGACTCGCCGACCGGAGCCGTCGTGGCCAACAACCTGTCGTGGACGAGCGAGCTCTCGGCCATCGAGTTCCTGCGCGATGTGGGCAAGCACTTCTCGGTGAACGTGATGCTGGACCGCGACACCGTGCGCCGCAGACTCGAAGGCGAGGGCATCTCCTACACCGAGTTCAGCTACATGCTGCTGCAGGCGAACGATTTCGTGGAGTTGTACCAGCGGTACGGGTGCACGCTGCAGATCGGCGGATCCGATCAGTGGGGCAACATCATCGCGGGGGTGCGGCTGGTTCGGCAAAAGGCCGGTGCAGGCGTGCACGCCCTGACCACGCCGCTGGTCACAGACTCCGAGGGCAAGAAGTTCGGCAAGTCCACCGGCGGAGGCAGCCTGTGGCTCGATCCGGAGATGACGAGCCCCTACGCCTGGTACCAGTACTTCATCAACACCGCCGACGCCGATGTGATCCGCTACCTGCGGTGGTTCACCTTCCTGTCGGCCGACGAGCTCGGCGAGCTGGAGCTCGCCACGGCAGAGCGCCCGCACGAGCGGGCCGCGCAGCGCCGGCTGGCTCGGGAGCTGACCGACCTGGTGCACGGCGAGGCGGCGACGGCGTCTGTCGAGCACGCCAGCCAAGCGCTGTTCGGGCGAGGGGACTTGTCCGCACTGGACGAACCGACTCTCGCGGCCGCACTTCGGGAGGCCAGTAACAGTCAGGTGGCTCAGCTGGCCCCGGGTGGACCCGATTCGATCACCGATCTGCTTGTCGCCAGCGGGCTGTCGGCCAGTAGGGGGGCGGCCCGCCGGACCATCGCCGAAGGCGGGGTGTCGGTCAACAACGTGAAGATCGCCACAGATGACTGGACTCCATCGCCGTCGGACTTCCTCCACGGCACCTGGTTGGTGCTGCGCCGGGGCAAGCGCAATGTCGCCGGGATCCAGCGTGTGGGATGACGTGTCGGCCAAAAACGCTGGTCAGCGCCCTGTGGCGCGGTCTGGGAACAAAGCCGTCGGGTCGGGCGTTGAGCTTTCACGAGTCGACGCACCCTTCGGTGCGCGCGCTGGAGCAGGTCGAAAGACACGCGCTAGCAGGCCATTTGACTCAGAGTTATCCCTGACGTAACTTATCGGAGTCGCCGCGACACGGGCCCAAAACCCGGAGAGCGCGGCGGCCTCCTAGAGGTAAGTCCGCTTCGGTGGATGTCCTCACTGTCCGCACGAGAGACAACGGCTTTTAGCCGAGGGATTCTTGCGCGGTCAGACGGGTGTGTTGTTTGAGAACTCAATAGTGTGTTTGGTGGTTTTTGTTTGTTGTTTTTGTTCACCTCTTTTTCCCGTTTAGGGGTGGATGTTTTTTGATGCCAGTTTTGGTGTCTTGTTTGATGATCGGATTTCTCTGATTGTGAATTCTGCCGGGTTTGTCCCGGGGTTTTTGTTTGGAGAGTTTGATTCTGGCTCAGGACGAACGCTGGCGGCGTGCTTAACACATGCAAGTCGAACGGAAAGGCCCTTCGGGGTACTCGAGTGGCGAACGGGTGAGTAACACGTGGGTGATCTGCCCTGCACTTTGGGATAAGCCTGGGAAACTGGGTCTAATACCGAATAGGACTACGCGATGCATGTCGTGTGGTGGAAAGCTTTTGCGGTGTGGGATGGGCCCGCGGCCTATCAGCTTGTTGGTGAGGTTACGGCTCACCAAGGCGACGACGGGTAGCCGGCCTGAGAGGGTGACCGGCCACACTGGGACTGAGATACGGCCCAGACTCCTACGGGAGGCAGCAGTGGGGAATATTGCACAATGGGCGCAAGCCTGATGCAGCGACGCCGCGTGAGGGATGACGGCCTTCGGGTTGTAAACCTCTTTCGCCAGGGACGAAGCGCAAGTGACGGTACCTGGAGAAGAAGGACCGGCCAACTACGTGCCAGCAGCCGCGGTAATACGTAGGGTCCGAGCGTTGTCCGGAATTACTGGGCGTAAAGAGCTCGTAGGTGGTTTGTCGCGTTGTTCGTGAAAACTCACAGCTCAACTGTGGGCGTGCGGGCGATACGGGCAGACTGGAGTACTGCAGGGGAGACTGGAATTCCTGGTGTAGCGGTGGAATGCGCAGATATCAGGAGGAACACCGGTGGCGAAGGCGGGTCTCTGGGCAGTAACTGACGCTGAGGAGCGAAAGCGTGGGGAGCGAACAGGATTAGATACCCTGGTAGTCCACGCCGTAAACGGTGGGTACTAGGTGTGGGTTTCCTTCCTTGGGATCCGTGCCGTAGCTAACGCATTAAGTACCCCGCCTGGGGAGTACGGCCGCAAGGCTAAAACTCAAAGAAATTGACGGGGGCCCGCACAAGCGGCGGAGCATGTGGATTAATTCGATGCAACGCGAAGAACCTTACCTGGGTTTGACATGCACAGGACGTGCCTAGAGATAGGTATTCCCTTGTGGCCTGTGTGCAGGTGGTGCATGGCTGTCGTCAGCTCGTGTCGTGAGATGTTGGGTTAAGTCCCGCAACGAGCGCAACCCTTATCTTATGTTGCCAGCGCGTAATGGCGGGGACTCGTGAGAGACTGCCGGGGTCAACTCGGAGGAAGGTGGGGATGACGTCAAGTCATCATGCCCCTTATGTCCAGGGCTTCACACATGCTACAATGGCCGGTACAAAGGGCTGCGATGCCGTGAGGTGGAGCGAATCCTTTCAAAGCCGGTCTCAGTTCGGATCGGGGTCTGCAACTCGACCCCGTGAAGTCGGAGTCGCTAGTAATCGCAGATCAGCAACGCTGCGGTGAATACGTTCCCGGGCCTTGTACACACCGCCCGTCACGTCATGAAAGTCGGTAACACCCGAAGCCGGTGGCCTAACCCCTTGTGGGAGGGAGCCGTCGAAGGTGGGATCGGCGATTGGGACGAAGTCGTAACAAGGTAGCCGTACCGGAAGGTGCGGCTGGATCACCTCCTTTCTAAGGAGCACCACGAGACCTGGTCCCGCCCACATCGTGTGGGGGTTCGGTGAATCAGGCGATTCGTTGGATGGCCCTGGCCTGTAGTGGGTTTCAGGGTCTGGTGCACACAACAAACATTTATGTGCCGGAACGGGATTCAGTCTTAGGGCTGGGTTTTCGGTGCAAGATTGCCAGACACACTATTGGGCTTTGAGACAACAAGCCCGCGGCCCGGTTCTCGTTGGAGGATCGTGTGCCGGCCTTTACCCCGGTTGGATTTCGGTTCGAGGGGGTGGGGGTCTTGTTGTTGCCCTGCTTTGGTGGTGGGGTGTGGTGTTTGATTTGTGGATAGTGGTTGCGAGCATCTAGACGCACAGTGCTTGTGGTGTTGTGTGTCTGGTTGTAATGCAAATTTTTCTGATACCCGCACAGGGTTCTGTCTCTTTCTTTTTGGAGGGGGCGGGGTTGTGTGTGGGTGATGACTCATTTTTTTGGTTTTGTGTTGTAAGTGTTTAAGGGCGCATGGTGGATGCCTTGGCACTGGGAGCCGATGAAGGACGTGGGAGGCTGCGATATGCCTCGGGGAGCTGTCAACCGAGCGTGGATCCGAGGATGTCCGAATGGGGAAACCCGGCACGAGTGATGTCGTGTCACCCGGCACTGAATACATAGGTGTCGGGGGGGAACGCGGGGAAGTGAAACATCTCAGTACCCGTAGGAAGAGAAAACAAAAGTGATTCCGTGAGTAGTGGCGAGCGAAAGCGGAGGATGGCTAAACCGTGTGCATGTGATACCCGGCGGGGGTTGTGTGTGCGGTGTTGTGGGGTTCGTCTTCTCTCATCCGCCGATGAGGGCAGGAGTAAGAAACTGTGGGGTTAGGTGAAGTGGCTTGGGATGGCCTGCCGTAGAGGGTGAGAGCCCCGTAACCGAAAACTCGATAGCTCCTGTGATGTGTCCCCGAGTAGCAGCGGGCCCGTGAAATCTGCTGTGAATCTGCCGGGACCACCCGGTAAGCCTGAATACTTCCCAGTGACCGATAGCGGATTAGTACCGTGAGGGAATGGTGAAAAGTACCCCGGGAGGGGAGTGAAATAGTACCTGAAACCGTGCGCTTACAATCCGTCAGAGCCCTCCTTCGTGGTGGGGTGATGGCGTGCCTTTTGAAGAATGAGCCTGCGAGTCAGGGACATGTCGCGAGGTTAACCCGTGTGGGGTAGCCGTAGCGAAAGCGAGTCTGAATAGGGCGTATCCAAGCAACAGTGCTTGGTGTAGTGGTGTGTTCTGGACCCGAAGCGGAGTGATCTACCCATGGCCAGGGTGAAGCGCGGGTAAGACCGCGTGGAGGCCCGAACCCACTTAGGTTGAAGACTGAGGGGATGAGTTGTGGGTAGGGGTGAAAGGCCAATCAAACTCCGTGATAGCTGGTTCTCCCCGAAATGCATTTAGGTGCAGCGTCGCAGTGTTCGTGTCGGAGGTAGAGCTACTGGATGGCCGATGGGCCTCACAAGGTTACTGACGTCAGCCAAACTCCGAATGCCGACACGGTTGAATGCGGCAGTGAGACGGCGGGGGATAAGCTCCGTGCGTCGAGAGGGAAACAGCCCAGATCGCCGGCTAAGGCCCCTAAGCGTGTGCTAAGTGGAAAAGGATGTGCAGTCGCGAAGACAACCAGGAGGTTGGCTTAGAAGCAGCCACCCTTGAAAGAGTGCGTAATAGCTCACTGGTCAAGTGATTGTGCGCCGATAATGTAGCGGGGCTCAAGCACACCGCCGAAGCCGCGGCAGCACACTTGTTGTGCTGGGTAGGGGAGCGTCCTGCATCCGGTGAAGCAGCAGAGTGATCTAGCTGTGGAGGGTGTGGGAGTGAGAATGCAGGCATGAGTAGCGATAAGGCAAGTGAGAACCTTGCCCGCCGAAAGACCAAGGGTTCCTGGGCCAGGCCAGTCCGCCCAGGGTGAGTCGGGACCTAAGGCGAGGCCGACAGGCGTAGTCGATGGACAACGGGTTGATATTCCCGTACCCGTGTGTGAGCGTCCCTGATGAATCCGTTCTGCTAACCGCCCAAATGGTGGTCCACCAATCCCTTCGGGGTGCGGGGTTCACCGGCTGCGCGGGACCCGGACGGGTAGTAGTCAAGCGATGGGGTGACACAGGAAGGTAGCCGTACCAGTCAGTGGTAATACTGGGGTAAACCTGTAGGACGAGTGATAGGCAAATCCGTCACTCATATGTCTGAGAGGTGATGCATAGCCGATTGAGGCGAATTCGGTGATCCTATGCTGTCGAGAAAAGCCTCTAGCGAGCGCACACACGGCCCGTACCCCAAACCAACACAGGTGGTCAGGTAGAGAATACCAAGGCGTACGAGTGAACTATGGTTAAGGAACTCGGCAAAATGCCCCCGTAACTTCGGGAGAAGGGGGACCCACATACCGTCATGGCACTTGCTGCCGGCAGCGGTCGTGGGTGGCACAAACCAGTGAGAAGCGACTGTTTACTAAAAACACAGGTCCGTGCGAAGTCGCAAGACGATGTATACGGACTGACGCCTGCCCGGTGCTGGAAGGTTAAGAGGACCCGTTAACCCTTCGGGGTGAAGCGGAGAATTTAAGCCCCAGTAAACGGCGGTGGTAACTATAACCATCCTAAGGTAGCGAAATTCCTTGTCGGGTAAGTTCCGACCTGCACGAATGGCGTAACGACTTCTCAACTGTCTCAACCATAGACTCGGCGAAATTGCATTACGAGTAAAGATGCTCGTTACGCGCGGCAGGACGAAAAGACCCCGGGACCTTCACTACAACTTGGTATTGGTGCTCGATACGGTTTGTGTAGGATAGGTGGGAGACTGTGAAACCAAGACGCCAGTTTTGGTGGAGTCATTGTTGAAATACCACTCTGATCGTATTGGGCCTCTAACCTCGAACCGTATATCCGGTTCAGGGACAGTGCCTGGCGGGTAGTTTAACTGGGGCGGTTGCCTCCTAAAAAGTAACGGAGGCGCCCAAAGGTTCCCTCAACCTGGACGGCAATCAGGTGTTGAGTGTAAGTGCACAAGGGAGCTTGACTGCGAGACGTACATGTCGAGCAGGGACGAAAGTCGGGACTAGTGATCCGGCACCTCTGAGTGGAAGGGGTGTCGCTCAACGGATAAAAGGTACCCCGGGGATAACAGGCTGATCTTCCCCAAGAGTCCATATCGACGGGATGGTTTGGCACCTCGATGTCGGCTCGTCGCATCCTGGGGCTGGAGCAGGTCCCAAGGGTTGGGCTGTTCGCCCATTAAAGCGGCACGCGAGCTGGGTTTAGAACGTCGTGAGACAGTTCGGTCTCTATCCGCCGCGCGCGTCAGAAGCTTGAGGAAACCTGTCCCTAGTACGAGAGGACCGGGACGGACGAACCTCTGGTACACCAGTTGTCCCACCAGGGGCACCGCTGGATAGCCACGTTCGGACAGGATAACCGCTGAAAGCATCTAAGCGGGAAACCCCCTCCAAGACCAGGCTTCTCACCCATTCAGTGGGATAAGGCCCCCCGCAGACCACGGGATCGATAGACCAGACCTAGAAGACTAGTAATAGTCGCAGGGAACTGGCACTAACCGGCCGAAAACTTACAACAACAACAAAACCTCGCAACCACAACCACAAACCACACACTCAACACTCCAGAAATGGACCCTGTTGACACCACACCCCACCACCAAATAACACAGGGGCCCACAAAGTTACACTCACAAACGAGTGAATAAAGTTACGGCGGTAATAGCGACAGGGAAACGCCCGGACCCATCCCGAACCCGGAAGCTAAGCCTGCCAGCGCCGATGATACTACCCCTCCGGGTGGAAAAGTAGGACACCGCCGAACACAAATTGGAATCGCCCCCCACAATTGCGTGGGGGGCGATTTCCTATTTTGGGAATGGCTTTCCTATTTCGGAAATGGCGACATGGAATTCCTTTAATTGTGACCCGATACTTGTTGGCCGTATCCTTTTCGGGTGCCCCACGAAAACCAGGGTGGCCGCGGCGAACGTCGACCCGACCGCGCCTCTAACGGCAGCAGCCAGCGCCCCCGCCGCGACCAGCGGTCCGCTCCGCGTACGTCCGGGCCGCAACGTGCGCGGCCCACCCAGCAGCGACCGAACGGCAACGACGACGCAGCGGCAGGCCCCCGGATCCCGCCCGGGATCGAAGCCAAACAACTCGCGCCCGAGATCCGTGGTGAGCTGACCACTCTCGACAAGTCCACCGCCGATGCGGTGGCCCGGCACCTGGTGGCCGCCGGCGAGCTTCTGGACGAGGACCCCGAAGCCGCCCTTGCGCATGCCCGCGCCGCCCGCGCCCGCTCGGGCCGCATAGCTGCCGTACGCGAAGCCGTCGGTATCGCCGCCTATCAATGCGGTGACTGGGCTCAGGCTCTGGCGGAATTGCGCGCTGCGCGCCGAATGGGAAGTCGGTCACCGCTTTTGGCGTTGATCGCCGACTGTGAGCGTGGGGTCGGACGGCCGGAGCGGGCGATCGAACTGGCCCGCAATCCCGAGGCTGCCGAACTCACCGGCGACGACGCCGACGAGTTCCGCATCGTCATCGCCGGCGCCCGTTCGGATCTCGGCCAGCACGAGCAGGCGCTCGCGGTGCTGTCCTCGCCTGCACTCGACCCGACCCGCACCGGCCAGACGGCGGCCAGGCTCTTCTACGCCTACGCCGATACGTTGCTCGCCGTCGAGCGAAAGGACGAGGCGCTGCGCTGGTTCCTCAACGCGGCGAAGGCCGACGTCGAAGGCGTCACCGACGCCGAAGAGCGGATAACGGAGCTTTCCTGACGTGAAAACTCTTGCACAGCAACATGACTCCTTGTTGCTTGACCTGGATGGCACGGTGTTTCGCGGGCATGAGCCCACGACGGGTGCCGTCGAGACGCTGGCGTCCATCGAGTCGCGGATTCTGTTCGTCACCAACAACGCGTCCAGGGACGCGGCGCAGGTGGCCGATCATCTGTGCGAGCTCGGATTCAGTGCGGTGCCCGACGATGTGGTCACCAGCGCTCAGAGCGCAGCCAGGATGCTCGCCCGACAGCTGCCCAGCGGGGCGAAGGTCCTTGTCATCGGCACCGACTCCTTGGCCGGTGAGGTCAGTGCCGTCGGGCTGCAACCCGTGCGCGAGTGGACGGACGACCCGGTGGCCGTCGTGCAGGGGCACTCACCGGAAACCGGTTGGCAGAACCTGGCCGAGGCGGCGCTGGCCATCCGCTCCGGCGCGCTGTGGGTGGCCGCCAATGTGGACAAGACACTGCCTTCGGAGCGTGGACTGCTGCCGGGTAACGGTTCGATGGTCGCTGCCTTGCGGACGGCTACCGACACCGAACCCCAAGTGGCGGGTAAGCCCGCACCCGCGCTGCTCGCGGATGCCATGTCGCGCGGCGACTTCGACTCCCCACTGGTGGTCGGTGACCGCCTCGACACCGACATCGCCGGCGCCAACGCCGCGGAGCTACCCAGCCTGATGGTGCTCTGCGGGGTGAATTCGGCCGCTGACGCCGTCTGGGCCACCGCTGCGGAGCGGCCCGTGTACCTCGCCGAGGATCTGCGCGCTCTCACGATCGAGGACGCGGCGACGTTACGGGTCGAACCGCACCCCGGCTGGCGCGTCGAGGTCACCGACGACGCGGTCACCGTGACGTCCACCGGCTCTGACCCCGGCGATCCGCTGTCGGCGGTGCGCGCGATCGCGGCCGCCGTGTGGGCCGGCGATCTCCGGCCGCGAGCGATCATCGGGGGCGACGACGCGGCGCGACAGGCCGTCGAGCGTTGGTCGCTGGTGTCGACGCACGTCGACTAGCGTGAACCACGTCATGAGTAATGATCCCGACCAGATCCGCGCCCAGGTCGCTGAGCTACTCGGCGAATCGGCCGACATATCGTCCGCTGACCTGGACTCCGTCGCCGCGCGTCTCGACGAGGCGCACGATCTGCTGGTGCAGGCGCTGGAATCCGTCGAGAAGGGCTGATCCGCGGTGACGCGTCGCGCACGTGTGGACGCCGAACTGGTCCGCCGCGGACTCGCCCGTTCGCGTCAGCAGGCCGCTGAGCTGATCGGCGCCGGCCGGGTTCGCGTCGACGGTATGCCTGCGGCGAAGCCCGCGACGGCGGTGTCGATCGGCGCCAACCTGACCGTCGACGGCGGCACCGAGGACTCCTGGGTGTCACGCGGGGCCCACAAGCTGATCGGTGCCCTGGATTCCTTCGGGTTGACGGTAGAGGGACGGCGCTGCCTGGACGCCGGTGCGTCCACCGGGGGATTCACCCAGGTGCTGCTCGACCGCCAGGCCCGCGAGGTGGTGGCCGTCGATGTCGGCTACGGTCAGCTGGCCTGGCCGGTGCGCACGGACCCGAGGGTGACCGTCATGGAGCGCACCAATGTCCGGGACCTCACTCCCGACGTGATCGGGGGACAGGTGGACCTGGTGGTCGCAGATCTGTCGTTCATCTCGCTGGCCACGGTGCTGCCCGCACTGACCGCCTGCGCGTCGGCCGACGCCGATATCGTTCCCATGGTGAAACCGCAGTTCGAAGTCGGTAAGGCCCGGGTCGGCGCCGGCGGTGTGGTGTCAGACCCGCTGCTGCGCGCCGACGCGGTGCTCACGGTTGCTCGCCGAGCGGCCGAACTCAACTGGCACGCGGTCGCTGTCACTGCCAGCCCGCTGCCCGGACCTGCGGGCAACGTCGAGTACTTCCTGCGGCTACGGGCCGCCGGCGACGACGCCGCGCTGTCCGGCGACGCACTCGACACCGCAGTCCGGCGTGCCGTCGACGAGGGGCCACAATGACCGGAAATTCACCGGAGCGCACCATCCTGCTGGTTGTGCACGCCGGGCGCAGCGATGCGACCGAGGTGGCGCGTCGGGTCGCGAAAGTCCTCGCCGACAACGGAATAGGGCTGCGCTTCTTGTCCGCGGAGGCCGTGGATCGAGGACCGGTCCAACTGTCACCCCACGACATCCAGGCGCTGGGCGCCGAGATCGAGGTGGTCGACGCCGACGAGCGCGCCGCCGAAGGGTGCGAGCTGGTGCTCGTACTCGGCGGTGACGGGACGTTCCTGCGTGCTGCCGAACTCGCCCGCAACGTGGAGATCCCGGTGCTGGGGGTCAATCTGGGCAAGATCGGGTTCCTCGCCGAGGCCGAGGCCGAGGCGATCGACCAGGTGCTCGACCACATCGTCCGCCGCGACTACCGGGTCGAGGAGCGGATGACCCTCGATGTCTCGGTGCGCGTGGGGGGTGAGGTCGTGGATCGCGGGTGGGCGCTCAACGAGGCCAGCCTGGAGAAGGGACCGCGCCTCGGCGTGCTCGGTGTGGTGCTGGAGGTCGACGGCAGGCCGGTGTCGTCGTTCGGCTGTGACGGGGTGCTGGTGTCGACGCCGACGGGGTCGACGGCGTACGCGTTCTCCGCGGGCGGGCCGGTGCTGTGGCCGGATCTCGAGGCCATCATCGTGGTGCCCAACAACGCCCACGCTCTGTTCGCGCGCCCCATGGTCACCAGCCCCGACGCCGCGATCGCCATCGAGATCGAGGCCAGCGGCCACGACGCCCTGGTGTTCTGCGACGGCCGCCGGGAGATGGTGTTGCCCGCAGGCGGGCGGCTCGAGGTGACCAGGTGCGGCACGCCGCTGAAGTGGGTGCGGCTGGACAGCGCGCCGTTCACCGACAGGTTGGTGCGCAAGTTCCGGTTGCCGGTCACGGGGTGGCGCGGACCGTAGTGCTAGCAGAGATCAGAATCGAGGCCCTGGGCGCCATCAGTGCCGCGACCGCCGAGTTCGACGGCGGGCTGACGGTACTGACCGGCGAGACCGGCGCGGGCAAGACCATGGTGGTCACCGGGCTGCACCTGCTCGGGGGTGCCCGCGCCGATGCGACCAAGGTTCGGTCGGGCGCCGACCGGGCCGTCGTCGAAGGCCGTTTCACCACAACCGAACTCGGCCCGCCGGTGACGGCCCAGGTGGACGAGATCCTCGACTCGTCCGGCGCCGACCGTGACGACGACGGCAGCATCATCGCCGCCCGATCCGTCAGTCGCGACGGCCCGTCCCGCGCGTTCCTCGGCGGGCGCAGCGTGCCAGCCAAATCGCTGAGCAGTTTCACCAACGAACTGCTCACGTTGCACGGGCAGAACGACCAGCTGCGGCTCATGCGCCCCGACGAGCAGCGTGGAGCACTCGACCGCTACGCCGACATCGCCGGGCAACTGGACCGCTATCGCACCGCCCGCGATACGTGGCTGGCGGCCAGGAGCGACCTCGAGGATCGGCGCAGGCGCACCCGCGAACTCGCTCAGGAAGCCGACCGGCTGCAGTTCGCGCTGAACGAGATCGAGGTGGTGGCACCGCAACCCGGCGAGGACGAGACACTGGTCTCCGACATCCGCCGGCTGTCCGAGCTGGACGCCTTGCGCGAGGCCGTGCACACGGCCCGTTCGGCGCTGTCCGGAGACGGCGACGACGCTGCCGCCTTCTCCGCCGCGAGCGCGGTCGCCCAGGCCCGGGCGGCGCTGGACGGCACCGACGACGCGCCGCTGAAGGCCTTGGCCGACCAACTCGGGGCGGCCTTGTCGGTGCTGGTGGACGTGTCCACCGAACTGAGCCACTATCTGTCCGAACTGCCCAGTGACGCAAGCACACTGGAGACGAAACTGGCGCGCCAGGCCGAGTTGCGGCCGTTGACCCGTAAGTACGCCGCCGACATCGACGGTGTGCTGGCGTGGGCCAAGGAGGCTGCCGAACGCCTCGCGCAGCTCGACGTGTCCGAGGAGACGCTGGCCGAGCTGCAGCGCCGGGTGGACGCGCTGGAGGCGAAGGTGGTTGCCGCGGCCGCGGACCTGACCAAGGTGCGGGTCAAGGCCGCCAAGGGCTTGTCCAAGGCGGTCACAAGCGAACTGTCGGGGCTGGCGATGTCCGGCGCCGCCTTCTCCATCGCCGTGACACCGCTGCCGGCGCGAGCCGACGACAGTGCCCCGCTGCAACTGCCGTCGGGGGCCGTGGCCCACGCCGGGCGTGACGGCGTGGACGCTGTCGATTTCGGGTTCGCCGCCCACGGCGGGTCGGACCTGCTCCCGCTGAACAAGAGCGCGTCCGGCGGTGAACTGTCGCGAGTGATGCTCGCACTGGAGGTGGTGCTCGCCGCGTCGACCGAGGGCACCACGATGGTATTCGACGAGGTCGATGCCGGAGTCGGCGGGCGCGCCGCCGTCCAGATCGGGCGCAGGCTGGCCCGGCTGGCGCGCACCCACCAGGTCATCGTCGTCACCCACCTGCCTCAGGTCGCGGCGTACGCCGACGTCCACCTCGTCGTCGAGGGCACCGGCGACGGGACCGGCGGTAAGAACGGACGGGCGAAATCTAGCGGGGTACGGCGCCTCGGCGAAGACGACCGGGTCGCCGAGCTGGCCCGGATGCTGGCCGGGCTGGGGGAGTCCGACAGCGGGCGGGCACATGCGCGCGACCTGCTGGACGCCGCTCGCAGTGATCGGGACAGCCCCTGAGGCGCCGCCGCGGCGTGTGACTGGTGTGACGGAAGGTAACTTCTGAGGCTGGTGTTACGGCGCGCCTCCGACACATTTCGGTCGGCGCTGGACAGAATCTGGCCATGAAGATGTCAGCGCTGCTGTCCCGTAATGCCAGCTCACGGCCAGGTATCACCGGCACCGCCCGCGTGGACCGTGACATCGATCGGCTGCTCAGGCGGCTGGCCCCCGGGGACATCGTCGTCCTGGACGCCCTGGACCTCGACCGGGTCACCGCCGATGCGCTGGTCGAGGCAGAGGTCGCCGCGGTCGTCAACGCGTCGTCGTCCATCTCCGGCCGCTACCCCAACCTCGGACCCGAGGTCCTGGTGGCCAACGGCATCGCCCTCGTCGACGAGACCGGCCCCGAGGTGTTCAAGAAGGTCAAGGACGGCGCCCGGATCCGGCTCAACGAGGGCGGCATCTACTCCGGTGACCGGCGCATCGCCCTGGGTACCGAACGTACCGACGCCGACATCCACGAATTGATGCAGGAAGCCAAGGGTGGGCTGGTCGCTCATCTGGAAGCCTTCGCCGGCAACACGATCGAGTTCATCCGCAGCGAAAGCCCGTTGCTGATCGACGGTATCGGCATCCCGGACATCGACGTCGACATGAACCGCAGGCACGTGGTGATCGTGGCCGAGGAAGCCAATGCCGCGGCGGACCTCAAGGCCCTCAAGCCCTTCATCAAGGAGTACCAGCCGGTGCTGGTGGGGGTCGGCACCGGCGCCGACATCCTGCGTAAAGCCGGTTACCGCCCGGCGCTGATCGTCGGTGATCCGGACAAGATCAGCACCGAGGTGCTGCGGTGCGGCGCCCAGGTGGTACTGCCCGCCGACGCCGACGGGCACGCCGCCGGGCTCGAGCGCATCCAGGATCTCGGAGTCGGCGCGATGACGTTCCCGGCCGCCGGTTCCGCCGCCGACCTGGCGCTACTGCTGTGCGACCACCACGGCGCCTCGCTGATCGTCACGGTCGGACACACCGCCAGCATCGAGGAGTTCTTCGATCGCAAACGCCAGCAGAGCAACCCCTCCACCTTCCTGACCCGCATGAAGGTCGGGGACAAGCTCGTGGACGCGAAAGCGGTCGCGACGCTGTACCGCAGCCGGGTGTCCGGGGGTGCCATCGCACTGCTGGTGCTGGCCATGCTGATCGCGGTGATCGCCGCCCTGTGGGTGTCGCGCGCCGATGCTGCCGTGCTCGAGTGGGTGTCCCAGTACTGGAACCAGTTCCTGCTCTGGGTCCAGGGCCTGGTCTCGTAGGGGACCGACGGTGATCTCGCTGCGCTCGCACGCCATCTCCCTCGCCGCGGTGTTCCTGGCCCTTGCCATCGGCGTCGCCCTGGGATCCGGGCTGCTGTCCAACACGGTGTTGTCGGGCCTGCAGGATGACAAGCAGGACATGCAGGTCCAGATCGACACGCTGACCGGCGACCGCAACGCGCTCAACGAGAAGCTCAGCGCCGCATCCGACTTCGACGCACAGATGGCGCCGCGCATCCTGCAGGACAGCCTGGCGAACAAGTCGGTGGTGATCTTCCGCACCCCGGACGCAGCCGACGACGACATCGACGGGCTGACCCGGCTGGTGACCGAGGCCGGCGGCAGGGTGACCGGCACGCTGGGCCTGACGCAGGAACTCGTCGATGCCAACTCGGCCGAGAAACTGCTGTCGGTGGTCAACTCGCCGATCGTGCCCGCGGGTGCCCAGTTGAGCACCGCCTCCGTCGACCAGGGCTTCAAGGCCGGCGACCTGCTCGGTATCTCGCTGCTGAACAACAGAGATCCGAAGGTGGCGCCGGTCGACGACGCCCAGCGCGCGACCGTGCTGGCCGCGCTGCGCGACACCGGCTTCATCACCTACGGCACCGAGAGCATCGGCGCCGCCGACACCGCGCTCATCGTCACCGGCGGGCCGCTCGGCGACGACGCGGGCAACCAGGGGTCCAGCGTCGCCCGCTTCGCCGCCGGCGTGGCCGGCCACGGGTCGGGCACCGTCCTGGTCGGGCGGGACGGATCGGCCACCGGCACCTCCGCGGTCGCGGTTACTCGGGCGGACGCCGCGTTGAGAAACGCCGTCAGCACCGTCGACGACATCTCCAGCGAATCCGGCCGGATCACTGCGGTGCTGGCGCTGAGCGCGCTCATCAACGGCGGCAAGCCCGACCAGTTCGGCATCGGCCAGGGAGCCACGTCGGTCACCGTTCCGCAGTAGCGCCGTCCCGCGGAGGCGCGGCGCGTCAGCCACAGGTTGTCGCAGTCGGTGTTAGGGTGAGATTCCGTGGGTCGGCAGGCCCCCAATTGGGTGTTTACCCAGCATCGCAAGCCCTGCCCGGTCATCACGGAGGTCGCACTTGGCAGCGTTACGCAAGCACCCGCAAACGGCCACCAAGCATATTTTCGTCACCGGTGGTGTGGTGTCATCGCTCGGCAAGGGACTCACAGCGTCCAGCCTCGGTCAGCTCCTGACCGCGCGCGGGTTGCAGGTGACGATGCAGAAGCTCGATCCCTACCTGAACGTCGACCCGGGAACGATGAACCCGTTCCAGCACGGTGAGGTGTTCGTCACCGAAGACGGCGCGGAGACCGACCTCGACGTCGGCCACTACGAACGCTTCCTGGACCGCAACCTGTCCGGCTTCGCCAACGTCACCACCGGGCAGGTGTATTCGACCGTCATCGCCAAGGAGCGCCGCGGCGAGTATCTGGGCGACACCGTCCAGGTGATCCCGCACATCACCGACGAGATCAAGCGGCGCGTGCTCGCGATGGCCGAGCCCGACAGCAGCGGCATCCGGCCCGACGTGGTGATCACCGAGGTCGGCGGCACCGTCGGTGACATCGAGTCGCTGCCGTTCCTTGAAGCCGCACGCCAGGTGCGCCACGAGGTCGGACGAGACAACTGCTTCTTCCTGCATTGCGCGCTGGTGCCGTACATGGCCCCCTCGGGAGAGCTGAAGACCAAGCCCACCCAGCACTCGGTTGCGGCGCTGCGCAGCATCGGCATCCAGCCGGATGCGCTGATCCTGCGCTGCGACCGCGACGTTCCCGAGCCGCTCAAGATCAAGATCGCGCTGATGTGCGATGTGGACATCGACGGCGTCATCTCCACCCCCGACGCTCCGTCGATCTACGACATCCCCAAGGTGCTGCACCGCGAAGAGCTCGACGCCTACGTGGTCCGACGGCTGAACCTGCCGTTCCGCGACGTCGACTGGACGCAGTGGAACGATCTTCTGCACCGCGTGCACGAGCCGCGGGACACGGTGCGAATCGCCCTGGTGGGCAAGTACATCGATCTCTCCGACGCCTATCTGTCGGTCGCGGAGGCGTTGCGTGCCGGTGGCTTCGCCCACCACGCCAAGGTCGAAATGCGCTGGGTGCCCTCCGATGACTGCGAGACCGACGCCGGAGCCGCGTCGGCCCTTGCCGATGTCGATGGCGTGCTGATCCCCGGAGGTTTCGGGATCCGCGGCATCGAAGGCAAGATCGGCGCCATCCGCTATGCCCGCAAGCGCGGCCTCCCCGTCCTGGGCTTGTGCCTGGGTCTGCAGTGCATCGTCATCGAGGCCGCCCGCTCGGTCGGCTTGACCGACGCCAATTCCGCGGAGTTCGAGCCCGAGACCCGTGACCCGGTGATCTCCACCATGGCCGATCAGCGGGACGCCGTCGCCGGCGAAGCCGACCTGGGCGGCACCATGCGGCTCGGCGCCTACCCGGCCGTTCTGGAGCCGGGCTCGCTTGTGGCACAGGCCTATGACGCCACCGAGGTGTCGGAGCGGCACCGGCACCGCTACGAGGTGAACAACGCCTACCGGGACAAGATCGCCGAGAGCGGCCTGCGCTTCTCGGGCACCTCGCCTGACGGGCATCTGGTGGAGTTCGTGGAGTATCCCGCCGAGGTGCACCCGTTCCTGGTGGGAACTCAGGCGCACCCGGAGCTCAAGAGCCGCCCGACCCGTCCGCACCCGCTGTTCGTGGCGTTCATCGGGGCGTCGGTGGTGTACAACAATGCCGAGCGTCTGCCTGTGGAGATGCCCGCGGTGCCCGATCACGAGCCCAACGGTGCCGAGCACGCCCTCGAGGACGCCCCGGCTCGTGGCTGAGGGCGGGCCCGGACGTCACGAGTTCTCCACCGTCTCGTCGGAGACGCTGTACGTCGGCAAGATCCTTGCGCTGCGCGCCGACGAGGTACTGATGCCCGGGGGCGGCACGGCCCGGCGCGAGGTCGTCGAACACTTCGGCGCTGTCGCCGTGGTGGCTCTCGACGACGACGGGCGCATCGTGCTGATCCATCAGTACCGCCACCCCTACGGCAGGCGGTTGTGGGAGCTGCCGGCCGGACTGCTGGACGCCGCCGGGGAGGCGCCGCACGTCTCGGCGGCGCGTGAGCTGGCCGAGGAGGTCGGCCTGGCCGCCCGAACCTGGCGGACGCTGGTCGATCTGGATTCCGCCCCGGGATTCTGCGACGAGAGCGTGCGGGTGTTCCTGGCCACCGGGCTGAGCGAGGTGGAGCGGCCCGATGCGCACGACGAGGAGGCCGACCTGATCGTGCGGCGTGTCGCTCTCACCGAGGCCGTTGCCGGCGTGTACTCCGGAGACATCGTCAACTCGATCTCGGTCGCCGGCATCCTGGCGGCCCACGCCATGCCGGACCGCGAGGTGTTGCGGCCCGTCGACGCTCCGTGGGCGGATCGGCCCACCGCATTGGCCCGGCGGATGGGGCATCTGTGACGTCGCCGTCGCTGTCCACCGGCCAGTCCCTGGCCGGGCAGGTCCAGGGATACCTGGACCATCTCGCGATCGAACGCGGGGTGGCGGCCAACACGCTGAGCTCGTACCGGCGGGACCTGCGGCGCTATTCCGAGCATCTGACGTCGCGCGGGGTCGCCGACCTGGGCGCGGTGACCGAGGCCGACGTGAGCGAGTTCCTGGTGGCGTTGCGTCGCGGCGACACCGACAACGGCGTGATGCCACTGTCGGCGGTGTCGGCGGCGCGGGCGCTGATCGCGGTGCGCGGCCTGCACAAGTTCGCGACCGCCGAGGGCATCGCGGCGATCGACGTGGCGCGCGAGGTGAAGCCGCCGACCCCCAGCCGCCGACTGCCCAAGAGCCTGAGCATCGACGAGGTGCTGGCGCTGCTGGAGGCCGGCGGCGGCGACAGCGAGACCGACGGACCGTTGACGCTGCGCAACCGGGCACTGCTGGAGATGTTGTACTCGACGGGCGCACGGATCTCCGAAGCGGTCGGCCTGGACATCGACGACGTCGACACCCAGGCCCGGTCGGTGCTGCTGCACGGCAAGGGCGGAAAGCAACGGCTGATTCCGGTCGGCCGGCCGGCCGTCATCGCGCTGGACGCCTACCTGGTGCGCGGACGTCCCGACCTGGCCCGCCGCGGCAGGGGCACTCCGGCGATCTTTCTCAACGCCCGCGGCGGACGGCTGTCCCGGCAGAGCGCCTGGCAGGTGCTGCAGGACGCCGCCGACCGGGCCGGTATCACCGCGACGGTGTCGCCCCACGTCCTGCGGCACTCGTTCGCCACCCACCTGCTCGACGGTGGCGCCGACGTCCGCGTGGTGCAGGAGCTGCTCGGGCACGCGTCGGTGACCACCACGCAGATCTACACCATGGTCACCGTCAACGCGCTGCGGGAAGTGTGGGCAGGAGCCCACCCGCGGGCTCGTTAACCGAGGTACTCGGACTCCAGTACGAGGTCGGGCAGCAACGACTGGTATTCCACGTGGGCCTTGTGCTCCACGGTGTGCCACAGCCCACCCTGATTGCCCCGCATGTATGCCCGGTAGCCGGGCGCTCCCGGCACGCCGACGTTGTCGGCGACGACGATCGAACCCCTGCGCAGCCACTCCCGTGTGAGTATGCGGCGCAGGTCGGGCAGGTAGGCGCGCTTGTCGTGGTCGATGAACACCAGGTCCAGCGCACCTGCGGTGACGCCGTGGTCGGAGGCGAGCGTGTCGAGGGTCGCGCCGCCGTCGCCGAGGGTGCCGACCACGCAGCTGATCCGGTCGGCGACCCCGGCATGTGTCCAGATGCGTTGAGCTACTTCGGCATTGGCGGCAGAGAACTCGACCGAGCAGATCCGCGCCGAGGGGGCCTGCCGGGCCATCCGCAGCGCGCTGTAGCCGCAGTAGGTGCCGAGCTCGAGCACGAGGCCGGGCGCGGCACGGCGCACGGCGGCATCGAGCAGGCGGCCCTTCTCGTCGCCGACGTTGACCAGCATCGACTTCTCGTAGGCGAAGGTGTCGATGGCCGCCAGCACGTCGTCCGGATCGCCGCGGCGGGCAGTTGCCTCGACGTGGGCGGCGCAGGCGGCTTCTCGACCGTCACCGATCTGGCCTGTCCGCAGGAACGACGGCATGCCCGCCAGGAAACGCCACGACGACCACCGCAGGAACGGCAGCTGCTGGGTGAGGCTCACGTCACCAGCCTAGGCAGACGGACGGCGGTTCTGGACCGGTGCGCACGTTCGGCGGGGTGTTACCTGCGGGTCTGCCCCGCGGGCAGCGCGCTCACCGTTAAACTTGCCCGGATGTCCGCCAAGCCTGTGGGTTGCCTGACCAGCGAGGGTCCGGCATGACCGACGAAACAGGCGGAATGGACCCCACCGCGCACGTGCCCGCAGTCGATCCGGATCCGACGCCGGGCCTGACCGGTCGCATCCCCAGGCAGACGCCGGAGCCGGCCCCTCGCACCTCGCACGGTCCCGCCAAGGTCATCGCGATGTGCAATCAGAAGGGCGGCGTCGGCAAGACCACGTCGACCATCAACCTCGGCGCCAGCCTCGCCGAGTACGGCAGGCGGGTGCTGCTGGTCGACCTCGACCCGCAGGGCGCGCTCTCGGCCGGGCTGGGGGTCCCGCACTACGAGCTCGATCACACCGTGCACAACCTGCTGGTCGAGCCCCGGGTGTCGATCGACCAGGTGCTGATCAAGACGCGGGTGCCCGGCCTGGATCTGGTCCCCAGCAACATCGACCTGTCCGCCGCGGAGATCCAGCTCGTCAACGAGGTGGGCCGCGAGCAGTCGCTGGCACGCGCTCTGTATCCGGTGCTGGATCGGTACGACTACGTCCTGATCGACTGCCAGCCGTCGCTGGGTCTGCTCACCGTGAACGGACTCGCCTGTAGCGACGGGGTCATCATCCCGACCGAATGCGAGTTCTTCTCGCTGCGCGGGCTGGCGTTGCTGACCGACACCGTCGAGAAGGTCCACGACCGGCTGAACCCGAAACTGTCGATCAGCGGCATCCTGATCACCCGGTACGACCCGCGCACCGTCAACTCGCGCGAGGTGATGGCCCGAGTGGTCGAGCGGTTCGGCGATCTGGTGTTCGACACCGTCGTCACGCGCACGGTGCGCTTTCCCGAGACCAGTGTCGCCGGTGAACCGATCACCACGTGGGCCCCGAAATCGGCTGGCGCCGAGGCATATCGGGCGCTCGCGCGTGAGGTCATCCACCGGTTCGGCGCGTGAGCGAGACGCCTGCGCAGGAGTCGGCACCGGTTGGTTTCCAGGTTCGGCTGAGCAATTTCGAAGGCCCGTTCGATCTGCTGCTGCAGCTGATCTTCGGTCACCGTCTTGACGTCACGGAAGTGGCACTGCACACGGTCACCGACGAGTTCATCGCGTACACCAAGGCGATCGGACCGCAGCTCGGGCTCGACGAGACAACGTCGTTCCTGGTGGTCGCGGCCACGTTGCTCGACCTGAAGGCGGCGCGCCTGCTCCCGGCCGGCGAGGTCCACGACGAGGAGGACCTGGCTCTGCTGGAGGTCCGCGACCTGCTGTTCGCCCGGCTGCTGCAGTACCGCGCGTTCAAGCACGTCGCGGTTATGTTCGCCGAGCTGGAGGCGGCTGCGATGCGCAGCTACCCGCGGGCGGTGTCGCTGGAGGACCGCTACGCCGAGCTGCTGCCCGAGGTGATGCTGGGTGTCGATGCGGGCCGGTTCGCGGAGATCGCCGCGACGGCGTTCACCCCGCGGCCGGTGCCGACGGTGGGCACCGATCACCTGCACCAGGTGCCGGTGTCGGTGCCCGAGCAGGCGGCCAATCTGATGTCGCAGCTCGAGCAGCGGGGGATCGGCCACTGGGCGTCGTTCTCCGACCTGGTCGCCGATTGCGAGATGCCGATGGAGATCGTCGGACGGTTCCTGGCGCTGCTCGAGTTGTACCGGGCCCGGGCGGTAGCATTCGAGCAGCCAGAACCGCTTGGAGTGCTCCAAATTTCGTGGACCGGAGAGCGGCCTGACAGCCAACAGTTGGCTACCGCGGACGCGGAATAGAAAGACTATGACTGAAAACACCGTGCGCGACGAGGGTGCTGCAGACGAGCTCCCCGAGCTCGAGCTCGACGACACCGAGCTGGATTCCGTGCTCGAGGCGCTGCTCCTGGTGGTCGACTCCCCGGTGAGCGTCGACGCGCTGGCCAGTGCCACCAATCAAATGCCGGAACGGGTGTCGGACCGTCTGCGCGTCCTCGCCGACGGATGGGCCGCCCGCGACAGCGGTATCGACCTGCGGGAGGCCGCAGGCGGCTGGCGGATGTACACCCGCCCGAAGTACGCGCCGTATGTGGAGAAGCTGCTCCTCGACGGCGCACGGTCGAAGCTGACGCGAGCAGCTCTGGAGACCCTCGCCGTCGTCGCGTACCGGCAGCCGGTCACCCGGGCGCGCGTGAGCGCCGTGCGGGGGGTCAACGTCGACGCGGTGATGCGGACCCTGCTGGCCCGCGGACTCATCACCGAGGCAGGCACCGATATGGACTCCGGGGCGGTGACGTTCGCGACCACCGAGCTGTTCCTGGAGCGGCTCGGATTGTCCTCGCTGACGGATCTTCCCGATATCGCACCGCTGCTTCCCGACGTCGACGTGATCGACGATCTCAGCGAAACGCTCAGTGAAGAGCCGCGTTTCATGAAACTCAACGGCACGCGCGCTCCCGAGGCGCCTGCGGCCATCGACGTGGATCAGGACTGATGATGACCGATCAAGAGGGCGTACGCCTGCAAAAGCTGTTGTCCCAGGCAGGAATCGCGTCCCGCAGGGTCGCGGAGAAGATGATCTTGGACGGCCGTGTCGAAGTCGACGATCGGATCGTCACCGAGCTGGGTACGCGGGTGGACCCGTCAGTGTCGGTGATTCGGGTCGACGGAGTCAGGATCTCGATCGACGACACCCTGGTGCACCTGGCGATCAACAAGCCCATCGGCATGCACTCGACGATGTCCGACGACCGCGGTCGACCGTGCGTCGGCGACCTCATCGAGCATCGGGTGCGTGGCAACAAGAAGCTCTTTCATGTCGGGCGCCTGGATGCCGACACCGAGGGACTGCTGCTGCTCACCAATGACGGCGAGCTGGCGCACCGGTTGATGCATCCGTCGTACGAGGTGCCCAAGAGCTACATCGCCACCGTCCTCGGTTCGGTGCCGCGCGGGCTGGGTCGCAAGCTCAAGGACGGAATCGAACTGGACGACGGGCCGATTCACCTCGACGACTTTGCGGTGGTCGACACGGTGCCGGGCAAGACGCTGGTGCGGGTGACCCTGCACGAGGGCCGCAAGCGGATCGTGCGACGACTGCTGGCCGAAGTGGGCTTTCCCGTGCAGGCACTGGTGCGCACCGACATCGGCGGAGTCACGCTCGGCGACCAGCGGCCGGGCAGCATCCGGGTGTTGACACAGAAAGAGATCGGCGAGCTCTACAAGGCGGTGGGTTTGTGAGCCATTCCCTGGTGATCGCGATCGACGGCCCGGCCGGTACCGGAAAGTCCTCGGTGGCACGAGGGTTGGCGTCATCGCTGAATGCGAGATACCTGGATACCGGCGCGATGTATCGCATCGTGACGCTCAGCGTGCTTCGGTCCGGCATCGCGCTGGAGGACACCGCGGCCATCGCCGCCGCGGCGGACGACGTGGACCTGACCGTCGGTAGCGACCCGACCGAGGACCGGTCTTTCCTCGCCGGGGAGGACGTCTCGGCCGAGATCCGCGGCGATGCCGTCACCAAGGCGGTGTCGGCCGTGTCGGCGGTGCCCGAGGTGCGGGCGCGACTGGTGGCCATGCAGCGCGAACTCGCCTCTGCCCCAGGTCATGTCGTCGTTGAGGGACGTGACATCGGCAGCGTCGTGCTCCCTGATGCCGACGTGAAGATCTTCCTGACCGCCTCAGCCGAGGAACGGGCCCGGCGGCGCAACGATCAAAATGTCGCGCGCGGGTTGCCCGACGACTACGAGGCGGTGCTGGCCGACGTCAAGCGCCGTGACCATCTGGATTCCACGCGCGCGGTGTCGCCGCTGCGCGCCGCCGACGATGCCGTCGTCGTGGATACCAGCGATATGAACCAAACCGAGGTCGTCACGCATCTGACCGGGCTCGTCGAGCAGAAAGCGGGCGTAAGCCGATGACCGAAGACGACACCGACGACACCGGCGGCACGTGGTTCGACGAAAGAGACTGGGAGCTCGGGGCCGAGGATGTCGCCGAGGCCATCGAGGAAGCGTCGGCACCGCCACCGGTGGTGGCCGTCGTCGGCAGGCCCAACGTCGGCAAATCCACGCTCGTCAACCGCATCCTGGGCCGCCGTGAGGCCGTCGTGCAGGACATCCCCGGGGTGACCCGCGACCGGGTGTCCTACGACGCGAACTGGCTCGGTCAGCGGTTCATGGTGCAGGACACCGGCGGGTGGGAGCCCGACGCCAAGGGTTTGCAGCAGCTCGTCGCCGAGCAGGCGGCGGTCGCGATGCGCACCGCCGACGCGATCATCTTCGTCGTCGACGCCATCGTCGGAGCCACCTCAGCAGACGAGGCCGCGGCAAAACTGTTGCAGCGCTCCGGAAAACCGGTGTTCCTGGCAGCGAACAAGGTCGACACCGAGCGCGGCGAAGCCGACGCCTCCGCCCTGTGGTCCCTGGGGTTGGGCCAGCCGCACCCCGTCAGCGCGATGCACGGGCGCGGCGTCGCCGACCTGCTCGACGCCGTGATCGAGGACCTGCCGACCACGTCCGAGGTGGCAGGTGGCTCCGGCGGTCCGCGCCGGGTGGCCCTGGTGGGCAAGCCGAACGTCGGCAAGTCCTCGCTGCTGAACCGGCTTTCCGGCGACGAACGGTCGGTGGTGCACGACGTCGCCGGCACGACCGTCGACCCGGTGGACTCGCTCATCGAGATGGAGGGCAAGCTCTGGCGGTTCGTCGACACCGCCGGATTGCGCCGCAAGGTCGGACAGGCCAGCGGCCACGAGTTCTACGCGTCGGTCCGCACGCACGGCGCGATCGACTCGGCTGAGGTGGCCATCGTGCTCATCGATGCGTCACAACCGCTCACCGAACAAGACCAGCGGGTGCTGGCGATGGTGGTCGAGGCGGGCCGGGCCCTGGTGCTGGCGTTCAACAAGTGGGACCTCGTCGACGAGGACCGCCGCTATCTGCTGGACCGGGAGATCGATCTGCAGTTGGCCCAATTGCAGTGGGCGCCGCGAGTCAACATCTCGGCCAAGACCGGCCGTGCGGTGCAGAAACTGGTGCCCGCACTGGAGACCTCGCTGGCCTCCTGGGACAGGCGAATCACGACCGGGCAGCTGAATACCTTCTTCAAGGAGATCGTCGCCGCGACACCGCCCCCGGTCCGCGGCGGCAAGCAGCCGCGGATTCTGTTCGCCACCCAGGCGACGGCCCGCCCGCCGACGTTCGTGCTGTTCACCTCGGGGTTCCTCGAAGCCGGCTATCGCCGCTTCCTGGAGCGGCGCCTGCGGGAGACTTTCGGCTTCGAGGGAAGCCCGATCCGGATCAATGTCCGGGTTCGCGAGAAGCGGGGCGCACGCGCGCGCAAGTGATCTCGGCTGCCCGATAGGGTGAATCAAATGTCCGTCCTCGACATGGTTCTCATCGCGCTCGCGGGTGTCGGGGCAGGAGCGATCAATGCCGTCGTCGGTTCCGGCACGCTGATCACGTTCCCCACGCTGGTGACGCTGGGTCTTCCGCCGGTGACCGCCACCATGTCGAACGCGGTGGGGCTCGTCGCCGGAGGGGTGTCGGGGACGTGGGGATACCGGCGCGAGCTTCGCGGGCAGTGGAACAGGTTGCGGTGGCAGATTCCCGCCTCGCTGGTCGGGGCAGGTTGCGGCGCGTGGCTGCTGCTGCACCTTCCGGAGAAGGTGTTCCTGCAGATCGTTCCGGTGCTGCTGATTCTTGCGCTGGCGCTCGTCGTCGTCGGTCCACGAATTCAGGCGTGGGCCAAGCGTCGCGCCGAGGCCTCCGGCAAATCGGTCGATCACGTGTCGGCGGCGCGGATGACGGCCCTGGTGGCGGCCACATTCGCGGTGGGGGTGTACGGCGGCTACTTCACGGCGGCGCAAGGCATCCTGCTGATCGCCGCGATGGGCGCGCTGCTGCCCGAGGACATGCAGCGCATGAACGCCGCCAAGAACCTGCTCTCGTTGCTCGTCAACATCGTGGCGGCGGTGGCCTACACCGTGGTGGCGTTCGACCGGATCAGCTGGGTCGCGGCCGGCCTGATCGCCATCGGGTCGCTGATCGGCGGTTTCGTGGGCGCACACTACGGGCGGCGGCTCTCCCCGAACGTCCTGCGTGCGGTGATCGTGGTGGTGGGATTGATCGGGCTGTGGCGTTTGTTGACCGTGTAAGCTGTGCCAAGTTTTGGTTACTCAGAAGATGGGATCGTCGAATGGCTGATCGCGTGCTCGTCACGCCGGCGCCGTCCGACGTGTCCGCGCTCGAGTTCTTCTGGCCCTCACGCCGGTCGATGGCGTTCGACGAGTGGTGTTGTCCGCGTCCCTGACGCGTACCCACCCGTCCCTTCGGTCGCCGCGCGGTGACCACAGCTCCCGAGAGCAGCCATGCGTTCGCTTCTGATCTTCACCCTTGTCGGTATCGGTGCCCAGCTCGTCGACGGTGCGCTGGGCATGGCGTTCGGCGTCACCGCCACCACGCTGCTGGTGCTGTCCAGCGTCGGCGCGGCCCAAGCCAGCGCCGCGGTGCACCTCGCCGAGGTGGGCACCACGTTCGCGTCGGGGCTGTCGCACTGGAAGTTCAAGAACATCGACTGGACGTTGGTCGCCAAACTCGGGGTCCCCGGTGCTGTCGGCGCGTTCCTCGGCGCCACGGTGCTGTCGTCGCTGTCCACCGAGCACGCCGCGCCGCTGATGGCCGCGATCCTGGTCGCCATCGGTATCTACGTGCTGCTGCGGTTCTCGCTGCGCACCCCGCTGACCTTCGGCGGCCGCGGCACCACTCACAGCACGAAATTTCTTGCCCCCCTTGGCCTGTTCGGCGGTTTCATCGACGCGTCCGGCGGTGGCGGCTGGGGCCCGGTGACGACGAGCACGCTGCTGTCGCAGGGCAAGACGGCGCCAAGGACCGTCATCGGTTCGGTCAGCGCGTCGGAATTCCTGGTGTCGGTGTCGGCCTCGCTGGGTTTCCTGATCGGCCTGCGCCAGGAGTTCCTGGAGAACTGGCCGGTGGTGGTGGGCCTGATGGTCGGTGGGGTGATCGCGGCCCCGTTCGCCGCGTGGCTGGTCAGCAGGATCAGCCCGGCGCTGCTGGGTACGGCGGTGGGCGGTGTCATCGTGCTCACCAACAGCCAGAAGCTGGTGCACTTCTTCGACATCAACTGGCCGTGGTCGACCGCGATCTACTCGTTGATCGTCGTGGTCTGGGTGTCCCTGGTGATCTACGCCTGGCGGGTGTCGCGGGCGCCGCGCTTCGCGCCGGACACTGCCGAGCCGTCGCCGGTCGACGTTCCCGGCTCAGAAGCGATCACGCGCTGATTCCTGCTCCAGCACGGCCCCGAGGTCGTTGAGCCGGTCCATCGACGACACGGCGCGGCGGGTGCGCATGTTCTTGGCCAGCAGGTCGCGATGGCGGTGGGTGAACGCCCAGTAGCCGGCGGTGAAGGGGCACGCGTCGTCGCCGACGCGCTTCTTGGGGTCGAATGCGCAGTCACCGCAGTGGTCGCTCATCTTGTTGATGTATGCGCCGCCGGAGGTGTAGGGCTTGGTGGCGAGCAGGCCACCGTCGGCGTGCTGGCTCATGCCGACGACGTTGGTGGGCATGACCCAGCGGAAGCCGTCGACGAAGGCGGTGGCGAACCAGTCGGTCAGTTCGTCGGGACGGTAACCGCGTTGCAGCGCATGGCTTCCGAGGACCATCAACCGCTGAATGTGGTGTGTCCAGCCGCGGTCGCGGACGCCCGCCAGTGCGTGGTGCAGGCATTGCGCGGTGACGGCGTCGGCGTCGAGGTCGGCCCACCAGTCCGGAAGGTGCGTGCGGGCCTTCAGTTCGTTCTTCTCGGTGTAGTCGGGGCCGAAATGCCAGTAGAGATGCCACATGTACTCGCGCCAGCCGAGGATCTGCCGGATGAAGCCCTCGACGGCGGCCAGCGGCGCCTTCTTGTCGCGGTAGGCCTGCTCGGCGGCCTCGACGGCGTCGAGCGGATGCAGCACGCCGAGGTTGAGCGGGACCGACAGCAAGGAGTGCGACATCGCCCAGTCGTCGCCCATGATGGCGTCCTCGTATCGGCCGAAGAGGGGCAGCCGGTGGTCGATGAAGCGGGCGAGCGCGCGCTTGGCCTCGACCGGGGTGACGGCGAACAGGCGGGGACCGTCCTGGCCGACGGTGTCGAGGTTCATCTGGTCGAGGTCACGACGTACCTGCTCGTCGATGTCGTCTTCGCGGGGCTTGTACGGAGCAGGCACCTCGAGCGTGGACTGCTTCTTCGGCGGCGGTTCGCGGTTGTCCTCGTCGTAGTTCCACCGATTGCCGACGGGGTCGGAGCCGTCCATCAGCACACCGAACCGACGTCGCTGGTCGCGGTAGAAGTCCTCCATCCGGAACCGGGTGCGCTCGCCCGCCCACTCCGCGAAGTCCTTGCGGGGCAGCGCGAACGTCGGCGTGGGCAGGACATCGGCGACCAGGCCGTCCTCGCGGAGCCGGTGGACGAACTTCTCGGCGGCGTGCGAGGTGGGTTCGTGGACGAGCACCGGCCGGTTGAACCGCCTCAGGGCGTCGGTGTACGTGTCGGCCTTCATCAAGGTGGCGCGGTCGCCGAGGTCGCGGTCGGCGTGACGCAGACCCGACATCACCAGATGCAGCTTCTGCCGGTGGTAGCGACGCTTGGCCAACGCGGAGGTGGCCTCGATCAGCAGGACCTCGCGGTGGGAATGCTCGCCTCCGTAGACCGCCGGGCCGAGCTGATCGGCGAACAGCCACAGGGGAGTGTCGTCACGCGTCGTCGTCACCCCCTCGGAGGTACCCGCCCGCGGAGACTTCGATGCACCTGTCACCACCATGTCAGCGTTTCAGAAAGGCGGTGGTTCGTCGGCGCCCGCGCTGCTTTCAGAACGTCGGACTTCGGTGGCTGTGTGCTGTGGTCGCTCGTGCGCACAGGCGCTTCGCCACTTCCGATCGGTGTTCTTCCATCTCGGAACTTCGGGACCTTCCGCATTGCGTCGGCGCTCGTCGTCGATGCGTTGTTGTCGGGCCCGTACGCGAGTGACGGTCCGCCTGGGCATCGTCAGGCCTGCGATGTGCTTCTGCGGCACCGCCGCGGCGGCAGGAACCTCAAGCGTGGGTGCACACAGCTCGGGAAAGACTGTTCGGCATCCCGGGTACGTCGTCGTGGCGTGTCCGTCGGGGTCAGTCCACACGATGGTTCCATCGGGGTACTGGACGTTCGACCAGCCTGCCCAGAATGTCTTGAGCAGATGATGTTCGCGACACAGACAAGCCAGATTCGCGGCGGCCGTGGGGCCGTAGGGATACGGAATCGTGTGATCGATGTCGGCGTTGGTTGCCGGGCGGTGGCAGCCGGGGAATCGGCACGTCTGATCCCGGCACCTCACGAAATCGGCGAGTCTCTTCGACGGACGGTACCGCCGTTCCGATGGTGCCTTGCCAGGATGAACCAACGTCCGAATCGTGGCGTGTTGAGCCACCTGGGCGGCCACCGCTGCCGGTAGAACCACGCCGCCGAGTATCAGAGCCGGGCGTGCCGCGCAGAATTCCCCCTGATCCGGCGCCAAGGCGGCCAGCAGACCCGCGAGGCTGTAGGAATGCCACGGCTTGGGCAGCAGCGGGGGATTCTGTCCGGCGAGCGCACGCCGCTGCGTGGCCACATCACGGTTCGGCGGTTGCGTTGCCGCACAGTCGGTATCGGCTGGACTGCTCGCTCCAGGGGTGGTTGTCGCGCGGTCGCATTCAGTGTGGGTGACACCATCGACGCCGACGCCGCGGTCTGCGGGGTGGGCGTCGTTCGCGGAAGCCGAGGCGACGGTGTCCTGATGAGCGATCACGTGGATGACGACCCCGCCGCCGGCAGGCTTGGTCGCGGCGCTGCAGGCTTCGGATTCGCACAGGCACGGCAAGCGGTCCCATCCGAAGGCCATCGCCCCCATTGCCGCGCCACGACGCTGGTCCATTGTCCGCGGATCGCGCTCACACACGGTGCGCGCGAGCGCGTCGGCCCGCTTGTCGACGGCCTCGCCGTCCGGGGCCGATATCGTCGCCGTCATATACGCAACACCGTTGGCCGAATTAGTCTTCACATCGACATATGCACTGCGGCAGGACGATTCAATGCGCCGCACCGCATACCGGTCGTGTTTGAGGACCACGGCGTCGACATCGTGCTGGGCCCTGTCTACAGACTTGGCGCCCCAGTCCCGCAGTGCTTCGGCCAACTCCGCATCCAGTCCCCGCAGCGCCTCGGCGTGGGTGACAAGCATGGTGCGTGAGCAGATCATCCGCACCAACCGATACGAGATCAGCCCCTCGGCAAATACCGTCCCCACTCGCGGCAGTCGTTCCCGTAACACCAGCGCGTCCGAGAGCAGCGCGCTGGCGGCTCCACTGGTCACCTCCTGTGCGGCGCCGATGCGCGCGCACACCGCAGACCAATTGTCGAAACGCCACTGCTCGCGTTCCGCCGATCCCGACTCCGCATACGCTTTTTCCAGCATGTCGGCCATGAATCCGAGCCGGGCAGCGCAGGCGGCGTTCTCCAGACGTGCACAGGCGCGGACGCCCTGGCCCGGTGTGCGGGCCGCTGCGACGCCGGTCAGGATGTCATCGAACACAGTTTCGAATCTAATCGGCGCCTGCGCCGCCGACCACGGTGTTCATCCCAGCTGTGGATGAAGTCGACCCTGTGGACAACTGGGTCGTGAATGCCGAAAGTGTCAGTGCCGGAGCGTATGGCGCTTTGCCATCAGCAGCCGCTGCCGACGTTGCCTACCGCCTTGCCGACACGAATCAAGGCGGTTGGGATCTGACCCTGGGCCTGAGGTAGAGTTTCGACCGCCTACCGGCGATCCCGGAGGCACCGCGGGCTGTGGCGCAGCTTGGTAGCGCACTTGACTGGGGGTCAAGTGGTCGCAGGTTCAAATCCTGTCAGCCCGACACAGGTCAGAGGCACTTTCCGAGGTTTCGGGAGGTGCCTTTTTCCGTCCCATACGCCAACCCGTACGCCAACCCGCAGGTGTTCACGGGTGCCCGCCGACGTCCAGTAGCCCCAACCGTCCGGCCAATCCGTCGATCGCAGCGCGTGCGGTGTCGTCGCTAGTGTGGCCGTAAACGTCGCCGGTGATGGCGATGGACGAATGCCCGAGCAGATCCGCTACCGCCTTGATGTGGACGCCCGACTCCAACCAAGCAACCGCGGCGGAATGCCGGAACGTGTGTGCGCCCACCTTTTCGATGTTGGCCGAGCGCGATGCGACCTCGACCACACGTAAGAGATTCCGTGGATCTACCGGCCCGCCGAGTTCGGTGGTGAACACCAGGCCGGAGTTCTGCCATTGGTTCGCCGCCCGTAGTCGTTCGGCTGCCTGCCGTGCCTTGTGCTTTCGCAGCATCGACACCACCGCCGGATTGAGCGGCACCGTGCGCCGTGATCGCACCGTTTTCGGTTCGGTGATAACCAACCGCCCTCCGACCCGGCTGATCGTTGCCGCCACCCGCAGCATCCCGGCGTCGAGGTCCAACGCATCCCACGCCAACGCCAACGCCTCGCCCTTACGCATCCCGGTCGAGGCGATCAACACCAGCGCCGGGTGATAGCGCGACGATTCTGCGGCGCGTAGGACCGCGGTCACGTCCTCGGCGTCCAAGTGCCTAGCCTCAGTGCGTTCGACGCCCGGGCGTCGAACCTGGGCCGCCGGATTACGCGCCAGAAGGCCGTCGCGCACCGCGCCGTCTAGCGCCGCGCGGAGGACCGTGTAGGTGCTGCGGATCGTCGAATCGGAGAGCGCGCGAACCGGTGCGGGTTCGGCGTCGCTATCCGGGTCGGGGCGGCCAGGCTTGGTTTTGGCGCGCAACCGCAGGACGAGTGCCTCGACGTCGGACGGCCGCAACTTGTCGAGCGGTGTCGCGCCGAACGGCGCGGGCTCCAGATGCACCTTCGACAAAGTGGTGTAGAGCGAACGGGTCGTTTCTTTGCGATCGGATGCGGCGAGTGTCGTTGCGCGCCAATGCGCGAGCCAGTCGGCGACCGTGGTGCTCGCATCCTTGACCGGCGCACCGGCGTCGACCCGTTCCCGCGCCGCCTTCATCTTCGCCATCACCGCCCGCTTGGTCGGGGCGTAGAACGACGCCCGCCGCTGCCGACCCGTGTCGGGGTCGGGGTAGGTCATGCGGGCCTCCCAGGTGCCGTTCGCACGTTGGTAGACGTTGCCCTCGCCGTTGGACCGCTTGCCCATGCCGTTACGCCTTTCTCATGCCCTGCGACGTGGCCGGTAGGTGTCCGGCCTTCCTTGCGTCGGAGACGTACCGCGCCGCGGTGCGCCGACTGATGTTGTTGCCGTCCGAATCGCGGAACGCGTCGCGGATCGCTTCTAGCGGTTTGCCCGATAGGTGCGCTTTGTAGATCATGGCGACCCGTTCGTGCCGTGCGTCGGTCGCCTTTCGCGGTCGACCGCGCCGCACCTCCCGGACCGCCTCACTTGCCGCCCCTCCGTCGGCCCAATCCGGCGCGGTCAAGGTGTCCCACACGTCGGTGCCGGGTTGCACACGCGAAGCGGACCTTTGGGCCGCGTTTCGCACGATCATGTCGCGCCACCATTCGAGGTTGTCGCGGACGAGTCCTAGGTGCGCACCGGTGATCTCGACACCATCCGAGGCCGCCGTCACCTCGAACCGGGTGAACGACGGAATGCCCTGCCGCACTTCGATGGTCATTCGCAGTACGGGTTGCTCCCGCGCCTTGCCGGGGAAGTACCCCCAGGCGTCGATCCGTTCCGGCACGAACACGTCACGCACGGCGACGAGTGGTGTTCCGAAGGCCCAACTGATCTCGCCGACCTTGACGCCGGTTTCATCGCCAGCGCGCAGATCGTAGGTCTCTTGTAACGGTGCGCCGCCAGCCATGATCGGGCCTCGCTTCCATCATTGCCAACAATTGGGTCGCTAATGGCAACGACAACAATGCCATCTCTGGCACATGATGGCAATTACCCGCTCGGGCACCCGCGGACATCGGGGAAACCACGACCTTACGGAGAAGCCAACATGGACAACACACCCGACGACCGGCTCCTGGTGCCGATCCCCGAAACATGCGGCCGCCTTGGGGGAATCAGCCGCACGATGATGTACGAGCTCATCGACCGCGGCGAGCTGGTCAAGGTCAACATTGGTCGCCGCGGGTTCATCACCGCCAAGAGCATTGCCGCGTACGTCGAGCGACTCACCGCGGCCGCCACGGCATCGTGACCACGCACGGCCACGCCCAACACCGGCGCGACGTCGAGAGCGGGGCGGGTACGTTGTGAGCGGGCAGTTGGTGGGCGAAGTCCTCGACGCCCGTTCCGGCCAGCTGGCTGACCTAACGCAGGCGCAGACCCTCGCGCTAGTGGCGATCGCCGAGAAGTGTCATGCGGATAGTCGGCAGGGTGCCGTTTGGCTGGCACACGTCGAGGCCGCGATCGGCAAATCAAAGCGGACGGCGGTGCGGACGCTTGAGCAGTTGAAGGACCGCGGACTGATCCGGGTCGTGAAGCGTGGTTACAAGTCGCACGGTGTGATTCGGCCGAACATCTTCGAACTGTTGGTGCTTGCGCCACCCAGGACGGCGCAAGCGAACGACGGTGGTTGTGCCAGCCAGGATGGCGCGAGCGCAGACGATGTGCTTGCGCCAGATCCCGACGTGCTTGCGCCAGATTCGAACGTGGTTGCGCCATCCCTGGGTGGCAACCTAAACGGTTCTAGAGACGGTTCTAAGGACGGGGGGGCGCGGGCGCGCGAGGCATCGCCGACCCCCGAACTAGAACCGTCGAGCGACGACCCCCCACCCACATCCCAGCGAATAGCGAAACCCGAAGCGACGGCAGCGGCTACCGCCGCGCCGCCGACACCCGACCCAGACGGCGCACTTGCCGACGACGCCACCGAGACAACCACGCCGGGCATCGACGGCGGGGCGGTCGATGTCGAACCCGACCCCACGCCGCCCTGGTACTGCGGTCGGCACCCGGACGACGTCGACCGGCCGTGCCACGCGTGCAAGATGCGACGAAAAGCCTGGGAGCGCGACCACCCCGACGGCGTAGCGGCACCCGGTCGCATCACGCCGTCGAGTCCGTTGCCAGTGCCTGGATACCAGTGCCCGCGCTGCCGTGACGGCGGCCTCGTCCTGAACACCGACGGCAGCGCGCTCGCATCAGGGCCGCTCGTCTGCCACCACGACGGGACCTGGCACGAGGCCACACCCGACGAACGATCCGACCTGAACCAACGCAGGAGACCCGCATGAACCACCAACCGGCCCAGTTGCCGTTGATCGAGCCGTGCCCGATCTGCGGTCGCCTCGCACCGTCCCAGATAGCCCGACAACAGCAGCCGAACGGGTGGCGTTGGTGGCCGCCGCATTCCGCGTGTTTCTGGACCGCCGTCCGCTGGTATCCCGAATCGGCCGCCGTCCGCTACCGGCCGAGCATCGTCGACGACGCCGAATGGTGGTTCCAGGTGCAGGCTCGTGCACGTCGTGCGCGCCGTGATCGGCCGCCGCGTCGCCGCCGCCGTATCGACGATGAACGGCCCGACCTGCGGGTGGTGTCGTGATCCGGCGCAGTGCGGCCGAACGGGCGGCCCTGACGGCACGTGTGGCCGCGATCCGGGCATGTCCCCGATGCGACCCGTCGGGGTGGCGTCTCGGCCCGGACGGGGCACCGGTCGACCCGGCGACCCGATGCGGCCACGGCGAGCGCACTGCGCCACCGGCGGGCCGCGATGTCACCGAGCCGATCCACGAACCACCGGGGCGTGCGCCGTGAGGGCACACGTGGACGTCGAGACCGCGATCGGGGTTGTGGCGAAACGTGACCCGGCGCGGATCAGCCTGCGGATCGGTCCGGTGTTCGTGACCATGACCGCCGACGAAGCGCTCGCGCTGGCCCATGACATCGCCGACGCCGTGGCGACACTGCGCGCCGCATACCCGCGGGACCGGCCATGATCGCCGCCGCCCTCAACGCCACTCACCTGCTCGTCGGGTTCCTTGCCGGATGGCTGGCCGCCCGAATCATCAACGAACGCAATGGAGAACAATCATGAGCGACCACGCGGGCCAGCCCGACGACGGCCAACCCTTCGACGAGGAGGCGTTGGTGGTGCGGGTGGCCGCCCGGCAATCGGCCATGTGGACGCGCCGCCTCGGCTACGAGGTGAACGTGCCCACCGACCGCGACCCCGACGAGGTGCGCCGCGAGGTCCGGGCCGACGCCACGGCCACCGGCGCGCTGTGGTTCGGCCTGGCGTACCTGGACATCGGCTTCGCGGCCGCGGTCACCCACGCGTCGACTCCGTGCGATTGCTGCACCGACGACGTGGGTTGGGCGGGGATGCCGTGGGCGGTCTACATGGCTGCGGCGCGCCGCCTCGTCGGCATCGGCGACGCGTTCGGCCGGGTGATCGACGACCCGGACATCCGGGCCGCCGCGGAGATGTTGCCGGTGTGCTGCGCCCGAGACCGCGCCCAGGTCGAGCTGCGGGTATGGCGGATCGTGAACCGGTTGCGGGACATCCTCACCGAAGCGGAGGTGGACACGCTGCGGCTGCGGTGCGCCGACGGTGACAACGACTTCGAGTTGCGTTGCCTACGGGCCGGTTACATATCGGCCCTCGGGCAGATCACCGGCGACGAGGACATGACATCCGCTGCCGCCGCGCTGGCCATCCGCGAAGGGCGTGAGCGGCCGTTCGGCGGGCTGACGATCCCGGCGGTGTGGTGCGTGGCCGCGCCGTTCGTGCGGCGGCGTGGCATGGACGTCGCACCGGACACGTTGGCCGCCCTGCTGCGCGACGAACTCGTCCGCGTCGACTCGCTGATGGTGCACCCGGACGCCGACACGGGTGCGGTGTGATCAGCGCGCAGCGTGGGGTGTTCATCACCACCGACGACGCGGCCTACATTGCCTCGGCCCTCGACTTGGTGGGCCGCCTACTTGCCGAGCAACGCGACGAGCACGGCCACCCAACGCCGTCGCAGCCGTCGCCTCGGTTGGCCGCCACGACGGCGAAGCTGCACCGGACTGTCGCTTCACTGGCGGTCCGCGATTCGGCCGGTGACCACGCACAAGGATCTGAACCGCCAGACCAAACCACCAGTGTGCGTGCACCGCAACGGGATTCCGTGGACGCTGGGCCGCATGTCATTGGTACCGGAGAGGCCGCTCGACGACTCGGCATCACGCCGAACGCCGTCCGCGACCTCGCCCGCCGAGGACGACTCGCCGTCACCCACACCGGCACCCGGTGGCGATTCGACGCCCGCGCCGTGCACGCCCTCGCCGAACAGCGGGCATCCGAGCGGCGGTAGCCGTGCCTAACCTCCGGACGATCCGCGGCGTCGAGTTGGTGCGGGTCGGTACGTGGGAGATCAGCACCGGGGAGTGGACCGTGGCCGCGGACGATTTGCGGTCGGCCGTGGCCGCGCACGCCGCCGGTGTTCTGCCGCGGCCTCGGTTGAAGATCGGGCACACCGATCCCCGCTTCGATGGCCTCCCAGCCCTGGGCCGCGTCGACAACCTCCGACTCGCCGACGGCGGGAACACGCTGGTCGGCGACTTCGTGGACGTGCCCGCCGCGGTCGCCACGCTGCTGCCGCACTCGTACCCGTCGCGGTCGGTGGAGGCGCTTCTCGACTACACCGCGCCCGACGGCACCGTGTGGCCGCTGGTGATCCAGGCCGTGGCGCTACTGGGCAGCACCGCGCCGGGCATCGAAACGTTGGCCGACATCACCAACCTCTACGGCGTGGCCGCATCGTCCGCGCGCCGCGTCGTGGTCGCCGCGGTACCACCGCGTGGTGGAGAGCCGGCCACGCATGCCCGTGCCATCGCCGTGGCGCGCGCCCGACGGACCCGCAACACCCGAACCGTCTCACCAGAGAGGACACCCACATGAGCACCACGATCACCAACCCGTACAGCTACGCACCGGGCGAGAACATCACCGGCGAGGCCACCGGTGCCGTCACCGCACGCCGGTTCGTGAAGATCTCCGGGAACCGCACGGCCGCGGGCAATCTCGCCGTGACCGCGGCTGCGGCCGGTGATCGCGCCTTCGGCGTCGCCGCCAATGACGCCGCCGCAGGGCAGCTGGTCCGCGTCGCCCGCGGCGGTGTGGTGAAGGTCATCGCCGCCGGTGCCATCGCCGCCGGTGCCGAGGTCCAGGTGGGTGCCGGTGGCGCAGTGTCCACCGCGGCCGCCGGGGTGGTCGTCGGGTTCGCCGTGACCGGTGCCGCCGACGGTGCCGTCGCCGAGATCGCCTTCCCGGCCTAACACCCGACACGACCGAAAGGAACACGACCCATGCCCAATGCGTTGATCCCCGAACTCAACGGCCGCCAACTGACCGTTGACGTCGCCCTCCGCCAGCCGACGATCCTCAAGGCGCGGATCGCCCAACTCGCCGACGCGGACCTACTGCTACCGAAATTCTTCCGCCAGCTCGGCGCACCCGTGCAGGGTGGCGGCCTGCTGTTCTCCGTAATCGCGGCCGCAGATTACTACGCGTCCGACGTCGAGATGCGCACGCCCGGTGCGGAGTACCGCGTAGTCGAGGGAGTTGATCCGACGCCGCAGATCGCGGCGGTGGAGGACTGGGGCGGTCGGTTCCAGGTGACCGACGAGCAGATCACCCGCAACGCCGTCAACTACCTCGACCAACAGACCACGCAACTTGCGAACACGATTGCGCGGAAGCTCGACAACCGCGCCGTTGCGGCGTTGCAGGCGGCCAACATCGGCACCTTCGCACCCGCCGCCGGTTGGGACGATCTCACCTTCGTCGGCCCGTTGACCGACCTCACCCCGTCGGCCGACCGACCCACCGCCCACTTCGCCGAAGCACAGGAGATGGCCGACCTCGAGGAGCTCGGTGTGCACCACGACATCCTGGTCGTGCATCCCGAGCAGGCCCGGCAGTTGCGCACCGCCTACGCCGAAGGGCTCGACGACATGCTCGCCTCGGCCGGGTTCAGCGAGGGCATGTTCGCCAACCCGCGCGTACCCGTCGGCGTGGCGTTCGTCGCCCAGAAGGGCATGGTCGGCACCATCGGATTTGAATCAGCGGGCCTGGTCGTCGAGGTATACGACGACCGCTCCACCCGATCCAAGTGGGTGCAGGCCTACGCCGTGCCCGCCATCGCCGTGGACCGGCCCTACGCCGCCAAGAAGATCACCGCGCTCAGCTAGAAGGGAACCGGCACAATGGAATTCACACCGGAACAGATCGCTGCGCTACTCGGCGCGTTGGGGTTGCCCGACGACACCGCCGACCCGCAGTTGGTCGTCGACACCGCACTTGATCTCGCCGCGCAACTCGGTGACCCCGCGAAGGCGTCCACGATCGCGGCCAGCGCCAAGCGCGCCGGACTCGAGGTGCTCGACAACGACACCGCCGCCGCACTACGCCGCGACGCCGCCGAAGGCCGCACCATTAAGGCCGCCGCCGCCAAGGCCAAGGTCGAGGCATCGGTCGACGCGGCCGTGTCCCGAGGTGCGATCACCGCAGCCCGCAAGAAATTCTGGGTCTCGTTGATCGAAGCCGATCCCGACATGGCCGAGGTGCTGGCGAAAACCCCCGACGAACTCGCCGTGCCGCTGTCCGAGGTGGGCCATTCCGCCGACAACACCGGCGACCTCGCCGAACCCGCGCCCTGGTTCTACGCGTAGGCCACTAGACCCCCTGGGATCACGCGCGGTTATGCGGGCCGCGTACCCAGGCCGCGCCGTGTCCGGTTGTCAGATCCCGGACGCGGCACGCGGCACCCCCGGTCGGTCTCCTTCGTCAAGCGCGGGCCGGGGGTGCCGCACCACCACCACACGACTGGGGAGCGGTTCACATGCCGTCACGCACCGGCCGCGGACAACAACCGCCAACCGGCAGGCGAACCAACAAGCAGCGCGGCCTCGGATGGCAACACACCCAGAACCGCGACAGACTCCTCGCCCGCCACCGGGACGGGAGGCCGTGCTGGTGGTGCGGCAAGCCGATGTGGCGCGACGCCACCCGGAACCCCGACCGTCGACCGTTGCACGCCGATCACACACGCGCACGATCCCGCGGCGGCACCACCGCCGACCGGCTACTCCACGCCGTGTGTAACGAGGCCCGTGGTGACGGATCGCGCGACCACGACCGCCCGGCCGCCGAGACGGTCGCAGGCCGCACCGACGCCGACCTCGGACCGTTGGCTATGCCATGGCCGGACTTCGACCGCTGACGGCGACCAGGGCCGCCAGAACCGGCACCCCGACCCCACCCCGAGGAGATCTCGCGAGAATGTTGGTGGGGGCGGTACCGGACCCCTCCGCGGTCCGTTTGGAACTTTTTTTGTGCGCGGGCGCAGAAAAACGGGCCTCGGCACGGGTCGGGGGGTGCCGACGGGGTAGTTATGACCGGGTGTGGTTGTGGCGCAACCAATCTGGGCGGCCGACCGGGCTAATGATCACTGGCCGATCTGTAGGTTTGCCGCCGCGATTGGTTTGGACACGTAGGTACGGCCACCGCTCGACACCGTGGCGACGATCTGTTGCGGCTTGCCCTCGATCCGGTCCGCACCCGACTTCAGGTTGGTTGCCGCGTCGAGGTACATGAAGAAGGTTCGTTCGGCACCGGCCGGGATGTCACACGGGACCTCGGGTGATCCGATCTGCTCGCCGATGACGCCGAAGGACGTCCCGCTCGGGTCGGCTCGGATTGACCATTTAGCGACATGAAACGGTGCGCGCCCGGCGTTGACGACCGTCACGCCGACGATCAACGGGCCGGGCTGTAGCTGTTCGGCGGCGCTCACCAACGATGACCGGATGTCGCGGGTCGCATCGTTGGTGACCATCCCCGGCGGTGTCAGCATCCCGATGATCGGGGTGAGTTTCGGTCGCGCGCCCTGCATTAGGAACGTGTAGACCTGCCACGTCAGCGACGATGCGGCAAGGCCGAAGCCGAGCACGCCGAGGACGAACGCGGCGACCGTCACGGCTTCCCCGGCGGTGCTTCGATGAGGTCGCATTGGTCGACCCACCGGGCCAACAGGCTGAGTACCGAAAGGCGTTCGACGGCTTCCTGTGGGGTCATCTCGCCCGGCCCGTGGGTTGCGGGGTTGCGGATCGTCATTTGTGCGCCGGGCGCGAATTGGCGGAGGCCGTTGTTCATCGACACAACGGTCTTGTCGGTTTGGTCGCCCGGCCACCGCAGACGCGGTTTCCCCGGTTCGGGATCGTCCTTGGAGAACGCCTGCTGCCATTGCGACGTGTCGTCGATGTCCCGTCGGCCGGTGCGCGACTTCACCAACTGCACGACGCCATCCGCGGCGGCCGACACCGCCTGCCGGTAGTGCTCGTCACGCCATAGCCGCGCGGCCTGTCCCCACACCGCCGGATGCATCTCCGCGACATCGACCGTCGGCGGCTGCTCTGCCTCGGCGCGGTCGGCTAGTTCGCCGAGCGAGCCGATCATCTGGTTGCACGCGTCGATGATGTTGGCGGGTTCAAGCATCGGCTTGGGTTGCGTGACGGTGTGCCAGGCCGCGACGGGATCGACGACATTGCGTTGCCCGGTGTGGTCCACAACCCCGATCACGCAACCCGTGAGGTGGGGCGCGCGCCGTGCACGTCCGGCCGCCTCCGACACACGGGCGCGGAGTGAATCCACCTCGGCCGGATCGGAACTGACTAGGGGCATCACGGCTGGCAGGAGGCCCATGCCCGGCCCTCGGTAGGTGTCCGTGTGCAATGCGAGGAACGACTTGAATGCGTCACGGAAGGCCGCGACGTGCACGGCGAGGTCGCGGAGGTAGGTGGGGTTACGGTCGGCATCCGCCATGACCACGCACGCTACTTCCGGTCAGCCGGGGTGGAGTGCTGCGACATGCCGGTTGATCGCCCCGCGTACGCCAACGCGTACGCCAACCACGCCAATATCGGGGGTGTTAGCGGGTGTCGGCCGGTGTAGGCAAATCGTGCTGACCTGCGCAAACCCTTCACATATGGGCACCCGTTGACACCGTTCGGCTACCTGGGGGTCAAGTGGTCGCAGGTTCAAATCCTGTCAGCCCGACATTAGAAAAGGTCTTTGACCTGCTCTTTGCCAAAGAGCGACGACCGAGCGTGAGTCCAGCGGTCCGGCACTTTGTCACAGGTGGTCGCCGAGGTGCGCCAGCGGCATCGCGTGCGCGTGGGGTCAGCTCGGCTTCCAGCCGCCTGCGCGAGACCTTTTGGCTCGGCCAGGACGTCGGTCCGCCCTGAACGCCGCGTGGGCGGTATGCGTTGGACCGGCGCGGAACGCGTCGTTCGCAGGCAGGGCCCACTAGGATCCATCTCTTGAAAAGACAAGCATCCTTGGGGGGAACGTGAAGACTGCGATCATCGCCGCCTGTGCGGCAGCCTGCGTCACCGGCTCGATAGGGCTTGCTGCACCGGCGTGGTCTGGCGGTCCGGTGTTCAATGGGACGTTTCTGTTGGTGACCGAAGACGGCTCAACCGACACCTGGGTCGTGACGCCGTGTGGCTCCGGCTGCGCGCACGTCGTCAGCGACAGCGGCCATGTCGATGTCGACGCGCGGCTGGCGAATTCGCAGTGGACGTTCACCTACACGCACCCGACAGGTTGGGACTGCGAAGACGGTACGGACGCACCCGCGACACGGCGTGTCGGGGTCGACGCGGCCACACTCCAGGGCACGGTGGCTCAGGGTCCGGACAACGTATGCGGGGAAAGCGATGTGATCGATGAGCCATTCACCTTCACCCTGAACCAGATCGGCTAGTCCTCGGGGAGCGGCGCATTGTCGCTCAGCGATCTCCCGTTGCCCGTCTTCATCTCGTTTGTGTAACGAACGTCGGCGGCAGTGCGAGAAACAACTGTGCAGTGGAGTGGGATCACCCCAGGCAACGTGACCGCGAAGACCAAGTTCGTCGGCGTCTTCGCGCTCTGCTCTGTCGTGACCATGGCTGTCGGCACATCTGCCGGCCCGTCGGCGCAGGCCGACGCCCGGGCAACAGGGATATATGTCGGCGTCAATCAGCAACGCCAGGCATGCGGGGCCGTCAGTGAGGATGCGCGTCTGACCGCGGCGGCCCAGCGGCACGCCGACGACATGCTGCGCAACAGCGCTTTCAGCCACACCGGTTCGGACGGCTCGTCACCGCGGGCACGCATGTCCGATGCGGGTTACGGCAGCGCAGGCTCCACTGGTGAGATCGTGTTCTGGGCCACTGGGTCTGCTGCGACCGCCGAGTCGGCCATCGCCTTCTGGATGCAAAGTCCCGGGCACCGAGCGATCATCCTGAACTGTGGATTCACCGCCGGTGGCTTCGCCACCGCCTCCGACGGCAACATGATGACCGCCGTCGGAGACTTCGCCGGTCCGTAACTCCGCGGCCGGCCCGCGCTACGCCGGCTCGGTGCCTGGTGCCCTCACAACCATGGGCACGGCGGGAAAGAACGTCGCCATCTCCGAGCGCGACCGGCGAAGGGCCGCCGTCCCGTAGCCCTTCTTCCGATGGTCGGGGTGTATCCAGATCCGGACGTTCACCTCACCGCGTTCGAGTTCACCGAACACCATGCCGACTTTCGCGTCCTCCACCACGGCGACGAACCAGGCGGCATCTTCCTGGTCGATGCGACCCTGCGCAGAGCGAATCTCCTCGTCGATCGGTCGAGCGGGCTGCCCGGACCCGTCGCCGGCGGCACCGACCTCGTCCAAGCGGGCGGCGAAGATGTCCCGGTCCTGCTCGGGGTCGAACGGCTGCAGGGCCACGCTGTCATCCGACGTCGCCGGTCGTTCCTTCAGCGTGAATGTCAGTTGACTGTTCAGATTGTCCAGTTCAGCCGCGATCTTGCGACGCGAGTCCTTGGTCAGCTGATCGAAGGCGATGCTCATGACCGCCTCGGCGCCGCGCGCCGATGTGCTGAGCAACGTGGCGATGGCCGCCACCGCGGCGCCCCGATCCTCGGCTTCCACGATCACATCGAGCACCTCATGGCGACGATCGAGTGCGGACACCAGAGCATCGGCGATCTCACGACGGGCTGCGGTCTGGTCCTGGTCGGGCATGAGGTCATCCTAGTGGCGACCTACGCGGCAGCATAGAGCGTCCAGACCGCTGAAATGAGAACGTATGAGTATCGAAAACGTCTCTTCTTCAACGCAATTGCTGCCTCCGGAGTGTCAAGGTACGCCGAACGTCACCTTTCGGATACAGCCCGGTGCAGAGTATTCCGCTGACACTGCGAGGGCCGATAAATTGACGACGTCGTCCTGATGGACGGCGTTGTCGTCGTTTCACAGACATTCCGCTGCGCTACTCGCAACGGAAGTCTGCGCGTGAATGAATGGAGTGGTGGCAGGTGGCGATCTTTGATCGGCTCAGCATCAGAGTGGCGGCGGTCGGTGCCGGGCTGTGCGGAGTTGCCTTGGGGTTGAGCCCCGGTGTAGCGCAAGCCGGCGGGTCCGAGTGCCTGCAGAACTCTTCCGGCGAGGTGATGGGGGCGCCCGCGTGCGCGCCCATCTCCGAGATGGCCGGCATCCCGATGGCCCTACCCGGGCCGTTGGCGCCGCCCCCGGTGGTTCCGCCGTTGGCGCCGCCGCCCATTCCGCCGGTGGTCCCGCCTCTGGCGCCGCCGCCCATTCCTCCGGTGGTCCCGCCGTTGGCACCACCGCCGGTTCCGCCGGTGATCCCGCCTGCGGCACCGCTGGTTCCGCTGGCCGGCGCGGCCGATGGCCTTCCGCTGAGCACCATGGGAGGTCTGGCCGGAAAGGGTGATCTGACAGGTCCGCCCCCGAGCGGAGCGCCGATGCCCGGACAGCCGATCATGCCCGGCCCGGGAGCTTCCGGCAGCTGAGATCGCACACCGGCGGCCCGTTCCCCGCCTGGGGGCGGGCCGCCGGTGCTTTCGCGACCACGAGTCTTCACGCGCGTCGAAGCCCTGACTCCGACTTCGGGTCAGGGCTTGAGCTCACAGTGTATGTGCTGCAACCGCACACGGAGAGCCGACGACTACACGGCCCCGCCGGCGACTAACCGGATACGGTGCGCGGAACTTCGATTCCGTTCTCCTGCACGATGATCGGGTCGCCCACATTGACTGTGTTGAAGTACCACTCGGCATCTTCGGTGCTGAGTCCGATGCAGCCGTGGCTGCCGTTCTCATAACCCATTTGGTTGACAGCCCACGGTGCAGAGTGCACGAAGAGGCCGCGCTGGGTGAACCTGACGGCGTATTCCACGTCCAGCAGGTAGCCGTCGTCAGCATCGATCGGGATGCCGACGCTGCTCGAATCCATCACCACGTCGCGTTCCTTGCCCAGAACGGAGTAGATGCCTACGGGCGTCGGGTATTCCGGACGGCCCATGGACGCCGGGAAAACCCCGTTCTGGCCCCAGTTTGGCCGGTGGTGCGGCGCCGGGAGCGCGGAGGGGGGTTGGCCGTCGATGGTCACGGTGAAGGTGTGGTCGGTGAGGTTCGCGACGCCGATGACGGCCGCCCCGACATCGAAGTTCCGCTCGGGCAGATTGCCTGCCATGAGCTTAACTGTGCTGTGGGCAGGCCAGAACTGGTCCGGAACCCACTGTGCCACATTGCTTTCCACCCAATCGAACGAGCCGCTCATGGGTGGCTGGGACTTGATGCGCAGGGACTGTTCGGCGGCGCGGCGGTTGGCCACGGGGCCGTCGAAGGTGACCACCACGGGGTGCGCCACGCCCACCACTGCACCGTCGGCGGGAAGCAGCGATGCGATACCGGGAAGCGCGGACCAGCTCGCTGCTTTGCCCGTGCCGATCGGTGCGGCAACCGCACTGGCAGCCACTATGCCCACGACAAGGGCACCCCGAACAGCGGCCACGCGCATAAGACTTCGTACCCTTCGAATGTGCAGCATCGTCAGAACTTGACGCTTGAGCTTCAACGATAGTGGCCGAAACTTGTTGCCTGCGTTCGATTCAATCAAGTATCCGTCACACTTCGGCAACGGCGCGCGGCTATGCGGGCGTGTTCTGCGCTCAGGTCGGTCATTCCGGATTTGGCCGTGGCCGAAAGGAATCCGATCCGGACGCCGCGAGATGCGGGCGGCCGTACGCGTCGCGGGAGATCAGGCCACGCTTCTGGAACTGGTCCAGCCAGCCGCCCATCGGCCACCACCCCCACCGGGCATGAAAGACCGTGGCGTTGCGGACGATGTCGGCGACGTGCTCCACCGGAGGGTTGGATACCGGATGGTGCTGATGGAAGGCGTGTGCGCCGCCGATCCAGCGCAGCGGAATGCCGAGAGCGGCGGCCCGCTGGCCGAAGTCGGTGTCCTCGGCGCCGTACCCGCGGTACCCGGACCAGAAGCCGCCGATGCGTCGCCACGTCGATGCGGTCACGGCGAACGACAGGGACCAAAACAGCGTGTAGTCGGTGCCGGCAACGATCTGGCCGTCGGGCGGCGCGGGCCGCGCCGGGTGTGGATCGCGGTGGTGGTCGAGGTCGGCGATGTCGTACCCGCCCGGGCCGGACGGCGGCAGGTAGGTGACCGGTCCGCAGAGGACACCGTCGCGATACTCGGGCTCGGTAGCGACGTCGTGGTAGCGACCGATGAGAGCGGCACCCGGTATGCAGTCCACGTCCAGAAACACCAGCACCTCGGCCCCCTGCTCCAGTGCGGTGCGGGCGCCGACGTTTCGGGCCTGCGCGATCGGAAGATGTTCGCCGGAGGCAGGAAGGGCCACCACGCTGGCGCGGGCGCCGCAGTCGGCGACGGTGCCGTGCACGGTCGGGTCGTCGACAGCGATGACGACGTGGTGATCGGGCACCCGCAGACTCCTCTTCAGCCCGAGGAGTTGGTTCCGCAGGTGGCCGGCACGGCCGTGCACGATGGTGACCACGGCGGTCCTCATCCGGAACCGTCCGCTGCACAATGGCGGGCGACGTCGGCGATCGCCTGTGCGGCGCGGGCCGCTGCACCCGCTGTCTGCCAGCGACTCCACTGACCGACGTCGAGTCGCCGGGCCGCCGCGATGAGTTCAGGCCACGCCCCGGGATCGGGCCAGTCGTCGAGGACGATGGCCAGGCCCGCCCGCGCCAGGTTCTGGGCGGTGACGGTCTGCTCATCGAACGGTCGGGCCTGCGCGATGATGATGGCCGGCTTCTGTGCGGCCGCAATGTCGGCGATGCTGTTCTGTCCGGCGTGAGCGATGATCACATCGGCCGCGCAGATCGTCGGCCACGGATCGTCGACCCATGGGCCGCCCGCGACTCCCAATGTGCGCCATAGGTATTCAGGATGCTGCTGCTGGCAGGCTGCGATCATGTCCAGCCGCAACGCCGAGCCGCCGGCGCCGTTCAGGACCAGCACCGTCGGCGTCTCGGCCCGTGGACCGGGCTCGTGTGTGCGCCCATCGAATCGGCTGATCCCGCCGACATAGGACGTCTTGTGTGCATACGGGCTCAACCACGACGGTTGATTGAGCGCCGCCGGCCACGGGGCGACGATGTGGTCGGCGAGCTGGTAGACCATCTGGTGCGGGGAGTCGACCCGGTGACCGGGCATCGCGACGACGATCACGGGAACGCCGAGCAGCCGCAGCAGGGTGGCGACTTCGACCGACACGTCGACGACCGCCGCGGCGGGGGAGTTCTCGGCGACCCACTGGGCGAGGCGTGCCATCCGCTCCCGAAGTCCGGCGTCGTGGTGGGGAGCCCAGTGCAGCACTCCGTTGGCGGCCGGGTGCCGGGCTGACCCGGCGGCGTCGTCGCGCGGGAGCACAAGGACGGAGTCGAAGGGCTCCGCCTCAGCCGGCTTCAGCGATGTAAGCGCGGTGACCGGTGCGTCCAGGTGTCGGCAGATGCTCTGCGCCCGGCTGCGATGCCCGGTGCCGTGGTGATGGATGTAGTAGCCGATCATCGGTGTCGGTCCGTCCTGCGTCGTCGATCATGGCGCGGTAGATGTCGAGATAGTCGGTCACCATCGAGGCCGCCGAGCACCGGCGCGTCGCCTGCGTGTGCACGTCCGTGCGGGAGAGTGCGATCGCCCCAGGGATGGCCGCAGCCATGGACTCAACGTCGCCGGTGGGCACGAGCCGCCCGCCGCCAGGGTCGACGATCTCGGGGATTCCGCCGCGGTCGAACGCCACGACGGGGGTACCGCACATCATGGCTTCGGCGACCACCAGCCCGTACGGCTCGTCCCACTGGGGTGTCACCAGCGCCGCGGCTGACGTCCCGACCAGGCGGGCAAGGTCGCGGTGCGCGAGGTGCCCGGCGTACCGGACGTCGCGTCCCAGGTGAGGCCGTACATGGTGGACGTAGTAGTCGGGGTCGGAGATCGGACCGGCGATGACCAGCCGTCGACGGGCTCGATGGGCGGCGGCGATGGCCAGATGCGGCGCCTTCTCCGGGGTGATCCGGCCGAACCACACCAGGTCGCTTCCGCCGGGGCCCAGGGGCCAGCGCTGGGCGTCGACGCCGTTGTGGACAACCGTCACGTCCGACAGGAGGTGCCGCCAGGACTGTGCGGTGAACGCGCTGACGGCGGCGAAGCGCGCCCCGTGGCCGCCGGTGACCCTCAGCGCTGACTCCAGCCACGGGGTGGGCGGGGTGTGCAACGTGCACAGCATCGGTGTCGTCATCGTGGGCGCCATCGCCACCGGCAGGTGGTGCAGGCTGTGGTTGTGGATGACGTCGAACATCTGGCCTCCGGAGCCTGCCAGCTGCAGCATCAGGGTCAGGTAGGCATGGTGATCGGACATGAATTCCACACTGGGCATTGACGAGTCGGCCAACGCCGCGGCGCTGAGTTCGAGGGCGTGCACCTCAAGGGCCGCGCAATCGATGCCGGGGTCGGAGTCTGCTGCGGCGAAGAGGGACACCCGGTGCCCGGCCTCTGCGAGAGCACGGGCGAGATGCCACACATGGGCTTCGAGCCCGCCGGCAAAGGGCTGGCGGATGGGGAAGCGGTTGGACGCGATCAACGCAATGCGCATCGGCGTGGTCACGACGACATCGCCCGGTGGTAGATGTCACTGTGACGCTGGGCCAGCAGGACCCGCTCGGTCTTGCGCTCATGCCAGTCGGCGCGCGGCGGCGGGGTTCCCTCGGACCAGCGCGCATACTCGGTCTGGACGGCTGCTTCGAGTGACGCGGAGTCGAAGGCGTCCTCGCTGAAGCCGTACACCCCGCAGGGACGTTGCTGGTCGTAGAAGCCGCAGCTCGGAGCGATCACCGCGGTGCCGAGATCGAAGCACGCCTCCAACCAGCCGGAGTGCGTGCCGAACCGGTAAGGCAGCACGGACACGTTGATCGCCGAGAGGTACTCCCACAGTTGATCTTCGGAGAAATAGGGGTGGACGCGCACGTCGACGTGCTCGAAGCGGCCGAAGGCCATCAGAGCGGCGCCGGCCGCCGGCGCGTACCAGTGGTTGTTCGGGTCGAAGATCTCGTCGTGGACGTTGATCTGCAGGATGGAGTCCGGCAACGCGGCCAGGGCCGACGCCAAGGTGTCCAGCACCGGAAGGGGATCCATGTTGGATCGCAGGCTCTTGACGTGCACCGCGACCACGAATCGGTCCGACCGAACCCGGGGGGCCTCGATTCGGGCACGGTCCACCACATGCGGATGAGGCGAGACCGTCGGGTGCCTTTGCCACCGCCTCTCGACCTCGGCGGCCGCTCCCGGCGTCAGCGTGATGAGCTCGTCGGCGGCCGGCACCAGAATGTCCTGCAATTCGGTGTGGGCGGCGGGGTCACGCTGGTGCGGGTTCCGCAGGTCGTGCACCGTGTAGACCAACGGCTTGTCGTGTTCACGGAGCGCGTTCACGACGCCGGTGAGAACCTCCGGGCCGATGGCGTCGAAGCCGAAGTGGACGTGGAAGACCTCGAACTCATGGTGGTGATGCTCGACCCAGGACGGGTCCAGCATCAGCGGCGGCCACCAGCCGCCGGGGACCTTGCGACCGTCTGAGGGAACCGGATCCTGCAGGCGCAGCACACCGTCGTCACCCGTCGGGTGTGACAGATGACGCACGTACACGTGCGACCCGGGCACCGATGCGACACGCATACCACGCACTCCTAGATCTGACGGCGCGCGCAGGGGTGGCCGGCACGAACGTGGCCGACATAGCCCCGCTCGCGCTGAACGGCAATTCATCTCGCGCCGAAACGGTCTGGGGCGAGAACACATGCCTAGATACCCGGGCGCGCTCGGCTCAATCCGGGCGCGGCGATAAATTTCGGCCCGGCGCCGTACTAGATGCGGGTGGAGACCGCGGCGGCAAGGCGGTCGAGTGCCGCGTTGTCGATGCGGTAGTAGGCCCACTTTCCACGCTGCTCCCGGCTGACCAGACCGGCGTCCGCGAGAAGCTTCATGTGATGCGACACCGTGGGTTGACTGAGGCCGAGCGGGCCGGTCAGATCGCAGATGCAGGCCTCGTCGCCGGCGGAGGCCGCGATGAGGGACAGCAGCTTGACCCGGGCTGGATCGGCGAGCGCCTTGAACATGCCGGCGAGGTGTTGGGCGGTGGCGGTATCGATGACACCGCCGGTGAGCGGTGAGCAGCAGACGCCGCCCGGATCGCCGGTCGAGACGGGCGGGGCGGCGGGACGCATGACAGGATTATGGCAGACGCATTGACAAACGTCGATGGATCGATCACTGTCGACACATCGATAGTTGTCGATTCGAGGAGATGGGGACATGGCTGAGTTGCCTGTCGTGGTGATCGGCGCCGGGCCGCAGGGCCTCGCGGCTGCGGCGCACCTGCTGGAGCGTGGGCTGGAACCGGTGATCCTGGAGGCCGGAGCGGCGCCGGGCGCGACGGTGACTCAGTGGGGACACGTCCGCACGTTCTCGCCCTGGCCCGAACTCATCGATGCCGCAGCAGCACGCCTCCTCGAGCCCACCGGCTGGAGCGCACCGCAGAGCGGTTATCCCACCGGAAGCGAGTGGGTAGCCGCCTATCTGGTGCCGCTGGCGGCCGCGCTCGGTCAGCGCGTGCGATACAACACCCGGGTGCAGGGCGTATCCCGGCGCGGCCGCGACCGGCTGGTGAGCCCCGGCCGGGCCGAGCAGCCGTTCGTCGTGCACGTCACCGACGAGGCCGGCGGGGAATCCCGGGTGGAGGCTCGGGCCGTCATCGACGCGTCCGGGACGTGGACGTCGCCGAATCCGGCGGGCGCCGACGGGCTTCCCGCGATCGGGGAACGGGTCGCGGCCGCCCGCGGCGCGGTGTCCTACCTTCCGCCAGATCAGTCGGAGGCGGCAGCGCTGGCCGGCAAGCACGTGGTGGTGGTCGGCAGCGGACATTCGGCGATGACCGCAGTGATCGAGTTGAGCGCGATCGTTCGTGCCCATCCCTCGACAACCGTCACGTGGGTGCTGCGCAGGGGAGTGGTCGGAGAGACCTTCGGCGGCGGGCTGGCTGACGAGCTCCCGCAACGCGGCGCGCTCGGGGTGCGCTCCCGCGAAGCCGTCACTGCCGGCGACGTGACACTGGTGACCGGATTCCGCACGGAGCGTATCGATCTGGACGAGGGACGCGCCATCGTCGTGGCCGAGGACGGCCGTGCCCTGCCGCCCGCAGCTCGGGTCCTGGCGCTGACGGGCTTCCGGCCCGATCTGTCCTTCCTGTCGGAGATGCGCATCGAGCTGGACCCGATCCTGCAGGCGCCCGTCCACCTCGCACCGTCGATTGATCCCAATCTGCACTCCTGCGGCAGCGTGGCGCCCCACGGCGCGGCCGAGCTGGCACACGCCGAACCTGACCTCTACATCGTCGGGATGAAGTCGTACGGGCGGGCACCGACCTTCCTGGCGATGACCGGCTACGAGCAGGTGCGCAGTGTGGCGGCGGAGCTGGCCGGCGACCACGACGCGGCTCGCCGGGTCGAGCTGGTGCTGCCCGACACCGGCGTCTGTAGCGGCGCCGGCCTGTTCGACAGCCCCGAGGATGCAGGTAGCGGCGGCTGCTGCGGGACGCCGGTCGCATCCCCGCTGCCGGCGTCCTTGTCGCTCAACCCGATTGGCGGATGACCCCCGGCGGAGTAGGCCAAGCAAGCGCAGCCCCCGGTGTCGGGCTGCGCTGGGTGCTGGCGACTCTGTGCCTCACCGAGATCACCAGCTGGGGGGTGCTGTACTACGCGTTCACCGTCCTGTCGGCCCGGATCAGCGCCGACACCGGGTGGTCCGCGCCCGCGGTGACCGCGGCGTTCTCGGCGGGTTTGGTGACCTCGGCCGTGATGGGCATCGTGGTGGGCCGGTGGCTCGATCGATACGGGCCGAGGTGGATCATGACGACCGGATCGGTGCTGGGCGCACTGGCTGTTCTCGCGGTGACCGCGGCACCGAACTACCCCATGTTCGTCGCGGCCTGGGTGGTCGCCGGCCTGGCGATGAGCGCGGTGTTCTACGCGCCCGCGTTCGCGGCGCTCACCCGGTTCTTCGGTAGCGATGCGGTCAGGGCGCTGACGGTGCTGACGCTGGCCGCGGGGTTCGCCAGCACCGTCTTCGCCCCGCTCACCGCGGTGCTGTCCGACCATATGAGTTGGCGCGCAACATATGTGGTTCTCGCCCTGGGGTTGGCCGTGGTGACCGTCCCGGCACATTTCTTCGGTCTTCGACGGCCCTGGCCGCCGGTGGCGCGGCACCATCACGTCGAGGCCCCGACTCGCACCGCTCGGAGCAGACCCTTCATCGCGCTCACCGCGGCGTTCGCCCTCGCGTCACTTGCCTCCTACGCGGTCATCGTCAACCTGGTCCCGCTGATGACTCAGCGTGGGATCGGCACCGGGGCCGCAGCGGTCGCGCTGGGGCTGGGAGGCGCCGGCCAGGTCCTCGGCCGGCTGGGATACCAAACCCTGGTGCGGCGGGTGCGCGTGGTGCCGCGCACGGTCATCATCATGGGGTGCGTCGCTGCCACCACGGCTCTGCTCGGGCTCTTCGCGTCCTATGCGGCGCTGGCGCTCATCGCGATCGCCGCGGGTATGGTCCGCGGCATCATGACACTGCTGCAGGCCACTGCTGTAACCGAGCGCTGGGGCGCAACACATTACGGTCATCTCAGTGGCATCCTCTCCGCGCCGGTGATGATCGCGACCGCCCTGGGCCCGTTCATCGGCGCGGCGCTGGCCAGCCTGCTCCACGGGTACTCCGCGATGTTCGTCGTCCTGGGGCTTATCGCTGCGGCCGCGGCCGGGATGGCGGCGGCCACGTCGCCGCGGAGCGCCGACTCCGGCCGATGATCAACGGCGGCTGAGCGGCTTGTCGTCGTTCAGCGGCGACGGCTCACCCAGGAACTCACCCGACCGCAGCACATCGGCGACGCTGGTGCGGCTGAGCTGCATCTCGACTGCGCTCGCCACTTCGCGGTCGATCGCCACAAGAGCACGCTGAACTCCGGTTCCTGTGCGGCACAGAGGGTTGGGGCCGTGCAGGCCCAGCACCGGATCGTCGCCCTGCACGAGCCGCCAGACCTCGGCGAGCGTGATCGACCGCGCCGCGCGCGTCAGTTCCCAGCCTCCATGCGCGCCGGGTCGGGAGGCCAGAATGCCCGACTCGCGCAGCGGAGTGAGGACGCGTCGTACGTAGACCGGACTGGCATTGACGCTGGACGCCAGTTCGTCGGAGCTCACCGGGCCCGTCACATCCGCACCCGCGAGATAGGTGAGGACATGGATCGCCACCGCGAACTGAGTGTTGGTCGGCGTTGCCACCCCACGAGCTTGCCATATCGCAATCGGCGTGGCTACAGTTGATTTCAGAATCGCAATCACCGTGATTGCGAAATGGTGGGAGTACTTCGCATGACACCGACCGACGCGGGCACACCGGCATGAGGATTCGACGTCTCGGCTGGGCGGGCGTGGAACTCAGCGCACAGGGGTCGTCCTTGGTGGTGGACTTCATCCGGGATTTTCCTCTCCTGACCGCGACGCAACCGCAGGGTGCGTTCGTCGAGCCGGTGCAGCCTGCGGCGGTAGCGCTGGTCACTCATCTGCACCAGGACCACACCGACGTAGCCGCGATCCAGTCGGTCGTCGGCGAGACCGGCACGGTACTGCGGCCCGCCCCCTTCGTCGCCACAGCTGAGGAAGCGCCGTTCACCGAGAGCGCCGAGGCCGAGCTCGCGGCGAGTTCGTTGGACGTGCGAGTCGTTTCCGAATGGCAGCGTCACGAGTTTCCGCCGTTCACCGTCACTGCGGTCCCCGCGGTCGACGGCCTCGGTGACCCTCAGGTCAACTGGGTCGTCGAGGCGGACGGACAGCGGGTCTTCCACGGCGGGGACACCGTCTTCCACGGTTACTGGTGGCTGATCGCCCGGCGGGCCGGACCGATCGACCTCGCCGTGCTGCCGATCAACGGCGCGGTGGTCGACACGGCGCACCTGCAACCGTCGAGTCCGCTGCCGGCCGTGCTGACCCCTGAGCAGGCCGCCCAGGCCGGCGCGCTACTGAACACACAAGTGCTTGTGCCCATGCACTTCGGCGTGCATCAGCCACCGGAGTACGTCGAGGAGCGCGATGCGGTCAACAGGTTCGCAGCCAGTGCCGGCCGCTTGGGGATGGATGTGCTGACCTTGGCGCCGGGGGAGAGTGCCGACGTCACGCGCGGCGCCACCGATGTCGGTCAGGCGCGCTGAGGCACCGGCGATCGTGCCCGCATGGCGATGAGCCCACCGCCGATGACCAACGCCATTCCGGCGTAGGTCCATGGCGACGGCGCGTGGTCCCAGAACACCCAGTCGATGACCGCGGTGAAGACGATGACCGAGTAGATGAACGGGCCCAGTTTCTCCGCCGACGCGTAGCGGTAGGCGACCACGATGAGGATCTGCGAGAACAACTGCGCGAAGCCGAGGCAGATGAGCCACGGCCAGGCAGATCGGGGTATCGGTTCCCAGTCGACGACGGCGATCGGCACCGACATCAGGGTCGACAGCAGAAAGTAGTAGAAGAGAATTCGGGAGACGGGTTCGGTGGCGCCCAGCCAGCGGACCGACATCATCGCGACGGCCAGAAGCACAGCGCCGGCGAGCGCGGACACTTCGCCGGCGCTGAACCCCTTCCCCTGAGGTTGCAGCACCAGGATCACCCCGACGAAACCCACGCCCGCTCCGGCCCACGTGGCCGCCGCGACCCGTTGCCTGGTCACGCCCCAGGCGATCAACGGCATCCACAACGGCGCGCTGTAGGTCAAGAGCGTGGCATTGGCCAGCGGTATCTGCGTGATGGCGAAGAACAAGGCCCACCAGCATGCGGTCCCGGCGGCAGCGCGCAGAAGATGGAGCCCGAGCCTGCTGGTCCGTAGCGACCGCCACCCGCCACGCACTGTCACCGGAGCGACGAACAGCAGGCAGACCGCGTTCTGGAACAGCAGGAGGACACCGGTCGAGGTGTACTGTCCCGACACCTTCGCCAACGTGCCGACGAGTGCCACGCAGAAGAACGCGGCGGTGGTGAGAAGTGCTCCGACGGTGAGGTTCTCGGTGCGGTAACCGAGCTTTCTATCGGACAACGCCGGTACCGGTGGTGGGTTCCAGCCGCGGCGTCGAACGCTTCATGACTCCGTTGAGCAGACGCGGAGACAGGATGTCCAGCGCACGCAGCGGCAGCATCTTGCGCGGGGCTATGCGTACGGGCCGGGTGCGCGCGGCGAGCACCATCCAGTCGGCGGCCTCGTCTGCGCTGAGGGCAGCGAGCCCGTCATAGGCCCGGGTGGGTGCGATCATCGGGGTGGCCACCAGGGGGTAATAGATGGTGGTCGACTGGACACCGGATTCGGCGAGCTCGTTGTCGATGACCCGACTCACGGCGCTCAGCGCCGCCTTCGACGCGTTGTAGATCCCGAAGTACGGCGACGACTCGGGCATCACCCGCCAACTCGAGATGTTGATGATGTGCCCGTCGCCACGCTCGACCATGCCGGGGGCCAGTCCCCGGATGAGCCGGAGAGGCGCGTAGTAGTTGAGCGCGATGGTGCGTTCCACGTCATGCCAGCGGTCCAACGAATCCAGCAGCGGCCTGCGGATGGACCGGGCCGCGTTGTTGATGAGTACGTCCACCGCCCCCACGGAGCGCACCAGGTCGTCGACGGCGTCCAGGTCCGACAGGTTCGCGGGCATGACGATCGCCTGGCCGCCGCGTGCGGCGATCCGGTCGGCCACCTCGCGGAGAAGGTTCTCGCGCCGGGCCACCAGAATGACGGTTGCGCCGTGGCCGGCCAGCTTCTCGGCGGCGACCTCACCGATACCCGACGACGCGCCGGTCAGCAGGATCCGCTTACCGCGCAGTTCGATCGGCGACCGCGACACCGGGCGCGGCAACGGCCGCATACCCGCAAGCCGCAGCGCTCTTCTCACGCTCTCGCGTGAAACCGTACTCGCGAGAGTCGCTCTCGCCCTGTCACCACCGAGTCGAAGGTCGGCCATGGTCAGCTTCTTCCCTCGCTGGTTCGCGAAGCATATTGTGCGCGCCGCGGGTTTGGTAGGACATCACCTCAAGTGTCACCGCCGCGCGCAGGTGGACGCCACACGCATACAGGTGTGCCCACCTATCGACGGGGTCGCGACACGGCCGCGCGACAAGTCGTCGAATTGTGGTCTGCGGGCCGTGACGGAGGCGTAACTTTCGGTGCAGATCGAACGGGAACCGTGGGAGATCTGTGTGCACTGCATGCTCCGCTGAAAGGAATGTCATGGGTTACGCCAACCACATCGGCCGTGTCGGAGCGCTGGCGGTGACGCTGGGCGTGGGGTGGGCGGTCGCCTCCGCGCCCGGCGTGGCGTACGCCGACACGACCGGTTCCTCGGATGCCAGTCAGTCCTCGGCCGGTGAGAAAACCCGAACATCGACCTACACGAAGGACGCCGGTACCGACAGCACCGACAGCGCGGGCGCGGCCGGCACACACGACAACGCTGCCGAAGCGGATGACGACGCTGACGATGACGAGTCGGCCAAGCCCGCCAAGTCGCGGGGCTCGAAGAAGTCCACATCCAAGGACGCGGACGCGGACGCGGCGGCTGCCGACTCTGACTCTGACTCTGACTCTGACGGAGCCGACGACTCTGACGACTCTGACGACGCCGACGACTCCGATGCTGCGGGCGACACCGCGGAACCGGTGAGTGTGACCACGCCGGCAACCCAGACCCAGCCCACCACGACAGAGCCGGCCACGACGAAGCCGGCCACGACGGCCACGGCTGCCAAGCCGACGCTGGTCAGCGTCATCACCGACGTGGTGACGGCGCTGCTGAAGCCGCGCCAGGACCCCGCGCCGGTGACGCCCCTGCAGGGTTCGACGATGCTGGCAGCGCTGGCGGCGGCACGGGACGAATTGGAGCGCAATGCGTTGCGCCGCAATACGATCACCACGTCGCAGGCCGCAGCGGCTCTCGGTCTCGACACACCCAACGTCCTCGTGATCGGCGTCGACGGCACGAACCTCAGCAGGGTGCTGGCGACCCTGGGGAACGACTCCAACTTCTTCAAACTGATGCAGGGCAGCACCACCGCCGCGTCGACCATCGTCGGCCACACCACCGTCTCGAACCCGTCGTGGTCGTCGATCCTCACGGGGGCGTGGGGCGAGAAGACAGGCGTCATCAACAACGTCTTCACCCCGTGGACCTATGACAAGTGGCCCACCGTCTTCACCCAGCTCGAGACGCTCAACCCCGCAATCCAGACCACGTCGATCGCCAACTGGAACGTCATCTCGGGCATCGCCGCATCCGGCCTCGGCGCCGACACCGTCATCAACATCCCCGAGCTACCGGACGACCCACGCTGGCTGGCCGCCGACGACCTGGTCGGCGACTTCACCGAGGCCGCGGTCAGCACGGCCAGCGCCGATATCGCCAACCTGATCTTCAGCTACTTCGTCGGTGTCGACGAGAACGGGCACCTGTACGGCGGCGACTCACCCGAGTACGCAGAAGCCATCCGCAACTTCGACCGCAACCTCGGCGAGATCATGCAGCAGGTCGACGCCTGGGAGATCGCCAACGGCGAGCAGTGGACGATCATGATGGTCACCGACCACGGCCACCAGCCGCAGAAGGGCTTCGGCCACGGCTTCCAATCACCCGACGAGACAGCCACATTCGTCATCGCCAACAACCCCGACCTGTTCACCCCGGGCGGTGTGAACCTCAAGTACTCGATCATCGACGTGACGCCGACGGTGATGACGCTGTTCGGTTTCCAGCCGCCCGCCGACACCGACGGAGTGTCACTGACCGACCTCGGCGAGAGCACCGTCACCCCGGTGAACAACACGACGGCCCTACGTCAGGCGCTCAACGACGCGATCGCGATGTACGGCTATCCCGACATCGGGACGAACGTCGCCCTGTCGATCCGTACCATCGCGGCCACGATTCCGTACTACGTGGACAACATCACCAACGGCATCGTCGCGGCGCTGCAGGGTTTGGCCGCCCAGCAGATCTTCCTGATCAGCCCGCTGGCCGCGCTGGCCGTCATCCCGGTCGACATCATCGGCGACCTCGCCTACATCGGGACCAACATCGTCGCGCAGATCGTCGCGCGGCTCACCGGCGTCACCGGGGCGAGCATCTTCCCGCTCGAGCGGCCGCCTGCGCCGACATTCCCCGGGGAGCCCGAGGCGTCCACACCGGACCTGCTGGCCCTGACATGCAGCGACGGACGGGTGACGGGCGCCGTCTTCACCTGCCCGGCGATCGCGGTCTGACGTTTGGTGCTAGCAGGAATGCCGTAGCGGCCGCCCCCGGCCTATCGTCGGACCATGCCGACCTATCGTGCCTACCAGGTGACCGGTCAACGTCATTTCGAACTCGTCGATCGCGAGATAGTCGACCCCGACCCCGGCCATGTGCGGCTGCGAGTACTCACCTGCGGTGTCTGCCACAGTGATTCGCTCGGAGTCGAGGGGCAGCGGCCGGACCCGCAACGAGCGGTCGTCCCCGGACATGAAGTTGTCGGGATCGTCGACGCGGTCGGCGACGGGGTCGTCGGCTGGTCGGTCGGCGACCGGGCGGGGATCGGGTTCCTCGGCGGTCAGTGTGGTCAGTGCGAATGGTGTCGTCGCGGCGACTACGTCAACTGCACCGACCAGCCCCTGCCCGGCACGACCGTCGACGGCGGCTACGCCGAGATGGTGTATTCGCGTGCCACCGGCCTGGTTCGGGTGCCTGCCGAATTCGATCCCGCACTGGCGGCGCCCCTGCTGTGCGCCGGGGTCACGACCTTCAACGCGCTTCGCGCCGGCGGTGCTGCACCCGGGAGCCTGGTGGCCGTGCAAGGGCTCGGCGGGCTCGGGCACCTCGGTGTGCAGTACGCAAAGAAGCTGGGGCACCGGGTGGCCGTCATCGCCAGGGGAGCCGAGAAGGCCGATCTGGCAGCAACACTCGGCGGTGACCACTACATCGACAGCAGCGTCGAAGACGTGGCGGAAGCACTGAACACCCTCGGTGGCGCCGCGGCGATCATCGCGACCGCGGCCAGCGGAGCGTCGATGAGCCCGCTGCTGGCCGGTCTGCGTCCGCGCGGGCGGCTGGTGGTGGTCGGTGCTGCTCCGGACCCGATCGAGGTCGGGACCGCGGATCTGATCTTCGGTGGCCGGACCATCGTCGGCAGTTTGACCGGCTCGTCGATCGACAACGAGGACAACCTGAACTTCAGCCTCGCCGCCGGGATTGCGCCGATGATCGAGATGATGCCGTTCAGCGAAGCGCCGAAGGCCTACGACCGGATGATGTCGAACAAGGCGCGCTTCCGAGTGGTTCTCGACATCGCTCAGTCAGAGCTTGCCGGGTCGCGCTAGTTCTGCATCGACCCGATGAAGTAGCGCTCGTCGCCGTCCGGATAGCCGCCGCCGTCGGTGGCGATGTGGACGTGGTCGAAGTGGTTCAGAGTCTCGGAGCCGTAGTCGGCCGTCCAGCTGGGCGCGCCGATCCCCGGGTAGTACCCCTGCCGCCAGATCACATGGATGACACCCATGCGTTCGGCGTTCGCCAGCGCGTACCCGGCGATCTGATTGCCCAGCGCGATACCTTCCTCGCTGTTGTGATCGGGGATCATCACGTCGATCGCCAGCCCGTTCGGATGCCACTTCAGCGCATCCTGCCGGTACCCGCCGATCGTCGTGATCTCGGGGAACATCGCGCTGATCGCGCGGGCGATCCAAATCGTGTGGACCTGCAGACCGCCTTCGGGCGTAATGCCCTTGGGCAGCGCCAATTCGAATACGCGGGCGTCGGGCGGGGTGGGCGCGGTGGCCGCCAGCAGCTCCGCCTCGGTGGGCACCGGTGTGCTGGGTGGGTCAGCCGAGAACGCGGGCATGTCCGCCGCAGCGGAAGCCGGCGGCTCCGCGCGCGGCGGCTGGGTCTGCTGCGCATAGATCATCGCGCCGGAGATCACGAGCGAAACCGCGACCGCTGCCCAGCGGCCCCGCACCTTGGCTAACAGGTTCCTGCCCACGGACAGCACCTTAATGTCCGTCCGGGGTCACAGCTGGCAATTGGCGGCAAACCATGCCCCGACCCCCTGATCGAGGCTGGTTTGGGCGTGTCAGCATCGGGGCATTCGCCGCCCCATGTCCACCTGGCTCATCACCGGCTCGTCGACCGGACTCGGCCGCGCCCTCGCCGAGGCCGTCGTCGAGAAGGGCGACAACGTCGTGGCGACGGCCCGCAACGTCGACGCGGTCGCCGACCTGGCGGCGTCCGCCCCCGACCGCGTGCTCGCGGTCGCCCTCGACGTGACCGAGCCCGATCAGATCGCCGACGCGGTCCGGCAGGCCGAGCAGCGCTTCGGCGGTGTCGATGTCCTGGTCAACAACGCCGGCTACGGGTACCGCGCCGCCGTCGAGGAGGGGGAGGATGCCGATGTGCGGACGCTGTTCGAAACACACGTCTTCGGCGCCGTCGCGCTGATCAAGGCGGTGCTCCCTGGCATGCGAGCACGCCGGACGGGCGCGATCGTCAACATCTCCTCGATCGGTGCGCAGCTCACCCCCGTCGGATCGGGCTACTACGCCGCGGTGAAGGCGGCTCTCGAAGGGCTCAGCGGCTCTCTCCGCGGAGAGCTTGCGCCACTGGGTATCTCGGTCACCATCGTCGAACCCGGCGGGTTCCGCACCGACTTCGCCGGCCGCTCGCTGACCCAGTCGGCGACACCGATCGCCGATTACGCCGACACCGCCGGCAAACGACGCAAGGAGAACGACACCGTGCACGGCACGCAGGCCGGGGATCCGGCGAAGGCGGCCGCTGCCATCACCTCCGCCGTGGAGGCCGACACACCGCCGGGCTTCCTGCTGCTGGGCACGGACGCGTTGGACGGCTACCGCCGCGTCGCCCGGGAACGTGAGGCCGAGATCGCTGCCTGGGAATCGGTGAGCGCTGGGACGGATTTCACCTGACCTTCGCGACGGTGAGCAACAACGCCGAATCCGTCAGCGCGGTCAGCGAGTGCCTGGCGTCCGGGATCAGCAGAAGATCTCCGCTGCGGGCTTCCCACTGCTCGTCGCCCGCCGTCAAGCGCACCGAACCCTTGAGGACGTAGAGCGACGCCTCCCCGGGGTTCTCGTGCTCACCGAGCTCGGAGCCGGCGATCATGCCGATGACGGTCTGCCTCAGCACCCGTTCGTGACCGCCGACCACGGTGTCGGCAGCGTTACGTCCGCTGGCAGCCGCCTTCTCCAGTTGCTGACGGGCGAGCGCTTCGATCGACACCTTTTGCATGACCGCCATTGGATGCCTGATGGCACCGCACCGTCAACCCACCGGTGACCGTGGGCGACATGAGTGGACGGCTGCCCGGACAGCGCGGAATCCATCGACGGCGTGGAGTGGAAGTGGTGGAAGTCGACGATGCCGTTGCCGCGCTGAGGCACGCAGGTGGTGCCGACGGTGGTGTGCCGGGTGGCCGAATCGGTCTCGGTGTCGGCGCGGCAGACGGGGGGCGCACTGACCCGAACCGGGTGCCGACACTTCGGTACGCTGCGCCTGAAGGGTGCGAAGCTCCACAAGAGCCGACCGCCAGGAACCGAACTGACCCGGGAGAGACCACACATGAGCGCCGAGCAGCCGTCCATCATCTACACGCTGACCGATGAGGCGCCGCTGCTTGCGACTTACGCCTTCCTGCCGGTGGTCCAGACCTTCGCCTCGGCCGCGGGCATCGACGTGAAGTCGACCGACATCTCCGTGGCCGCGCGCATCCTCGCCGAGTTCAGCGACCGCCTGACCGACGAGCAGAAGGTTCCCGACACCCTCGCCGAACTCGGCGAGCTGACCCAGCTGCGTGAAACCAACATCATCAAGCTGCCCAACATCAGCGCCTCGGTACCCCAGTTGCTGGCCGCCATCAAAGAACTCAAGGCCAAGGGCTACGACCTGCCCGACTGGGTGGGCGAGCCGAAGAACGACGAAGAGAAGGCCATCAAGGAGCGGTACTCCAAGGTCCTCGGTAGCGCCGTCAACCCGGTTCTGCGCCAAGGTAACTCGGATCGTCGTGCGCCGAAGGCGGTCAAGGAGTACGCGCGGAAGCACCCGCACAGCATGGGGGAGTGGTCCCAGGCGTCGCGCACCCACGTCGCGACCATGAAGAAGGGCGACTTCTACCACGGCGAGAAGTCGCTGACCATCGACAAGGACCGCACGGTCAAGATGGTGCTCACCACCGCAGGCGGCGAGACGCTCGTGCTCAAGGAAGAGGTCAAGCTCGACGAGGGCGACGTCATCGACAGCATGTTCATGAGCAAGAAGGCGCTGTGCGACTTCTACGAGGAGCAGATCGAGGACGCCTACAAGACCGGCGTGATGTTCTCGCTGCACGTCAAGGCGACCATGATGAAGGTGTCGCACCCGATCGTGTTCGGCCACGCGGTCAAGGTCTTCTACAAGGACGCCTTTGCCAAGCATCAGAAGCTTTTCGACGAACTCGGCGTGAACGTCAACAACGGAATGTCCGATCTCTACGACAAGATCGAGACCCTGCCCGCGTCGCAGCGCGAGGAGATCATCCGTGACATCCACGCCTGCCACGAGCACCGCCCCGAGCTCGCGATGGTCGACTCGGCCCGCGGCATCACGAACTTCCATTCACCTAGCGACGTGATCGTCGACGCGTCGATGCCCGCGATGATCCGGCTCGGCGGCAAGATGTACGGCGCCGACGGCCGCACCAAGGACACCAAGGCCGTCAACCCCGAGTCCACGTTCTCGCGGATCTACCAGGAGATCATCAACTTCTGCAAGACGAACGGACAGTTCGACCCGACCACGATGGGCACCGTCCCCAACGTCGGTCTGATGGCGCAGAAGGCCGAGGAATACGGCAGCCACGACAAGACCTTCGAGATCCCCGAAGACGGCGTCGCCGACATCGTCGATGTCGACACCGGCGAGGTGCTGCTGACCCAGAACGTCGAAACCGGCGACATCTGGCGCATGCCGATCGTCAAGGACGCGGCCATCCGGGACTGGGTGAAGCTGGCGGTGAACCGGGCCCGCGCGTCGGGCATGACCGCGGTGTTCTGGCTGGACGACGAGCGCCCCCACGAGAACGAGCTGCGCAAGAAGGTCAAGGCCTATCTCAAGGACGAGGACACCGACGGGCTGGAGATCACGATCCTGCCGCAGGTGTGGGCGATGCGGTACACGCTGGAGCGGGTGATCCGCGGCCAGGACACCATCGCGGTGACCGGCAACATCCTGCGCGACTACCTCACCGACCTCTTCCCGATCCTCGAGCTGGGCACCAGCGCCAAGATGCTGTCCATCGTCCCGCTGATGGCCGGTGGCGGCATGTACGAGACCGGCGCGGGCGGGTCGGCTCCCAAGCACGTCTCGCAGCTGCTCGAAGAGAACCACCTGCGGTGGGACTCCCTCGGGGAGTACCTGGCCCTCGGGGCGTCGTTCGAGGACATGGGCGCCAAGTTCGACAACGCGAAAGCCACGCTGCTGGGCAAGACGCTCGACTCCGCGATCGGCACGCTGCTGGAGAACGACAAGGGTCCGTCCCGCAAGGCCGGCGAGCTCGACAACCGGGGCAGCCAGTTCTATCTCGCCATGTACTGGGCGCAGGAACTGGCCAAGCAGACCGAGGACAAAGAGCTTGCCGAGCACTTCGCGCCGCTGGCCAAGGCGCTGGCCGAGAACGAGTCGACGATCGTGTCCGAGTTCAGCGCGGTGCAGGGCAAGCCTGTCGACATCGGCGGCTACTACTACCCGGACCGGGACAAGACCACAGACGTGATGCGGCCGAGCACGACGTTCAACGACGCGCTGGAGGCCGCCCGGAGTTAGGGCAGCTGCCAGCTATTTCACCGCATTCGCCAATTGGATAGTTGCGATTTAGCCACTGGCCCAAATTGGCGATGTCCCACGCGTAACATCTTGGCAAGACGTGCCGATATCAAGCCAACACCGGCAACCGTCTGGGGGTAGTTATGCGCGTGGTACTGGGATTGTCTTTGACCGCAGCAAGTGCTGTGTGGGTGCTTGTCGACACCTACGACGGACGAATCATCGCCGACGAGGTGGTGCAGCTGGAGTCGCTCAACGAAATAGCCCGGGCGGCGGCCCGTAGCGTCCAGGCATTCGCCCTGCAAAGCGACGAGGACATCGACGGTGTCCGGCTGGTCTGGACCGACGATGCACGCCAGCACGGCATCCGGCTGCGGACCAAGCTCCGGCTCTTCGGTTTCGAGACCGTCGAGACGGTGACCGAGGACGCCGCCAGGGAGGGTCGCAACCGCACCGCCCGGCACATCGCACCCCACATGGTGATGGCGTACGGCGCGGCGCGGGCCGACCTCGACGACACCGACGACAGGAACGTGCTACGCCGGCTCGCCGCGAGGGTGCCGCTTTCGCTGCGGGTGCCCACCGGCGTGCCGGTCCGCCTGGCAGCCGCCGCGAGCGTGGCGGCCCTCGCCATCATCGGCGTGGGTCTGTACTCCTTCGTGGGCCACTCGCCGTCGCCGGCCGTCACCGACACGTCCGTCGCCGGTGCGGTCGTCCCCGACGCGCCGGCCGCTCCCGCGCCCGCAGCGATTCCGGCTGCGCCGATCCCCGCCGAACTGCCCGCGGTGCCGCAGGCCGTCACGGTTCCGGAACCGACCGTTGCCGTCGAGGTGCCCGACACGTCGCAGATGATGCCGGAGTACGCCTCGGCGCCCACCGTCGTCGACGACACCGAGACCTACGTCCCCGACGTGACGTCGGTGGCGGACGCGGTGGAGGCTCCCGCACTCGACTCGGTTCACGGCGCTGCGGAGGCGGCGTCACCGGCTCAGCTGGCGACGATCGCCGGTTCGCCGCACCTGTCCGGGGCCGGGCCTGCTGCCGGACCCCAACCGGTGGCCGTCCCCGGGCAGGCGACTCCGGCGTTGGTCCAGCCGTCAGAGCCCGCACCCGCAGGTCCACTGGGTGCGTTGTTCGGCGCTCTGCCCTGACACCGGTAGTACTACTCATGCCCGGTCGGTCCCCGACGGGCATGCTTGCCCCATGACAACGAGCACGCGGGATCGCGCTGTCGACGTCGCCCGGCTCGCCGCGCTGGTGGTGGTGATGTTCGGGCACTGCGCACTGTTGCTGGCGACCATCGACAGCCGCGGCGTGCACATCGGCAATCTCATCGGCGAGATGCCCGCCGTCGCTCCGGCGACCTGGGTCGCACAGGTGATGCCGCTGTTCTTCCTCGCCGGCGGTGCGGCAGGCGCGTACGGCTATCGCGTCGGCACCCCGTGGGGCTCATGGCTGTTCCACCGCGCGCAGCGGTTGTTCCGGCCGGTGTTCTGGTATCTGGCGGCCTGGTCGGTGGGGTTGCTGGTCGTCGGCCTGGTACTCGGCGCCGACTCTGCATCGGGACTGGGCGGCGAGAGCGTCGCGCTGCTGTGGTTTCTCGGCGTCTACGTCGTCACCCTGGCGTTCGTCCCGGCGCTGATCCGGATGACGAACGGTCGCGTGGTCGCGATCGTGCTCGGCGTGCTCGTCGCTGCCGCGGCACTCGTCGACGCCGCGCGGTTCGCCACCGGGGAGATCGCCGCCGGGCTGCCCAACTTCCTCATCGTCTGGCTCATTCCGGTGGTCATCGGGGTGGCCTACGCCCGGCAGTTGATCGGCCCGCGCGTCGCGGCCGCGGTGGCGGTGGGGGGTTTCGCCGCGGCACTCGCGCTCGTGGTCTTCGGCCCCTACGAGGTGTCGCTCGTCGTCACCGGTGCCGAACGGATCTCCAACGTCTCACCACCGACGCTGCTGCTGGCGATGCACTGCGTCTGGATGTCCTGCGCCTTCGTCGCCGTTGCGGGCGCCATCCAGCGGTGGGCGCAGCGCCCGGCGGTGTGGCGCGTCGTCGCCGCAGGCAACGCCGGTGCGATGACGATCTATCTCTGGCACATCGTGGCCATCGCGATCGCGGCATTCAGCCTGAATGCCGTCGGGCTGGACGCCTACGACGTGACCGCCCCGAACTTCTGGGGACTGCTCGCGCTGCGCGCGGTGGTGTTCGCCGTCGTCATGCTGGTGCTGTTCCGGCTGCTGTCACCGCTGGAACGCCGGCCGTTGCCCTGGTGGGACGCGCCGGTCTCCGCCGTCGGCGCGCGGGCCACGGCTGCGGGCGTGCTCGTGTGCGTCGCGGGCGTGGTCCTGGTCGTGATGGCCAAGTTCGGGTTGCGCGACACCGCGGGATGGTCGGCGTTCGGCAGCTTCGTCGCCGTCGCGTGTGCCGCCCGCCTGTTCGCGGGACGACCCGGTGCCGGTGCGGTTCGTTTGACGGATGATCGGCCGCACAGCGAAAACATGACGCTCTGAGCGGCGCCCGCTGCCCGAAAACTTGATCCCATCCAATCTTCGGACGAGTATCGGGGGCAATGCCCCATGATCACGACTACTCCGACGTGCTGCGGTCGGTGTCACTGCGTGTGACCCGACCACGCATGGCGGTGTTGCACGCGGTCGGCGAGAATCCACACGCGGACACCGAGCTCATCATCGCCGCCGCGCGCCGTGAACTCCCCGACATCTCGCGTCAGACGGTGTACGACGCGTTGAACGCACTCGCCGCAACAGGTTTGGTGCGACGGATACAACCCGCAGGCTCGCTGGCGCGCTATGAAACCCGCGTCGGCGACAACCACCACCACATCGTCTGCCGGTCGTGCGGCGTGATCGCCGACGTGGACTGCGCGGTGGGCGACGCACCGTGTCTGACACCCGCCGACGACGGCACCCTGGCCGGCTTCGACATCGACGAGGCCGAGGTCATCTACTGGGGCATCTGCCCCAACTGTTCGCAGCCCCATCACGTCAACTGATGAATGAACACGAAGGGAAATACTGTGTCATCTGAGTCAACTGATACCTCCGATGCCCGCCCGCCCCACTCGGACGCCAACACGTCCAGCAACAGCGAATCCGAGAACCCGGCCATCGACTCGCCGACACCCAAAGCGCATGCGCCACTGACCAACAAGGACTGGTGGCCCGAACAGGTCGACGTCTCGGTGCTGCACAAGCAGAACGAGAAGGGCAACCCGCTGGGGCAGGACTTCGACTACGCCGAGGCGTTCGCCCAACTCGACGTCGAAGCGTTCAAGCGTGACGTCCTCGACGTGGTCACCACCTCCCAGGACTGGTGGCCCGCGGACTACGGCAGTTACGCCGGTCTGTTCATCCGGATGAGCTGGCACGCCGCAGGCACCTACCGCATCTTCGACGGCCGCGGCGGCGCCGGCCAGGGCAGCCAGCGTTTCGCCCCGCTGAACAGCTGGCCGGACAACGCCAACCTCGACAAGGCGCGCCGGCTGCTGTGGCCGATCAAGCGCAAGTACGGCAACAAGATCTCCTGGGCAGACCTGATCGCCTACGCCGGGAACGCCGCGCTCGAGTCCGCAGGTTTCGAGACGTTCGGGTTCGCGTTCGGCCGCGCCGACATCTGGGAGCCCGAGGAGATGCTGTGGGGCCAGGAAGACACCTGGCTGGGCACCGACAAGCGCTACGGCGGCAAAAACGACGGCGACACGCGGGAGCTCGCCGAGCCGTTCGGCGCCACCACGATGGGCCTGATCTACGTCAATCCCGAAGGGCCCGAGGGCAAGCCGGATCCGCTGGCCGCGGCCCACGACATCCGCGAGACGTTCGGCCGGATGGCGATGAACGACGAGGAGACCGCCGCGCTGATCGTCGGCGGCCACACCCTGGGCAAGACGCACGGCGCCGCCGATGTCAACGTCGGCCCGGAGCCCGAGGGCGCGCCCATCGAACAGCAGGGGCTGGGCTGGAAATGCCCGTTCGGCACCGGCAACGCCAATGACACCGTCACCAGCGGCCTCGAGGTCGTCTGGACGGGGACACCGACGCAGTGGAGCAACGGCTACCTGGAGATCCTCTACGGCAACGAGTGGGAGCTGACCAAGAGCCCGGCAGGTGCGTGGCAGTTCGAGGCCAAGGACGCCGAGGCGACCATCCCCGATCCGTTCGGTGGTCCGCCGCGGAAACCCACGATGCTCGTCACCGACGTCTCCATGCGGGTCGACCCGATCTACGGCCCGATCACCCGGCGCTGGCTCGACCACCCGGAAGAGATGAACCAGGCCTTCGCCAAGGCCTGGTACAAGCTCATGCACCGCGACATGGGGCCGATCAGCCGTTACCTGGGCCCCTGGGTGGCCGAACCCCAGCTGTGGCAGGACCCGGTGCCTGCCGTCGACCACCCTCTGGTGGACGAGTCGGACATCGCGACGCTCAAGAGCACGGTGCTCGACTCCGGTCTGACGGTGCAGCAGCTGATCAAGACCGCCTGGGCCTCGGCGTCGAGCTTCCGCGGCACCGACAAGCGCGGCGGCGCCAACGGTGCCCGCCTGCGGTTGGAGCCGCAGCGCAACTGGGAGGTCAACGAGCCGTCCGAACTGGCCAAGGTGCTTCCGGTGCTCGAGCGGATCCAGCAGGACTTCGCTGCGTCGGCCACCGGCGGCAAGAAGATCTCGCTGGCCGACCTGATCGTGCTGGCCGGTTCCGCTGCGGTCGAGAAAGCCGCCAGGGACGCGGGATACGAGATCACCGTGCACTTCGTTCCGGGGCGCACCGATGCGTCGCAGGAGCAGACCGACGTCGAATCGTTCGCCGTGCTCGAACCGAAGGCCGACGGCTTCCGCAACTTCATCCAACCCGGGGTGAAGACCGCGGTCGAGAAGCTGCTGGTGGACAAGGCGTACTTCCTCGACCTGACCGGACCGGAGATGACCGCGCTCGTCGGCGGTCTGCGCGTGCTCAACGTCAACCACGGCGGCAGCAAGCACGGCGTGTTCACCACCACGCCGGGCGCGCTGAGCAACGACTTCTTCGTCAACCTGCTCGACATGAACACCGAGTGGAAGCCGTCGCAGAACACCGAGAACGTCTACGAGGGTCGCAACCGCGGCACCGGCGAGATCACGTGGACGGCCACGGCCAACGACCTGGTGTTCGGCTCGAACTCGGTGCTGCGGGGCATCGCCGAGGTGTACGCGCAGGACGACAGCAAGGACCGCTTCGTCGAGGACTTCGTCGCGGCGTGGGTCAAGGTCATGAACAACGACCGGTTCGACCTGAGCTGACCGGTGGTTCGGCGTGGTTGTCGTCGCCCACCGGCGACAACCACGCCGAACCCGCCGCTGGATGAGCGGCGCTGTCGTCGACATTCGGTAGGGTCCTGCGGGTGAATTCGAGCACCGCCCCGAAAAGCCTAAACGCCCGTCTCGCTGCGGAACTGGAGGTGGGTGAGCCCCGGGTGGCGGCCGCGGTGCGCCTCCTCGACGAGGGCGCCACCGTGCCGTTCATCGCCCGCTACCGCAAGGAGGCCACCGGCAGCCTCGACGACGGCCAACTGCGCACCCTGGAGGAGCGCCTGGGCTACCTGCGGGAACTCGACGACCGCCGCAATGCGGTACTCGCGTCGATCACAGAGCAGGGCAAGCTGACCGATGAGCTGACCGCCGCGCTGATGGCCGCCGACACCAAGGCCAGGGTCGAGGACATCTACCTGCCCTACAAGCCGAAGCGGCGCACCAAGGCGCAGATCGCCCGGGAGGCCGGGCTGGAGCCACTGGCCGACCGGCTGCTGAGCGACCCGGCCCAGGCGCCCGAGGAGGTGGCGGCGGGCTTCGTCTCCGCCGACGTCGCCGACGCCGCCGCGGCGCTCGAGGGCGCCCGGCACATCATCGTCGAGCGCGCCGCCGAGGATGCCGAACTGGTCGGCGGCCTGCGTGAACGATTCTGGGACAGTGGCACGGTACGTGCCCGTCCCGCCTCCGAGGCGGCGGCCACCGCGGAGAAGTCACAGAAGTTCAGGGACTACTTCGACCACACCGAGCCGCTGGCCGCGATGCCGTCGCACCGCGTGCTCGCCGTGCTGCGCGGGGAGAAGGAACAGGTGCTCGCGCTGACCCTCGACGGCGGCGACGAGGCCGTGTACCAGGCGATGATCGCCTCGGCGCTGGGAGTGGACCTGACAGCGAAGGCTGCGGCGACCCCGTGGCTGGCGGCGACCGTCGGCTTCGCGTGGCGGACCCGGCTGTCGGTGTCGGCCTCGGTGGACGCCCGGGTGCGGCTGAAGCTGCGTGCCGAAGCCGACGCCGTGTCGGTGTTCGCCAAGAACCTCAAGGACCTGCTGCTGGCCGCACCAGCGGGTAACCGCACCACGATGGGCCTGGATCCCGGTTTCCGGACCGGGGTGAAGGTGGCTGTGGTCGACGGCACCGGCAAGGTCGTCGACACCTGCGCGATCTTCCCGCATCAACCGCAGAAGCAATGGGACACGGCCAAGGCCACACTCGCGGCGCTGGTCGCGCGGCACGGCGTCGAGCTGATCGCGGTCGGCAACGGCACCGCATCGCGCGAAACCGACGCCCTGGCAAGTGAACTCGTCGGTGAGATCCGCGCGTCCGGCGCCAAGGCACCCGCGACGGCGATGGTCAGCGAAGCCGGCGCCTCGGTGTACTCGGCGTCCGCGTATGCCGCACACGAACTACCCGAACTCGACGTCACGCTGCGCGGCGCGGTGTCCATCGCCCGGCGGCTGCAGGATCCGCTGGCCGAGCTGGTCAAGATCGAGCCCAAGTCGATCGGGGTCGGGCAGTACCAGCACGACGTCACGCCCGGCATCCTGGCCAAGAGCCTGGGCGCGGTGGTGGAAGACGCGGTGAATGCCGTCGGGGTGGACCTCAACACGGCCTCGGTGCCGCTGCTGGCCCGCGTCTCCGGGATCACCGAATCACTGGCCGAGGCCATCGTGGCGCACCGCGACAAGGCGGGCCGCTATCAGAGTCGGCGTGCGCTTCTCGACGTTCCGAGGTTGGGGCCCAAAGCTTTCGAGCAGTGCGCAGGCTTCCTGCGGATCCGTGACGGTGACGACCCGCTCGACGCCTCGGGGGTGCACCCGGAGTCCTATCCGGTGGTGCGGCGCATCCTCGACCGCGCCGGCGTCGGCCTCGCCGAGATCATCGGTGACGAGAGGGCACTGCGCGCCCTGCGGCCTGCCGATTTCGCCGACGACCGGTTCGGCATCCCGACGGTGACCGACATCCTCGGCGAGCTGGAGAAGCCCGGACGTGATCCGCGCCCGGCGTTCGTCACCGCTACGTTCGCGGCCGGCGTGGAGAAGGTCGCCGACCTCAAAGCCGGCATGGTGCTGGAGGGCGTGGTGACCAACGTGGCCGCATTCGGCGCCTTCGTCGACGTCGGCGTGCACCAAGATGGACTCGTGCACGTGTCTGCGATGGCCGATCGCTACGTCTCGGATCCGCACGAGGTGGTGCGGTCGGGACAGGTGGTACGGGTCAAGGTCGTCGACGTCGACGTCGACCGGCAGCGCATCGGGCTGAGCCTGCGCCTGAACGACGAGGCCAAACCCGGTCGGGGCGGCACGCGCCGCGAGGAACGACCCAGCGCCCCGAAGCGAAAGCCGCAGCCGGGCAACAACTCCGGGCGCCGACAGCCGAACGCGGCCGGCGGGTCGATGGCCCAGGCCCTGAAAGACGCAGGCTTCGGGCGATGAGCACCGCGGCGCGGCGGGCGGCGGTCACGGTGGTGGCCGGCGTCGCCGCGCTGCTCGCCGGCTGCACCCGGCACGTGGACAACCCCCGGGCCACACCCGAGTCGCTGGCTGCGCCCATCACCACGCTGCAGGTGGTGGACCTGCTCAGCCCGAAGGTGATCGGCGAGGACGGAAACCTGTTCGTCGTCGCCGAGCCGGGACGCTGCAGCGGTCTCGCCCGCGAGGTCGACCCGCCGTTCATCGACGCGCACCGTCCGCTGGCGACCGACGGGGGCCACTGGACCAGCGAGGACGGGCAGTTCTACGTCGAGGAGATGGTTGCGGTCTACCGCGCGGATTTCGATCCGGCGGCCGCGCTGGAGAAGGTGCGGCAGACGATCGGGGACTGCCGCGGGTCGATGCTGAGTGTCACCACGATGCAGGACCGCACCTACGAATTCGTCGTGCAGGCCGCGGCCGCCGACGGACCGGACGGCAGCGTGCTCTGGTCGTTGCGCGCCGCCGACTGGAACTGTGACAACCTGTTCGTCGCCGCCTTCAATGCGGCGATCGAGATCACCACCTGCGGAAGCACTCCCGGGTACGACGTGCCCGGGCTGGCAGACGACGCACTGGAACGGATCACCGCGCTGGCGAACACCACCGCCTAGTCAGGCTCCCTCGACGATCTCGCGGGCTCGCGAGGTGTCCTTGAGGGCCACCCCGGACCGTCCCAGCTGACGCGCCCCGGCGACCAGGGCGCCGGCGATGTGGGCCGCCGCCTCATACCCGAGACCGTCGGGCGGATGGATGTTGGAGATGCAGTTGCGATCCGCGTCGGTGCGGCCCGGCTTCGGGTGGTGCGTCAGGTAGATGCCGAGGCTGTCGGCGACAGACAGCCCGGGCCGTTCCCCGATGACCATGAGCAGCGTCGTGACACCCAGCGCAGCGCCGATGTGGTCACCGAGCGCGACCCGCGCCTCGGTGGCGATCACCGGAGGCGCCAACCGGAAGCGGTCGCCGAACTCGTCGATCAGCGCTGCCAGCAACCCCGCTCCGTGATCGGCCAGCGCACGCGGCGAGAGGCCGTCTGCCAGAACGATGCCGACGTCGGCATCGGTGGCAGGCAGTGCGCTGAGATCGTCCGGGGCGCGACCCAGGTCAGGACGCCGTAGGTACTCGCTGCGGCTGGACGCCCTGCTCTGCACATGCAGCGGGCGGCCTAGGCCCAGCGGCTCCAGCTCCGCCGCGAGCGCCTCGACGTCCAACGGCACGTGGACCGCGTCGCGGGCGGCCGAGTGCGCGGCCTTGAACTCCAGAACACGCTGCGAGGGAAGGGCATTGCCGGCGCGACCCAAACCGATGCGCGCCTGGGTGGTGCGTCGCAACGGCGCCCAGACATCGACCTCGGGAACCGCGCCGTCGCCGCTCATTGGCCGGCCGCCAGCGGCAGCAGGGGGGAGTGCGCCGGATCGACGGGCAGGACGCGTCCGTCGGCGTCGGCCATCCCGAGCCGTGCCAGCCACGCCTCGAACTCCGGTGCAGGCCGCAGATTCAGTGCCTTGCGGACATACAGTGCGTCGTGGAAGGCCAGGCTCTGGTAGCCGAGCATGACGTCGTCGGCGCCGGGCACGGTGATCACGAACGCCGCACCCGCAACCCCCAGCAGCGTCAGCAGGGTGTCCATGTCGTCCTGGTCGGCTTCGGCGTGGTTGGTGTAGCAGACGTCGACGCCCATGGGCAGGCCGAGAAGCTTGCCGCAGAAATGGTCCTCGAGTCCGGCCCGCACGATCTGCTTGCCGTCGTAGAGGTACTCCGGCCCGATGAAGCCGACGACGGTGTTCACCAGCAGGGGGTCCAGCACGCGTGCCACGGCGTAGGCCCTGGTTTCCAGCGTCTGCTGATCGACGGGCTTGCCACCGGTACCCAGGTGGGCACCCGCGGACAACGCGGAGCCCTGACCGGTCTCGAGATACATGACGTTGTCGCCGACGGTGCCGCGCTTAAGCGCGCGTCCGGCCTCGTTGGCCTCCACCAGCATCGGCAGCGTGATGCCGAAACTCGTGTTCGCGCCCTGTGTCCCGGCGATCGACTGGAACACCAGGTCGACGGGAGCACCCTGCTCGATCAGATCCATCGTGGTGGTCACGTGAGTGAGCACGCACGACTGCATGGGTATCTCGAAGCGCTGCCGGATGTCGTCGAGCAGGTGCAACAGATCCGAGGTCGCATGCGCCGAGTCGGTGGCCGGGTTGATGCCGATCACCGCGTCACCGCAACCCATCAGCAGACCGTCGAGCGTCGCCGCGGCGATCCCGCGGGGATCGTCGGTCGGATGGTTGGGCTGCAACCGGGTCGCCAGCGTTCCGGGGACACCGATCGACGTCCGGAACGCCGCGCTGACGGTGGTGGCCGCGGCGACGGCGATCAGGTCCTGGTTGCGCATGATCTTCGACACCGCGGCCACCATCTCCGGTGTCAGACCGGGTGCCACGGCCGAGATGCTCTGCGCGCTGTGGTCGCGGGATGCGATGTCGAGCAACCAGTCCCGCAGTCCGCCGACCGTGAGATGCGACAGCGGCCGGAACGCGTCGCGGTCGTGGGTGTCGATGATCAGCCGCGTCACATCATCGGTCTCGTACGGCACCACCTGCTCGTCCAGAAAGGTCGACAGCGGAAGATCCGCCAGCACCCACGCCGCGGCCGCCCGTTCGGCGTCGGATTCGGCTGCGCAGCCGGCGAGTTCGTCGCCGGAGCGCAGCGGCGTGGCCTTCGCCATCACCTCGACGAGACCGTCGAACTGGTAGGTGTGCCCGGACACCTGCTGCCGGTAGGTCAATTCAGCTCGTCCTCGGCGGCGGCCAGCGCGGCGAATTCCTCATCGGGGGAGTTGGCCACCAGGTGGTGCCGGCTGTAGAAGCCGAAGTAGGCCATGAACGCGGCGAACACGATCAGACAGCCCAGCGCGGCGACGCTGTCCACCAGGAACGTGGCGATGACCGCCAGTACCGCGATGACGAGCGCGAATCCCGTGGTGACCACGCCACCGGGCGTGCGGTACGGCCGGTCCATCTCGGGCGCCCGGTACCGCAGCACGATGTGGCTGACCATCATCAGCACGTAGCTCAGCGCGGCGCCGAACACGGCCATGTTCAGCAGCAGGGCGCCCTGACCCGTCAGCGACAGCGCGAAGCCGATCAGTCCCGGCACGACCAGGGCCAGCGTCGGCGCCTTGCGGGAGTTGGTCACCGACAGCACTTTCGGCAGATAGCCGGCCCGTGACAGTGCGAACAACTGGCGTGAGTAGGCGTAGATGATCGAGAAGAAGCTGGCGATCAGTCCGGCCAGACCGATGTAGTTGACGACCTTGGCCATCGTGCCGTCGCCCAGTGCCTCGACCAGCGGGTTGCCGGATTCCGACATGGCTGCAGCACCACCGGCGCCGGTGGTCAGGATCAGCACTGTCGCGCAGGTGACCAGGAGGACGGCGATCGCGGCGATGATGCCGCGGGGGACGTTGCGCGCCGGGTTGGCGGCCTCCTCGGCGGCCAACGGGACGCCCTCGACCGCGAGGAAGAACCAGATGGCAAACGGGATCGCCGCCCAGATACCCAGGTAGCCGAACGGCAGTAGCGACGAGGCACCGGCGGCGTCGGTCGCGGCGATGTCGGTGAGGTTGGCCGCGTCGAAGTGGCCTATCGCGCTGACGGCGAAGATGACCAGGCCCACCAGGGCGATGCCCGTGATCACGAACATGACCTTGAGCGCTTCGCCGACACCGGACAGATGGATGCCGATGAAGATGGCGTACGCGGCGAGGTAGACCCACCACCCGTCGGTGATGCCGAACAGACCGAGCGATTCGACGTAGGCCCCGATGAACGTCGCGATCGCGGCGGGCGCGATCGCGTACTCGATCAGGATCGCGGTCCCGGTGGCGAAACCGCCCCAGGGCCCGAGGGCGCGGCGCGCGAATGTGTAGCCGCCACCTGCGGCAGGCAGGGCCGACGACATCTCGGCCATGCCGAGCACCAGGGCCAGGTACATGGCGGCGATGATGACCGCGGCGATGGCGAGGCCGCCGAACCCGCCCTCGGCCAGGCCGAAGTTCCAGCCGGAGTAGTCGCCGGAGATGACGTAACCGACACCGAGGCTGGCCAGCAGTATCCAGCCGGCGCTGCCCTGTTTCAGCTGACGCTTCTGCAGGTAGTCGTTGGACTCCTTGTGTGCCTCCACGCCGCGACTGGTGTGGGTGGGTCGAGCATCGCCGCTCATGTACGGAACTCCCTTCAACGCTGTGACCTAGCACACTACGCCCTGCGAGGTTGCAACAGCGTTGCACATTTCGATGAAAACCGTTGAAGCACAACGGATTAGCACGAAATAAGCGGACACGGACGGTCGACGCGACGACGGCGTCGCAGTCTGCATGCCGCGCGAGAAGTTCGCGCCGGCGTTAGGCTCCAGCCGATCTGGGCGTGACCCTCGGCAGCTCCTAAAGGTCGGGAAGTCGACCTTTAGAGCAGAGCTTATGGGTTGCTGTGGGCTCTGTCCAGTCCTGGCCGGACGGCGTCGTGGCTGTAACGGCAGCTCAGCAGCGTCCGATAGATCGCACAACGCCGGAACGGAAGGAAGGGTCGCCGTGGGCATGGTGCTGGGGCTGTCGCTGACCTCGGATCGCGTGGTCTGGGTGCTGGTCGACGAAGCGGACGGCAGCGTGGCAGACCACGACTGCGCCGAATTCCAGGCCGATACGGAGATCGCGGGCGCTGCCGCGCGGGGCGCCCATGCGATCGCGACGGCCGGCGGCCTCGATGTCACCCGCATCCGGCTGACCTGGAGCCCCGACGTCACGCGCGACGGTCTTCGGTTGCGGTCGCAGCTGGGTGGGCTGGGTTTCGACAATGTCGAGGCGGTCCCGCTGACATGTGCCTGCGCGGTCATGGTCGACCCGAACATGGAGCCCGGTCTGGCGCTTGCCTACGGTGCCGCACTCGCCGAAGTCGGCCTCCGCGACGCGATCACCGTGCCCCTGTGCGCGCGGGCGACCCCGCGCAGGCGGCGACGTGGACGAATGGCGATGGCGGTGCTGGGTGCGGCCGCCGCTGCCGCGGTGGGCGGACTGCTGCTCACCTCCGGTGCGCAGCCCCAGATCGAGCAGGCCGCGGCCACAGTCGAGCAGCCGCCGTCCCCGGATCCCGGGTGGGTGGCGGTGTCCGCTCCGTCGGACAATGCCGTCCGCCCGGTGCGCAAGGTGGTCGAGGAGCCGGTCGCCGACACGTCGGTCACCGCACTTCCGGTCACCGCACTGCCGGTGGCCGAAACACCCGTGGCCGCAACGCCGGTCCCCGCCGAGTCGCTCGCCGCGCAGCCGGTAGAGCCCGCGCCGGCCACACTCGACAGCGCGGCGCCCGCCGCATCTCCGGCAGCGGGCGAGCCCGTCCCACTGGCGGTGCCGCACCTGCCCGCCGAGGTGCCCCACCTGGCCGCACCTGCCCCGGAGGCGATTCCCGCCGAGCAGCCGCACCTGATCGACGAGCAACCCGCACTAGGTCCGGCGCCGGAGATGACAGATCCGGCGAATGTGTTCACTGCTCTGCCCTAAGCCGCTAACGTCGACGCGGTGACGACGCTGACACAAGACATCGGGACCGGCGAGTTCGTTGTGGATCTGGCCCGCGGGATGCGGGAGCTGGTGCGCGAATCGGCGGCCGAATCCGAGCAGAACCGCACGTTGGCGCCGGTGGTCGTCGAGGCCATGTGGGCGAACGGGCTGATGTCGGCCTTCAATCCCGCCGATGCCGGCGGCGTAGAACCCACGTTTGCGCAGATGATCGAGACGTGGATCGAAATGGCTTGGCAGGACGGGTCATTCGGCTGGGTGGGGATCGCCAACCTTCCGTCGGCGTTCGCCGCGGCGACTTATCTTCCCGACGACGGCTTCGCCGAGGTGTTCACCGCCAACGACAACCACGTGACGATGGGTGGCCAGTTCTTTCCGAACGGGCAGGGCGTGGCCGTCGAGGGCGGCTATCGGCTGACCGGCTCGTGGAGCTTCGGCTCCGGCACCGGGCATGCGGAGTACGTCGCGGCGGGGTTCATGCCGATGGTCGACGGTGAGATCCGTTGGGCCAGTGAGGGTGTGCCTGACATGCTGGTCGCCGTCGTCCCTCGCGCCGACGTCACGTTCGCCGACGGCTGGCACGTGCAGGGCCTCAAGGGCACCGGCTCCTATGACTACGCGGTCGACGACGTCTTCGTTCCGCACCACCGCACGTTCGCCCTGTTCACCCGCGAGCCGAAACGGGGGAGTTCGCCGGCGACCCGCATGGGCATGATGCCGGTGACCGCGGCCGGCCACGCGGCATGGGCGCTGGGCGTCGCCAAGAGCATGCTCGACGATGTCGCCGAGTTGGCGGCCACGAAGTATCGGATGAGCGACATGGCGGCGCTGGCCAGCCGGCCGACGTTCCAGAAGGGTCTGGCCCATCACGTCGCGGCCTGGCGGGCGGCGCGACTGCTGGTCCTCGATGCGTTCTCCACCGCGGAGTCGGCCGTGGCCGCGGGCGCGGAGCTGACGCCGGTGCACCGCGCCGACATGAGGGTGGCCGCCGTCTTCGCCACCGACACCGCACGCGAGTGCGCAGAATGGGCCCACCTCGTCGCCGGGACCTCGGCGATCCGGGAGGGGAGCCGCCTGGAACGGGCCTTCCGCGACATCTACACCGGCACCCAGCACGCCTTCATCAGCGAGAAGGTGGCCATCGACGCCGCCCAGGTGTGGCTCGGGATCGTCGAGGACCAGTTCGGGCTCTGAGCGCGGCTCGCTGCGGGCGGGCCTGGCGGGACCTGGGTCCCCATCCGGCGGGGTGGTTATATATGCTAATTATCCCGACCCGATGCACCCGCCAGGAGCGATGATGACCTCGATCAAGACCACACTGTCGGTCGCCCTGACCGCAGCTGGACTGACTGCCGGAATGCTCGTTGCGAGCAGTGGTGCCATGGTCAACGCGCAACCTGTGCCGCCCCCGGCGCCGGTACAGGGCGAGGTGCCGCCGGCATGGGCCCCGCCGAAGCCGGGCGAGTTCTGGAACGGAGCGCCCATCGTCTGGTACTCGGGCTGGGGTGGCCGGTGGGGCGTGTGGCTCAACGGTGCGTTCATGCCGCTGACGTCGAATCCGGTGACAAACGGCGGCTGACTCGGCAAGGGTGGTGCCTGCACGACGACTATCTGAAACGTGTAGCTCCGCTATATAGTTACTACGGAAAACGGACGAGGTAGGAGTACCGATGGCTGGACGACTGGTGAGTCGCGTCGCGCGGGTGGGGCTGGGGTTCCTCGGAGCCGCCGCCATGTGTCTGAGTGCGGCCGGCCCGGCGCTCGCCGACTCCACCGAGGACTATCCGATCCCGCGCCGGATCATCCACACCACCTGTGACGTCGAGCAGTACCTCGCCGCCGTGCGCGACACCAACCCGGTGTACTACGAGCGCTACATGCTGGACCGCAGCAACCGGCCCGCCGACGTCCAGCAGGCCGCCTTTGACCGCATCCACTGGTTCTTCACGTTGGACCCGGTGGGACGCCGTCAGTACTCCGAGAACACCGCGACCAACATCTACTACGAGCAGGTCGCGACGCGCTGGGGCAACTGGGCGAAGATCTTCTTCAACAACAAGGGTGTGGTCGCCCACGCCACCGACGTCTGCATGAACTACCCGCGCGGCGACATGTCCGTGTGGAACTGGCCCGTCGCCAGATAACCCACCGCACCAACGACAATCGCACCCGGAAGGCGACAGCCTCCGGGTGCGATTCTCGTTGGACGGTGTGACCGGGTGCCGCTACCGCGCAGCCTGGTCCAGGATCGGCAGCTTGTCCGGGCAGTACGTGCGCAGTGCCGCCGCGACGAACTGGTACGCCTGATCGGTCGTGGCGTCCTTCTCCAGCTGGTTGTGCACGAAGTTCGCCGTCGCGTAGACGTCGGGATCCAGACCGGTGGCGATCCGCTTGCACGTGATCTTGCCGATCCAGGCGTTGTAGTCCTTCTGCCCGTAGATCCCGTACAGGTGCAGCTCGTTGGCGAACGCCGTATCGGGGTCGGCCGCCGCGGGCGCGGCGAACGCGACACTCATGACCACCGCTGCGATACCGATCAGGGCCCGCTTCATACCTTCACTCCTTCAGACGGATCCGATTGCAAGCCACCAGGTCTGGGCCACGGTGCCGGGACAGGCCGGGTGCGGACGCGCTGGGGCCACCAGAACCACGGCCCCAACAGCGCCGCGATGGACGGGGTCATGAATGCCCGGATCACCAACGTGTCGAACAACAGACCCAGACCGATCGTGGTGCCGACCTGCCCGATGACGGTCAGCTCGCTGACCGACATTGACATCATCGTAAGCGCGAAGACCAATCCCGCGGCCGTTACCACCGAACCGCTGCCGCCCATGGCGCGGATGATGCCGGTGCCGATGCCCGCGTGGATCTCCTCCTTCAATCGGGAGACCAGCAACAGGTTGTAGTCCGCGCCCACGGCCAGCAGGATGATGACGGCCATCGCCAGCACCATCCAGTGCAGCTCCGTGCCGAGGATGTGCTGCCAGAGCAGCACCGACAGCCCGAACGACGCGGCGAGCGACAGCACCACGGTGCCGACGATGACGGCCGCCGCCACCACGGCCCGGGTCAGGATCAGCATGATGATGAAGATCAGGCCCAGCGCGGCGATACCGGCGATCAGCAGGTCGTAGTTGTTGCCGTCCTGCATGTCCTTGAACGTGGCCGCGGTTCCGCCGAGGTAGATCTTGGAGCCCTCCAGTGGCGTGCCTTTGACGGCCTCCTTGGCGGCGGTCTTGATCTTCTCGATCTTGGCCACGCCTTCGGCGCTGAGCGGGTCGCCTTCGTGGGAGATGATGAACCGCACCGCGTGTCCGTCGGGGGACAGGAACTGCTCCAGGCCCCGCTGGAAGTCCGCGTTCTCGAAGATCTCCGGCGGCAGATAGAACGAGTCGTCGTTCATCGAGTCGTCGAAGGCCTCACCCATGGCGTCGGCGTCCTCCGACATGGCGGCCATCTGGTCCTGCTGGCCCTTCTGCGACTGATACATCGTCAGCATCATCGTGCGCATGGTCTTCATGGTCGAGATCATCTCGGGCATCAGCGCGACCATCTGCGGCATCAATGTGTTGAGCCGCCGCATCTCCGGCAGGATCTCGCGGAAGTCGTCGGTCATCACGTTGATGCCGTCGAGGGTGTCGAACACCGACCGCAACGCCCAGCACACCGGGATGTTGAAACACTTCGGTTCCCAGTAGAAGTAATTGCGGATCGGACGGAAGAAGTCATCGAAGTTCGCGATGCTGTCGCGCAGGTCTTCGATGTCGGTCAGCATGTTCTCCATCTTGCCGACCATCTCGTTGGTGATCGACGCCATCTGCGCCGTCAGATTCGACATCTTCTCCATGGTCGCGATGGTGTTGGCCATCTCGTCGGCCTGGACCAGCATGTCGGCCATCCGGTCCTGCATGTACTTCTCGTTGAGCCGCTGCGTGGTGCCCTGCATGCTCATCTGGAACGGGATCGACGTGTGTTTGATCGGCTTACCGTCCGGCCGGGTGATCGCCTGGACGCGGGCGATGCCCTCGACGCGGAAGAGGGCCTTGGCGATCTTGTCGATGACCAGGAAGTCCGCCGAGTTCCGCATGTCGTGATCACTCTCGATCATCAACAGCTCCGGGTTCATCCGGGCGGGATCGAAGTGGGCGTCGGCGACGGCGTAGCCCTGGTTGGCGGGCAGGTCGGCAGGCAGATAGGTGCGGTCGTTGTAGTTGGTCTTGTAGCCCGGCAGCGCCAACAGGCCGACCAGCGTGATCGCCATGGTCGCGACCAGGATGGGGCCCGGCCACCGCACGATCGCGGCGCCGATCTTGCGCCAGCCGCGAATCCGCATGGCGCGCTTGGGTTCCAGCAGCTTGCCGAAGCGCGTCGCAACGCTGATCATCGCCACCATCAAGACGACGCCGGCCATCACGACCACGAACATGCCGATCGCCAGCGGGACGCCGAGGGTCTGGAAGTACGGCAGCCGGGTGAAGCTCAGGCAGAACGTCGCGCCGGCGATGGTCAGACCCGACCCCAGCACCACGTGGGCGGTGCCGTGGAACATCGTGTAGTACGCGGACTCTTTGTCCTCGCCCAATGTCCGGGCTTCCTGATATCGGCCTATCAGGAAGATCGCGTAGTCCGTCGCCGCGGCTATCGCGAGCGTCACCAAGAGGTTGGTGGCGAACAACGACAGACCGATGATCTCGTGATAGCCGAGGAACGCCACGACCCCGCGCGCCGTCGCCAGCGAGAGCACCACCATCACCAGGGTGATCAGCACGGTCACGATCGACCGGTACACCAACAGCAGCATCACGATGATGACCGTGAATGTGGCGGCCTCGATGAGCCGCATGCTGCGGTCGCTGGCGATGTGCTGATCGGCGGCCAGCGCCGCCGGTCCGGTGACGTAAGCCTTGACCCCGGGCGGCGGTTCGAGGCTGCCGACGATGTTCTGGACGGCCTTCACCGATTCGTTGGCCAGCGCCTCGCCCTGATTGCCGGCCAGCTTGACCTGAACATAGGCGGCGAGACCGTCGTTGCTCTGCGAACCGGACGCGGTGAGAGGGTCGCTCCAGAAGTCCTGAACGGACTGCACGTGCGCGGTGTCGGCCCGTAGCCGCTCGACCAACTCGTCGTACCAGGCATGGGCTTCGTCGCCGAGGGGCTGCTCGCCCTCGAAGACGATCATGACCGAGCTGTCGGAGTCGCCCTCCTCGAACAGCTCTCCGACCTTCTTCATCGAGATCATCGACGGCGCGTCGTTCGGGCTCATCGACACCGCCTGCGCCTCGCCGACGACCTCCAGCTGAGGCACGGTGACGTTGACGACGACGATCAGCGCGATCCAGCCGAGGATGATCGGCACCGCGAAGAGCCGGATCACCCGCGGGATGAAGGACCGGTGCGGCTCGCGGGCGGCGGGGAACTCGTCGGTGCGGGCGTCGGAAACCGGCGTGCTCATGCGGATTTCACAAAGCAGAAGGTCTGGGCGTTCAAGCCGTCGGTCGTCCTCTCGTCCTTCAACTCATCGTCGACGAAGATCCGGCAGGTGATCGAGCTGCCGTCGCCCTGAGCCACGATGTTGGGAGCCGCCGACGGTTCGGTGGTCTCCAGCGTGAGAGACCAGGGCAGGCCGGCCCCGTCGACGCGCTGCGGTTTGGCGTCCAGGTCGAGGTAGTTGACGTCGGCGTACGTCCCCGACCCGATGATCTCGTAGCGGACGACCTTGGGGTCGAACGGCTCGGGCAGATCGGCGAAGTTCCGGGGAGTCTCGATGATGCCCTCGGACCCGAAGAAGGTCCTGATGCGGGAGACCGTCAGCCCGGCCACGACGACGACGGCGATGATGAGCAACGGCAGCCACACCTTCTTGGCGATGGCGATCACGTCTGCCGACCCCGAAATGCGGTGAGCATTTGACCCCTGGATTTTCGTGTCTAATGTTCTGCTGATCGTAACTTAGCCCGTATAAGTTCTCACTCGGCCACAGATTAGCTCAAGCAATTGTGTCGCTGCTAACTCATTGCCGGGCCGGCGATCCAGGTCACTATTTGACGGATGACACGGTTCCCGGTCTTCGTCACCCGGCCACCCTTGACCCCAGGTCATCACCGCTGCTAGACATGGCCACATCCAAGAATGCTGAGCGGTCGCACAGTGGATGAGGAGCAGGCCAGCCGATGACGGTGAACCAGCAGCTGTACTACGACCCGTACGACCCCGAGATCACCGTCGATCCGTATCCGACCTATGCGCGTCTGCGCGACGAGGCGCCGCTGTACCGCAACGAGCGCTACGACTTCTGGGCGCTGTCGCGGCACGCCGATGTGGAGAAGGCGCTGCTGGACTGGTCGGCCTTCAGCAACAGCCGCAGCGACATTCTCGAACTGGTCAACTCCGACTTCGACATGCCCGAAGGCGTGATGATGTTCGAGGACCCGCCGGAGCACACCATGCTGCGCGGACTCATGTCGCGGGTGTTCACGCCCCGGCGGATGGCCGAGATCGAGGACCGCATCCGCCAGTACTGCGTGAACTGTCTCGAGCCGCTGGTGGGCAGCACCGGGTTCGACGTCATCGCCGAGCTCGCCGCGATGATGCCGATGCGCGTCATCGGCATGCTGCTCGGCATCCCGGAGTCCGAGCAGGTGTCGGTCCGCGACGCCAACGACGCGAACCTGCGGACACAACGCGGCGCGCCCATGAAGGTGTCCGACCCCGACAGGATCGCCGACGGACGGATCTACGCCGACTACGTGGAATGGCGGTCAGCCAACCCGTCCGACGATCTGATGACCGCGCTGCTCAACGTCGAGTTCACCGACAAGCAGGGCAGGCACCGCAAGCTGACCCGCGACGAGGTGCTGCACTACACGCAGGTGGTCGCCGGCGCGGGCAACGAGACCACCGGGCGGCTGATCGGTTGGCTGGTGAAGGTGCTCGCCGACCATCCCGCACAGCGCCGCGACATCGTCGCCGACCGCTCCCTGCTCGGCCGGGCGGTGGAGGAGACGTTGCGCTTCGAACCCACGGGGCCGCACGTCGCGCGTTTTCTGGTCGAGGACGTCGAGTACCACGGCACCACGGTGCCCGCGGGCAGCGCGATGCTGCTGTTGTTCGGTGCGGCCAACCGGGATGAGCGGCGCTACCCGGAACCCGACACCTTCGACATCCACCGCGACGGAATCGGACACCTCACCTTCGGCAAGGGCGTCCACTACTGTCTCGGCGCCAACCTCGCCCGGCTGGAAGGCCGGGTGGCGCTCGACGAGTTACTCAACCGGTGGCCGGAGTGGGACATCGACCACGACACCGCCCGCCTCGCGCCGACCTCGACCGTCCGTGGCTGGGAACACCTACGGATGCTGGTCGGCTGACCCGCTGTCCGTGTCGTCGGGGGCGTCGAGCACGCTGACCGCGATGCCGTACGGCAGGAACCGCACCCGCCGGTTCGGCTCGGTGTTGTCCTTGTTGGCGCGCAGCGCATCCAGTTCGGTCGGATAGACCTGCTCGATGTGGGCGCCACCCTCGTCGTCCATCGTGTAGATGGCCCAGACGCCGTCACCGGTCTCGCCTGCGGTCTCGGGACGGTTGCGGGGACGGGTACCGCGGGAGAACTCGTCGAACAACGCAGACCAGCCCGCCCGTTCACCCGAGGTGTTGACGAGCCGGCCGAAACCGTCGAGCGCCTCGCGCAGACCCTCACCCGCCTCACGGACAACGCGGTCGAGATCCTCGGGATCGAACCCGAAGGGGCCGTTGCTCCTGCTCATGATGGTCCTCCTCACGGCCGCGAACACATCGCAGCGGTTAGTGACCAGTGTGCCCGCGACGGCAGGTCTAGTCGACTCCTGCCTGGCGAGGTGGTAGGCAACCATATGCCCTTCACACAAGCTGACGTGTTGTCCGCGGCGCAGCGGTCGCTGGCGGCCGCTGAAGCGCACGACCGCGAAGGCTGGGTCGGTCTGTTCACCGCCGACGGCCGAGTCGAAGATCCCGTCGGTTCGGCGCCGCATCGGGGGCATGTCGCCATCGGCCATTTCTACGACACCTTCATCGGTCCGCGCACCATCGCCCATCACCCGGACAACGACATCGTCGTCGGCACCATCGTCGTCCGCGACCTCGAGCTCGAGATCGAGATGGCGTCCTCGGTGACCATGCGCGTCCCCGTCTACATTCGCTATGACCTGCGTGGCAAGGACGAGCTCCGGATCGCCGCGCTGTCCGCCTACTGGGAGCTGCCCGCGATGATGGGCCAGTTCGTCCGCGGCGGTCTGGGTGCCGTACCCGCGGGAATCTCGCTGGGCCGCAACATGTTCGGAAATCTCGGACTGTCGGGCACCCTCGGGTTCGTCAGCGGCTTCCGCGGCCTGGGCGTCGGCGGCAAGGCCCTGTTCGCGCGATTCCTCGATGACGCCTGCGGAGGCGATGAGGTCGGCATGCGCCGCCTCGTCTCCGACACCCCCGTCACCGTCGGCGACACCGAGGCGGTGACGTCGTCCGAACTGGTCAAGCACCTGTCCGGGGGGTCGTGGAGCAAACTCATCGGCTCGGGGCGGTCGGTGGCCGCCCGCGTCGACCGCGACGGCCGGAGCACCGTGCTCGTCGGCGAGATCGGCGGCACCGGCCGGGACCGCGCCCGGATCACCCGGATCCGCCTGTTCGGCGACCTCGCGTGACCTGCCCGGCCGGATCGGCCGCGTTGTCGCGCTCTGCCTGCAAGACGTGAGAACGTAGCAGCACCATGTCTGTTCCCGAGTCCGGACCCATCCCTGCCGTTTACCTGACGTATGAGCAGTTCGGCCGCCGGTTCTTCGAGGTCGCGGTGACCGAGGAGCGGATCGGCGCCGCCATCGGCCAGATCGCAGGCGATGCGTTCGAGATCGGCCCCATCGCGCAGGGCCCGGGCCGCATCGCGAAGGTGACCGCGCAGGTGCGTATCCAGCAGCCGCGCGTCAGCCGGCAGGTCGGTGAACTCATCACCTTCGCGATCCGCATCCCGCTGGAGATCGACATGGTGGTGGACCTGCGGATCGACAAGCCGAAATTCATGGTCTTCGGGGAGATCTCGCTGCGCGCGACGGCCAAGGCCGCCGAGCCGCTGCTGCTGATCCTCGATGTCGAGAAGCCGCGGGCCGCCGACATCGCCATTCACGTGACGTCGAAGTCGCTGCGCGCCGAGGTGGTACGCATCGTCGGGGGCATCGATGCCGAGATCAAACGGTTCATCGCCTTGCACGTCGCGGGCGAGATCGACAGCCCAGGATCGCAGAAGGCCAAGGTCATCGACGTCGCCGAAACCATCGACGAGTCGTGGACGGGCGTCTGAGACCAGCGTCCTCACACGCCCAGCGGCTGCAGCTCCGGCCGTCTCGGTTCTCGTCCGTCGGTCACGGAGCCGCCGCGCAGATGTGTCCACAGCCAGGGCATCAACATGTTCTGCGTCCACAACACCTGCGAGTACATCCGGGACCGGAACGACGGCAGGTCGGCGCTGGGGTCGGCGACTGCCCACGCATGGCTACTACCGGGGAGTCCGAGCGCCTCGGCGGCGGCAGCGGCAAACAGCATGTGCCCCTTCGGTGAACCGTGCACCCGGTCGGCGCTCCAGGTGTCGGGCTGCGTCATCGACGGCGCGGCGAACAGGTCGACGAGCCGGAATCCGTGCAGCGCTGCAGCGGCCCGGATCCGCTCGTTGATCGCGACCACCCGCGCGCCGAGCAGACGTCCGATCGGCAGAATTCTGGCGAGGTCGGGGAAGGTCGTCGTCACCACGGTGGCTCCGGAGGCGGCCAGATGCAGGTACACCATGTCCAACTGATCCAGCGCCCGGTCGAAACCGCGGCCGGGCCTGGTCATGTCGTTCATGCCGATGCAGACCGTCACCAGATCGGCCTGCATCTCCAGTGCACGCGGTAGCTGCTCGTCCAGCACGTCGCGAATCTGTTTACCGCGGATCGCCAGATTCGCGTACTGCAGGCCGGGACGAAGCCGGCTCAGGAGTGCCGCCAGACGGTCGGCGAAACCCGCGAGCCCGGTGTCGTCGTCACCGTCCCAGAGTCCCTCCGTCTGACTGTCACCGAGCGCGACATACCTGGAGTACTCGATCACAGAGGCGACTCTAGCCCGTCGGGTGATCGTGTCCTTCAACGGTTTCGACCAGCGTCCGGTAGGCAGGTTATGGTCGGGCGATGCCCAAGCTCAGTGCCGGACTGCTGCTCTTCCGCGAGACCGACGGGGCGCTGGAAGTGCTCATCGGCCATCCCGGCGGTCCATTCTGGGCGCGCAAAGATGAAGGTGCCTGGTCGATTCCGAAGGGCGAGTACATCGAGGGTGAGGATCCCTGGGCAGCGGCTCAGCGTGAGTTCACCGAGGAGATTGGCACACCCCCGCCCGCCGGCCAGCGGATCGACCTCGCGCCGGTGCGCCAGCCCGGCGGCAAGGTGGTGACCGCCTTCGCGGTACGCGGGGACCTCGACGCCGACGGCGTCGTCAGCAACACGTTCACGCTGGAATGGCCCAGGGGATCGGGACAGTTCAGGGAGTTCCCGGAGATCGACCGGGCGGGCTGGTTCGACCTGGTCGCGGCGCGGGTGAAGCTGCTGAAGGGGCAGCGGCCGCTGCTGGACCAGCTCGAGGCGGCACTCGGACGCGGCGCACCGGCATGACGTCGATCGCGTTGATCGTCAGTGCGCGGCCGTGGAACCGCCACCCTCGGGGTGTGCGCAGGTATTCGTCGTCGTAGCGCAGGTGCCACACCACGTCGGTGAACGCGCCCGCGCCGTCGTCGGACCAGTGGTGCGCCACGCACGTGATCCGGCCCAGCGCATAGTCGTGGTCGTCACCGGGGGCGTACACCTCGCCGACGATCGCATGCTCGGTGCGGGTCACGGCGGCAAGTGCCGACAGCGCCGCGCGCACGCCGTCGCGGCCATGGTGGCGACGCACCGGTTCGAGCGACCCGGGCGGATCGGGCACCCGCAATTCCGCTGTCGCGGTGAACAGTTCGACAACATCGGCGAACCTGCGGTCGTCCACCCCCGACGCGTAGAGGTGGACGAGATCGCTGACCGCGAGCCGGTCCGCCACGTCGAGCGTCACGGGACCGGCGGCTGGCCGTTGCTGTCCCGGATATCTCGCCGGCACTCCCTGCGCGTCTGACCTGTCTGTTCCATGCAGGTCAGCACCGGGAACGCCTCTTCGGCGGGAATCGGGGGCTCGGTCGGGTCAGGCGGGGGCGTCGACGTCGGACTGGGCACCTCGCCCTGCGTCAACGACCAGATGGTGCTTGCGGAGCCCGGAACCGAGGCGCAGTACGCCGTGGCCCCGCTCTCGGTGGTGGATGTGCTGTCCAGCGGGGCGCAATTCGCGCCGATGACCGCGGCGGCCGGTGCCGTCGACGTCGGTGTCACCGTGTCGGTGACGGTGTCGGTCACCTCGGTGGTGACGTCCGTGGTTGCCGTGGTCGGGGGTGGCGGTAGCGCGACGCTGGGTGTCGTCGTGGCCGTCGGCTGCTGACGCGCGGTCACCGGCTCGTCGGTGCGGTCGGCGCGCAGAAACTCGACGGCGGCCACCGCGATCGCCACGACCAACAGCACCGCGAGGACAGCGGGCACGAGGATGGCGGGTCGCAGGCGGGACCGCGGCGCATCGGTGTCCGGCGCCGACCCCACCGCCCGGCTCGTCGACAGTCGGGTGACATCCGGTTGCGCGGGAGCGCCTGCTGTGAGGCGGTGAGTGAGGGCGTGGGCGAAGTCGGCACACCGCTCGAAGCGATCGCCGGGCTCTTTGGCCAGCCCCTTGGCCAGCACCGGGTCCACGTCGGCCAGGTCGGGCCGGTGGTCGGCGACCACCGGCGGTGCCGCCGACAGGTGCTGGCCGATCACCACGGCCGGATTGGAGTGCGAGAACGGCGGTGTGCCGGTCAGCAGGTGAAAAGCCGTCGCCGCCAACGCATATTGATCAGCACGACCGTCGAGCTGTCGGCCCATCAGCTGTTCCGGAGCTGCGTAGTTGACGGTTCCGACGGTCATGTTGGTGGCCGTCAGTCCGCTGATGTCGTCATCCCACCGAGCAATTCCGAAGTCCGCCAACAGAATTCGTTGATCAGGCGCTCCCGGACGGGCCACCAGGATGTTGGCGGGTTTGACGTCGCGATGCAACAGGTGGCGTTCGTGTGCGTAGTCGAGCGCCTCGGCCACCGCGGTGATGATCTCGGCGACCTGCGGTGCAGGCATGCCTTTTCCGTCCCGGGCGGCCAGTAGGTGCGCGGCGTCGGTGCCCTCGACGTAGTCCATCGAGATCCAGAGCTGACCGTCGTCCTCGCCGCGGTCGTGCACGCCGACGATGTGCGGGTGCCAGAGTGTGGCGGCGATGTCGGCTTCCCTGTCGAACCGCTGCCGATACTCCGGGTCGGCGGACACCTTGGCGGGGAGGACTTTCAGCGCATCCTGCCGGGGTAGCCGGGGATGTCGTGCCAGGTAGACCTCGCCCATGCCGCCGGAACCCAGCAGGCGCACGATCGTGTAACCCGCGAACGTCTCACCTGCGGCCAACGGCATGGCCGAATAGTACCGACGGCGCTACAGATCGAGCGTCAGGGCGGAACCGTCCGCCGCACGGGACACGCAGGTCAACATCGTCCCCGCGGCGCGTTCCGGCTCGGTCAGCAGGGTGTCGCGATGCTCGGCAGTACCTGCGAGCACCCGGGTGCGGCACGTTCCGCAGAAACCCTGCTGGCAGGAGTACGACGCGTGCACCCCGGCCCGGCGGAGGGCGGCCAGCAGCGACTCGTCCGCGCCGACGTCCACCGTCCGGCCGGAGGACGCGACCGTGACCTGGAACGGGTGGCCGTCGGTGACCGGCGGCGCGGCGAAACGTTCGAAGTGCAGTTCGACATTGTCGCGTCCCACCAGCGCAGTACGGATCGCGGTGAGCATCGGCGCGGGTCCGCACGCGTAGACCGCGGTGCCGTCGGGGCAGTCGCCGAGCAGATCGGCAGCGGTGGGCAGCCCGCGACGGTCGTCGGTGCGGATCTCGACGGCCGCTCCGTAGCCGGCCACCTCGTCGACGAACGGCAGAGCGTCCACCGAGCGGCCCGTGTAGATCATCGACCAATCGATGCCGAGGCGGCGGGCGAGACCGAGCATCGGCAGGACCGGCGTGATACCGATACCGCCGGCGATGAAGCGGAAACGCTGTGTGGGCGAACCGTATCCGGGCACGGTCAACGGGAACGCGTTGCGCGGTCCGTGGGTATCGACCGTCGATCCCACCGAGAGTCCGTCGTGGACTTCGACCGAACCGCCACCGCCGTCGGGGATTCGGCGCACCGCGACGCGATAGTGGTCCCGCCGGGTGGGGTCACCGCAGAGGGAGTACTGCCGAACCCGCCCGCTGGGCAGGTGGAGATCGAGGTGGGCGCCCGGATACCACTGTGGGAGCGTGCCGCCCGGTGCCGGCGTCAGGGTCAGCTCGACGACGTCCTGGTCGCGGGCCACGACGCGGCGCGCGGCCACCGTCAGCGGGAAGGTGTCCGGCCCGCCGTGCGGCGGACGGATGCGGCGCACCGCCGCCGTCGCGGCGAACAGCCCGGTGATCGCCGCGTCGGCCAGGCTGAGCGTCGGATCGTGACGGAGCCGCCCCGAGGCGGTCGGCGGAGTCTGCCGGTACCGGTCGAACAGGCGCATCACAGGTGGGCGGCGCGTGCCGCGGGCGAGGCGGCCAGATAGGCGACCGCCTGCGCGGTGGAGCCCAGCTGCTCGGGTGAGTATCCGGGCCGGAAGTAGCCGAAAGTGCTGGTCCCGAAAAGCTTGCGATAGCGGGGGAGCAGGCCGAGCTTGGAATCACGCATCCGCATCCGGTTGAAGGTCCACCAGTTCGCGTCGACCGTGGGATCGGTCTTGACCAGGTACCACGCGGCGCGCTGAAAGAAGACGAACAGCATGGTGGCGGCCACGCTCATCGCGCGGATCCGCGCGAGGTAGCTGTCGTGGAAGTAGACGGCGACGTCATGGGCAACGCTGCGGTGTTCGACCTCTTCGCTGCCGTGCCAGCGGAACAGATCGACCAGCGTCGGGTCTGCGCCGTGCTCGTCCCAGGTGCAGTTGAGGGCAAAATCGCCCATCACGGCGGTGTAGTGCTCGATCGCGGCGATCAGCCACAACCGGTCGCAGAGATGATTCAGTCGACGGGCATCGTCTGCTTCCCCGTCCAGAGGTGCAAGCGCACCCGTGAACAGGTGCTCGACCTGATCGAGGACAGGTGCGGGGTCGACGCCGTGACCGATCATGAACTCGTGCAGGGCGCGGTCGTGCACGTCGGCGTGGATGGCTTCCTGCCCGATGAATCCCCGGATGTCCTCGGCCAGCTTCGGATCTTTGACCAGAGGTAGCGCTTCGTTGAAGGTCTGGACGAACCATCGCTCGCCTGCGGGCAGGACGATGTTCAGGACGCTGACGACGTGCGAGGCGGCCGGGTGCCCCGGTATCCAGTGCAGCGGGGCGTCCGCGACATCGAAGCGCACCTTGCGCGCCTGGATCTGCACGGGACCGGGGTCGATCTCGGTGTCGAAACGGCGTGGTCGCAACATCTGCGGCTCCTGTTCGTCGTGGACTCCTGTGGGAGTTTAGAACGACGGGGCCAACTACGTGGGAACGCGGGTACCGGTTAGCGCCCGTGCCGTCAGGGCTGGGCGAGGATGGGCGCGCCTTGGCCGGGTGCACCGTTCTGGACCACGCCGGGTGCCGGAGGTGCCATACCCGCGCCGGGGGCGCCGGCGATGGGAACCATCGGGGTCGGGGTGACCGTGGTCACACCGTTGGCACCGACGCGCGGACCGCCGGTGGGGCCCATGGCCTCGATCTGGTCGGCGGCGGCCTGGGTGCAGTCCAGCATCAACAGCATGCGGCCGGCGCTGGTCACCTTCTGGGTGGCGACCAGGCACGCAGACTGCGGCAGCGCACTGCCGGTGGCGCCACCGAAGTAGGCCTTGATGCCCTGGCTCTGCAGGATCGCGAGCGCGCGTCCGTACTGCTCACCGACCACATTCGACGGGTGCGACGCCGCCGCGGGCTGGGAGATCGCGACACCGGCACCGATCAGCGCGGCTGTTCCGGCGGCGACCAATCCGCCGCTGAGCACAACGAGCTTGTTCAAGACGACTCCCTCGGTTCGGTATGCGGTGCGAACATATCGCAGCAGTAACGAATGTGAAACCGCTGCAGCAGGCCGCGGCGTTACAGCGGCGGTCGGTTATCCCCAACCCCGAGCTCATCCACAGGCGGGTGATCGGGGCTGGCGAGAGGTCGGTGGCGACCGGGACAATCAAACGTATGTTCGATGCACTGTTCGCGGGTTTCGATGAGTCCGCGTTGCTTACTGCGGTCGAGCAGGCTGCCCGGGAGGAAGCCCAGGCCGCGGCGCGCAAGCTCTCGGCAATTGCCGAGTTGGTCTACACGACGGTGGATGAGGACGACGAGCGGGGTGGGTGGGCCTACGACCCGTGGAAGAACACCTCTGCCCTGTTGGGGGCCGTGCTGAGCATCAGCCAGAAGCGCGCGTCGGGACAGATGCGGATTGCGGTGGCGTTGCGTGGCCGGCTGCCGAAGATCGCGGCGTTGTTGTGCCAGGGCCGGCTGAGTCCGCGGTTGATCTCGGAGATCACGTGGCGCACGCAGTTGGTTGATGACGCAATGGTGGCCCTGGTAGACGCCGCGCTGGCCGACCGGGCTGTGACGTGGGGTCCGCTGTCGGACGAGAAGCTGGTGCGGTCGATTGAGGCGGTGATCGATCGGTATGACCCGGACGCAGTGCGGCTGGCGCAGGAGGTCATACGGGGCCGGGATGTGCGGATCGGTGCGCAGGAGGATCCGAAGGAGACGGCGACGATCTGGGGCCGGTTGATGGCCGGCGATGCCGCGGCGCTGGAGGTGCTGATCACCGGGATGGTCAACGGGGTGTGCGCGGAGGATCCGCGGACGGTGGGGGATCGGCGTTCGGATGCGTTGGGGGCGTTAATCCACGGCAATGAGGTGCTGCGGTGTCGGTGCGGGTCGTCGGGGTGCACGGCGTCGGCGCCGGCGAAGTCGCGGGTGGTGATCTCGGTGATCGCCGATCAGGCCGCCATTGATTCCGCCAAGGATCTGATCGCCGCCCAGGACCGCGAGCACCAGCAGCAGAAGCTATCCGAGAAACAAAGCGCGGCGGCCCCGGAGGGTGGGGCAACGCCGACCGACGGAACTGCCTCGGAGGAGGGCGCGGCGCCCGAGATCGCAGCGACGCCCGTAGAAGAGCCGGGTCTCGATGGCCAGGCCACCGAGGCCGCTGCGCCTGCTGAGCCGACGTCGGAGGGCACGCTCGCCGAGTCGGGTGCGAGTTCATCTCCGTGTCAACGTGATTCAGGATTAGCGCTGATGCCCGACGGCAAGGTGTTGCCGATTGCGGCGTTGGCTGAGGCGATCCGGGGCGGGGCGGCGATCAAGGCGCTGTGGCTACCGGGTCCCGATCCCGAGCCGCAGTATCGTCCGTCGGCGAAGTTGGCCGCGTTTGTTCGGGCCCGCGATCAGTTCTGCCGTTTCCCGGGTTGTGATGTGCCAGCCCTACGCTGCGATATCGATCATGTGGTGCCCTGGCCCTATGGGCCGACCCACCCATCGAACTTGAATTGCGCATGCCGTGATCACCATCTGGCCAAGACGTTCTGGGAAGGCTGGCGCGATGTGCAGCGGCCCGATGGCGCGGTGGTCTGGACCGACCCGACCGGTAGGTCTTACACGACGATGCCGGGCAGTCGGCTGTTCTTTCCTTCCTGGGGCACCACCACGGCCGAACTGCCGCCACTGGCTGTGCCGCCGCCGGATCCCGACCGCCTGGCCAAGATGCCGCGACGGCGACGCACCCGCGCCGCCGAGAACGCCGCACGCATCAAGGCTGAACGCGACGCCAACGCCGCCCGCCGCGCCCGCGAGGAACGACCCGCCGCCGAGCGTCAACAGGGGCCACCCGACTACGGCAACGACCCCCCGCCGTTCTGACGTGCTCCTGGGTCAGACCCTGGGTTCGACCGCGGCCCGCATCGCCTGGCAGAGTGTCGCGGCGCGCGAGTCGGTGAAGATGTCTTCGAGCAATACCTGCCTGCCCTGCGGATCCGCAAGTGGCACACGCCAATTCGGGTACTCGTCGGTAGTGCCCGGCTGATTCTGTGTCCGCACCTCGCCGACGGCATCAGCGAGTGACATGGCCAGCAGACGCGACGGCGTACGGCCCAGATACCGGTGAAGGGCCAAAACGACCTCGTCGACGTCGTCCACACCGTCCTCCAGCAATCCCACCCGGCGCAGCTCTGCCATCCAGGCCTGCTGGTGCGCGCGGTCGCCCGCGAGCTCCTCGTCCGCCGGTCGGGTCAGCAGCCCCAGTTCGTCACGCAGCCGGACATGTTCGCCCGCAAGGTAACCCGCGGTCGGAGGCAGATCGTGCGTGGTCACCGCCGACAGGCAGTACTGTCGCCACCGTTCCGCGGGCAGTGGCGCGCCGTCACCGCCGTGGTCGCTTTCGAACCACAAGATCGACGTGCCGAACAGCCCTCGATCGCGCAGGTAGTCGCGCACCCACGGCTCGACCGTGCCGAGGTCCTCCCCGACGACGACGGCGCCCGCACGGTGCGCCTCCAGCGCCACGATCCCGATCATCGCCTCGTGGTCGTAGCGCACGTAGGTGCCCTCGGTCGGCAACGCGCCCTTCGGGATCCACCACAACCGGAACAACCCGATGATGTGGTCGATCCGCACCCCGCCCGCGTGCCGCAGCACGGCGCTGACCAAGGACCGGAACGGTGCATACGCCGCGTCGGCAAGACGGTCCGGCCGCCATGGCGGCTGCGACCAGTCCTGCCCCAGCTGATTGAACTCGTCCGGCGGTGCCCCCGCCGTCACGCCGAGCGCCAGCACATCCTGGAGAGCCCACGCATCGGCGCCGTCGGGATCCACCCCGACCGCCAGGTCATGCATGATGCCCAGCTCCATGCCCGCCCGCACCGCGGCGTCCTGCGCGGACGACAACTGCTCGTCGACAAGCCACTGCAGCCAGCGGTGGAAGTCCACCTCGGACTCGTGTTCGTCCACGAACGCCGCCACCGCCGCACCACGCGGATGCTGGAGCTCCTCCGGCCATTGGTGCCAGTCGGCGCCGCAATGCTCGGCCAGCGCACACCACGTCGCGAAATCCTCGAGTTCGCGCCCCTCCCGCTCCCGGAACGCCTGATACGCAACCTCGCGTCCCGCCGAGAGCTCGATCCGATACACCGTCTCCAGGGCCGCGCGCTTGGCGCGCCATGCTCCATCCCGATCGATCCGGCCTGCGCGGGCGGCCCGGTTCTGCACCTGACTCTGCGCCTTGCGGATCCGCCCGCGGTGCCGCACATAGGCGAACTCGGGCACTGCCTCCACCCGTAGATACATCGGGTTCACGAAGCGGCGGGACGTCGGCAGGTACGGCGACGGCTCCATCGGTGCGATCGGCGCCGCCGCGTGCAACGGATTGACCAGCACAAAACCGGCGCCGTGCCGCGCGGCCGACCACACCGCCAGGTCCGTGAGATCGGTCAGGTCGCCGACGCCCCACGAGTTCCGGGACCGCACGCTGTAGAGCTGGGTGGCCAGCCCCCAGCTGCGGCCGGAGCCGATCCTGGCGGAGCGTTCCAGCGAGGACGGCGACACGATCACCACGGTGCTGACATCCGACGACCCAACCTGCAGGTGCAGCCGGTGATAGCCGATCGGCAGGTCGGCCGGCAGTTCGAAGGAGGCCTCGCCGACCAGTCGGCCGTCGAGGTCGAAAGGCGGTCTGTTGTTCTCCAGCTGCCGGATTCCGGTGCGCACGCTTCCGTCCTCCAGCCGAAGCCACAGCCGGGCCGGGTCTCCGTGCGTGACGTGCACCCAGAACGGAGTCGTCACACCCGTGCGGCCGACGATCGACGGCGGCAGCGGGCGGGCCCAATGGTCGCGGTCGTACTCGGCCAACGACGCCGCCCGGTCCTGCTCGGTGGCTGCCGCGACGCCGACAGCGTCGAGTACTGCGATCAGCGTGGAGGCGGGCACCGCGAACGGCCGGCCCGTCCAGTCCGTGTACTCGCTTGCCACCCCGTAGCGCTGTGCGAGCCCGATCAACGACGCGGGCACCTCGGTGTCGACGGCCATGGCCGCAATCTTGCCCTGCCGGTGGGCGCGGTGCCGCCCGTAACGGCTTCGGTAGAGTCGCACTCCATGCCGTCAGATCCGCTCCCCGGCGGTGACGTGCCCAATCCCCGCGCCCGGATCGCGGCCGCGGCGTTGTTCCTCACCAACGGTGCGCTGTTCGCCAACCTGCTGCCCCGGTTCCCGGAGATCAAGACCGACCTGGGGATGTCCAACGCCGCCTACGGCGCTGCCGTGGCGGCGTTCTCGGTGGGGGCGCTGATCGCAGGACCCGCCGCCGGCGCGCTGATCCGGCGGTTCACCTCTGCCCGCGTCGCGGTCGCCACCACGGTGGCCCTGGCGCTGCTGATCATGGTCGCCGGGGTTGCAGGCACACCGCTGATGTTCGCCGCCGCGCTGTTCGCCGCGGGCGCCTGTGACTCGATCACCGATGTCGCCCAGAATGTGAACGCGCTTCGGCTGCAACGCAGTTATGGCCGCTCGATCATCAACTCGCTGCACGCCATCTGGGCGGTGGGCGCAGTCGCCGGCGGGCTGATGGGTGCGGCCGCGATCGCGCTTCATCTGCCAAGGGCGGTGCACCTCGGCATCGCGGCGGCGCTGTTCTGTGGTGTCGTGGTGGCCGCGTACCCCTATCTGCTGCACGGCCCCGATCACGACGACCATCCGTCTGCGCAGAACGGGGGAGGCCGCAGTGTCCGGCCGGTGGTGTACCTGGCGCTGCTGGCCCTGGTCGGCATCGCGGTCGCCGGTGCGGCCGTCGAGGACGCAGGCAGTTCGTGGGCCACGCTGTACCTGCGGGACGGCCTCGGTGCGCCGGGACCGGTCGCCGCGCTGGGTTACGTCGCGCTGGTGGGCTCCATGTTCGTCGGCCGCATGATCGGGGACCGCCTCGTCGACCGCTTCGGCGACCGCGCGGTGGCCCGCGCCGGCGGCCTCATCGCCGCCGTCGGAATGGGCGCTGCGCTGCTCTTCCCCTCGGTACCGGGCACGATCGCCGGGTTCGCCGCCGCGGGCCTGGGCGTGGCGACGGTGGTGCCCGCCGCGATGCGCGCCGCCGACGAGCTGCCCGGTCTGCGCCCAGGTACCGGTCTGACGATCCTGACCTGGCTGATGCGCGTCGGGTTCCTCGGCGCACCGCTGATCGTGGGTGTCGTCGCCGATGCGGCGAGCCTGCGCGTCGGCCTGCTGACCGTCCCCGTCGCCGGGTTCGCGCTGATCGTGCTGGCCGGGGTGCTCCGCGCGCGCCGCCCCTGACCGCTGCCCGACGACGACCCTGCGCTCCGTCGGTTCCCAGAGGACCAACCCCGGGCAGAGATTTGTGAGCAGCGAGAATGTGTGTACCGACACCGCTGGTACACTGGCGTACCGGAACCGATCGAAGGAGCTCGGCATGACCGCGGAGGCGACGACACGCAGTTCGGCAGGCGACAGGCCGGTCGTGGACACCACGAGCGGTCCGGTGCGTGGCGTCAACGATGGAGTCGTCAAGGCGTGGAAGGGTGTTCGCTACGCCGCAGCGCCCGTCGGGGAACTGCGCTGGCGGGCGCCCGAACAGCCGAACGCATGGACCGAGCCGTTCGACGCCAGCCGGGTGGGCCCGGTGTGCCCGCAGCCGACGGACCCGAAGATCCCGCTCGACCTCGGCGCCCCGCAGGGCGAGGACTTCCTGACCCTGAACGTCTGGGCGCCGGCGGGCACCCAGCCCGGCGACGGCAAGCCGGTGATGGTGTGGGTGCACGGAGGCGCATACGTCCTGGGCTCCGCCAGCCAGCCGCTCTACCACGGCCGCGAGCTGGCCGCGGGCAGCGACGTCGTGGTGGTCACCGTGAACTACCGCCTGGGCGCGCTGGGCTTCCTCGAACTCTCCACCCTCGACGACTCCGGCCGCTTCGCCAGCAATCTCGGCCTGCGCGACGTGCTGGCCGCCCTCGCCTGGGTGCGCGACAACATCGCGGCCTTCGGCGGCGACCCCGGCCGTGTGACCCTGTTCGGAGAGTCGGCCGGTGGCGGCATCGTCACCTCGCTGCTGGGCAGTCCCGCCGCGGCAGGGCTGTTCCATGCGGCGATCGCGCAGAGCTCCCCGGTCACCTCCACCTACGACCGGGCTCGCGCGCAACGGGTGGCCGAACGCTTCCTGCACGTGCTCGGCGTCGGGCACGACGATCTGGCCACGCTGACCTCGGCGCCGATCGAATCGCTGGTGGCCGCGTCGCGCGCCGTGTTCGACGAGGTGCCGGTGCGGACTCCGGGCACCCTGGCCTTCGCCCCGACCGTGGACGGCGACCTGGTTCCCGACTACCCGGTGAACCTGGCGCGGCAGGGCCGGACGCATCCGGTGCCGCTGATCATCGGGACCAACAAGAACGAGGCGGCGCTGTTCCGCTACATGAAGTCGCCGCTGATGCCGATCGCGCCGGAGACCATCAAGGCGATGTTCACCGAGATCGCCGCCGAGCAGCCGAGTCTCCGCCTGCCCAGCGAGGACGACCTGAAGGGCACCTACCGCGGGCGCGGCAAGGGCAGGGGTCTGCTGGTCACCAGCGACCTGGGCTTCCGGATGCCGTCCATCTGGTTCGCCGACGGGCACCGTGCGGTCGCGCCGGTCTATCTCTACCGCTTCGACTTCGCGACCCCGCTGCTGCGGGCGGTGCGGCTGCACGGCGCGCATGCCACCGAGCTCCCGTTCGTCTGGGGGAATCTCGGTTCGGGGCGCAAGGATCCGACGTTCGCGCTCGGTGGCCGCAAGGCCGGGACGGCGGTATCGGAACGGATGCGCGCGCGCTGGGCCAACTTCGCCCGGCACGGCGAACCGCTCGGTCTGCTCGGAGACCCGAAATGGTACCCCTACGACGCGGACGGCCGCGCCACCTTGGTCATCGACAAACAGGACTCGGTCGTCGGCGACCTCGACGCCGACGTCCGCCGGGCCTGGGGCGATGACGTCCTGAGCTTCCTGTAGCGCCGTACACTCACCCCGGAGGTGCTCGACGTGGAGTTCCTGGACTTTCTCCCACCGCAGATGCGCGATCCCGTGCTCTTCGCGATCCCGTTCTTCCTGCTGCTGCTGGTCATCGAGTGGACCGCGGCGCGCAAGCTCGAACACGACGCCGCGACAGATGAGCGCCCCGGCCGGGGTTCCTACCACGCCCGCGATTCCTGGGCCAGCATCTCGATGGGCCTGGTGTCCGTCGCCACCATGGGTGCGTGGAAGTTCCTGGCACTGCTGGGGTACGCGGCGATCTACGCCTACGTGGCGCCATGGCAGCTGTCCGCCACGCAGTGGTACACCTGGGTGATCGCGATCGTCGGCGTCGATCTGCTGTTCTACTTCTATCACCGCACCGCACACCGGGTCCGGTTGATCTGGGCCACTCATCAGGCGCACCACTCCAGTCAGTACTTCAACTTCGCGACGGCGCTGCGACAGAAGTGGAACAACAGCGGTGAGATCGTGATGTGGATTCCGTTGCCGCTGTTGGGGGTTCCGCCGTGGATGGTGTTCGCGAGCTTTTCGCTGAGTCTGATCTACCAGTTCTGGATTCACACCGAGCGGATCGGAAAACTTTGGCGCCCCGTCGAATTCGTCTTCAACACGCCGTCGCACCATCGGGTGCACCACGGCATGGATCAGATCTACCTGGACAAGAACTACGGCGGAATCCTCATCATCTGGGATCGTCTGTTCGGCACTTTCCAGCCCGAGGTCTTCCGGCCGCACTACGGGCTCACCAAGCCGGTGGACACCTTCAACATCTGGAAACTCCAGACCCGCGAATACGCCGCGATCGGGCGTGACGTCCGCGCCGCCCACGGACTCCGCGCCAAACTCGGCTACCTGTTCGGCCCCCCGGGCTGGCAACCGGCGGACGCCGCCAAGGTGGGAACGGTGGCCCGTGCCACGCCGTAATGTGCGCAGTGTGGAGACAGTTTTCGATTCCCATGTCGACCCGGCACTGATCCATCGCTCGCTGGCAGCCAGCGCGCAGGGCTCGGTGTGGCTCGACATCCCGCGCCAGCAGTTCCCGTCGCCGTCCGGGCCGGTCACCTGCGACCTGCTGGTGATCGGCGGTGGCTATACCGGCCTGTGGAGCGCGCTGCACGCCGCGCGCCGTCACCCCGACCGGCGCATCGTGCTCATCGAAGCCGACCGCGTCGGGTGGGCCGCGTCGGGACGCAACGGAGGCTTCGTCGACGCCAGCCTGACGCACGGGTACGAGAACGGAAAAACCCGCTGGCCCAACGAGATCGACACGCTCGAGGCGATGGGGGTGGAGAACCTCGACGGCATGCAGGCCGAGATCGCCGAGCTGGGCCTCGATGTCGAGTGGGAACGCAGCGGCATGCTCGCCGTGGCCACCGAGCCGCATCAGGTCGAATGGCTGCAGGACTCGGCAGTCCAGGGCCACGGTCAACTGCTCGATCTGGCCCAGGTGCGCGAGCAGGTGCACTCGCCGACCTACCTGGCCGGCCTGCTCAGCCCCGATACGTGTGCGATCGTCAACCCGGCCAAGCTGGCTTTCGAACTGGCCCGCGCCTGCCGCGAGGCCGGTGTCGAGATCTTCGAGCACACCACGGCAGCCCGAATCGACTCCGGCGGCGCCGCGCTGCGCGTGCACACCGACGGACCCGCGATCACCTGCCGCCAGGTGGTGCTGGCCACCAACGTGTTTCCCAGCCTGTTGCGCCGCAACCGGCTCTACACCGTGCCGGTCTACGACTACGTCCTGGCCACCGAACCGTTGACCGACGCGCAGCTGGATCGCATCGGATGGCGAGGTCGGCAGGGAATCGGCGACAGCGCCAACCAGTTTCACTATTACCGGCTGAGCATGGACAACCGCATCGTCTGGGGCGGGTACGACGCGGTGTACCACTTCGGCAGGCGCGTCGACTCCGGCTACGAGGACCGCCGCGACATCTATCGCCGGTTGGCGGCCCACTTCTTCATCACGTTCCCCCAACTCGACGACGTGCGGTTCAGCCACCGCTGGGCGGGCGCGATCGACACCAACACCCGGTTCTGTGCGCACTGGGGGCTGGCCCGCGAAGGGCGGGTGGCCTACGTCAACGGCTTCACCGGGCTGGGCGTGGGGGCGGCGAGATTCGCGGCCGACGTCTGCCTCGATCTGCTGGACGGGGCGCCGACACCCCGCACACAACTGGAGATGGTGCGCCGCAAGCCGTTACCGTTCCCGCCCGAACCGCTCGCCAGCGCCGGGATCCAGGCCACCCGCTGGTCACTGGACCGTGCCGACCACTCGGCAGGGCGGCGCAACCTGCTGCTGCGTGCCCTGGACGCCGCCGGGCTCGGCTTCGATTCCTGACCGCACGCGGAGTCCGCTGTGTAACGACCCTTTATCGGACCGCGATGAGCCAGTTACATCCGCCGTGGAGCGGGTATCTGGGTCACCAGGGTTGAGCGGAGGGGTCGTGTCAGGTCGGGCATCATCACCATCATCGCGGCGGACGCTGCCGCTTCTGCTGGCTCTCCTCGCGCCGCTCGTCGCGCTGGTGGCCCCGTCGGCAGCCCAGGCTCAGCCGGGCGTGCCCGTCTATCCCGGCATGGAGATCCACCAGGACACGGTGTTGTGCACGCTCGGCTATGTGGACCCGGCGACGCGCCTGGCCTACACCGCCGGCCACTGCCGATCCTCCGGCGGCGTGTCCGACAAGTTCGGCACCCCGATCGGGACGCAGGGCACCTTCCGCGACAACACCCCCGACGGCATGACGGTCGACACCAACCACCAGATCACCGACTGGGAGGTCATCCACCTCGCCCCGAACGTCGCCATCAACAACGTGTTGCCCGTCGGCAAGGCGCTGGTGGCCGACCCCGCGGTGGTGCCCGTACGGGGCATGCCGGTCTGCCACTTCGGCGTGGTCACCGGCGAGAGCTGCGGCACCATCGAGTCGGTCAACAACGGCTGGTTCACGATGGCCAACGGCGTGGTGAGCCGCAAGGGTGACTCCGGTGGGCCCGTCTACACCGCGACGCCCGACGGCCGCAATGTCCTGGTCGGCCTGTTCAACAGCACATGGGGCACGCTGCCGGCCGCCGTCTCATGGCAGGTCGCCAGCCAGCAGGCGCAGGCCGACACCGTCTCCGCCCTGTCGGCGAACGTCCCGGCGCCGGCGCTGCCTTAATCGACCACTTCGAAGACCGGGATCGACGGCGCCACCGCGCGCATCTCGTCCCGGCCAGAGTCGGGCGTCAGCCCGCCGATGTGCCCCTTGACCTGCCAGTACCACCGGTCCAGATAGGGCTTGAGCAGGTCGGGCTTGGCGTCGTCGAACAGCTCGACGATGCGGTGGACCTGCGACCGTCTCTTCGGGCCCATCTCGACTTCACCGGCCGCCCTCGCATTGCGCGCCCACTGGGTGTTGCCGCGGGGCGAGATCAGGTACCGGCGTCCGTCGATCTCCAGCAGGTTGACCACGACGCCGCGGAGCTGACCGGAGGAGCGGCCGCGCACCCGCACGGCGGTACTGCCCTGGATGCTGACCCCGACGTCGGCGAACCGCCGTATCAGGCCGTTGAAGGTGCGGGCCCCGAGCCCGGGGACGTCGTAGCGCTGTGACATGGTGCGATCCTTTCCGACAGATGCAAGAGCACTGCTCTCTTTTGTAGAGTGCCATGCCGCACTGAGGAAATCAAGAGCACCGATCTCGTTTTGTGTCAGACTGGCCACATGGGCAAGAGGCAGGAGACGCGGGAGCGCATCGAACGCCAGATCATCGCCATCGGCCGCGAGCACCTGGTGACAGACGGCGCGGCGGGCCTATCTCTCCGGGCGATAGCCCGCGAGCTGGGCATGGTCTCGTCGGCGGTGTACCGCTACGTGGCCAGCCGCGACGAACTGCTGACGCTGCTGCTGATCGACGCCTACACCGATCTCGCCGAATCCGTCGACCGCGCACGCGCCTCGGCGCACGGCGGCTGGCGGGAGCAACTGGCGGAGATGGCGCGCGCCGCCCGGTCATGGGCTGTCGAGAAACCGGCGGGGTGGGCGCTGCTGTACGGCAGCCCCGTTCCCGGCTATCACGCGCCGAGGGACAAGACCGTCGGACCGGGCACCCGCGTCGTCGGCACGCTGTTCGCCGTCGTCGCCGAGGGAGTCGCCGCGGGAGATATCCCTGCCGCCGATCGCGCTGTCCCGCAGCCGTTGTCGGGCGACTTCGACGGTGTGCGCACCGAGTTCAACTTCGTCGCGGACGACGGGGTGGTCGCCAAGTGCCTCGTACTGTGGGCTGCCCTCGTCGGCGCGATCAGCCTGGAGGTGTTCGGCCAGTACGGCGCCGACACGTTCACCGAACCTCCGCAGGTGTTCGACACGCAGATCGGCCTGCTGACCGAGATGCTGTGCCAAAAATAGAACACGTTCTAGCTTGCATCGGCCGCTGGAGATATTCTCGATGCGATGCATGACCAGACACCTGTCCAGATTGCCTGGGTGACGCGGGACCTCGCCGCCACCGAAGCGTCGTTGACCGCGCTGTTGGGCGCCAAGAAGTGGATCCGGATGCCCGGCACCCACTTCGGCCCCAACGCGTGCACCCTCCGTGGCGAACCCGCCGACTTCGTCGCCGACGTGTCGCTGAGCTACGCCGGCGACACCCAGTTGGAGCTGATCGCCCCGGTGAGCGGGGCCAGTATCTACAGCGAGTTCCTCGACCAGTGCGGCCCCGGTCTGCACCACATCTGCGTCGCCGCGGCCGACAGCGAGGGGTTCGATGCCGCGGTTGCGGCCGCCGAACGCGACGGCGCGCCCGTCGTGATGGCCGGCAGCATGCCCGGAGGAATGAGGTTCGCCTACGTGTCCGCGGCGCAGGCCGGCGTGCCGTACCTCGAATTCGCTTACATACCACCAGAGATCCAGGCGTTGTTCGACCACATCAAACAGGAGCAGAAGTGAGCACCCAGAACATCCCGGAAACAGTGAGCGCCGACGACGTCACGTCCTGGTCGGAGGACGCCGACGTCGTGGTCATCGGCTTCGGCATCGCGGGCGGCAGCGCCGCCGTCAGCGCGGCCGCCGCCGGCGCCCGTGTCCTGGTGCTGGAAAAGGCCGCCGCCGCGGGCGGAACCACCTCGATGGCGGGGGGTCACTTCTATCTGGGCGGCGGAACCGCCGTCCAGCAGGCCACCGGGCACGACGACTCGCCCGAAGAGATGTACAAATATCTGGTCTCGCAGTCGCGCGAGCCCGAGCACGACAAGATCCGCGCCTACTGCGACGGCAGCGTCGAACACTTCGACTGGCTGGAGTCGCTGGGCTTCCAGTTCGAGCGCAGCTACTACCCGGGCAAGGTCGTCGTCCCGCCCGGCACCGAAGGGCTGTCCTACACCGGCAACGAGAAGGTCTGGCCGTTCTACGAGCAGGCCAAGCCGGCACCGCGCGGGCACTCCGTGCCGGTGCCCGGCGAGTTGGGTGGCGCATCGATGGTGATCGACCTGCTGGTGAAGCGGGCGGCGGACCTCGGCGTGCAGATTCGCTACGAGACAGGAGCAACCGCGCTCGTTGTCGACGACGACGGTGCGGTGGTCGGAGTGCGGTGGAAGCATTTCACCGAAACCGGTGACATCAAAGCCAATTCGGTGATCATCGCGGCCGGCGGCTTCGCGATGAACGCCGAGATGGTGGCCGAGTACACGCCTGCGCTCGGCGCCGAACGCAAGACCAAGAGCCACGGCACGGTAGCTCCCTACATTCTGGGCAACCCCAACGACGACGGACTTGGAATCGGGTTGGGCGTGTCAGCGGGCGGGGTCGCCACCAACCTCGATCAGCTGTTCATCACCGCCGCGGCCTACCCACCCGAGATCCTGCTCACCGGCGTCATCGTCAACAAAGACGGCCAGCGGTTCGTCGCCGAGGACTCCTACCACTCGCGCACGTCGGCGTTCGTGCTCGAACAGCCCGGCCAGTCGGCATACCTCATCGTCGACGAGGCCCACATGCAGATGCCCGAGATGCCGCTGATCAAGTTCATCGACGGCTGGGAGACCGTCGCCGAGATGGAGCAGGCGCTGGGAATCCCGGCGGGCAACCTCGCCGCGACGCTGGACCGCTACAACGCCAACGCCGCCGACGGTGTCGACCCGGACTTCCACAAACAGCCGGACTACCTCGCGCCTCAGGACACCGGCCCATGGGCGGCGTTCGACCTGAGCCTGGGCATCGCGATGTACTCCGGCTTCACCATGGGCGGGTTGAAGGTCTCGATCGACGGCGAGGTACTCCGCGAGGACGGCACCGCGATCGCCGGGCTGTATGCGGCGGGCGCGTGCGCGTCCAACATCGCCCAGGACGGCAAGGGCTACGCGAGCGGCACGCAGCTGGGCGAGGGGTCGTTCTTCGGGAGGCGGGCGGGAGAGGCCGCCGGGCGTCGGGTGGGATAAGGCACGGCGCGGCGGGTGGGATAAGGCACGGCGCGGCGGGTGGGATAAGGCACGGCACGGCGGCGGGTGGCGCTAGGGCGCGTCGGCGCCGCGCAGACCGAAGCGCCATTCGCCGTCGCCGAGCAGCGCCAACTCCAGATCGCAGTGGCTGATGACGGTGCCGCGATGGGCGACGCTGACCAGGATGGCTTCGGGCAGGTCTTCGCGCACCATCCGATAGAGCATCGTCTCGAGGCCGACGTCGAGCGCTGAGGTGGCCTCGTCGAGGAAGGCCGCCTTCGGCTTCGTCAACAGGATGCGGGCGAATGCGACGCGCTGTTGCTCGCCGGGGGAGAGCACCTTGGCCCAGTCGTGCTCTTCGTCGAGGCGCTCCACCAGGTGCGGAAGTGCCACCTTGTTGAGCATGGCGATCAGTTCCTCGTCCGGGATCTCGCCTTCCGACCGCGGGTAGGACAACACGGCGCGCAGATCGCCGAGCGGAACGTAGGGCATCTGGGACAGGAACATCGTCTCGTTCGGGCCGGGCGGGCAGCGCAGGGTGCCGGTGGTGTAGGGCCACAGCTGCGCGAGGCTGCGCAGCAGCGTGGTCTTGCCGGTGCCCGAGACGCCGGTGATGGCGAGCGTGTCGCCGGCCTTCAGCCGGAGGTCGATGGGATTGATCAGTTGGGTGCCGTCGGGCTTGCGCACCTCGACGTCGTCCAGCTCGACGGCCCCGCCCGAACTGGCCGCCACGGTCAGCGTGGGAAGTTCGCGGCCTTCGTCGTTGGCGACCACGAGCCCGTAGAGACGGATGATCGCGGCACGGTAGCCGGCGAAGTCGTCGTAGGCGTTTCGGAAGAACGACAGCCCGGTCAGGATCGAGCGGAACGCACCCGCGGTCTGGCTGAGGGCGCCGAGGGTGATCTCACCGCTGTAGAACCGTTGGAACTGCACCACATACGGGATCAGCTCCTGAGCCTGGGTGATCGAGATGTTCCAGCCGAAGAAGCCGGTCATCCGGTTGACGTACTTCTTGTAGTTGTGCACCACCGGCGCGAACCGGCGGCGCAGCCCGGTGCGCTCGGCGATCTCGCCGCGGTAGAACGCCACGGCCTCCGAGGAGTCCCGCAACCGCACCAGCGCATAGCGGAACGCGGCGTTGAACTTCTCGTTGTTGAACGACAGCCCGATGATGGGCCGGCCGATCCAGAACGCGATGACCGTGGCGAACAGGATGTAGACGATGCCGATGACGAACATCGCCTTGGGCAGCTCGACGCCGACGAACGGCAGTGTCACCGGTCCGGACAGGTTCCACAGGATTGCGGTGAACGAGATCATCGATGCGATGGAGGACACCGCGCCGAACAGCAGCGTGGTCTCCGAACCGTTGGCAGGTCGGTTGGGCTGGGAGTTGACGCCGGCGGTGAAGATGTCGATGTCGGCCTGGATGCGCTGGTCCGGGTTGTCGATCGAGGAGTCGATGAAGCGCGCCCGGTAGTACGCCTTCCCGTCCAGCCAGTTCGTGGTGAGCTGGTCGGTGAGCCACGCCCGCCAGCGCAGCATGAAGCGCTGGGCCAGATACAGATCCAGCATGACCAGCGCGATGTTGAGCACCGCGAGAACGGCGAAGACGGCCATCGACAGCCAGAAGCCGGAACCGCCTGACTGCCGCACCGCGTCGTCGCCGCTGCCCAGGCCTGCGGCGATGACCTGGAAACTGGTCGACATGTCGTTGCCCTGGTAGCTGAACAGCACCGACAGCCGCACACCGGTGATGACCGACAGCAACAGGCCGGCCAGCCAGACCCACACGATCACGCTGTCGCGGCCGACGAAGTAGCCGCGGGTGACCCGCCAGAACTGCCTGCCCCAGACCGTGTAACGGCCGATCAGAACCAGGGCGACCATGGTGGCGACAGCGGCGATCGCCCAGCCCTTGGCGATCCAGATCAGCGACGTGCCGAGCTCGTTGCCCCAGTCCAGGGTCGGCGTGAACATATCCACCCGGGCAAGGTACCGCGACGAGCTCTGGACAACCTGCTGGAGGGCTCAACCCGGCGATTCGAGCTGTTCCAGCCGCCACTGCCCGCCGCCCACCAGTTCGAGGTGACGGGTGTGGAACGGCTGCACGGACGCGCGGTGGCTGACGCTGACGACGATGGTGTCCGGGAGTTCGGTGCGCAGCAACCGATAGAGCATCTGCTCGAGTCCCTCGTCCATCGCCGAGGTCGACTCGTCGAGGAACACCGTCTTGGGCCTGCTCACCAGGATCCGGGCGAAGGCTATCCGCTGCTGCTCGCCGATCGAGAGGACTTTCGCCCAGTCCTGGTCGTCGTTGAGGTGGATGACCAGATGCGACAGCGCGACATCGAACAGCGCCTGCTGAACGGCCTTGTCCTCGAAGGTGCCGGGCGGGTGCGGGTAGGACACCACCGTGCGCAGGTCGCCGAGTGGAAAGTAGGGGAGCTGCGGCACGAACATCGCCTCGTCGCGGCCGTCCGGCAACCGCACCTGACCGGATGCGAACGGCCACATCCCGGCCAGACTCTGCATCAGGACGGTCTTACCGATTCCTGACGCGCCGGTGATCACCAGTGCCTCACCGGTTTTCATCCGTAGATCCAGCGTGCGCACCAGCGGAGTGCCGTCGGGTTTGCGCACCTCCACGCCCTCGATCGCGAATGCGCCGTCGTCGGAGTCCGCCGTCTGCACCGCGGTGAACTCGCCCGCGTGCGCGTTCTGGTCGGCGAGCCCGTCCAGCCGGATGATCACCGCCCGATAGCTCGCGAACTGGTCGTAGGCGTTGCGGAAGAACGACAGCGAATCGTGGATGGCGCCGAACGCGTTCGTCGACTGCCAGACGTCGCCGAAGGTGATCCGCTGCGCGAACAGGCCCTGCGCCTGCACGAGCCACGGCAGCGGGTTGATCGTCTGGCTCACCGACACGTTCCAGCCGAAGTACAACATCATGCGGTTCAGCCAGCCGCGATAGTTGGTCATCACCGAGTCCAGCCGGCCTTTGACCACCGATCGCTCCGCCGGCTCGCCGCGGTACAGCCCGATCGCCGCACCCGCGTCGCGCACCCGCACCAGTGCGTATCGAAACCCGGCATTGCGCAACTCATTCAGGTAACTGAGCCGGATCAGGGGCCGCCCGATGGCGAACGCGACGATGGTGGCGATCAGCACGTAGACCAGGACGATCCAGAACAACGCCCGGGGCAGGGTCAGTCCGCCGATCGTGACCGGTTCCGAGAGCCGCCACAGGATGGGTCCGAACGACAGGACCGACAAGACCGCCTCGACGGCGCCGAAGAGCAGCGTATTGCTGGAGTTGTAGATCGGGTTGTTCGGTGTGCCACCGACCCCGGCGGTGAAGACGTCGATGTCGTGCTGGATCCGCTGATCGGGGTTGTCGATCGGGCGGCCGGAGAACCGTGAGCGGTAGAAGGCGAGATCACCGAGCCAGTCGTCGATGAAGCGCCCGCTCAACCAGATTCGCCACCGCATGATGAAGCGCTGCATCAGGTACATGTCGAGGAGCAGCCGCCCGACGAAACACACGGCCAGCACGGCGAACACCCGCATCGAGGCCCAGAAGCCGGCGACGCCACTGGACATCCCGCCCTGGAATGCCACCTGGAGAGAGGTGAAGAGGTCGTTGACGTAGTAGGTCAACAACACGTTCAGCCGGACCGAGACGATGACCGACAACAGCAGCAGGGCGACCATCGGCCAGACCACCACGCTGCGCCTACCGGTGAAGTACGCGCCGGTGATGCGCCAGAACTGGCGTCCCCACTCGGTCACCCGCACGAGCACGGCAAGGATCACCAACAGGCACAGCGCCGTCAGCACGAATGTCGTTGCGACCCACTGCAGTGAGTGGAGAAACTCACGACCCCAGTCGAGAGTCGGCTGAAACCTCTGGGTGTCGAGCTGGTCCTCAGTCTCCACCGCCGGGCGACCTCCCCTCCGCTCGCGCCTGCGGCGAAGCTACCCCAGGTTGTCGCGCGCAGGGGTGATCCCGGCGATCAGGACGGGGTGAATGTCGCACCCAACGCGGCCACCACACTCGCCGCTTCGACCGATCCGATCTGCACGAACGACAGGTATCCATCCGGACGCACCACGAAGACCGATGGTCCCGTGGCCCCGTATTGACGCGCGAAATCGCCGTCCCCATCTCTGATCAGTGGCAGCACCGTGGTGCTGACCTCGGCGTCACGGTCTGCGATCAGGTAGACGTCGAGCTGTCCGTGGGCCGCGCGCGCAGCCGCCGCGGCGACGGCTTCGAGTGCGGCGACGTCGGGCCCGGCCGTCGCGGCACCGGCGAACAACAGCACCGTGTGCAGGCGCGCACCGAACAGCGTGAAGAGCCGAAAGGGTGCACTGACCGCGTCGCGGGTCAACCCGCGGGCGTCGGGTGCGCGGGTGCCCGCGGCGCCCGTCACGATCGGACTGCCCGCGTAGTCGATCAAGAGTTGGCCCTCGCGGCGCATCACGAACGACGGGTCGGTGGAGTCCGCACCGAGCCCGTCGCGGGCGCTGCGCACCGTGCGGCCGACGACCTCCTCGCCGACGGGTCGCCGTTCGGCGTCGTAGCTGTCCAGCAGCCCCGGTGCGGCGACGCCCGACACCGCCAGGGCCAGTTTCCAGGCCAGGTTGTGGGCATCCTGGATGCCGGTGTTCATCCCCTGGGCACCGGTCGGAGGATGGATGTGGGCGGCGTCGCCCGCCACGAACACCCGCCCCCGGCTGTACCTGTCGACGATGCGGTGGCTGATGCGGAACACCGACGACCACCGGAGGGTGCGGGCGACGGTGGGTTCGGGGGAGAGCCGGTCGAGCACCGCCTGGATATGGTGGAGCTGTGGCGCGCGGTCCGCCGAAAAGCCGTGCGTCACAGCGTCTTGTGAGTTGTTCGTGGCGAGTTCGTCGGGCACCAGCATCGACATGCGGTAGCGGCCCGGGCCGGGCAGCGGGATGCACACCAGCAGATCATCGGTCACGCCGTCGGTCTGGTGCATGGCGCGCACTGCGTATCCCCGCGGCATCGACCAGTCGACCTCGACGTCGCCGAGCATGTACTGCTCCTCGAACGCGGCCCCGTCGAAGGTCAACCCGAGCGACTTGCGCACCACGCTGTGCGCACCGTCGGCGCCGATCAGGTAGCCGGCGCGCACCGTCTGCTCGCCCGAGTGACCTCCGAGGTCACCCGACAGCGTCGCCGTCACCCCGTCGGCGTCCTGGTCCACACCGGTCAACCGGACGCCCCGTTCGACGTGCACGCCCCGCAGGGCCAGTTCCTCGCGCAGAATCCGCTCCGTCTCGTACTGCGGAATACAGAAGAAGCGGAATGGCACGTCGGGCGGCAGGCTCAGATCGATGCGACCGACTTCCCGTCCGTTGACGAACACGATCTGGCCGTTCATCTCCACGCCCGCGTCCAGGATGCGGCGCAGGACCCCCATGCCCTCGAAGATCTCCAGGGTGCGAGGTTGCACGCCAACCGCTTTCGCGTACAGGGGAGGCTGCCGCAGCGGATCGACGATGCGCACGCCGATGCCGTGGCGGGCGAGCTCGACGGCGGCGGTCAACCCGATCGGCCCGGCGCCGGCGATGAGCACGGGAACTTCGGCAACAGGGGTCACCGGAGAATTATCGCGGGCCGCGTACCGTGATCATGTGGCACGTACCTCCTCCAAGACGTCCCCTCCGAAGTCCGGGCGGCTGTCCGGACGGTTCTGGAAGCTGCTCGGCGCCAGCACCGTCAAGGACCAGGTCCGCTCGACCGACCAGGTGGTCAAGGCGGCCGACTTCGATTCGAAGGCTGCCGAACTCGACGATGAGCAGCTGAGCAAGGCCGCGAAGCTGCTGGAGCTCGAAGACCTGGCCGATGCCGACGACATCCCGCAGTTCCTGGCCATCGCGCGGGAAGCCGCCGAACGCACCACCGGACTGCGCCCGTTCGACGTTCAGTTGCAGGGTGCACTACGGATGCTGGCCGGTGATGTCGTCGAGATGGCCACCGGCGAGGGCAAGACGCTCTCGGGCGCCATCGCTGCCGCGGGTTACGCCCTGGCTGGTCGCAACGTGCACGTCATCACCATCAACGACTACCTGGCACGTCGCGACGCCGAATGGATGGCACCGCTGATCGAGGCGATGGGCCTGACCATCGGCTGGATCACCGCCGAATCCACCGCCGAGGAGCGTCGCGCCGCCTACACGTGCGACATCACCTACGCGTCGGTCAACGAGATCGGCTTCGATGTACTGCGCGACCAGCTGGTCACCGACGTCGCCGACCTGGTCTCGCCGAACCCCGACGTGGCGCTGATCGACGAGGCCGACTCGGTGCTGGTCGACGAGGCGCTCGTGCCGCTGGTGCTGGCGGGCACCAGCCACCGGGAGACCCCGCGGGTGGAACTCATCCGGCTGGTCGGCGAGCTGGACGAGAACAACGACTTCGCCACCGACAACGACAGCCGCAACGTGCACCTCACCGAGTCGGGTGCCCGCAAGGTCGAGGCCGCACTCGGTGGCATCGACCTGTATTCCGAAGAGCATGTCGCGACCACGCTGACCGAGATCAACGTCGCGCTGCACGCCCACGTGCTGCTGCAGCGCGATGTCCACTACATCGTGCGGGACAACGCCGTGCACCTGATCAACTCCTCGCGCGGGCGCATCGCCACGCTGCAGCGCTGGCCCGACGGCCTGCAGGCGGCGGTGGAGGCCAAGGAGGGCATCGAGACCACCGAGACAGGCGAGGTGCTCGACACCATTACGGTGCAGGCGCTGATCAACCGCTATCCGCGGGTGTGCGGGATGACCGGCACCGCGCTCGCCGCAGGCGAGCAGCTGCGCCAGTTCTACAAGCTCGGGGTCTCGCCGATACCGCCGAACAAGCCCAACATCCGCGAGGACGAGACCGACCGGGTCTATGTCACGATCGCCGCCAAGAACGCGGCCGTGCTCGAGCACATCGCCGAGGTGCACAAGACCGGCCAGCCGGTGCTGGTGGGCACCCGGGACGTGGCGGAGTCCGAGGACGTGCACCGGCGCCTGGTGAAGGCCGGAATCCCCGCGGTCGTGCTGAATGCCAAGAACGACGCCGAAGAGGCCGCGGTGATCGCCGAGGCGGGCGCTCTCGGCTCGGTGGTGGTGTCGACGCAGATGGCCGGCCGCGGCACCGACATCCGGCTGGGTGGATCGGACGAGTCCGAGCATGACGCCGTTGCGGAACTGGGCGGGCTGCACGTCATCGGCACCGGGCGGCACAACACCGAGCGCCTGGACAACCAGCTGCGCGGCCGCGCGGGCCGCCAGGGCGACCCCGGGACGTCGGTGTTCTTCTCCAGCTGGGAGGACGACGTCGTCGTCTCGCACCTGGACGAGGAGAAGTTGCCGCTCGACTGCGACGAGGACGGCCGAGTGGTGAGTCCGAAGGCGGCGACGCTGCTCGAACATGCCCAGCGCGTCGCCGAAGGCCGACTACTGGACGTGCACGCCAACACCTGGCGCTACAACCAGCTGATCGCCCAGCAGCGCGCGATCCTCGTCGAGCGCCGCGACACGCTGTTGCGCACGACCGCGGCCCGCGACGAACTGAAAGAGCTCTCGCCGGAACGCTACGAGGAGGTCAGCGCGACCCTCGGTGAGGATGCCGAAGCGCGGCTGGAGAAGATCTGCCGGCTGATCATGCTGTACCACCTGGATCGCGCCTGGGCAGACCACCTGGCCTTCCTCGCGGACATTCGGGAGAGCATCCACCTGCGGGCGCTGGGTCGCCAGAATCCGCTCGACGAGTTCCACCGGATGGCGGTCGACGCGTTCCGCTCGCTGGCCGCCGATGCGATCGAGGCTGCGCAGCAGACCTTCGACACGGCCCCCTCGATCGAGGACGAACCCGGGGTCGACCTGTCCAAGCTGGCGCGACCGACCTCGACCTGGACTTATATGGTGCATGACAACCCGTTGGCCGACGACACGATGTCGGCCCTGAGTCTGCCCGGGGTGTTCCGCTAGGTTTACCGCATGGCACCGCGTGACCGTGTTCTGACGGTGCCCAACGCACTGTCGGTGATCCGGCTGGTGCTGGTCCCGGTCTTCCTCTACCTCCTGTTGGCCGCCGACGCGACCGGCTGGGCGGTGGCGGTGCTGATGTTCAGCGGGGCGTCCGACTGGGCGGACGGCAAGATCGCCCGGTTGTACGCCAACCAGTCCTCCCGGCTCGGTGAACTGTTGGACCCCGCCGTGGACCGCATCTACATGGTCGTCGTTCCGGTGGCCTTGGCCGTCGCCCACGTCATCCCGTGGTGGATCGTGGTCACGCTGCTCGGACGCGACCTGGTGCTGGCGGCAACGCTGCCGGTGCTCCGCGGCCGCGGGCTGTCCGCGCTGCCTGTCACGTATATCGGGAAGGCCGCGACGTTCGCGCTGATGTCCGGGCTGCCGTTGGTGCTGCTCGGCCAGTTCGACGCGCAGTGGAGCAGGGTGGTGCTCGCCATCGGGTGGGGTTTCCTGCTGTGGGGACTGGCGATGTACCTGTGGTCGGGCGTGCTGTACCTGATCCAGGTCGGCATGGTGATGCGGTCGATGCCCCGCACATGAGCACGCTGGGGGGATTCGACTCGTCTCGCGGGGGCAATGCCCATGAGGCCTGTCGGCCGACGCTGATTCCCGTTCCGTCGCTGCTGCGGTCGCTGCTGACCGATCACCTCGACCCCGGATACGCTGCCGCCGCGCAGACGCCGCGGACGCGGCGCCGGTCGTCGGAGGCGCTGTGGCAGGTGCTGGCCGCGGTCGTCGTCGCGACCGTGTTCGTCCTGGCCTGGGCGCAGGCCCGGGACACCGCACCCGGAGTGCGGGAGTCGCAACAGGTGCTGGCGGGCACCGTGCGTTCCGCCCAGGCGGCCACCGACGAGGCCGCCGGACGGCGCAACACGTTGACCACCGAGGTGGATACCGTGCGCCGCAGCAGGCTGGAGGGCGACGCCGCCGGCCGTCAACTGCTGGCCGGCCTCGATGAGGCGAACTACGAGGCCGCAGCGCTTCCCGTGATCGGACCCGGCCTCACCGTCACCGTCACCGATCCGGGAATGTCGAGCGACCTGACCGACGTGTCGAAACAGCGCGTCGAGGGCAGTCAGCAGGTGATCCTCGACCGGGACCTGCAGCTCGTGGTCAACTCGCTGTGGGCAAGCGGCGCCGAGGCCATCTCGGTCGGCGGGGTGCGCATCGGCCCCAACGTGACGATCCGGCAGGCCGGCGGCGGGATCCTCGTCGACAACCAGCCGATCTCCAGCCCCTATGTCATCCTCGCCGTGGGGCCGCCGAACGCGATGGGGGACAGCTTCGATCGCAGCACCGGTCTGCAGCGCCTGCGGCTTCTGGAGGCCTCCTACGGCGTCGGGGTCAACGTCGCTGCCGGCGAAGGACTGCTGCTGCCCGCGGGATCGGTTCGAGACGTCAACTTCGCGACACAGATGGGGCCGAATTGATAGGTATCCGCTCGTGATAGGGATCGTCGCGCTCGTCGTGGGCATCGTTCTGGGTGTGGTGTTCCACCCCGATGTTCCCGAGTTCGTGCAGCCCTACCTGCCGATCGCAGTGGTCGCGGCGCTCGACGCGGTGTTCGGCGGGTTGCGCGCCTACCTCGAGAAGATCTTCGACGCCAAGGTTTTCGTGGTGTCCTTCGTGTTCAACGTGCTGGTCGCAGCCCTGATCGTCTACGTCGGCGACCAGCTCGGCGTCGGCACCCAGCTGTCCACGGCGATCATCGTGGTGCTGGGCATCCGCATCTTCGGCAACGCCGCCGCGCTGCGCCGCAGGCTGTTCGGCGCCTGACATGGCCGATCAGAAGGGGCCCGCCGCGCCGCACGGTCGTCACGAGATGCCTCCCTCGCGGACTGTGTTCGGGGTGCTCGCCGTGCTGCTGTGCCTTCTGCTCGGGGTGGCGATCGCCACCCAGGTTCGGCAGACCGATTCCGGTGACTCCCTGGACACGGCTCGCCCCGCCGATCTGCTGATCCTGCTGGACTCACTGCAGCAGCGCGAGGCCGCTCTGAACATCGAAGTGGCGGATCTGCAGCGCACGCTGGCGCAGCTGCAGGCCTCGGGCAGCAGCGACCAGGCCGCGATCGAGAACGCCAGGACGCGGCTGGCGGCGCTGTCGATCCTGATCGGCACGGTCGCGGCGACCGGACCCGGTGTGACATTGACCATCGCGGATCCGGCGCAGGGCGTCGCCCCCGAGACGATGCTCGACGTCATCAACGAGTTGCGTGCCGCGGGCGCCGAGGCGATGGAGATCCGCGGTCAGCGAAACGGGCAGCAGATCTCGGTGCGGATCGGCGTGGACACCTGGGTCGTCGGAAGCCCGGGCGCCCTGACCGTCGACTCCGCAGTGATGGGGCCGGTGTATTCGGTTCTCGCCATTGGTGATCCACCCACGCTGGCCGCGGCGATGAACATCCCGGGCGGGGCCATGGACAGCATCGAGCGCGTGGGCGGCACGATGGTGGTACAACAATCCGACCGGGTGGACGTCACCGCCTTGCGGCAACCGAAAGAGCGCCAATACGCTCAGCCGGTCAAGTAGAGGGCCACACCGCCAAAGACTAGGAGCGCCGTGAGCGAGATCCCCGCCGACCTGTCCTTCACCACCGAACATGAGTGGGTGCAGCGGACCGGCGACGACACCGTGCGTGTCGGAATCACCGACTACGCGCAGTCCGCGCTGGGCGATGTGGTGTTCGTGCAACTGCCGGACGTCGGCGCAGACCTGGCGTCGGGGGAGTCGTTCGGGGAGGTGGAATCGACCAAGTCGGTGTCGGACCTCTACGCCCCCATCGCGGCGAAAGTCATTGCCGTCAACGGTGATCTGGAGAGCAACCCGCAGCTGGTCAATTCCGATCCCTACGGCGCGGGCTGGCTGGTGGAACTGCAGGCCGACAGCGAGTCGATGCAGGCGGCGCTGTCGGAGTTGCTCGACGCGGAAGGCTACCGCGCCCACGCCGCGGACTGAGGTGTTGTTAGGGTCGTGCAGACAGGCCGGAACGCAACGAGCGGATCCGGCAGTGGTGGACACAATGCGGTCGGATGCGCGGTACGGTCGACACCAGCGGCGGGACTGCTGGGGTCCGGCCGCGAATCGCCACGGCAGCCAGTGAGGAGCAGCGGGTGACGGACAAGGACTTCAACTCTGGGGCCGACTCTGATGAAGTCACCGTGGAGACGACATCGGTGTTCCGCGCCGACTTCCTCAACGAACTCGACGCTCCGCCCGCTGCCAGCGGCGAGAGCGCAGTGTCCGGCGTGGAAGGCCTGCCGGTGGGGTCCGCCCTGCTGGTGGTCAAGCGCGGCCCGAACGCGGGGTCACGGTTCCTGCTCGACCAGCCCACCACCTCGGCGGGCCGGCATCCCGACAGCGACATCTTCCTTGATGACGTCACCGTGAGCCGCCGCCACGCGGAGTTCCGCCTCGAGGGTTCCGAATTCCAGGTCGTCGACGTGGGCAGCCTCAACGGGACCTACGTCAACCGCGAGCCGGTGGATTCCGCGGTGCTGACCAACGGCGACGAGGTGCAGATCGGGAAGTTCCGCCTCGTGTTCCTGACCGGGCCCAAGGGCGACGGCGAGTAACTGACCCGACGAGCGCACGTGCGAACAGGCAGATGACACAACCCGACACCCCCGCGCTGAACGGGATGTCGATCGGGGTTGTCCTGGACCTGCTGCGCGGCGACTTTCCCGACGTCACGATCTCCAAGATCAGATTCCTGGAGGCCGAAGGACTCGTCACACCCGAACGCACCGCGTCGGGGTACCGGCGATTCACCGCCTACGACTGTGCCCGACTGCGGTTCATCCTGACCGCTCAGCGGGACCACTACCTGCCGCTGAAGGTGATCAAGGCGCAGCTCGACGCGCAGGCCGACGGCGAGCTGCCACAGAGCGTTTCGCCCTACGGGACGCCCCGGCTGGTCCCGGTCTCCGTGGAGACCGAGGAGGCGGCCACGGTGTCGTCCGGACCTACGCAGGTCCGGCTGAGCCGGCGCGACCTGCTCGAACGCTCCGGCGTCGACGACGATCTGCTGACCTCGCTGATGCGGGCCGGGGTGATCACCCCGATCTTCAAGGGTGCGGGCACGGCGTTCTTCGACGAGCACGCCGTGGTGATCGCGCAGTGTGCCCGCGCGTTGGCCGACTACGGGGTGGAGCCCCGCCATCTTCGTGCGTTCCGGTCCGCGGCCGACCGGCAATCCGACCTGATCGCGCAGATCGCCGGCCCGGTCGGCAAGGGCGGGAAGGCCGGAGCCCGGGACCGCGCCGACGATCTGGCGCGCGAGGTTGCGGCGCTGGCGATCACGCTGCACACGTCCTTGATCAAGTCGGCGGTGCGCGACGTTCTGGATCGCTGAGGACTAGACTTTCCCTGACGGGTTCGTCGGCTGCGGAGGGCAGGCTCAGATGGGTGAGGTTCGTGTGATCGGCATACGCGTGGAGCCGCCCCAGAACCAGCCCGTCCTGCTCCTACGGGAGTCCAACGGTGACCGCTATCTCCCCATCTGGATCGGCCAGTCGGAGGCCGCTGCGATCGCGCTGGAACAGCAGGGGGTCGAACCCCTGCGCCCGATGACCCACGACCTTTTCCGTGATGTCATTGCCGCCCTGGGCCATTCGCTGAAAGAGGTGCGCATCGTCGATCTCCAGGAGGGCACCTTCTACGCGGATCTGATCTTCGACCGCGACATCAAGGTGTCCGCCCGCCCGTCCGACTCGGTCGCCATCGCGTTGCGCGTGGGCGTGCCGATCTACGTCGAGGAAGCGGTACTGGCCGAGGCGGGGCTGCTGATTCCCGACGAGGGCGACGACGAGGCTCCCGGCGCAGTGCGAGAAGACGAGGTCGAGAAGTTCAAGGAGTTCCTCGACAGCGTGTCGCCCGACGATTTCAAGGCGACCTGAGTCACTCCGCCTTCCGTCGGGGCGCCTTGGTCACGGATGCGTCTCGTCGCGTTCGACACGCGGGTCGGGTTTTCCCCAACGCCGAATCGGGCAGCCATACTTGGTGCCGACGGGCAGTCACGGAACGCCCTCAAGCGTATGCTCGAACAAAATTCGGGCTGGCCTGCAGTGCGACTACGCAGGTCATGGACGCGGGTTCGATCGGTTGAGAGGATTCGACAAGTGGGAGACACGCCTCGCCAGGAGCAACTGGATCTGACCACAGGCTCCCCGGAGGCGGACACTCTCCCCCGAGCGGTCAGCGAGCCGGTCCAGGGCGGTCTGTTCCCCGACGATTCGGTACCGGACGAGCTTGTCGGCTACCGCGGGCCCAGCGCCTGCCAGATCGCCGGCATCACCTACCGCCAGCTCGACTACTGGGCCCGCACCTCGCTGGTGGTGCCGTCCATCCGGGGCGCTGCGGGATCGGGTAGTCAGCGGCTGTACTCGTTCAAGGACATTCTCGTCCTCAAGATCGTCAAGCGGCTGCTCGACACCGGTATCTCGCTGCACAACATCCGGGTGGCGGTCGACCATCTGCGCCAGCGCGGAGTCAAGGACCTGGCCAACATCACGCTGTTCTCCGACGGCACCACCGTGTACGAATGCACCTCGGCCGAAGAAGTGGTCGATCTGCTGCAGGGCGGTCAGGGCGTGTTCGGAATCGCGGTCTCCGGCGCGATGCGTGAGCTCACCGGTGCCATCGCCGACTTCCCGGGTGAACGCGCCGACGGCGGCGAGTCGATCTCCGCCCCGGAGGACGAGCTGGCCTCGCGTCGCAAGCACCGCGACCGCAAGATCGGCTGAGCCCCGGTAGACTCGGCCCCGCATCGCCCTTGCGCGGGAGAGTTCCGTGGCCGCCAGCCACGGACGCCGAAGGAGCAACACCTCTCCGTCAACCTCTCAGGCACCCAGGACCGCACCGGGCCCCGATGCCTCTGGAAAGTGGTGCGTGCACCCGCCCATGGGGAAAGGCCTCTTCGCCGAGACGGCGGTGCGGCCGAATCTCTCAGGCAACCCGGTCCGGGTCGACGACAGAGGGGGAGGGCCGCTTTCGTCTGCGCTCCCCGGGAGAAGTCGTCACGTGTCTGATCAGCATGCAACCCCGTCAGTACCTCGCTTCGTCGACAGGCACATCGGCCCCGACGCCTCGGCCGTCGACACCCTGCTGAGCACCATCGGCGTGGACTCGCTCGACGAGCTCGCCGCCAAGGCGCTGCCCAGCCGCATCCTCGATCCGCTGACGGCGGCCGGCGTCGCACCCGGGTTGGAGCACCTTCCACCCGCTGCCACCGAAGACGAGGCCCTCACCGAGTTGCGCGCGCTGGCCGACTCCAACACCGTCGCCGTCTCGATGATCGGACAGGGCTACTTCGACACTCTGACCCCGGCGGTGCTGCGTCGCAACATCCTGGAGAACCCGGCCTGGTACACCGCCTATACGCCGTACCAGCCCGAGATCAGCCAGGGCCGGCTCGAAGCGTTGCTGAATTTCCAGACCATGGTCACCGACCTGACCGGACTCGAGGTCGCCAACGCGTCGATGCTCGACGAAGGCACCGCCGCCGCCGAGGCGATGACGCTGATGTACCGGGCGGTGCGGGGCCCCTCGAACCGGCTTGTCGTCGACAGCGACGTCTACGCACAGACGGCCGCGATCCTCGCGACGCGCGCCGAGCCGCTGGACATCGAGATCGTCACCGCCGATCTGCGCCAGGGTCTGCCCGAGGGTGAGTTCTTCGGCGTCATCGTGTCGCTGCCCGGTGCCAGCGGGCGCATCACCGACTGGTCGGACCTCGTGTCAGCGGCCCACGACCGCGGCGCGCTGGTCGCGGTCGGTGCCGATCTGCTCGCCTTGACCCTCATCGCGTCGCCGGGCGACATCGGCGCCGACGTCGCGTTCGGGACCACCCAACGCTTCGGGGTGCCGATGGGATTCGGTGGTCCCCACGCCGGGTACCTGGCCGTGCACTCCAAGCAGGCCCGGCAGCTGCCCGGACGGCTGGTCGGTGTGTCGGTGGACGCCGACGGTTCGCCCGCCTACCGCCTGGCGCTGCAGACGCGCGAGCAGCACATCCGCCGTGACAAGGCCACGAGCAACATCTGCACGGCGCAGGTGTTGCTCGCGGTGATGGCGGCGATGTACGCGAGCTACCACGGCCCAGAAGGCCTGCGCGGCATCGCTCTTCGTGTTCACGGGCACGCCAGGGCATTGGCCGCGGGCCTGGCGGCCGCCGGGGTCGAGGTGGTGCACCGGTCGTTCTTCGACACCGTGCTGGCCCGGGTCCCCGGTCGCGCGCACGAGGTGCGCGCGGCCGCCAAGGAACGCGGCATCAACGTGTGGGTCGCCGACGACGACCACGTCTCGGTGGCCTGCGACGAGGCGACCACGGACGCGCACATCGCCGACGTCCTCGCGGCGTTCTCCGCAGAAGCGGCGCCCGCGGAGTTCGACGGCCCCTCCATCGCGACCAGGACCTCGGAGTTCCTCACCCACCCCGCATTCGCCAAGTACCGCACCGAGACCGAGATGATGCGGTACCTGCGCTCGCTCGCCGACAAGGACATCGCGCTGGACCGGAGCATGATCCCGCTCGGCTCGTGCACGATGAAACTCAACGCGGCGGCGGAGATGGAGCCGATCACCTGGCCCGAGTTCGGTCGCCAGCATCCGTTCGCGCCGGCGTCGGACACCCCGGGGCTGCGCCGCCTGATCGCCGACCTGCAGTCCTGGCTCACCGGGATCACCGGGTACGACGAGATCTCGCTGCAGCCGAACGCCGGCTCACAGGGGGAGTACGCCGGCCTGTTGGCGATCCAGGCGTATCACATCGCCCGCGGTGACTCCGCCCGCGACGTCTGCCTGATCCCGTCGAGCGCGCACGGCACCAACGCCGCGTCGGCGGCGATGGTGGGCATGAAGGTGGTGGTGGTGGCGTGCCGGCCGAACGGCGACGTCGACCTCGACGATCTGCGCGCGAAGGTCGCCGAGCACGCGGACCGGCTTTCGGCGCTGATGATCACCTATCCGTCCACCCACGGCGTCTACGAGCACGACGTCGCCGACATCTGCGCGGCCGTGCACGACGCCGGGGGGCAGGTGTACGTCGACGGCGCCAACCTCAACGCGCTGGTCGGCCTGGCCCGCCCTGGCCGGTTCGGCGGCGATGTCAGCCATCTGAACCTGCACAAGACCTTCTGTATCCCGCACGGCGGCGGTGGGCCCGGCGTCGGCCCGGTGGCCGTGCGGTCCCACCTGGCCCCGTACCTGCCGGGACACCCGTTCGCCGAGGAGCTGTCCGACTCGCACACGGTGTCGGCGGCACCGTACGGGTCGGCGTCTATCCTGCCGATCACCTGGGCCTACATCCGGATGATGGGTGCCGAAGGGCTGCGGTCGGCCTCGCTGGTGGCGATCGCCTCGGCCAACTACATCGCCCGCCGCCTCGACGAGTACTACCCGGTGCTCTACACCGGCGAGAACGGCATGGTGGCCCACGAATGCATCCTGGACCTGCGGGGCATCACGAAGGCCACAGGCGTGACCGTCGACGACGTCGCCAAGCGGTTGGCGGACTACGGGTTCCACGCCCCGACGATGAGCTTCCCCGTCGCGGGCACGTTGATGGTCGAGCCGACCGAGAGCGAATCGCTGACCGAGATCGACGCCTTCTGCGAGGCGATGATCGCCATCCGTGCCGAGATCGACAAGGTCGGGTCCGGAGCATGGCCGGCGGACGACAACCCGCTACGCGCAGCCCCGCACACCGCGGAATGCCTGCTGGTGGACGAGTGGAACCACCCGTACACCCGGGCCGAGGCGGCCTACCCGCTGGGCAAGGCGTTCCGGCCGAAGGTGTGGCCGCCGGTGCGCCGGATCGACGGCGCCTACGGCGACCGCAACCTGGTGTGCTCGTGCCCTCCCGTGGAGGCGTTCGCGTGAGCGCTAGCGATAGGGTGACCGCATGACAGGAGGTTCCGGGGCGGCAGAGCAGACGGCGCAGACGGCCCAGCCCAAGCTGTTCATCTTCCCCCACGCCGGCGGGTCCGCCCAGTACTACGTCCCGTTCTCGAAGACCTTCACGACCGACGTCAAGAGGATTGCCGTCCAGTACCCCGGCCAGCGCGGCAAGCAGGACTTCGCGTCATTCACCAGCCTGCCCGCGCTCGCCGACGAGGTGTGCCGGATGGTTTCGCCCGACAAAGACCACGGCGGGCCCGTCAGCTTCTTCGGACACAGCATGGGGGGGTTGCTGGCCTTCGAGGTGGCGCGTCGCTTCGAGGAGGCCGGCCGCCCGCTGGCGGCGTTGTTCGTCTCGGCCGTGGCGGCACCGGGCCTGGTGGGCTACGACGACATCCCCGACACCGATGACGGGCTGCTCGCAGCGGTGAGCACGATGACCGGCGCGAACCCGGAGTTCATGAACAACCCGGAATTCGCCGCGGCGATCCTGCCGACGCTGCGTGGACTGAAGGCGATCGCGAACTACACCTGTCCACCCGAGGTGACGTTGTCCTGTCCCATCCACGCGTTCTACGGCGACGACGACGAGATCGCGACGGCGGAGAAGGTGGCGCCGTGGGCGGCCCGGACCACGGCCGAATTCACGATGCGGGACTTCAAGGGCCACCACTTCTACCTCAATGACCATCTGGGTGATCTCGTGCCCGTCGTGGAAGCGGCGATCGGGGCAAGAGCCGTCAGCTAGACCGGTGCGTGTGGTATTCGCCACACCGGAATGTCGCTGGGTAGCGCGATGAGCAACATTTCACGTCTCTGCGGCGATATTGACTGTGCGCCCGCCAAGAGGCGGCCGGACCAGCAACTTACCGACAAGTCAGATAGGAAATTGACGCCAGCGTGCGTTTTTGGCAAACAACGTGCGGTGGTGTGAAGTGGCGGCGATCACTGCATTCAGCGGTCCTGGCTCTGTGCTCGCTCACCTGGCAATATCACGAATGAGCAACGCGAAATGCCTGGACGAGGTGCGCTGTTCCCGTCCCTGGCAAAACTGTGAACACGCTGTAAAGAACCTGTTCCACACCCGACCACACGCAGTTCCGGTGAAATCAGCCCCCAGCGGCCGACTTCCCTCTGGCAAGCAACTCGTGGTCTAATCCTTGGTCGGATTAGACGACATTGTTGACGGGCCAGTGTTAGCCTTCGGGCGAGCGGGGGGATGCGCGGCCACGGGCTGCGGGTCGGTTTGCCAACCAAGGCAATGATGCCGAGGCGCAGAAAAGTAATGAAAGGACGTCGCCATGCCGTTGCTTGAGTCGACCATTCCTGGGCTGCTCGCGGACCGAGCGCGGCAGCAGCCCGATGACGTGGCTTACACCTTCATCGACTTCGACGTCGATCCCGCCGGCTACGCCGAGACGCTCACCTGGGCCCAGATGTACCAGCGAGTCCAGGTGGTCGCCGAGGAGCTGCTGCGCCACGGCACGAAGGGCGATCGCGCCGCGATCCTGGCTCCCCAAGGCCTGGAATACATCATCGCCTTCTACGGCGCGATGACCGCCGGCTTCATCGCTGTGCCCCTTCCGGTGCCCGCCATGGGTCAGCTCGACGAGCGGGTCAACGGCGCGCTGAAGGATTGCCAGCCGGTCGCCGTGCTGACGACATCTGCTGTCGTCGGCGAGATCATGACCTACGTCGGCGCGCTCCCGGGCGGCATGTCGCCCGCGGTGATCGAGGTCGACGCACTCGACTTCGATTCGCCACGCACGGTCGAGGTGAACGTCGGGCCTTTGCCGAAGACGGCCTACCTGCAGTACACCTCCGGGTCCACCCGGGCGCCCGCGGGCGTGGTCATGACGCACAAGAACGTGATCGCGAACCTCGAGCAGATCTTCACCGACTACATGTCGCACCGCGGCGGCGTGCCCCCGCAGGACACGACGATGGTGTCCTGGCTGCCCTTCTACCACGACATGGGCCTCATCCAGGGCGTGTTCGCGACGCTGCTGTGCCCGCCCGACCCGAACGTGCCCGACGGCGCGTGGGGACGGCCCGCCGTGCTAATGAGCCCCGTGGCATTCCTGCAGAAGCCCGCCCGCTGGATCCAGCAGCTCGCCATCAACACCCACTCGTGGTCGGCCGCGCCGAACTTCGCGTTCGAGCTCTCGGTCCGCCGCACCTCGGACGCCGATCTGGCCGGCATGGATCTCGGCGGCGTGCTGGGCATCATCAGCGGCAGCGAGCGCATCCACTCGGCCACCATCCGCCGCTTCAACGAGCGCTTCGCGTCCTTCAATCTGCCCAACACGACGGTGCGCCCGTCCTACGGGCTCGCCGAGGCCACGCTGTACGTGATCTCCGCCCCCACCGGGCACACCCCGGCGACCGTCCGCTTCGACTACGAGAAGCTGTCGGCCGGTCACGCCGAGCGGTGCGGCAGCGAGGGCGGCTCGGAGCTGGTGAGCTACGGTGCCCCGCGCTCGTCGACCGTGCGCATCGTCGACCCCGAGACGCGGACCGAGAACCAGGACGGCAAGATCGGCGAGATCTGGGTCGCCGGCGACCAGGTGGCCATGGGGTACTGGCGCAATCCGGCGCTGACCGAGCGCACCTTCGGCGGCGAGATCGTCAAGCCGACCCCGGGCACCCCGGCAGGGCCGTGGCTGCGCACCGGCGACCTGGGCGTGATGTCCGAGGGCGAGATGTTCATCATCGGCCGCATCAAGGACCTGTTGATCGTCGACGGTCGCAATCACTACCCTGATGACATCGAAGCGACCATCCAGGAGATCACCGGCGGCAGAGTTGCGGCCGTCTCGGTGCTGGACGAGACCAGCGAGCAGCTGGTCGCCATCGTCGAGATGAAGAAGAAGGGCGCCTCCGAGGCCGAAGCGCTCGATCAGCTTCGCGCCGTCAAGCGTGAGGTGACCTCGGCGATCAAGAAGTCGCACAGTGTGCGCGTCGCGGATCTGGTGCTGGTGGCCCCCGGCTCGATCCCGATCACCACCAGCGGCAAGATTCGGCGCTCGGCCTGCGCGGATCGTTACCGGCTGGACGAGTTCAGCCGGCTGGACGTCACCACATGACCTCTGCGTTCGACGAGGACGCCCTTCGGAACTGGTTGGTCGACTATCTGGTCACCAACATCGGATGTAGTCCTGATGAGATCGATCTCGATGCACCACTGAACGATCTCGCCGTCGGATCCAGCGACGCCGTCGTGTTGACCGGCGAGCTCTCCGAGCTGCTCGGCCGCACCGTGTCCCCGGTGGAGTTCTGGCAGTACCCGACCATCAACGCGCTGGCCCGCTTCCTGACCGGGGGCGAAGTCGAGGCGGTCCCCGACGTGTCACCGGTCCGTCGCGCGATGGCCGACGACGCGATCGCGGTGATCGGCCTCGGCTGCCGGTTCCCCGGCGACATCCACGGGCCGGAGGAGCTGTGGGAGTTCCTCGCCGAGGGACGGTCCGCGGTCAGCCAGGTGCCGGAGTCGCGGTGGTCCTGGTACGACACCGGGTCGGCGGAAAGCGCCGCGGCACTCACCCGGACGACGCGGTGGGGCTCGTACCTGTCCGACATCGACGAGTTCGACGCGGAGTTCTTCGAGATCTCGCCCAGCGAGGCGGACAAGATGGATCCTCAGCAGCGGCTGCTGCTCGAGGTCACCCACGAGGCCCTCGAGCACGCCGGGATCCGTCCGGACACGTTGCGCCACACCCAGACGGGTGTGTTCGCCGGGGCCTGCCTCGGCGAGTACGGCGTGATGGCCTCCAAGGACCTCTCCGAGGTCAACGCCTACTCCGGCACGGGCGGTGCCCTGAGCATCATCGCCAACCGGGTCTCGTACTACTTCGACCTGCGGGGCCCCTCCGTCACGGTCGACACCGCCTGCTCGTCCTCGCTCGTCGCGATCCACCTGGCCTGCCAGAGCCTGCGCACCGGAGATTCCGACGTCGCGCTCGCCGGCGGCGTGAACGTGATCCTGTCGCCCGCGGTGACCCACAGCTTCGACCAGGCCGAGGCGATGTCCCAGTCCGGCCGGTGCCACTCCTTCGACGCGCGCGCCGACGGGTTCGTCCGCGGCGAGGGCTGCGGCGTCGCGGTGCTCAAGCGGCTCTCGGATGCCCGGCGCGACGGCGACCGGGTGCTCGCGGTCGTCCGCGGCTCCGCGGTCAACCAGGACGGGCGCTCCAACGGTCTGATGGCACCCAATCCGGCAGCACAGATGGCCGTCCTGCGGGCCGCCTACGCGGCGGCCGGGGTGGAGCCGCGCGAGGTCGATTACGTCGAGGCGCACGGCACCGGCACCCTGCTGGGGGACCCCATCGAGGCGCGCGCACTGGGCACGGTGCTCGGTCGCGGTCGGCCCGCCGACGCCCCGCTGCTGCTCGGCGCGGTCAAGTCGAACCTCGGCCACACCGAAGCCGCCGCCGGGATCGTCGGCTTCGCGAAGACCGTGCTGGCGCTGCAGCACGGCAGCATCCCCGCCAACCTGGACTATCAGTCGCCCAACCCGCACATCCCGTTCGACAACCTGCGGCTCAAGGTCGTCGCCGAGCCCACCGACTGGGCCGCCACCGGCCGCCCCCGCACCGCGGGCGTGTCCTCGTTCGGCTTCGGCGGCACCAACGCCCACGTCGTCCTCGAGGAAGCGCCCGACAGCGCGCCGCCTGCGGCGGCGGACGAGGAATCGCACTCGCCGATCACCACACTCGTGGTGGCGGGCAAGTCGGCGCAGCGGGTCGCGACGACCGCCGGTGCGCTGGCCGACTGGATGACCGAGGCCGGCGCGCAGGTCCCGCTGGCCGACATCGCGCACTCCCTCAACCATCACCGTGCTCTGCACTCGAAGTTCGCCACGGTGTGCACGCGGGACCGGGCCGGCGCACTGGCCGGACTGCAGGCCCTCGCCGCCGGCCGTACCGCGCCCGGCGTCGTCCCCCCGCACGACGGGGCGTGCCGTCCCGGGACCGTGTTCGTCTACTCCGGGCAGGGCTCGCAGTGGACCGGGATGGGCCGCCAGCTGCTGGCCGACGAGCCCGCGTTCGCCGCCGCCATCGCCGAACTGGAGCCGGTGTTCGTCGAGCAGGTCGGCTTCTCACTGCAGCAGGTCATCGCCAACGGCGAGACGGTCACCGGTATCGAGCGCATCCAGCCGGTGCTAGTGGGCATCCAGTTGGCGCTCACCGAACTGTGGCGCTCGCACGGGGTTCATCCCGACGCGGTCATCGGCCATTCGATGGGCGAGGTCGCGGCCTCCGTCGTCGCAGGCGCGCTGTCGGTCGCCGACGGACTGAAGGTGATCGCGACGCGCTCGAAGCTGATGTCGCGGCTGTCCGGGCAGGGCGCCATGGCGCTGATCGAACTCGACCCCGACGCCGCCACCGAACTCCTCGCCGACTACCCCGACGTCACGCTGGCGGTGTACGCGTCGCCGCGACAGACCGTCATCGCCGGACCACCCGACCAGGTGGACGCGGTGATGGCCGCCGTGTCGGCCCAGGAGCGGCTGGCCCGCCGCATCGAGGTCGATGTCGCTTCCCACCATCCGACGATCGATCCGATCCTGCCGGACCTGCGGGACGCCCTCGCCGACCTCAAACCGGTTGCGCCGACGATCCCGATCATCATCACCACCCGGGACCACGACGGCCCCGAGCCGGTGTTCGACGCCGACTACTGGGTCGACAATCTGCGTAACCCGGTCCGTTTCCAGCAGGCCGTGGCGGCCGCAGGTGCCGAGCTCGGCACCTTCATCGAGGTGAGCCCGCACCCGCTGCTGACCTACGGCATCACCGACACCCTCGGCACCACCCACCACCACACCGTGCCGACACTGCTGCGTGCCACCGACGACGCGGCCGACGAGACGCTGACCTTCCACACGCACCTCAACAGCACGTACACCACCAAGCCGCCGGTCACCGAGCACGCACCCGAACCCCATCCCGAGCTGCCGACCACGCCGTGGCACCACACCAAGCACTGGGTGCCGGCGGCGACCACGGAACGACACGGCCCCGCGGCGCCCCAGCTCGGCACGCTGCTCGGTGACCGCACCGCGGTCGCCACCAGCCCGCCCACGCACCTGTGGCAGGCCCGCCTGATCCGGGAGGCGAAGCCGTATCCGGGCTTCCACCGGATTCAGGGTGTCGACGTCGTCCCGATGTCGGTGCTGCTGCAGACCCTCACCGTGGCGGCGGCCGAATGCGGCGCCACCACCCTGGCGGACATCCGGTTCGACCGTCCCGTGGTGGTCGACCAGCCGCAGGTGATCCAGATCGTCGCCAACGGTGACTCCGTCACGATGGCGTCCGCGCCCACCGCGGACGCGGCCGCGAACCGCTGGGTGCGCCACGCGGCCGCGCGCATCTCCGCCTCCGCCGAGCACGCCGGCGCCGCAGACAGCGCCCAGCTGCAGATCGCCGATGGCGAGGGCACCCAGTACGACCGCACCACCGTCGACGAACTACAGGCCAAGTGGGGGGTGGAAGGACAGCCCTACCCCTGGACGATCGTGTCGTGCCGGGCCACCACCGACGGCGTGCACGCCGAGGTGCAGTGGCAGGACAACACCGCGGTGGCGCTGCTGGACGCTGCCGTTCAGATCGCCCGCCTCGCCGACATCACCGATACCCGGCTGCTCGTGCCCGCGGGCGTCGAGAGCATCTCCGTCGTCGGCGATCTCACCGACACCCTCGGCACCGTGACGGTCCGGCGCAGGCAGGACAGCGGCGAGGACCTGGTTCTCGACGTCACCGCCACCGTGCCCAACGGCAGTCTGCGCGTGGACATCCGCGGCCTGCGGTATGTCGACGTGCAGGCAGGCCCTGCGGACTCGTCGACGGTGGCGGCGGCGCCGCGCGACGTCGCCCACGCGTTCGCCTGGGAGCCGTGGAGCGTGGATCCGGCGCCTGCGACCGGCACGCTTGCCGTGCTCGGGTCATCCGACACCGCCCTCGAACTGCGCGACCGACTCGGCAGCGCCGGCTTCACCGTCGTCGGCGAGGCCGAGGCCCGGTGGGTGCTCTACGTGGCCGACGCGGCCGCCGACGACAACGATCTCGCCGCCACGGCGCGGCTCTCACGCGAGGTGGCCGACATCGTGGGGCGGCTCGCCGCCAGAGAACGCGACGAGCCAAGGCTGTGGATCGTCACCGAGGGCGTGCGCGACGCGGAGTCACACTCGTCGGTGCGGCAGAGCGGCCTCTGGGGCATCGCCGCCGTGATCGGTGCCGAACAGCCCCAGATATGGGGCGGACTCGTCGATGTCAGCCCAGGCGACCTCAGCTCCGACGGTGCCGACTCGACCGCGTCGGCGTTGGCCGGCGTCATCGCCACTCCCGCCAAGTCGATCCTGTCGCTGCGCGGCGGAGAGTTCTTCGCGCCCGCGCTGGCGCCGATCGCCGACGACCCTGTCCGGGAAGCGCTGCGATGCCAGCCGGACGCGGCCTACCTGATCACCGGTGGTCTCGGCGCCCTCGGCCTGCGAACGGCGGACTGGCTCGCCGACCGCGGTGCCCGCCGCATCATCCTGGCCGGCCGGACCGGCCTGCCCCCACGCCGCGACTGGGGCGACCCGGCACTCGGGCGAGACGTGCGCGACAAGGTCGCAGCGATCCGAGCCCTGGAGCAGCGTGGAGTGTCCGTCGAGGTGGCGGCGCTAGACATCGGGTCCCGCGACGCGGTGCAGGCGCTGGTCGACACGCGCGACGAGGCCGGCGCGCCGCCGATCCGCGGCGTGATCCACGGCGCCGGGCTGACGGAGAGCCAACTGCTCACCGACCTCGACGACGAGCGGTTGCACAGCACGCTGTGGCCCAAGGTCGCCGGGGCGCAGGTGCTGCACGAGGTCTTCCCGGTCGACAGCGTCGACTTCATGTTCATGACCGCGTCGGCAGGCACCGTGTTCGGCGTGCCCGGCCAGGGCGCCTACGCCGCGGGCAACGCCTACCTCGACGGCCTGGCCAGGGAGCGCCACCGGCAGGGCGGCCTCGGCGCCAGCCTGGACTGGGTGGCCTGGCAGGGCCTGGGATTCGGCTCGGATGCCCAGGTGGTGGTCGACGAACTGGCGCGGCACGGATCGCGGCCGGTCACCGCCGCCGAGGCGTTCGCCGCCTGGGAGTACGCCAGCACCTTCGACGTCGCCCATCTGGTGATGGCACCGATGCCGTCCACCGAGGGATCCGCGGACCCGTCGGCCGGTGCCACGCGTGCGCCCGCCAAGGCGTGGACGGAGATGTCGTCCGAGGAGGTCCTGGCCGAACTCGAAGCCGGTCTGCGTGCCGTGCTCGCGATCGAGCTGCGGATCGCCGACGACGAGGTGGCCACCGACCGCCCCTTCGCCGAGATGGGACTCAACTCGGTGATGGCGATGTCGATCCGGCGCGAGGTGGAACAGCTGGCCGGGATCGAACTGTCGGCGACCATGCTGTGGAACCACCCGACCATCGGTTCGCTGGCCGCTCACCTGGCCGACAAGGTGGCACCGCAGACAACCGCGGAGGCCGACGACGAGTCGTCCGGCGACAGCCTGCTCGACTCGCTGTTCGACAGCGTTGAGAACTGATTTCCCTGATTGCCCCGATGCGCGAGATCATGTCGGGAGTCGATTGAAAGGATGTACTGATGGCGCCGTCTGAAGCCACCATTCCCGCGGTACTCGCCGACCGTGCGCAGAAGCAGCCAGACGACACCGCGTACACATTCGTCGACTACGAATCCGACCCGGCAGGCATCGCCGAGAGCCTGACGTGGTCGGAGGTGCACGACCGCGTGCAGATCGTGGCCGAGAAGCTGACCAAGGTCTGCTCTCCCGGGGACCGGGTCGTGATCCTCGCACCGCAGAGCCTGGAGTACATCATCGGGTTCCTCGGCACCATCGCCGCCGGGCTGATCGCGGTCCCGCTGTCGATGCCGCAGACGCGTCACCACGACGAGCGGGTGACCGGCGCGATGAAGGACTCGACGCCGACCGTGGTGCTGACCACGTCCGCGGTGGTCGACGACATCCGTCGCTACGGGCAGGCCGACCCGAAGCAGCGGCCGCCGAAGTTCATCGAGGTCGACACGCTGGACTTCGACACACCCGCCGCGCAGGCGGCGCCGGCGCCGCTGCCCAAGACCGCGTACCTGCAGTACACCTCGGGGTCCACCCGGCAGCCGGCCGGCGTGGTGGTCACCCACAAGAACGTGGTGATCAACGTCGACGAGCTGCTCACCGACTACTACGAGGCCTATCCCGGCGGTGCTCCCGACGACACCACCATCGTGTCGTGGCTGCCCTTCTACCACGACATGGGCCTGATCGTCGGGGTGTTCATCCCGATGATGCTCGGCAAGCCGGCCGTGTTGATGAGCCCGGTCGCGTTCATGATGAAGCCGTCGCGCTGGATGCAGCTGCTCGGCTCGAACCCCAGTGCGTTCACCGCGGCGCCGAACTTCGCGTTCGAGCTCGCCGTCAAGCGCACCACCGACGAGGACATGGCGGGCAAGGACCTCAGCACCGTCGCGGTGATGATCAACGGTGCCGAGCGCGTCCACGGCGCCACCGTGCGGCGGTTCAACGAACGTTTCGCCGCGTTCGGCCTGCCTGCGTCGGCGATGCGCCCGTCGTACGGACTGGCCGAGGCGACGGTGTACGTCGCCGCGTCCGCCGGTGGCCGTCCGCCCACGGCGGTGCGGTTCGATTTCGAGAAGCTGGCGGCCGGCCACGCGGAAGTCTGTGCGGATGACAGCGGTGCCGAGCTGATCGGCTGCGGAGCGCCGCGGTCGACGACGGCGCGCGTGGTCGATCCCGACACCCTGGTCGAGAACCCGGCGGGCAAGATCGGCGAGGTCTGGCTGCACGGCGAGCATGTGGCCGCCGGCTACTGGCACAACCCGAAGCTGAGCGAGCTGTTCGCGGCCCAGCTGTCGGAGCCCACCGCGGACACCCCCAAGGGGCCGTGGCTACGCACCGGCGACCTGGGCGTCATGTTCGACGGCGAGCTGTACATCATCGGCCGGATCAAGGACCTGCTGATCGTCGACGGACGCAACCACTACCCCGACGACATCGAGGCCACCGTCGCCGAGTTCACCGGCGGCCGGGTGGCGGCGATCTCGATTCCCGACGAGGCCACCGAGAAGCTCGTCGTCATCGCCGAGCTGAAGAAGCAGATCGACCCGTCCGCGCTGGAATCGGTCAAACAGCAGGTCACCTCGGCCATCTCGCAGACGCACAGTGTCGGCCTCGCCGATTTCGCCCTGGTCGGACCGGGCTCGCTCCCGCTGACCACCAGTGGCAAGGTCCGGCGCGCATCCTGCGTCGAGCTGTACCGCGCTGACAAGTTCAGCAGGCTGGACGCCACTACATGACCTCAGCTTTCGACGAGGCTGCTGTTCGTCGCTGGTTGGTCGACTACCTGGTCACGAACAACGGTTGCAGTCTTGAGCACATCGAACGCGGCGCGTCGATGCACGACCTCGGGGTGGGATCCCGGGACGCGGTCGTGCTCACCGGCGTGCTGTCGGAGTACCTCGGGCGCACGGTGTCGCCGGTGGACTTCTGGCAGTACCCGACCGTCGATGCGCTTGCCAAGTTCCTCACCGGCGGCGAGGTGGAACCGGCCGGCTCGGCGGACGAGCACGAGCGGTCCGCCACACTGGACGAGCCGATCGCGGTCATCGGCCTCGGTCTGCGCCTGCCCGGCGGCCCCGACCTCGACGGCAACATCGAAGGCCCGGACGCGTACTGGGACTTCCTGACCGAGGGCCGATCCTCGGTGCGCGAGGTGCCCGAGGATCGCTGGTCGTGGTTCGACGACGGCACACCCGAGGGTGCTGCCGCGCTGGCCGGCACGACCAAATGGGGTTCGTTCCTGCGGGACATCGACGCGTTCGACGCGGAGTTCTTCGAGATCATCCCGCGCGAGGCCACCCGCATGGACCCGCAGCAGCGGCTCCTGCTCGAGGTCACCCACGAGGCACTGGAACATGCGGGCATCCCCGCCGACGCGCTCGCCGAGAGCCGCACCGGGGTGTTCGCCGGCGCCAGTGCCGGCGACTACGCGCAGCTCGGCTCGACCGATCTGAGCGGCGTCGACGCGTGGTACGGCACCGGCGGCTCGATCAGCATCATCGCCAACCGCGTCTCCTACTTCTTCGACCTGCGCGGCCCGTCGGTCACCATCGACACGGCGTGCTCGTCATCGCTGGTCGCCATCCACCTCGCCACGCAGAGCCTGCGCACCGGCGACTCCGACCTCGCGCTGGCCGCCGGGGTGAACCTGCTGCTGTCACCGGCCGGCACGCGCAGCCTGGATCAGGCCGAGGCGATGTCACCGACCGGACAGTGCCACGCGTTCGACGCCGACGCCGACGGATTCGTCCGCGGCGAGGGCTGCGGCGTGGCCGTGCTCAAGCGGCTGTCGGACGCGCAGCGCGACGGCGACCGGGTGCTCGCGGTCATCCGGGGCTCGGCGGTCAACCAGGACGGGCGTTCCAACGGCCTGATGGCGCCGAACCCGTCGGCGCAGATGGCCGTGCTGCGGGCGGCCTACGCGGCCGCCGGGGTCAACCCGCGCGACGTCGACTACGTGGAGGCGCACGGCACCGGCACGCTGCTGGGCGACCCGATCGAGGCGCGCGCGCTCGGCACGGTGCTGGGCAAGGGCCGCGCGGTCGACGCGCCGCTGCTGCTCGGTGCGGTGAAATCGAACCTCGGCCACCTGGAGGCGGCCGCGGGCATCGCCGGATTCGCCAAGGCGGTACTGGCCCTGCAGCACAGCAGGATCCCGGGCAATCGCGGGTACCAGACCCCCAACCCGCACATTCCGTTCGAGAAGCTGCGCCTGCGGGTCGTCGACCAGCACACCGACTGGGCTCCCGCGGGACGACCGCGGCGCGCAGGCATCTCGTCGTTCGGGTTCGGCGGCACCAACGCCCATGTCGTGATCGAGCAGGCACCGGTCCCCGTCCCGTCGGACGATGAGGTACCCGGCCCCGTCACCACGCTGGTGGTGTCGGGCAAGACTCCGGAGCGCGTCGCCGCGCAGGCCGCGGCGCTGGCCGACTGGATGTCCGGCGCCGACGTGTCGCAGGCGTCATTGCCTCAGGTCGCGCACACCCTCAACCACCACCGAACCCAGCACTCCCGGTTCGCGACCGTCGCCGCCCGCGACACCGCGCAGGCGATCGCGGGACTGCGGGCGCTGGCCGACGGCCAGTCCGCGCCGGGTGTCGTCGCGCCCGCGTCGTCGGTCCCGCAGCCCGGCACCGTGTTCGTCTACCCCGGGCAGGGTTCGCAGTGGCCGGGCATGGCCCGGCAGCTGCTGGCCGACGAGCCCGCCTTCGCGCAGGCACTGGCCGAGATCGAACCGGTCTTCGTCGAACAGGTCGGCTTCTCGCTGCACGACATCATCGCCGGCGGCGAACCCGTCACCGGCGATGCCCAGGTGCAACCGGTCCTGATGGGCCTGCAACTCGCGCTGACCGAGCTGTGGCGATCCCACGGCGTGCACCCCGACGCGGTGATCGGCCACTCGATGGGGGAGGTCACCGCGGCGGTCGTCGCCGGGGCGCTCACCCTCGCCGACGGTCTCAAGGTCATCGCCAAGCGGTCGTCGATCATGTCCCGGCTGGCTGGGCAGGGGGCCGTCGCGCTGCTCGCCGTCGACGCCGACGAAACCGCGGCGCTGATCGAGGGCCACCCCAGCGTCGAGATCGCCGGGTACCTGTCGCCGCGCCAGACGGTGATCGCGGGCCTGCCGGGCGAGGTCGACGCCGTGATCGCCACGGTCACGTCGCTGAACACGTTCGCCCGCCGCGTCAACATGGTCGTCGCGTCTCACACGGCGCTGATGGACCCGGTGCTCGACGACCTCGCCGCGGCACTGGCCGACGTCGATCCCAGCATCCCGACGCTGCCGTTCCTGTCGACGGTCACCGACCCGGGAGTCAGCCCGGTGCTGGACGCCGACTACTGGGTGGCCAACGTGCGCCGACCGGTCCGGTTCAGCCAGGCCGTCGCGGCCGCGGCGGCCGACCACGGCACATTCATCGAGATCAGCCCGCACTCCACGCTGGGCCAGTCGATCACCGACACCCTGGCCGCGCCTGCCGGCGAGCCGGTCCACCACGTCATCGGCACGCTGGCGCGCGACGGCGACGACACCGTCACGTTCCACGCGAACCTGAACGCGACCCACACGGCGCGCCCGCCGCACACGCCCCACCTCGGCGAACCGCACGTCGCGCTGCCGACGACACCGTGGCGCAGGAGCAGGCACTGGGTCGACGTCCGGCCCCGTCGCGCCGGTGTGGTCCGCTCCGGGGCGTTGCCCACCGACAGCGCCGTGCCCGCCGAGTGGTTCTGCGAGTTGACATGGCCCGCCAAACCCCTTGCCGGACAGCTTGATCCAGCTGTGGACGAGGTGGACAACTGGCTGGTCGTCGGGGATGACGAGCTGGCCGCCGAGATGGCGCGACTGCTCGGCGAGGACGCCGTCACCGCCGGCGGCGCCGACGACGTCGGCTCCGCCACGCACGTGGTGTACGCGCCGTCGGCCGGCGACGAGCTCGGCTACGACGTGTTCGAGACCGGACGCGCGCTGGTGGCCGCGGCCGCCGCCCGGGACCTGCCGCCGACGCTGTACCTGCTGACCCGCAACGCGCAGCCGGTCGCCGAGGGGGACAGGGCCAACGCATCCCAGGCGGTGCTGTGGGGCCTGGGCCGCACGCTGGCGCTGGAGCATCCCGAGATCTGGGGTGCCGTGATCGACGTGGACGAGTCCGTGCCCGCCGTCGTCGCGGCGCGCTGGGTGCTGGCCGAGGCCCACGCCGGTGACGGTGAGGATCAGCTGGTGTACCGGGCAGGCACCCGGCGGGTGGCCCGCCTGGTGCACGCCCTTCCGCCGGCGCCGACCGGCCCGGAGGGCCTCGATCCCGACGGCGCGCACCTGGTGATCGGTGCGACCGGCAACATCGGGCCGGGACTCATCGAGCAGCTGGCGGCGATGGGTGCCAAGACGGTCGTCGCGGTGTCCCGCAATCCCGGCACCCGGCTCGACGACCTCACCGCCCGGCTCGCCGCGACGGGGACCACCGTGGTGACGGCCGCCGCCGACGCGGGCGACGAAGCGTCCCTGCGCGCGGTGTTCGACCGGTTCGGGGCCGACCTGCCGCCGCTGACCGGCATCTATCTGGCGGCGATGAGCGGCGGGCCGGTCACGCTCGCCGACATGACGCACGACGATGTCGTCGCGATGTTCCGGCCGAAGATGGATGCGGCGGTGCTGCTGCACAAGCTGTCCCTCGGGCACCCGGTCGCGCAGTTCGTGCTGTTCTCGTCCATCTCCGGTGTGCTCGGGTCCCGCTGGCTGGCGCACTACGCGGCGACGACGACGTTCCTGGACACGTTCGCGTTCGCCCGGCGCGCCGCCGGGCTGCCCGCCTGCGCCATCAACTGGGGCCTGTGGAAGTCGCTGGCCGACGTGCAGACCGGCTTCGAGAAGCAGGCGACCGAGGAATCGGGCCTGGAGCCGATGGACGACGCCGTCGCCATCACCGCGCTGCGCTCGTTCGTCGGACCGCAGGCACCGGCCAGGGCCACCGTGGTGGCGGCGGACTGGCCCCGCCTGGCCGCGGCGTATCACACCCGGGCGCAGCTGCACATCCTCGACGACCTGCTCACCGAGGAGGCTGCGACAGGCGCCGGATCCCTCACGGGCGACACCGAGTTTCGCCAGAAGCTGAAGGACTGCGACTCCGAACGGCGGGTGGACCTGCTGACCGACCACGTGATAGCGCAGGTCGCGGCGGCAATGGGGCTGGCGTCGGCGCACACGCTGGACCCGAGCGTCGGGTTCTTCCAGTTCGGCATGGATTCGCTGATGAGCGTAACGCTGCAGCGTTCCCTGAGCGAAAGCCTGGGGGAGACGCTGCCTGCGTCGGTGGTTTTCGACTATCCGACCGTCGAGGCGCTCACCGATTATTTGGCAACGGTGCTTCCTGAGATAATCGAGACCGCCGGTACGGGGAATGAGGTCGACGACGATCTCACTTCCACAGAGGACGCCTACGATGACCTGGCCGAGGACGAGCTGCTGGCGAGGCTCTCGGAAAGATTGAGTTGACTGAGATGACTGCTGCGCCTGCTTCGCCTGATCGCCGGGCGATCATCACCGAAGCCCTGCGCAAGATCGACGATCTGACCGCACGCCTCGCGACAGCGGAGAAGGCCGAGACCGAGCCGATCGCCGTCGTCGGCATCGGCTGCCGGCTGCCCGGCGGCGTCGACAGTGCCGACGACTTCTGGACCCTGCTGCAGGACGGCGCCAGCGGGGTCATCAGAGTGCCCGCCGACCGGTGGGACGCCGACGAGTTCTACTCGCCCGACCACACCGTGCCCGGAACGATCTGCAACCGCGAGGGCGGCTTCCTCACGTCCTGGCAGCCCGACGAGTTCGACGCCGAGTTCTTCTCGATCGCCCCGCGTGAGGCCGCCGCGATGGACCCCCAGCAACGTCTGCTGATGGAGGTCACGTGGGAGGCGCTCGAGCACGCCGGTATCAATCCCCGCACGCTGCGCGGTTCGGCCACCGGCGTCTTCATCGGGATGACGGCCAACGACTACTACCACTCGATCGTCGGCAAGCTGGCACCCGAGGACATCGACCCGTACATCCCGTTCGGCAACGCCCCGAACTTCGCCGCCGGCCGGCTGTCCTACTTCCTCGGGGTGCGCGGACCGGCCGTGGTCAGCGACACCGCGTGCTCGTCGTCGCTGGTGTCGATCCATCTGGCCTGTCAGAGCCTGCGCCGCGGCGAGAGCGACCACGCGCTGGCGGCCGGGGTGAACCTGATCCTGTCACCGGACAACAACATCGCGTGCTCGCGGTGGGGCATGCTCGCCCCGGACGGCCGGTGCAAGACGTTCGACGCCGACGCCGACGGCTATGTGCGCAGCGAGGGCTGCGGTGTCGTGGTGCTCAAGCGCCTCACCGACGCGCTGCGCGACGGTGACCGCGTGCTGGCGGTGGTGCGCGGCTCCGCGGTCAACCAGGACGGCGCGAGCAGCGGCCAGACCGTGCCCAACGGCCCCGCCCAGCAGGAGCTGATGCGCACGGCGCTGCAGACCTCGCGGTTGGCCCCGTCGGACATCGACTACATCGAGGCGCACGGCACGGGCACCTCGCTGGGCGACCCGATCGAACTCGACGCGCTGTCGGCGGTCTACGGCGACCGCAAGGATTCGGCGCCGCTGGTACTGGGCTCGGTGAAGACCAACCTCGGGCACCTGGAGTCGGCGGCTGGCGTCACCGGCTTCATCAAGACCGTGCTGAGCGTGCACCGCGGCGCGATCCCCAAGCAGCTGCACTTCACGAAGCTGACGCCGCAGGCCGGCGAGGGCGCCAAGAAGTTCCGGATCGCCTCGGAGCCGCTGGACTGGCCTGCCGTGGACCGGCCCCGCCGTGCGGCCGTGTCGTCGTTCGGGGTCAGCGGAACCAATGCGCACATCCTCATCGAGCAGGCTCCGGAGGTCGAACCGGTTGCGGCGCAACCGGAACCGCCGGTGAGCACGCTGGTGGTCACCGGCAAGTCACCGGCCCGCATCGCCTCGCTGGCCGGGCGTCTCGCCGACTGGCTGCAGACACCCGAGGGTGAGGCGGTGAGGCTCGCGGAGGTGGCGGACACGCTGAGCCACCGCCGCGCCCAGCACGCCAGGTTCGCCACCGTGGTCGCCGCCGACCGCGACCAGGCGGTCGCCGGCCTGCGGGCGCTCGCGCAGGGGTATCCCGCGCCGGGCGTCGTGGGGCCCAACGATCCGGCCATCGGGTCGGGCACGGTGTTCCTCTATTCGGGGCAGGGTTCGCAGTGGGCCGGAATGGGCCGACGGCTGCTGGCCGACGAGCCCGCCTTCGCCGCCGCCGTCGACGAGCTCGAGCCGGACTTCGTCGCGCAGGTCGGATTCTCGCTGCGCGACGTGCTGACCTCCGGGGAGACCGTGGTCGGCATCGACCGGATCCAACCGGTCCTGGTGGGTGTGCAACTCGCGTTGACCGCGCTGTGGCGTGCCTACGGCGTCACGCCCGACGCCGTGATCGGGCACTCGATGGGAGAGGTGACCGCCGCGGTCGTCGGTGGGGCACTGAGCCCGGCCGACGGGCTGAAGGTGATCGCCACCCGCTCGCGGCTGATGAAACGCCTCTCCGGTCAGGGCGCGATGGCGCTGCTGGAACTCGACGCCGCCGCCGCCGAGGAGCTGATCGCCGGATACGACGGCCTCACCGTCGCGGTCTACGCCTCGGCGCACCAGACCGTGATCGCCGGCCCGCCGGACCAGGTCGACGCCGCGATCGCCGTGGTGGACGCCCAGGACAAGCTGGCCCGCCGGGTGGACGTCGACGTGGCGTCGCACCACCCGATCGTCGACCCCATCCTGGCCGACCTACGCGCCGAGCTGGCCGACCTCACGCCGATGACGCCGACGACGCCCGTCATCGTCACCACCGACGAGCGGCCCACCGACGGCTCCTGCGTCTTCGACGCCGACCACTGGGTCGCGAACCTGCGCAACCCGGTGCGCTTCGCGCGCGCCGTCGAGTCCGCCGCGGCCAACGCCGCCGTCTTCGTCGAGGTCAGCCCGCACCCGCTGCTGTCGTACGCGATCAAGGACACCCTGACCGGTCCGCACCGCAACATCCCCACGCTGGCCCGCGACGCCAACGACACGGTCACGTTCCACACCAACCTCAACGCCACCCACACCGCACGCCCGCCGAAGACCGCGCAGGGCGGCGCCCGGGTGCAGCTGCCGTCCACGCCGTGGCACCACGCCCGTCACTGGATCCACACCCAGTCGCCGAATACGCTGGCGCCCAAGGCAACCGCCGATCCTGAGGGCGAGTACCACGAGTGGTTCCATCAGCTGCGCTGGCCGGTCCGCGACCTTCCGCAGGGCGGCGCCGACGGCTCGTGGCTGGTGATCACCGACGACTCCGGCGCCACCCTGGCCGAACTGCTCGGGCCGGGCTCACGCACGATGCCGCTGTCGGCACTCGATGCCGGCGGTGACGCCGACGGGCTCAGCTCCGTGCTCGACAGCGTCGACCACGTGGTCTACGCGCCGTCGGTCGCCGCGGGACGCTTCGACGCCGCCGAGAGCTACGCGTCGTTCCATCAGCTGCGCCGCCTCGTCGTCGCGCTGGCCGCGTCCTCGTCGGCCACGTCCACCGCGCCCCGGCTCTTCGTCGTCACCCGCAACGCGCAGCCGATCGCCGACGGCGACCGGGCCAACCCGGCGCACGCCGTGCTGTGGGGGCTGGGTCGCACGCTCGCGCTGGAGCATCCGGAGTTCTGGGGCGGCCTCGTCGACGTCGACGAGGCGCTGCCCGCGGAACTGCTGGCGCACTTCCTGCGCGCCGAAGCGGCATCGGTCGGGACGGCCGGCACCGACCGCGACGACCAGGCGGTGTACCGCGCCGGTGAACGCCGGGTGCCGCGACTGGAGCCGCACCCCCTGCCCGCGGTCTCGCTGACCCGCCTGGAGAGCGGCACCAGTCACCTGGTCATCGGCGCGACGGGCAACGTCGGCCCGTACCTGATCCGTCAGCTCGCCGACATGGGCGCCTCGACGGTGGTCGCGGTGTCCCGCCGCGGCGGCTCGCAGCTGGCCGAATTGGCCGGTGAACTGGCGGCCGGCGGAACCACGCTGGTCGAGGTTGCCGCGGACGCCGCCGACGAGACGTCGATGGCGGCGGTGTTCGACCGGTTCGGCAAGGACCTTCCCCCGCTGGACGGCGTCTACCTGGCGTCGCTGGCCGGCGGTGAAGCGCTGCTGACCGACATGACCGACGACGACGTGACCCCGATGTTCCGCGCGAAGATCGATGCGGCGTCGGTGCTGCACACGTTGTCGTTGCGGACGCCGGTGCGCCGGTTCGTGCTGTTCTCCTCGATCACCGGCCTGCTCGGCTCCCGCGCAGTCGCGCACTACACCGCCGCCAACGCCTTCGCCGACGCGTTCGCCCATGCCCGCCGCGCGCTGGGCCTGCCTGCCACCGTCATCGACTGGGGCCTGTGGAAGTCCTGGTCGGACGCGCAGCCGCAGATGAAGGCCGCCGGGCTGGAACCGATGCCCAACGAGGTGGCGATCCGCATGCTGCCCGCACTGCTGAGCCCCGACGCCGCCGTGCAGACGGTGGTGGCGGGCGCCGACTGGGCGCGGCTGGCCGACGCCTACCGGATGCGCGCGGCGGTCAAGGTGCTCGATCACCTGGTCAACGCACCGGGGGAGAGCGTCGACCTCGACGCGGTGGCCGCCCCCGCCTGGGGCACCGTGCTCGGTGAGCCGGTCGCCGGGACGTCGCACAACCATCTGTGGCAGGCCCGGGTGCTGCCCGGCGAGCGTTCCTACCCCGTGGCGCACCGCGTGCGCGGTGTCGAGGTGGTTCCGGTTTCGGTTCTGCTGCAGACGCTTTCGGGTGCCGCGGCACTGATCGACAGCGGGGCCGCGGTCGGTGACGTCCGGTTCGAGTATCCGATCGTGGCCGACGCGCCCAAGGTCGTGCACGTCGTCGCCGACGCCACCGCGCTCACGGTGTGGTCGAGTTCGTCCCCCGACACCCCGGAGCAGCGCTGGACCCGGCACGCGAGCGCCCAGCTGATCGCGGCGCCCTCGGCCCAGGTGCCCAGCGGCGACCAGACCGCCGGCGGACAGGCGTTCGACGGGGCGGCCATCGCCGAGATGCAGCGCGCGTGGGGCGTGGAAGGCCAGCCGTTCGCGTGGACGGTCAGCGGGTGCACCACCACCCCGGCCGGCGCCCGCGCCGACATCGAGCTGCCGGACTCCTCGGAGTCGGCCGCCGCCGCCCTCGTCGACGCCGCGGTGTACGTGGCCCGGCTGGCCGACGCCGACAACGCCCAGTTGCTGTTGCCTGCGGGCGCCGAGAGTCTCACGGTGGCAGCGGCGCCGGGCAGCCGCGGCACCATCGAGGTGTACCGGCGCGACGGCACCACCGGTTCGCTGGTGGTCGACGTCCTGGTCACCGGTGCCGACGGCACGACGTGGGTCGACATCCGGGGGCTGACCTACGCGCCCGTGGAATCGGCGCCGGCGCCGGTGGTCGACGAGAACGGTTCGGCCTCGGTGGAGTTCATCGACTGGTCGTCGATGACGCGGGCCCAGACCGTCGGGGAGTTGCGGACGCGGCTGCGGGCGATCCTGGCCCGGGAGCTCGGGATGCCCGATGCCGCCGTCGACTTCGACGCGGCGTTCCCCGAACTGGGCCTGGATTCGATGATGGCGATGAACCTGCTGCGCGATGCCAAGCAGCTGGTCCGCGTCGACCTGTCCGCGACGATGCTGTGGAACCATCCGTCGATCGCGCAGATGGCGGACTTCGTCGCCGATCTGCTGGCGCCTGCGCAGCAGGCGCAGGACACCGAACCCGAAGAACCCGAAGAAGACTCCGATTCGTTCAGCGTGCTCGACGACCTGTTCGACAGCATCGAGTCCTCTTCCGTCGAGTCGGCGAACGCCGGCAGTGAGGGCGCCATCTGATGAAGACCACCTTCGACAGGATCTCGGCGATGTCCGCCGAGCAGCGCGGGAAGCTGGCCGAGCAGTTCGAGAAAGCCTCCCGGGTCGCCGGCGCCGAGCCGATCGCCGTCGTCGGCATCGGGTGCCGATTCCCCGGCGGCGTGACGGGTCCCGACAGCTACTGGAAGTTCCTGGAGAGCGGCACCGACGCCATCACCGAGGTGCCCGCCGACCGGTGGGACGGCGACGCGTTCTACGACCCCGATCCGATGGCCCCCGGCAAGATGCCCAGCAAGTGGGGTGCCTACATCGACGACGTCGCCGGGTTCGACGCCGAGTTCTTCGGCATCACGCCGCGCGAGGCCGCCGCGATGGACCCGCAGCAGCGCGTGCTGCTCGAAGTTGCTTACGAGGCACTCGAAAACGCCGGTCTGGCACCGGACACCGTCGGTGAGCTGCGGGCCGCGGTGATGATCGGCGTGTACTACAACGAGTACCAGAACGCCTCCGCCGGCAACCCGGACACCATCGACGCCTACTCGGCCACCGGCAACGCCCACAGCGTCACCGTCGGCCGGGTGGCCTACCTGCTCGGCCTCAAGGGCCCGGCGGTCGCCGTCGACACCGCGTGCTCGTCGTCGCTGGTGTCGATCCACCTCGCCTGCCAGAGCCTGCGCATGCGGGAGAGCGACCTCGCCCTGGCCGGCGGGGTCAGCCTCAGTCTGCGCCCGGAAACCCAACTGGCCCTTGCCAAGTGGGGAATGCTGTCGCCGCACGGCCGCTGCTACTCGTTCGACTCGCGGGCCAACGGCTTCGTGCGCGGCGAAGGTGCCGGCGTGGTGGTGCTCAAGCGGCTCACCGACGCGGTCCGCGACGGCGACCGCGTGCTCGGCGTCGTCCGCGGGTCCGCGGTCAACCAGGACGGCCGGTCCAACGGCCTGACCGCACCGAACGCCCCGTCGCAGCGCGACGTCATCACCCGCGCCCTGCGCTCGGCCGACGTCGCCGCGGGCACCGTCAGCTTCGTCGAAACCCACGGCACCGGAACATCTCTGGGCGACCCCATCGAGTTCGACGCGCTGGCCGCGGTGTACGGCAAGGGCGACACCCCCTGCGCGCTGGGCGCCGTCAAGTCGAACATGGGTCACACCGAGGCCGCCGCGGGCGTCGCCGGATTCATCAAGACGGTGCTGACGCTGCAGCACGGCACCATCGCGCCCAACCTGCACTTCGAGAAGTGGAACCCCACGATCGACGCCGCTTCGACCCGGCTCTTCGTGCCGACGGAGGCATCGCCGTGGCCGGCGAGCGAGCATCCCCGCCGGGCCGCGGTGTCGTCGTTCGGCATGGGCGGCACCAACGCCCACATCGTGCTCGAGCAGGGGCCCGAGGTTGCCCCCGCGCCGGCTGCGCCTGAGAAGGTGACGACCCTCGTCGTGTCGGGCAAGACGGCGGACCGGCTGGCCGCCTCCGCCGCGGCGCTGGCCGACTGGCTGGCGGGCGACGGCGCCACCGTGCCGCTGGTCGACGTCGCCTACACCGTCAACCACCACCGCAGCCGCTACCCGACGATCGCCACGGTCAGCGCCCGCACCCACGACGAGGCGGTGACCGCGCTGCGCGCACTGGCCGCCGGTCAGCCCGCACCCGGCCTGGTCGGTGCCCACGACGCCAAGGTGGGTTCGGGAACGGTCTTCCTCTACTCGGGGCAGGGCGCGCAGTGGCCCGGCATGGGCAAGGCTCTGCTGGCCGAGGAACCCGCGTTCGCCGCCGCCGTCGACGACCTGGAACCGGCGTTCCGCGACAAGGTCGGCTTCTCGCTGCGCGACACCCTGGAGGCCGGCGAGCCGGTGGTCGGCATCGACCGCATCCAGCCCGTGATCGTCGGGATGCAGCTGGCGCTGACCGCGCTGTGGCGGTCCTACGGTGTGGAGCCGGACGCGGTGATCGGGCACTCGATGGGCGAGGCCACCGCCGCGGTGGTGGCAGGCGTCCTGACTCCCGCCGAGGGCCTGGACGTGATCGCCACCCGGACGCGGCTGATGAAGCGGCTGTCCGGCCAGGGCGCGATGGCGCTGCTGGAACTCGACGCCCAGGCGACCGAGAAGCTGATCGCCGACCGGCCCGACATCACGATCGCGGTCTACGCCTCACCCAAGCAGTCCGTCATCGCAGGTCCACCGGACCAGGTCGACGAACTGGTCGCCCTCGTCGACGCCCAGGGCAAGCTCGCACGCCGCATCGAGGTGGACGTCGCGTCGCACCATCCCACGATCGACCCGGTGCTGCCGGAGCTGACCGAGGCCCTGGCCTACCTGAAGCCGGCGGCGCCGAAGATCCCGCTGGTGTCCACCGTCGGCTACGCCGGGTCGGCGCCGATGTACAGCGCCGACTACTGGGCGGCCAATCTGCGCAACCCGGTGCGGTTCAGCCAGGCGGTCCACGAGGCCAGCGCCGAGCACAGCAATTTCATCGAGATCAGCCCGCATCCGCTGCTCGCGCATGCGATCTCGGACACCCTCGCCGCGCAGGGGACCAGTCGCCGCTACCACGTGGGGGCGACCGTCAACAGGGACCAGCCCGAGACGCTGGCGTTCCACGCGCAGCTGGCCGCGGTGCGGCCGCCCGCCGTCAAGGCCGACGAGCAGACGACATCGCACCTCGTCTCGGTCCCGCCGACGCCGTGGCAGCACACCCACTACTGGATGGCCGACCGCTCCGCAGGTCAGCAGTTCGCCGGCGCTCATCCGCTGCTCGGCTTGCACGTCGAGCTGCCGTCGGGCACGGGCCACGTCTGGCAGTCCGACGTGGGTCTGGAGCTGCACCCGTGGCTGGCCGACCACATCGTGCACGGGCTGCCCGTCATGCCCGGCGCCGGCTTCGCCGAGATCACGCTGGCCGCCGGCCGGGAGGCGCTCGGCCTGCCCGCCACCGGCGTGGCGGCCTTGGTCGAGGTGGAGCAGATGCTCCCGCTGGACAGCCACACCATGCTGACCACTCAGATCGTCCGCCTCGACGACGGGACGCTGCGCGTCGAGATCCACTCGCGCTCGGAGATGGGCACCTGGACGCGGCACGCGGTCGGCACCGTCCGCGCCGCGGACGGCGGCGCACCGGCCAAGGTGGCACCGTCGACCGGCGGCACCCCGGTGTCTCCGGCGGACTTCTACACCGCGCTGCGCCGCACCGGCGCCCATCACGCGCACGCCTTCGCCGCGCTGACCCGCGTGGTGCGCTCCACTGGAGCGGCCGACACCGAGATCGTGCTGCCCGACGAGGCCACGCCGCACCGCGGCATCGCGCTGCACCCGGTGATGCTGGACGCGGCGCTGCAGGGCCTCGCGGCCGCCATGAGCGACGACGTCCTCTCCGGCGCCACCGACGTCACCTATCTGCCGGTCGGCTTCGGATCCATCCGGGTGTTCGGCGACATCGGCCGGCGGGCGAAGTGCCATGCCGAGCTGGTCGGCGTCGACGAGGAGACCGGTGACACCACCGGCCGCGTCACCCTGACCGACGACGCGGGCGCGGTGCTGGCCCAGGTCGACGATGTCCAGCTCAAGCGCATCCAGCGCCGCACGGTGCCACTTCCGTTGTCGCAGAAGATCTTCGATTCCCGTTGGGTCGAATCTGCGGTGCCGCCCGCCGGCTCGCCGACGGGCAGCTGGCTCGTCCTCGCCGACGGTGCGGCAGCAATGGCCACCGCGCAGCAGTTCGCGGACAGCTTCGCCCGCCCGCAGCGCCGGGTCGTCACCGCCGATCTGGGTGACGAGTCCACGGTGCGCGACGCATTCGCCGGCGCCACCGCGGATTCGGCGTTGCCGCCGGCCGGGGTGGTCATCGTCGTCGACGACGGCGACTTCGACGGCACCCACACCGAGGCGCACCTGGCGCACGCGCGTGACGTGCTGTGGGGTGTGGCCGGAGCCGTACGCGCCGTCGTCGGTAGCTGGCACGGAAAGCCGCCACGCCTGTGGCTGGTCAGCCGTGGCGGCCTGGTCACCGGCGATGCCGACGGCCCGGGCAACCCGGCGGTCGGCAGCCTGAAGGCACTGGTGCGGGTGCTCGCCTACGAGCATCCCGATCTGCACGCCACCCTCGTCGACCTCGGCGCGGGCGGGGACGCCGCGGCGCTGATCGCCGAGATCGAGGCCGACGGCTCGGGTACCGGGATCGACGACGTCGTCGCCTGGCGCGGCGGCACCCGCTGGGTGGAGCGGCTCTCGCGGGCCGCCCTGCCGACGGCGTCGAATCAGCCGCTGGCGCGCGGTGATGCGTCCTACATCGTCTCCGGAGCACTGGGCGGCGTGGGCCTGGCCGTGGTGCGCTGGCTGGTGGAGGCCGGAGCGGGTCGTGTCGTGCTCAACGGCCGCAGTGCCGCCTCGGCGGAGGCGCAGTCTGTTCTCGACGAGCTGTCGGCGCGCGCGGAGATCGTCACCGTGCTCGGCGACATCGCCGCACCGGGAGTCGCCGAGCGGCTCACCGCCGCGGCCGAGGAGACGGGCAAGCCGCTGCGCGGCCTGATCCACTCGGCGGCCGTGCTGGCCGACGAACTCGTCGTCGGCCTGACCCGGGAGAGCCTCGACACCATCTGGACGCCGAAGGCGCTCGGCGCGTGGCGACTCCACGAGGTCACCGCCACCAAGGAACTGGACTGGTGGGTGGGCTTCAGCTCGGTCGCCTCGCTGCTCGGCTCGCCTGGACAGGCGGCGTACGCGTGCGCGAACGGTTGGCTGGACGCCCTGGTGACCTGGCGCAAGGCGGCCGGTCTGCCCGCGACCACGATCAACTGGGGTCAGTGGGCCGAGGTCGGCCTGGCCAGCTCGCTGAGCTTCTCGGTGCTGGACCCGATCACCCCTGCCGAGGGCGTGGACGCGCTCGGCGGCGTGCTGTCCGCGGGACTGTCGCGCGTCGGTATCGCCCGGTTGCGGCTGGATCGGGCGGCGGCCGCGTTCCCCGAGATCGCACAGATCGGCTTCTTCTCCGACCTGGTGGGCGAGCTGGACACCGACGACGCCGACGAGGACTGGGGCGGTGCCGACGCGCTCAAGGAGATGGACGCCGCCGAGGTGCACCGCGTGGTCCTCGCCCGGTTGCGCCGCCGCATCTCCGGCGTCATGGGCTACTCGGACGACAGCGCCGTGGACACGGCGCGGCCGCTGACCGAGATGGGTCTGGACTCCCTGATGGCCGTCCGGATGCGCAACACGATTCGCGGCGATTTCGGCGTCGAGCCCCCTGTGGCACTGTTGCTGCAGGGAGCGACGCTGGCCGACGTCGCGCTCGACCTGATCCGTCAGCTCGGGCTCGAGGAGCAGGACGAGTCCTCCGAGCGTCCCAATGCGCTGCGTGAGCGCGCACAGCAGCGCGCCGCAGCACGTCAACGAGCCGCATCCCGGCGAAAGGTAGGACCGAGATCGTGACCAGCAGTGCAGGGGAGCTTGACGGTCAACTCCCCGACAACGCCATCGCCGTCATCGGCATGGCGGGCCGGTTCCCGGGAGCCAACTCGGTGTCGGAGTTCTGGCGCAACCTGCGCAACGGCGTCGAGTCGATCGTCGACCTCTCCGAGGACGAGCTGCTGGCCGCCGGGGTCACCGAACGCACCCTGACCAACAGCTCGTACGTGCGTCGCGCCGCGCTGATGGCGGGCATCGAGGAGTTCGACGCAGAGTTCTTCGGCTTCACGCCCCATGCGGCCCGGATGCTCGATCCGCAGCACCGGCTGTTCCTGCAGTCGGTGTACCACGCACTGGAGGACGCCGGGTACGACCCGGCCGAGCTGGAGGCCACCGTCGGTGTCTTCGGGACCAGCTCCACCAGTGGCTACCTGCTGCACAACCTGATGTCGAACTACGACCCGGCCATGGTGATCGGCCAGGGCGCCAGCTTCGACATGGTCTCGCTGTCGCTGTCCAACGACAAGGACCATCTGGCCACCCGCGTGGCCCACCAGTTCGACTTCCGCGGTCCGGCGCTGTCGGTGGCCACCGCGTGTTCGTCGTCGCTGGTGGCGGTGCACCTGGCGTGCCAGTCGATCCTCAACGGCGAGTGCGACATCGCGCTGGCCGGCGGGTCGTCGATCCGCATCCCCAACCGCGTCGGCTACTGGTACGAGCAGGGATCGATGGTGTCGCCGAGCGGGCACTGCCGACCGTTCGACGTGCGCTCGGACGGCACCATCTTCGGCAGCGGCGTCGGTGTCCTGGTGCTCAAGGCCCTGCAGGACGCGGTCGACGACGGCGACCACATCCATGCCGTGATCCGCGGTTCGGCGCTGAACAACGACGGCTCCACCAAGATGACCTACGCCGCCCCCAACTCGATCGGCCAGGCCGAGGTCATCGCCGAGGCGCACGCGATCGCCGGCGTGGACGCCTCGACGGTCACCTACGTCGAGACGCACGGAACCGGCACCCCCATCGGGGATCCGATCGAGATCGAGGGCCTGCGGCAGGCGTTCGACCTGGCCGAGGAAACCCGAAGCGACCCGTGCTACCTCGGTTCGGTCAAGTCGAACATCGGCCACCTCGAGACGGCCGCGGGCATCGCGGGTCTGATCAAGGCGATCCTGTGCCTCGAGCACGGCGTCATCCCGCCCACCCTGCACTACAGCAGCCCGAACCCCGAGCTGCACCTGGACCGCGGACCGTTCCGTATCCGCAACCAGGACGGCCCGTGGGAGGTCGACGGCATCCGTCGTGCCGGCGTCAGCTCGTTCGGGGTCGGCGGCACCAACGCCCACATCGTGCTCGAGGAGGCGCCGGGCAGGGTCGCTGCGCCCGCGCCGTCCCAGTCGGGACCGCAGGTTCTGGTGCTCTCCGCCAAAACCGAAGAGGCACTTGCGCAGTCGCGTGCCGCGCTGGCCCGCGAGCTGGCGGAGGCGGACGGGCTGAGCCTGCCCGACGCCGCCTACACGCTGACCCGGCGCCGCAAGGAACCCATCCGGTTGGCCGCCGTGGTCGCCGACCGCGAGGACGCGGCCGCGGTGTTGACCGCCGCCGAGACGGACAACGTGTTCGTCGGCAGTGGGCACCCCGATTGGGACGGCTCGGAGAGTTCCGCCGATCGGGTGGCGTTCCTGTTCCCGGGTCAGGGCGCGCAGCACATCGGCATGGCCCGCGGGCTGCACGACACCGAGCCGGTGTTCGCCCGGCACTTCGACGAGTGCGCGACAGCGTTCAGCGACGAGATGGGCTACGACCTGCGGGCCGAGATCTTCGACGGGGTCGGCCGCAATCTGGAGCACACCGACCGGGCCCAGCCCGCACTGTTCACCGTCGAGTACGCGCTGGCCAAGCTGATCCAGTCCTACGGCGTGACGCCGTCGATCATGGCCGGCCACAGCATCGGCGAGTACCCGGCGGCCACCCTGGCGGGCGTGTTCGACCTGGACACCGCGGTCAAGGTGGTGTCGATGCGTGCCCGCCTGATGCACGCCGCCCCGCGCGGGGTCATGGTCGCGGTCGCGCTCAGCCCGGAGGCCATCGCCGAGCACCTCACCCCCGACGTGGATCTCGCCACGATCAACGACCCGGGCAGCTGTGTGATCGCGGGCAGCGAAGACGCGATCCGGACATTCCAGGCAGGCTTGGCGGAGAAGGGGATCGTGGCGCGCCGCGTTCGGACCTCGCACGCGTTCCATTCGCGGCTGATGGACTCCGTGGTCGCCGAGTTCACCTCGTTCCTGTCGCGGATGACGTTGCGGGAACCGCAGATTCCGCTGCTGTCCAACATCACCGGCACCACGATGTCGGCGTCGGAGGCCACCAACCCGTCGACCTGGGCGCGTCAGATCCGGGCCACCGTCCGGTTCGCCGATGAGCTCGACGCGCTGCTGACCGCGCCCGACCGGGTACTCGTCGAGGTCGGTCCCGGCGGCACCCTGACGTCATCGGCGGGCAGGCATCCGCGGTGGGCCGAACGGCACCGCGCGGTGCGGCTGATGCGTCACCAGGCGCAGAACCGCAGCGACCGCGACACGTTCCTGCTCGGCCTCGGGCAGCTCTGGGCCGCGGGCGTGGACGTCGACTGGAGTCCGGCCTGGAATCGCGGCGGCGACGACCAACGCTCCCTGGTCACGCTGCCGGGCTACCCCTTCGCCCCGGAACGCCACTGGGTCGAGCACAACGGTGCCGCGACATGGCTGGCCGGGGGAGGCGGCGCCGCAGGCGTCACCGCGGCCGGCAGCCCGGCCGGCGCGGCACCTGCCGCCGCGGGCGGTGTCTCCACCGTCGAGGCCGCGATGGCGCGCATCTGGTCGCAGTGCCTCGGGCTGTCCCACATCGATCGCAACGCCAACTTCTTCGAGATCGGCGGCGACTCGCTGATCGCGATCAGCGTCGCGATGACGGCGGGCCACGAGGGGCTGGACCTCACCCCGCAGGACCTGTACGAGAACCAGACGGTCGCGTCGCTGGCGAAGGTGCTGACGGCGCGGTACGCCGAGGGCGGTCTGGCGCGACAGTCGATGGACGACGTCGTCAGCCCCCCGGTGCCGCCCAATGTGGCGTACTTCCTGGAGTACGGCCTGCGCGACCTCGGCCGCTGGCGCATCCCGGTGATCCTCGGCCTGCGATCCGACGTCGGCGAGGCCGATGTGCGGGCGGTGCTGACCGCGGTGACCACCGCCCATGACGCGTTGCGCGTGCACCTCGTGGAACGCGCGGGCACCTGGGATCAGCACATCGCAGAAGCCGGCGAGTTCACGGAGTTGGCCGTCAGGCAGCTGCCGGAGGGCCTGGTCTCGGGCAGTCCGCAGGAGCGCGACGCCGTACTGGGCCTCCTGGACGAGCAGGTGCGTGAGCATCAGGTCGTGGTCCCGCTGACCGCCACGCTGATCCGGGGCGCCGGCGGCGGTCCGTCCTACCTGGCGCTGAGCCTGCACGGAACGGCCGTCGGTGCGGGTGACGACGGTGTCTCCCGTGACGTGCTGCTCACCGACATCTTCACGGCGTTCAGCCAGCAGCTGTCGGGTCAGGAGATCGAGCTGGCGCCCGTGACCGCGTCCTGGCGGGAATGGTCGCAGCGCTGCGCCGGCCTGACCAGCCATCCCGCCGTGCTGGACAGCCGTGACTACTGGCTGGACACGGCGCGTAGGGGCACGGTGAGCGTGGCGGGCCCGGAGACCGCGGAGCGTCCCGGCGCCGACGACCTGGTGCGGCTGTCCGCGCCGCTGTCGGCCGCCGAGACCGGTGAGATCGACGACGCCCGGCGGCGGCTGCGGTTGCCGATCGAGGAGATCCTGCTGGCTGCGCTGGGCCGCACCGTTGCCGCGACGGTCGGCGAGGGCGCGGTGGCCGTCGACCTCGGTGGCCGCGGCCGCTCGGTGCTCAAGCCCGACGTCGACCTGCAGCGCACCGTCGGCTGGTTCACCACGATCCATCCGGTCGTGCTCAACGCCTCCGGGCGGGCGTCCGCGACCGCAACGCTGGAGGACGTGCGCGACACACTGAAGGCGGTACCGCACTACGGCATCGGGTACGGCCTGCTGCGGTACCTGTACGCGCCGACGGCGCGCGTGCTGGGTGCGAGCCGGCCCGCCGACATCCTGTTCACCCACGTCGGGACCATCCCCGACGTGCCCGCAGAACAACCCGACGATGCTGCGGTCCGGTTCGACACCGACACCGCCATGCCGATTCGTGACGCCCTCCCCGGGCTGGGCCACGCGCTGGAGCTGCGGGTCTATCGCACCGCGGGCGTGCTGTCCCTGGACTGGTGGTACGACAGCCGCCGTCTCGGCCCCACCGATGTGGAATCCTTTGCCCGGCAGTACTCGGCTGCACTTCTCGACATCACGAGGGATGCACTCGCCGAGGAAGACACCGACGCGGCCGGCGATGAGCTGGCGCTGGTCGATCTGTCGTGACCGTGACCGGGTAGGAGGGGCACATGGCGAGCTCGGACAAGGCGGTGGTCGTCGCAGGCATCAAGAAGTCGTTCGGCCCCGTGGTCGCACTGCGAGATGTCAGCTTCGAAGTGGAACGTGGAGAGGTGCTGGGCCTGCTCGGCCCCAACGGCGCGGGTAAGACGACGACGGTCAACATCCTGTCCACGCTGATCAAGCCCGACAGCGGGCGGGCCCTGATCGCCGGCCACGACGTGGTCAGCGACCCTGCCGGTGTGCGGCGCGCGTTGATGCTCACCGGTCAGCACGCCGCGCTCGACGACCTGCTGACGGGCCGCGAGAACCTGCTGATGTTCGGCCGGCTGCAGGGCCTGAAGAAGAAGGTGGCCAAGCAGCGGGCGCAGGAGCTGCTGGAGCAGTTCGACCTGGTGGGTGCGGGCGACCGTGCCGTCGGGAACTACTCCGGCGGCATGAAGCGGCGCATCGACATCGCGTGCGGGCTGGTGGTCCGCCCCGAGGTGGTGTTCCTCGACGAGCCGACCACGGGTCTGGATCCCCGCAGCAGGCAGGCCATCTGGGAGCTCGTCACCGACTTCAAGGAGGCCGGTATCGCGACGCTGCTGACCACGCAGTATCTCGAGGAAGCCGACCTTCTCAGCGACCGCATCATCGTGATCGACAAGGGCACCGTGATCGCCGAGGGCACCGCCGATCAGCTCAAGGAGCGCACCGGCGGAACCTACTGCGAGATCGTGCCGCGCCAGCTCGCCGACATCCCCGAGGTCGCGCGGGTCCTCGGCGGGCTGCTGCCCGACGCGAACCGGGCCGCGTTGACCGACACCTCGGACCGCATCTCGATGCCGGCACCCGACGGCCCCAACACCCTGATGCAGGCGCTGCACCTGTTGAGCGAGGCCAACATCGAGCTGATGGACATCGCGTTGCGCCGGCCGTCGCTCGACGAGGTGTTCCTCGCACTCACCGGTGACCATCCGAACGGCGGTGACCAGCCGGACACGCTGGTGGAAGCGGACGCGTACGCGTGATCGACCAGTCAGGGCTCTCGGTCGCGCCGCGACGGGCCGCGATACCCCACGGCGTGCGGCCGCCGGTGTCGGCCATCCAGCAGTGGTGGGTGCTGACGATCCGGATGATCATCCCGACGTTGCGCAACGGCGAACTTGCCACCCAGGTCGTCGGCTCGATCGTCTTCACCGTCGGCTATTACCTGCCGCTGAAGCAGATGATGGGCGCGGTGCAGCCGCTGAGCAGCTACGCGCAGTACCTGACGCCACTGATCATCCTGCAGGCGATCTGGTTCGCCGCGATCTCCGCCGCGTTCCGCTCGGCGACCGACTCCGTGCAGGGCATCAACCGGCGATTCCGCGCCATGCCCATACCGTCGGTGACCCCGCTCGCGTCGCGGATGACGGCGAGCATGTACCGCTGCTGCATCGCGCTGGCGGTGTCGGTGGCGTGCGGCTACGTCATCGGTTTCCGGCTCCAGTCCGATGTCGTCAGCACCCTCGGCTTCGTGGCGTTGGTGCTGCTGATCGGCGCCGCGCTCGCCATCATCGGCGACCTCATCGGCGTCGCCACCCAGAACCCGGAGGCCACCGCACCGATGATGCTGATCCCGCAGCTGACGCTGGGACTGGCGTCGGTGGGCCTGCAGCCCGTCGAACGGTTCCCGGACTGGATTCAGGGATTCGTGCGTAATCAGCCGCTGTCGCAGTGGGTCTACGGTCTGCAGGCGCTGGCCGGTGACAGCTCCGGTGCCGCACCGGAGGCGACGTGGTCGGTGCTGGCCCCCGGTGTGGTGTGGGCGCTGGCGTCGATTCTGGTGGCGCTGGCCCTGCATGTCGTGGTGACGCGGAGAAGGCAGTCGTGACCACCGATTCGTCCGTGTCGGCTCCGTACCGGCCCGGCGGCAGGCACCGCGTCGACAGGGTGTGGGAGAACTCGCCGAAACGGCTGCTGCCTCAGGTCGCGGTCCTGACGGCGCGGATTCTGCGGCGCTGGAGCCGGGACCCCGCCACGCTGGTGCAGTCGCTGGTGATGCCCGCGGTGTTCCTCGCCGCACTGGACATCGTCCTCGGCGACGTCATCGAGCAGGTCACCGGCAACAGTGGGCTCTACGGCCAGGTCCCGCTGGTGGCGCTGGTCGGCGGGATGACCGGCGCGATCATCGGCGCGGTCGGCATCATGCGCGAGCGCGACGTCGGTCTGCTGTCCCGGTTCTGGGTGGTTCCGGTGCACCGGGCCGCCGGGCTGCTGGCCCGGCTCACCGCCGACTTCGTGCGCATCGTGGTGATCACCATTGTCGTCATGGGTGTGGGTCTGGCACTCGGGTTCCGGTTCGAACAGGGCATCCCCGCGGCGATCGCGTGGGTGTTCATGCCGGCCCTGTTCGGGGTGGCGCTGTCGGCCGCCGTCCTGACCCTGGCCCTGTTCTCGTCCAGCACGATCGCCCCGCAGGCCACCGAGATCGTGATCGCGATCCTGATGTTCTTCTCGATCGGTTTCGTGCCGCTCGACCAGTATCCGGAGTGGCTCCAGCCGTTCGTCGAGAACCAACCCGTCAGCACTACCATCGAGGCGATGAAGGGCCTGTCGCTGGAAGGTCCGATCGCCGAGCCGGTGCTGTTCTCGGTGCTGTGGGCGGTGGGCATCGCCGCGGTGTGCGCGGTGCCGCTGGCCATCGGATACCGCAGGGCCAGCAAGCGTGGCTGACCCGCCCTTGACCACCGACGTGACGACGTACCAGGGAGTCTGACTTTCATGTTTCCTTCATCGGGCATCCGCAAGCTGGCGCGCAGCGAGGAGATGTTCGCCGAGACCCGCAACTTCGTCGGCCTGGCGGCACACGTCGACGGCACCGTCGACGTCGACGCGCTCGCCGACGCGTTCGACGCGCTGATCACCGCCCACCCGGTGCTCAACGGTCACCTCGAGCAGCTCCCCGACGGCCAGTGGGAGATCGTGCTGGACGATCTGATGCACCAGGGCCTCGAGGTGATCGAACTGCACGGAGACGACGAACCGTCGCCGCTGCTGTTCGATCAGACGGCCGCGCTGTCACATCTGCGCCTGACGAACAGGGATGGTCAGATCCATCTGACGCTCTACATCCACCACAGCCTCGCCGACGGCCATCACCAGTTCAGCCTCGTCGAAGAGCTGTTCTCCACCTACACCGACCTGGTGACCACGGGATCGTCGCGGCCCGGCCCCGTGCACTCCGCGCCGGTCCCGCTCGAGGTGATCCTGTCCAACCGGAATGTGGAGAAGCGGCAGCGCTCCGGACTCGAGCGGCTGCTGGCGGCGATGTTCGCCTATGAGCTGCCGCCGTCGCGTCGTGCCCCCTCCGGCGACAATCCGGTTCTGCCGCAACGAGTCCCGATGGAGTTCTGCAAGCTCTCCGAGCAGGACACCGAGCGCATCATCGAGTTCTGCCGGGCGCACAAGCTCGGGCTGAACAGCCTGCTGTCCGCGGCGGTGCTGATGGCCGAATGGCAGCTGCGCGACACCCCGAACGTCCCGGTGCCCTACGTCTACCCGGTGGATCTGCGCTACCTGCTGTCACCGCCGGTGTCGGCGACCGAGTGCACCAATCCCGTCGGTATCGCCACCTATCTGGCGGAGATCCACCAGGGCACCGACGTCGTCGACCTGGCCCGCGACATCAACGACACCTTCAAGAAGGACATCGCCGAAGGCGTCATCCAGCAGAGTTTCCTGCACTTCAGCCCCCAGTACGTGGGTAACCCGCCCGGGCTTCCCGACGTGGTGATGTTCACCGACAACGGCATCGTGCCGCCCATGCGGATGCCTCCGGGGATGGAGCTGGCGGCCAGCCACGGCGAACTGTACTTCGCGGTCGGGTCCGGCATCGAGATCTACACCAGCAAGATCTTCGCCGGGCGGCTGATGCTCGAATACCACTCGCACGGCCCGGAGCCCGAGAAGTCGGTGCGGGCGATCGAATCGATCCTGTGCGGAATCGCCGCGCGGCAGGCCGCGACCCGTGTCAGCTGACGGGGCCGAACGCGTAGCGGTGGTACTGAATGGCCTTGCGCACCGGCGGCAGGACGCGGAAGGCGCGGCCCAGCGTCTTGAACGTGCCCGAGGCGCGCACGGCGGTGCTGGCGTCGAACAGCGTCGTATAGGCCAGCAGCCGGGTACCGGGCACGTTCGACAGAATGTCCTCGGGACTGTTGACCGCCCAGTGCAGCGTGGATCCCGTTTTACGGACCAGGGTTTGGGTTTTCTGCGAGCGGATCCCCACCCAGTTGTAGAAGTCGATCTGCAGCTCGCCCAACGGGAAGCGCTCGACCACGCGTCGCAACAGCGCGATGCCGTCGTCTTCGGTCAGGTACATGCTGATGCCCTCGGCGAGGAACAGCAGCGGCTTGTCCGCGGGTATCTGGTCCAGCCACGACAGTTCGGTCGCGGGCGTGGGCAGCAGGTGGTAGTTCGGCCGGCTCGGGTAGACCTGCTCGCGGAGCGCGATCACGCCGGGGAAATCGACGTCGTACCACTGCACGTCGGGTCCGGGATCGACCCGGAAGACCCGGCTGTCGAGCCCGCAGCCGAGGTGTACGACGGTGCAGGGGCCGTGGGCGGCCAAGAACTGCTTGGTCCAGATGTCGTACTGGGCGGTGCGTACGGTGATGATGGGCGCCCACTTGGCGTCCACACCGAGGTCGCGCCAGTCGTAGTCGATGCGGTCGATCGCCTCTTTCGCGAATGTGTCGCCGAGGACCGGGCTCTGGAAGTCGGCGTCCAGCGCCTTGAGGTACAACGTCGTCAGCATGGTCTGGGCAGGCCCGGTCAGATCGATGGACACCTTGTCGCTCATGGGACAGAGGCTATTCGTAAACGCCGCCGGGGGACAAACGCCGCTGGCAAACTTCCGCCGGGTGTCGGTGTCGGGCAGAAGACCGAAAGGAGACAATGTGTGTCAACTGGTGATCGGAGCAGGTGTCGGCGATGAGTGAACCGGAAGCCGGCGGGCGGTCCCGCGCGCCGCGGGTGCTGTTCGTCTACTACTCCTACACCGGCCAGACCGAGAAGGTGCTCGACGCGGCCGCCGAGGCGTTTCGGCAGCGCGGCTGCGAAGTGCACACCGCGCCAATCGAGTTCATCGACCCGCAGTACTCCGAGCCGTTCACCCGGTTCCCGATGCGCAAGGTCTGGCCCGACATGTTCAGTGTTTTCAAGGCGCAGGGCAAGGGGGAGACAGGCGAGATCCGCACCCCGGACGCCGTCCGCGACGGGGAGTACGACCTGATCTGCCTCGGCTCGCCGACCTGGTGGAAGACCGTGAGCATGCCGATGCGGTCTTTCCTCGAATCCACCGAAGCCTCAGCACTGCTCAACGGAAAGCCGTTCGCCGTGATCACCGTGTGCCGCCGGTACTGGCGGGAGAACCACGAGGCGGTGCTCGAGCTCGCCACCAAGCAGGGCGGCCGTTTCGTCGACAGCATCCATTTCGGTTACCCGGGCGGGCAACTGCAGTCCATGCTGTCGCTGACCAGCTATCTCGGGTCCGGGGAGTATCGCGACAAATACCTGGGTGTGAAGATTCCGAAGACCAACATCAGTCCCGAACAGCTGGACCAGACGCGCACATTCGCGGCCAAGCTCGCCGATCGGCTGTTCGGTGCCCCGGCCGTTTGACGTTCGGACCGACTCGCCCGCAAGCGTCGAACAGATCCACCGGGCGTTCGGTGACGAGGCGTACTGGCACGCCCGGATCGACGAATTCGGAGGCGGCGCAACTACGTTGGATTACCTGACCGTCGACCCCGCCGGCGCGGTGGACGTCGCGACCACCCAGGATCTGCGCAACAACCTGCTGCCCGGACCGCTGGCGAAGGCGTTCCGCGGCGACGTGCAGGTGGTTCGCGCGGAGACGTGGCGCCGCGGCGGGGACACCGTGCACGGAGAGGTCACGATCACCGCATCCGGTGTCCCCGGCTCGGGCGTGGGAACGGCTGTGCTACAACCGGTTCCGGGCGGCTCTCGCCTGACGCTCGCCGGCACGCTGGAGATCAGGATCCCGCTGGTGGGGGGCAGGATCGAGCAGGCGATCGCCGACCAGATCGTGGCCGAATTGCCCCAACTTCAACGCTTCACCTCGGATTGGATTTCGCAGAATGGCTGACACGTCGGGTATCCCCACAGCCTCGGAAGCTCTGGCGCGATTGGACATGCCGCTGACCGAGGCCATGTTGACGCAGCGCGCCGTCCGGCGCGTCTACCCCGATCCGGTCGATGACGCCGTGGTGATGAAGTGCATCGAGATGGCGCTGCATGCACCCACCGGCGCCAACGGGCAGAACTGGGAGTTCATCGTCGTCAAGGACCTGGCGGTGAAGAAGAAGCTCGCCAAGAGGTATCGGCAGGCTTGGACCCTCTACTACCAGACGGTGATTCGGCGGGTGTCGAAGAAGGACCCGTCGATGGCCAAGACGGCCCGGGCGGTGCAGTGGCAGGTCGACCACTTCGCCGAGGTGCCGGTGCTGATCGTGGCGTGCCTGCGTCTGGGCGCCAAGGAGGGTCGCATCCCGCTGGTGCCGATGCCCCATGCGGCACTGTCGGGCTATTTCGGCTCGATCTATCCGAGCGTGCAGAACCTGCTGCTTGCGGCCAGGGCCATGGGGCTGGGCGCATCGCTGATCACACTGCCGCTGTGGAGCGTCAGTTCTACTCGGCGGACACTCGGTTTACCCATGTCGGTGACGCCGTGTTGCGTTGTGCCGCTGGGTTGGCCGCGCGGCCGCTACGGCCCGACCACCCGGAGGCCGGTGACCGAGGTCATGCACTTCAACACCTACGGCAACCGCCCCTGGATGGGCACCGGCAGCTAGCCGTCGACCGTCGTCACTCGCTGCTGCTGCTGCTGCCGCCGCTGCCGCCGCTGCCGCCGCTGCCGCTCGACGAGGAGCTGCCGATGTCTGACGACTTGTCGCGTGCACCGTCGTCGGCCTTGCGATGCTTGCCGCCCGTGGCGGCCCCACCCTTGGAGTCGGTCTTCGAGTCGTCTTTCGCGTCGGCTTTCGAATCGGCCTTCGAGTCGTCTTTCGCGTCGGCCTTCGAATCGGCCTTCGAGTCAGCCGCGGTGCCGGCGTCGTCCTTCACATCGGCCTTGTCTTCGGTGGCACCGGTGTCTTCGGCGTCCGGTGCGGCACTGGCGAATTTCTTCTTCAGCTCCGTCGTCACCGTTGTCACCAGATCCGGTGTCTCGGTCGTGCTGGACGCGGCCGGATCCGCATCGGTGGTCTGCGTCTGATCGGGTGCGTCGCCGGCCGGGGGAGTGGCGGCCGTGGTGAGCGTGCGCCACGTCGTGGTGGGGGACAGAGTCGACGCGGGGGCGGGCTCTGGCTGTGCGCTCGCGTCGGCAACGGATGTGTCGGCCACCAGTGCCAGCTGCGTCACATCTGGTTCGGCTTCGGGAGCTGTCTCCTCGACCGCCGGTGCGCGCAGGAAGTGCTTGACGAACGTCTCGATCTCGCGCACCGCGACCCAGGTCGGGAGATGGCCGGTGATCTGCAGTGCCGCACTGAAATTCGCGAACGCGGTGACGGCCTCCCACAACGTGGTGGTCCGGACTCCGGTGGGCTCTGCGATCAGGGAGTTCCAGACGGACTCGATGGGTTCTGCCGGATCCAGCTTGACGGTCTGGCCCGACCATTCGGTTTCGGCACCGCCGGTGGGGTTGATCACGGTCGGGAACGTGTAACCGTCCTCGTCGTAGAACTCGCTCATCGGGACCTTGAACATCCCGGCGAGCATCCCCGGCAGGTCGTCGCACTCGTAGGCGCAGCCCTCGTACATCGGCAGGTTCGCGGTGGCCCACCAATCAAGGTGTCGACCCCACGGCTCGGAGAAGGCCGGGAACGGGATCAGGGTGTTGATCGTCTCGCGGAACATCGCCGGGTTGGCCGGATCCCAGCCCCATACGTTGTTGGGCTGTTCCTCGTTCCAGCTACCGCTGATCGCCATCGCGGTGGCGAGTCGGTCCAGCGCGGCCACCATGTTCGCCGGGGCGCTGAGGGCCTGTTGGATCATGTTGATCGGCACGTACGCCAGCGACGACGCCGTCAGGCTCACGTCGGAGTCCACAACCCGCACAGACGGTGCGGGGGCATCGACCGGCATAACCGGGGAGACCGGCGAGACGGCGATGACGCTGGCCCCGACCAGGGCGATACCACTTGTGATGACGGGCTTGACTGCTACGTGCATGACACCAACTTTTCAGGACTTCTTCAGGCAGTTAAGAGAACGCTGCGATGACCTTACCTTGTTCGCGGACGGACAGGCCGTCCGTCCGGCAAACTTTTCCTCCGCGGACACCCGTCAACCGTGTGGATCGCCCGCTACTGACGCATCGCAGGCTGGGCGAGGCGCGTTACACGGCCCGCGTGCCGGGGCCGGCGACGTGCAGATTCCCGGCGCTAATTGACGTCTGCGCGAAATCTGATGCAGTAGCGCGTATTACGCACCGAATGCGCACCGATCTGGTCATTCGGCGACGGATTCCGGCGCTGGACGGGTCGAGGCGCAGCAACGGCGACCGACCGCCGGGGCTGCGACGGCACCGCGCCCCGATCGGTGGCAGATGGCAAACTCCGCGAACGGAGTGTCGACCCGCTAGAGCTTTTTGAGCCCGCGAAGCACGTTCGTATACGGCAACGTTGCCGCCGCACCCTTGCGCAGTTTCGGGTTCAGCTGGCTGCCGTTGATGACCAGCAGGTACCGCAGTCCGTGATCGCGCCAGTCGGCCACCTGGTCCAGGATTTCGGCGGCTGTCCCGTGGAAGCAGATCTCCTTCATCAGCGACGCCGGCACGCTCGCGGTATATTCCAGCGCTGCCTGCTGGTCGATCAGCTGCGGGACGAGATCCTGCACCCCGGAGAAGTCGGATCCGAGCGGATGCTCGACTCCGTGCCTGGCCCATGCTTCGGCCGGTGCGGCCAGCGCCACCGACTTGACGACCACGGAGTCCAGCGCCTCGTCGACGTCATCGCGGGTGCGGCCGGCCACCACGGTGCGGTTGACGGCGGGCGTGATCGACATCGGGTCACGCCCGTTGTCGGAGGCGGCGGTACGCACCGCGTCCAGCGCGCGTGCGTAGTCGGCGGGCCGGGAGATCACGAACGGGACCCAGCCGTCGGCGTAGCGGCCGGTGGCGCGCAGCATCCGCGGGCCGTGCGCCGCCACCCAGACCTCCGGCCATTTGCCCTTGTACGGCGGCAGGTCGAACACCGCGTGCCGCAGCGGGAAGTACGCCGAGTCCCGGGACACCGGTTCACCACCGGACTCCCAGAGGGCGCGGATGGTGGCCAGCGCCTCGACGAACCTGGCGACCGGTTTGCCCCACTCCACGCCGTAGGGCTCGTTGGCCTCGCGTTCGCCGACGCCGATCCCGAGGATGGCCCGGCCACGGGTCAGCAGATGCAGTGTCGAGGCGGCCTGCGCGGTGACCGCCGGATGGCGCCGGCTGGCGTCGGTGACGCAGACCCCGAATCGGAGGCGCCGCAGCCGGTTGCGGGCGGCCAGGTGGCCGAGCATGGTCCAGGGTTCGAGGATGGCGTCGACCTTCGGCACCAGATGCGCAGCAGCGCCCAGGTATTCCGGCGTCGCGATGGAGCGCGGCACCAGCGAGTTGATGTGGTCGCCCACCCAGAACGAGTCGGCGCCGGTGACAGATGCTGTGAGCATGCTCGCCGACGGCAGCAGCGTGGGTGAGATGCGGGTGTTCACAATCCCGTCGAGCAGTCCGAAGCGAAATGGAGCGAGCGCGGACCGCGATCGGTTGGTCATGGCAGGGACGGTACTACCGAGTGACGACGCCGCCAGAATGGTAGGTTGCTCGTGCTCGCTACCCCCATCGAAAAGGCCGTGCCACTCGCAATGCTCGAGGTGATCGACAAGGGATACGCGAGCGCACAACACCCGGCTCCGCTGCTGTTCGTGCACGGCGCCTGGCATGCCGCCTGGTGCTGGGATGAACATTTCCTGAACTATTTCGCCGACCGCGGTTATCGCGCACTCGCGGTGAGTCTGCGCGGTCACGGCGGCAGCACCACCAGCACACCGCTGCGGTCGTTGTCGATGGCCGATTACGTCGACGACATCGCAACGGCGGCTGCGGCCCTGCCGGTGGCGCCGGTCGTGGTGGGCCATTCGATGGGCGGGTTCCTCGTGCAGAAGTACCTGGAGGGCCGCGATGTCCCCGCCGGTGTGCTGATGGCCTCGGCGCCACCGCGCGGATACCTGGGATCAGGGATCCGGTGGCTGCGACGCCATCCCTGGCATTTCGTGAAGCTCTCCGTGACGGGCCGGTCGCTGGACTACGTCAACGCTCCGGAGCTGGTCAGAGAGCGGTTCTTCTCGGCGCACACGCCGGATGCGATCGTCGCCGCGTGCGCGGCCCGTCTGCAGGAGGAGAGCGCACGCTCGGGCCGCGACGGCCTGACCGCTCTTCCGCGACCGGACCGGGTGCGGGCCCCGATGCTGGTTCTCGGCGCTCTCGAAGACGGGATGGCGGTCACGCCGGCCGAGGTGCGCGCGACCGCCAGGGCGTATGGCACCGAGCCCACGTTCTTTCCCGGGATGGGGCACAGCATGATGCTGGAACCCGGCTGGGAAACCGTCGCCGAGCACATCGATTCCTGGCTGGTTGCCCGCGATCTGTGACAAATCCGTGATGCCGGTGCGACGTCTGTGACCTCACACGTCCGGTCCGTCCGGAGCTAATTGACGGCGCCAGCAAAACAGGGTGTAACGCGTTCTCGTCATGTAGCGATGTTGCTGGAAGGTGGAGGTGACTCTTCGCCCATCCGGCCGCGTGCGTACCAGTGACCGGCGCTGCCGCGCGCCGTCAGGCGCTATGTGGCCTAGTTAGCTGTACACGTTATAGCGGGGCTTTTGTGCAGGCAGTCTTGTTACTTGCTCGTCAATTTGCGATTGCCCCGCGTGGCAATTCGCCTTTTCGGCAAGTTGTTTGCCAGCAACCCTACGGCGGGCGATGGAGTGCGAATTCGTCGCCTTGCGACGCCCTTGGCGGTTTTCTCTGCGACCCGTCGGGCCTTGTTGGAATTTCGTCCAGCAATTCCTTGCGCTCGAGCAATATGTGATAATCTCCGCACACCTTTGCCGCCGTGATCGAATCGTCACCTCATTGCAACGACCTGGAAGGTTGGGACATGCACTCAGCGCTTCGCCCGTACGTAACGACGGGCCTCGCTCTAGTCGGGTCGAGCGTCATCGCGCTCGCACCCCTTGCGCCCCCGGCGCCGGCCCAGGGTGCGGCCATCGCAGCCAAGCAGGTCACTCAGGACGTCACGCTGAGCGCCACGGTCATCACGATCAACCCGTCGCCCGACGCCGTCGACATGAACGAGGCGCTGCAGGGCAAGTACTGCAACGACGCCAGCGGGAACACCTGCGTCGCCATGGATTACCTGCCTGTGTGGACCACGCCGGGTAACTTCGGCCTCGGTGTCGCGGCGCTGCGTCAGCAGCTGGCCGCCGCCGCCGCCACGGGCGAGGACGTCACGGTGTTCGGGTTCAGCGAGGGCGCGGTCGTCGCATCGCAGTGGCTCGAGTCCTATCTCAAGAACCCCGAAGGTGCGGTGATTCCGCAGAACCTCACCTTCGTCGTGATCGGCAACCCGAGCCGGCGTGCCGGTGGAGCGTCGGTGCCGTGGGGAACCGCGTGGCCCGACAGTCAGTTCAAGGTCATCGACGTCGCGCGGCAGTACGACCCGACCGCCGATGTGCACAACCCGCTGAATGCGCTGGCCACCCTCAACGCGACCATGGGGTTCTTCACCAACCACCTCGGCAACAGCTACAAGGATGTCGATCTCGACGACCCGGCGAACATCAAGTGGACCGAGGGCAACACCGAGTACGTCTTCGTCCCGGCCAAGACGCTGCCCCTGGTGGAGCCGCTGCGCTGGCTCGGCCTCGACAAGCTCGCCGATGATCTGACCGGCCCGCTGGCATACCTGATCGAGCAGGGCTATGACCGCGACGACCACATCAACCTGCCACCGCTGACCGGCGGCAGCGGCAATACCGCGAACCCCACGGCATCCAACCCGTTCTACGCGCCGATCAACATCCTCGAGACGATCGCCAACATCCCGTACTACGCCGTCCAGGGCACCAACCGTTTCGCCAACGCGATGCGCGCCAGCGGCAGCTGGTGGGTGTACACCCCGGTCAACGTGCTGGGCTGGGATCCTGCCAACCCGGAGATGACGCGGGCATTCGTCGACTTCCTGGTCGCGATCCCCTCGATCTCGGGCCCGATGGGCGAGATCGCCGACTACTGGGCGCGCGCCAACCTACCGATGAACGCGGGCTGCACCGGCTTCCCGCCGTGCCCCGACCCCTCGGCGATCACCGACCAGATGTTCAAGGTCATGCTGTGGGACCTGTTCAACCCTGAAGGCTTCACGTTCACCGACCCGATCACCCCGCAGTACAACCCGATCAGCGACGTGGAGGCCTACTGGGGCCAGGAGCTGGGCCTCACCGGCGACCCGGTCGAGTGGTACGGCGAGACCATCCACCTGGAGCCGTTCGCCGAGACCAAGTCGTTCTGGGAGCACCTGACCTCGACGCCGGAGGGCATCAAGACCCCGACGCTGCAGGAGCAGATCGACGCGTTCAAGAACCTGGCCGACGGCCTGACGACCACCTGGAACCCATTCGTGCCGAAGAGCTACGTCTGGAACCCGTCCATGACGCCGTTCGCCTACCTGGCCCGGCCGTTCGCCAAGCTGCTCTGCCCGAGCTGCAACGCTGTCGACCCGTTCATGCCGACCGACTGGAAGGTCGGCCGGGACATCTACCCCGGTGCGTACATCCCGCCGTCGGTCAAGGACCTGTACGACGCCGAGACGGGCAAGTACATCGGCCCCGCCGTCCCGGGTGTCACCGACGTCGTCGACGACAAGTACAACGAGGAGTCCGGCCTGGGTGCCCTGAACGGCGCCCAGACCGACGAGGACGCCGAGTCGGACTCGTCGGCCCTGCGCACCACGCTGGTCTCTGACACGACCGAGGACAGCACCGAGGAGTCGGCCGAGGACAAGGACGTCATCTCCACCGCGGTCCAGAACCTGCTGAGCAAGTTCGACAAGACGCCAGCCGAGGATAAGGAGACTCCTGCCGAGGAAACTCCTGCCGAGGAAACTCCTGCCGAGGAGACCCCCGCGGAGGAAACTCCTGCCGAGGAGACCCCTGCCGAGGAGACTCCTGCCGAGGAGACCCCCGCGGAGGAGACTCCCGCGGAGGAGACCCCGGCTGCGGAGACCCCGGCCGAGCCCAAGGACGACGCACCCGCGGCCGACGCCGACAAGCCCGCGACCGGGAGCAAGGGGTCCGGCGGGAAGCACCGCAAGTCGGACACCTCCGAGTCCGACACGGCTGCGTCCGACACGGCGAAGTCCGAATCGAAGTCTGAGGCCAAGTCCGAGTCGAAGTCTGAGACCAAGACCGAGTCGAAGTCCGACGACAAGAAGGACTCCTCCGCCAGCTCGTCGAGCGGAAGCTCAGGTAGCGGCGGCGGCAGCGCCGGTGAGTGAGAAGGGCCGTAGTATCGCCCCGTGAGTACGGAGCAGTTTGACGCCGTCATCGTCGGTGCGGGATTTGGCGGGATGGGCGCCGCGATCCAACTCAACAGGCTCGGGTATCAGAAGATCGCGATACTCGACCGTGAGGACGATCTCGGTGGGACGTGGCACGTCAACCGTTATCCAGGCCTGACGGTTGACGTCCCGTCCACCACGTATTCGTACTGGTTCGAGCCCAATCCGTATTGGTCACGGCTGTACGCGCCGGGCACCGAGCTCAAGTCATACGCCGAGCACGTGGCCGCCAAGTACGACTTGCGCCGCTACATGCGGTTCAACACCACCGTCGAGGGTGCGCGGTGGGACGAGGACGGGCGGGTCTGGCTGGTGTCGCTGGCCGGTGGTCAGACATTGCGCACGCAGTTCCTGATCCTGGCGACGGGATATCTGTGCCAGCCGAAGAAGCCGGACATCCCCGGCATCGACGACTTCGCCGGCACGGTGCTGCACGCCCAGGAGTGGGACGACGAGTACTCCCTGAAGGGTAAGCGGGCCGCGATCATCGGCACCGGATCGACCGGAGTGCAGCTCATTCCCAAGCTGGCCGACGACGTGTCCGAGCTCACCGTGTACCAGCGCACGCCCATCTGGGTCATGCCGAAGCTGGACTTCTCGTTCGGGCCCGCGGCGCAGCGGCTGTTCGCGAAAGTCCCTGCCACCCAACAATTCCTGCGGCTGTCCAGCGACATGTTCATGGACATCATGGTCACGATCGCGATGTGGAAGTTCCGGCAGTTCCGGCCCGTGAACACCGCGGCGGCACGCATCGGTGCGCTGCACCGGTTCCTCGCCATCCGGGACAAGGGGTTGCGCCGCAAGCTCACCCCGAACTACGACTTCGGATGCAAGCGTCCGACGCTGTCGAATTCGTACTACCGGACGTTCAACAAGCCGCACGTGCATCTGGAGACCGCGGGTATCGAACGCATCGACCCGGACGGCATTGTGGCGAAGGACGGGTCGAAGCGCACCATCGACACCCTGGTCCTGGCGACCGGGTTCGATGTGTGGGAGTCCAACCTGCCGGCCATCCCGGTGATCGGCCGGGACGGCCGTGACCTGGGTAAGTGGTGGCGGGAGAACAAGTTCCAGGCATACGAAGGTCTGTCGGTTCCGCTGTTCCCGAACATGCTCACGCAGGCGAGCCCGTACGCGTGGGTGGGCATGTCCTGGTTCGACACCGTCGAATATCAGATGCGGCACATGAAGCGGTTGTTCGGCGAGCTGCAGCGGCGCGGCGCAGACACGTTCGAGGTCACTGAGGAGGCCAACGCCCGGTTCCTCCACCAGATGGAGACCCTGTTGGACGATTCGGTCTTCCGGCTCGGCGACTGCGCCAACTCCCGCTCGTACTGGTTCAACAGTTCCGGGGAAGCACCGCTTTTCCGTCCGCAGTCGATCCGCCACGCAGTCAAGGAGCAGGAGCGCTTCCCGCTCAGCGACTACGCCATCGCCTGACCACATTCATCGACAAGGGGTGACGACATGGCTACGGCCACCACCGATCCCGTGCGGCTGCCGCCCGGCCCGCGGATTCCGAAGCTGATCCAGGGTGGCGCCGTGCTGGCGTTCCGCTACGGCTCGGTCGCAGCTCTGGGCCGGCGCTACGGTTCGACCTTCACGCTGCAGCTTCCCGTCTTCGGGGAGACGGTCGTGATCAGTGATCCGGTTCTGGTCAAGGACCTGTTCAGCACCAGCCGCGATCTCGTCGGCCGCCCACAGAACAACCTCGGTGGTGACGTACTCGGGCCCGGTTCGATCTTCAACCTCGAAGGCGACGAGCTGCTCGCCCGCCGCAAGCTCCTGCTGCCGCCCTTCAACGGTAAGAACATGCGCGCTTACGAGGACATCACCGAGCAGGAGGTGATGCGCGAGATGCAGTCCTGGCCCGAGGGAGTCGAGTTCGAGACCCTTGAGCCGATGATGCGCATCACGCTGAACACCATCCTGCGCGCGGTGTTCGGCGCCGAGGGCGACGAGCTCGACGAGCTCCGGGTCGTCATCCCTGCCGCCGTCGAGTTCGGTTCGAAGATCGCGCTGATGCCGTCGGTGGTGCGCCGCGACGTCGGCGCGTGGAGCCCCGGCGGGAAGTTCGCCCGGTACCGGAGCCGGATGGATGAGATCTGCACATCACTGATCGCCGACGCCCGCGCCGATCCGAATTTCGCGGACCGCGGCGATGTGCTGTCCCTGCTGCTGCAGGCACGCTACGACGACGGCGAGCCTTTGCCGGACTCCTACGTCATCGATGAACTGCTGACCATGCTGGTGGCCGGCCACGAGACCACCTCGACACAGCTGGCCTGGACGATCGAGCGGATCCGGCGACACCCCGATCTGTTGGCTCGGCTGTCCGATGAGGTCGACGCGGGCGGCTCCGAGTTGATGACAGCCACGATCGCCGAATCGCAGCGCACCCGGCCCGTGCTGACGGCGGCGCTTCGGCGGGCACGCACCCGGATACGTCTGGGGGAGTGGGTGATCCCGGAAGGGGACACCATTCTCGCCAGCACCCAGCTGGCGATGGCGTCCGAGCAGAGTTTCCCGGATGCCGACACATTCAACCCCGACCGCTTCGTCGGTAACCCGCCGAACCCGTTCGCGTGGATTCCGTTCGGCGGCGGCATGATGCGCTGCATCGGAGCGTCGTTCGCGACCATGGAAATGGACGTCACACTCCGGACGATGCTGCGCGAGTTCCGGCTGGAGCCGACGAGCAAGCCGGATGAGAAGCCGCACAGCCGCGGTGTCACGGTGACACCGGGCCAGGGTGGACGGGCCGTCGTTCACCGCCGGAAGAACAGTCAGCGCAGCGCCGATTCCGTGTCAGCCGCCGAGAGCAGCAGCTAGAAGCGGTACTGCAGGACTCGTGCCTTGCGGGCGACGGACGGCACCCGGTGCGAGAGTCGGCCGGCGATCCGCAGGCCCCTCGGGAACAACGCGGCCTCCGGCCGGTGCATGGCGCTGGCCTCGTCGACAAGCCGCAGGTCGCTGTTCCACGACTCGGGTTGCCTCGCGTCCTTGAACCCGGGAAAGTTCCACTGCCGGTGCGGTGAGTTCGCCGTGCGCGATGTGGTCAACCGCCCGATGAATTGATTCGCCTTGCTGACCCGTCCGTAGTCGTTGAAAGCAATCACGCCCGACACGAAATGGCTTGTGATTGTGCGCAATATGGCGATCACCGCCTCCTCGTCGAGGAAGGCGAACAGGCCGTCGGCGAATACCATCGCCGGACGGTCGCCGGGGATGGCGCCGACCCACGACGGCTCCAGAACGGTGGCGGCCAGCGAGTGGGCGCCGTCGCGCGACGGCAGTAACGCCTCTCGCAGCGCGATCACGGCAGGCAGGTCGACACTGAACCACTGCACCGATGCCGGTGGATCGACGCGGAACACCGCACTGCTGAATCCGGCGCCGATGTCGACGACCACCCCGCCAGGATGCTCGGCGACAAACGCCGCGATCCTCTCGTCGATCATCTTGGCGCGCAACGCCACCAGCGCCACCACGCTGGGGGTCGCGCCGAGTCCGGCGAAGTCGTAGTCGAGCTGGCCGACCGTGGCGCCGGCCAGTGGATCGGCCAGGATCGCGCGAGACGACCTGGCGTCGACGGCTCGGCAGTACTCGGTCAGCAGTGCGGTGCTTTCGATGGCGGTGAGGCCGCTGACGTCCATGCCGCCAGCCAAGCACACCGCTACTCGGCGCCGCCCGGGGAGTCTCCGTTGCTGCCGCGGGTCTTCACTGCTCCTGCGTCGGTGTCCTTGTCGGCACCGCTGTCGCCGTCCTTGTCCGAGGCGTTCCCGGTGTCGCCGTCGGCATCCCTGCCTGTGTCGGTGTCGGCGTCCTTATCGGCATCGGCATCGGCCTCGGCGTCGGCCAGATCCTTCGACTCGTCGTCGGTGTCGGCATCGACGTCCTCGGTGCCGTCCGACCCGCGATTGTCGAGATCCGCCGCTTCCGGGGACGGCGTGACATCGGCGGCATCCTCATCGATGACCTCGCCGGGTGACACCTCGGTTCCCGTGTCTGCGGTGCCTGCCGACACGGTGCGTGCCATCGTGAGCGCCTGTGGCACTTCGGGTTCCGGCTCGACGACCGGGGGCAGCCCCGGCTGAGCCGGAAGATAGGAGCGGTCGTAGGCGCGATCCACGATCTCCTTCAACGGTGCGTTGAGGGCATCGGCCACAAAGCCCAAACCGAACCAGCGAAGCGGTGCCAGCAACGGGAGATTCTTGGTCGGAACGAAGACGTAGGTGGTGTTGCCCTCGGTCCACACGTAGTTGGCTTCGCTGTAGATGTCGACGGCTTCGTAGTCCTGGTGGGTGGTGAAGAACGCCATGTTGGCGTTCATCATGGCCAGCCAGTTGCGTCGGTCGTCCGGGAAGTCGGACGCCAGGTCGTACTCCTGGGAGACGTCGATCACGGCATAGTCGCTGTCCGGGAACGTGTAGTCCCAATCGCGATCTGAGCCACCATATTTGCGGCTGGGATTGCCCATCAGGACGAAGCTGAGGTCGGCGGCTGTCGGCGCGCCCTCGGTGTTCCCGTTCTCCTTCAGCCACCGAGCGGCCACTCGGGCGCCCTGACTGTAGGCGAAGATGATCTGCCTGCCCGTCGACCCGTCGCGAACCGCGGTGTTCAGGATGGCGACGGCCTCAGTGTCGGAGAGGCGCGAGTAGACGACGTCCTGACATGTCCGTGGTGCCTGGCACATCACGCCGCTGAGGTCATCGTTGTTGCCCCCCGGCAACAGGCTCAGCGTCAGTACCCGGGTGGGTTCGGTAGGGAAATAGCTGAAGTCCGCGGCGACGGCTGTGGCCGTATAGCCGCTCACCGGAAGCGCGATCAACGGAATGGCCGCTGCGGCCGCGGCCGCCAGAGTCACCGACCGCCGTTTGCGACCCGTTGTACGGTTTGCTCCCCTAGCCATTGAACCCCCAAGAAATCACACGACAACACCGTTTGCTGCCCACCACAGCGTACGCGTGTTTGCCGGGTCGGAGGAGCTTTTATCTTCGGTGTTTCATATTCGCCGCGCCACGCGATTCGGGCACTTCACCGCGTCGGCCCTGGCCTCGACCCTGCGGGCGGACCATCTGGAACAGGTTTGCTGCTCAGGCAGAGCGGGTCATTGGACGCGGCCTGCCACAAAGTTCGCTGCTTCCTCAACCATCCCGTTCTTGATGTAGGCGAAATGCGCGGGAAAGTTGAAGCCGGACGAGCAGAACGGGTCGTCGAGACTGCACAGGTCGATCGACTTCCCGCCGTAGGCACCGCTCATCTGCGGAAGCGGGCCGCCACCGGCGATGTCGCGCAACGGGTTGCCGAAGACGGCGACAGCCGAGACGTGATCGGCGAGATGGGGAGGCATCGGCGTCGGGGTGAACCGGCCGAGGGGGCGAGGATCGACGGTGATCAGGTCGATCACACCTGCGCCCTGCGAATTACCTCCGAGAACGAGCTTGGTGTCGGGGCAATTGTCGGCCATCCACTGCACTCGGGCCGTGGCATCGGCGGCACCCATCGGGGCCGACTCGTCGAAGTCGAAGCTCGCCGGATAGTTCACGCCGTACGCCCCCACCGAGCGGCCCCCGACCTTGCCCCGGAGCGATTCGACGAACCCCTCTCCGAGCCATCCCAGACCGGGGGGCGCCCCGGTTCCGCGCGCGAAGATCACCTCGATGTCCGGACACGGCTGCGCGGCGGCCGACGGCAACCCCAGAGACATCTGCATCGTCGCGGCCATTGTCAGGGCCGCCGCGCCCAGGGAACCCAGAATCCGCTTTACCAGCATGAATCCATGCTGACACATCGCTGTGAGTGCATGCAGAAACTAGGGCGTGACCTGCACGTTCACGCGATGATGTAATCGCTGAGCGGGAAGTTGTCGTTCTCCCGATTGGTCTGGTTGGTCGACGCAGGCCGGACGAGCGTCTCACCGCTGGGACTGAAGTAGTAGGACCGGGACCCGGCGCAGTCGCCGAGGCCGAATACCGTCTTGCCCAAGAGCTTCGACATCCGTGCCCGGAACTGTGCGTTGGCTTCGGGAGTGACCTCGAACGTGGTGGCCTTGCGCCGTTGCACTTCGCCGAACAGCCGGTCCATGTGTCGCATCTGGTACTCGACGGTGTTGAAGAACGACAGGCCGCTGGACGCGTACGGGCCGGCCAGGCTCAGGAAGTTCGGGAAGGCGGGCACCGACACCCCCTGATAGGCCTGGAAGCCGTTGTCGCGCCACCATTTCCCGAGATTGCGTGCGTCACGGCCGATGATTTCGATCGCCGGGATGTTGGCCTCCCACAGATCGAAGCCGGTGCACAGGACCAGCGTGTCGATCTGCGTCTTCGTGCCGTCGCAGGCCACGATGCCGTCCGCTTCCACCCGTTCGATGCCCGAAGACTGCAGGTGCACGTGCGGTTTGGTGAACGTGCGGTAGTACGAGTTCGAGTAGGTCGGCCGCTTGCAGCCGAATTCGTACTTCGGTGTCAGCTGGCGACGCAGGGACCTGTCCCGGATAGAGACGAACCGCAGCGCGCGCGAGGTGTAGTCGGCGACGGTGTTGAGCTGTCGAAAGTGCTTGAAGTTCAACACGGACAGGATCATCATCGCTTCGAGGTTGGCGTCGGTGGTCCATCGGACGGCGCGCTGGAAGAGCGGCACCCGGGCGAACAACCGCCGGACGAACTCCGGGATGGGGAAGTCGATCTTGGGCACGACGTGGATCGGTGTGCGCTGATACACCGTGAGGCTGGCGGCCTGCTTCTCGAGCTGCGGAATGAGCTGCACGGCAGTGGCACCCGTGCCGATCAGCCCGATCCGGTCGCCGGCGGGGGAGTAGTCGTCATCCCAGTCCATGCTGTGGACGATGCGGCCGGCGAAGTCCTCGATGCCGGGGATGTCGGGTTTGCGCGGCTGCGAAAGGTAGCCGGTGGCGGTGATCAGGAAGCGCGCGGTGACCGTTTCACCGCCGGACAGCGCGACGTGCCAGCTCTGGGCGTCGTCGTCCCAATGTGCACCGTCGACCGGGGCGTTGAACCGCATGTGCCTGCGCACGTCGTACTTGTCGGCGACGTGGTCGGCGTACTGCTTGAGTTCGGAACCCGGCGCATACAGCCGTGACCAGTACGGATTCGGTTCGAACCAGTACGAGTACGTGGGTGACGGGATGTCGACCGCCAGGCCCGGATAGTGGTTGACGTGCCAGGTCCCGCCCAGATCATCCTCTCTGTCGAGGATGAGGATGCTCTCGTATCCCATTTTCTTGAGCTGGATGGCGGCCCCCATACCGCCGAAGCCAGCGCCTACGACTATGACGTCGTACTGCGGATCAACCATGGACACCAACGCTACCTCACAGCAAATCGATTACCGGCCACGCAATCTTAGGCCGACAACTTCGGGACCGCCTGGCACGACGTGCCACGAGACACCACGAAGCCCCGGCGAATGCCGGGGCTTCGGGCGGGCGTCCTACGTCGGCGGCCTCGAGCTCGGGGAGGGCTACTCCGAGGAGCCGGAGTCAGACGACCCAGATCCATCGGACGACGCGTCTGCCGACGAGCCGGAATCCGTGGAGTCCTTCGACTTCGTGGAGTCCGTGGATTCCGTCGCGTCCGTGGCGTCATCCGCGTCCTTGGCGGCATCGGCGTCGGCCTTGGCGTCATCCGCGTCCGCGGCGTCGGCTTCGTCGTCGGCGGCCGATGACTCCTCGGAGTCATCCGTCGAGGACACCTCATCGCTGTCGGTGTCGACCGCGGTGGATGCGCCCCGCGACTTGGTCGGTGCCGGCCCCTCGTCGGCATCGACAGTCGTCTCGGATGCGTCGTCAACCTCCGGAGTCTCCACCGTGGAGGAAGCCTGCTCCACGCTGTCCTGGACGTCCGCCGTCGCGGCGAACGAGCGCGCGACACTGGTGGTCGTCGTGCGGTCGTCGTTGCGCGAATACGCCGCATCGATCTTGGCCTTCAGTTCGGCCTCGCGAGGCTTCAGGAAGGGCAGCAGCTGGACGATCGGCAGCGTCTTGGTGGGAACGAGGTAGGTGGTGGTCACACCACCCTTGCTGTTCGTCACGACGGTGATGTTCTCGTCGGGCGTGACGGCCGCGTAATCGGAGAACATCATCGGCACGTGGACGTAGATTCCGCCGGCGATGGCGTTCATGACGGCCAGGAAGTTCCACCAGCGGTCCGGCATGTCGGCCGCTCCGTCGTATTCACCGGTGACGACGTCGATGTCGTAGGCGGTCTCCGGTGCAGGCTGGTAGGTGTAGTCGTACTTCGGGTTGTACTTGCTGCCGCCCTCGATCAGCTTCTGCCGGCTGGAGTCGGCCACGAGGATGAACTTCACCTGGTCCTTCCCCGGCGCGTCCGGGTCGGCTGCCAGTACCCGCATGAAGTCGTTGACCACCAGCGAACCAGCTGAGAACCCGACGACGGTGAACTGCTCGCCGGGGGCCAAGCGGGCGTACGCGTCGTCGAAGTGGGTGCCCAGGTTCGTGATACCCACCTTGATCGACTGCCCCAGGGTCAGTTTGCCCGTTCCGGGGGAATTGGCCTGTGCAGGCCACTCGACGCCGTCGAGGATGTCGTTCTCCCTGGCCAACTTGCCGCCGAGCAACGGGGAAATCACGACCTCGTGCATGTCGGGCGTTCCGAGGCCGCCGATGGCGACGGCGGTCGTGACGGCACCGGCCCCTGTGGCGGTGGTCAGCGCAACCGCTGCCGAGGCAAAGGCGGCGCCGCAGGCAACACTGGCTTTTCGAATGCTCCTACGCATGATGATCTCCCCGATGCGAACTAGTTAACTCCTACGCCGTAGCGGCGCGACATGAGCATATTGCGACACCGTCAACCTTTGCGTAGCAAAATAGAAGTATTTCTAATCTGTGTGATCGTGGCAAAGGGCATTTATATTGCTGAAATAGGTTGCGCGCGGAATCTCTACGGCAGTAGAGAATGCTGCTAGCTGGCGTTGTTGAGTTACTGAGAACCGCATCTACCTGCGATAAAACCAGCTCAGAGTGTTGCCTTTTCGTTCGGCGAGGTGGCTGAATTCGGCGACAGGCGTGAAATACATTTGTGTAATTTATGATCTTGTGGACAGTTGTACGGCTTGGTATTCCATAGCTAATCCGCAGTCGGCTAAAAAAAGTGCTTGGTCTGTACCACCGCCGTCAGCACACCTTTAACTCGCGGGAACCGACAGTTGAACAATGCGCAATCGTGATTGCCCGGCTGCCGGCTCGTGATCGGCTGCCTGCAGCGCATAACTGACTCCCGGGTAAGGAAGAGAATCGCGCAGAGCAAACCAGGATTCCAAGGTCGACACCTGCCGTGGCAGCGCTGGTGTCACGGTCGGATCGGACTCGGCCGCGGCGGGCGGGCACTGCGCGGATTCAGGCGACGGACGATCCGGCGGCGGGCCGGTGGACGCCCCCGTGGTGAGCGAATACCGTTGTTCTGCTTGGACGTTGACTCGACACGTCGCTGAAGCCGGGTGACCTTCGCGGCACCGGGGCGTGGCGGCTATCCTTCGCGGATGGCATCCAGAGGCATCACCGAACTGTCCGGAAAGGTCGCATTCATCACCGGCGGCGCGTCAGGCATCGGGGCTGCCCTGGCGGCGAAGCTGGCCTCTGCCGGCGCACACGTGTGGATCGCCGACCGCCAGGTCGACGCCGCCCGGGCCCTCGCGGATCAACTGGGTGCGGCAGCCCACGCCGTCGAACTCGACGTGCGGGACCCCGACGCTTTCAGCGAAGCGATCGGCCGGACCGTCCAGACGGACGGGCGCATCGACTATCTGTTCAACAACGCCGGCATCGGGATCGGTGGGGAGGTCGACACCCTCACCCTCGATGACTGGACGGATGTCATCGACGTCAATCTGCGCGGCGTGATCCACGGCGTGCGGGCCGCCTACCCGGTGATGATCGCGCAGGGCAGTGGCCACATCGTCAACACCGCGTCCATGGCAGGCCTCATCACCACCTCCGCCCAGGCCGGCTACTCGGCGACCAAGCACGCGGTGGTCGCGCTGTCGAAGACGATGCGGGTGGAGGGCGCCACGCACGGTGTGCGGGTCTCTGTCCTGTGCCCCGGTGTGGTGCGCACACCGATCCTCACCGGTGGCGAGTACGGACGGAACAAGACGGTCAGCCGCGAGGATCAGCTGAAGCTGGGTGAGGCGCTGCGGCCGATGGACGCAGACGTGTTCGCCGACAAGGCATTACACGCGGTGCTCCGCAACCAGGCGATCATCGTGGTGCCGCGCTGGTGGAAGGCGCTGTGGTATCTGGAACGGCTTTCGCCCGCGCTGTCGATGCGAACGTCCGCGGCCGCGCTGTCGCGCACCCGTCAGGTGCAGTCAGCCGTGCCGCTGCAGTAGCCGGGCCTCCCGGCGCGGACTGAGTGCGGTCTTGCCGATGTCCCCGTTGTAGTGGGCCAGCACCCGCCGATCCATCACCCGGCGCCACAGTGGCGGGAACAGCGCCAGCAGCACCATCGTCGCGTAGCCCGACGGCAGCTGAGGGGCTTCGTCGGCGTGGCAGAGCGCCTGGTACCGCCGGTGCGGGTTCGCGTGGTGATCGGAATGCCGCTGCAGGTGGAACAGGAACACGTTCGAGATCACCGAGTTGCTGTTCCAGCTGTGCGCCGCGCGGACCTGCTCATAGTTGCCGTCCGCACGCCGTTGCCGCCGAAGTCCGTAATGCTCCAGGTAATTGATCGATTCCAGCAGGCAGATGCCGACCACCGCCTGGCCGACGAGCCAGATCAGCACATCGACGCCGAACACCGCGACCAGGACCGCGAACAGGATTGCGGTCATCAGCCACGAATTCAGCACGTCGTTGCGCAGCGTCCAGGGGGAGCGCCCCCGGCGGCTGAGGCGTCTGCGCTCGATGCGCCATGCCGAGCGCAGGCTGCCCCAGAACGAGCGGAACTGAAACGCGTAGAGGCTCTCGCCGAAACGGGCGCTGGCCGGATCCTCGGGGGTGGCGACGCGCGCGTGATGGCCGCGGTTATGCTCGACGAAGAAGTGGCCGTATCCGGACTGTGCCAAAGCGACCTTGCTGAGCCAGCGTTCCGACTGAGCGCGCTGGTGGCCGAGTTCGTGGGCGGTGTTGATCGCCACTCCTGCCACACCGCCGACGGTGAGCATGAGACCGAACTTGTCGGGTTCGGTCATCGTGACCCCGCCGCCACCGCTCCACAGCCAGCACGCCAGGGCCAGGGACACGTACTGGGCGGGCAGGTAGCCGTATGTCGCCCACCGGTAGTACTTGTCGTCCTCCAGCCAGCTCAGCGCACTGTCGGGCGGATTGTCGGCGTCGGGGCCCACGAGATGGTCCAGTACCGGGATCACGAGGAACATCAGCAGCGGCCCGGACCACCAGAACAGTCCGCACTCGGTCAGCGCCGCGGCGGCCCACGACATCGGAACCAGCGTGGGGATGATCAACCCGAGCAGCCACACATAGCGCTTCCTGTCACGCCAGGCGTGAGCAACGCCTGGCGTTCGAGTTTCCTGTCCACGTCTCTGGTGCTGGATCAGCATCGTTCGATGAGTCCCCCCCTTAGCCGAACGGTTCTTCGATCATCGCAGCCCCGAGCGACGATTCGGTAACGCCGTCATACCATTGCAGCGCGCCACGAGCAATCTTTGCAGCGAAGTGACTTCACGCGCCGTACCGCCGCGTCCGCTCTGCCATCGGTTTGCTGGGCGCCTGCACAGACCCAATTCGGCACTCGATGGGCACGGATTCGCCAACCGGAGACCGGGGCCGCGCAGCAAAGCCGATTGCCAACGGAAGTATCAGGACAGCATTGTCGAGATCGCCGCTGCCAGTTCCGGGGACGCCGACGTGGCGAGGTTCTGGTAACTGCCGCCGGTGATCTCGGCGACGGCCTCCCAGGTGGCCCGATCGGAGTCGTCACCGAAGTCGATGACGTTCACCGCCACCGGGCGGTCGGCGTTGAAGGCGCCCCGCACGTAATCCTGCAGGCCGGACGCGCTCAGCGATCGGTCGGTGTGCGGTCCGGTGGTGATCACCAGAATCGAGTTTTTCTGCCCTTCGCGGAACTTGGCCGACGCGTCGGTGTAGGCCAGACGCAGCGTCGTGAACGACACCGCACCGCCCCCCGAGGGTGACTGCGCGTTCAGCGCCGCGGTCAGCGCGTCCGAGCGCGGCGCTCCGTTGAGCGGCTCGGACAGAGGTCCGACGCTGACCACCGAGCGTCCCTGCACACCGTCGAACGTCCACAGGCCGACCCCGGAGTCCGGGGGAAGCGCCTGGACGCGCGCCGTGAGGGCGTCGGCGACATTGGCGAGCCGGGTGGCGCCGCCCTCGTCGGCGGACATCGACTGGTCCAGCATGATCGTGACGGTGGGGCTCTGCGCCGGCGTGGTCAGCGTGTCGGCGATGGTGGTCCGCAGCGCGTTGTCTCCGACGCTCAGTGGCGCGGACAGCGGTGCGAAGTCGACGGCGTCGCTGGCCGGCGGCGCCACGCCTTCGACGCGGAACCCGGCCTTGGCGAGCTCGCCGAGCTGTTCTGGTTTGCGCATGAAGCGCGCGAACTCGCTGGCCGCGGTCACCTGCTCCTGGGTCAGCCAGTCTCCGGACAGCAACACGGTGGGGAAGTCCGCCATCGCGGTGGGCCCCGGCGGCAGCCACGACGCCAGCGAGCCCTGCGCGTCGGGGGTGGACGAGCGCTGGAACACCCGTTGCTCGGTGGTGGCGACCGCGTGGACAGGAGCACGCGCCGGATCGTCGGCGCCGGCGAGTGCGTCGAGGGCGGTACCGGCGTCGGTGTCGGGTAGCTCAGGCGCGCCGGCCATCAGCGTGTTCACCGCGCCCAGGCCTGCGGTGGCGGGTTGTCCGGCCGGCGCTGCCGCGTCGGCGACCGCCTCGGCGGCCAGGAATGAGGCGTCGCTGTCGTCGCCGAGCGGCAGGGCAAGGCGCAGCCCACCCCACCCTGGCAACCCGAGCGTGTCGAGTGAGCGGGGATCGGTCTGCAGCCTGGGCAAGGTGCCCCAATTCTGCTCGCCCAGAGCCTCTTTGAGCTCAGGTGCCACGGCGAGCACCACGGGTGAGGTGGCCAGCGAGCGGCTGTCGCTGACGATCTGAGCGCCGGATGCGGATTCCAGCCGCGCCTCCGACATCGAACTCGCCGGGATCCACAGGGCCGGGCGGGCACCGAGGTCGGCAGGCCACTGCTCGCGGAATCCGTTGAGCACCTGGTCGGAGTCGGCCGGCTTGACACCGACGTTGACACAGCGGTCGCCGACGGGTGCCGCGGTGTCGTTGTACCGCTCGGCGAGCGCCGCGATGGAGTCCGTGATGGCGGGGTCGGCGAGCACCGCGACGTCGAGCTGGCCGTCCACGCACCGGGCGGCGGCGACGTCGGACCGGCTGGACAGCGAGTCGCCGATGAAGCGCCACAGGATGACGACGGCGACCACCGCGACGACGGCGACGAGCGCGACGATGACACCTACGCTGACACCGCGCCGGCCGGCGGTCACGGCACGGTGGGTGCCTGTCCACTCGCCGTCTTCCCAGCCGCCGCTGTGCTGCGGACCGGACTTCGGCGGCTCGCCGGAATCGCCGGCAGGACCGTAGAACTGGTCTTCGACGTCAGGGTGATCACCCGAGTCCGCGGAGAAGCCGATGCGTTCGGTCTGCGGCTCCTCGGGCTGCTTACCACCCGACTCCTGCGGATCGGGGAGGCTGTGTCTGCCCATGCCGTTCTAAGCCTCGCTCGATTGACCGGTCTGTGGTGCCCTGTACGCGTCAGCCAACGGTACTAGCTGCCTTGAACTCCCGGCGCCGCCGGTGCAGGATCGGCTCGGTGTAACCGTTGGGCTGCGAAGTGCCCGACAGGATCAGCTCCTGAGCCGCCTGGAAGGCGATGCTGCCGTCCGGGTCGGGGGCCATCGGCCGGAAGTCGGGGTCGCTGGCGTTCTGCTCGTCGACGATCGCGGCCATGCGGCGCAGGCTGGCCTTGACGTCCTCTTCGGTGATCACACCGTGATGCAGCCAGTTGGCCAGCAGCTGGCTGGAGATGCGCAGTGTCGCGCGGTCCTCCATGAGGGCGACGTCGTGGATGTCGGGCACCTTCGAGCAGCCGACGCCGGCGTCGATCCAGCGCACCACGTAGCCGAGGATCGACTGACAGTTGTTGTCGACCTCTTCGCGGATCTCTTCCGGCGCCCAGGCCAGCTCCTTGGCCAGCGGGATCGTCAGCAGCTGTTCCACGGTGCCGCGGCGCTCACCGGTCAGCTCCTTCTGCACCGCGAACACGTCGACCTGGTGGTAGTGCATCGCGTGCAGGGTGGCGGCGGTCGGCGAGGGCACCCACGCCGTGGTGGCGCCGGCCTTGGGTTGTCCGATCTTCTGTTCGACCATGTCGGCCATCAGGTCGGTCATGGCCCACATGCCCTTGCCGATCTGCGCCCGGCCGGACAGCCCGGTCTCCAGGCCGATGTCGACGTTCTGGTTCTCGTAGGCCTGGATCCAGTCGGTCGACTTCATCGCGCCCTTGCGGATCATCGGGCCCGCGTCCATCGAGGTGTGGATCTCGTCGCCGGTGCGGTCCAGGAACCCGGTGTTGATGAAGACGACGCGGTCGGCGGCGGCCTTGATGCATGCCTTGAGGTTCAGCGTGGTGCGCCGCTCCTCGTCCATGATGCCGACCTTGAGGGTGGTCTGCGGCAGACCGAGGACGTCCTCGACGCGGCTGAACAGCTCGCAGGTGAACGCGACCTCGTCGGGTCCGTGCATCTTGGGTTTCACGATGTAGATCGACCCGGTGCGGCTGTTGACGTGTGGACCGTTCTTGGTGTCGTCGGCGCCGTCGGATTTCAGGCCGTGGATGCCGATCAAGCCGGTGAACAGTGCGTCCTGGATGCCCTCGGGCACTTCGGCGCCGTCGGCCCCGTCGTCGTCGAAGACGATCGCGTCGTTGGTCATCAGGTGCCCGACGTTGCGCACGAACATCAGGCTGCGACCCGGCAGCGTCAGCTCGGACTCGCCGCCGGGGGCGGTGAACGTGCGGTCGTCGCTGAGGACGCGGGTGAACGTCTTGTCACCCTTGCTGACCTCTTCGGCCAGGTCGCCGCGGTTCAGCCCGAGCCAGTTCCGGTAGCCCAGCACCTTGTCGTCGGCATCGACCGCGGCCACGGAATCCTCGAAATCCATGATCGTGGTGATCGCTGATTCCAGGACGACGTCTTTGATGCCGGCCTTGTCGGTGGAGCCGATGGGCGAGTCGGCGTCGACCAGGATCTCGATGTGCAGCCCGTTGTTCTGCAGCAGCACGGCGGTCGGCGCGGCCGGCTCACCCAGGTAGCCGACGAACTTCTCGGGATCGGCGAGAGCGGGTGACAGCACACCGTCGTCGATCGTCAACTGTTCGATGTCGGCCCAGGAGCCTTCGGCCAGCGGCACCGCGCCGTCGAGGAACTTTCGGGCGTAGGCGATCACCTTGTCGCCGCGGACGGGGTTGTAGCCGCTTCCGGCTTCGGCACCGCCCTCGTCGGAGATGACGTCGGTGCCGTAGAGCGCGTCGTACAGCGATCCCCAGCGCGCGTTGGCGGCGTTGAGCGCGAACCGCGCATTGAGGATCGGCACCACGAGCTGCGGGCCCGCGGTGGTGGTGATCTCGTCGTCGACGCCCGAGGTGGTGATCGTGAAGTCGGCGGGCTCTGCTTCCAGGTAGCCGATGTCGGTGAGGAACTGCCGGTAATCCGCGGGCTCGAAGCCGCCGATCACCCGCGCGCGGTGCCATTTGTCGATCTGCGCCTGCAGGTCGTCGCGGCGGGCGAGCAGATCCTGATTCTTGGGGGTCAGGTCGGCGACGATCTTGTCCACGCCGGACCAGAACGTGTCGGGGTCGATATCGGTGCCCGGCAGCGCCTCGTTGTTGACGAACTCGTACAACACGGGGGCGACGCGCAGGTTACCCACCGTCACGCGATCGGCCATGATTCCTCCCTTGCCGGCACGCGCACCCGCGTGTGCCCTTGCACTGTCTTGCACCTCAAGTGTCCAGCTTACCCACCGGTAACAGGGCTATTCTCCGGCGGCGGTGTCCAGCAGAGCCGCGCAGCGCTCCAGCAGCCCGGCCCGTAGCGGGGCCGCGCGCTCACTGATCGCCTCCTGGGCTCGGGCGTATTCGCGCCTCCCGCCGGGGGTTTCGACCGCGATGGGCGAGAACCCCAGTCCGCGTAAATCGTAGGGACTGGCCCGCATGTCGAGCTCTCGGGCCTCGGTCGCGAGCTCCAGGCAATCCAGCACCAGACCCGACTCGATCAGCGGTCCCAGCTTGACCGCCCACTTGTAGAGGTCCATTCCCGCGTGCACGCAGCCCGGCTGCTCTGCGGCGACCTGGGTTTGCCGGGTCAGGGGGTGCGCGTTGCGCGGCGCGGCCGCATCGGTGAAGAACCGATAGGCGTCGAAGTGGCTGCAGCGCAACGGCATCGACTCGACGACAGCATCGGTGCCGGCGGGGTCGAGTCGTAGTGGCACCTGCGCGTGACGCACCGACGGCGCCCGGTACACCATCGCCCATTCGTGCAGGCCGAAACAGTTGAACCGCGCGGGACGCGACGCGGTGGCGCGCAACAGGTCCGCGATGAACGTCACAGTGCCCAGGCGCGCGTGCAGATGTTCACGGCTGACGGTGACACCGTCGGCCTCGCGGACGTAGCCGGCGCGGTCGAGGTAGGCCTCGGAGGCGGCACCGTCGAGCACCACGCCGTAGCCGGGGTGCCAGACGCGCAGCTGGCGCGGTCGCACGCTGTAGTAGGTGAAGAGGAAGTCGTAGACGGGGTGCGCCACCCCCGCCTGTCGACGGGCGAGGTGCGGGGCGAGCAGGTGGTCCGCGCGGGTGCGGTGGGCTTCGGCGCGGGAGCGCCAATCGGGCACGGCGCGAGAGCGCCAATCGGGCACGGCGGGGGAGCGCCGATCAGACACGATGCGTGCCGTCGCGGACCGTTCCCACGAGGTCCTCGACCAGATCTTCGAGCGCCACCACCGCCGAGACGGCGCCGTCGGACGCGGTGACCAGCGCGAGGTGGCTGTTGCGGCTGCGCAGCCGGGTCAGCGCGTCGGGCAGCGGCAGCGAGGCCGGCACCCGGGGCAGCGGCCGGATCATCGACGAATCGCAGACTGCGTCCTCGTCGGTGGTGTCGCCGACCAGCGGCAGCACGTCTTTGATGTGCAGGTAGCCGATGAACGTGCCGTTCAGGTCGGCGACCGGGAACCGCGAGTAGCCGGTCTCGCGCAGTGCGTCCTCGATCGCGGCCACCGTCGGGCCCGCGCCTTCCCTGGCGACCGGCACGGCGCGGATCTGATGCAACGGGATGGCCACGTCGTCGACGGACCGGGTCCGGATCTGCAGCGCCCGTGTCAGCCTGCTGTGCTCTTCGGGATCGAGGAGGCCTTCGGACAACGACTCGGCGATCATCTCGGAGAGCTCCACCGTGGACACGGTGATGTCGAGTTCGTCCCTGGGTTCGACACCGAAGCTGCGCAGCGTGGCGTTGGCGCACCAGTTGTAGAACGCGATGAACGGGCGTGCTGCCCGCATGTAGACCAGGTACACCGGGATCAGCAGCATCGCCGTCGACTCGGGGCCGGCGATCGCGATGTTCTTCGGCACCATCTCGCCGAGCAGCACGTGCAGCGTCACCACGATCGACAGCGCCACCAGGAATGACACGGTGTGCAGCAGCGCGTCGGGGATACCGAGCAGGCCGAACGGCTTTTCCAGCAGGTGGGCCACGGCGGGCTCGGCGACGCGGCCCAGCAGGATCGAGCACACGGTGATGCCCAGCTGGGCGCCCGCGAGCATCAGCGAGAGCCTCTCGCCGGCCCTGATGACGGTCACAGCGCTCTTCTTGCCCTGTTCGGCGAGCGCTTCCAGCCGGTCCCGGCGCGCGGAGATGAGCGCGAACTCCGACGCGACGAAGAAGGCGTTGGCGCCCAGCAGCACGAACGTCAGCAGCACCCCGAAGATGTCACCCATCGCGGGCCTCCTGCCCGTCGAGGTCGTCGGGTTCGTCGCCGCGGTCGGCCTTGCGGCCCAGCTCGGTCAGCTCGAGTTGATCGATCCGGCGGCCGTCCATCTTCACCACGGTCGCGCGCCAGAGCACCGGGTCCTCCACCGGTCCGTCGGGGTCGAAGGCGGTCAGTTCGACCGATTCGCCCTCCTCGGGGATGTGGCCGAGTTTCTCCAGCACCAGTCCGCCGATGGTTTCGTAATCTCCTTCGGGTGCCCGGAACGCGGTCCCTTCGGCGACCTCGTCGATGCGCAGCAGGCCCGACACCTGCCAGCCACCGCGGTTGTCGGACACGACATCGGGCGGCTCCGAATCGTGCTCGTCACGGACGTCGCCGACGATCTCCTCGATCAGGTCCTCCACGGTGACCATGCCTGCGGTGCCGCCGTACTCGTCGACGACGAGCGCGGTCTGCAGGCCGTTGGCCCGTACTTCGGCCATCACGGCATCGCCGTCGAGAGTGGACGGCACCTTGGTGACGGTCAGCGCCAGATCGGACAGCCTGGTGGTCGCGCGCGCCGCGGCGGGAACTTCGAAGACCTGCTTGACGTGCACGACGCCGATGGTCTCGTCGAGGTCGCCGCGGATGACCGGGAAGCGCGAGTGCCCGGTCCGGACGGCTGCCTCGCTGAGGTCGAGCACGGTGTCGTCGGCCTCCAGGGTGTCGATCTTGGAGCGCGGTGTCATGAGTTCCTCGGCGGTACGGACGCCGAACTGCAGCGAGCGGTCCACGAGAACGGCCGTGACGGGGTCCAGTGATCCGCTGCGCGCCGAGGTGCGCACCAGTGACACCAACTCCTGAGGTGACCGCGCGGACCGCAGCTCTTCGGCGGGTTCGATACCGAGGCGGCGCAGTATCCAGTTCGCGGTGCCGTTGGTGAGCCGGATGAGTGGGGTGAACAGGAACGAGAACATCAGCTGCGGGCCCGCCGACCAGCGCGCCGTGGGCACGGCGCGGGCGACCGCGAGGTTCTTGGGTACCAGCTCGCCGAACACCATGGAGACCGAGGTCGCGATCAGGATCGCCAGCGCCAGAGCGAGCGGGCTGGCCCAGCTATTCGGCAGGCCGGCGGCGACCAGGCCGGGCTCGATGAGCCGTGCGACCACGGGCTCGGCGAGGAAACCGGTGGCCAGCGTGGTGATCGAGATGCCGACCTGGGCCCCGGACAGCTGGGTGGACAGCGTGCGATGTGCGCGCTGCACCATGAGATCGCGCCGGTGACCGGAGTGGGCGTTGGCCTCGACCGTGCTGCGTTCCAGCGCGGTCAGGGAGAACTCCGCGGCAACGAACACCGCGGTGCCCGCGGTGAGCAGTGCGAACGCCAGCAGCGCGAGCAACGACATCGTGAGGCTCACCGAATCGCTCCACGTGACTGTTCGTTCGCGACGTGGGATAAGCCGGGTCGAAGGCCCGGCCACCTAGGGGACGGTTCGGCCTCGCAGGGCTCGTGATCAGCCCGCTCGGCGTGTGTGGCCGGCTCGGATGGATCGCCATCCAGTGCCTGCGGCACCTGGTCCCTCTCGTCTACGTGGAAGCCGCGCCGTGGTTCATTGCGCGAAATCGGCTGATTGTCAACACATGTTAGCGGAGCCGCGGCGGCACGCAGCACGTCCACCCGCGTCGGCTTCTCCTCGGTCACAGTGACTTCACAGGATGATAGGTTGGCCTTACCTCAGTCGCGTGCGGCCAACGCCGGTCGTCTCAATGAAAGGTGAGGTCAACTACCCAATGTCGATATCCCGTTCCGGGCCGGTGGCCCGCGTCGCCGCCACGCTGTCCGCAGCCGTACTGGCGCTCTCGCTCAGCGCATGCGGATCCGGATCCGATTCCTCCGAGTCGGGCGGCACCGCTGCGGAAGGGTCCACCGATCGCGTGGTCGTGTACTCGGGACGCTCGGAAGATCTGGTCGCCCCGCTGCTCGAGAAGTTCACCGCAGACACCGGGATCGAGGTCGAGGCCCGCTACGCCGGATCCGGCGAGCTCGCCGCCCAGTTGATCACCGAGGGTGACAGCTCACCTGCCGACGTGTTCCTGTCCCAGGATGCCGGCGCGCTCGGTGCGGTCGCCAAGGCCGGTCTGTTCGCACCGATCAACCCCGAGACGCTGGCCGCGGTCCCCGCCGCGTACTCCGCGGCAGACGGCAGCTGGCTCGGCGTGTCCGGCCGGGCTCGCGTCCTGGTCTACAACCCCGAGCTGGCGCCGAACGTCCCTGACACCATCGACGGACTCCTGGCGCCGGAGTGGCGCGGCAAGATCGGTTATGCCCCCAGCAACGCGTCCTGGCAGTCGTTCGTGACCGGTCTGCGCGTGACGCGCGGCGACGACGCGGCACGGCAGTGGCTGGAGGCGTTCGCCGCGCAGGAGCCACGCCCGTACGAAGGCAACGGCCCGATGCGCGATGCCGTCAACAACGGCGAGCTGCCGGTGGCCCTGACCAACCACTACTACCTGTACGAGCTGATCAACAGCACGTCCGCCGACCAGGTCGTGGCCCGCAACCAGTTCATGGCGCCGGGTGACCCGGGCGGCCTGGTCAACGTCGCCGGCATCGGCGTGCTGAAGACCGCGGCCCACCCCGAGCAGGCCCAGGAACTGGCCGCTTATCTGGTGAGCACCGCCGGTCAGCAGTACTTCGCCGAGGAGACCACGGAGTACCCGCTCGTCGCGGGGATCGCCCCCAACGGCGACATGCCGCCGCTGGCCGAGTTGCAGCCCCCCGCGGTCGACCTCTCGCAGCTCGACGACCTGGAGGCCACCCAGGAGATGCTCGTCGAGACCGGGTTGCTGACCAACTGATCACCTAGATGCCGCGTTTCTCCTGGCGGTCGCGCGCACCGGTTCCCCTGGTGCTCGCGGCCGCCGTGGTGGTAGCCGCGACCCTGCTGCCGCTGCTGTATCTGGCCCAGCGCGCCAACGAGCGTGGGGTGGGTTTCATCGCCCACGAACTGGTTCAACCCAGAACCGCGGCGCTGATCGGCCGATCGATGATGCTCGTCGGTGTGGTGACCGCGGCGTGTGTCATCCTCGGCGTCGGCTTCGCGGTGTTGATCAATCGCACCGACATGCCCTGCCGACGGGCGCTGACGGTGGCGCTGACCCTGCCGCTGGCGATGCCGAGTTATCTGCTCGGGTATCTGTGGGTGTCGGTGGCGCCCGGTGTCACCGGCTTCTGGGGGGCGTGCCTGATACTGACGCTGGTGAGCTATCCGCTGGTCATGATGACGACGATGGCTGCTCTGTCCCGGGTGGACCCGGCGCAGGAGGAGGTCGCACGGTCGTTGGGCCTCAGCGGTTTCGCGGTGTTGGGCCGCGTGACGCTACGTCAGACGCGGGCCGCGATCGCGGCCGGCGCACTGTTGGTCGCGTTGTACGTGCTCAGCGATTTCGGCGCCGTGGCCGTCATGCGCTACGAGGCGTTCACGTGGGTGATCTTCGGCGCCTACCGATCCGGTTTCAACCCTGCCCGTGCGGCGGTGCTGTCCCTGGTGCTGCTGGTGTTCGCGGTCGCCCTGGTGCTGGCCGAGCATCGCACCAGGGGGCGCAGCGCCGCATCGCGGATCGGGTCGGGAACGCCGCGGCCCGCGCCCGTCGACCGCCTGGGCCGTTGGCGTGCCGTCGCGCTCGTGCCCGCGCTCGCGGTGCTGGCCGCGGCCCTGGTGGTCCCGTTCGCCGAACTCGCCGACTGGCTGGTCGCCGGCGGCGTGCGATGGGATCGCGAGCAGTGGACTTCCGCGCTGTCGGCGACGGTCTGGCTGTCGCTGGCCGCGGCCGTGGTCTGCACGCTCGCGGCGCTGCCCCTCGGCGTGCTCGCCGCGCGCTACCGCAGTCGCGCCACCCGAATGCTCGAAGGAGCCAGCTATCTTTCACACGGCCTGCCGTCGATCGTGGTGGCCATCTCCATGGTGTCGGTCGGGGTGCTGTTGCTGCGGCCCTTCTACCAGCGGGAGCCGCTGCTGATCCTGGCCTACGCCGTGCTGTTCATTCCGCTTGCGGTCGGTTCGGTGCGCTCCGCGGTGGAGGCGGCGCCCGTCCGGCTCGAGGAGGTCGCCCGCTCGCTCGGTCGCGGACCGTTGCGCGCGTTCCTCACCGTCACCGCGCGCAACGCCACCCCGGCCATCGCGGCCGGAGCTGCGCTGGTGCTGTTGACCTGCATGAAGGAACTGCCGGTGACCCTGCTGCTGCACCCAACCGGTACCGATACCCTGGCCACTCGGCTGTGGAAGAGCAGCTTTGTCAGCGACTACGCCGCCGCCGCTCCGTATGCGGCCGCGCTGGTGGTCTTCGCCGCGATCCCCACGGCCGTTCTCGGCTTGTGGAGCGCCAACTTCCGCGAGGAGGTGCGCAGTGACTGACCAGCCCGCCGATGTCGTCGTCGCCGGGGTCGTCAAGTCGTTCGGCGACCGTGCGGTGCTGTCCGGCGTCGACCTCGAGATACCGGCAGGCTCGATCACCGCGGTTCTCGGCCCCTCGGGCTGCGGCAAGACCACGCTGTTGCGCATCCTGGCCGGCTTCGAAGACCCCGACTCCGGGGTGGTCAGCATCGGCGGGGACGCGATGGCCGGTGCGGGTGCGACGGTGCCTGTGCACCGCCGGCGGGTCGGCCTCATGCCGCAGGAGGGCGCGCTGTTCCCGCATCTGAGCGTGGGGGAGAACATCGCGTTCGGTCTGGACCGGGCCACCCGCAGGCAGGCCGGCGGCCAGGTCGCGCACTGGCTGTCGGTGGTCGGTCTGGATGGCCTCGCCGACGCCCGCCCACACCAGATCTCAGGTGGTCAGCAGCAGCGGGTCGCGCTGGCACGGGCGCTCGCCGCCCGCCCGCGGGTGCTTCTGCTCGACGAACCGTTCGCCGCACTGGACGCCGGTCTGCGGGTCCGGGTGCGGGAGGACATCGCCACGATCCTGCGGGCCACCGGCACCACAGCACTGCTGGTCACCCACGACCAGTCCGAAGCGCTGTCGCTCGCCGACTCGGTGGCCCTGCTGACAGACGGGGTGGTCGCCCAGCACGGCACGCCCACCGAACTCTACGAGCGCCCCACCACGCTGGCGAACGCCCGATTCATCGGCAGCACAGTAGAAGTCGCGGGCAGCGTGACCGCAGGCACCGTGCACACCGCGCTCGGGCCGCTGCGGGCGCGGCAGGAGATGCCCGACGGGTCCGCGGTGGTGGTGCTACGGCCCGAGCAGGTCCGGATCACCGCGAACGGCTCTGGGGCCGCCGCCCGGGTGACCTCGTGCCGGTTCTACGGGGCGGACACCGTCATCCACGTCGAGCTCGCCGACGGCGCCGCGCTGCATCTGCGGAGTCCGGGTCCGGCGCGGCTGGATGCCGGCGCCACCGTCAGCGTCGAGGTCGCGGGCGACGTGCTCGCGTATCCGTCACCAACCGGTGGGCAGCGGGTGTCCCTCGGCGAATCCGGCGGCTGACTGCACACCGAGCACCACCTTCTCGTGGAGCTCCGGCAGGGTGACCGCGCCGACGTAGGTACAGGTGCTGCGAACCCCCGAGGTGATGTGGTCGATCAGATCCTCCACCCCACCGCGCGCGGGGTCGAGGCCCATCCTCGAGGTCGAGATGCCCTCTTCGAAGAGCCCCTTGCGGGCACGGTCGAATGAGCTGTCGGCCGCGGTGCGGGCGGCGACGGCGCGTTTGGAGGCCATGCCGTAGCTCTCCTTGTACGGTTGGCCGTCCCGGTCGCGCATGAGATCGCCCGGAGACTCGTAGGTGCCCGCGAACCAGGACCCGATCATCACGTTCGACGCTCCCGCGGCCAGTGCCAGCGCGACGTCGCGGGGGTGGCGGACACCGCCGTCCGCCCACACGTGACCGCCGAGTTCTTTTGCCGCCGCTGCACATTCGACCACCGCGGAGAACTGCGGACGTCCGACTCCGGTCATCATCCTGGTGGTGCACATGGCCCCGGGGCCGACGCCGACCTTGACGATGGACGCGCCGGCGTTGATCAGGTCGCGGGTACCGCCCGCCGACACCACATTGCCGGCAGCCAGCGGCAGGCCCAGATCCATCGACGCCACCGCCGCGATCGCGTCGAGCATCTTGTGCTGGTGGCCGTGGGCGGTGTCGATGACCAGCAGGTCGACGCCGGCCTCGGCAAGTTCGCGGGCCTTGGCTCCGACGTCGCCGTTGATGCCGACGGCCGCGGCGATCCGCAGCCTCCCCGCGGCGTCGACGGCGGGGGTGTAGATGCCCGCGCGGACGGCTCCGGTGCGGGTGAGTACGCCTGCCAGCGACCCGTCGGCCTCGGTGAGGACGGCGATGTCGACGGGCGCATGCTCGAGCAGGTCATACACCTTGCGGGGATCGGTTCCCACCGGTGCGGAGACGAAGTCCGAGACGGCGACGTCGCGCACCCGGGTGAAGCGGTCGACGCCATGGCACGCCGCGTCGGTGACCAGGCCGATCGGACGATTCTCGAACAGGACGACGGCGGCACCGTGCGCCCGCTTGTGGATCAGCGCGGCCGCATCGGACACCGAGTCGTCCGGCGACAGGGTCACCGGGGTGTCGACCACCAGGTCACGGCTTTTGACGAAGTCCACGGTGTGCGTGACGGCCGATGGCGGAAGGTCTTGCGGCAGAACCACGATGCCGCCACGGCGGGCCACCGTCTCGGCCATCCGGCGGCCGGCGACGGCGGTCATGTTGGCGACCACCACGGGGATCGTCGTGCCCGACCCGTCGATCGTCGACAGGTCCACGTCGAAGCGCGACGGGACGTCGGACGGTCCAGGGACGATGAAGACGTCGTTGTAGGTGAGGTCGTACGGCGGCCGGTGACCTTCGAGGAACTTCACGGGCGGGCCTAGACCTCGACCTCGCTGCGGTCACCGCTCCACAGTGTGTGGAACCGCTTCGCGGGGTCGGTGTCGATGCGGCCGTAGGTGTGGGCACCGAAGAAGTCCCGCAGACCCTGGGTGAGGGCGGCGGGCAGGCGCTCGGTGCGCAGCCCGTCGTAGTAGGACAGCGCGGACGAGAAGCCGGGGATCGGGATGCCCAGCTCGGTGGCCGTGACCACCACCCGGCGCCAGCTGTCGATGGCGTTTTCGATCGCGTCGCGGAAGTACGGATCGACGATCAGCGTCGGCAGGTCGGGCTGGTTGTCGAAGGCGTCCTTGATCCGGTTGAGGAACTTGGCGCGGATGATGCAGCCGCCGCGCCAGATGGTCGCCATGTCGCCGGGTGTGATGCCCCAGTCGTACTCATTGGAGCCGGCCTGGATCTGATTGAAGCCCTGGGCGTAGGCGATGATCTTCGACGCGTACAGCGCCTTGCTGACGTCGTCGATGAATTGCTTGGCGTCGCTGGGCTTTTCGCCCAGCTCGCCGGATGCCAGTCCGGTGGTGGCCTTGCGCTGGGCGACGGAGCCCGACAGGGCGCGGGCGAAGACGGCCTCCGCGATGCCGGTCACCGGGATGCCGAGGTCCAGCGCGGACTTGACCGTCCAGCGGCCCGTGCCCTTCTGCTCGGCCTCGTCGAGGATCAGGTCGACCAGCGGCTTGCCGGTCTTGGCGTCGACCTGCTTGAGCACCTCGGCGGTGATCTCGATCAGGAAGCTGTCCAGGTCGCCGGTGTTCCACTCGGCGAACACGTCGGCGATCTCGGGGGCCGAGAGACCTATGCCGTCGCGCAGCAGCTGGTAGGCCTCGCCGATGAGCTGCATGTCGGAGTACTCGATGCCGTTGTGCACCATCTTGACGAAGTGGCCTGCGCCGTCAGGCCCGATGTGGGTGCAGCACGGCACGCCGTCGACGTGGGCGGAGATCTCCTCCAGCAGCGGGCCGAGGCTCTCGTACGACTCGGCGGGACCGCCGGGCATGATCGACGGCCCCTTGAGGGCGCCCTCCTCGCCGCCGGAGATGCCGGCACCGACGAAGTGCAGGCCCCGCTCGCGGATCGCCTTCTCCCGACGGATCGTGTCGGTGTAGAGGGCGTTGCCGCCGTCGATGATAATGTCGCCCTCTTCCATGGCGTCGGCGAGCTCGTTGATCACCGCGTCGGTGGGTTCGCCGGCCTTGACCATGATCAGTACGCGGCGCGGCTTCTCCAGTGCGTCCAGGAACTCGGCGATCGTCTCACTGCGGACGAACTTGCCCTCGGATCCGTGTTCGGCGAGCAGCGCGTCGGTCTTGGCGATCGAGCGGTTGTGCAGCGCCACGGTGTAGCCGTGGCTGGCGAAGTTGCGCGCGATGTTCGATCCCATGACCGCGAGGCCGGTGACACCGATCTGGGCGGTCCCCGTGGTGGACGACGAACTCTCAGGCGACGAACTCATAGACGAAACCCTTTCGATCTCCGTGTACGGCACAGCTTGTGACACTGACAACGCCGAGACGGCACCGCGTGCGTCCCCCGTTAGGCGAGGAACAGTCGGTGCAGCTCGTTCAACCAGGGCACCGCCAGCGCGACGGTGGGAAAGACAAGGACGGCTGCTGCCGCGACATAGGCGCAGGCCGCCAGGATTCTGCTGTTGGGCTTACCGCCGAGTCGACGCACCCGCACCACGGCCGTGGGACCACCTGCGGCCAGCGCCCCGCTGGGTGCCCGGCTGGATGCGCACGCCACCAGCGCTCGGGCCAGGGGAGTGGGACCCTCGGCGCGGACGGCGGCGTCGTCGGCGAGCAGCTCGATCAACAAGCGGACGGCCTGCAGCGCGTGCGCGCTGCGGACCAGCCGGGGGAACGCGGCATGCACCGCGGTGAACATCTCCAGCACCAGATCGTGCCGCGCCCGCAGATGGGCTCTCTCGTGCTCCAGGATCGCGCCGACCTCACTGTCGGACAGGGCTTTCAACGCGCCCTCGCTGACCACGACGCGACTGCGTACGCCGGGGAGGCAGTAGGCCAGTGGCTCTGCGACGTCCAGGATGCGCAGTCCGTGCTGCCCCCACGGGCGGGAGCGATGAGCCCCGACGAGATCGACCACCATCCGGTGGTGCGCCCGACGCCGTCGCGTCGCGATCGCGACGCCGACCACCGAGGCCATCAGCCGGGCACCGATCATCAGGGTGAGAACGAACACCACCACGTAGGCCGTCCACAGCGGCCAGCCCAGGGCATCGATCTCGCTGGTGATCGTCGCGGTGGGCCGTCCGTCGGGACCCGGCACGAAAAGGCGGCTGGCGATGGCGATCCCGGCCGAGAACGCCGAGAGGACGGCGGCCAGCGCTATCGACTGCCACAGGACTATGGCGGCTCGGGGCGCGCGTAGCGGCCATCGGGCTCTGGCGAGCATCGCAGGCACCGGCCCCGACAGGAGCAAGGCAACGATGGTGAAGGCCAGCGCGGACACACTGCCAGTGTCCCTCAGCTGGTACCCGAATCGCCAGCGGGTGTGTCGGACCGGTGCTTGTCTTCCAATTCGGCCAGTGCGCGGCGCAGTGCGGCTGCCTCGTCGACGCCGACGCGCTCGACGAAGTGCACGAGGGCTGCTTCGCGGCCGCCGGAGTCGGCCGCCTGGTCGAGAGCGTCCACCATCAGGCCCGCGACCAGCTCATCGCGGCCGTGGGTCGGTGCGTAGCGGTGCGCGCGGTCGTCGCGGTGCTGCAGGACCAGGCTCTTCTTGGCCAGCCGCTGCAGCACGGTCATGATCGTCGTGTAAGCAAGGTCACGCCGCGCGGACAGGGCTTCATGCACCTGACGCACGGTCTGCGGCTCGCCCGCGGACCACAGGTGGTCCATCACCGAGCGTTCCAGTTCCCCGAGCCGAGTCAGCTTGGCCATCTTCCGTTCATCTCCTACCGGCTGTAGCTCAAAAGCGTACTACGGGATTACTACCGCGTGTCGTATGAGCTCGCGTCCCAGGTCCGTCTACCCAAAAGCTGCTCGTGCGAATGCCAACGTCCCTTCGGTCGCCATGGATCCCGGCGGCTGTGTGAGTCCAGTCACAGGGTGTCGCACCCCAGGCCCTCGTGCCTATAGTAAGGCTAACCTAATTCACTAAGCCTTACCTAACTACCGATCGGAGGTGCCATGTCGGTGCTGGTCGAGGATCCGCTCATCGCAAGCATGTCCATCCGGCGCATGCTGCCGCTGCACGAGTCCAGTCAGCGACTCCGCGAGCTGTATCGGGAATGCCCACGCGTCTACGGCGTCGCGGTGATGGGTGACCTGTCGCGGCGGCGCTGGTGGCCGCTGGCCGAGATCCTGACGACCGACCGCCTGAACACCATGTTCGCCGCGGGGATGGCCGAGACCGACAGTCGGGCCTCCGTGGCCCAGCAGTTGGCGGCGACCTTTGCCCACGTCGTGGTGGGGCGCGTCGTCCCCCTTCTCGTCCTGGAGGGGCGGGCCTGGGACACCGGCCTGGAGAACCTGTGGGTGCACGTGGACTCCGAAGGCGCCATCGACTGGGTGGGTGTCGTCGATCCCGCGGTGCGGGCACTTCCCGACGATCCGGCGTTCCGGAGCCGAAGGACGGTAGGACGTCCGGCGCCCGACGGGATCCGTGCTCTGCCGAGTGAGGCGGCGTTGACCACCTGGGTCGCCCACCGCAGCCACCGGGCGCTGGAGCCGCTCTTCGACAAGCTCGCGACGGTCAGTGGGGGTGCGATGCCGGTGGCGGCCATGTGGCACCTCGTCGGTGGCGCGGTCGTCAGCGCGGCCACGCAGATTCCGCTGCTGGCGGGTTCGAGCGAGGTCGTCAGCATGCGGCGCGGGCAGGCCGTGCTCGATGCTCTGGTGAAGTTCGGCCTTCCGGTACGCGGCACATCCCGGATGAATTCGGGGAAGCTCTTGCTTAATTAGGGCAGGCTTGCCTATCCTATGGAGGTCGGGTTGATCCCCGAACTTCGGATACCAACGGACCGTGCCGGAGTCCTGAGGGCTGCAGAGACCCCCGGTCCGACCGAAGGAAGAGCCCCACGCTTCATGCGTGGGGCTCTTCCACTTTCGCTGCGACCGTGGTGGTAGACACAAGCCGTGACCACTGATCTTCCTGACGGCCTCGGTGACGGATTCGACGCCGAGCTGGGCCTGACCTACCTCGAGATGACGCCCGACGGCGGCCGCGCGCAACTGCACATCACCGAGAAACTGTTGCAGCCGTGGGGAATTGTGCACGGCGGCGTCTACTGTGCGGTGATCGAGAGCATGGCCAGCGTGTCGGGCCACGTCTGGCTCACGGGCAACGGCGGCGGCACGGTCGTCGGCGTCAACAACAACACCGACTTCCTGCGTGCGATCCGGTCCGGGACGGTCACCGCCACGTCGACGCCGATCCACCGCGGTCGTCGTCAGCAGCTGTGGCTGATCACCCTCACCGACGAGGCCGACAAGGTCGTCGCGCGCGGCCAGGTGCGGCTGCAGAACATTCCCGACGAGTAGCGCCCAGTGCGAGCGCTGCTGACTGCGGTCGGAGATGGCAGTATCGCCCACTATGCGTTTGACGCCGCATGAACAGGAACGGCTGCTGCTGTCGTATGCCGCCGAGCTCGCCCGTCGCCGGCAGGCGCGCGGCCTGAAGCTGAACCACCCCGAGTCGGTCGCGGTGATCACCGACCACATTCTCGAGGGTGCCCGCGACGGCCGCACGGTGGCGGAGTTGATGGTCAGCGGCCGAGAAGTTCTCGGCCGCGACGACGTCATGGACGGGATTCCCGAGATGCTCCACGACGTCCAGGTGGAGGCGACGTTCCCTGACGGCACGAAGCTGGTCACCGTCCACGACCCGATTCCGTGAGAGGCAGGACAGCCCAGTGATCCCAGGCGAGATCGCCTTCGGCGACGGAGACATCGAGATCAATGCCGGCGCCCCGCGCCTGGAACTGGAGATCGTCAACACCGGCGACCGGCCCGTCCAGGTCGGTTCCCACGTACATGTGCCGCAGTCCAACAGCGCGCTGGACTTCGACCGCGCCGCCGCCCACGGCTACCGGTTCGACATCCCGGCAGGTACCGCGATCCGGTTCGAACCGGGTGTCGCGCAACGCGTCAGCCTCGTTCCCCTTGCCGGCACCCGTGAGGTGCACGGCCTGAGCCTCGATCCGCCGGGCAGATTGGACCCCTCATGACCCAGCTGTCCCGGTCGCGCTACGCCGCACTGTTCGGACCCACGACCGGCGACCGCATCAGGTTGGCCGACACCGACCTGTTCATCGAGATCACCGAGGACCGCAGCGGCGGCCCCGGACTGGCGGGCGACGAGGCCGTCTTCGGCGGCGGCAAGGTGCTGCGCGAGTCGATGGGCCAGTCCCGCGCGACCCGTGCCGAGGGTGCCCCCGACACCGTCATCACCGGCGCGGTGATTCTGGATTACTGGGGAGTCATCAAGGCCGACATCGGCATTCGGGACGGCCGCATCACCGCGATCGGCAAGGCGGGTAACCCCGACATCATGTCCGGGGTGCATCCCGACCTGGTGGTGGGCCCGTCAACCGAGATCATCGCCGGAAACGGACGCATCGTCACCGCGGGCGCCATCGACTGTCACGTCCATCTGATCTGTCCGCAGATCATGGAAGAGGCGATGGGTGGCGGGATCACTACGATCGTCGCGGGCGGCACCGGACCCGCTGAGGGAAGCAAGGCCACCACCGTCACGCCCGGGTCCTGGCACCTGGCCCGGATGCTGGAAGCGCTCGACACCTGGCCTCTGAACGTGGCGCTGCTCGGCAAAGGAAATACAGTCAGCGCCGAGGCGATGTGGGAGCAATTGCGCGGCGGTGCTGCAGGATTCAAGTTGCACGAGGACTGGGGAACCACGCCGGCCGCGATCGACGCCTGCCTCACGGTGAGCGAGGCCGCGGGTGTGCAGGCCAACATCCACACCGACACCCTCAACGAGGCCGGGTTCGTCGAGGACACCCTCGCCGCGATCAAGGGCCGGTCGATTCACGCCTATCACACGGAAGGGGCGGGCGGCGGCCACGCACCCGACATCATCACGGTCGTCAGCAGGCCGAACGTCCTTCCGAGCTCCACCAACCCGACGCGGCCCCACACCGTCAACACCCTCGACGAACACCTGGACATGCTGATGGTGTGCCATCACCTGAACCCGAGCGTGCCCGAGGATCTCGCGTTCGCCGAGAGCCGGATCCGGCCCTCCACGATCGCTGCCGAGGACCTGCTGCACGACATCGGCGCGATCTCGATGATCGGCAGTGACGCGCAGGCGATGGGCCGCATCGGAGAGGTGGTGATGCGGACGTGGCAGACCGCCCACGTGATGAAGAAGCGCCGTGGCTTCCTGCCGGGTGACGTCGCGGCCGACAACAACCGCGCGCGGCGTTACGTCGCGAAGTACACCATCTGCCCGGCGGTGGCCCACGGTATCGATCACGAGGTCGGATCAGTCGAGGTCGGCAAGCTCGCCGACCTGGTGCTGTGGGAGCCCGCGTTCTTCGGCGTACGTCCGCACGCGGTGGTCAAGGGCGGCATGATCGCGTGGGCGGCGATGGGTGACGCGAATGCGTCGATCCCGACCCCGCAGCCGGTGCTGCCCCGCCCGATGTTCGGCGCCGCACCCGCGGCGGCCGCGGCGACGTCGGTGCATTTCGTGTCGCCGCAGGCGATCGAGGACGGCCTGGCCGACCGGATCGCCGTGAACCGCAGGCTCGTTGCCGTCGGCAATGTCCGCGGTGTGGGTAAGGCGCAGATGCCGCTCAACGACGCCACCCCCGACATCCGGGTGGATCCGGATACGTTCACGGTGCACATCGACGGTGATGTCTGGCAGGAGCAGCCCGCAGCCGAACTGCCCATGGCGCAGCGGTACTTCCTCTTCTGATGTCCAGCCTGATCACGCTGCTGACCCTCGCCGACTCCCGGCTGCCGACCGGTGGCCACGTCCATTCCGGCGGCGTGGAGGAGGCCGTCTCCAGCGGCCTGGTCATCGACGTGGCCACGCTGCGCGCGTACCTGAAGCGCCGGATCCGGACCACGGGCCTGGTCACCGCATCGCTGGCGGCCGCAGTCCACCGGGGTGGGCTGTCCGCGGTGGCGGGGGAGGGCGGCGATACCGAAACCGATGCGCGCACACCGTCTCCCGCTGCCCGCCACGCCTCCCGAGCACAGGGCCGCGGCTTGGTCCGGCTGGCTCGGCGGGTGTGGCCGGATCGGGACTGGGATGCGCTGGGTCCCACCCCGCATCTCGCAGTGACCGCCGGAGCCGTCGGGGAGGTCAGCGGTCTGGACCCCCTGCACACTGCCCTGTCGGTCGTCTACACCACGATGACGGGATCGGCCACGGCCGCGCAGCGGTTGCTGGCGCTCGATCCCGGCGACGTCGCGGCGGTGACCTTCGCGCTGTCGCAGCTGTGCGACGACACCGCCACCGAAGCCGCCAAAGAGCTCGCCGACCTGTCCGATCCTCTGCTCGACGTCCTCGCGCAACGGCACACCGAACGCGAGCGACCGCTGTTCGCCTCCTAGGGAAGGTTTTTCGTATGCCCCCACATTTCCTCGCATCCGATCAAGTAGGCCAACCGCACGCCCACACCGACCGGCCGCGCCGGGTGCGGCAACCGGGTGAGCCGCTGCGCATCGGTGTCGGCGGACCCGTCGGTTCGGGCAAGACCGCACTGGTGGCCGCCCTGTGCCGGCAGCTGCGCGACGAACTGTCGCTCGCGGTGCTGACCAACGACATCTACACCACCGAGGACGCCGACTTCCTGCGCCGCAACGCTGTGCTGCCCGACGACCGCATCGCCGCGGTGCAGACCGGTGGCTGTCCGCACACCGCGATCCGCGACGACATCACCGCCAATCTGGACGCAATCGACGACCTCATCGCGGGACACGACGCTCTCGATCTCATCCTGGTCGAGTCCGGCGGGGACAACCTCACCGCGACGTTCTCCTCAGGCCTGGTCGACGTCCAGATCTTCGTCATCGACGTCGCAGGCGGGGACAAGGTGCCGCGCAAAGGCGGACCCGGTGTCACGTTCTCGGATCTGTTGGTGATCAACAAGACCGACCTCGCCCCGATGGTCGGCGCCGACCTCGACGTGATGCGGCGCGACGCGACCACCGTGCGCGGCGAGCGTCACTTCGTGTTGATCTCGCTGACCGCCGACCCGGCGGCGACGCCGGTCCTGCACTGGGTGCGCGAGCAACTCAGGGTTGCACAGGCCGTCTAGATGCGTTCGGACGTCCTGATCGTCGCGAAACGGGGCCGGGCACCGCACATCGAGTGCACCGGCGGCATCGCGGGCCGCCGCACCGATACCGACACGGTGCATCTGGTGTCGTCGGTTGCCACCCCGCTGGGTGGCGACGCGATCCAGATGCGGGTGGTGGTGGAACCCGGTGCACGGCTGACACTGCGCACCGTCGCGGCGACGGTGACGCTGCCGGGTGCGACCACCGACGAGTCCCACTCGACGTGGACCTTGGACGTCGCGGGGGAGCTCGACCTCGACCCGCAACCGACCATCGTCGCGGCTACCTCGCGGCACTTCACGGCCACCCGGCTGACCCTGGGCGGCGACGGCGTGCTACGGCTGCGAGAACGCGTGCAGATCGGCAGAACCGGTGAGCGTCAAGGCTTCTGGTCAGGATCCCTGCACGCCGACATCGACGGGAAGCCGCTGCTGCGACATCGCGTCGAGCTGGGCAACGGGTCCCTCGCCGACGACGAGATAGCCGCTCCCCGTGCCTGCATCAGCGAGATGCGTTATCCGCGCAGCGATGTCGACGGAGTCGGGACGACGCTGGAGCTGGCCGGCGGCGGCTGCCTGTCCACCTGGCAGGGCGACCGACTGTGACGGACTAACTCGCCGCTTTCTCGGTCTCCTGCACGGCGGCCGCGATCTCCTCGAGCTCCTCGATGCGTGTTCGCGCATAGGCCTGCTGCTCGGTGATGGTCAACTGGCCGCGGTTGCGTCCGAGGAACGTCACCGTCCACGACAGCATCGTCACGATCTTGGTCTTGAAGCCGACCAGATAGATCAGGTGCAGGAACAGCCAGGCCAGCCACGCGATGAAGCCGCCGAACTCGAGCGGTCCGATCTTCGCCACCGCGCTGAACTTCGACACCGTGGCCATCGAGCCCTTGTCGAAGTAGTCGAACGGCTCCCGCTGGGTCGGATCGGCGCCCTTGAGGCCGGCCATGATGGCCTTGGCGGCGTACTTGCCACCCTGGATCGCGCCCTGCGCCATGCCCGGGACACCTTCGACCGCTGCCATGTCGCCCACGACAAACACATTCGGGTGGCCCGGGATCGACAGATCGGGCAGCACCTTCACGCGGCCCGCGCGGTCCAGCTCGACACCCGACTGATCCGCCAGGTCGCGTCCCAGCGGGCTCGCCGAAACCCCGGCGGACCACACCTTGCATGCGGCCTCGATGCGACGGATCGTGCCGTCGGGGTCCTTGACGGTGATGCCGTTGCGGTCGACGTCGGTGACCATCGCGTTGAGCTGGATCTCGACGCCCAGCTTCTCCAGCCGGGCCTGCGCCTTCTTGCCGAGTTTCTCACCCATCGGGGGCAGCACAGCGGGAGCGGCGTCGAGCAGAATCACCCGGGCCTTCGTCGAATCGATGTGGCGGAACGTGCCTTTGAGCGTGTGGTCGGCCAATTCAGCGATCTGCCCGGCCATCTCGACGCCGGTCGGGCCTGCGCCCACGACGACGAACGTCAACAGTTTCTCCCGCCGCGCGGGATCACTGGAGCGTTCCGCCTGCTCGAAGGCGCCGAGGATGCGGCCGCGCAACTCCAGCGCATCGTCGATGGACTTCATGCCAGGGGCGAACTCGGCGAAATGGTCGTTGCCGAAATAGGACTGGCCTGCGCCGGCAGCGATGATCAGGCTGTCGAACGGCGTGACGTAGGTGTGTCCCAGCAGCTCGGACCGGATGGTCTTGGACTCCAGGTCCACCCGGGTGACGTCGCCGAGCAGTACCTGGGCGTTCTTCTGGTTGCGCAGGATCACGCGGGTCGCCGGGGCGATCTCGCCTTCTGAGATGATGCCGGTCGCCACCTGGTACAGCAGCGGCTGGAACAGGTGGTGGGTGGTCCGGGCGACCATCTTGATGTCGACGTCTGCCTTCTTGAGCGTCTTGGCTGCGGTCAACCCACCGAAGCCCGACCCGATGATGACGACTTTGTGCCGGTCGGACGGAGTGGCTCCGGGATGGCTCATTGCTGCTCCTTGTCGGATCCGCTTCCGGATCCCTTGGCGGACCCGTCTCGGATTCCTTCTTTACCCATTCAGAACAACGAAAACTTTAGTCGTTGCCCTTCCGGGTGGCGCGGTGAGATACCCCACCGCGGCCGCTGTTCATCCCGTCGGTGCGTGTGCTGGGGCAGATCAGCCGGTGACCAGCGGCTTGAGTGCCTCGCCGAGCGCGGCGATCTGACCCGGCTGATAGCCGAAGATCTGCGTGGGTACGTACAGGATCACGCCGTCGATCCCGGCGTCGAGAACTTTCGACTTGATCTGCTCGGCAATCTGCTCGACGCTGCCCGCCACGGTGCTCTGCTTGAACTCGTCGGGGATGGAGTTCGGGTCGACTCCGTCCTCCGGACCCCCGATGAAGGCGCCGACCAGCATGCTGGTTTCCAGCGTCGCGGGATCGCGGTCGATCTCCTCGCAGCGCTGCCGGACCACGTCGAGCTTGCGGGCCAGCTGGTCGAAGCCGGCGATGATGTTGAGGTGGTCGAAGTGCCGGGCCGCCAGCGGGATGGTCTTCTTCTCGCCGCTGCCACCGATCATCAGCGGAATGTGTTCGCGGAAGCGGGGATTGGCGAACGCTTCCTGGGTGCGGTAGTACTTCCCGGTGAAGGTGGCGCGCTCACCCTTGAGCATCGGCAGAATGATCTGCAACCCTTCGTCGAGTTTGTTGAACCGGTCGGTGAAGGTCCCGAACTCGTAGCCCAGTTGGTCGTGCTCCAGCTCGAACCAGCCGGTGCCGAGGCCCAGGATCGCGCGCCCTTGGCTGATGACGTCGAGCGTGGTGATCGCCTTGGCCAGCAGCGTCGGATTGCGATAGGTGTTGCCGGTGACCAAAGTTCCCAGCGCCACGTTCTCGGTGGCTGTCGCCAGGGCGCCGAGGGCGGTGTAGGCCTCCAGCATCGGCTGGTCCGGGCTGCCGATACCGGGGAGTTGGTAGAAGTGGTCCATCAGGAAGACGGAGTCGAAGCCGGCGTTGTCGGCCTCCTGCGCCTGCGCGATGACGGTGGGGAAGAGGTCGGCGACATCAGCCTGGCCGGATGCCCCGTAGGAGAAGTTGTTGATCTGAAGCCCGAGTCGAATCGTCACGTGTTCGACCCTAACCACTGCCTGCGCCGCGGCGGCGTGCGTTTCGCTGGACGCGAAGGCCGGAATAAATTCAGGCGAAGTTGGCGAGCGCGCCGTGGCTGACGTGCAGCGTCTGTCCGGTGATGTGCCGGGCCGCCGGGGTGGTGAGAAACAGCGACAGCCGCGAGATCTCCGCACTGACCGACGGCGGGGTGGTGCCCAGCCCGGCGTAGCCCTGGTCGACGCCGCGGCCCACCGCGACGGCGTTGACGGTGATACCGCGGATGCCGAAGTGATTGGCCTGTCCGGCGGTCCAGTCGGTGATCGCGGCCTTCACGGCGGCGGCGGCAGAACCGTCGCGCGGCGGATCGGGGATCACGGTGACGATCGAGCCACCCGAGCGCAGATGGTCGCCGAGGACCTGGACGGTCAGCACCGACGCGACCAGCCCGGCATCGAAGAGGCCCCGCCATTCGCCGGCGTGGTCGCTGAGCGTGTAGGTGCGGGGATCGCCGCCGTGCCACTGCGGGGCGGGGACGTTGATGATCGTGTCCAGATGTGCGGGTACCTGGCCGTGCAGGCCGGCGACCGAGGCGGGATCGGTGTTGTCGAACACGAGCGCGTCGACGTCGAGTTCCTTGGCGAGAACTTCGAGGTCGTCGCGGTTCCGTCCGCCGAGCAATACCGTGTGGCCGGCTCCGCAGAAGCTCTCCGCGATCGTGCGGCCAAGTTCGGTGTCGCACCCCGTGATCAGCACATCCATCATCGGCCTCCTGTTGCGTTCGACGCTGAACCCCAGCGAGTCGGCTAAATGTTACTGGACAGTAGCAAGATGCGGAAACCCGACGCGCCGTCCCGTGAACGGCCCCGGCGAACGCTGGAATGGGCGGCGTAACGGTGCCGCGACGTGCCGCGATCAACTGGTCAGACTCTGCAGCAGCAGAGCTACCGCTCGCACCGCCCGCGCGCCGTGCGGGAGCTGACGCATGTCAGCAAACTTTCAAAACCTGTCTATGTGCTGTGATCTAACATACAGCAATATAACAATTGAGCACTCTTTGACCTCCTCACACTTGCGTCACGGCTGTAACACGGTAGTTTCATCCCCATGGATCAGCAGGATGTGCATCCTCCCCGCCGTAAGTGCCTGTCGACGTCGCTCCGCGCGGCACTGAGCGGCGCCACGACCATCGCGTTGGCGGCGGCGTTGACCCTGCCCGCGGTCGCGCACGCTCAGCCCGCGCCGACGCCTTCGCCTGCCCCACCGCCTCCCGCGGTCGGTGCACCCGAAGCCCCGCCGCCTGCGGTGCCACCACCTGCGCCCGTCGACCCGAATGCGCCGCCGCCCGCGGTCGACCCGAACGCACCGGCACCGCCGGCCAACCCCGAAGCGCCACCCGCGCCGGAGCCCGGCCGCGTGGACAACGCCGCCGGCGGCTTCAGCTACGTCGTCCCGGCCGGCTGGACGGTCTCGGACGCGACGCAACTGTCGTACGGACAGGCACTGCTGTCGAAGCTGCCGCCGGAAGGGTCACCGCCCGACGCCGAGCCCGCCAGCGACACCAGCGTCCTGCTCGGCCGGCTCGATCTGAAACTGTTCGCAGGCGCCGAGAGTGACAACACCAAGGCCGCGCAGCGGCTGGCGTCCGACATGGGCGAGTTCTTCATGCCTTTCCCGGGGACCAGGGTCAACCAACAGGTGATACCGCTGGACGCCGGAGGCGCGACGGGCGTCGCCTCCTACTACGAGGTGAAGTTCACCGACACCAATAAGCCCAACGGGCAGATCTGGGCCGGTGTCGTGGGTGCACCGACGGCTCCCGGCACTCCCCGCGGGCAGCGCACACCGGAGCGGTGGTTCGTGGTGTGGCTGGGTACGGCGACCAACCCGGTTCCGCAGGCCGAAGCCGTCACGCTGGCCAACTCGATTCGCCCGTGGACGCCACCGCCACCGCCTCCGCCGCCGGACCCCAACGCGCCGCCGCCACCGGTGGACCCGAACGCACCGGCACCGAGGCCCGCCGTCGGCGTGCCGGTTCCGGTGGATCCGAACACGGCGCCGGGGATGCTGCCCCCGGCCTGACGGCCCGCGTGATCGTGTCCGTTTCGCGCACCGTTTGCATTGCCGATTCGTTACCCGGCGGCGGTATACCTGGGCCATGGTCCGGTCGCATCCGCACCGGGCCCGGCGATCGACAGGTGGGAGCTCCTGATGGAGATGATTGCGGCAACAGAGATTCTGGCGCGTTCCAGCACGGTCACCAGCGTGGGCTGGATCGGCTACATCATCATCGGCGCCATCGCGGGATGGATCGCCGGGAAGATCGTCAAGGGCTCCGGGTCGGGAATCCTGATGAACATCGTGATCGGCGTCGTCGGCGCGCTCATCGGAGGGTTCCTGTTGAGCTTCTTCCTCGATACGGCGGGTGGCGGCTGGTGGTTCACGCTGTTCACAGCCGTACTCGGCGCAGTGATCCTGCTGTGGATCGTCGGCATGGTGCAGAGAAAGAAGGTCTGACCCGCGGCCGTGGCATCGTGAGGTCATGACCGACCGCACGATGCGGGCATGGCAGGTCCGGCGCCCCGGGCCGATGTCGACCCGACCGCTGGTGTCCGCGGACGTGCCGATACCGGAGCCGGGACCCGGCGAGTTGCTGGTGTCCGTGCGGGTGTGTGGCGTCTGTCGTACCGATCTGCACGTTGCCGAGGGCGACCTGCCGGTACACCGGCCGGACGTGACGCCCGGCCACGAGGTGGTCGGCGAGGTGGTGGCGCTCGGCCCGGACGCCGGTTCGCGGTTCGCGACGGGCGATCGGGTGGGTATCGCGTGGCTGCGCCATACCTGCGGTACCTGCGTGTCTTGCGTGCGCGGCCAGGAGAATCTGTGTCCGCAGTCCCGCTACACGGGATGGGACGCCGACGGTGGCTATGCCGAATTCGCGACGGTGCCTGCCGCGTTCGCGCTGCCGCTGCCTGCCGGATACACCGACGCCCAGCTGGCGCCGCTGCTGTGCGCGGGAATCATCGGCTACCGCGCACTCCTGCGGGCCGAGGTGCCGCCCGGTGGGCGACTCGGCATCTACGGCTTCGGCGGGAGCGCTCACCTCACGGCCCAGGTCGCACTCGCCGCGGGCGCGGAAGTTCACGTCATGACCCGTGGGGAACAGGCCCGGGAGCTGGCGCTGTCCCTCGGTGCGGCCTCCGCCCAGGAGGCGAGCGCCGCGCCGCCGGTGCCGCTGGATTCGGCAATCCTGTTCGCTCCGGTCGGCGAGCTCGTCCTGCCCGCCCTCGAAGCACTCGATCGTGGCGGGACGCTGGCGGTCGCCGGCATCCACCTCAGTGACATCCCGACGCTGAACTCTCAGCGTCACCTCTTTCAGGAGCGGCAGCTGCGTTCGGTGACGTCGAACACCCGCGCCGACGCGCTCGCTTTTCTGGAGTTCGCCGCCGATCACCCCTTGGAGGTGACCGGCCCGCAGTACCCGCTGGACCGAGCGGATCAGGCGCTCGCCGACCTGAGCGGCGGACGGATCGCCGGCGCCGGCGTGCTGATGGTCTAGCTCAGAGTTCCGCCAGAGCGGCCCCCAGGCGGCCGGTCAGGTCTCCGCGGCCGAAGCGGTAGAGCGGACCGGCGCCATCGGAGAGCACGAGCCGCAGCCGGGCCATCCCGAGTACGCCAACCGGACGCGGGGACTGCAACCGCCGCCTTACCTGGTCGATGAGGTCCGCGGCGGCGATGACGTTCACGATGTGGACAGGAATGCGCCACGAGTGCACGTCGGGGTCGCGCGCCTCCCGTACCGCTCGCAGCAGCGCACTCGCGACCGCCTGCCGTTCGGTCGTCGACGTCAGGCGCGTCCGGTGCGCGGCAAGTGCGCTCCCCGGGTCGGCGCTGACTCCCACGGCGAGCATTCGGTCGTATCGGTGAGCCCGCAGGCGGGCGGTGAGCCGCGCAGTGAGGGAGCAACGCCGGGCCGCCGGGGCGGCGCGCGCACAGGTCACGGCACCCAGTAGCTCGGGGGTGATTCGGTGATCGGGCATCGTGTCGTCTCCGCCTCGCTCGCTATGACTACCAAAAACCCTATACCGGTCATGCATGACCAGTCAATGCGATTTACTGGTCATGACGATGTAGCATGGTCCGATGAATTCGCGGCAGGTGACGTGGCCGGGCGACGACGAGGACAAACCCGCGCCGGGCCCGTTGCGTCGTATCCAGTCGCTCGTCAACACTGTCGAGCGGCCCGACGGCGCCGACCGTCTCGCTGATCCGTCCGATGCCCGGCCCTGGTTGGTCGAGCAGCGACTGCTGGCGCCGTCTGCGCCGCTGACCGACGCCGACCTCACCCTCGTCGTCGAAGTCCGAGAAGCGCTGCGGGCGTTGCTCATCCAGAACGGCGGCGGCCCGGAACCGACCCCCGACCGACTCGCACCGCTGCACCGGATCGCTGAAGCCGCGCACGTCCGCCCCGCGGTCGGTCCCGACGGCACGATCGCGGTGGCGGTCGACGGCGACGACCTTCCCGCTCGCCTCGCGGCGCTGCTGCTGGTGATCCACGATGCCCAGCGAGACGACAGCTGGCGGTTGCTCAAGGCGTGTGGGAACGACGAATGCCGGTGGGCGTTCTACGACAAGTCCCGTAACCACGGCGGGACGTGGTGCGACATGGCCTCGTGCGGCAACAAACTCAAGAACCGGGAGTTCCGCGCACGCAGGGCGAAAGCGGGCGCCTGATCCGAGTCAGGACAGGTGCCACACCAGCGCGGCGGCCAACGCGCCGAGCCCGTTGAGCGACCAGTGCAGCGCGATGGGCGCGATCAAGCTGCCGCTACGGCGCCGCAGCCAGGTGAACACGAAGCCCGCGGCCGCAGTGGCCACCACCGCCCCGATGACGCCGGCGACCATGCCGAACACCCCGCCACCGAGGATCTTCGTGAAGCCGACATTGCTGGCCGTCAATCCCATCGATGTCGCGATGTGCCACAAGCCGAACAGCAGTGAGCCGGCGGCGGCGACACCGCGCCATCCCCACGCCCGGTCCAGCGCACCGTGCAGCACGCCGCGGAACGCCAGTTCCTCAGGGATCACGGTCTGCAGCGGAATGATGATCATCGAGGCGACCAGTGCACCCGAGAGCGTCGCGTAGTTGTTGTTCAAAAACATCGGCCGGGTCCAGGGCAGCATCGCGCCGATCGCGATCACGGCGCCGACGAGTCCCACCGCGCCCAGCGCGTAGCCCGCGCCGGATCGCCAGTGTTCACGGCCGAGGCCGAGCTCGGACCAATCCAGACCGCGCGTGCGGACCAGGAGCAGCAGCCCGACCGCCGCGGCGGGGACCACGGCGACGTTCGCCCAGGGAGTGGTGAAGTGCGCCAGCAGGTTGGTCAGCGCCAGCACCACGACGACGACGGCGATGTCGACGTAGACACGGAAGTGATGCAACGCAGCCAGCTGCGCCACCACGGGGTGTGGCTCGAGCGGAGCGGCGACGTCAGACATAACCGCTCCAGGCTACCTGGGTTATTCGTTGTCGCCCCCGGTCGCAGCGGCGGCGCCTCCTGCTGAGGTGGCGAATCCCGCCTCCCGGGCGGCAGGCCACACCCAGTCCTTGACCGCAGGGAGGTCGTCGCCGTATGCCCGGGTGTACTCGCGGGCAGTCAGGCGGTTGTCGGCCATTTCCTGGCGCAGCGGCGCGCAGCTGGACCCGAGCGCAGGCACGCGGTCGATGACGTCCATGACCAGGTGATAGCGATCCAGGTCGTTGAGCATCACCATGTCGAACGGCGTGGTCGTGGTGCCCTCCTCCTTGTAGCCGCGCACATGCAGGTTGGCGTGTCCGGCCCGCCGGTAGGTCAGTCGGTGGATCAGCCACGGGTAGCCGTGGTAGGCGAAGATGATCGGCTTATCGGTGGTGAAGATCATGTCGAAATCGCGGTCGGTCAGGCCGTGCGGATGCTCGGTCGAATCCTGCAGCCGCATGAGATCCACGACGTTGACGAACCGGATCTTGAGGTCCGGCAGCTTCGTGCGCAGGATGTCGGCGGCAGCCAGCGCCTCGAGCGTCGGGACGTCGCCTGCGGAGGCGAGCACGACGTCCGGCTCCTCACCCAGCACCTCCGACCCGGCCCACTCCCAGATGCCGAGACCGCGCGTGCAATGCGCGATGGCCTGGTCCATGGTGAGGAAGTTCGGCGCGGGCTGCTTGCCCGAGACGACGACGTTGACGTACTGGCGCGACCTCAGGCAGTGGTCGTACGTCGAGAGCAGCGTGTTGGCGTCCGGTGGCAGGTACACACGCACCACGTTGGCGCTCTTGTTGACGACGTGGTCGATGAAACCCGGGTCCTGATGTGAGAAACCGTTGTGGTCCTGGCGCCAGACATGGCTGGAGAGCAGGTAGTTCAGGCTGGCGATCGGCCGCCGCCACGGGATGTGGTTGGTGACCTTGAGCCATTTCGCGTGCTGGTTGAACATCGAGTCGACGATGTGGATGAACGCCTCGTAGCAGTTGAACAACCCGTGGCGGCCCGTGAGCAGGTAGCCCTCGAGCCAGCCTTGGCACTGGTGCTCCGACAGCATCTCGACTACCCGACCCACTCTCGCGAGGTGGTCGTCGACCTCGGGGCCGAAGAACTCGGCGTTCCACTGCTTGTCGGTGGCCTCGTACACCGACTGCAGCCGGTTGGATGCGGTCTCGTCGGGTCCGAAGATGCGGAAGTTGTCGGGGTTGAGCCGGATGACCTCGGTCAGCCACTGGCCGAGCACGCGGGTGGCCTCGGCCACCGTGGCGCCCGGCGTCGGGACGTCGACGGCGAAGGTGCGGAAGTCGGGCAGCCGGAGATCCTTGAGCAGCAGGCCCCCGTTGGTGTGCGGGTTGTCGCTCATCCGCAGCTGCCCCGGGGGCGCCAGCGCGGCGATGTCGGGCAGCAGCTTTCCGTCGGCGTCGAACAACTCGTCGGCACGGTAGGAGGCCAGCCAGTCGGACAGCACGGCGAGGTGTTCCTTCGTGTCGCGTGCGTTGGACAGCGGCACCTGGTGTGCCCGCCAGGAGCCGGTGGTCTTCTTGCCGTCGATGTAGTCGGGCCCCGTCCATCCCTTCGGCGTGCGGAACACGATCATGGGCCATGCCGGGCGCTCCTGTTCGCCTGCCGCGGCCTTGGCCTTGATGTCGGCGATGTCGTCGAGCACGTCGTCGAGAAGTTCGGCGAACCGACGGTGCGCATCAGCGCGGACCTCGTCGGAGGAGTCCTGAGGTCCATCGGGAACCTCGAAGAAGTAGGGGCGGTGACCGTAGCCGACCATCAGGCTGCGCAACTCGTCCTCGGGGATGCGCGCCAGCACCGTCGGGTTGGCGATCTTGTAGCCGTTGAGGTGCAGGATCGGCAGGACCACGCCGTCCTTGGCCGGATTGACCAGCTTGTTGGAGTGCCAGCTCGTCGCCAGCGGGCCCGTCTCGGCCTCCCCGTCGCCGACGACCGCGGCCACCAGCAGATCGGGGTTGTCGAACGCGGCGCCGTAGGCGTGCGACAACGCGTAGCCCAGCTCGCCGCCTTCGTGGATGGACCCGGGGGTCTCGGGGGCGACGTGCGACGGGATGCCGCCGGGGAAGGAGAACTGCCGGAACAACCGGCGGATCCCCTCGGCGTCCTGGGTGATGTCGGTATAGATCTCGCTGTAGGTGCCGTCGAGATAGGCGTTGGCCACCAAACCCGGCCCGCCGTGACCGGGCCCGGTGACGTACACCGTGGACTGCTGCCGCTCGCTGATGGCCCGATTGAGATGGGCGTACAGAAAGTTCAGGCCTGGCGTGGTGCCCCAGTGGCCGAGCAGGCGCGGTTTGACGTCTTCCCGCGTGAGCGGGGTGCGCAGCAGCGGATTGTCGAGCAGGTAGATCTGGCCGACCGACAGGTAGTTGGCGGCACGCCACCACCTGTCCAGTTGCTCGACGCCGTCGTCGTCGAGCGGCCGGCGTTCCACGGTCTGCCACGCGGCGGGCGAGCTGTCCTGGGCTGTGGTCGTGGTTGTCATGTCCTCATCCAACTCCGCATCCTGGTGCGGTCAACTCGTACCCGATGGCATGCGCGTTAATCTTTCGCGCACCGTTATCGTGATCAGTCACCGACAGCGCAAGACAGGACGGGTGCATGGCCGAGGGAGCGTTGCTGGCGTCCCTGCGCGTGCTCGACCTGTCGCTCGGCGACGGTGACGCCGTCGGCCGCATCCTGGCCGACCTCGGCGCCGACGTCCTGAAGATCGAGCCACCCGGCGGCGCACCCGCGAGGCACGCCCCTCCTTCGGTGGCCGGTGTCAGCGTGGGGTTCACGGTGAACAACGCCAACAAGCGGTGCGCAGAACTCGATCCCGACGATCCAGGGGACCGCACCCGGCTGCTCGAGCTCGCCGCCACCGCCGACATCGTCATCGATGCCGGAACTCCAGGTGGTGCAGCACTTTTCGGCACATCCGTCAGGCACCTGGCCGCGACCTTCAGTCACCTGGTGGCGCTGTCGGTCACCGACTTCGGAACGGAAGGGCCCTACGCGGCATGGCGGGCCACCGACGCCGTGTTCTACGCCATGTCGTCGGCGCTGTCGCGCACCGGGCCAACGTCGGGCAGACCGGTGTTGCCGCCGTCGGGGGTGGCGTCATCGACCGCCGCGGTGCAGGCGGCCTGGGCCGTACTCGTCGCCTACTACGACAGGTTGCGTTGCGGCAAAGGCGAATTCATCGACTTCTCCCGCTTCGAAGCCGTCGTCCAGGCGCTGGATCCCCCGTTCGGCTCCGAGGGGCAGGCCGCGGTGGGACTCAAGCCGCCCGGCCAGCTGTGGCGGGGCCGGCCCCGGAACCAGCAGATCTACCCGATCTTCGCCTGCCGGGACGGACACGTGCGGATCTGTCTACTGTCCGCGCGGCAGTGGCGGGGCATGTTCGCCTGGCTCGGGGAGCCGGCGGAGTTCGCCGGCCCCGAGTTCGACACCATCGCCGCACGCTACGCCGCCTCCGATGCGCTCAACACCGCGATCGCGGCCCTGTTCGCCCCCGGGTCCATGGCGGATCTGGTGGCACAGGGGCAGGCCCGAGGCGTCCCCATCGCAGCGGTACGGACGCCGGCAGAGGCGCTGGCGGACAACCACTTCCGGGAGGTCGGCGCACTCACCGACATGTCGCTGACCCCTGATGTCGCAGTGACCGCACCGGTGGGTCCGTTCGTCGTCGACGGACTGCATCGCGGATACCGGCAGCCGCCGCCGGCTCCCGGGACCGACGTTGCGGGATGGCCTGCCGAGCCTTCGGCCGTTCCGTCGCAGCCGCCCCGGGACGGATCCTCGTCGCGACCCTTTGCCGGACTGCGCATCCTCGACCTCGGTGTCATCGTCGCCGGCGGCGAATTGGGCCGACTGTTCGCCGATCTCGGCGCCGAGGTCATCAAGATAGAGAGCCCGGCCTACCCCGACGGCCTGCGACAGACTCCGCCCGGCCAGCCGATGAGTCGGTCATGGGCGCTGACGCACCGCAACGAATACAGCCTCGGCCTCGATCTGCGGCACCCGGCCGGCGCCGAACTGTTCGGCCGGCTTGTCGAGGGCGCCGATGCGGTGTTCGCGAACTTCAAGCCGGGCACGCTGTCCTCGCTCGGATTCGGCTACGACACGCTGCGCGCCCTCAATCCCGGCATCGTGCTCGCCGAGAGCAGCGCCTTCGGTGACCGCGGGCCCTGGAGCGCGCAGATGGGTTACGGCCCGCTGGTCCGTGCATCGACCGGGGTCACGAGGTTGTGGACCTCGCCCGACGCCGAACCGGGCACGTTCTACGACGCGACGACCATCTTCCCCGACCACGTCGTCGGCAGGCTCACCGCGATCGCCGCGCTGAGCGTACTGATCCGGCGACGGTGCGGCAGGGGACCGGGTGGGCATGTGCACATCTCCCAGGCGGAAGCCGCGATCAACCAGCTGGCCGAGGTATACATCGGCGAGGCAGCCAAGGCCGCCGGACTGCCCGTCGTCACCGACGAGGACGCTGTGGACGCGGTGTTCCCCTGCGCGGGCGACGACGAATGGTGCGTGATCTCGCTGCGATCGGCGTCGCACCGGGCCACGGTCGCCGAATTGATCGGGCGCGCAGGTCTTCCGGAGGACCGCGGTGAGCTGATCAGCGCTGTGTCGCGGTGGACGTCGGGGCAGGACAAGGCTGCGGTCGCCGAATACTTGCAGCAGCACGGAGTCCCGGCCGCGCCGATGAACCGCGCGGTCGACGTGGCGCAGGATCCGCAGGTGAGCTTTCGGCGGTTGTTCACCGACATGACGCACCCACTGATGGACCGGCCTATCCCCGCCGAGACGGGACCGGCGCCGTTCACCCGGATTCCCCGCGCCGAGTTGCGGCCGGCCCCGATGGCCGGCGAGCACACCGTCCAGGTCTGCCGTCAGGTGCTCGGGTTGAGTACCGAACGGATCGACGCACTGATCACCGACGGCGCACTGTTCGCCCACGACAACAGCTAGGAGGCTGTTCCAGCATGCCCATCGACCCCAGGACACCGGTGCTCGTCGGCTACGGCCAGGTGAACCAGCACGATGAGAACCCCGACGTCGAACCGGTGGACCTCATGGTGGCCGCCGCGCGTGAGGCCGCGGATCCGCGCGTTCTCGAGGCCGTCGACGCCGTGCGCATCGTCAACCTGCTGTCGTGGCGATATCGAGATCCGGGATTGCTTCTTGCCCAACGTATCCGCGCCGACGGGGCGGCCACACGCTACACCGGCATCGGCGGCAACGTGCCGCAGACACTGGTCAACCTGGCATGCCTGGACATCCAGCAGGGCCGCGCCGACGTCGTGTTGATCGCGGGCGCGGAGACGTGGCGCACCCGGACCCGGATGCGCGCCCAGGGCAGGAAGCAGGACTGGACGCGCCAGGACGAATCAGTGCCGCTGGCCCCGGGGTCGGACGAGAACATGCCGATGGCGGGTCCCGGCGACCTCAAGATCAACCTGGACCGCCCGGCGTACGTGTATCCGATGTTCGAGCAGGCGGTGCGCATCGCCGCGGGAGAGTCGCCGGACGAGCACCGCCGCCGGATAGGGGATCTGTGGGCGCAGTTCTCGGCCGTGGCCGCGGGCAATCCGCACGCGTGGAGCCGGGAGGCGCTGACCGCCGAGCAGATCTGGCAACCGTCGCCGACGAACCGGATGATCAGCTGGCCCTACACCAAGTTGATGAACTCCAACAACATGGTCGATCAGGGTGCCGTGCTGATCCTGGCGTCGGCGGAGAAGGCCACCACTCTCCAGATCTCCTCCGAGCGTTGGGTTTTCCCCTACGCCGGGGCCGATTCCCGCGACACGTACGCCATCGGTGAGCGGGCGGAATTCCACACCTCTCCGGCGATCCGCATCGCGGGCCGCCGCGCACTGGAGCTCGCCGGCGCCGGGATCGACGACATGGACCTGGTGGACGTGTATTCGTGTTTCCCGTCGGCCGTCCAGGTCGCGGCCAAGGAGCTCGGCCTTCCCATCGGTGACCCGGCTCGGCCGCTGACCGTGACGGGCGGACTGACGTTCGCCGGAGGGCCGTGGAACAACTACGTCACGCACTCCATCGCCACCATGGCCGAGCAGCTGGCGTCCCGGCCGGGAAAGCGCGGTCTGATCACCGCCAACGGCGGATACCTGACCAAGCACAGCTTCGGCGTATACGGCACCGAGCCCCCGGAACACGAATTCCGTTGGGAGGACGTCCAAGCCGAGGTCGACGCCGAACCCACCCGCACCGCGCTGGTCGACTGGAGTGGGGTGGGGACTGTCGAGTCGTGGACGACGCCGGTGGATCGCGACGGCACGCCCGAAAAGGCGTTCCTGGCGGTGCGGACACCCGAGGACGCCCGGGTACTCGCGGTGATCACCGATCCGGCCGACGCCGAAACGACCGTGCGGGACGACATCGCCGGCGCGTCGGTACGCGTGCACGAGGACGGTACAGCGTCGCTGGAACAGCCTCGTTAGTTGGTGGTCGGTGGTGGTGCCTTGAAGGGGTGGTACCACTTCCATTGGGCGCGTTCGCCGGTCGGTCCGCGGTACGGCGGAACGCGGGGTGGGGCGGTGGTGGGTGGCCGGGCCAGTGAGGCGCCGCTGAGTGGACGACCTCGGGCGTCGGCGACGACGAGGGTGTGGGCCGGTCCGGTGAGGGTGATGACGCCGCGGTGATGCGCCCGGTGATGGAACGGGCAGACGAGCACCAGGTTGTCGAGTTCGGTCACGCCGCCGTCTTCCCAATGGATCAGGTGGTGCGCGTGCAGGCCGCGGGTCGCCCCGCAGCCGGGCACCACACAACAGCGGTCGCGGTGCTCCAGCGCCCGGCGTAGCCGCCGGTTGACGGTGCGGGTGGCCCGCCCGGCCCCGATGGGTTGGCCGTGGCGTTGGAACCACACCTCGCAGGTGGCATCGCAGCTCAGGTAGCGGCGCTGCTCGTCGGTCAGCAGCGGACCCAGATGCAGCGCCCCGACCTTCGTGTCCACATCGACGTGCACGACGACGGTGGTGTGCTGGCCGTGCGGACGCCGGGCCGCTTCGGCGTCCCAACTGGACTCGACCAGCCGGGTGAACGCCCCCAGCATGCTCGGGAACGGCGCCACGCCCGCCCCGTCGCGGCCCTCGATCCGGTGGTCGTCTTTCCACTCGGCGATCAGGGCATCGCGGTGGGCCGACAACGCTGCGTCGAACACGGCAGCCTCGGGATTCGCCAGCCGGATCCGCCACGTCGTGAACCCCGCTTCGCTGATCTTGGTGATGGACTGCCCGGCCTCCGGACCGGGCTGCGGACGAACCTCGCCGTCCTCGTCGTCGTCCTCTTCGTCGTCCTCTTCGGGGGTGGGGTCGGGTTCGGGGGGCAGTTCTTGTGTGACCGCGGTGCGTAACTGGGTGACCGTCGCATACCGCGCCAACCCCACATAATGGTCATCGGAGCCGTCACCGGCGCGTTCGGCGATCACCCCCACCTGATCCAGCGACAACCAGCCCTGCCGCAACCCGGTGGTGCAGCGCGGGAACTGCTCGGCCCGATCAGCCACCGCGACGATGGTCTCGGCGTTGCGCGGGGACACCCCCAGCTTCCACGCCACCAGCGAGGCGATCGATTTCGCCCCCGTCATGCCCCACAGCCGGTCACCGTCGAGTTCGGCCACGATATCGACGATGCGCCCATCGATCGCGTTACGCTGACCCGCCAACTCCGACAACTCGTCGAACAACACCTCAAGACGCTCCTTAGGTCCCAAAGATGTTGCCGCCAAAGACATAACACCATCACACCAGAAGGGTCCGACAAATTTTGGATCGCGCGAGGCGGCTCGTTACAGCAGCCCGAGCGCGGCCACCGCGTCGCGCTCGGCGCGCAACTCGGCAACCGACGCGTCGATCCGCGCTCGCGAGAACGGGTTGATGTCAAGGCCTTCGACGATCTCCCAGCGGCCGTCGACCGAACGGCACGGGAACGAGCAGACCAGCCCGTCGTCCACGCCATAGACACCGGGGGAGGGCAATGCCACCGACGTCCAGTCGCCCTCGGGCGTCCCGTGCACCCAGTCGTCGACGTGGTCGATCGCCCCGTTGGCGGCGGAGGCAGCCGAGCTCGCGCCTCTGGCCTCGATAATCGCGGTACCACGCCGTGCCACGGTCGGGATGAAATCATCGGTGAGCCAACGGGTGTCGGCGGCGTAGTCGGCGCCGGCCCGTCCGCCGACGATGCAGTGGAAGATGTCGGGGTACTGGGTCGGCGAGTGATTGCCCCAGATCGTCATCCTGCTGATTTCGGTGACGGGAACCCCCGAGTGCCGGGCCATCGCCGCGACGGCGCGGTTGTGGTCGAGGCGGGTGAGCGCGGTGAACCGCTCTGCGGGGATGTCCGGGGCGTGCGCGGAGGCGACCAGCGCGTTGGTGTTGGCAGGGTTTCCGACGACCAGCACCCGTAAGTCAGCGGACGCACCGGCGTTGAGGGCCCTGCCCGCCGTCGCGAAGATCTGGGCATTCGCGCTGAGAAGGTCGGCTCGTTCCATCCCCTTGGAGCGCGGCTTGGCACCGATCAGCAGCGCGATATCGACGCCGTCGAAGCCCTTGGCCGGGTCGTCGAAGATCTCGGTGCTCGCCAACAGCGGGAACGCGCCGTCGTCGAGTTCCATCACGACGCCCTCGGCCGCGCGCACGGCATCAGGCAACTCGAGTAGCCGCAGGTGTACGAGCGTGTCGTGGCCGAGCATCGCGCCTGCCGCGATGCGAAACAGCGCGGCATAGCCGATCTGACCTGCCGCGCCCGTGACGGCGACGGTGACCGGAGACGGGGAGGTCGACATGAGAGGTAACCCTAGTCAGGGTGCGTCGGCCGGCACGTCGGTGTACCCGGGGACGAACCCCTCCGCGGAGAAGGTGAAGCCTTTGCCGCTGAATTCGGATTGGCACGAGATGCCGGTGGCCTCTTGGACATTGCATCGAAATCCGGCGGCAGCGAGGACCCGGTTGAACGGCAGCACGGTCGCGGGTCCCGGCTCCAGTGCGACGCCCGGCGCAGGAAGCGCGGCGAACTGTGGATCGGCGTTGCGGTCCACGACGACGGCGTTCGGTGCGGTCGGTTCGCCGTCGGGACCCGGCACCTCGTCGGGCGCGCCGGTGATCCCGATGCGGGTGCTGGATTGGGCGTTCTGGCAGCCCGCGCTCACGCGCGGCACAATCGCACACTCCCACCGCCCGCTCGGCGAGGTGAAGTAGTACCCGGTCTGCCCGTCGACGGCCGCCGCGAAGTCGAACGCATTGGCCAGGTGCGCGTTACTGGGCCGGGTGGTGGTCACCGATGGTGCCGGCGGGGGTGCCTGCTGCGCGCTGCTGTCGTCGGTGTTGACGACCACGGGACCCGAGCAGGCCAGGCACAGCAGCGCCAGCGCCGGGATGCCGACGCGGTGGACGGTTCGCATGAGCCCCATTGCACCATCCGGTCACTGCGTGACCTCGGCCCGGAGCCCCGTGTCGAGCGACACTCGCACCAGCGCCGCCGCCAGCCGCGCACAGTTCGTGCCGCCCAACTCGGCCAGCTCGTCGGCATCGGCGGGCAGACCGAGCTGCGCGGCGGCGCGGGTGGCCCGCGCGTCGAAGTGCGGGCGCACCCATGTCCAGACATCCTGGACTTCGCGCAGGAAGATGTCGACGCCGGTGTCGCCGATGCCTGCGAACTGCTTCAGGAGCTTCCCGGCCCGGGGGACGTCGTGACCGGCGCGCTCGGCCAGGCCCCGGAGGTCCCCGTGGTACTCGTCGCGCACCGCGGTCGCGATGGCGACCAGACGAGTCGCCGAACTCTCGTCGTAGCGCGCGTACCCGGCTCGCCCGAAGGCCGCGATCATCGTCGGGCGGTCCGCCGCGAGCACGGTGGCGGGGGTGCGCAGCTTCTCGGCGAACAACTCGCGTGCGGCGCGCATGGCGATCGCGGCACCGATCGGCTTGCTGGCCAGCATGCACAGCGTCAGCAGCTCGAACAACGGCATCGGCGTGTCGTCGAGCCGGATGCCGGCCTCTTCCGCGTAGGTCGTACCGGCGGTGTCCAGCAGGCGCCGGAGCGTCGCGTCGGTGGTCATCTCAGCGGGCTACCCTGCGTCCGCGGCACCAATCGCTATCGCTGTTTGGCGGGCAGGCTCTTGGCGTACTCGACGCCGCGGGTGACCCACGGTGAGAGCTGTCGCCTGGTCCTGAGGCCCTCGGCCTGCACCCGGAGCCAGCCGCGGGTCTCGCGCCCGGACATGATCATGGGCTCCACGTGGTCGCGGTCGAGCAGGCGGGCGGTGTCCTCGGGCGGCACCCGGACCATGAGGCCACCCTTCGAGCTGACGGCGACCGACATGTTGCCGTTGATAAGGAACGCCAGCCCGCCGAACATCGTCTTCTCCTCGACACCCCGCTCGGTGGACAGCAGTTCCCTGATCCGGTCGGCGAGTTCGGTGTCGTACGCCATGACGTGACGCTAGCGCCCCGCGGGCGACCAGCCCAGCGTCGGCCCCAGCTTCTCGGCGATGTCGGTGATGATCTGTGCGTAGTCGTCGGCGCCGAAGGTGAACGGCAGCGCGAACGCCACCTCGTCGGCGCGCTGGAATCCGGCGTGGGCGAACAGCTGATCGGCGAGTTCGTCCGAGGTACCGACATAGTCGGGTGAGAAGAGCATGCCTCGCGGGCCCTGCGGGGTCTTGGTCCGCTCGATGCGGCTCGCGGCGTAGTCGCGGTAACGGCGGACCTGGTCGTCGGTGGCCGAGTCGGTGGGGATGACGACGAGCCCCTGGGACACCCGCGCCTGCTCGGGCCGGGGGTGGTGGGCGCGGAAGGCGTCGATCTGCTCGCCCTGGATGGTGGCGAAGTCGCGCGACTCGGAACCTTCTGTTGTCACCACGGAACTGGTCAGGTAGTTGATGCCCTGCTGGCCGGCCCAGATCGCCGAGTCGAGGCCGCCGCCGTACCAGATGCGGTCGGCCAGGCCGGGGGAGTGTGGCTGGATGTGATCGGTGAACTGTTCGATGCCGACCGTGCCCGCGAAGTCGCTGACCGGCTCGCCGCGCAGGTGCCGCAGCAGCCGCAGCACCCGCTCTTTCGAGAAGTCCTGAAGCTCATGAGATTCCGGGTACAACGCGGTCTTGTAGTGCTCGTACATCATCGGTGTGCCGACCGAGACGCCGGGGTTGATGCGCCCACCGGACATGATGTCGACGGTGGCGAGGTCCTCGGCCAGGCGGAACGGGTTCTCCAGGCCCAGCGGGATCACGGCAGTGCCCAGCTCGATGCGGCTGGTCCGCTGGCTGGCTGCGGCCATGATGGCGACGGGCGAGGAAATCCCGGGCTGCAGATGACGATCACGCAGCCAGACGCTGTCGTAGCCGAGTTCTTCGGCCCGCTGGATGGTCTGCAGGGTCTCCTCGATGCCGGGGCCCGGGTCGGCGGCGTCGAAGCGGCCGATCGTCAGGAACCCGAGCTTGCGCAGCGGTTCTCCGCGTCTGGGCATGGCGCTCCCTTCTCCTCGGCGAACAGACACAAACTCGCACGAAATCCCTCGGGACCGTGCGAGTTTGCGTCTACTCGCGCTATTCGCTTGTCAGGCCGCGACTGTGGCTGTCTCGGCGACCGGCTCCAGAGCCAGCGCGACGATGTCGGCCACGTCGGTCATCGGCCGGACCTCCACCGCCTCCAGCACCTCGGCAGGCACGTCGTCCAGATCGGGCTCGTTGCGCTGCGGGATGAAGACGGTCTTCAGCCCGGCCCGTTGCGCCGCCAGCAGCTTCTGCTTGACGCCGCCGATGGGCAGCACCCGCCCGTTCAGCGTGACCTCGCCGGTCATGCCGACGTCGCTGCGCACCTTCCGGCCGGTGGCCATGGACACCAGCGCCGTCACCATCGTGACACCCGCGGACGGACCGTCCTTGGGCACCGCGCCTGCCGGGAAGTGCACGTGGATCTGCCGATCCAGCTCCTTCGGGTCGACGCCCAACTGCTCGGCGTGCGCACGGACGTAGGACAGCGCGATCTGCGCCGACTCCTTCATCACGTCACCCAGCTGACCGGTCAGCTGCAGCCCAGCCTCGCCGGAGTTCGAGTTCGCCTCGATGAAGAGCACGTCGCCGCCCAGACCTGTGACGGCCAGTCCGGTCGCCACACCCGGCACCGCGGTGCGTTCGTCGGACTCGGGCGTGAATCGCGGACGACCAAGGTACGCAACAAGATCGGGCTCGTCGATGGTCAGCGGCTCCTCGGACTCGTCCCTGGCAGCCAGCTTCGTCGTGGCTTTGCGCAGGGCCTTCGCCAGCAACCGTTCGAACTGCCGCACACCCGGCTCACGGGTGTAGTCGGCCGCAATCTTGTGCAGCGCAGCGTCGGTCACCGTCACTTCCTCGGCGGTGAGCGCAGCACGCTCGGCTTGGCGGGGCAACAGGTAATCCCGCGCGATGGCCACCTTGTCGTCCTCGGTGTACCCGTCGATCTGCACCAGCTCCATGCGGTCCAGCAGCGCCTGCGGGATGTTCTCGATGACGTTGGCCGTCGCCAGGAACACCACGTCGGACAGGTCGAGATCGAGGTCCAGGTAGTGGTCGCGGAACGTGTGGTTCTGCGCCGGGTCCAGCACCTCCAGCAGCGCCGCACTCGGGTCGCCGCGGTAATCCGAACCCACCTTGTCGATCTCGTCGAGCAGCACGACAGGGTTCATCGACCCCGCCTCGCCGATCGCCCGGACCAGCCGACCCGGCAGGGCGCCGACGTAGGTGCGCCGGTGGCCGCGGATCTCGGCCTCGTCGCGCACGCCGCCGAGGGCGACGCGAACGAACTTGCGGCCCAACGCCCGTGCCACCGATTCGCCCAGCGACGTCTTGCCCACACCGGGAGGGCCCGCCAACACCATCACGGCGCCGGACCCTCGCCCACCGACAACGGCCATGCCGCGCTGGGCGCGACGGGCCCGAACCGCCAGATACTCGACGATCCGGTCCTTCACGTCGTCCAGACCGTGGTGGTCGGCGTCGAGGATCTCCCGAGCGGACTTCAGGTCCGTCGAATCCTCGGTCGTGACGTTCCACGGCAGGTCCAGCACGGTGTCCAGCCAGGTGCGGATCCAGCCGCCCTCGGGACTCTGGTCGCTGGAGCGTTCCAGCTTGCCCACCTCACGCAGCGCCGCCTCGCGCACTTTCTCGGGCAGATCGGCCGCCTCGACACGGGCACGGTAGTCGTCGGAGCCTTCGGGCTCACCCTCGCCGAGTTCCTTGCGGATGGCGGCCAGCTGCTGGCGCAGCAGGAATTCCTTCTGCTGCTTGTCCATGCCGGCGCGGACGTCCTCGGCGATCTTGTCGTTCACCTCGGTCTCGGCCAGGTGTTCACCGGTCCAGCTGATCAATGAACGCAGCCGCTCGGCCACGTCCTCGGTCTCCAGCAGTTCACGCTTGTGCACGTCGCTCAGGTAGGCGGCGTAGCCGGCGGTGTCGGCCAGCGCGGACGGATCGGTGATCTTGTTGACCACGTCGACGATCTGCCACGCCTCGCGACGTTGCAGCATCGCCAGCAGGAGCTTCTTGTACTCCGCGGCCAGCGCCCTGACCTCGTCGGTGGCGTCCGCCTCGACCACTTCATCGATCAGCACCCACAGCGCCGCACCCGGGCCCGTCGTTCCGGAACCGATGTGCGCACGCTTCTCGCCGCGAATCACCGCGGCGGCACCGCCACCGGGCACGCGACCGACCTGCACGATCGAGGCGAGCACGCCGTAGGTGGGGTAGCGGTCGTCGAGCCGGGGCGCGATGAGCAGCTTGCCCGTCTCGCTGGCCTGCGCGGCATCCACGGCCGCGCGGGCGGCGTCGTCGAGTTCGATCGGCACCACCATTCCGGGCAGCACGATCGGTTCACTGACAAACAAGACCGGCACTGATGTGGCTTCAGCCATTTATCCTCCAAAGTTGAACCTGATGCGCTCAACCCTGTCGCGGCCGCCTTTGTTCCCGCTGAGATTTCGCCGCGGGCGGAATAGTGACCGCGTCGGATCGGTCGTAGCCCTCATGGGTGCATCAGCGCAGTTCGACGATCCTGTCCGAGGCCGAGTGGTTGCGATCACCGGCGCCAGCAGCGGCATCGGGGAGGCCACGGCGCGGTTGCTGGCCGCGCGGGGCGCGCGGGTGGTGCTCGGGGCTCGCCGTACCGATCGCCTCGAGGCGCTTGCCGACGACATCCGGGCCGGCGGCGCGCAGGTGGCGACGGTGACCACGGACGTGACACGGGCCGAGGATCTCGTGAGGTTGGTCGACACGGCCGTCGGCGAGTTCGGGCGCCTCGACGTGCTGGTCTCCAATGCTGGGGTGAGCGAAATCGGGCCCCTGGTCGACGGCGACCTCGCGGGCTGGTCGTCGATGGTCGACGTCAACCTTCGCGGCGTGCTGCACGGCATCGCCGCGGCCACACCGGTGTTCCGGCGTCAGGAACGCGGGCACTTCGTGACGACGGTGTCCACCGCCGGGCTCAAGATCGTGCCGGACATGGGCGTGTACGCGGCGACCAAGAACGCCGTTCGCACCGTCATGGAAGCGTTGCGGCAGGAATCGACCGACGGCGTCATACGCACCACATCGATCTCGCCCGGCTTCGTCAACACCGAGCTCGACGGTTCCATCTCGAACCCCGAGCTGCGTGCGCAGATCCGCTCCAGCATGGACACTTTCGGTCTCGCCCCCGAGGCGGTGGCCCGTGCGATCGTGTTCGCGATCGAGCAGCCACACGACGTCGAGATCGGCGACATGACCATCCGCCCGACTGTTCAGGGCTGACGGCCGAGTCCACGACACAGCAGAGAGCCTGCCGCTCGGGGGAAGCGGCAGGCTCTCTGTGGTGTGGGTGGTGCGTCAGGCGGTGGCCTGAGCCCCCAGGACACGCTGGATGTCCGGCTTCATCTGCTGAAGCTGCTGACCCCAGTAGCCCCAGCTGTGGGTACCGGCGGCGGGGAAGTTGAAGACGCCGTTGATACCGCCCGCAGCGATGTAGCTGTCGCGGAAGCTGATGTTGGTGCGCAGCGTGAATCCTTCGAGGAACTGCGCCGCCATCAGGTTCTGACCCGGGGTTCCGGTGTCCAGATCCGACGGGGTGCCGGTGCCGCAGTAGATCCAGACCCGGGTGTTGTTGGCCACCAACTGATTGACGTTGACCATCGGGTCGTTACGCTTCCACGCCGGGTCCGACGACGGGCCCCACATGCTCTCGGCGTTGAAGCCACCGGCGTCGCTCATCGCGAGGCCGATCAGCATCGGCCACCATCCCTCGGAGGGGTTCAGGAAGCCCGAAAGCGAAGCGGCATAGATGAACTGCTGCGGATGGTAGATCGCGTAGGTCAGCGCCGCGCCGCCTGCCATCGACAGACCGACGACGGCGTTACCGGTGCGGGACACGCCGCGGTTGGCCTCCAGCCACGCCGGCAGCTCCTGGGTCAGGAACGTTTCCCACTTGTAGGTGTAGTTCTGACCGTTGCCGCGAGACGGCTGGTACCAGTCGCTGTAGAAGCTGGACTGTCCACCGACGGGCATGACCGTCGACAGGCCGGACTGGTAGTACCACTCGAACGCCGGGGTGTTGATGTCCCAGCCGTTGTAATCGTCCTGGGCGCGCAGACCGTCCAGCAGGTACACGGCCTTGGGGCCGCCGCCCTGGAACTGCACCCGGATGTCACGGTTCATGGACGGCGAGAACACGTCCAGATACTCAACGGGCAAACCCGGCCGGGAGAACGCTCCCGCCGTTGCCGAACCCCCGGCGAAGCCGATCAGCCCGGGCAGCACCGCTGCGGCCATAGCGGCAGTTGCCACCCGGCGCAGCAGGACCTTTCGGGTACCCCGGACTTTCTCTATCCACTTCATAACGGCAACCAACCCACCTTTCTCATTCACTTTCAAAGTTCCGCAGTGCTCTCGCAATATCTGCCGTCGCTGTGCACATGTCATGCAACACGTTGTGGCCACGCGACCCGCCGCCCGACACGGTGCAACGACGTCGCGTTTGGCTAACGATTACGCCTCGGGAAGGACTCGCGGTCGCCTGCCGGGGCGGGCATGCTGACCACCTGGCTATTCAAAAACCCTGAACAGCAATGACTTTGGATTCATGAACCATCCCGGTCTGGACGTCACGGTACCGGCCTGGGAAGCTCGAGGTCGAGATGACCTCCGACAGATCTGCTTCCGCCGATGACGATCCCTTCGACCTCGCACGCTTTGTCGCGGCACAGGAGGGGGTCTATGCGACGGCGCTTGCGGAGCTGCGCGCGGGCGCCAAGCGAACTCACTGGATCTGGTTCATCTTTCCGCAGCTGCGCGGGCTGGGCCGCAGCGCGACCGCGCAGCGGTACGGCATCTCCTCGCTCGACGAGGCTCGGGCGTACCTGCGGCATCCCGTGCTGGGGCCACGCCTGGTGGAGTGCGCAGGCGTCCTCGCCACGCATGCGGATCGCTCCGCCACCGACATACTCGGCTATCCCGACGATCTGAAGGTGCGGTCGTCGATGACGTTGTTCGCCAGGGCCGGGCAGGAGACGGTGTTCGGTGAGGTGCTGGCGGCCTTCTACGACGGCGAGGATCCCGCCACGCTGGACCTGCTGGACTGACCGCTCAGCGCGGCGCCAGGATCAGCCAGCCGTTCGCCGGCACGACGGTGTCGGACACCTCGTCGGCGGGGGGCGCTCCGGAACCGGCGACGACGACCGCGCGTTCCACCCCGAGGCCGGTCAGCGACAGCGGCATCGGCTCGTCGTCGATGTTGAGGGCGACGACGAGAGCGTCGTCGCCGTTGCGTGTGGTGTAAACGTATCCGCGGTTGGTCACCGACAGCGGTGTCGTCCTCGCGGTGTGCAGCCACGGATGCCTGCGCCGCACCCCGATCAGGTGCTGGTGGGTCCGGAACACCTGATGTCCGTGCTCGCCCACTCCCTCGAACGGTGACTGGAATTCGGGCCGCACCGCGTCGTCACCGCCGAACCGCTCTTCTTTCACGCCGCGGTAGGCGACCTCGTCGCCCGCGTAGATGCTCGGCGTCCCTCCGGTGGTGAGCAGCAGTACCAGAGCGTGGTCGACATGCTCGGCGTCGCTCAGCTGGCTGGCGATGCGGGTGACGTCGTGGTTGCCGATGAAGGTCAGTGGCACGAAGGTGTCGAGGAATTCGTTGTGCCGCGTCAGCGCCCAGTCGAGTTCGTGGAAGTTACCGTCGTTGAGGCTGCTCCAGATGGCCTTCCACAGCTCGTACTGGGTGATCGAATCGAACCCGGAGTCCTTAACCCTCGCCTGGTAGTCCCCGTGGATGACCTCGCCCACGAACCACGCATCCGGGTGGTTCGCCCGCACCCGGGGCAGGACCTGCGCCCAGAACCTGTCGGGGACGGCATAGGCGGCATCCAGTCGCCACCCGTCGGCGCCCCGGGCGAGCCAGTGGCTCATCACGTCGACGGTGTAGTCGATGACCTCGTCGTTGCGATGGTTGAGCGCGATCAGGCCGTCGTGGCCCTCGAAGGTGGCGAACTCGTCGCCGCGCCCACGGAACCACGACCTGTCGCCGCCGGCCACCGCGTCGCGGTACCGCGGAAAGTCCGTCCCGACGTGGTTGAACACCCCGTCGAGCAGAACCCGCAGCCCTCGGTCGTGAGCCGCTGCCACCACATGGTCGAAGTCGCCGTCGTCGCCGAGCCTGGGGTCGATGCGGTAATGATCGGTGGTGTCGTAACCGTGGGTTCGCGACTCGAACACCGGCCCGAGCGCCAACCCTGACGCGCCGAGTTCGACGGCGTAATCCAGCCAGTCGGCGACCCGGCGGAAGCGGTGCTCGTCTGCGCCCGGTGCGGGATCTGCGGGGTGGGCTCCGACGAAGCCCAGCGGGTAGATCTGCCACCAGATGACATGCTCGACCCAGTCTGGTTCCGCCACCTGCTCGGTCACGGTCGAAACGCCTGTGCGTACAAGGTTTTCATCTCTTCTGTCAGGCCGGCTGCGGGTCCGGCGACGGTGACGCCGGGGGCGACGGTCGGGATGGGCAGGCCGGCAACCGGAGGAGGCGGGGCGTTCCACTCCGCCAGCCACTGCGTGAGCTGGGCTGACGACGCGGCGTAGACGACACGTCCCAGGCCTACCCAGGCGTGCGCGGCGGCACACATCGGGCAGTGCTCGCCGGAGGTGTAGACGGTGCAGCGGGCCCGCTCCGCGGGTGTCATGTTCTCGACGGCCCAGCGCGCGATGGCGAACTCGGGGTGGCGGGTGGCGTCACCGTCTTTGACCCGGTTGTGGTCCTCGAAGCGTACGGCGCCGTCGTGGTCGACCAACAGCGAGCCGAACGGCTCGTCACCGCCCTGCAGCGCGGCGCGGGCGAGGTCGACGCATCGACGCAGGAACCTGAGGTCGTCATCGGTGAGCGTCACGGTCACCCGCAGCACTGGTTCTGCAGCCGGCACGCGCACGACGCCACGATGGGTACATCGGCTCGCGCCGAGGCGAGTTCGAGCTGCCTGCCGATGATCACCGCCTCGGCGTCGCGCCCCAACCTGGTCAGGCACTCGTGATACCCGTGCAGACTCCACACGTTGCCGGGATGCTGGCAGGGCCGGCTCAGGGTCGGGTCCAACCCGAGATCGGCGGCGTACACCCGGGCGGCCTCGTCGACGTGACCCTGTTCGAGCAGCAGCGCGCCGAGCGCATGCCGGGTCGGCTGCATCCACCCCCACGGTTCGTCGTAGGGCAGGTTGTCGTCGAGTTCGACAGCGCGCCGCAGGTGCATGAACGCATCGTCGAATCGACCAGCGCGGTAATCGATTTCGCCGTCCAGCATCTCGGCGCCGACGGCCAGGATGTCGCGGCTGGTGTTGTTGAACAGATACCGGCTGTCGGGGATCCGCGCGTACGCCGCCGTGAAGAGCTCGCGCTCCGCCTCGGCCCGATCGAGATGACCGCTTGCCGCGTGGGCCACCCCACGCCCGTAGTGGATGGTCGCGGTGGTCGTGCAGTACAGCTCAGGATCGTCGGGCAACGTGGTGTCGATCAGTTCGGCCCAGCGGCCGAAGCGGATCAGCACGTGGACCCGCAGCGGCACGAACGCCTCCAGCCAATCGGCCATCGGCGGTGACTCGATGGCCAGCAACTCCGGGGTGAGTTGGTCCGCGAGATCGTCGGCCGCCTGCAGCGCGACTGCCGAATTGGCCTCGAACATGGCCGAATACACGACGAAATGCAGATTGTGCGCGCGGTAGAGCGAATAGAAGTTCAGCGCGCCCTGGTGCTCGACGAAGCGCCGATCCACGTCGACCGCCGCAAGATTGGCCACCACCGAGTCGTGGTAGTTGCCGCACAGTACGTCGATGTGGCTGGGCATGTGCTGGAGGTGCCCGGCGTCGGGCACCAGTCCACGCAGGAGGTCCGCAGCGGGGAGCGCCTCCTGGGGTGTCGTCGACATCTCCATGGTGTGCAGGTAGATGTGCAGAACTCCGGGGTGTGTCCGTCCAGCGGCGGTGGCCAGCGCGTCGTCCATGATCCGCTTGGCCTCGACCACCCGTGAGCCCGGCGCGGGTTCTCCGGTTCGACTGTCCCACAACGCCCATGCGGTGACATTCACCAGCGCGTCGGCGGCCAAGGCCGCCACGTCCACGTCATCGGGATAGTCCTGCGCCAGTGCATACATCGCGTCGGCATAGGCCGAGTGGCCGGCCTGCAGGGCGTCGGCGTCGTCGGCGTCGTCAGTGGGGAAGCGCTCGGTGAGCGCCGCGATCAACCCGCGCTCGACGGCGGAGGCCCGTCCGGTGGCTGCCAGCCCGAGTTCTTTGCGCGCCCGGGCCAGCGACGCGGCGAGGTCGACAGGGTCGAACGCCTCCCAGCCCTTGTTGTAGTTCGGTCCGATCGCATAGGCCACGCCCCACCGCGCCAGCGCGAAATCGGCGTCGAGTTCCAGTGCGCGGTCGAAACAGTGGATCGCCTCTTCATGGTTGAAGGCGTAGGACCACACCATGCCCCGGTCGAACCACACCTGCGCCTCGGCAGAGGGAGTGTCAGTCGGCCGATGGTAGGAGCCGAGGTCGTAGTAAGGCTCGGTACCCCCCGGCGCGGCGTTCATAGAGGGCACGATAATTCACCCGGGCAGCGGTGGCGAGGACTGCCAGACAACACCCTGCCGCGGCCCAGATGGCCAGCGTGACCAACGGCGTGACGGCGCCGTGGCCATCGAAGTAGGAGATGCTGCGCAGCAGCGACACCCCGGATCCCTGCGGCACGATCGTGCTGAACGTCGAGTAGAAGCCCGACAGCAGCGGCCTGCCGACCGGACCTGCGGCCGCCGCATTGCCGACCACGACGAGGAACAGGCCGAGCAGCACCGAGGCCAGGGTGCCGAACGCGGCGGCGACCCCGGTGACGGCTCCTCCGACGGCCATCGCGTAGAGCCACAGCACGGCGAACACCTGCAGGGGGTGGCCGGTGAGCGCGTCGAGCACCGGCCCGACGTAGACGGTGACGACGCCGGCGAGCACCGCGGAGAAAACGGCCAGCGACACGGTGCGCAGGGCCAGCGTGGACGGGGTGCGCACCGTCCCCATCAGGCGGCCGAGCAGGGCCGCACCCAGTGACGCGCCGATGGAGATGAAGATGACGGCGTAGAACTCGACGGTGCCCGACGGGTCACCGGCCGACGTCGGTGCGACGTCCTCGACGGTCGGCGTCAGGCCGGCCCGCTCGGCCGTCGCCCGGCCGACCACCTCGGCGGCCGCCGCGACACTGTGGCCACCGCCGCCGGCCACGTAGATGGTCATCTGGCGATCGGGCGTGACGGCGAAGGCGGTGTCGGCCGTGCGTTCATAGACCTGCGCCCTGGCCGCCGCCGCATCACCGACGGCGTTGACGGACAACGCATTCTGGTCCCGGAGGCCGTCGACGATCTGCTGCGGAGCCGCCACCGCGACGGTCATGTGGTGCAGTGCCGGTTTGGCGAACGCGCCCGAGTAGCTGGCCACCATCGCGATCACGAACACGGTCAGCCCGGCCAGGGCGAGCACCGTCGTGCGGATCGCGGAGCGATTGCGGATGCCGGCGAGGTCAGGGGTGTGGTGTCTACCCACGAGTGGATCCTTTCTGGGTGATGCCGAGGAGCACGTCGACGGTGTGGAGCGCCGCTCGCACACGGGAATGCAGGTCGGAGGCGTGCGGGTCCTCCATCCAGGAGCGCAGGACCTCCATGAATCCGCCCACCAGGAATCTGCTGACGGCGTCTGCAGGTAGGGGGGCGATGCTGTCGAGCACCGCCATGCCCTCGGCGGCGATCTGCCGGCACGGGGCCATCAGCGCGTCGCGATACATCGTCAGCACGTGGTGGTTGACGGTGCTCGGGACGATGTTGCGACACATCGACGGATGCCGGTCAGCGAAGGCGAACAGTTCCAGGACGCGGGTGCGGGCGTCGGCACCGTCAGCGCCGGCGACCGCTCGGTCGAACGCGTCGCTGAAGGCTGCGGTGACAGCGTCGTCGCGGTCGCGGAAGTGCCGGTAGAACACCTGCCTGCTGACCTCGGCCCGGGTGACGAGGTCGCCGACGGTGATTTCGTCGACGGCATGCTCGTGTGCCAGGGCGAAGGCAGCCTCGCGGAGGCGGGTACGCACCCGCTCGGCGCGGGGGTCGGCGCTGCGGCCGCGGTCGGACATGGCTACAGGCTAGAAGACTTCATTTACAGTTGTCCACGAAAGCTTAGGTAATCTAAGACACCTCGATTGCACGGTGTGACCGGCGTCCCGTCGGCCGACTACGGTGACGCTCATGATCCGTTGTGTCAGATTGTGGACCGGCACCGACGACGAATCCCATGTCCAGACCGGCCGGCTCGAAATGACGGAAGGCCGTAACGCCGACCTGGTGTCGACGGCCATGGGCGCCACGCACGTCACGGTCGAAGAGACCGCGACGGGCGGCACCCTGGACTGGCACACCGCACCGGTGCGTCAGCTCGTCGTCACGCTCGCAGGCACGCTCGTGTTCACGACCCGCGACGGCGAAGAGTTCACCCTGCATCCGGGTGACGTCCTCCTGGCCGAGGACACCACCGGCACCGGTCACCAGTGGCGCCTCGTCGGCACAGATCCCTGGCGGCGCATGTACGTCGTGCTCGCCGACGGTGTCGAGGTGCCGTTCGTCGCCGACTGAGCACTAATGCCCGGCCACCACGTCCGCTTCGTCCGGATCATTCACATTCACGGGGTCCTTGGCGCCGGGCAGGAACCAGAATGCGACACAGACGATTCCGAAGAACACGTATCCCAGCGCGACCTGCGGGCTGGCCGCCCACGCCACCTGGGGCGCATGGATGAGGCCGATGAACGACAGCACCGCCCCGACCGCAGACGCGATCGCGGCGTAGAGGAACTTCTTGTCCAGGATGAACGTCACCATCGTGCCGAGAATCAGCCCGACGAGCACTGCCCCCTCACCGAGCGTCTTCAGTCCCTCGTAGACGACGCCGGCACTGTTGAGGGCCTCCGTCGTCACCTCGGCCGCCGACGTCCCCGCGGCGTTGAGGGCATTGTCGATCAGTCCGTGCGCCCACTGTGCGAGGTTCGGCAGGATCGCCGCGACCACCGCCACGGCATGTAGTCGCGGTACGGCCTGGAAGGCCTGTGCGCCGATGAGCAGGCCGATGTAGAGCAGGATCGGCACGATCGCGGGAACCGGCAGCAGCGAGTCGAGGACTCCGAAAAGCCCGAGGAAGCACAGGATTCCGATGACGACACCGCTGGCCAGCGAGTACCCGGCACGGCCGCCTGCGTCTTTCCAGCCCGGGTGGCCGATGTACACCGCGGGCGGGAACGGTGAGCCGAACGCGGAACCGATCACGGCGCCGGCGCCGTCGGCGAGCAGCACGCTGCGGAGATTGAAGTTGTCACCGGCGGCCGCGGCGCTCTCGACGTTGCTCATCGCCTCGGTGAAGTTGTACACGCCGAGCGGGATCGCCGTACCCAGCAGCGGTGCCAGGTCGGAAAGTCCGTTCAACAGCATGTCGAGCCGCAGATCCGGGATACCGATCGCGATGTCGCTGACCGCCTGGCCGACGTCGGGAGCGGACATGTACCCGCCCGCCCAGCCGATCGCGGTGCCGATCAGCAGGGCCACCAACCCGATCGGGATGCCGCCGGGGATCTTCACGTTGGTGAAGAAGCCGATCAGGATGATCGCCAGCACGGGCAGGCCGATCCAGGCCGCCTCCCACATCTGGGCCGCCGGGCGCATGGAGATGAACGTGATCGAGATGCCGGCAAGCGTGCCGAGCATGGCAGCGCGCGGGGTGAGCTTGCGGATGTAGGGACCGACGAACGCGCCGATCATGACGATCACGCCGATCAGGAACGCCCACGCCAACCCGGCCTGCCACGCCTGGATGGGGTCGTCGGTGTTGAGATACACCGGAAGCATCACCACGAAGATCACGATGAACAGGTGCGGGACACTGGGGCCGTAGGGCAGCGCGGTGACGTCGGATCTGTTCTCGCGCCGGGCAAGTCGGCGGGCCAGGAACGTGTAGTAGAGGTTGCCGAGAATCAGGGCGACACCCAGCGCCGGCAGTACGGTGCCCAGCACGTCGCCGGCGGGAACGGCGATGACGCCGATCATCAGCCCGGTCAGGGTCAGGACGTTGACCAGGATGTTGAAGCCCAGACCGAAGAACGCGTTGGTGTCCCCGCGGGTCCACCACGGTATCGACACCGGTTTCTCGGCAGCGGGTTCGGCGGGCGGCGTGGCGGGTGAATTGGTGACGTCGGTGCTCATCGGATCCTCTTTCGCTGCCCTAGACGGAGATGGTGGTGAGTTGAGTGAGTGCCGGAATGACGGCTGCGGTGTCGGCCACCCAGCCGAAGATGCCGCCCTGTGCCTTGATCATCTCCAGGCCGATGCGCTGGAACTCCGGGAAATACGAACCCACGCAGTCGGATACGACAAGGCATTCGTACCCGCGGTCGTTGGCTTCCCTGGTGGTGGTGTGCACGCACACCTCGGTGGTGACGCCGGTGATCAGCAGTTGCGTGATTCCCGCCGCGGTGAGGATGTCGGACAGTTCGGTGGCGTAGAACGCGCCCTTGCCGGGCTTGTCGATGACGACCTCGCCGTCGATGGGTGCGAGTTCGTCGACGATGTCGTGCCCGTACTCGCCGCGGATCAGGATTCGGCCGTACCTGCCGGGATCGCCGATGCGCTTCGAGGGCGCGCCGCGGTTGAGTTTGGCCGGCGGGCAGTCGGCGAGGTCCGGCTGGTGTCCTTCTCTGGTGTGGATCACCATGAGGCCGGCCTCCCGGGCGGCGCCGATCAAAGAGGCAAGCGGCGGAACCACTTTCAGCAATTGGCCCACGTCGTTGCCCAGGCTCTCGCCGAAGCCGCCGGGCAGCAGGAAGTCTCGCTGCATGTCGATCACGATGAGTGCGGTCTTTCCCGCGACGATCGGGAAGGAAGTCGGTTCGGCGGGCACGTCGACGGTGTGGGTCACAGGCGCTCCTCGGCTGGGGTGGGGACAACGGATGGCGATGTCGGTGCTGGGTGAGGACCGCGGGGCTCGTCGAGGATCTGCGCGGCCAGCTGCAGGACGGTGTCGTCGCTGAGGGCGTTGCCGAGCAGCATGGCGCTGTACGGCCGTCCGTCCGCCGTCATGCCCAGCGGTATCGCGGCGCCCAGGAGGTCGAGGAGATTCCCGAAATGGGTGTAGTGGCCGAGCATGGTGTTGCAGTCGATGGGGGCAGCCAGGACCTCGTCGACGGTGAATGTGGTTCCGATGGTGGGTAGCACGAAGACATCCATCCGCTGCCACAGCCGACCGACGACAGCCTTGAGCTCCTGCAGCTTCTGCAAGGCGGTGAAGGTGTCGACGGCGGTGTATTTGTGCCCGCCCTCGAAGATCTGGCGGACCACGGGATGGATCGATTCCGGCTGCGCCGCAAGGAAATCTCCGAACTCCACGAGACGTTCGGCAACCCAGGGTCCCTGGTAGAGCAGGGTGCCTGCGGCCAGGAACGGTTCGAGCGAGACCTCGACGATGGTGTGGGTCCTGGCGAGGTGTTCGCGAAACGCGAGGTGCGCGCGTCGCATGTCGTCGTCTCCGAAGAATTCCAGCTCCGATTCGGGCGGGAGTCCGACCCGAATCGTGCCGCCGGCGAATCGGGATCCGCGGTCCCGCGACCAGGGGTCGTCGTCGTCGCGCCCGACCATCGCGTCCAGCGCTCGGTCGACGTCGTCGATGCAACTCGCCATGACGCTGAGGCAGTCGAGCGATTTGCATGCGGGGACCAGGCCGACCGTGCTGATGAGCCCGCGTGACGGTTTGTAGCCGACGACACCGTTGAGCGCGGCGGGCACGCGGCCGGAGCCGGCGGTGTCGGTGGCCACGGCGAAGGGCACCTGCCCCAGTGCCACGGCCAGCGCAGAGCCGGAACTGGAACCGCCGGAGATCATTTCGTTGCCGTACACGCTGCGCGGGATGGTGTACGGCGTACGGGTGCCGTTGAGCCCCGTGGCGAACTGGTCGAGGTTCGTCTTGCCGACGTAGAGAGCGCCGGCGTCGAGAAGCCGCTGCACGGCCGGCGCGGTGGCCGTCGCGATGTAGGAGTAATCCGGGCACGACAGCGTCGTCGGCTGGTTGGCGACGTCGATACTGTCCTTGACCCCGAACGGCACTCCGTAGAGCGGCAGCGTGCGGGCGCCGGGGCGACGTTCGATCGCCTCGGCAGCGGCGATCAGCCGGTCGCGCGGGACCGTGGACAGCCAGGTGCCGTCATCGCCCCTGGCCGCGATCGCGTCGGCGACCCGAGCGGCGGTCTTGGTCGGGGAGCCCGTACCGCCGGCGTGCGACGCGAGGATCTCTGCCACAGAGGGCCCGACGGATGGACCGTGGAAGTCGTCGACCATAACTGTCGATTGTCGACAGAATGATGGCGAATTCGGGTCGGCTGTGTGTCGATCGTGTTAGCGCTGGCCCGGACGCCTCAGCTGAGGCCCAGATAGTCGAGGTGGCCGTGATCGCGAATGGCATCCACGACCACACCGGGATCGTTGGTCTCCAGTGCGGACAGGATTGCTTTGTGCCGCTCGATGCCGTCGTGCGCGGAGCCGTTGTGGCCGTTCTCGGAATCGGCGTGCTGACGGGCTTCTTCGCGCAGGTTCTTGGCCATGGGGAGCTGGAGCTTCAGCAGGATCGGCTCCAGTGCGATATCGAGCTGACGGTTGTTGGCCAGGCTCACCACGGCGGCGTGGAAGGCGCGGTGGGCGTCATCGCGGTCGAGTGCGTCCGCCGACACATCCATGCGCTCCAGCGCCGCTCGCACCGGCTCCAGATCGTGTTGGGGATCGGGCAGCGGGAGTGCCGTCTCGATGGCGTGCCGCTCAAGGACGTTGCGCAACGCGAACAGCTGCAAGATGTCGGTGGGGGACCAGTCGGCCACGCGGGATCCGCGGCGGGGCAGATGCTCGACCAGCCCCTGCTGGGCCAACAGCCGGAGGGCTTCCCGTAAGGGGGCCCGACTAATCCCGAAGTCGGCGCACAACTGCTCCTCGACGATCTTGTCGCCGGGTGCCAACTCGCCGGAGAGGATCGCGTCGCGCAGCCGGTGGCCGGTGACTTCGACGAGGGTCGCGGGCAGCACAAGCCGCGAAGGATCTTCCGTGGGCGCTGCCATGGGAACCCATCGTAGGAAGTAAAACCCTCACATGCACCAACGCGCGGCGATGCGCGTCGACGTCACCAATACGCAGATCCTGGCGGCAGAGGCGTAAGTCATTGCAGCACAAACTTTCTCAGGGCACGTCATCGTCGCCAGACGAGTTATCGCCGTCCTCGGGTAGGAGGTATCGCTCGGGGTGGTGGTAGCCGTTGACGCGTTGCTGGCCAGTGTCGAGGTCGGGTGGTGGGAGCCATTCGGTCTGGTTTGTTGTGTTCTTGCGGGTACGCCAGTCGGTGGTGTCGAGCATGCGGTGGTCTTGGGGACAGGCCAGGGTCATGTCGTCGACGTTGGTCTGTCCGCCGTCGGTCCAGTCGGTGACGGCGTGGTGGCCTTGGCACCAATATCCCGGTGCGGTGCAGCCCGGGCGGGTGCAGCCACGATCACCCGCATGCAGCACGATCCGCTGCGCGGTGCTGGCGAGGCGCTTCGTCCTGGCCAGATACAACGATTGGCCGGTGTGCTTGTCATAGACATAGAGGTAGTGATGCGCCTGGGCGGCCATCCGGATCAGGTCCGGCATCGGCAGTAGCGAGCCGCCGCCGGTGACCGCGACCCCGGCTCCTTTTTCCAGCTCCTGCAAGGTGGTGGACACGATGACGGTGACGGGTAGGCCGTTGTGGGTGCCGAGGTCTCCGGATTCCAGCACTCGGCGCCCCAGGGCGAGCAGGGCGTCGTGATTGCGCTGGGCCGCGGTGCGGGTATCGGTGCGGCGGGGATCGGGACACCTGTCCTTGTTGTCCGCGGGTGCGGCCTCGGGGGCATCGGCATCAGGCACGTCGGCCTCGGCCTTGGGCGCATCGGCCTCGGGCGTATCGGCCTCGGCCTGAGGCACCTTGGTGTCGGTGTTGGGTTCCTCGTCGGGGATGTGGTGTCCGGGGGCGGCTTCTTTGGCGAAGATCGCTTCCATCACCGCACGCAGCTGGGCCGACACCCAGCCGCTCATAGTGCTGTAGCCATCTGATTGTTGCGGCCCGAACCGGACTCCGCGTCGCCGGGCACGGTCGGCCTCGCTCGGTGGCGGTCCGTCCTGATCGATACACGCCAGCAACCGTCTGGCGGCAGCATCAAGGTTGTCGGGATCCAACCCCGCCGCCAGCTCAGCCAGCTGAGCATCGGCCGCGGCGCGGGTGTCGACATCCACCCAGGACGGCAACGCCTTGTGGAACCGCTCGATCACCTCCACATGCGCGACATCCAACTCCCCACGCGCCACCGCGGCGGCGGTGGATTCCCACAGCGGCGGCAGGGGCTGTCCGGTCATCGCCTGCCGCGGCCCCAACACCTTCGACCGGGCGAGGCGGCGTTTGGCCTCAGCGCTGGTGATCCGCAACGCCGTCGTCAGGACCGCCGGCCACGTTTTCTCCCCCAACCGGCACGGCTCGGTCTCCCCGGTCAGGCGCGCCAACGCGGGGTACTCCAGCGCGGGCACCGCGCGCACCACCGCATTCACCTGTACCAGCAGGCTGATCAGGTCGCGGTGGGACAGCTCGTCGCAGGCCGTCGACAACACGGCCAGCTGCTCGCCGATGGTCGCGACCGCCTCCGACACCCCATCCATATATCGAACACTAGGTCGACCCGCCGACACGCCCTGTGACACCAGGGCACCCCCGCGACCACAGAAACCCCAGTGACAGAGGAAAATTCAGAGATTCAGCGAGGACGCACGAACCAGCGGTTGAGCCAGCGATCCAGCGCAGGCGCGTCCCCTGATCCACCGGCCGCGCCCAGGTATCCGTCCGGTCGGACCACCATCCAACCGCCCGGGCGAGTGCCCCGTCGCACCGTGACCACGCCGGCCCAGCCACGCGCAAGGTCGACAATCTGCTCATCGTCGGTGAACAGCGTCAGCGCACCCAGATCCAGCGCGTCGTACATGCCGTTTGCGTCCGGTACGCGGTCGCCTGCGCGCAACCCCTGGGCACCCCCGGCGTCCGCGGTGAACGCGTCGCCGCGATAGCCCGCGGACATCTGACCGAACATCGCCGCGGCGGCGTTCTGGACACGGTCGTGCGAAAGCGCTCTGGGCGCCATCCGGATCCGCACCTGGTGCACAACGGGATTCGTCGAGTTGAAGATTCGTGTTCCGAGCTCGGTGAACCGGACAAGTTTCTTGATCACAGGAATTCGCTCTGACGAATACGTATCAAGCAGTTCGGGTTTGGCTCGCCCGTCCATCACCATGGCCAACTTCCACGACAGGTTGATCATGTCCTGAATGCCCAGATTCATCCCCTGCCCGCCGGCCGGGCTGTGCACATGCGCGGCATCGCCACCGAAAAACACCCGTCCCGAGCGCAGTACCGTCATGTGCCTGCTGTTGATCCGGAATCGCGAAGTCCAATTCAGCGAGTGCAACCGTACGGGGATGTGCACCACGCGGTCGAACAGCTTCTGGATGGCGATGATGGGATCTCCGTTGCTGTCGACGACGCCGTCCGGGTCGGTGGCCATCAGCCGGAAGCGCCCTTCGCCCATCGGGAAGACTGCGACAAATCCATTGGCGGCCAGAAAGATCGACACTTGGTCCTCGGCGATGTCGCCGTCGATGTAGAGGTCCGCGAGCACGTAGGCGTGGGGGAGGGTGCGGCCCGGAAACCCGAGATCCGTCGCTTTCCGCAGCGTGCTGTGGGGGCCGTCGGCCGCGATCACGTAGTGGGCGCGCACCGTGTCCGTGGTGCCTTTGCCGCTGCGCACCGTCACGTCGGCATGGTCACGATGGGAGTTCACCGCCGTGACCTCCACGCCACGTTCAACTTTGACGCCCTGCCGGCTCAAGTGCTCGGTGAGAATCCGTTCCGTCTCTGACTGTGCGAGCATCAGTATGTAGTTGAATTCGCTGGGCATTCGGCTCAGTTCGATGCGCGCGATCTTGCCTCCGCCGGCGTGCAGTGCCGCGCTGTGGGCCCGGTTGCCCAGTGAGACCATCTCGTCGCCCACGCCCCGCACGCGCAGCAGCTCGAGCGTGCGCGCCTGTACTGCCAGCGCGCGAGATTCCGGGGACGGCTCCGCGGCACGGTCGACGATGCGGACGGCCACGCCGAGCCGGGTCAGTTCCAGCGCGGCGGTCAGGCCGGTCGGGCCGGCGCCGACGATCAGGACGGGGACATCTGATGACGCAGTCATGGCGGTCTCCTCGATGCGAAGTCAACGGCTGATGACTTCCACCATAGGCTGATCGTGGTCACTGTCAACACTTGATGACTTAGTTTTCGGAGCGCGTCGGCACCCCCGCCTCGCCCGCACGGCTGGAACATGTTCTAGTCGAGGGGTGCTGGACTACACCCATGTCGACGGTCTCAGTGCCGACGACGTCGCGCGGCTGCGGGCCGTATACGAACCACTGACCGGGTCGGTGCGCGAGCTGATCGATGCGACCATCCGGACCGAAGTCGACGAGGACGTCGTCGCCGCCGCCAAGGCCGAGATCGATTCCGCCACGGCGCGGTTGCGCGCCGCGCAGAAGGACGGATCGTTCGGCATCCAATTCGGCGCCGAGGGCGATTCGATGCCGTGGGGCAACGCGGTGATCGGGGTGCGGAACCCGACCGCGCCGCCGCTGTTGATTCATAAGGAGCCCGAGGGTGTCGCCACCAGCGACTTCTATCTGGGCGCAGCGTTCGAAGGTCCGCCAGGACACGTCCACGGCGGGGTCTCGGCGAAGATTCTCGACCACGTCCTCGGCGACGCGGCCAGTAGGCCGGGCGTCCAGCGGCTCACCGGAACCATCAACGTCCGCTATCGGCGGTTGACGCCGTTGGGCCGGCTCCACGCCGAGGCTCGGGTCACGCACACCGACGGGTTCAAGACGTACGCGGTGGGCCACATCGCCGACAAGACAGGAATCACGGTCGAGGCCGAGGCGGTGTTCATCGAGCCGAAGTGGGCCCGGAGCTGACAGCGATCGCCGTCAGGCTGCGCGTGATCGCGGCGACTTCGGCCACGAGGACGCGCGCCGGCCCGTCGTCGGAGCCGCGCCGTGGTACCGCGTCGCGCAATCGTTGATCGGCCGCGGCCAGCTCCGCGGAATCCACGGTGAACGGCGACGCCGCAGTCGGCGGGTCGCCGCACAGCGCCTCGACGTATTCATCGACCGCGAGCGCGAATTCGCGGTCGGCGGTGACCGGCCGGACCGGTAGGTGGGCTTCCAGCGTCGTGCACGAACCGGTGACGGCATTGAGTGCCGTGCGGTACGCGCGCAGCCAGTGCCGCAGTTCGCGGGATTCGATGCGCATTGCGCCCGTCGCGGCCTCGAACGCCGCCCTGGCCCGGAAGGCGCGCTGCCACGACGCCGACAACGCCTCGGCCGGACTGTCGAGTTCGTGGACGTAAGCCTTGATCACCGTTGCTGCGTAGTCGATTTCGGTCTTCAGGAGTTCGCCGGCGCGCTGCGCCAGCCGCGTCAGCGCGTCATCGGGCAGCAGGACATGCGCGATCACCGCCAGGGCGCCACCGGCCAGCGCGGCCAGTACCGGATCGCTGATCGCAACGGGTGGACCCGGGCGGCCGGCATCGATGAGGAACACCGCTGCCGCCGTCACCGCAGCCGACACTGCGAGGTAGCCCAGTCCGGACACCAGGAACGCGACACCGACGGCGAGGACGGCAAGGGCAGCGGACACCGCGACCGCAGGGTTCAGCACGGCGAGCACGGTGTACGCGACGACGATCGCCGCGACGCTGCCGGCCACCCGGCCTGCGCAACGGGTGTAGGTATGTGCGGTCTCCGGTCGCAGTGCCATGAGAACAGTCAGCGGGATCCAGTAGCCCTCGGGAGCATGGGTATACCGCTCGACCGCGCACCCGAAAGTCACGGCGACACTGAGCCGCACCGCGTGCCGCAACACCGGCGAATGCCAGACCAGGTGACTGCGGATCAGATCGATCGCGGCGCGCGCCGAGGTGCGCAGTTCCGGACGGCGGAAGCGCACCGCTTCAGGGGTGGACGCCACGAAGTCGCCCAAGCGCATCGCCACCGCCTCGTGCAACTGGGCAGAAAGGCGCTGCAAAGCCGCCGATTCCCGGTCGGTGACCTCGCGGAGCACGCTGTCGAATCGGTTGATGGCCACATCGGTGCCGATGCGGCCCGGACGTCCGGTGTCGGCGATGGCGGCGAGCGTGTCGGCGGCCTCGGAGAGTACGCGCGACAGCGCGTCGGATCGGGGGATGGCCGCCACGTCGGCCAGTGTCGCGGCGATCCGCTCGGGCAGCGCATACCAGCTGCGGTACTCGGCGGGGCGGCGACGGTGCCTGCCGTCGATCACGACGAAGGCCTCGTGCAGATCCATCAATGGCTCGGTGTTGACCGCGAAGTCCGTCTTGTCACCACCGGCGCTGAGCTTTCGCGCGTCGGCAGCCAGGGCCCGATACGCGGCCACCAGCGCGGCGCGCTGGTCTCGCCAGCGCTGAGGCGGCCACAGCGCCACCACCGCCGCTTGCAGCAGGCCGCCGGCTACCGCCAGCGCGGTCGCGCCGAGCACCGATCCCGGCGTCGGAGAGATGGGCGGCGCCGTCACCAGCAGCGCGCCCGCCGCGGCACCCAGCAGCCCGGCGCTGCCACTCAGTGCCCACAGCATCGAGGCCCCGAAACACCACGCCGCGACCACGACGACGAACAGCGGCGAAAAGGCCGATGTCAGTGCGCCGAACAGGACCGCCGCACCGGTGAGCGTGGAGACGAGGAGCACGAGCGGTACCCGGTTGCGTGGGCTGTCCATCAGCCCGGCGGCACCGGCGATCACGGCGGCGCCCATGGCGGCGGTCGCCGAACCCGGCGGTCCCCACTGCACTGCGATCGCGGCGATCACCACGACACATCCGAGGCTGCGCAGCACCGCGCCCAGGTCCGGCATCACCGGGGGTAACGCCAGACCCTTGATCACCCGTCCATTCTGACCCGAGCTATGTTCGCCCAGTGGAGAAAGTCATCATCGCGTTGCGAGGCGCACCGGGCGACGACGCCTGGTGTGCACGGTTGCGCACCGAGGTCGCCCGGGACCTGCTCGACACCGGCGCTGCAGGACTGACGGTCAACGTGCGTGATTCGATGGTCACCGATTCACTGATGACGCTGACGACGCTGGATCCACCGGTGATCGCCTTCGTCAGCATGTGGACACCGCAGTACTACGGGTCGCAGATCGACAGGGCGACAACTGTGTTGGCTCAGCTGTGCGAGCAGGTGGCGGCCTATCTGGTGACGGAGTCGGTGCCGCTGGCGCCGCCGCACACAGAGCCCGGTGAGCGCACCCCGGGCTTTGCGAATGTGGCGCTGCTGCGCAGACCGGACCATCTGGACGAGGCCACCTGGTTGCGCCGCTGGCACCACGATCACACCCAGGTGGCGCTCGACACCCAATCGACGTTCGGCTACGTCCAGAACACCGTGGTGCGGGCGCTCACTCCGGGGGCGCCGCCGGTCTCGGCGATCGTGGAGGAGCTGTTCCCGATCGAGGCGACGGCCGATCTGTATGCGTTCTTCGGCGCCGCCGACGACGCCGAGCTCGGTGATCGCATGAACCGGATGGTGGCCAGCACAACGGCATTCGGCGCCAACGAGAATGTCGACACCGTGCCGACGAGCCGGTATGTGCTGCGGGACGCGTTCCGCGCGCCAGATACGCTGCAGCCGTGACTCTGCAGATCAGCGACGACAATCGGGTCCGCACGCTGCTCCTGAACCGGCCCGAGGCGCTCAACGCGTTCAATCAGGAGCTCTACCTCGCGACCGCCACCGCGCTGCGCGACGCGGCCGAGGACCCCGACGTTGCGGTCGTGCTCATCACCGGGGCCGGTCGGGCCTTCAGCGCGGGTAACGATCTCAAGGAGATGCAGGCCGGTATCGCCGACGGGTCGCTGACCACCGAGGGCAGTCACTTCACGACGATGATCGATGCGCTGACCGACCTGCCGAAGCCACTGATCTGCGCGGTCAACGGGGTCGGTCTCGGGATCGGCACCACCATCCTCGGATATGCCGACCTGGTGTTCATGTCGTCCACCGCCAGGCTGAAGTGCCCGTTCACCAGCCTCGGGGTGGCACCGGAGGCGGCGTCGTCGTATCTGCTGCCGCAACTGATCGGCAGGCAGAACGCAGCCTGGCTTCTGCTGTCGTCGGAGTGGGTCGATGCGGCCGAGGCGCAGCGGATGGGAATCGCGTGGAAGGTGTGCGAGCCGGACGACCTGCTCCCTGAAGCCCGGAGGCACGCCGAGATCCTGGCGTCGCGCTCGATTCCGAGCCTCGTCGCTGTCAAGAAGACGATCGTGGAGCCCTATCGCGCCGAGATCGCCGCCGCGACTCAGCGCGAGAACGCGCACTTTCAGGAGTTGCTCGGCGGAGCCGCCAATGCGGCCGCCCTTGCCGAGTTCACCGGGCAGAGCACAGTCGGGCAAACGAACGCCTAGTCCCGGTCCGACCAGCGGCGGCACCTGCGACCCAATCGATGCGCCACCGCCGGGGCAAAGCACTGCGACACCTCTGCCAGGCGCGCGTTGTCGCGCTGCGTTTCACCGACGGACGCACCCTCACTGTCAGCAAAGTGCGAGCAGCCCTTTTGATTCGATGAGATCTGGACCACAATAAAGCTGACGGGTCGCTGCTCAGCAAACTGCATGGCCCGGTTCCGTCGGGGGGATGGAACGTTCGTTTCGCACAGGGGGAGTCACCAATGGGTAGTCGGACAAAGCCGTGGCAGGTCTGGGCGGACGTGCGCCCTCACACCCCGGACCACGGGATCAGGCGGACAGCGACCGTGCTTGCCGTGGGTGCGGCGGTGTGGCCACTGGTCGCCGGGCCGGCCGCAGCCGCGGCCACCGTGCCTCCGGTGCCGAGTCCGGCCACCGTGCTGACCATCTTTCCCTGGGCCGGGTCCATGGAAGATGAACTCCAGGGCAGGGTTTGCCAAGCGCCCAACAACTGCGTCCAGATCGATCAGTCCCTCTGGGATCCGCGTGGACTCGCGATCATCGATGCGACCATCGACGCCACAGCCGGCACCAAGGTCGTGTTCTCCTACAGCGAAGGGGCTCGGTCGGTCACGGACTGGCTGGCAGAACATGCCGACGATCCCGACGCCCCACCGCCGGGTGAGCTGTCGTTCGTGCTGATCGGCAATCCCACTCGCGCTCACGGCGGTTCGGGCCGCGATGTGATGCCGCAGACCCAGTACCAGGTGATCGACATCTCGCGCCAGTACGATCCCGCGTCCGACTTCCCCGACCATCCGCTCAACGTCCTCGCGTTGCTCAACACGCTGGCCGCGTTCACGGTCATCCACACCGACTACGAAAACGTGGACATGTACGACCCCGCCAACATCGTGTGGACGGAGGGCAACACCACCTACGTTTTTGTGCCGACCGAGAACCTGCCGCTGCTGGAGCCGCTGCGGCGGCTCGGACTCACGGATCTCGCGGACGCACTCAACGGTCCACTGAAGGACATCGTGGAGCGGGGCTACGACCGGTCATACCTTCCGACGGAGGAAGTCGAAGAACCCGCGGGCCGCTCGGCGCTCGTTCCACTCGCCGCCGCCCCGGCTGCACCGGCTGTCGAATCGGCACCCGCACCGCAGGACCTCGATCACCACTCGGGTGAGAGCGACTCGCTCGCCTTCGCGTCGAGGTCGGATGCCGGGGAACACGACGCCGACGAGGTCGGCATCGACGCGGACGACGCGGGGGCAACAGCCGACGGCACGGACAAGTCGACGGCTACTGACTCAGCCGAAGCCAGCACCAGCGCGAGCCCCGACGACGATGACTCGGAGCGGACGACGGTGGGCGTCGGCAAAGAAAGGGCCGAAAAGGCAGAAAGGGGCCAGGCGGCCGAGAGGGGCGATACCGCGGACAGCGGAAAACAACGGAACAGCGCCGCGACCGCAGACGCAGGCAGCGATGCCTAGGACTGTCAGCTAGCGGGCGACACTCTTGGGAGCGGCGTCGACCGCTCTGAAGTGGGCTTCGATCATGGCCCGCAGCGTCCGCCGGCAGCGCCCGCAGTCGCCGCCGGCCCCGCAGGCGTCGGCGATCTCCTTGGAGGTACGCGCGCCCTTGGCCACCACCTCGTCGACCACATGGCTCGTGGTTCCGGTGCACAGACAGACGAACATCGCTACCCCTGCCCGTCGACGGTCATCAGGTGTGCGAACCGGCCGACGAACCGGGTCGGGTACGGGCCCATGCCGGCGTTGGCCATCCACTCGGCGGCCGCGTCGGGGTGCTCGATCCACTGCCTCGCGCTCGCCTCGTCGGCGATCTCCTGCAGGATCAGCACCTCGTGGCCGTCGTCGAGAGCCCGGTAGACCCAGATCTTGCGGACGCCGCCACGCTTGAACCGGTCCAGGCCGTCGTGCACCTTGATCATCAGCGCAGGCACGTCGTCGACCGACGACATGACACCGACGACGACGCGGCCGACATGCTCCGGTGAGCTGGGTCCGCACAGGTCGATCTTCTCGACCACCTCGCCGCCGAAGATGGGCGGGATGTCGTCGGCGCCGGAGATATTGAACCACTCGAATATCGCAGGCGACCGCAGAACGTCGCGCATGGATGTGGCTTGCCGAATTCCGATCGTCACGAATACACGGCGCGGTTCCCACATCGATTCGTACAGGACAACATGATGAGCGCCCATAGCCGAAAGGCCATCACGATGCCTGCCGAGCCATTCCCACATCACGTCGACGTCTTCGACCCGGAAATCGCAGGCAAGGATGAATGAGTGAAGGTCATACTCACCCATTGGTTATCCTCACCTACGGCCTCACTTCGGTTAGCGGAGTCTAACCTTACTTAGCCTAGGCAGTCCAGACTAGTGGGCTGATCTGGGGCTTCGGGATCGCAGAGATGGTCGAAACACGCGCATCGCCGCACCTTTCACAGGCGATCCGCACCCGATGTGCTCTAGATTGGACGTGTTCGCACACAGCCTGTGCAGATATCGCACGCGACGGTCAACCACGTGTATAGGAGCAAGCCATGCAAGGCGATCCCGAGGTTCTGAAATTGCTCAACGAGCAATTGACGAGCGAATTGACGGCGATCAATCAGTATTTCCTGCATTCCAAGATGCAGGACAACTGGGGTTTCACCGAATTGGCTGAGCACACCCGCAAGGAATCATTTGAGGAAATGGTCCACGCGGAGAAGATCACCGATCGAATTCTTCTTCTCGACGGCCTGCCCAACTACCAGCGGCTGTTCTCGCTGCGTGTCGGCCAGACGGTCCGCGAACAATTCGAAGCCGACCTGGCGATCGAATACGAGGTCGTGGGGCGCCTCCGGCCGGGGATCATCCTGTGCCGGGAGAAGGGCGACGCCACGTCGGCGACGCTGTTCGAGGAGATCCTGGCCGACGAGGAACTCCACATCGACTACCTCGAGACCCAGTTGGAGCTGATGGGCAAGCTGGGCGAGGAGCTCTACCTCGCCCAGTGCGTGTCCCGCCCGCCTCAGTAGCGGTTCGGCACCCGCACCCGCGGGAACCACCTGCCTGAGTACCGTAACTTTCATAGATCATCTAACGATGTTCTCTGCAGAGTCCACGGTCGATCAGGAAGGCAGGTATGACTGCGTCGCCGCCGGCACGTCCCGAGCTCGCTGAGGAAAACAGCCCCGGCGAGCCCGTCCCCGTCAGCTCCCACCGCCGCAACATCATCTTCGTTGCGGTGGTGCTCGGCATGCTGCTGGCGGCGCTCGACCAGACCATCGTCGCGACCGCGCTGCCCACCGTGGTTGCCGACCTCGGCGGCGCGGGCCACCAGTCGTGGGTGGTCACGAGCTACCTGCTGGCGTCGACGATCGCGACGGCCATCGTCGGCAAGCTCGGCGATCTCTTCGGGCGCAAGATGGTCTTCGGCGCGGCGGTGGTGTTCTTCCTCATCGGCTCGGTTCTGTGCGGGATCGCCTCGTCGATGGAGATGCTCGTCGGTGCCCGCGCGTTGCAGGGCATCGGAGGCGGCGCCCTGATGGTCACCGCGACCGCGCTGATCGGAGAGGTGATCCCGCTGCGGGATCGCGGCCGCTACCAGGGCGCACTCGGTGCCGTCTTCGGTGTCACCACGGTGGTCGGCCCGCTGCTCGGCGGTTACTTCACCGACCACCTGACGTGGCGCTGGGCGTTCTGGATCAACGTGCCGATCGGCATCGTGGTGTTCATCGTCGCGCTGACGACGATCCCGGCGCTGAGCCGACGCGGCCGGCCCGTCATCGACTACGCCGGCATCGTGCTCATCGGTATCGGAGCGTCCGGCCTGACGTTGGCCACCAGCTGGGGTGGCAGCACCTATGCCTGGTCCTCGCCGATGATCATCGGCCTGTTCATCGGGTCCGCCGTGGCGGTGGCCGCGTTCGTGCGGGTCGAACTGCGCGCGAAAGAACCGATCCTGCCGATCCGGCTGTTCGCCAGCCCGGTGTTCACCGTGTGCTGTGTGCTGTCGTTCATCGTCGGCTTCGCGATGCTCGGCGCACTGACATTCCTGCCCACGTTCATGCAGTTCGTCGACGGCGTCTCGGCCACCGAGTCCGGGCTGCGGACGCTGCCGATGGTCGGTGGGCTGCTGCTGACCTCGATGGGCAGCGGTGTGCTGGTCAGCCGCACCGGCCGCTACAAGATCTTCCCGGTGGCGGGGACGGCGCTGATGGTGCTGGGTTTCGTGCTGCTGTCCCGCATGGACGCCACCACCCCGATGCTGCAGCAGAGCGCGTACCTGTTCGTACTCGGCACCGGGATCGGTATGTGCATGCAGGTGCTGATCCTCATCGTGCAGAGCACCGCCAACTTCTCCGACCTCGGGGTGGCGACGTCCGGCGTCACGTTCTTCCGCACGATCGGAAGCTCCTTCGGCGCAGCGATTTTCGGGTCGCTGTTCGCCAACTTCCTGGATGCGCGGATCGCCGGTGCGCTGGCTGCCGGCGGAGCCCCGCCCGAGGCGGCGGAGTCCCCGCAGTTCCTGCACCGGCTGGCCCCCGACGTCGCCGCGCCCATCGTCGAGGCGTATTCCGACTCGTTGGGGATGGTGTTTTTGTGCGCGGCGCCGGTGGCTCTCGTCGGGTTCCTCGTGGCATTGACGCTCAAGCGGGTCCCGTTGCGGGAGATGGAGACCGCCGTCGGCCTGGACATGGGGGAGGGCTTCGGGATGCCCTCCAGCGATTCCCCGGAACAGATGCTGGAGACGGCGGTCGGCAGGCTGGTGCGGCAGTCACCGGAGATCCGGCTCCGCAGTATCGCAGGCACACGCGGCTGTGAGTCCGATGTGGCCCTGCTGTGGGCGCTGATCCAGATCTACCGTCAGAGCCAGGTTTTCGGCTCCGCCCGGCTGACCGAGATGGCCGAGCGTCTCCGTGTCCCGCCGGAAGTACTGGAGCCGACGTTCAGCAGGCTCGTCGACCACGGTCACGCGCTGCGTACCGGCGACCAGCTGTGGCTTACTCAGTCGGGCGCCCGGCAGGTGGACTCCGCGACGGCCGCGCTGGTGAGCCGGATCATCGAGAAGCTGGAGACCTCGCCGACGTTCGAGGGACGTCCGGATCGCGCAGACGTCGAGGCGGCACTGGAACGGATCGCGCAGCGCCTGCTGGTGCAGCGGGACTGGGACGACGACCGCGTCGAAGTTGCGGCGGCCGGAAAGTGAAACACGTTACAATTTCGCCATGAGCCGAATCGGAGACTTCGAGGACGACGACGTGACTGCCTTCGCGGTGAAGTCACCCGAACTGGGCACAGCGATGGCCAAGTTCTCCCACGCCGTCTACACGAAGAACCGGCTGCCCATGCGGGTCAGGGAGGCAGCGCGGATCGTCATCGCCTATGCCAACGAATGCGTGGTGTGCCAGAACACCCGCGACTCAGAGGGCGAGACCAACGGGATCAGCGAGGAGTTCTACGACTACGCCACCCAGTGGCGCACCTGGCCCGGCTACAGCGACGCCGAGCGCATCGCCATGGAGTTCGCGCACCGATTTGCCACCGACCATGTCGGCCTGCGCGACGACGAGGACTTCTGGGAGCGCGCCGCCGTGCACTTCAGCGACGAATTGCTGACCGACCTGGCGATCTCCTGCGCCATGTGGGTGGGTATGGGCCGGGTGCTGCGCACCCTCGACATCGGGCAGACCTGCAAGATCACGCTGTGAGGAGCGCGAGTCGGTTGCACAATGGCTGACATGGCCGCCAAACCGCTCGCCGCTGCAGCCATCGCCCAGCTCGAGGCCGACGGCGTCGCCAGCCTGATCGGCACCGTCGTCAACCCCGCGGGGCTGATCCTCGCCAAGACCGTCCCGCTGCGGCGCATGGGATCGTTCGCCGAGCCCGGCCTCGGCGCCAGCCCGGTGTGGCATGTATTCGCCATCGACCAGGCGGGCATCGTGTTCAGCGACTCGACCGGGGTGGTCGGGGATCAGCGGATTCGTATCGATCTGAGCGCCCTGCGCATCCTCGGTGACGGATTCGCCTGGGCCCCTGGCTGTTTCTATGCTCAGGACGGTTCGCCGGACCCGTTCTGCACCCGAGGTGCCCTGCTCCGGATGCAGGACCGTCTCGCCGATGCCGGCCTCGAGGCACTGATGGGACACGAGATCGAGTTCGTCCTCGTGGGCGCCGATGGCAGTGCGCTGCCTGCACACATGTGGGCGCAGTACGGGCTCGCGGGTGTGCTGGAGCATGAGGGCTTCGTCCGCGACGTCACCGCCGCGGCGACGGCATCAGGTGTCGCGATCGAGCAGTTCCACCCCGAGTACGGCGTGAACCAGTTCGAGATCTCGCTGGCCCCGCAGCCCCCCGTCGCAGCCGCCGATCACGCCACGCTGATGCGGATCATCATCGGTCGGGTCGCCAGGAACTACGGCATGCGCGTCAGCCTGTCGCCGGTGCCGTTCGCGGGGAGCGTCGGTTCCGGTGCCCATCAACATTTTTCGTTGACCCGTGACGGAGTTCCGCTGTTCTCCGGCGGCGACGGCGCCGCCGGCATGACCGCCGACGGCGCGTCGGCCATCGCGGGCGTGCTCTCCGGTCTCGCAGAGGCTCAGGGCATGCTCAGCGGATCGATTCTGTCGGGCCTGCGGATGCTGCCGGGACACTGGTCAGGCGCGTACGCGTGCTGGGGCACCGAGAACAGGGAAGCCGCGGTGCGATTCCTCCCGGGTGGCGACGCCAACCCGTATGGCGCGAACGTCGAGGTCAAGGTCATCGACCCGGCTGCGAACACCTATCTCGCGGCGGCGGCGATCCTGGGTCTTGCCCTCGACGGCATCGAGCGCAATCTGCCCCTGCCCGCCGAGGTCGCCGTCGATCCCTCGAGCCTGACCGACTCGGGCCGCGCCGATGCGGGCGTGACAGTGCTCAATACCGATCAGTCCGCGATCCTGGACGCCCTCGATGGTTCGTCGAGGCTGCGCGGCCTCCTCGGCGATGAGGTGGTCGACGCGGTGGTCGCGGTGCGGCGCTACGAGCAGGAGAACTTCTCCGCCCTGAGCGCCGACGAGCTCGCGGAGAAGTTCCGGCTGGCATGGAGCGTCTGAATGTAGGGGTGGTTGCGTGACGGCGCTGCGCGAACATGTGGACGCCGTGCAGCTCGTCGACCACCACGTGCACGGCTGCTGGCTGGACACCGTCGGACGGGCCCGCTTCGAGAACGCCCTCAACGAGGCCAACACCGAACCCCTGGCCGAATTCGACTCCGGTTTCGACACCCAGCTCGGATTCGCGGTGCGGGCGCACTGTGCTCCGCATCTGGGCCTCGATAAGCACGCCGCAGCCGACGACTACTGGGCTCGGCGCAGCACCGTGGCGGAACGGGAAGTCGCGCAACGATTTCTGGCCGAAGCGCAGGTCTCGGACTGGGTGGTCGACACCGGCTTCGCCAGCGGGGTCGCCGACCTCGAAGAACTTGCCGGGCTCGGGGTGGGCCGTGTCCACGAGGTCATCCGGCTGGAATCGATCGCCGAGCAGGCCGCCGCCGCAGCGGGAGACTATGCGGCGGCGTTCGACGACGTGCTCGCCGAACAGGGCCGGACTGCCATCGGCACCAAGTCGGTGCTGGCTTACCGCGGCGGCTTCGTCGGCGACCTGTCCGATCCCTCACCCGCCGAGGTGGCCGTGGCGGCGGAGCGCTGGCGCGCGGCCGGCGGCACCCGCCTGACAGACCGCGTGCTGCTGCGATTCGGCCTGCACCGCGCATTGCGCCTGGGCAAACCGCTGCAGTTCCACGTCGGCTTCGGCGACCGGGACTGTGACCTGGATGCCGCCAATCCTGTTCACCTGCTGGATTTTCTACGCGTCAGCGGGGACACGCCGGTGATGCTGCTGCACTGCTACCCCTACGAGCGGGAGGCCGGCTATCTGGCGCAGGCCTTCAACAACGTCTACCTCGACGGCGGCTTGTCCATCAACTACCTCGGCGCCCGATCCGTCGCGTTCATCGGCCGTCTGCTGGAGATGGCGCCGTTCCGCAAGATCCTGTACTCCTCGGACGGCTTCGGCCCGTCCGAACTCCACTATCTCGGGTCGCGCCTGTGGCGCACCGGGATAGCCGCGACGCTGCAGGGTTTCGTGGACGCCGGCGAGTGGAGCGAGGCCGACGCCATCCGGGTCGTCGACCTGATCGCGGGGGACAACGCCCGGCGCGTCTACCAACTCGACTGACCGGAGGTCCGGTTCCTCCTCAGACCAGACCGGTCGCGTCGAATATCCACGACATGTCTGCGTTGGCGAAATCCTCCAGCCAACTGGGCGGCGCGTGGTCGGCCAGCGCGCCCATGTTCCAGTAGTCCTTCCACAGCGTGATCTTTCCGTCGACGACCCGGTGCACGGTGACGAAGTCCAGAACGGCGGATTCGCCTGTACGCCAATGCCATTCCTCGTGATGTTCGTACATGACGTCGACGCCGTTGCTGACCATCAGGCCGGGGAAGTTCTCATAGGACGCCAGCGGCTCGATCCCGATCTTGAGTCGCTTGACGATGTCGTCGGGCCCGCGCGCCGCCGCGGCGGGGCCCACCGGTACGTCCAGATAGATGCAGTCCGGTGCCAGAAAGGTCTTCACAGCGTCCCAGTCACGTGCCGACAGCGCACTCCACATCCCGTGCACCACCGCGTCGACGGCCTCTGCCGTCTGCTCAACCGACATGGGCCAGTGCATCCTTGCGTGCAGCCGATGTGGCCGGAGCCGGCGCCCGATGCGCGGCACGCAGGAACCGGCCCGTGCGCTCGGTGCCGACCAGAGATGTCGGCTGCCCGTCCAGGAACACCGCCCGGCCGCCGACGAACACGGCGGCCACGGTGTCGTCGTTGCGGTTGACCATCCGCGACAGTCCGCCGTACTGCTCGACCGGCTCTTCCGCGTACTCGTCCAGCGTGGCGTCCAGGCGCTCGGGGTCGATGATCACGACGTCCGCGCGGTCGCCGACGCGAAGGTGGCCGGCGTCGATGCGGTACCAGTCGGCGAGTTCGCCGGTGAGTCGATGCACCGCCTGCTCGACGGTCATGAAGGGCCGGCCCGAGCGTGCGGCGTCCTGGACGTGGCGCAGCAGCCGCAGACCCATGTTGTAGAACGCCATGTTGCGCAGGTGCGCTCCCGCGTCCGAGAACCCCATCTGGATCGCGGTGTCGGCGGCGAGCTTTTTGAGTACCTCCGGCCGATGGTTGGAAATCGTGGTGCGCCAGCGCAGCGCGGTGCCATGTTCGAGGACCAGATCGAGGAACGCGTCCACCGGGTGCAGGCCGCCGCGGTCACGGCCGACCTCACCGAAGGACTTGCCGATCACCGATGCGTCAGGGCAGGCGACGATGTGGGCGTCGAAGAAGTCGCGGTGCCACACCCGCATGCCGAACTTCGCCTCGTATTCCTTGCGGAACCGGCGCCGGTAGTCCTCGTCGCGAAGCAGTGCATTGCGCTCCAGCTCGTCCTTGAGGTGCAGTGCGGCAGCCCCGGATCCGAACTCCTCGAAGATGACCAGATCGATGCCGTCGGCGTAGACCTCGAACGGCACCGGCAGGTGCTGCCAGCGGAAGTTGCCGCCCAGGCGGTTCACCAGGCGGGCCATGGGGCCCAGCAGCTTCACCGCGAACGGGTTGGACTTCACATCGGCTGCCGAGAGCAGGCTGGTCTTGAGCGGGTTACGCACGATGCCGAGAGACTGGAACAGCTGCGACCCGATGTTCAACGGGTTCTCGATGTCGGGCCCGGACTGCAGGACCCGGCCCGAGCGGCGCAGCAGCGACTTCAGCCGCCGGAGCTCACGCGCCTTCGCGTACGTCGACGGCAGCGTGCGCGAACGGCATACCTCACCGTCGAGCTTGTCGAAAAGCAGCTGCATGGACGACATTCCGACGAAGCCGGCGCGCAGTGCCTCGGTAAGCATCTGCTCCATCTGGGCCTGCTCGAACTTCGTCGGCCGCTGATCCTTGCGGGTGGCGCGGTCCAGTCCCATGGTGGCTGCGCGCATGTCGGAGTGGCCGATGAACGCCGCGACATTGGGGCCGAGCGGCCGCGCTTCGAGAGCTTCGATGTACTCCTCGCCGTTGGACCAGGTCTTGTGCCGGTCGACCGCGTCGATGACATGGTGGCGGGGGATCGCCTCGACCCGGCCGAAGATGTCGCCGGCGTCCACGGGGTCGACGTAGATGGTCGACAGCGAACACGAGCCGAGCATCACCGTGGTGACTCCGTGGCGCAGGGATTCGGCCAGCGCAGGTCCGCCGAGCACCTCGACGTCGTAGTGGGTGTGGATGTCGAGCAGGCCGGGCAGCACCCACTTGCCCGCGGCGTCGATCACCTGCGGGCAATCGGTCTCGTCCAGATCGTCCTCGGCGACGGTGGCGATGTGGCCGTCCCGAATGCCGATGGTGCGCACCGCCGACGGGGCGCCGGTGCCGTCGAACCATCGGCCGTTGCGAATGATCGTGTCGTAGCTCACGTCGCCCATAGAACAGCGCTGACAGGGCAGGTGTCAACGAAATCGGTGAACAGATTCTGCTCAGTGTCTACTCCTGGCCGTGAGCTGGGCAGAAGCGCATAATCGGGAGTCGTGACCCCGCTCCAGCGCTACATCGCGGAAGAGATCGCCACCGACCACGTCGACGGGCTGCTGTCCCGCCGGGAGGCGATGCGCCGCCTGGCGCTGCTCGGCGTCGGCGCCACCGCGGCCACTGCGCTGATCGCCGCGTGTGGAGACAGCAAGCAGCAGGCGGGGACGGCGACGTCATCGGAGACGTCGCCGCCACCGCCTTCGTCGACGGCGACGTCCGCGGTGAACGCCGCACCGCCGCCGGGAATGGACGCCGCACTGCCGACCACACCGGTCACCTGGGCCGGCCCGAAGGGCGAACTGCAGGGCGCCTGGGCTGGGGCGTCCGAACCGCGGGGCGGAATCCTGGTCATCCACGAGAACAAAGGCCTCAACGACTGGACGCGGTCGGTGGCGGGCCGGCTGGCCGGCGCCGGCTATTCCAGCCTGGCGATCGACCTGCTCTCCGACCGCGGGGGCACCGCGACCTTCACCGATCCCGCGGAGGCCACGGCGGCCCTGGGTAACCGCGCCCCGGAGGACATGGTGGCCGACCTGAAGTCCGGCATCGCCGAGGTGCAGCGCCGGACACCGGGACAGAAGGTGGCGGCCATCGGATTCTGCATGGGCGGTGGCCTGGTGTGGCGACTTCTGGCCGCAGGTACCCCCGAGCTGGCCGCGGCGTTCCCGTTCTACGGCCCGACACCGGACAACCCGGACTTCGCCGGCTCCCAGGACGTCGCGGTGCTCGCCTTCTACGGTGAGCTCGATCAGCGGGTCAACGCCACCGAGCCGACGGCCAAGGCCGCTCTGGAGAAAGCGGGTCTCGTGCACGAGCTCGTCACCGAGCCAGGCGCCAACCACGCCTTCTTCAACGACACCGGTGACCGCTACGACCCGACCGCCGCCGCGGACGCGTGGACCCGCACGCTGGAGTGGCTGGCCACCCACGTCGGCTAGCGCCGCCCGCTATAAACCTGCTGTTCGACAACCCGCCGACCCCGCGTAGCGCTCCGCACACACGGACAGGCTGTGATGCAGCCATGCGGGTGGTCCAGGTCGCGAACTTCTACGGGCCGCGGTCCGGTGGGCTGCGCACCGCGGTGGACCGGCTGGGTGCCGAGTACTGCGCCGCCGGACACACCGTCTACCTCATCGTCCCCGCACCACACCCCGACCGGACCACGCTGCCGTCCGGGGTCATCCGCATCCGCATGCCCGCCCGACTGATCCCGTTCACCGGCGGATACCGGGCCGTGCATCCGCGGCCGGTGACCGACCTGCTGGCACGGCTTCGCCCCGACGCGCTGGAGGTGTCCGACCGGCTGACACTGCGATCGTTGGGGCCGTGGGGCCGCCGACACGGCGTGTCCACCGTGATGATCTCCCACGAGCGGCTGGATCGCCTTGTCGGACAGGTGCTTCCCGCCGCCATGGCGCGAGCGGTCGCCGACGCGGCGAATCGACGCACGGCGGCCAACTACGACGCCGTCGTGTGCACCACGGCGTTCGCCCGTGAAGAGTTCGACCGGATCGGCGCGCAGAACGCGATGACGGTCCCGCTCGGTGTCGATCTCGACCAGTTCCATCCCCGTCGGCGCTCGTCGGAGATCCGGGCGCAGTGGGCCGGCCCCGAACAGTTGCTGCTGGTCCACTGCGGCCGGCTGTCGGTCGAGAAGCATCCGCATCGCAGCATCGATACGGTGGCGGCGCTGCGTGATTCGGGCATCGACGCGCGACTGGTCGTGGTCGGGGAGGGACCGCTGCGCGCCAGGCTCCAGAGACAGGCGACGCGACTGCCGGTCGACTTCACCGGTTTCATCGGGTGCCGGGACACCGTCGCGGGAATCCTGGCCAGCGCCGACATCGCGTTGGCGCCGGGCCCGCACGAGACGTTCGGGCTGGCCGCTCTCGAAGCGCTGGCATGCGGCACACCCGCGGTGGTGTCGCGAACGTCGGCGTTGGCCGAGATTCTCACCCCCGACAGTGGCGCCACCGCCGACAACGACCCGCGCGCCATCGCCCACGCCGTCACCACCCTGCTCGACCGCCCCGAATTGCAGCGGCGCACCAACGCTCGGCGGCGCGCCGAACAGTTCACCTGGCCGCAGTCGGCAGCAGGAATGCTCAGCGCTTTGCGTGTCCACTAGGGGTGTGGTGGCCTACCATCCAGGGATGCTCCGGACGTTCGCCCTGCTCGCCGCCACCGCGTCACTTCTCGGGTCCACCGTGGCGGTTGCCGGCGCACAGCCGGAGCCGACGGCATGCACCTACGAGCTCACCGCGCCGACCGTGGTGAACGTGTCCGGCACCAATATGGTCACCGCGACCGTGACGACACGCGCGTGCGACGGCGCCGTCACGTTCCGCACCGTTGCCTGTATCCAGATGCAAGGGTCCAGCGGCCCCGGACAGTGTGCGCAGGGCCGGGGGATCCTGCCCGCACAGGTGTTCTTCCAGCCGTACCGGCCGGGCGCCACCTACACCGCGACCGGCCGTGGCTGCGCGTCGAAAGGCAATCCGCCGCAGCCCTACTGCCAGGCGAACGGCCCGGTCAGCGCCACCCTCTGACGGAAATCCTGCGCCGCGGCGCACGTTGTCCCGGTTTAGCCCCACCATGTCAGGGGCATCCGAGCAATCAACGGGGCCGTCAGCGTGACCAGCCCTGCAAGCAAAGGAGCTGGCATGGATAACACCGCTGTATGGATCGTGGTCGCAGTTATCGCGCTCGTCGTCATCGGCGTCGTCGTGATGTTGGCGATGCGGACCCGAAACCGTCGCCGTGCCGAGGAAGCCGACCGCATCCGCGAGGAGGTGCAGCACGATGCCAAGCGCGTGGAGCGGCAGGCCTCGCTGGTCGAGGAAACCGAGGCCAAGGCCCGTGCGGCGCAGGCCGAAGCTGAGGCCAAGGCCGCCGAGGCTGCACGGCTCGCCGACACCGCGTCCAGCCGTCGTGATGCGTTGAGCAGCTCACAGGAGCACCTGAACGCGCGCCGGGAGCATGCCGACAAGCTCGACCCGCGCAGCACCGGCATCGACGACGCCGATCACAACCGGCAGAAGGACGTTGCGCCTGAAAAGACATACCGCGGCAGTGACGCCGGTGACATGCGGCCGGACGTCACCACCCGCTAGTTCGGCGGCGTCCAGCGCACGGGCAGCCGTTTGATCCCGTGGATGAACGCCGACTGCAGCAGGTCTGGTTCGGCGACAGCTCGGATGTCGGGCACCAGTCGGTGCAGCTCCTCGAACGCGACCGTGATCTCACGACGGGCCAGGTTGGCGCCGAGGCAGAAATGCGCGCCGCCGCCGCCGAAGCCCACGTGCGGATTCGGATGACGGGTCACGTCGAAGCGCCACGGATCCGCGAACTTGGACTCGTCCCGGTTCGCGGATCCGTACCACAGCGAGACCTTCTCGCCGGCGGCGATGGTGACTCCGCCCAACTCGACGTCTCGCGTGGCGGTGCGCCGCATATACGCCACCGGGGACGACCACCTGACGATCTCCTCGACCGCGGTAGGCGCCATCGCGGCGTAGTCCGACCACCAGCGGTCGCGCTCCTCCGGATAGCGGCTCAGCGCCAGCACGCCGTGGCTGATCGCGTTGCGGGTGGTCTCGTTGCCCGCGACCACCAAGAGAATGAAGAAGGACGCCACCTCGGCCGACGTGAGCTGTTCGCCGTCGAGTTCCGCCTGCACCAGGCTTGTGGTCAGATCGTCACCCGGATGCGACCGCCGGTCGTCAGCCAACTGGGTGGCGTAGGCCCCGATACTCATTGCGACAGAAACGAACTCGTCGAAATCCGTGGCGATGTCCGGATCGCCGAATCCCAAGATGACATTCGTCCAGTGGAAGATCGTCTGATGATCCTGCTCGGGGATGCCCATCATGTCGCAGATGATCTGCAGGGGTAACGGGCCGGCCAGTTCAGCGACGATCTCTCCGCAACCGTCGGGGTGTGCGGCCACCATGTCCTGGACCAGGCTGCGCGCCCGCACGCGCACCGAGTCCTCGATGAGGGCCAGTACCCGCGGCGTGAACGCGCTGCGCACGATGTTGCGCAGGCGGGTGTGACGGGGATCGTCCATAGCGATCATCGAGCCGAAATACTCGGCGAGTTCCGGAGTTTGGTCGCTGACCGTGATGCCGAGGGCCGAGCTGAAGATCTCGGGATGCCTGCTCGCGTAGAACACATCGTCATAGCGGGTTAGTGCCCAGTGTCCGGCGACCTCGGCGTCGGGGTCGGCGACATACGAGTTGTGGAAGGTGATCGGAGCCTCCCGCCGCAGCGTCGCGAACGCGCCGTCACGGATGTCGTCGTCGAGACCCCAGAAATCCCACGAGCCGAGGTCGACATCGGCCAGCGGCACATCCGGGGGAGCGATCCCGTTGGTGCGTACGACCGTTCCGGAGTCGACACCCGTCTTCGAGCTCATGCCACCCGAGCGTAGCCTCAGGGCCGCTGTTCATGACCTTTTCGGCCGTGAGTGCGACGCTCTTCCTTCATCCGCGCCTCGTGCACGTGCCGCTCGCCACCGAGAAGTTCGTCGCGCGTGCGGCGCTCGTGTTCGCGGAAGAGCGACCAGTAGGTGTCGTCGAACTCCTCCACGATCTGGAAAGTCCACCGGCCGTACAGCACGTTGTGGCCGATGAGCTCGGTCTCCATCCGCTCGGCCGCCGCATCGTTGCCGGCCTCCCGCAGCGCGTCGCACGCCTCGCCGAGCAGGAGATCCGCGTGGCCCATCAGCTGATGGAACGAATAGAGATGGCCCCTGGCCCGCTCGACGAACTCCAGGGCCTCCGTCAGCTTCCCCACCGCATCCACCGTGGCATCAGTTGCATCCGTCACCGGGGCGACATACCCGCCATCGATCTCGGGCAATCAAGCCTGCTCGCTATCTACGGTCGGGCTCCGCCCTCCACATCTATGGTCGGGCTCCGCCCTCCACCGCACCCTTGACCCGCTCCAGCGTCTTCCTCATATCGCGGAGATTGCGGCGCCGGCGCAGTCGCCCTATCGACATCGAGTACACCGCCATGAGGGGACTCTGATTGAGGCGGAACGACTCGGTGACGTCGGTGCCCGTCGCCGTCGGCGTCAACGAGTAATGCCAGTTGTTCACGGCCCGGTCGCCCAGCAGCACCTCGAAACCGAATTCGCGACCCGGCTCGCACGCCGTGACCCGGCACGGCGTCCAGTAGACCGGACCGATCTCGTTGCGCCGCACATGACCTCGGAATCGGGCGCCCAGCGCCGGTCCTGTCGCGCCGTCGAGCCATTCCGCCTCGAACGTCTCGGGCGAGAACGTACCGATACTGCGGACGTCGGCGATCAGATCCCAGATCCGCTCCGGGGGAGCAGCCATGGACACCGTTACCGATCCCTGCATGGTGTGGCCTTTCTTCGTCGGGAGCTCAGCCGATCCGGTACACGTGGTCCGGCGTCAGTTGCGTCGTGAGCGCCGTCGCCAACAAGGTGCCGGGATCCGCGCCGCGGAACGGGATGTCGGTGTTGGTGAAGACGACGAGCGTGGTGTGGCGCTCCGGGAGGTAGGCCGACACGGTCTGATAGCCGGGCAGGCTGCCGTTGTGGCCGATCCAGCCCGCCTGGTTGAACAAGCCGAGGCCGTAGCCGAACGGCGCGGGCTTGCCCTCGGCGTCGACGGTTCGCAGCCGCTCCTGATGCGTCTGCCGGGTCAGCAGCGCGCCGGTCGCCAGCGCCGGCGCCCAGATCCGCATGTCCTGCAGTGTCGAGACCATGCTGCCCGCCGCCCATGCCCAGGACGGGTTCCAGTCGGTCGCCGTGGCTTCGCGGCCGTCCTCGGTCTGCATCGTGTACCCGGCGGCGTGCGGCTTCGGGAACTCGTCGTCGGTCGGGAAGCTGGTGTCGTGCATGCCGAGAGGCACGCTGATGTGGTCGCGAATGTAATCGTGCAGGGCCTGGCCGCTGACCTTCTCCACCACCAAACCCAGCAGAACCGTGTTGGTGTTGCTGTACTCGAACGCGGCGCCCGGAGCGAACGATGCCGGCTGGGAGAACGCGTACTCGAGCAACTGCGCGAGGGAGAACGGGCGACGCGGACCGGCATACAGGGCCCGCGCGAACGCGGGGTTGCGCGAGTAGTTCGGCAGCCCGCTCTGCATGCCGGCAAGGTGGCGCAGCGTGATCGCGTCGCCCCGAGGCACGCCGTCGACGAAACGGGAGACCGGATCATCAAGACGGAGGCGACCCTGATCCGCCAGCTGCAGCACCGCCGTGACCGTGAACGTCTTGGTCTGACTGCCGATCCGGCTGTAGAAGTCGGTCTTCATCGGTGCCCTGGTCTTCTTGTCGGCCACCCCGAACGCGCGCACAAACTCGCCGTCGGGGCCCCAGATTCCGACGATGGCTCCCGGGACGCCCGCCTCGGCCATGACCCGGTCGACCGCTCCTTCGAGCCTGGTGGTCAGCTCCGCCGGCATCGTGGCCGCCGGTCCCGCGGCACTCGTGCTGCTTGTCGGGGTGGTGGGCGACGGCTCGAAGGACTCTGCGCAACCCGCAGCCGACACCACCGCAACGACCACGATCGGCAATGCGCGACTGAACATCGCGTTCAGAGTATTCGCAGTGTTCCGGCCGCCGGAATCAATCCGCCGGCGCACCGGTCAGCGATCGAACTCTTGATCGTCGTCCGGTACGGGCGTCGCCTGCTCGAGGAGATCGGCTTCGCTGGCCTGCCAGCCGCGATCGTCACCGACCCGCTGCGCGTCGCGCCAGGGGTCATCCTCGGTGTCGTCGATCGGGACGCTCTGTTCGACCACGTCTGCTTCCGCGGCATCACCGAACGGGCTGCCATCGGGTGTCGTCATCGGCTGTCTCTCTGATGGTCGTTGCGTGCTGGGGGACCGCCACGGTAGTACCCACCTGTGCGTTGAGTCACGCACCGGGAGGTCGCGCAGGCTGCGCGCACCCCGGGTAATTCGTCCCGATTTCGTCATCTCGTCTGTTGCTGTACGACAGGCGCTGGTGATTCACTTGTTCAGGTGACTCTCGGGTACGCTCCGTAAACTGCGCGAACAGCGGGCCGCCACACCACGCGGGCGCCGTCAACCGACCAGAATCCAGAATCTCAGAGGCCTGTAATTTTGCCAGAAGCAACGAGCGGATCTCAGGATCTGCAGCCGCATTTCGAGGACGTCCAGTCGCATTACGACTTGTCAGACGACTTTTACCGGCTGTTTCTCGACCCCACACAGACGTACAGCTGCGCCTACTTCGAGCGTGACGACATGTCCCTCGAAGAAGCCCAGCGGGCCAAGATCGACCTGTCGCTGGGCAAGCTCGGACTTCAGCCGGGCATGACCCTTCTCGACATCGGGTGCGGATGGGGCGCGACTTTGCTGCGTGCGCTGGAAAAGTACGACGTCAACGTGATCGGTCTGACCCTGAGCCGCAACCAGCAGGCCCACGTGCAGAAGGCTCTCGACGCCAGCGGCAGCTCGCGCAGCAAGAAGGTCCTCCTGCAGGGGTGGGAGCAGTTCGACGAGCCCGTCGACCGCATCGTCTCTATCGGGGCGTTCGAGCACTTCGGGCGTGACCGTTACGACGAGTTCTTCAAGATGGCGCACCGCGTTCTGCCCGACGACGGCGTGATGATGCTGCACACCATCATCAAGCCGACCGACGAGGAATTCGCCGAGCGCGGCCTGAAGCTGACGATGAGCCTCGTGCGGTTCTCGAAGTTCATCATGGACGAGATCTTCCCGGGCGGGGATCTGCCCAAGCCCACCACCGTCGCCGACCACGCTGCGAAGGCCGGTTTCCGGCTGACTCGCGAGCAGCGGCTCCGCGAGCACTACGCCAAGACGCTCGACATCTGGGCCGAGGCGCTGCAGAAGCGCGAGACCGAGGCGGTCGAGATCCAGTCACGTGAGGTCTACGACCGGTACATGAAGTACCTGACCGGCTGCGCGGACCTGTTCCGCGGCGGCTACACCGACATCTGCCAGTTCACTCTGGAGAAGTAGTCCCCCGGTCGCGGTAGAACCGCGCGGGCTGACCCGGCTCGGCCTCGGCGGCGTCGCGGCGGCGGGCGGCCATGCCGGCGAGCGCCTCGAACACCACCCGGTGGGCGGCGTTCACCGTCAGCTCGGCGTGGTCGTACGCGGGCGCCACCTCGACCACGTCCACACCGGCGACGTCGTGCTCGTAGCAGAGCTGCCGGACCATCCGCAGCAGGTCGGCGCTGGTGATGCCACCAGGCTCAGGGGTTCCCGTGCCCGGTGCGTGTGCCGGGTCGAGCACATCGATGTCGACGGACACGTAGAGCTTGTCGGCTTTGGCGAGCGCCTCACTCACGGCGTCGGCCATCACCGCTTTGAAGCCGCGCTCCCAGATCTCCTGCATCGTGTGCCAGGTCATCTTCTGTTCGAGCATCCACTCGAACGTGTCCCGCGGCGGCCAGTAGCCGCGCAAGCCCACCTGCACGAAATGCGAGCCGGGCACCGCGCCGGATTCGATGAGCCTGCGCATCGGCGTCCCGTGGCTGGCGAGGTTGCCCTCGATCTCGTCGGCGGTGTCGGCATGCGCGTCGAAATGCACGATGCCGACATTGCCGTACCCGTGGTGGTCGGCGACGGCGGTGGCGGCGGGCCAGGTGATCGAGTGGTCGCCGCCGAGAATCACCGGGACGATCCCGCGCGAGGCGATCGCGTGTACCCGCTCCCGAATGTTGTTGTGCGACACCTCAGTCTGACCATGGGGGCAGTACGCGTCGCCGAAGTCCACGACCTCGAGCCAATCGAAGATCTCGAGCCCGAGGTCCATGTGATAGGTCCCCGGTTCGTACGCGGTGGCCCTGATCGCGCGCGGACCGAACCGCGCACCCGGCCGATTGGTGGTGCCGACGTCGAACGGGGCGCCGACGATCGCCGCGTCCGGTTTCCACGAGTCGAGCTGATCGACCTCGGTCAGGAATGGCCGGTGACCGAATGACGCCAGACCCGCATAGGCGAGGTCGAGCTGCTCCGCCATTCCCGGCGGGATCTCCCGGTGGTGCCCGTGGTCTTCGTGGTGATGGCCGCCCATGCGCACGACCGTACCGCTGCGGCGGTCCCCGGACCGGTCAAGTGCGCGTCAAGGCCGCCCGCAACGCGTCGGGGACCGCCCGCTTCGCCCAGTCCTCGGTCGACACCACGACATAGACGTTGTGCCCGCGCACCGCGACGCGCTCGTCCGCATCCGCGGTGCGGGCCGACACCGTGAAGCCGATCGTGAAACTGGTGGACCCCACCCGGGTGCACTCGGCCGCTATGCGCACCGCGTCGCGCCACCGCACCGGGGATGTGAAGTCGATCTCGCTGTGCACCACCTGGAAGTCGTAGCCACCCGCCATCAACTCCGGGTACGCGACGCCGAGGTCGTCGAGCAGACCGGTGCAGGCTTCGTCGAACCAGGTGAGGTAGTGCCCGTTGAACACCACACCCTGCTGATCCACCTCGGCGTACCGCGGCACGACAGCCATCGAGAAGTCGTTCACCCGCACCACCCTAGAGATGGGGCGGTGTACCAGACTGGCGGCCATGAAGCTGGTGACGATCGACGATGTGCGGGCCGCGGCGCAACGCATCCGCCCGCACGTGGTGCGCACGCCGCTGCTGCGCGCCCGCTGGGGTGACGACGAGCGCCCGCTGTGGATCAAACCCGAGAATCTGCAGCCCATCGGCGCGTTCAAGGTGCGCGGCGCCTTCAACGCCGTCAGCTCGGTGAAGGACACCGCGTCCGACGTGGTGGCCTACTCCAGCGGCAATCACGCCCAGGCGGTCGCGTACGCCGCCGCCGAATTCGGGCTGCGTGCCCACATCGTGATGCCCGAGGAGACGCCCAACGTCAAGATCCAGGCCACCCGCGACCTCGGGGCCAGGGTGGTGCTCAGTGGCGCGGGGCAGCGGGAGATCGTCGCCGACCAGGTGCGCGCCGACACCGACGGCGTGATGATCCCACCGTTCGACCATCCCGATGTCATCGCCGGTCAGGGCACCATCGGCCTGGAGATCGCCGCCGATCTGCCTTCGGTGCGCAACGTGCTGATCCCGGTCAGCGGCGGAGGGCTGGCCTCGGGTATCGGCACCGCGATCCGCGCGCTGTGTCCGCGGGCCAGGATCTACGGCGTCGAACCTGAGCTCGCGGCCGACACGTCGCAGAGTCTGCGCGAAGGCCACCGCGTCGACTGGACCATCGAAGATCGCAACCGCACGATCGCCGACGGGTTGCGCTCGCAACCGTCGGAGCTGACGTTCGCGCATCTGCAACACGTCCTCGACGGGATGATCACCGTGACCGAGGCGGAGATCCGCTCGGCCGTCCGGGAACTCGTGTATCGCGCCCGGATGGTCAGCGAACCCAGCGGAGCGGTGACGCTGGCGGCGTACCGACAGGGCGCGACACCGCCGGGGGAGACGGCGCTGATCTTGTCCGGGGGCAACATCGAACCGCGGATGCTGCAGCAGATCCTCGCCGAGGATGACCACACCTGAGAGTGTGCGATGTCGGGGGAGCTGCGGGTAGGGTCACCCGGGGTTGTCGAAGGAGTGATACGTGGACGCGGTTCTCGGCTTGTCTGTGACACCGACGTCCGTCGGCCTGGTCCTGGTGGAAGGGCACGACGTCGACGGCGCCACGATCGACGGCACGGGATTCGAGGTCACCGGTTCCGGTCCGTCGGAGGCTCTGCAGACGTCCAACCGGGCGGTCGCCGCCGTGCGGCGCACCGAGGCGCTGGCCTCCGAATCCGGGCATCGGGTGCATTCCATCGGTGTGACCTGGAGTGACGATTCGGACGCCGAGGCGTCGCTGCTGTTGAAGTCGCTCAGCGATTCCGGCTTCGACAACATCGTTCCGGTCCGGTTGTCAGAGGCCACCGACGCCCTGGCACGACGAATCGCGGTGGTCATGGGCTACCCGACCACGGCAGTCTGTGTCATCGAGCCCGAACAGCTCATCGCGCTGGTGGTGAGCGTGGACGACGGTCCCGACGGGTCGGAGAGCACGGTGCACACGGCCGTGAACCACTCGGTGGTGACCGAGGATGACCTGGTGGGCTGGCTCAGCTCGGTGTTCGCCAAGGCCGACTGGGAGCCCGAAGCTCTGGTGCTGGTCGGCTCGGCGGAAGATCTCGACGGCCTGCTGCCCATCCTCGAAGACGCCCTGGAAGTGCCGGTGTTCTCGCCGGACGAGGCGCAGCTCGCGTTGGCGCGTGGCGCGGCGCTGGCCTGTGCGCAACCGGCGGACTTCGGTGGGTGGTCCGAACCCGGTGACATCGAGCGGCAGCCGGCGACCAAGCGCGTCACCCGGATCGCCCCGGCCGCGATGCTCGTGGCCGGAGCCGTGACGTTCGTGGCATCGGTCTCGGTGGCGGCGGCCATGCAGCTGGCGCCCGACCCAGCCGCTCCGCGGCCCACCCCAGCGGCAGAGACGTCGGCTCCTTTCCCTGCCGCCGCGCCCCGCGCGGTGCCCGCGGCCCCACTGCCGCCCGCGCCACCGCCGCCCGCCGAGGTCGTCATTCCAGAGGTGGCCGTCCCCGTCGTCGAGGAAGCACCCGTCGCCGAGCCGCCGCTCGCTCCCGAGCAGGCGCCGATGGCCGAGACGGCACCGCCCGACCCTGTCCTGCCGCCAGCGCCCGTCGTGGCGCCGCCCGTACCGCAGGAACGACCCGGACTCCTGCAACGGATCCGGGACCGCCTGTCCGGCGGCAATGACGAGTCGCCGGCCCCCGCGCCGGTCGTACCGCCGCCGGTCCCGCCGGTGTACCCCGGGCAGTAGCGACCGGGCGCCACCCGGATCCAGCGCATATTCTGGCGGGGGTGAGCTTGCCCATCTCCGATCCAGCTGCCGCCCCGTCCGCTTCCCCGTCCCTGCGCATCGGCCTGCGTGTGGCGATCATCGCCTGTGTCGTCGCCGCGCTGCTCACCGTCGAACTGACGTCGAGCCGGGGAGTGGGGTGGCGGCTGATCACGTTCACCTACCAGGCGAATCTGCTGGCGGCGGCGTACTACCTGTGGACGCTGGTGACGCCGCGCGCGGATGCCCGGATCGGTGTGCGGGGCGCGGTCGTCCTGTACGTGACCATGGCCGGTGTGGTCTGGAACCTCTTCCTCACCGAGCACAGCATGGGATACACCCCGGCGAATCTCCTGTTGCACGTCGTGGTTCCGGTGCTGGCGTTGAGTGACTGGCTCCTGGTCGGGCGCGGTGTGAGGCCCGTAGCGTGGTGGCAACCCGTCGCCTGGCTGGCATATCCGGCGGCGTATCTGGCTGCGGCGTTACTCGTGCTCAATCATGCAGGCCGTCGCGCCCCCTACTACTTCCTCGACCCTGGCTCCGTGGGAGCGGCCGCGGTCGCACTGAACGTGGCCGCCCTGGCTGCGTGCGTTCTCGCCCTGGGCTATGCGTTGCTGGCCGTCAACCGCGGCGCGGCGACGGTGCGCGCAGAAGCCCCGTGAAACGTTCGGAATCGCAGGATCGATAGTTCTGCATAGGCAACCCGAATTTGCCGCGTCGGTCGAACGCCGTGGCAGTCGGGCGAGACGAACTAGGATGGCAATGTGCTGAGACCCCGTCTGCAGCAAACGCGTTTCACCCGCGGGATCACCCGTCGCACGTCGTCGGTGATCTGGTGCGCCGCGCTGCTCGCCGGCCTGTCCCTGGTCGGCCCCGTCCCGTCCAGCCTGGCCGGCTCCACAGCAGCGACGACTGTCGCGGGGGTGTCGCCTGGGTCCGGGCAGACCGTCGGAGTCGCCCACCCGGTGACCGTCACGTTCACTGAGCCGGTCGGGGACAGAACCGCGGCCGAGCGCTCCGTCTCCGTGACGGCTGCCGGCGCCCCGACGCCGGTGGCGGGCTCATTCGCCTGGCTCGACGATGACCTGCTGCAGTGGACCCCGGCGGAGTTCCTGCCGGCCCACACGCCGATCACCGTGTCGGTGGGCGGCTTCGCCACCAGCTTCCAGACAGGTGCGTCCGTCGTCAGCGTCGCCGATCTCAGTGACTACTCGTTCACCGTCAGCATCGACGGCGTCGTGGCCCGCGAGATGCCCGCCTCCATGGGTAAGGCCAAGTTCCCCACGCCCATCGGGCAGTTCACCGCGCTGGAGAAGCAACGCAACGTCACCTTCGATTCGCGCACCATCGGCATCCCCCTCGACGACCCGGAGGGTTATCTCATCAAGGGGGAGTACGCCGTCCGGGTGACATGGGGCGGTGTCTACGTGCACTCTGCGCCGTGGTCGGTGGGCTCTCAGGGATACGCCAACGTCAGCCACGGCTGTATCAACCTCAGCCCGGACAACGCGGCGTGGTATTTCGACACCGTCGGGATCGGCGACCCGATCATCGTCCAGGCCTAGGCGTTACGGCGACAAGGCGCCGAGGGTGACGCGGGTATCGGCCCGGACGTAGCTGGTGAGGCTGTCCTCGGCATCCGCGGGGTGGAAGCCGGTGGCCTCGAGCTTGGCGAGGTCCAGCGCGCTGCGCATCGGGCGAGGCGCGGTCGAACCCGCAGCGTTCGCAGCGAAGTACGCCGCGGTCGACACGCCTGTTACCCGACCGGGATCGTGTCCGGCGAGGGCGAATGTGCGTCGCGCGATGTCGGCCCACGAACAGATCGGGCCTGACCCGGTGACGTTGTAGGTCCCGTATGGTGCCGCGGACTCGGTGAGGTGCCGAATCGCCCGGGCGAGTTCCGGGGTGAACGTCAGGCGACCGAATTGGTCGTCGACCACCGACGGGTCAACGCCGTTGTCTGCCAACGACAACATGGTCTGCACGAAGTTGCGACCGTCACCGATCACCCACGACGTGCGCACGATGTAGTGCCGGGGGACGGTGGACACGATCTGGTCGCCCGCGGCCTTCGTCTGCCCGTAGACGCCGAGTGGGGCCATCGGGTCGTCTTCGCGGTACGGACGCGTCGCAGTCCCGTCGAAGACGTAGTCGCTCGAGACATGGACGAGCGTGATGCCGTGAGCGGAGGCGACCCGCGCCAGCGCCGCGACACCGGTGACGTTGGCCGCCCAGGCCGCAACGCGCCCTTCGGCGGTCTCCGCGGCGTCGACCGCGGTATAGGCGGCGGCGTTGATGATGGTGTCGTAGTCGCGCCAACGGCGGGCCGATTCCAGGTCCTCACCGGTGAGATCGAGGTCGGCCCGGTCCGCGTACTCGACGTGCTGTGCATCGGCGTAGGCGCCGCGCAGCGCGCGGCCCAGTTGCCCACCGGCGCCCAGTACCAACGTCTTCCGGGGTGCTACGGGGGTGACCTCGGCCAGACTTCCCTGAGCCAGGTCCTTGGCCGACAGTTCGGCGCGCTCCAGCGGAATCGGCCAGTTGATGGCCAGGGTTTCATCGCCCGGATGCACCGAAGGGTAGCGGGCGTCAGGGGAGTAGTGGTCGTTGACGAGGTAGGTGTAGACGGTCCGCGGCTCCAGGGTCTGGAATGCGTTGCCGACGCCGCGCGGCACGAACACCGCCCGCGACGGGTCCAGTTCTGCGGTGAAGACTGTGCCGAAGGTGGGGCCGGAGCGCAGGTCCACCCAGGCGCCGAAGATCCGTCCGAACCCCACCGAGATGTACTTGTCCCACGGCTCGGCGTGGATTCCCCGGGTGGTACCTGCGGTGTCGTTGAACGAGATGTTGTGTTGTACCGGACCGAAATCCGGCAACCCGGCGGCGACCATCGTGGCGCGCTGCCAGTTCTCCTTGAACCATCCGCGGTTGTCGCCGTGGACAGGCATCTGCCACAGCGTCAGTCCGGGAATCGGTGTGCTGACGGCACGCAAGGCGGCCTTACCGTGTTCGGTCATTCGTCCCGTTCGTCTGTCATTGCCCGAGGCGGGCATAGAACGCCTCGGTGGCGTCCTTGGTGGGGGACCACCACGTCTCGTGGTGGCGATACCAGTCGATGGTGGCCGCGAGGCCGTGTGCGAAATCGCGGTACCTGGGCTGCCATCCGAGTTCATCGCGGAGCTTCGTCGGGTCGATGGCGTATCGCAGGTCGTGACCGGCACGGTCGGGGACGCGGTCATAGGCGTCAGCATCCTGACCCATCATGGTGAGGATCAACTCGATGACGGTCCTGTTGTCCTTCTCACCGTTCGCGCCGATCAGGTAGGTCTCTCCGATGCGGCCTCGTTCCAGGATCAGCAGCACCGCCGACGAGTGGTCGTCGGCGTGGATCCAGTCGCGAACATTGCGGCCCTCGCCGTACAACCGGGGTCGGATGCCGCACAGGATGTTGGTGATCTGGCGTGGGATGAACTTCTCGACGTGCTGGTACGGCCCATAGTTGTTGGAGCAGTTGGAGATTGTGGCGGCGACCCCGAACGAGCGGGTCCATGCCCGCACCAGCATGTCGCTGCCGGCTTTCGTCGAGGAGTAAGGCGACGACGGGTTGTACGGACTGGATTCGGTGAACCTGCCGGGGTCGTCCAGCGCCAGGTCGCCGTAGACCTCGTCGGTAGACACGTGATGAAATCTCTTGCCATGTCTGCGGACCGCTTCCAGCAGCGTGAACGTGCCGATCACGTTCGAGTGCAGGAACGGGTCGGGGTGGTCCAGCGAATTGTCGTTGTGGGACTCCGCGGCGTAGTGCACGACCGCGTCAGCGTTGCCGACCAGTTGGTCCACCAGTTCAGCGTCGGCGACGTCACCGCGCAGAAAGGTCAGCCTCGTGTCGGGCAGGCCGGTCAGCGATGCCCGGTTGCCCGCGTAGGTGAGTTTGTCCAGCACAGTCACGTGATGGTCGGTGTGGGTGATGACGTGGTGAACGAAATTGGACCCGATGAAGCCGGCACCCCCGGTGACGAGAAGCCGTGCCACTAGCGACCCCTGTCGAGCAGGTCGAGCAGATATGTTCCGTAACCCGACTTCACCAGGCCGGTCGCCAGATCGAACAGCTCGTCGTCGGTGAGAAAGCCCTGCCGCCAGGCAATTTCCTCGGGAACGCCGATCTTCAAGCCGGTCCGCCGTTCCATCGTGCGTACGAAGTCTGCGGCGTCGGTCATCTGGTCGAAGGTGCCGGTGTCCAGCCATGCCGTTCCGCGGGGCAGCACCTGCACCCGCAGTCGACCCTGCTCCAGATAGGCGCGGTTGATGTCGGTGATCTCGTACTCACCGCGAGCGCTCGGGGCGAGGTCGCGTGCGATCGACACGACGTCGTTGTCGTAGAAGTACAGCCCCGGCACCGCGTAGTTGCTCTTCGGTCGCTTCGGCTTCTCCTCCAGAGATACCGCGACGCCGCCGGAGTCGAACTCCACCACACCGTACGCCGACGGTTCGGCCACCCAGTACGCGAAGATGGTGCCGCCGTCGACGTCGGCGAAATATTTGAGCTGGGTGCCCAATCCCGGTCCGTACAACAGATTGTCGCCGAGTACGAGCGCGACGTTGTCGGCGCCGATGAAGTCCGAGCCGATCGTGAAGGCCTGTGCCAGCCCATCCGGTGAGGCCTGCTGCGCGAACCTGATCGACACTCCGAACCGCGACCCGTCACCGAGCAGTCGCTCGAAACTGGGTGCGTCGTGCGGTGTCGTGATCACCAGGATGTCCCGGATGCCGGCCAGCATCAGGGTCGACAGCGGGTAGTACACCATGGGCTTGTCGTAGACGGGGATCAGCTGTTTGGAGACCCCGAACGTGATCGGATGCAGGCGCGAGCCGGAGCCGCCCGCCAAGATGATTCCCTTCACGGCGTCGTCGTGCTACTCAGCCGCCGTGTCGCGCTCCGGCGCGCGGTGCTTGCCGCCACCTGCGGTGGTGCTGGAGCCGGACGCCGAACCCGACGTGCTGTCGTCGGGCGCGGCATGCCTGCCTCCCGGCGCGTCCTCGGAGTCGGTGCTGGACGGCGCCGTCGACGACGGGGTGTCGTCAGGCGAGGTGTCCTCGGAAGTGTCTGTGGAATCGTCGATCTCGCTGTCGTCGTTGTCGTCGCTGTCGATCTCGATATCGGCGAGGTCGGTGGTGTCGCTGTCCTCGCCGTCGGTGTCGTCGACCACCTCGGCGTCGGTAGCTGTGACGTCATCGGCCTGCCCCGCGTCCGTCGTCGCGTCGGCGCCCGTGGTCTCCGCGGCGCCGTCGTCCCCGGTCGCCGGTGCGGCCGTGGAGTCGTCCACCGCCGCCGATGCTGTTGCCGCGGTGGTGTCGGTGTCCTCCGAAGGCGCAGCAGCATCGGTGATGTTGGCGATCGCCGTGGCGATGGCTGCCGGAATTCCGACGAACAACTGATAGATCGGTCCGCCATTGTGGCACTGCACCGTGCAGTTCGGATCCTTGGCCGAGAATAGGCCGGGCACAGCGGATTCGGGCCCTGCACCGTCGATGTCGTAGCCGAACAGCAGCGCGTTCAGAACCGCGCTCGGCACGTGGGCCAGCGCCGAGAGTGCACCGTGCACGTCGCCGGCCGAAGCGGCGGCCATGGCGTTGCCGAGAGCCTGCGAACCGGCGGAGGCCGCGCCGTTCACAGGTGACAAGGCGTCCGCCATCGCCGCCTGGATGGCCTGGCCGACGGCCATGCCGTTCTGAAAGATGGCTCCCTGGAACGAGAGTGGGCCGGGGCCGGCCTCCACGGTGACGTCGTTGCTCAACAGGCCGAACGCCACGCTCAGCAGCGCCTGGGGGAGCACCCGCACGGTATTGCCGTTACCCAGGATGTTCAGTGCGGTGGCGAAGATCCCAGCCATTTCCACGCTGCTGGTACCGAAGAGGTTGACCGCGCCTCCGAACCACCCCTGCGTCACCGCGCTGCCGTTCCCGAGGATGTTGAGCGCAACGGTGCCGAGCAGGCCGGCGACCGTTGTCTGCGCGCCACTGCCCCACGGGGAGGCGCCGATGGCGAGGTTGATACCGCCGACCGCGGTGGTGCTGCCCGGGCCCAGCTGCATGACGATATTGCCCAGGCCCGTGACGCCGACGGTGTGCGCTCCGCTGCCACCCGAGTAGCCGAGCACGAGGTTGGTACCGCCGATCGCCGCTGCCGATCCGGGACCGAGGTGGGCGAGGATGTTGAATCCGCCGATGACGCTGGTGGATTGGACTCCGGTGCCGTTGGAGATGCCGATGGCGAGGTTGGGGCCGCCGATCACCGACGTGGTGCCCGTTCCCAGCTGCCCGAGGAAGGAGAACAGCGAGAACATCGCGGCCGACGTCGCGTTGTCGCCGACCGCGTTCGCGAGGGTGAAGGCACTGAGGGCGGTGGTGGCCCGGGCGTTGGCCCCCATGGCGAAGGCGCCGCCGAAGAACCCGGTGGACGCATCGGCCACCGCACCGTCGCCGATGGCGATCGCGTAGCTCGTGGCATTGCTCGTGCAACCGTTGCCGTTGCCTATCCCGAAGATGGAGAAGCACGTGGCGTTGGCGGCCGGGGCTCCACCGAGCGTCGCCGTCGCGAGAGCGCTCGAGACGAACGCGGTGGCCAGCAGGCCACCCTTAACCCGAACCGCATCCATCGACATCCCTGTTCCTCGCAGGTTCCCCCGTGGTACCGAACGCGGATGTTACGCGCCGTCACACGCAGAGCCTGTCGTTTCTGGCAAAAATTAACGTCTGCGTCTACAAGGATGCTGTCGGACAGGCCCGGCATCACCACCAGGGTGTTGCGCCGACCGTGTCGGAGGGCGATGATACGACTGCCCGGACCCCGGACGACGGGGTCTCGCGACAGGAAGAGCGCACGCCTATGACGTCGACACAGTGGTTGCGGCGAGTCCTCGTGACCGCCGGCCTGACGGCGGCGTGCCTTGCCGCAACGGTGGGAGCCGCATCGGCCGATCCGCTCTCCGACGCGTTGGCCACCACACCCTGCAGCTACGCGCAGGTGACCGCGGCGATGAATGCCCAGACGCCGGAGTTGGCGGCTCAACTGAACCTCCGGCCGGATATGCAGGCGAACCTGCAGTCATTCCTGGCGCTCCCGGTGGACCAGCGACGGCAACGGATTTCGCAGGAGCAGGCGGCCAACCCGCAGCTCCAGCAGATCCTCACCGCCATGATCGGCCCGCAGGTGTCGCAGGTCGCCAGTTCCTGCATGAGCTACTGACACCCGCACCGGCGCCGCCGCGCCGAATGGCAACCGGAGGTCCCGGTCGCCGCAGTCTGGCGCCACTGGAGACGTCGACAACGTTTGCCAAGCGGTGAAGCGTCAGCCCTTGCACCTTGTTCAGCGCCGTTCCTGAGAGCCGTCGGTCATTGCTCGTTCAACCCGAGTCGTCAAAAACCTACCTCAGCGTTAATTAACCGGTTAGAGTCCCAGCCGTGCGTGTAGCGCAGACTGAGTCTCATCATGCGAACGGCGCCTCGACGGTATTGCTCGATCGTTCGGATGTCTCGGAAGTCTCGGAGGCACTCGCAGCGATCCGCAGGCCGGTGGCTGTCGTCAGGTCGGCTCATGGGCCGAAGCCGGTCCTTCTGGACCCCGCAGGGCAGCTGACACCCGAGATCCTGGGTCAGAATCTGCTCGCAATCCTGCCGGCGATCTACCCCGAATGGTTGGGCGACCGCAGCTTCACCGCGACCCACCGGGTGAGGTTCCCGTACGTGATCGGCGAGATGGCGCGGGGCATAGCGACGCCGCAGATGACGGTCGAAGGCGTGCGCGCCGGCGGGATGGCGTTCTTCGGCAGCGCCGGACTCGATCTGGCAGCTATCGAAGCGGGCGTGCGGGAGATCCAGAGCGCGCTCGGACGAGACGTCGGAGGCTGGGGCGCCAACCTGATCCACAACGTCCAGAGCGACGGCGTCGAACTGGCGACGGTCGACCTCTTCCACCGTCTCGGGGTCCGGTACGTCTCCGCGTCAGCGTTCATGCAGCTAACTCCGGCGGTCGTGCTCTACGCCGTGAAGGGACTGCGGCGCGGCACCGACGGACGGATCATGCGGGCCGGGCGCATCTTCGCCAAAGTCTCGCGTGACGAGGTTGCGCGACAGTTCCTCTCGCCCGCCCCCGAGCCGATGTTGCGCGCCCTGGTTGCCGAAGGCCGCATCACCGCGGACGAGGCCGCCCTGGCCCGTGGCATCCCGATCGCGGAGGACATCACCGCCGAGGCCGACTCGGGCGGCCATACCGACAATCGCGCGCTGACCGTGTTGCTTCCGCGCCTGATCGACCTGCGCGACGACATCGCCGCCGACTACGGATACGACGTCCTGCCGAGGGTGGGTGCGGCCGGAGGGCTCGGAACGCCCGCCGCCGTGGCCGCTGCGTTCGCAGCGGGCGCTGCCTACGTGCTGACCGGCTCGGTCAATCAGTCGGCTTTGGAAAGCGGCCTGTCGGCAGATGCGCGCGGCCTGCTCGCTGCAGCCCAATCCACCGATGTCGCGATGGCGCCGGCCGCCGACATGTTCGAGATGGGGGTGACGGTGCAGGTGCTCAAGCGCGGCACCATGTTCGCCCAACGCGCGCAACGCCTGGGTGACTTCTACCGACGCCACGCTTCGCTCGACGATGCTCCCACGGACGCGCTGAAGAACCTGGAGACGGCAGTGCTCGGACTCGGCGTCGACCAGATTTGGGCCGAGACCGAGTCGTTCTTCGCAACCCGAGACCCCCAGCAGATCGAACGTGCACGGTCTGATCCCAAGCACCGCATGGCGTTGGTGTTCCGCTGGTATCTGTTCAACGGCGCGCAATGGGCACGTGAAGGCAACACCGCCCGGCGTGCCGACTACCAGATCTGGTGCGGTCCCGCGATGGGCGCCTTCAACGAATGGGTGCGGGGCAGCTTCCTCGAACCGGTGGGGGCGCGCACCGTTCGCCAGATCGCGCTCAACCTCCTCGAGGGAGCTGCCACCGTCACGCGCGCCGGCCAGCTACGAACAGCCGGTGTGGCAATGCCCGCCTCCGCCTTCGATTTTCGTCCCCGTCCCCTCGGATAAGTTCCGTCCATCCCGTCCGGATAGATACAGGTGCAATGACCGAAGAGAAGCAGCGCCCCGGCAACACCCCCGCCATCCCCGTCGCCGTTGTCGGAGTGACCGCCATCTATCCGGGCGAGCCCGGGCTCGAGGGGTACTGGCGGACCATCACCGGCGGTCGGGACGCCATCGGCGACGTGCCGCCGTCGCACTGGCTGATCGAGGACTACTTCGACCCCGATCCCAAGACTCCGGACAAGACCTACTGCAAGCGCGGCGGCTTCATCGATCCGGTGCTCTTCGACCCGATCCGATTCGGCCTGCCGCCCAACGCGCTGCCCGCCACCGACTCCGCGCAGTTGCTCGCCCTCATCGCCGCCAGGAAGGTGCTCGACGAGGCAATGCGCTCCGGGGTGGACGTCGACCTCGACCGCGTCGACATTGTGCTGGGCGTCGCGTCGACGACGGAGCTCGTGGTCCAGATGGGCTCGCGGATGCAACGGCCCATCTGGCGAAAGGCAATGCTGGAGAACGGTCTTCCCGAAGATGAGGCCGACGAGATCTGCCGCGACATCGCGGATCACTATCCGCCGTGGATCGAGAGCACGTTCCCCGGACTGCTGGGCAACGTCGTCGCCGGACGCGTCGCCAACCGTCTCGACCTCGGCGGCAGCAACTTCGTCGTCGACGCCGCATGCGCCAGCTCACTGTCGGCGCTGCAGACCTCACTGCACCGGCTGTACCTCCACGAAGCGGACCTGGTGCTCACCGGCGGCGTCGACGCGCTCAACGACGTCATGATGTTCATGTGCTTTTCCAAGACTCCCGCGTTCTCGCAGAGCGGTGACTGCCGACCGTTTTCCGATGCCGCCGACGGAACGATCATCGGCGAGGGCGTCGGCATGCTCGCCCTCAAGCGCCTCAGCGATGCCGAGCGGGACGGCGACCAGATCCATGCGGTCATCCGGGGCATCGGAAGCTCCTCGGACGGGCGGGCATCCAGCGTCTACGCACCACGTCCGCAGGGTCAGGCCAAGGCACTCCGTCTCGCTTACGAGCACGCCGGTTACGCACCGTCGACGGTGGAACTGCTCGAGGCGCATGGCACCGCGACCAAAGCCGGTGACGTCGCCGAGTTCGCCGGACTCAAATCCGTGTTCACCGACGACTCGGCGCGCATCGCACTCGGCTCGGTCAAGTCCCAGATAGGCCACACCAAAGCGGCAGCCGGAGCCGCCGGGTTGATCAAGGCGGTTCTGGCACTGCAGCATTCGACGCTCCCCGGCACGGCGAAGGTGGACCGCCCGAACCCGGCGCTCGGGTTGGACGAGACACCCTTCTACATCAACGCCCAAACCCGCCCGTGGGTGCGCACCGGCGATCAGCCCCGACGCGCGGCGGTCAGTTCGTTCGGTTTCGGCGGTAGCAACTTCCATGTGACGCTGGAGGAGTATCGCGGGGAACGGCGTGCCAAACGTCTGCGGACCCTGCCCACCGAACTCGTCGTGCTGAGCGCGGACACAGAAGCCGCGCTGCAGCAACGCACCGCCGACATCATCGCCGCCGTACGCACCGGAGAACGCCTGGCGCGCATCGCGTTCGAAGCGGCCAACGATTTCGATGCGTCGCAGCCGGCGCGGGCGGGCCTGGTGGCTGCAGATACCGCATCACTTCAGAGCCTTGCCGAGAAACTGGGCCAGGCACTGGCCGACGGTGCGACCTCGCAGCTCAAGGACGCCAACATCTGTCTGGGCCTGGGTCCTGCGCGCACCGGTAAGACGGCGTTCGTCTTTCCCGGTCAGGGCAGCCAGTACGTGGGGATGGGCGCCGATCTCGCCCTGGAGTTCCCCGAAGCCCTCGCCGTGTGGGACAGGCTCGATGGTGATCTCACCGATCTGCATCGGATCGTGTTCCCCGAGCCGGCGTTCGACGCGGCGGCGATCAGTGCACAGAAGACTGAACTCACCGCGATGGAGAACGCGCAGCCGGCCATTGCCGCCACCAGCCTCGCGCAACTCGCGCTGCTCGACGTGCTGGGCGTGACCCCGGACGCCGCCGCCGGCCACAGCTTCGGGGAGGTCACCGCCCTTGCCGCCGCTGGTGTCATCCCAGCTGAGCACCTGGCCGCCACGGCGCGGATGCGCGGCGTGTTGATGGCGGAGGCGGGCCAAGGCAAGGACGGCGCCATGTTGGCGATCGTCGCCGGCGCCGACGAGGTACGGACACTGCTGGAGTCGCGACCGGAGTCGGCGCGATCGTTGGTGATCGCCAACGACAATGCGCCCCAACAGGTAGTCCTGGCCGGACATGCGCCCGACATCGCGTGGGCGGAGGCCGCGGCGAAAGAAGCAGGCTGGACCTCGCGCCGCCTACCGGTGGCGTCGGCCTTTCATTCCGATGTGGTGGCGGCGAGCTCCGCACCCTTGGGGGAGTACCTCAAGACGCTCAAGCTCGCGGAACCGAGCTTCCCCGTCTACGCGAACACGTCGGCCCAACCGTACGGCGAGCAGGTGGCCGAACAGCTCGCCGATCAGGTGCGGCAGCCGGTGCGGTTCCGCGAGATGATCGAATCGATGGCGCGCGACGGCGTCACCCGGTTCATCGAAGTGGGGCCTGGTCGGGTGCTGACCGGACTTATCGACCAGATCCTCGACGGCGCAGCCCACCTCGCGGTCGCGTTGGACAGTTCGCGAGCCGACGGGTTGCGCGGTTGGCATCGTGGGTTGGCGGCTCTGGCCGCCGACGGCGTGGCACTGGACCTGGTCTCGCTGTTCGACCACTACGACGAGCCTGAGAAGTACGCCCCCGCCCCGGCGCACGCCGTGCTGGTCGGCGGGGCGAATCTCGGCAAGCCCTACCCGCCGGTGGACGGCACGACATCGATCACGCCCAAGCGCGTTCGCGCAGCGCGGCCGGCGACGCCGGTGGCGGCAGCAGAAGGATCCCGAATGACCCACGTAGTCCAGCGAATGGAATCCCCGGCGCCTGCCCCCGTCGAGGTGTCGGCGCCTGCCGTACACGTCAGAGAAGCTGAACCGCAGGAGGCCGCGCCCGAAGTGCACGTGCCCGCGCCGGCCGCGATGGTGTCCCCCGACGCCTGGAGCGTCATCGATCGCATCCAGCAGGAGACTGCCGAGCAGCACCAGCGCTACCTGGAGGTGATGACGCAGAGCCACCAGGCCTTCCTGGACGTGTCCGTGCAGATGATGGCCGAGATTGTGGGCGATCGCGACCCCGCACCCCAAACACCCAGACTCGCAATAAAAGAGGTCGTCCAGGCGCCGCCGTCAGTTGCCCCTGCCGTCGTGTCGTCGCCGAGCCCCGCGGCGTCGGTGACGCTGGTCGAACAGGTCCCGGCGCCGGCGCCGGCAGCTGTGATGGTGCCGTCCCCGAGCCCCGTGACAGAGCCGCCGGTATCGACTTCGATTCTGTCGCCGTCCACCCCGGTTCCGTCGGTGCCCACTGGTGATGTGGTGTTGGCGATCGTGTCGGAGAAGACGGGTTATCCGGCGGATATGTTGTCGCTGGGGATGGAGATGGAAGCCGAGCTGGGGATCGATTCGATCAAGCAGGTCGAGATCCTGGCCGCTCTTCAGGCGAAGTATCCGGGAGCGCCCGATATTCCGGCCTCGGAGTTGGCGGGGCTGCGCACACTGCAGGACGTCGTGGACACTGTCGCGGGGTTCACCAATGGGGCCAGTGCCCCGGCGCCGGTGGTGTCTGCGCCGGTGCCGTCGCTGCCTACTGGTGATGTGGTGTTGGCGATCGTGTCGGAGAAGACGGGTTATCCGGCGGATATGTTGTCGCTGGGGATGGAGATGGAAGCCGAGCTGGGGATCGATTCGATCAAGCAGGTCGAGATCCTGGCCGCTCTTCAGGCGAAGTATCCGGGAGCGCCCGATATTCCGGCCTCGGAGTTGGCGGGGCTGCGCACACTGCAGGACGTCGTGGACACTGTCGCGGGGTTCACCAATGGGGCCAGTGCCCCGGCGCCGGTGGTGTCTGCGCCGGTGCCGTCGCTGCCTACTGGTGATGTGGTGTTGGCGATCGTGTCGGAGAAGACGGGTTATCCGGCGGATATGTTGTCGCTGGGGATGGAGATGGAAGCCGAGCTGGGGATCGATTCGATCAAGCAGGTCGAGATCCTGGCCGCTCTTCAGGCGAAGTATCCGGGAGCGCCCGATATTCCGGCCTCGGAGTTGGCGGGGCTGCGCACACTGCAGGACGTCGTCGACACTGTCGCGGGGTTCAGCAACGACTCCGGCACCGAACAGTCCGCAACACAACGTGATTCGGAACCATCCGGTCCGCCGTCCGGTGGTCTGTCCTGCACCGAGGCCGAGCTCCAGCCGGTGCCGCCCAGTGGTTTTGCCATGGCAGGTCTGCGCGACGGCGAGGTCTTCATCACGCGCGAAGAGCCGGCATTCGCCGACGCGCTCGAGCGCGTCATGATCAGTCACGGGATCAAGGCCAAGGCCGTCGACGAGCTGCCCGAGCGGGCGAGCGCGGTGATCTCCCTTGCCGCCCTTGCCGCCGCCAGTTCACCGGACGACTGCGTCGACATGCATGTGCGCGCCTTCCATGCGGCGCGCAGTGTCGCCAAGAGCGACTCCGAGTCAAAGCTTTTCGTCACTGTCCAGTCGACGGGCGCTACTTTCGCCGGCACGGATGCGCCGATCGGCGTCGCGAGCCTGGTCAAGACCGCCGCGTGGGAATGGCCGAACGCCTCCGTCCGGGCCGTCGACATCGAACACCTTGATGCCGAACGGTTGACAGCTGAACTGCTCCAAGGCGGAAGCGGTGTCGAGGTCGCCCTGCGGGGCGACGGCATCCGACTGGTCGCCGTCGACGGCATCGCATCCTCGGTCGGCGACGGTGAGACCCTCAGTGTCGTCGAGGGTGGCGTCGTCGTGGTCACCGGCGGGGCGCGCGGTGTCACAGCCGCGTCCGCGCTGGCACTGGCGAAACAGCACGGTCTCCGGCTGGCGCTACTCGGTCGCACTCCGCTGCGGGACGCCACGGCGGACGAGCCGTCGGGCACCACTGTCGCCGAGATCGCCACGGCGCTGGCGGCATCGGCGCGTACGCGCGGAGATCAACTGAGCCTGCCGCAAGCCCGTGAACAGGCGGAGCGCCTGATGGCAGAGCGGGAAGTCCGCGCCACGCTCGCCACCGCCGAGCAGCAGGGCACGCCGGCACGTTACTTCGCGGCCAGCATCACCGATCGGGCCGCGCTGCACGGTGTCCTCGACGAGGTGCGGCAGAGCTTGGGGCCGATCGTCGGAGTCGTGCATGGCGCGGGCGTCCTCGCCGACAAGCGACTGGAAGACCTCGACGACGACCAGTTCGTCAAGGTCTTCAGCACGAAACTGGTCGGTGCAGAGGCACTCCTGGACGCGACGACCTCCGATGACCTGCGGTTCATCTCCTTGTTCTCGTCGATTGCGGCGCGGGCAGGCAATCCCGGCCAGTCCGCCTACGCCGCCGCCAACGCGGCGCTGGAGTCCATTGCGGCGCGCGAAGCTACGCGCCGCGGCGACGGGTGCGTCGTCCGCGCCTTCGGGTGGGGTCCGTGGGACGGCGGCATGGTCGACGCGACCCTCAAGAGCCGCTTCCTCGATGCCGGGGTCGACGTTATCCCCATCGACGAAGGCGCCCGCTTTTTCGCCGACACGGCGCTGCGGCGGTCACCGGCGACCGCTGTCGTCGTGGCTGCACCCGCGGAACCACGGCTGCGAACGGCGCACCTGGAATGGGACGTGTCGATCGAAACGCTGCCCATGCTCGAAGACCATCAGGTCCGCGGACGGGTCGTGGTGCCGGTGGTGATCGTGCTCGACGCGATGCTGCGCGCCGCACGCGGTCTGCTGGCAAGCGACAACATCGTCATCCGCGACTTCCAGGTGCTCTCCGGCGTCACGTTCGCCGCCTGCGAACAGCAGGACCTGGCAATCGATTTCGAACCGGCCGGGTCGTCCTACACCGTGACGATCCACGACTGCGAGGGCCGGGCGCGATACCGCGCGGTCCTGGAGCCTGCGTCCGGCACACCGGCGGCGGTGTCCGTTCCGCCACTTTCCGGGTCGGCGTGGCCGATGACCGTGGATCAGGCCTATTCGGGCCCACTCTTTCACGGCCCGCGATTCGCGGTCATCGAGTCACTGGACACTTTCGGGGCCGCGGGTGGTGCAGCAACCCTTTACGGTGTCATGCACCTCGGGTGGCCGGACAACGACTGGGCCATCGACGCTGCCGCTATTGATGGTGGGCTGCAGTTGGGCATTCTGTGGGCCACGACGCACCAAGGTGCCCTTGTTCTGCCGCAGCGAATCGCTCGCGTCGTTCTGCATCGCACATTCGTCGGAGGCGGCATCCTCAGCTGTCGCTTCGCCGCACACCCGAGGAGCAACAACCGATTCGACTTCGACATCGCATTTGAGGCGACGGATGGCAGCTTGGTCGCGACGCTTGAGGGCGTGGAGTTCTACGCTGTGGGTCCTGCGGCGGATACGACAGCGTGACCTTTTTCGACCCTGTCGCGATCGTCGGCCGCAGCTGCGTATTACCCGGCGCGACTACTCCTGAGGCGCTGTTCGACGCGACCCTGGCCGGACGCTGCCTGCTCACGCCGACGCCGCGCGACCGCTGGCGCGGCGTGGATCCCGCTGTGCTGCAGTCCAGCGGAGCCCCTGGTTTGCGGGTGTCCTCGGCGACCGGCGGTTACATTGCGGGAGCCCCCGATGTGGCCGACATCGCAGTGAGGATCACCGGCCTCGACCGACTCGATCCACTGGTGTCCTGGCTCGCCTACTGCGCACGGCAGGCACTCGGCGGCCCGCTCGCCGCTCCGCGAACGGGTCTGATCGTCGGCAACCTCTCCTATCCCAGCACCCTGCACACCGCATTCGTGGAGAGCGTCTGGCAAGGCGGCGACACCGTCGATCCGCGCAACCGATTCTCTTCAGGGCTGCCGGTGCACCTGGTGGCCCGCGCGATGGACATGACCGGACCGGCGTACGCGCTCGACGCGGCCTGCGCGTCATCGCTGTACGCGATCAAGCTGGCCTGCGACGCCCTGCACGACGGCACCGCCGACGTGATGCTCGCCGGTGGTGTCAACGGTTCGGACGATCTGTTCCTGCACCTGGGTTTCACTGCACTGCAGGCACTGAGCGCATCGGGGCGCTCGCGCCCGTTCCACGCCGAAGCCGACGGACTGGTGCCGTCGGCGGGTGCCGCGCTCGTCGCGCTGAAGCGCCTCGAGGACGCCGAACGCGACGGGGAGCGCATCCTCGGCGTGATCACCGGTGTCGGCCTGTCCAACGACGGGCGCCAGAGTGGCTTTCTGGCACCCGCGGTCGGCGGCCAGACGAGGGCCATGACGGCGGCACTGGATCAGGCCGGGATCGCGCCCGCAGACGTCGATTACCTCGACTGTCACGCCACGGGTACGCCCCTGGGCGATGCCACGGAACTGCAGAGCATCGCTGCGGCCTACGGTGACGTGCCGCTGAGGTTGGGTGCGCTGAAGGGCAACCTGGGTCACACCATCACGGTGTCCGGTGCGGCGAGCCTGGTGAACGTACTGTCGGCCATGCAGGCATCGGTGATCCCGCCGGCGCTGTGCGATCAACCGACCGGGACGCTCGCAGATACCCCATACACCTTGGCGACCATCGCCGTTCCGTGGGATACGGACATCAAACGGGCGGCGGTCAGCAACTTCGGGTTCGGCGGCAACAACGCCCACCTGATCGTCGAAAGCTACTCCGGGCCAGCCCGTGTGGCCTCGCGGAAGGCGACACCTCGCGATGAGGGCGACATCGTCATCTGTGGGATCGGTGTGGTGACCGGCGATGCCGCCGACGCCGAGACATTTCGCCAGCGTGCGCTCGGGCCCGAAGCGACACCCACTCCGCTCCAGACGGTCGACCTCGAGCTCGTCGGGCTCGGCTTTCCCCCCAGAGAACTCCAGGGCAGCCTCACTCAGCAGACAGCGATGCTGGCGGCCGCCGCCCAAGCGCTCGTGGGCGTCGACACCGACACCGACCGGACCGGGGTGATCGTCGGCATGGGATGCGACGCCACCATTGCGCGTCAACGGCTGCGGGTTCTCAACCTCACCGACGACGCGTGGCTGACCGCGAACAAGGATTCCGCCCCGCAGCTGACGGCAGACGGCGTCATCGGGACCATGCCGAACATCCCGGCCAACCGCATCCACGCCCAACGTGATTTCCGCGGCTTCGGTTTCACGGTGTCCAGCGAGGAGTTGTCCGCCATCGACGCGATCAGGATCGGCGTGCGCGCCCTGCGACACCGAGAGCTCGACGCAGTCGTCGCCGGAGCCGTCGACATGTGCTGTGAGCCTGCACATGTCGCAGCGGCAGACGCGCTCGGTACCGATGGTGGTGCTCACGGTGACGCCGCTGTCGCCTTCGTCCTCAAGCGGCGCGCCGACGCCGAAGCTGCGGGCGACGAGATCATCGCTGTGGTCGATACCGACGGCGTGCCGTCTCTGCCGGCTGCCGCGGAACCGAACTTTGCCGTCGGGCGATTCGGACGCACGCACGCGGCCGGCGCTGCTCTCGAGGTGGCCGCGCGAGTCGCCGCAGTGCGCGCACGAGTTCGGGTGGACCGCGACGGAGCACAACCTGCACCCGGCGGCGCGCACGCGACCGTGCGGCTGGAGTCGATGGGCGGCCACACCGACGGGATCGCCCTGTCCGCGGCCGACCTGACGCCCGTGCCGCTGTCCGTCGGCGCCGTGCCCATCTCGGAACGCTATGCCGGTGACAGCAGGGCGGATCTGTTGAGCCGGATCCGGCGGCACGAGACCGGCGGAACCGGCCCGGTGCGTTGCTCGTTGGTCGCCGGCACCGAAGGTGCGCTGGACGGGCTTCGGAAGGGGACGGTCGAGCGGCTGAGCCGAGGCGAGTCCCCGGCGGGCATGGGCGTCGCGTTCGCCGACACCCCGATCGTCGGCGAGCTGGCGTTCATGTTCACCGGAGCTGCCGCGGCCTATCCGGGAGCGGGCCGCGAGCTGTTACTGGCGTGGCCGGAACTCGGCGACGTGCTCGCCGAGCGGTTCTCCGGCGTCGGTGAACTGGCACGCGCGCTCTACGGGGCAGGTATCACCACACTGGACCCGCGAACCCAGCTCACCGGTTGCGCACTGGTCTGCCAGGCGCAAGCCGAGTTCTCCCGCACCGTCCTCGGCTTGGAGCCGGCTGCGGCCATCGGACTCTCCTCGGGTGAGACCAATGCCCTTCTGGCTTTCGGTATCTGGCGCGATCTGGAACCGATGCTCGACGAGATCGAGGCGTCGGGCATGTACGGCGACGAACTGACGGGCGCCTGCCGAGTGGCGGCGTCGCACTGGGAGGTCCCGGGGCAGCCGGCGCCGTGGGAATGCTGGCGCATCACCGCGCCGAGGCCGGACGTCGAGCGGGCCCTGCTGGTGGAGCCACGCGCGTACATGACCATCGTCCAGGCACCTGACGACTGCGTCATCGGTGGAGATCCGCAGGCCTGCCGGCGGGTGATCGCTGCGATCGACGGTGCGCGTGCCATGCCCTTGGGGCTGGACATGGTGATCCACTGCCAGGCGATGGCTCCGTTCGCCGACACGTGGCGCGACATCCACACCCGGGACACGTATGCCGTGCCGGATGTGCGGTTCTACACCAACGCCGTCAACCGGGCCTACACGCCGACACGCGATGCAGCGGCCGAGGCGATCACCCGACAGGCCCTGGAGCCCATCGACTTTCCCGCCACCGTGCTCCAGGCGTGGGAAGACGGTGTCCGGGTGTTCGTGGAACACGGGCCGCGCGCCATCCTCACGGGCGCGATCCCGAAGATCCTCGGGGACCGTCCGCATGTGGTGGTGGCGCTCGATCCGCAGGAGCGGCGCGGCCTGCGGGCCCTGGCCGAGACCGTGTCGAAGTTGTGGGTCCACGGCGTGCCGGTCCACACCGAAACCTTCGATGCCCGGATGGAACACCTGCGTGCGCCTGCCGACGCCCCGGCGGCGGGCAACGCGCGCACGTTGACGCTGACAGCCCATTGGCCGGACATCGTCTCGGCATCCGCGACGCCTGACGTCGCCGGCATGCCGGTGACCGAACCGGACCGTGAAAGGACGCCGGAAATGGACCCCGCACAGTCGCAAGCCATGCCACCGGCGCCGGCCGGTCTCGATCCCCTGGTGTTCGCCGGGGCGGCGCCTGCGCACTACGACACGAGCCCGGTGAGCCGTCCCGCGGTCGCTACGATCAGCGACAGGCCGGCGGCGGCGGTCAGTGACAAGACGACCGCGGCGCTGAATCTGGTGGCGTCGATGAGTGCGGCGCATACCGTGTTCGTGGAGCGACAGGCGGAGGCACATGCGTCGTTCCTGAAGGCGCGCGGAGCATTTGTGGCGGTGGCAGCGGGTAGCCGATCACCGCGTTCCGCAGTAGCGCCGCCGGTTCCGATGGCGCGGGTGAGCGCGCCCGTCGCGCCACCGCCGGTGGTCCCGGCACCGCGGCCGGTCACGCCGCCGAAGAGTCCACCGCCCTTCGATCCACCGGTTCAGGCGCCTCCGGCGGCTCCGGCGGCTCCGACGGCTCCGACGAGCAGGGAGCCGCTCTGGTCGAGAGCCCAGCTCGAAACGCTTGCCGGCGGCAATATTTCGGAGGTGCTGGGTCCGATCTTCGCCGAACTGGACCAGTACGAGCGTCTGGTGCGGATGCCGGAACCCCCACTGCTGCTGGCCGATCGTGTGATGAGCATCCACGGTGAACCCGGCACGATGGGTACCGGCCGGATCGTCACCGAGACCGACGTGGATCCCGACGCCTGGTACATCCACAACGGCCGGATGTCGCCGGGTGTGGTGATCGAGTCCGGTCAGGCCGACCTCTTGCTCGCCTCCTGGCTGGGCGCGGACTTCAGCAACCGCAGTGAACGGGTCTACCGTCTGCTCGGATGTGACCTCACATTCATGGGCGGTCTCCCGCGGGGCGGCGAGACACTGCACTACGACATCCACATCGACGGCCATGCGAAAACCGGTGCGACCCGGCTGTTCTTCTTCCACTACGACTGCTACATCGGGGACCGGCTAGCCATCTCGGTACGCAACGGCCAAGCCGGGTTCTTCTCCGACGCCGAACTCGCGAATTCCGACGGCGTGCTGTGGGACGCCGCCGACGACGCCCCACGGGACGGCGCGCGGCGTGACGCGGGTCCGCAGGTGACGTCCAAGCGTTCCTTCGGGCCTGGCGACCTCGAGGCGTTCACCCGCGGAAACGCGTTCTCCTGCTTCGGCGTCGGTTTCGAGATGGCCGCGGCGCACTCGCGCACTCCGAGCCTTCCGGCCGGGAAGCTGCGGCTGTTCGACGAGGTCGCCGAGTTCGACCCCGACGGCGGTCCGTGGGGGAGAGGTTATCTCCGTGCGACCGCCGCGGTGCCGACCGACGCATGGTTCTACGACGGCCACTTCAAGAACGATCCCTGCATGCCGGGGACATTGATGGCCGACGCGGCCACCCAGGCCCTGTCGTTCGCCATGGCCGCCTACGGATTCACGATCGACCGGGACGGCTGGCGGTTCGAACCGGTGCCCGACGAGACGGCCCGCTTCGTCTGCCGGGGACAGGTGACTCCCGACAGCGACCACACCCTCGACTACGAGGTGTTCGTCGAAGAGATCATCGACGGACCGACGCCGACGATCTTCGCTGCCCTGCTGTGCAGCAGCGACGGTTTCAAGGTCTTCCATTGCCGCCGGTTCGGGATGCGCCTGGTACCCGACTGGCCGATGCCGCCCGGTGCACCGGGACCGGTGCAGATTCTGGCCGGCACCAGGGATGTTCGCGGTGACCAGGGGGCCCTGCTGGCATGCGGACGCGGTATGCCGTCTGACGCGTTCGGTGCCCTGTACGCCCCGTTCGACGGCACCCGCCGCGCACCGCGGCTACCCGACGAGCCGTACCACTTCATGTCGCGCATCATCAGCGTCGACAGCCCACCCGGAGTGCCGACCAAGGACGGCACCGTCGTCGCGGAATACGACGTGCCCGCCGACGCCTGGTATTTCACGGATGCCCACTCCGACGCCGTCCCGATGTCGGTGCTGATCGAGATTCTGCTGCAGCCCTGCGGCTGGCTGTCCTCCTACAACGGCTTCGCCGCCAACCGGCCCGATGACGTGGTGTTCCGGAACCTCGACGGCGGCGACGTCGTGCTGCGCAAGCCTGCGGGCGTCGGCACGCTGCGGGTGACGTCGCGACTGGAACGGTTCGCCGAGGGCGGCGGCTCGACGATCGTGTTCTTCGACGTCGTCTGCACGCAAGGCGACGACGTGATCATGACCATGAAGACCGCCTTCGGATTCTTCAGCCCTGACGCGCTCAAGAACCAGGTCGGACTCAGGGTGAAACCAGTTGCGCTGGAGGCACTCTCCGCGCCGGCGCCGGTGTCGCTGTCCTACCGGGCCGAGGAGCTGGACGGCGCCCCATGGCTGGCCCAGGGCCGTCTGCAGGTGATCGACCGGGTGAACTTCTGGCCCGGCGGGGGAGAAGCCGGCCTGGGGCGGCTGGTCGCGGAATTCGATGTGCGGCCCGAAGCGTGGTTCTTCAAGGCGCACTTCTTCCAAGACCCGGTGCAACCCGGCTCGCTTGGCCTGGAGGCCATGCAGCAGGCGGCCCGCGCCGCGGTGCGGCTGTCAGGCCTGGCCGACCAGGGGTCGGCATTCGAACCTGTCGCGGTGGGTCAGTCGTTCAGCTGGAAGTTCCGCGGCCAGGTGATACCGACCAACTCGCGGACCCGTTCGGAGATCGAGATCATCTCCGCGACAACGGATGACCGCGGTGTCCTGATCGTCTTCAACGGCTCGTTCTGGGTCGACGACCTGTGCATCTACTCGACCGACGCGATGGGTGTGCGGGTGATCTGAAGAGCGACGACGCGACGTTCAGGGACAGATACCCACCCACTGAGGGGTATGTGACGGCTTGTCTCCGATGACCGCAAGCGCCCGTCGTGGAGGCGGCTCGCTCGAACCTTTCGCTATGCGTTCATCACTGGCGACGCTCAAGCAATGTCGCTACCGGTACCTTCAGACTGGGGGATGTGACGGCGTCATCGAAGTGCTCAGAGGGAGTGCCGCTGCTTGAGGATGTGTACTGCTGTCGCATGGTGATCTGGCCGGCGCCCAGCCGCGAACTGATCGATTGCAGTCGCGGGCTCGGCCGGGGACGCACGACAATCGGCCACCAGAACCACCGTCCGAGCAGTGCGGCGATGGCGGGCGTCAGGAAGGCCCGCACGACAAGAGTGTCGAACAGCAACCCCAGACCGATGGTGGTACCGACCTGACCGATGACCATCAGATCGCTGAACACCATCGCGGCCATCGTGAACGCGAACACCAACCCGGCGTTGGTGACGACTTTTCCGGTGCCGCCCATCGCGCGGATGATGCCGGTGTTGATGCCGGCGCCGATTTCCTCTTTCATCCGTGAGACCAACAGCAGGTTGTAGTCGGACCCGACACCCAACAAGACGATCACCGCCATCGGCAGGACCATCCAGTGCAACGGGATACCGAAAATGTACTGCCAGATCAGCACCGAGAGCCCGAAAGACGCGCCCAAAGACAACGCCACCGTTCCGACAATCACCACCGACGCCACCAGCCCGCGGGTGATCAGAAGCATGATCAAGAAGATCAGACACAGCGCGCTGACCCCGGCAATCAGCAGATCGTATCGTGAACCTTCTTCGAAATCTTTGAAGGTGGAGGCACTTCCGCCCATGTAGACCTGTGCGCCGCGCAGCGGCGTCGTCTTCAACGCCTCGTTGACCGCGTCGCGTATCCGTTGGATGCTGGCAATGCCGTCGGGTGACCCTGGGTCGTTCTTGTGCGAGACGATGAATCGCACGGCTTTGCCATCGGGGGACAGGAACGAGCTCATCGCCCGTTGGAAGTCGGGATTCTGAAAGACCTCTTCCGGCAGATAGAACGAGTCGTCGTTGTTGGCCGCATCGTATGCCTGGCCCATGGCCGTCACGTCCTGCGTGGAGTTGTCCATGACTCCGAATGTGCCCTCCATGGTGCTGTGCATGGTCAGCAACATGGACCGCATCGACTCCATGATCTCGATGGTCCTCGGCAGCTGGGCGAGAAGCTCAGGCAACAGCGTCGCGAAGTTGTCGAGATCGCCCTGCAGTTCGTGCATCTTCCCGGCGATCTGGTCGATTCCGTCCAGTGAATCGAACAGGCTTCTGACCGAGAAGCACAGCGGGATGTTGTAGCAGTGGGGTTCCCAGTACAAATAGTTGCGGATCGGCCGGAAGAAGTCGTCGAAATTGGCCATGTTGTCGCGCAGTTCGTCCATGACGACGACCAGCTCCTGCACCTGCGCCACCGAATTCAGTGTCGTGTCAGTCAACTGGCGTTGCAGTTCGTACATGCGCCGGGCCAGTTCAATCTGCCGCGCCAGCATGTCGGCCTGTGCTCCCATGTCGTCGACACGGTCCTGCATGTGCCTCATCATCTGCTGCTGGCCGGCGTTCTGCATGCTGATGAGAAACGGTATCGACGTGCGTTCCAGGGGCGTCCCCTCCGGTCGGGTTATGCCCTGGACACGCGAGACGCCGGGCACTTCGAATATCGCCTTCGCGATCTTGTGCAGCACGATGAAGTCGGCCGGATTGCGCATGTCGTGGTCGGACTCGACGATGAGGATGTCCGGCATCATCCGGGCCTGGGAGAAATGGCGGTCCGCGGCCGCGTAACCCAGGTTGGCAGGAACGTCCTGCGGAATATACTGGCGGTCATCGTAACTCGTCTGGTATCCCGGCAGAGCGATCAGACCGATCAAAGTGACCGCCAGCGTCGCGACCAGAATCGGGCCGGGCCACCGGACGATCGCGGTGCCGATCCGTCGCCACCGGCGGACATTGATCGCACGGGTGGGATCGAACAGGCCGACGCGACCCCCGATAGTGAGGACTGCCGGTACCAGCGTGAGTGCAGCAGCCACCGCGACCAGCATGCCGACCGCGCATGGCATGCCGATGGTCTGAAAGATCGGCATCCGGGTGAAGCTCAGGCACATGAGCGCTCCGGCGATCGTCAGACCGGATCCGAGTACGACCGGAGCCACCCCGCGAAAGGTGGTGTAGTACGCCGTCTCGCGGTCCTCGCCGGAGTTACGTGCTTCTTGATACCGGCCGAAGAAGAAGATTCCGTAGTCTGTGCCAGCCGCCATCGCGAGTGCCACCAACAGGTTGATGGCGAATGTGGATAGCAGGAACACCTCGTGATGGCCCAGGAAGGCGACAATGCCCCGCGCGGCGAACAACTCGATTCCCACAGTGATCAGCAGCGCGACGACGGTCACCACCGACCGGTAGACGATCATCAGCACGACGAAGATGATCAGCGCCCCTATCAGGGTCATCTTCAGAATCGACGTCTCGCCGCTGTGCTGCATATCGGCCAGCAGTGGTGCGGCACCGGTGACGTACACAGAAAATCCGGGCGGAGGCGGCAACCGGTCGACGATGGCGCGCACCGCAGCGACCGACTCCACACCCGCCGACGACCCCTGGTCTCCGACGAGGTTGAGCTGGACGTAGACGGCTTTGCCGTCGGGGCTCTGCGCACCCGCAGCGGTGAGCCGGTCGCCCCACAGATCCTGCACGTTCTCGATGTGCGCGGGGTCCTTCTCCAGTTCGGCGACCAACTGGTCGTAGTACTGGCGAGCCGAGTCATCCAGCGGCGCTTCACCTTCGAGGATGATCATTGCCGTGCTGTCGGAATTGGACTCGTCGAACAGCTGCCCCATCTGTGACATCGCCTGAACCGAAGGCGCGTCCTTCGGGCTCATCGGAACAGACTGCTCGCGACCGACTTGCTCGAGCGACGGGACGGCGAACGTGACGATCAGGGTCAGCACCACCCAGCCCAGAATCGTTACGGGCGCCAGCATTCGCAGCGTGCGCGCAACCAGTGGCCGGCCCGCGTGCAGGTGATGGTTGCTCATGTGGCGGCCACCAGGCGCGCAGCCGACTCGGCCCGCGTCACTTCGGTGGCGGGCTCTGCAACAGGGCACGTACCAGCGGGCGGGTTCCGGTGCTCTTCAGGAAGGCGCTCGCGGGCCGCGGACGCACCTGCTGCGGCCACCAGAACCACCGCCCCAACAGCGCGGCGATCGACGGCGTCATGAAAGCCCGCACGATCAACGTGTCGAACATCAGACCCAGGGCGATCGTCGTACCCACCTGGCCGATGCTGCGTAGATCGCTGACCACCATCGATCCCATGGTGGCGGCGAACACAAGGCCCGCGGTCGTGACGACCTTGCCGGTACCGCCCATGGCCCGGATGATCGCGGTGTTGATACCGGCGCCGAGCTCGTCCTTGATGCGAGCCACCAGCAGCAAGTTGTAGTCGGACCCCACCGCCAACAAGGTGATGACCGTCATCACCAGGACCGCCCAGTGGATCTGCACTCCGATCACGTACTGCCATACGAAAACCGACACACCGAAAGCGGCTCCCAGCGAGATCAGCACGGTACCGACGATCACCGTCGCGGCGACGAGGCTTCTCGTCATGATCAGCATCACGATGAAGATCAGGCAGATGGCCGCGACGACGGCGATCATCAGATCGTATTCGGAGCCGACGACCATGTCCTTGGTGATCGCAGCGGTGCCTGTCAGATAGATCGTCGAGCCCTCCAGCGGAGTGCCTTTGAGAGCCTCCTCTGCGGCACTCTTGATCTCGGCAACACGTGCGATCCCCTCCGGTGACGCCGGGTCACCGTTCTGCAGGACCAACATCCGGACCGACTTGCCGTCGGGGGAGATGAAGACGTCCATGACCCGCTGAAAATCCTTGTTCTGGAATACCTCCGGCGGGATGAAGAAGGTGTCGTCGTTCTGCGCGGCATCGAAGGCCTTACCCATCGCGGTCGGGTTCTCACCCGTACTGCTGTCCATCTGGCCGAAGATGCCGGACATGGTGCTGTGCATGCTGAGCATCATGGTGCGCATGCTGGACATGATCGCGATCATCTCGGGGAACTGATCGACGATCTGGGGCAGTATCACATTGAGCTGGTCCAGATTCGCGACCAACCCGTCGAGTTTCTCCGACACCTGGTCGACGCTGTCCACCACGTCGAATACGCTCCGGATCGAGAAGCACAACGGGATGTTGAAGCAGTGCGGCTCCCAGTACAGGTAGTTGCGGATGGGTCGCCACATGTCCTCGAAATTGGCGATGTTGTCCCGCAGTTCGGCGGTGATCTCCTGCACCTCATGGGTGGTGCCGACCATGTCGCGCGTGGTGTCGACCATCTGTCCCATGAGGCCGTACATCCGCTGCATGACGGCGACCATCTCCTCGAGCATGTTCGCCTGCACCAGCAGGTCATCCATGCGCGACTTCTGGAACTGCATGTACTGCTGTTGACCTGCCTGCTGCATGCTCAGCATGTACGGGATCGTGGCGCGCGCCATCGGAATTCCCTCAGGCCGCGTCACGGCCTGCACGTTAGAGATGCCCTGCACCGCAAGGATCGCCTTGGCCAATCTGTTGAGCACCAGGAAATCGGCTGGGTTGCGGAGGTCGTGATCCGTCTCGACCATCAGGATCTCCGGCGTCATCATCGCCGACTCGGGGAAGTGCCGTTTGGCGGCAGCCATGCCTGCGTTGGCCGGGATGTCGTGGGGCAGGTACTTCTGGTCGTTGTAGCTGGGCTTGAATCCCGGCAGCGCCAGCAGACCCAGCAGGGTGATCGCCATCGTCGCGACCAGGATCGGCGCGGGCCAGCGGACGATGGCGGTGCCCAGCCGCCGCCAGCCACGAACCTGCAGGTTGCGCTTCGGGTCGAACAGGCCGAATCGGCTGCCGGCGGCCAGGACCGCCGGAAACAGGGTCAGCGCGACCGCGACGGCGACGATCACTCCGATTGCGGTGGGCAGGGCCAGAGCGTTGAAGAGCGGGAGCCGGGTGAAGCTCAGGCAGTACAGCGCGCCGGCGATGGTCAGCCCCGACGCCAGCACCACTTTGGCTACGCCGTGGTAGGTGGTGAAGTAGGCCGACACTGTGTCTTCACCGGCCTGACGAGCCTCCTGGTAGCGCCCGATGAAGAAGATCCCGTAATCGGTGCCGGCCGCGATACAGAGCGCGACAAGGAGGTTGACACCGAAGGTGGTGAGGCCGAGCATGCCGTGGTGGCCGAGCAGCGCGACGATGCCGCGCGCGGCCTGAAGCTGAATGCCCACCACGACCAGCAGCAGCAGGACCGTCGTGACCGATCGATAGACCAGCAACAGCATCACGCAGATGACCGCGACGCTGACGGCGGTGACGAGAATGACCGTCCGGTTGCCACTTTCGCCGACATCCGTGGCGATCGCGGACGGGCCCGTCACGTATGCCTTGACGCCTTCCGGCGCCTGCGTGTTCTCCACGATATGCCGGATCGCGGTCACCGATGCGTTCGTCGACGCCTGATCGGAACCGCCCGGCAGACTCACCTGGACGTAGGCGGCTTTCCCATCAGCGCTCTGGGCGGCCCCCCGCGTCAACGGGTCGCCCCAGAAATCCTGGATGCTCTGCACGTGTTCGGTGTCCGCCTTGAGTTGGCGGATCATGTGGTCGTAGTACCGATGGGCCTGGTCGCCGAGCTGCTCCTGGCCCTCGAGGACGATCATCACGACGCCCCCGCCGTCGGCGGAGCCGAATGCTGCGTTGATGCGCTCCGACGCCTGGATCGACGGCGCATCAACAGGATTCAGTGATACAGAATGCTGTTTCTCCACCTGTTCCAGCGAGGGCACGCCCATGGTCAGAGCTACGACGACAGCCAGCCAGGCCAGAATGATCAGCGGGGCGAATCGATGGATCGTCCGTGCGACGAGCGGACGGCGGCTGTGCAGAGAATGGTTGCTCATGCGGCCTTCAGTAGACATGCGGTGAACGTGCTGGCCTCGTGCGTGGCGGTCTCTTCAGCCTTGATCTCACCGTCCACGACGATGCGACAGCCAAGGGATTCGCTGTCTCCTTGAGCCGCGATGCTTCCGACGCCCGCGGCTCCGGTGATCGGGAACTCGAGCGACCAGGGCAAGGGCACCCCCTCGAGAAACTGGGGATCGCCGTTTCCGTTGAAGAAGCTGATCTGGGCGACCGTGCCCGGGGGACCGAAGATCTCGTACCGGAGGATCTTGGGATCGACGGTCGCTGCCGAGTCGTCGGCGGTGTCGCCGTAGGTGAGCGAGTCGTCGGATCCGAAGACACCGTGGAGTCGCGACACCGTGAAACCTCCCGCCACGACCACAATCAGGACCACGAGCGGGATCCACAGCTTGCGCAGCAGCGTGAACAGCGCGAAACCGAGTCCGCGACGACGCGGTCGGGTCGATCGAACCGGGCCAGACATCTGCGTCGGATCAGCTGCCTGCTCCGAGAACGCCCCTCGGAGTGGATCGACGGCATCGGGGTGATCGGTCGACGCGATATGTGACGGTGTCAACTCGGCTTGCGATCGCTCGGTTCGACTGTTCACATCAGGCAAGCTGCCGTCGACCACCTGCCCCACCTTTCACCTCTTCCCAATTCGGGGCTCCGTACCGGACCCAAGGGACTCGCGTCGAAGTCCGCAGTCGCCATCGGCATACCGGCGGGCGACCCACGTCGCGACGCAGCGACAGACGACATACATTTGACGCCAGAGTCAATCATGCCAAGCGCCACCTTCGGGTGATTTTCGGCAAACGCGCGCGCCCTCGCGCCCGGCCGGAAACCGGCATCGCCTCCCGATCGCGTGCCGCGCGCGCGACCGGGGGGTCGACCATGACAAGAGGCTGCCGCGACCTGCGAATTCGTCTGCGGTTGCGCTGGGTCAACGCCACGAGATTACGTCCGTCGTCGCATTATCGGACCGCCTCGCGCCATCGGCCGACAGCGGGGCGTCGACGGCTTGTCCCACGGTGGCAATGCCCCACCTCTGAGGCTCGACGGGGGCGTCAGACGGTCGTCCCCGCGCCGGAGGCAGGGGAGGACCGCAAATATACGCTGACGTCAGTTTAGCCGTCCCGGGGCGGGGTCCGACTGCTACAGTCGGGCGCTACACCGGCAGTACACGACGCAGAGCGGGGCATATATAGATGTCGGCTGAATCGGCCGCGCTGCACGCACCAGGACGGTTTTCTCCGGGCTGGCTGCGCTCTCGACACTTCCTGGGTCCGGTCCTGGCGATCGGCGGTGTCCAGTTGGTGGCGGCGATGGACGGACCCGTCGCGGTGTTCGCGCTGCCGCGAATCCAGAACGAACTGGGTCTCTCCGATGCGACACGCGCCTGGGTGATCACCGCCTATCTGCTGACGTTCGGAGGGCTCATACTGCTGGGCGGACGTCTCGGCGACGCGTTCGGTCGCAAGCGCGTGTTCATCGCCGGAGTTGCGCTCTTCACCTTCGCGTCGGTCCTGTGTGGGATCGCGTGGAACGGACCTTCGCTGGTGGTTGCTCGACTGCTTCACGGCGTCGCCGCCGCGATCGTCACTCCCACGTGTACGGCCCTCCTGGCCACCACGTTTCCGAAAGGCCCGGCGCGCAACGCGGCGATCGCGGTATTCGGTGCGCTGGCCAGCATCGGCGCGGTCCTGGGCCTGGTGGCAGGCGGGTTGCTCACGGAGATCTCGTGGCGACTGGCGTTCCTGGTAAATGTGCCCATCGGCATCCTGGTGATCTGCGTGGCCCGCGGCATGCTCAGGGAGACCCAGAGGGAGCGAATGAGGCTCGACGTGGCTGGGGCGGTGCTGGCCACGCTGACCATCACGGCCACCGTGTTCGGCTTGTCGATGGGACCGGAGAAAGGGTGGCTCTCGGCCACCACGCTCGGTCTCGGATTCGCGGCGCTGGCCGCATTGCTGGCTTTCATCTTCGTCGAGCGGACGGCGGAGAATCCGATCTTGCCGTTCAGCCTGTTCCGGGACCGGGACCGAATCGCGTGCTTTGTCGCCGTGTTTCTCTGTACCGGAACGAGTTTCACACTGACGGTTCTGGTCGCGTTCTACGTGCAGAACATCATGGGACTCAGTCCCGCTCAAGCAGGTGTGGGCTTCATCCCGATCGCGGTCGCGATGGCCCTGGGCACCGCGGTGTCCTCACGGGTGGTGATGTCCCTGGCGCCCCGCCTGGTCGTCATCGGCGGCTGCACCCTCGTCCTCGGCGCAATGGTGTTCGGTGGGCTGACGCTGCACGGTGACATGGCGTATTTCCCGGACCTGCTGGTGCCGATCGTGATCGGGGCTTTCGGCATCGGCATCATCAATGTGCCCCTCGGCCTTTCGCTGATCGCCAGTGTCGGCCCCGACCGCATCGGTCCCACCGCGGCGATCATCGTGATGCTCCAAAGCGTCGGCGGTCCGGCAGTACTCGTGGTCATCCAGGCCGTCATCACCTGGCGCATAATGCAGTTGGGTGGCACCACCGGTCCTGTCTCGGGCATGACCGGCGCTCAGCTCACCGCCCTGGACCACAGTTACACCCATGGTGTGCTGTGGCTCGGGGGAGTCGCGGTCCTGCTCGGCGCGGTGGCGCTGTTCATTCGGTACACCTCGGCCCAGGTCGCGCACGCACGACAGGCCCAAAAGGAGTTCGGCGACGAGTTCGCCGATTAGCTACTCGATCCTGCCGACCAATCCGAACTCTTGGCTGACACGCGCGACGAGGGCGCCCAGTTCGGCCCGGGTGCTCACCGAGCCGGAGCCGAAGGCGCAGACGTAGATCGTGACCAGGTTCATCTCGGTCGCAGTGCCGTAGTAGACGTGCACCTGACTGCCGATGCGGTCGAGCCAGCGGCGGGTCAGGTGCTGGCTGGCACCTCGGGCGAACGCGGCGTCGCACAGCGAGCCGTCCGGACGAATGGCCGCGGGCCCGGTGTCGCCCAGGTTGGAGCACACCGCCGGCTGCTCGGGGTCGTTGCGTGCGTACTCGGCGAGTCCGCGCCAGGTTCGCTTTGGCGTGAACGGGGTCAGTGGTACCAGTTGCGTTGCGCCGTCGTCGTTTTCCTGCGCCAGCTTCAGCGCGTTCTTGATGGCTGATCGGGCAGGCGCCAGATCCGTGGTCAGATCGGCAACCCCGATCCTTGCTCTGACGAACTTCACGGCGATCGCGCGCGCATCGTCGCCGCTGGTGCGGTCATTGACCGTGAGCAGCACGGGGACGCCGTCGACGCCACCGTGCTGACGACCCATACGTGCGTCCAGCGCGGCGGTGAATGCGGCGGCGAGCGTGCTGTGGGTGCCGCCCAGTGCAGCGGCGCGCGCATTCCACGCGTTCTGCTCGAAACGTATCCAGACACTGGGAGCGACAACGGGATTTTCCGCGTCGATCCCGGGTTCGGGGACCTCGCGGGACGGCAGCGACCGTTCGTCTTCGTCGCGCCGCCGGCGAGCCTCTCGGACCGCCGCCACGAAAGCATGGGCGGCCGCCGGCAACTCCCCGAATGTCTGTGTTGCGTCCTCGATCAGCGCCCGACGAAGCGAACGGCTTCGTGGCGGCGGATAGCCGAGGTCACGTGGCATCCCCAGTACGGCCTCGGTCACCGCGACCGCACCGCCGATGCCGTCGATGACATAGTGCGACAGCACCAAGCTGACGGCGGTGGCGCCGTCGGCCAGCGGGAGGACCTCGATACGCCACCCGGGCCCGGACTCCGGGTCGATCAGCTGCTGCGTGCACTCGTCGAACCAGTCGCCGAGTTCTGAACGTGGGCGAGCACGGTCGGCGACGGCGAGTCTGCGGGGTACGGGCGCCGCGACCCAGCGATGTCGCCCGAAAGGTAGTGGTGAGCGTTCGATGAGACGACCGAGCAACCCACGCGCGAGCCCGTCCTGCATCTGCCTGAGCTGGTCGAGATCGATGGGTCGGTCGTAAACCCAGCCAACCTGCATGACCTCTTTCTGTCCGGCCGCTCGGTGGCCCTCGTAGAAGGCTTGGTCCAGTAGCGCAAGCCGATTGTCCGCCCACACATCGCCTGCCGGTACACCCTCATCGAGATGTGAACGCGCCGAATGTATCCGGACTGCCACTATCACGCCTCCGATGACCTCTAGAACAGCCCGCGCGAGCGGCGAGGCAGTCGCCTTCTGACGCGGGAAGCGACGTGCCGCCCGCAGAGGCGGCTCGTACCGTTTGTCACGCCAGAGCGTAGCTGATGGACTGGACGCCCCCGGTCAAAATTTGCAATGCCGTCAACATGCACTCTGGTAACGCTTTTCGGGTCATGCCGCCGGGTTGGCGGGTTACCTTGCCGAATAGAGCGCTGTATCCCTATCCTGTCGCGGTGAGCAGCATGCAACGCCGTCCCGCGGGTGACTCGTGACAAGCGCCGCGGGGATGGCGCGGGCGGAGCGGGAAACACCGTTGGCCGTCGACGCACGGGATTCGCGTAGCTGACCCATGGACTTGGACTGTCTGAGCGCACAACGACGCACGCCGGCACGTCCCGTCGCGTTGTTCGTCCTGGGGTTCGGACGCTCCGGAACATCAGCACTGGCGCGGGTTCTGTCCTTGTGCGGTGCAGCGCTCCCGCCGAACCTGTTGGGCGCCACCGCCGAGAATTCCCGGGGATTCTGGGAACCGCGCGCCGCCATCCACCTGAACGAAGTGATCCTGCGTAGCCGGGGAATGTCGGCCTACGACTTGGGGCTGCGGAAGCAGGGGGCGCTTTCGAACGCTGAAGACGACCGCGCGCTGGTCAGGATCCGGGAGTTCTTCGCGACGCTGCCCAGTGCCCCGCTGGTGGTTATCAAGGAGCCCAAGATCACCGCTCTGACCACGCTGTGGTTCGAAGGTGCCCGCCGAGCAGGATTCGACGTGGCCGCCGTCGTCGCGATGCGTCACCCGGAGGAAGCCTCCGCCTCGATCGGAAAGCGGGCCAGCCAACAGAATTACGTGCGCCCGTCTCCGGAGCTCAGTAGCGCCTGGTGGCTCAAATACACCTTGCTCGCCGAAAAGGACACCCGCGATGTGCCACGGGTGATCGTTGACTTCGGCAACCTGCTCGATGACTGGCGGCGTGAGGTGAAGCGGATCAGCTCGGCGCTACACCTCGATCTGGACCGGCAGGACGAGGCCGTCATAGACGATTTCCTCTCGCCCAGCCTGCGGCATCATCGCCATCGCGGGTGTGTCAACGAGCCGTTTGGCACCGACTGGGTGGGTGCGGTCTATGCCGAGCTGACCGCCGCCGCCTGTGACGAACCGTGGGACCAAGCCGTCCTTGATCGTGTCTTCGACGCGTATGAGGCCAGCGAGCGAGGTTTCCGAACCGCTATCGAGGATTCACAGCGCTATCGCAATCTGAACCGGCTCATGCTGCCGTCCCTGGTGAAAGTGGGTCTAGAGCTCCTGGCGCTGGCCCACCTTCGACGGGGTACCTGGGCGTAGGCGCGCTCGTGGTGGACCGTGAATACCCGATGAAGATCGTGCTGGCGTTCTACGGAACCCGCGGAGACGTCGAGCCCGGAATCGCACTCGGGCGCGAGCTCGCCCGCCGAGGACACGACGTCTGCCTCGCCGTCCCACCCGACCTCATCGCTTTCGGCGAGTCCGCGGGGCTCGACGTAGTCGCCTACGGCCCCGACAATCAGGCTTGGCTGGAATCGACGCGCAACTTCTGGGCCCGCTTCTTCCGCAACATCTGGCGTGTAGGCGAACTCAAGAAGTTGCTGCACGACTCCCGCGAGCCCGGCACCCGCGCATGGGCGGACATGAGCGCGTCACTGGTCGCCCTGACCGAGGACGCCGACCTGCTGATCTCGGGCATGAGCTATCAAGAACTCGTCTGCAACGTCGCGGAATACCGCACGATGCCCATGGCGACCTTGCTGTGGTTTCCAGTCCGGGTGAACGGACATCTCCTGCCCTCTGTGCCTGCGCCAATCATCCGCGCAGCAATGACCGCCTACGAATGGCTGGTATCGCGCGGAGTGAAGGCAAACGAGGAGGCGCAGCGGCGTACTCTCGGCCTCCCTGAGAACACCCTGTCGGCGCCGGCCCGGTTGACGGCCCGAAATGCGCTGGAGATCCAGGCCTACGACGAGGTGTGCTTTCCCGGCCTGGCCACCGAATGGGAGCCGTGGAACAGCCGGACACCGCCCCGGCGACCGTTTGTAGGCACGTTGACCCTGAGCTCGCCGACAGCCGCGGACGACGCGGTCCTGTCGTGGATTCAGGCGGGGCCGCCCCCGATCTTCTTCGGTTTCGGGAGCATCCCGGTGGAATCGCCGGCCGACACGATCGCGATGATCGCTGCGGCCTGCGCTCGGCTGAATCATCGGGCTCTGGTCGGTGCCGGGTGGAGCGATTTCGACACCACCTCTGCGCCCGAACACGTCAAAATCGTCGGTACGGTGGACTTCTCCAGGATCTTCCCGGCCTGCCGAGCTGTCGTCCATCACGGTGGCGCCGGCACCACCGCGGCGAGCCTGCGTGCTGGTGTACCCACTCTGATCCTGTGGATGGCTGACGTGCAGGTGGTCTGGGGCCACGCCATCAAGCATCTCAAAGTGGGTACTGCGCGGCGCTTTTCAACCACTACAGAAAAATCGCTGGTCGCCGACCTGCGGACCGTTCTCGCACCCGAATACAGGGTACGTGCGCGGGAGGTCGCGGCGCAGATGACGGACTCCGTGACGAGCTGCTCGGCGGCGGCAGATCGGATCGAGGAATACATACTCGGACTGCGGTGACGACACGGCGTCCATGCGACCTACTTGCGCGGAAGCCGAATTACGCAATTACTGACTTGTGCGTTAATTTGGTACGTACACTGTGCCCGGTGTCCACACCCTGCCTGTAAGCAGGGGAGCTAGATAGGGGCTGCTTTTGACTGTGACCGGCTACGACGTCCGATCGCTGTACCTGGATCTGCTGAGGCGCAACCTGACCAGATACGGGATGCACGAGCGCCTGCCGTCACGGTGGCCGCTACGCAGACGCCTTCTGTTCAAAGCGGTCAACACAATCAGCCCGCTGCGACTGGGATTGAGCCCGTTCACGGAGGACAAGCGCGACCTGGGACTGGACTGGCCGGCCGAAGCCGAGACCATGATCGGCATGAAGCGACTCACCAACCTGCAAGAGTGCGTCGAAACGGTACTCGAGGACGACGTCCCCGGCGACCTGATCGAGTGCGGTGTCTGGCGCGGCGGGGCGTGCATCCTCATGCGCGGGGTACTCGCGGCATACGGCGATGAGTCGCGTCGCGTCTGGCTCGCCGACTCCTTCCGGGGCGTGCCGCGCTCAGATCCTGATAAGTATGAGGCTGACAGGGGAATTCGGGCTGACTTCGCAGCGGGCATTCTCGGGGTCTCCGAAGAAGAGGTCCGCGCGAACTTCGAGCGATACGGACTTCTCGACGAGCAGGTTCGCTTCCTGCCCGGCTGGTTCAAGGACACCCTCGACGACGCGCCCATCGAGAGCATCTCGGTGTTGAGGCTCGACGGCGATCTGTACGAGTCCACGATCCAGGCAATCGACGCGCTGTATCCCAAACTCTCACCCGGTGGCTTCTGCATCGTGGACGACTACCGCGCCGTCAAGGCATGCGAATTGGCTGTCACCGACTACCGCAGCAAACACGGGATCACCGCCCCGATCGTCGACATCGACGGCACCGGCGTGTTTTGGCGCAAGTGACAGCAGTCGTCGACCCGGCATGCGACGGTCGTGACTGAGCGGCGGACGCCTATCCGGTTCGGCATCCTCGGTGCGGCGAACATCGCACCGATGGCGCTGGTCATTCCGGCCCGCGACAACGCCGAAGTCGAGGTGGCATCGGTCGCGGCCCGAGATGTGTCGCGCGCCAGAGTTTTCGCGGACAGGTACGCCATAGCGCGCGTACACAACAGCTATGAGGATCTGATCGCGGACCCGGAGGTGGATGCGATCTACAACCCATTGCCGAACGGCTTGCACGGAAGGTGGACCCTCGCCGCACTAGCTGCCGGAAAGCACGTTCTGTGCGAGAAGCCGTTCGCCGCCAACGCCTCCGAAGCGCAACACATCGCCGGGGTGGCCGCGGCATCAGGGCGAGTGGTGATGGAGGCCTTCCACTACCGCTACCACCCGTTGACCCGACGGGCCGAAGAGATTGTGGCATCAGGGGAACTCGGAACTCTCCACCAGGTGGATGCCAGCTTCTGCTTCCCGCTGCCGAGGTTCTCCGACATCCGGTACGACTATGCGCTCGCCGGAGGTGCGACCATGGACGCCGGCTGCTACGCGATCCACATTGCCCGCACGTTGGGTGGCTCCACGCCCAAGATCACTGCGGCGCAGGCGAAAATGCGCGGACCGCAGATTGACCGAGCCATGACCGCTACGTTGCGCTTCGCGCAGGGGCACACCGGACGCATCCGCTGCTCGATGTGGTCCTCGGATCTGCTGCGGGTCAGCGCCACGGTTATCGGCACTCGCGGAACGTTGCGGATGGTCAACCCGGTGTTGCCGCACCTGTTTCACAGGCTGAGGGTGAAAACAGCCGAAGGAAAACGGGTCGAGCGTTTTCCGGGCCGCACCTCCTACGCCTACCAGCTCGACGCCTTTGCCGCAGCGGTGATTCGCGGTGAGCCGGTACCCACGACAGTTGAGGATGCCGTCGAGAACATGTCGGTGATCGACGAGATCTACACCGCTGCCGGGCTGTTACCGCGTCGTCCCACGTGATGTCTGCAGCTGATGCATCTGGGCGGCAGAACCTTTTTCGCACATCGACAGATCCTTGATGTGGATGGTGCGGCGTTGACCGACGGTGTGATCTGCACGCCACTACTGGTAAGGGAAAGTCCCTTCGCCCGTATGCGTCTACTGCTAGCGTCGGTCCATGCCTGACAGCGTGGCGCCAGTGCGGATCGGCATTCTGGGCGCTTCGAGTTTTGCTCCTACGACACTGATCAACCCCGCCCGCGACAACGACGAAGTCGTGGTGGCGGCCGTCGCAGCCCGCGATGACGACAGTGCCAAGACTTTTGCGGCCAAACACGGAATCGCTCGCGCGTACGGAAGCTATGAGGCGCTGATCGATGATCCAGATCTCGATGCGATCTACGTACTGGTGCCCACCAGCATGCACGGACGATGGACCCGGGCAGCACTCGCGGCCGGCAAACACGTGCTGTGCGAGAAGCCGTTCACCGCGAACGGAACCGAAGCGCGGGAGATCGCCGACTTGGCAGCCAGATCGGACCGGATCGTGATGGAGGCCATCCAGTTCCGGCATCATCCGTTGACGCTACGCGTGCAGGAGATCATCTCCTCAGGAGAGCTGGGCACGCTGGAACTGATCGACGTCGCGCTGTGCGTGATGCTGAGACCTTTCACCGCCAACTGCTACAACTACTCGCTCGCCGGTGGCGCGATGATGGACGCTGGCAGCTATGTGGCCAACATGGCACGGACCTTCGGCGGCTCCACGCCGAAAGTCGTTTCAGCACAGGCGAAACTCAAGGATCCACGCGTGGATCGCGCGATGGCCGCAGAGTTGCAGTATCCCGAGGGGCACACCGGACGCATACGCTGCGCCCTGTGGTCGGCGGACCTGTTCCGGGCGAGCGCGAAGGTGGTGGGCGACAGAGGCGAACTACGCGTGCTGAGTCCGGCAGCTCCGCACCTCTTTCCACGACTGTCCATCCGATCTGGGAAGGGCAGACGTGTGGAGTGGTTTTCACGGCGTCCGACCTACAGCTATCAGCTCGACACCTTCGCAGGCGCAGTCCTGCGGGGGGAGCCGGTGCGGACCACGCCGGAGGATGCTGCCGAGAACATGGCGCTCATCGATGACGTCTACCGGTGTGCCGGGCTGCCGGTCCGTGAGCCGACCTCAACGACGCCGTGTTGACACGCAGCCGACCTCGTCAGCTCGGGAATTCCACCTGATTGATGTGATCGGCCACCCGCAATGCGTTGGCCGCCACAGTCAGGCTGGGGTTCAGCCCTGCGCTCGAGGGAAAGAACGAGGTGTCCACGACATAGAGGTTCTCCACCTCGTGTGCCCGGTTGTACGCGTCGAGGACACTGGTCGCAGGATCGGTGCCGAAACGGCATGTGCCGCACACATGACCAAGGTTGGCGTTGTCCTTTCCGCTGCCAAGAACGCGGGTCCGAAAAGGTGTCAGTATCTGCTTGAACAACCGCATGAACTCGGTGTGCCGGTTGATCTCACCCGGGTGCAGCCGGTACTGGATGCGCATCCGCTGGCGACCGTCGGAGCTGGGCCGGTCGACCGGCAGCACACGGTTGTCCAGGTAAGGCAGGTCTTCCATCATCGCGGCGAGAATCAGCCCTCCGGTGAAGAATCTCTCGTAGACCTGACGAACGATCGGTGCCATCAGACGTAGAGCCCTGCCCTGGGCTCCCGGCCGGTTGATCATCCATTCCATAGGCGGAATCGCCCCGAAAGACTGTATGGTTCCGAACTTCTGGCCTTCCCAGAAGTAGAAGTCATTGAGACCGATCTCTTTGTTCGCATGCGTGATGGCAGAGTCACGTTCCGGCCAGATCTCGATCGGATCGAGAAGATGGCGCATCAGGTTCCGGCCAACCCAGTCCGAACCGTTGGCCAGCCCGCGGGGCCAGTCTCCTGAGCGGGAGTTGAGCAGGACCACCGGTGTGGCCAGTGCGCCGGCGGCCAGCACCACGACCTTGCCCCTGAGAGCGAATGTGCCGCCGCGATGCTCACAGACCACGTGCCGGACCCGGGAACGATCGGCATCCAGGCGCAGCACCCGGCATTCGGTCAGCAACCGGGCACCGTACCGGGATACCGCAGGTAGTACGCAGTTTCGGGCCGCCTCGTTCTTACACGGCCTGTCACAGAGGAAGGTCTGGCAGGTCCTGCATCCCTCGGTGTAGTCGCACGCCATCGGCAGGTGGTACGGATTCAGGCCCCGCGCTGCCAGGTGATCGACGAGGGGGCGGTTGTCGTCGGAGAAAGGCGGCGCCGCGGGCAAACCGACAGCGGCCGCCTCGGGGCGCAGGGGATCGGCCTGACCACGCACACCGAACAGCGTCTCGGCCTCCGAATACCACGGCGCCATCTCGTCGTATCCGATGGGCCACGCGTCGGGCACCGTCGAAGAACCAGGGTCGGCGAAATTCTGTCGCGGCGTGAAATCCCGTGCGAAGAAGCGTTCGCAGACCATTCCGTAGAGTGCAGAAGATCCGCCGGTGCCGCTACCGATGAACGGGACAAACCGTTTCCGGCGCCGCCCGCTGATGTCTTCGACCTCATCGGTCGACCTGCCGGCACGAGCGAGGGCGTCGTAGTACGCCGCGGTCGATCGGCTCGCCTCCGGCTGCGCCAGCTCGGGAACTGCGGCGCGAATCGTTCCCGCGGCCCCGGGCAGGGTCGACCGGCCCTTCTCGACATAGAGCACCCGGCGACCTGAAAGTGCGAGCCTGTGCCCGAGGACGCCGCCGCCCATGCCTGCGCCGATCACGATCACGTCCCACATGACGAGTTCGGCTTCGCGCGCATCCATCATGGTGTCAGGCAAGTCCCACTCCTCAGCGGTCAGCCCAAACAGGCGCACTGCCTCGGCAATTCGGGATCTTACCAAGGTCGCAGCGGCGCTCACCGTCGATTACTTACCTACGCGTCAAGAACTGGAGATAATGTCCGCACCGACCGTGCGTCCGCGCACGACGTCCGAGAGATCGGAAATTGCGATGAACCGGAAGGACCTGACATGAGGTTCGTGATGTCGAGCTACGGCGGTCGCGGAGATGTCGAACCCGCAGTCGTGGTGGCGCGAGAACTGCAACGGCGTGGCCATGACGTGTTGGTCGCCGTTCCGCCGAATCTGGTGGGTTTCGCCGAATCGGCCGGCTTGCAAACGGTGGCCTACGGTCTGGATTCCGAATCCATCTTGGAATTGCAGCGCAGATATTTCACGTGCTACTCGCGGACGCCCTGGAAGGTCCGGGAGATCAGCCGGATGGCACGCGAAACTGAGGCGTTCGCCGCTGAATGCTGGGCGGAGATGACCAGGACACTGTATTCGGTATCCGCCGGCGCGGATCTTCTGCTCACCGGATTGATCTTCGAACAACCCGCCGCCAATGTCGCTGACGCCTACGACATCCCGTTCGCCGCACTGCAGTACTTCCCGTGCCGCGCGCACGGCCGGCTGCTGCCGTTCCTGCCGCCCCCGTTGAGCCGGCTCGTCATGCAGGCCAACGACTGGGCCGCCTGGCGGGGGACGCGCAGAGCCGAGGATGCTCAGCGCAGACACATCGGTCTGGCCGACAGCACGGGTCCCGCGCCGCGGCGCATCGCCGACAGGGGCGCTCTGGAGATTCAGGCTTACGAGCAGGTGTGCTTCCCGGGCCTGGCCGCGGAATGGGCGCGTTGGAACAGTCGACGCCCTCCCCGGAGGCCGTTCGTCGGCACGTTGGCGTTGGCAGCGCCCACCGAGTCCGACCAACAGATTGCGGCATGGATCGCCGGCGGGGAACCGCCATTATTCTTTGGATTCGGCAGCGTCCCAATCGAATTGCCGGCCAGGATGATTGCGATGATCGCCGCGGCATGCTCGACGCTGGGACTGCGTGCCGTGGTCGGTGCCGGCGGCACGAACTTCGGCGCCGTACCGGAATACGATCACGTCAAGCTCGTCGGGCAGGTGAACTATGCGTCGATCTTCCCGACGTGCCGCGCGGTGGTGCATCACGGCGGCTCGGGCACCCTCGCCGCCTGCCTGCGCGCCGGGGTCCCGCAGCTGATTCTCTGGACATTGCCCGATCAGCCGTTCTTCGCCGCCCAGCTCAAACGTCTCAAGGTGGGCACGGGACGACGGTTCTCCACCACCACCGAGAAGACGTTGGTCAAGGATCTGCGCCGGATCCTGGCGCCGAGCTACCTCGCGGGCGCGCGTGCACTCGCCGCACAGACGACCACGCCCGCCTCCAGCGCGGCGGCCGCGGCGGATCACGTCGAGGAGTTCGCGCGAGTCGGCAGCGTCGTCGGACACATCGGGCACCCTTGACGCGTGAGCAGTCGACGATGTTTGCCGTAATCGCACACAGCTGTCGAAGGTGTGGGCTCTAGTTGCGGATGAGGAAGCCGTTGGGAGCGAACGTGAACCCAAACTTGTCCTCTCGCATCACGTCGTGGGTGTAATCGTCGGGGAACTCCTTGTCGTACGCCTGGATGGCTTCGTAAGGTCCTGGTCCCCAGCCGGGAAGGACCGGATGGCCATTGACGCAGGAATCTTCCACCAGCAGGTAATCACCGGCAGACAGCAGGGGACGAAGAAGTTTCATTTCCGCCAGGACGTGATCCTTTGAATGATCGCTGTCGAGAATGGCGAAAATCCGGCCCGGGAATTCCTCTTTCAGGCGCGCAATCTGGTCAGCGACCGCCGGGACGATGGACGACGATTCGAAGAAGATGATGTTGGGATCGTTGGTCGTGGCGGGGTCGAGGCGCTGATGGCTGATGTCGACCGACAGCACCTTGAACGGCGTACCCACACGCTGCATGATGTGGGCGAAAAACAGCGCTGATCCGCCGCGATTGGATCCGAACTCGATGATCAGCGAGGGCTTCACGTCGAACAGGATCTCCTGGTAATTCCACATGTCGGCGACTGATTTCCAACATTCGACGCCGAGCCAGGTGGTCTTGTTCCACACGAAAGTGTTGTAGTACCACTTGTGATATTCCTCGCCCTCGGATCCCGACGGCTGATAAAGGACGATTGACAGTGCCGAATTCATGACTCGTCGCAATGATTTGGCGGTGGCGACGGCGAGTTGGCCGATGGATTTGCGATCTTTTTCGCCTGGCCCGTAAGAAGGCAACTCCCGCCGCAGCGCAAGGTTGGTGCGGCCCTGATTCCGCTCTTCGATGTTCTGACGCCTTTGCACGGCCGCAGAGTAGCAGCCGTAGTCCCCTCAAGCGGCTGTCTGGACGAACTCCGAGCCGGAGGAGAACTGCCTTGTCCACCGACCCGGCAGGGCCGCGCGCGGAAGCAGCCGGATATTCGCGAGAATTCATAAACCCGAACGGATTGACGGCCGCGTTAGTTACAATTCGGCCAGAGCGGGTGGCGGGAGGCCCCTTGCTGTCGTCGTCGTCGGAACTCCGCAGGGGGACTGAAAGGGCTTGGTACCGCATGGCTAGGGGAGCATTCGGACGCAGCGACGCCGAAATCGATCTGCTGGTCCGCGGCATGCGGTCGGGGATCGCGGTCGTTGGCTTCGGATACATCGGTACCGTCATCGGTGCGGTGCTCGCTGATCGCGGATGGCCCGTGACCGGGATCGATGTACGCCGCAGCGTCGTCGACGACATCAATCAGGGCAGAACGTCGGTGTCCGAACCCGGCCTGGGCGAGATGGTGGCCAACAACGTGCGGATCGGCCGCCTCCGCGCCACAACAGATTTCAGCGCCGTCGCCGACAACGATTTCGTTATCGTCAACGTGGGCACGCCGTTGGGTCCGGACTACGAACCTATCGTCGACGACATCAAAGCCGCCGCGCGCGCTGTCGGAGAACACCTGCAGCCAGGGCACGTCGTGATCCTCAAGAGCACCGTTCCGCCGGACACCACTGAAAACCTGGTCAAGCCCATCCTTGAAGACGCCTCGGGACTGCGCGCCGGCGTGGATTTCGGTCTGGCCTTTTGTCCCGAGCGCCTTGCCGAGGGGCAGGCCATACACGAGCTGACATCGATTCCCGTCGTCGTCGGAGCCGTCGACGAATGCAGCGCGAGGGCGTGCGCCACCCTATGGCGGCATGCGCTGGGCGTCGACTCGGTGATCGTCGAGGACCCGAGGACCGCCGAGATGGTCAAACTCGCCGACAACATGTGGGTTGACCTCAACGTCGCGCTGGCCAACGAGCTCGCGAAGGTATGCGACCGGCTAGGGATGGACGCCTTGCAAGTCATCGAGGCCGCCAACACGATGCCCAAGGGCGGAAATCCGGTCAACATCCTGCGTCCGAGCATGGGTGTCGGCGGATACTGCCTCACCAAAGACCCTTGGTTCATCAATCATCTCGGGCAGTCCCTCGGACTGGACCTGTCGATTCCGCGGACATCACGAACCGTCAACGACACCATGCCCGGCTACACCTACGGCCTGCTCGGACAACTCCTGTCCGAGCAGGGAAAGACCATCGAGGATTGCAAGATCGCGGTGCTCGGCATCGCGTTCAAGAACAATACCGGTGACTGCCGGCTGACCCCGACGAAGTACATCGTGTCGATGCTCGAAGACTCCCGGTGCCGGTTGTCGATCCACGACCCCTGGGTGCACGACGACGAGGCCCTGTCGGTCACCGATATCCCGTTGACCCCGGACATCGAGTCGGCGGTCAAGGACGCCGACGCACTGGTGGTACTGGCGGGGCACCGGGAGTTCCACCAGGTGCCGTTGACCCGGCTGGCAGACCTCACCACGGACGGGTGCGTGTTCCTCGACGGGCGCAACAGTTTCGACCCCGCGGCCGTGCGGGCGGCTGGATTCGTATACAAGGGCATCGGGCGCTGACCGAACCAGTGAAGCCGTCCCGCATGCACAAAGGGAAAGAGGGTAACCATGCCCAATGTCGTTGTCACGGGTGGCTACGGCTTCGTCGGATCGCATCTGGTGACCGCACTGCTCGATCGCGGAGACACGGTGACCGTGTTCGACTATGCGAAGAACACGCACGACACGAGCATCGACTTCGATCGGTATCCCGGCTTCCGATTCGTGCAGGGCGATGTCACCGATCTGGAGGCGTTGGAGGCGGCCATCACGCCTGAGGTCGACTCCGTATTCCACCTCGCGTCTGTGGTGGGGGTCAACAAGTACGTCGAGGATCCGTTGCGCGTCGTCGATGTCAGCGTCATCGGAACCCGTAATGTGTTGACTCTGTGCCATCGTCACGGCGCCCGCCTGGTATTCACCAGCACGTCGGAGGTGTACGGCAAGAATCCCGGCATCCCGTGGAAAGAGGATGACGACCGCGTTCTCGGGTCGACACGAACCGCCCGCTGGAGCTACAGCACCAGCAAGGCGATGGCCGAGCACATGGTCTTCGGCATGCACGACGCGCATGGCCTGCCAGTCACAGTTGTCCGGTTCTTCAACGTGTACGGGCCCCGCCAGAACCCGATTTTCGTGCTGTCCAAAAGTATTCACCGGATCCTCAACGGTCGGGAACCCCTGCTCTATGATTCCGGTGACCAGACCCGGTGCTTCACCTACGTCGACGACGCCGTGGCCGGCACACTCCTGGCTGCGGGCAGCGAAGCGGCGATCGGAGAGGTGTTCAACATCGGAAGCATGACCGAGACGACGATGCGCGAAGCGGTTGATCTCGCGATCAAGATCGCCAAGGTGGACGCCGTGTCGAGCACGGCAGCATTCGACACCGCCGAGCGATACGGCGCACGCTACGAGGATATTCCGCGCCGCGTTCCTGATTCGACGAAGGCGCAGCAGATGCTTGGCTGGCAGCTCAAGATCGATCTGGAGGAGGGGATTCGCCGCACCATCGACTGGGCGCGGGAGAATCCCTGGTACCTGGACTGAGCGCTCGGGCTGGAGTGCCGAAGCGGCGGCACGAGATCTGTGCCGCCGCTTGATGTCACACCCGGCAAGGTGTCCTGACGCTTGCGCCCCGCTAGTTGCGGACCAGGAATCCGTTTGGCGCGAAAGTGAAGCCGAACTTGTTCTCCCTCGCAAAATCGTGGGTGTAGTCGTCCGGGAACTCTGCCTCGTATGCCTCAATGGCCTCGTACGGCCCAGGCCCCCACCCAGGAAGGTTCGGGTGCCCGTTCAGCATGGAATCCTCCACGATGAGGTAGTCGCCCTTCTTCAGAAGCGGCCGCAGCAGTTTCATCTCGGCAAGCACGTGCTCCATCGAGTGGTCACTGTCCAGGATCGCAAATGTTTTGCCCGGCAGCTCGTTCTGTAGCCGGCGGATGCGTTCGGCCACGGCCGGCACAGTGGAGCGTGATTTGACGAACTGGATGTCGGGGTCGCGCTGGGCGATCGGATTGAGCAATTGGTGGGTCACATCCACGGAGAGCAGGTTGAATGGTTCGCCGATGCGCCTCATCGTGTCGGCGAAGAACATCGCAGACCCGCCGTGGGCTGAGCCGAATTCGATGAACAGGGAAGGCTTCAGGTCGAACAGGATCTCTTGGTAGTTCCACATGTCGCTGACCGACTTCCAGCAGTCGACGCCCATCCATGTGGTCTGCTTCCAGACGTTCGTGTTGTAGTACCACTTGTGGTACTCCTCGACCTCTGAGCCCGTCGACTCATACAGAAATGGCGCCAGAACACCACTTGCCAGCCTTCTGCCGAGACCCGACGGAGTCGGCCGTTGCTCGTAGAGTGCCGTGGCAATGCGAAGGACCGAGTTCCTGTCCACGAAACTGGCTTTCGTCCCCGACTCGTCGCGGCTCAACGTTCCCAGACTCTCGTCACCGTGTTCTTTCTGCACCGCAGCATGCTAGCTGACCCACTACCTGTCGCGAGTTAAAATTGACCTATCCGTTAGTTTTGTTAGTCACGATGTCAGCACACTCAGATCCCCTGGTACGTCGGTTCTTTCAGCCTGATTGTCAATCCAATCGAGGAGAGCGAGCAAACCGTCCTCCAGTGCCCACTCAGGTCGCCATCCGAGTTCGTCGACGGCTGCCCGGATGTCACACTTGGCCGCTCTCACATCTCCGTCGCGGAATTTGCCGACGACCCGCGGATCTGGGGCGCCACACAGGCGCGCTGTCATCGCGGCCAATTCGTGAATGGTCGTCGAGACGCCCGATCCGACGTCGAACCAGCGCGCGTCGGTCGAAGGCTGCCGCACTGCAGCGAACAACGCGTCGACGACGTCATCGATGTAGACGAAGTCGCGCAGGATCCGCCCGTCCTCGTAGACCTCGAGAGACTGTCGCGCACGGGAGAGCCGGGCGAACAATGCGACAATCCCCGTATAGGAGTTCGTCAACGACTGACCCGGACCAAAAACATTCTGCAGTCGCAGGATGCTCAGCCCGGCGCCATGGGCGGCGGTCCATGCCGCCAGAATGTGCTCCTGCGCCAGCTTCGTCGATGCATAGATGTTCGTGGGCCGGGGTTCGGTCCGACTTGCCGCACTCGCGAGCGGCGCCGCCGAGACTCCATCGGGCCCCTTGGGGTCCCAGTGGCCTGCCGACAGTTGCGCGTGGGTTCGCGGCGGTGGATAGAAGACATCTGCTCCGAATCCCCACGCCCCTTCGCCGTACACCGCTCGCGACGACGCGAGGATCAGATGCTCTGGGATGTATCCGGCCCTGCTCAACGCGTCGACGAGTTGGGTTGTGCCGACCACGTTCACCGAGCCGTGCCGGGTAGCCGCGGAAAGCGACTGCGCCGTACCGGTTTCTGCTGCCAAGTGCACGATCTGGCTTGGCTGGAACAAGCGCAACACGGCGTCCCAGTCCGGAGCATGGGTGACGTCACCGGTGAACAGGCGGGCCTCTGAAGGAATCGGCACCACAGTGTGCCGGGGGTGTACCTGTGGGTGAAGGACATCCATCACCGCCACGTCACAGCCGGAGTCCACAAGCCGTCGCGCGAGCGCTGAGCCGATGAACCCCGCCCCGCCCGTGATGAGAACCGATGCCGTCAACTGCCGTCCCTTCAGTGGCTGCCGGGCGCCGTCCGCGACAGCCCGAGACTGGCTGCAACCACCGCGGTCGCGCGCATCCCCTCGAGTTCCGCGCGCAACCCTGAATGCAGTAAGCCTTCGACCAACAGCGGATCACCGGTTGTGCCGATGGCGATTTGGCGCAAGGTCACCACCTGGGACGACAAATCGTGCAGCTCGGGACAAAAATTATCACATTCGTCAGTATTGCGTCCGGACTGGGGCAAAACTCGGGCCCGGCGCCCTACTCTGCTAGCCGAGACCCAGAGGAGAACCGGTGAGCGTAGTCGACGGACAGACGGCAGATCGGACGAGCAGACAGACCGTGGATCGCACGACCCTGCATCAGGTGTGGAAGACGATCCTCATCGTCATCGCGCTCGGGGTCGCCACGGCCTGTTACTTCGCGCCGGCACTTCTCGCTGTCATCGGGGTGCTGCTGGTCGCGCTCGTGTGCGCCCGGGCGCTCTACCGTGGTCGCGATCGGTTCATCCCGAATCTGTACGCCCGGGACATCAGGGTCTACGACGATGACTACCGGGCATTCATCGGACAGTCCCTCGAAGACTTGCGGCAGTGCAGGATTGCCGACCACACCCTGTTGCGGGAGGCATCGCAGCTCGCTCCGCCGGCGGGCGCCGACGCCGACGCGCTGGTACTGGACCTCGGCGTGTGGATCGGATGGTCGACCCGGCTGACCGCCGACGCGAGCGGTCGCCCGGTCTACGGTTTCGATACTTTCGAAGGTCTTGTCGAGGACTGGCAGATCGACGACCAACTCGTCATCAAACGCGGAACCTTCTCCCTGACCGAACCTCTCGCCAAGCGCTTCATCACCGATACCGGCGTCACCCTGCGTGACGGGATACCACCTGCGCTCGGCCGCGACGTGCAGTTCATCAAGGGCAGCACCTACGACACGCTCGAACCATTTCTCGCCTCCAAACCGGCGGCGCCGATCGCGCTGTTCCACATGGACCTGGACACCTACGAGAGCTGCCTGCACGCACTGGAGACCTGCAAGGACCGCTTCGTCGAAGGATCGATCCTAGTATTCGACGAGTACCTGGTGACCAACGGCGAGATGCGCGCGTTCTACGAATTCCAGAGCAAGTACGGGCTGCAGTGGCGATACCGGGCGTGGGGCCTGGAGATCTGGGAGATGAACGTCGAGATGGTCACGGCGCGGTGGAAGCGCCTCGCGTACTACCTCATCTTGATCGCCGGGTACTGGTCACTGGGGGACGGCCGCTATGTATGGACTTTCTTCGAGAAACGGTTCTGGCGATTCTGGCTGGGCGCACCGATCGGCGACATCGCGTTCATGCTCGGTGCAGCCGGGCAGCGGAAGTCGGTCAGCCTGGAGATTACCGGCCTGGGCAGCATTGGACACCAAAGGTCCTGAGCGGCAACGACTCACGCACGTTCGGTAATCCAGTCGGCGGTGTAGCTCAGCACCGAGGGGATGTTCTGGGCCAAATCGGCTCCGATGGACTTCTCCAGGCTCCCGCCCACCAACGGGATCCTCACCGCCACGCGGCCGGTGAAGCGCAATTGCGACCCGTGCGCGACCGGCTCCAGCCACGTCTGCGCGTCACACGATCCCAGGCCGCCGGAGACCGACACGGCGATCCGACCGCACACCTGCCGGTCGCCCTCGGGGCTCCACGTCTCCCGGTACTGCATCGACACGCCGCCCGGCATGAGCGTGGCTACCGGCCCCGGGAGCAGCTGGCGGCCGAGGTCCACGGTGTAGCGCACCGCGACGGTCCCGTCGGTGTGGACGTCCAGCGAATCCAGCGTGGTGACGACCTTGCTGGTCGCCAGGCGATCCCGCCAGTAGTCCTCGCGACCGAAGGCCGTATGGATTCCCTCGACGCTCGCGGTGGATTCGGCCGAGCCGCTGAACGAACGAGCCACTGGCCCTCTACCTCCTCAGTCGCCACCTGACAACGATGCGCGCCAGGTCTCGATTCTGGCAACCTCCGGCCGGCATGTGGACCAGTTAGCCCGTTTTATAGGCAGGATCGTCAATTTATGGGCAGGATCGTCGCGTGAACATCAACAACGGGCTGGTGATGTTGGCAGACGCCTGGCCGGGCGTGAACCGGATCAGGGCCGTGCAGCGGGCACTCGACGGCCGGACGAACCCCGTCTACCTGGAAATCGGCGTGTCGCGGGGGCAGGCGTTCCAGCGGATCAGTGCCGACGTCAAGATCGCTGTCGACCCGGCGTTCAAGCTTTCGGAGCGCACTCGCGAACTCGCAGATGCCAAGGCGCGCACCACCCATTACTTCGAGACCACCAGCGACGCCTTCTTCGACAACGAGAGGGCTCTGCTCGAGCGCCACCCGATCGACGTCGCGCTGATCGACGGGCTGCACACCTACGAGCAGGTGGTGCGCGATGTCGAGTACACGGTGCAGTACCTACGCGAGGACGGCGTCATCTTCCTCCACGACTGCAACCCCCCGTTCGAGCTGGCCGGCCGCCGCGCGGAGTCCTGGGACGACTTCATCGCCCAGCAGAAGGGTCCGCTGGTGATCGGGCTGTGGAACGGCGATGTGTGGAAAGCGATCGTTCACCTGCGTAGCACCCGTCCCGATCTGCTGGTCGGCGTCCTCAAATGCGACCAGGGTGTCGGCTTCGTGCGCAAAGGGACTCCGGAATCCACGCTGCCCTACACGCCGGAACAGGTCGAGGCGCTCACCTACGCAGATCTCAAAGCCGATCGAAAGCGCCTCCTCAATCTCAAGCCGCCGCGGTATGTCGACGAGCTCCTCGGTAGCGGCGCCGGCTCGACGCCGAAATAGCGCTGCATGATTGCGCGGGAGTGCCGATGAAGTTCGTGCTGGCCACGTGGGGGAGCCGGGGCGACATCGAACCGTCGGCCGCCGTCGGCCGCGAGCTCGTCCGACGGGGCCACGACGTCGCGATGGCCGTCCCGCCGGACCTCGTCGACTTCACGGAGGCGGCCGGCGTGCCGGCGATCGGCTTCGGTCCGGAGTCACAGACCATCCTCGACGCTCACCGCGACTTCTGGACCTGCTTCTTCCGCACCCCCTGGCGGATACGCGAACTGATCCGCGCTCGGGTGGAGATCGCAGGCCCGCTCCTCGCGGGATGGCAGGAGATGAGCACGACGCTGATGACACTGGCGGACGGAGCCGACCTGATCTTCACCGGCATCAACTTCGAAGATGCCGCAGCCAATGTCGCCGAGCATCACGACATTCCGCTGGCCACGTTGCACTACTTCCCGCTACGGCCCAACGGTCAGGTCCTGACATTCCTGCCTGCGCGGGTGGGTCGTCTGGCAGTGCGCGCGTTCTGGTGGCTGTCGTGGCGCGTCACGAAGACGGTCGAGGACACGCAGCGCCGCGAACTCGGTCTCCCGCAGGCGACAGGGTCCGCGCCGCAGCGCATCACCCAGCGGGGATCGCTGGAAGTCCAGGCCTACGACGAGGCGTGCTTTCCCGGGCTCGCGGCCGAATGGGCAGAACACGCCGCCCAGCGACCGTTCGTGGGGACACTGACGCTGGGGTTGTCGACCGAAGCCGACGACGAGGTCTCGTCGTGGATCGCCGCGGGAACCCCGCCGATCTATTTCGGGTTCGGGAGCATCCCCGTGGAGTCGCCTGCGGACACGATCGCCATGATCGGCGCGGCCTGCGACGCCCTTGGCGAACGTGCGCTGATCGGAGCCGCCGGGACCGACTTCAGCAAAGTCCCGCACGGTGACAACATCAAAGTGGTCGGCATGCTGAACTATCCGAGCGTCTTCCCCCGTTGTCGCGCGCTCGTGCACCATGGCGGCTCCAGCACAACGCCCATTGCGATGCGCGCCGGGGTGCCGCAGCTGATCCTCTACTGGGACATGGTGCACGCGGTCTACGGAGGCGCTGTCAAACGACTGAAAGTAGGCACCGCCCGGCGGTTTTCCACCGCAACCGAGGCCACGCTGGTTGCCGACCTGTGGACCATTCTCGATCCCGGGTACCGCACCCGAGCTCGCGAGCTGGCCTCCCGGATCACCGAACCTGCTGTCAGCGCATCGACCACAGCGGACCTGCTGGAGCGGGCGGTGCACACCCAGCGGGTCGGGTGATCGGACCCCTCTTCAGCGGCGTGACAAGGATCACACCCAGTGACAGGGGTCACAGCAGGACGTAAAGTTGGCAAATTGTTACACCAGCGTCAATTACATTTTGGAGCACCGTTGAGCATCAATCCGTTCGACGACGACAAGGGCAGCTTCGTCGTCCTGGTCAACGACGAAGGCCAGCACAGCCTGTGGCCGACCTTCGCCGACGTGCCGGCCGGGTGGCGGGTGGTCCACGGCCAAGCGAGCCGCGCCGAGTGTCTGGAGTACATCGAATCGAACTGGACTGACATCCGGCCGAGAACACTGCGCGAACGGCTGGCGGCGGGCGGGGTGTCCGATAACTAAGGCCGCAGGGTCGGGGAGACCAATGGAGCTTGGAGACCGCGTGTTCCCTCTGACGCGCGCACAGCTGGACATCTGGCTTGAGCAGGAGATGGGTCATTTCGGCGCGGAGTGGCAATTCGGCCTGCTCGTCAGGATCGAAGGCGGGGTGGAACTCGATGCCCTCGAGTGGGCGATCCAGCGGGTGATCCACGAAGCCGAACCGGTCAGAGTCGCCATCTTCGAGGAGGACGGCCACGTCTTCCAGAGGCCCGTCGATTACCCTCACGTCGACCTAGAATTCCACGACCTCAGCGGCGCAGGCGATCCCGAGCGCGAAGCCCAGGACATGGCACTGGCGATCCAACGCACACCCCTGCCGTTCGACGGGCCGCTGTTCCGATTCGCCCTGTTACAGATCGGGTTTGACGACTACTACCTGTTCGGCTGTTTCCACCACATCGTCACCGACGGCGCCGGCCTCGGGCTGATCGGTAACAGGGTCGCCTCGGTCTACTCGGCACTCGTGTCCGGCGAACCCGTCCCGCCCGCATTCTTCGGCTCGCTGCAGGACTTGGTCGACTGCGAAGTGGCATACGAGGCGTCCAGCGAGCACGACGGCGACCAGACGTACTGGGCGGAGAATCTTCCCACCCAGAGCGCACCGCGACACCGGTCGCCGCACCCCTCGGTCGAGCGCGATCCCAATCAGCTGTCCACGCCCGTGCAGTTGGACCCCGCGGTCATCCGACGGGTGCAGGAACTGGCCGACGTGTGGAACATGCCGCGCGCATCGGTGATCACCGCGGCGTGCGCACTGATGATTCCGGGGCACTCCGCCGCACAGTCCGAGGTGGTCCTCGACTTCCCGGTCAGCAGACGCGTCGTCGCCGAGTCGAAGACGCTGCCCGGCATGGTGGCCGGGGTCGCGCCCCTTGTTCTCAACCTCTCGGCGGGGTCCACGGTGACGTCGTTCTGTGAGCACGTGGCCGAGCGAATCCGGGACACGCTGGCGCATCAGAGATTTCCGGTGCACGCGCTCGAGCGGAAAGTCCTCGGCCTGGATCAGCGGACCGACAGGGTGGTCATCGACTTCCTCCCGCATGCCTTCACTCTGGACTTCGGCGGAGTCCAGGCATCGGCATCGATGACCAACTCCGGCTTCGTGGGTGGCTTCGGATTGATCTTCTCCGGCACCGGTGACGAACTCTTTCTCAGCACATTGGGCGCCGGCGACGTGTTCTCGAACTGCGGCGCCGCGGACTTGGCCCGGCGTCTGGAACGAGTGCTGGTGGCGATGGCAGCCGATCCGACCCGAAAACTGTCGTCGATCGACGTACTCGACGAGGCCGAGCGCACCACGCTGCACGACTGGGGTAATCGGGCGGCATTGACACGGGCCGTCGCGCCGGCGGCGACGATTCCGGCGCTGTTCGCCACACAGGCGGCGCGTACCCCCGACGCGCCGGCAGTGACTTTCGGCGAACTGTCGCTGACGTATCGCGGACTCGACGAGACGGCGCAGCGGGTGGCGCAGAAGCTGGTCGACCGCGGTGTCGGACCCGGGCAGCGGGTGGCGTTGCTGCTGCCGCGATCTGCGGACGCCGTCGTGGCCATGGTGGCCGTCACCAGAACCGGGGCCGCCTACGTGCCGATCGATCCGGCAGTGCCGGCTGCTCGCCGAGAGTTCGTGCTTGCCGATTCCGCACCGATCGCAGTGATCACCACCGCGGAGTTGGTCGATCAGCTGGACGGCCGGGAACCGGTGGTTCTCGACATCGGCGACCTGGCCGACCCCGCCTTCCGACCCGAGACACCGTTACCGGTGCCGGAGCCCGACGACGGCGCGTACGTGATCTACACCTCGGGCACCACCGGCACGCCGAAGGGCGTGGCCATTCCCCACCGCAACGTGACCCGGCTGCTGGAGACCCTCGACGCCGACATGGGGCTGGCCGGCCAGGTGTGGTCGCAGTGTCACTCGCTGGCCTTCGATTTCTCCGTGTGGGAGATCTGGGGCGCGCTGCTCTACGGCGGCCGGGTGGTGGTGGTGCCCGATCCGGTGGTGCGATCACCGGAAGAGTTGCACGCGTTGCTGGTTGCCGAGCGGGTCACCATTCTCAGCCAGACCCCGTCGGCGTTCTACGCGCTGCAGGCTGCCGATGCGCTGGCGCCGGAGCTGGGCCGGCAGCTCGCGCTCCAGGCCGTCGTCTTCGGTGGCGAGGCGCTGGAACCACACCGTCTCGCGGCGTGGCTGGATGCTCACCCGGTGGCGCCGCGGCTGATCAACATGTACGGCATCACCGAGACCACGGTGCACGCGTCGTTCCGGGAGATCGTCGCCGGCGATATCGAGGGTGGCGTCAGTCCGATTGGGGTGCCGCTGGGCCATCTCGGCTTCGTCGTCCTCGACAGCTGGTTGCAGCCCGTGCCGGTCGGCGTCGTCGGCGAGCTGTACGTGGCCGGCGCCGGGGTGGCCGACGGATACGTCGGCCGGGCCGGCCTGTCGGCGAGCAGGTTCGTGGCGTGTCCGTTCGGCGCACCGGGGCAACGGATGTATCGCACCGGAGATCTGATGTGCTGGGGCGCCGACGGTGAGCTCCGTTATCTCGGTCGTGCCGACGAGCAGGTCAAGATCCGCGGGTATCGGATCGAGCTGGGGGAGGTCCAGGCGGCGCTGGCGGCGCTGGACGGCGTCGCCCAGGCGGAGGTGATCGCCCGCGAGGACCGCCCCGGCGACAAGCGTCTGGTCGGGTATGTCACCGCCACGTCAGCCGACCTCGATCCGGCACAGCTCCGCGGCGCGCTGGCAGACCGGTTGCCGGAGTACATGATTCCGGCCGCGGTGGTGGTCATCGACGCCATGCCGTTGACGGTGAACGGCAAACTCGACAAGCGGGCACTGCCTGCGCCTGAGTACCAGCACGTGGACGCCTACCGTGCCCCGGCCGACGCAGTGGAGGAGATCCTGGCCGGCATCTACGCCCAGGTGCTGGGACTGGAAAAGGTCGGGGTCGACGAGTCGTTCTTCGAGCTCGGCGGCGACAGCATCCTGTCGATGCAGGTGGTCGCCCGCGCCCGTGCCGCCGGCGTCCTGTGCCGTCCGCGCGACGTCTTCGCCGAGCAGACCGTGGCGCGGCTGGCCCAAGTGGCCACGTTGATCGACACCGACAGCGACGTCGCCGCCGATGGAGCCGGACCGGTGCTCGCCACCCCGATCATCCGGTGGCTGGAGAGTCTGGAAGCTGCGGGCAGCCCCGTGGCCCACTTCAACCAGACGGTGGTGGTGCAGGCCCCGATCGGCACCACCGAAGCCGACGTGCTGGTGATGGTGCAGCTCTTGCTGGATCGGCACGCCATGCTGCGGCTGCGGGTAGACCGCGACGATGCCGGCGGCTGGTCGCTGGTGGTCCCTGAAACCGGCTCAGTAGATGCCCGTTCGCGTCTGCACACAGTCGACGAACTGACCGACGACGCGGTGTTGCACGCCGGCACACAGCTGAACCCGGCCGCCGGGGTCATGCTGAGCGCGGTGTGGGTGACCTCGACCCGCCGATTGGTGGCGATCATCCACCACCTCGCGGTCGACGGGGTGTCGTGGCGAATCCTGTTGGAAGAACTCAATCTCGCGTGGGCCCAGCACCGTGCCGGTCACCAGGTGCAGTTGCCCCCACCCGGCACCTCCTTCGCCCGGTGGGCGTCACTGCTGGCCGAGTACGCACACCGCGCCGAGGTCGTCGGGGAGGCTGACCTCTGGCGGCAGATCGCGGCGACGCCTGCCGCATTACCTGACGTCGACACCCGAGCGGACACGTTGGCCACCGCCGGGAACCTGTCGGTGTATCTGGATATCGAGACCACCCAGATGCTGCTCGGTGAGGTCCCGGCCGCATTCCATGCTGGTGTGCACGACATCTTGCTGATCGCATTCGCCTTGGCCGCAACAGAATTCCTGGGCATCAGTGGTGCGCCCATCTCCATCGACGTCGAAGGCCACGGGCGCGACGAGGAGCTTGCAGCCCCACCCGGCGTGCCGGTCGACCTGTCGCGCACGGTGGGCTGGTTCACGGCCAAGTACCCGGTGGCTCTGGACGTGGGCGGACTGAGCTGGGCGCAGGTGGTGGCCGGCGATGCGAGGCTGGGTTCGGTGATCAAAGCCGCGAAGGAGCAGCTGCGGGGGGTTCCCGACGGCCTCAACTACGGGGCCCTGCGATACCTGAACGACGAGGTGGACCTGGACGGATCTGATCCGCCGATCTGCTTCAACTATCTGGGCCGTCAGGGTGCGACGAGCGCCGAAACATCGGGTGACGCGTGGCAGATCTGTTGGGACGGCCTGGCCGACATCAGCCCGAGCGTGAAGCCGCCCATACCGCTGATGCACACCCTGGAACTCAATGCCGGCACGGTGGACACCGACGCTGGACCGTTGCTGGGTGGGGCATGGACCTGGGCGCCCTCTGTCCTCACCCACGCACAGGTCAGCCGGCTGAGCGGATTGTGGTTCGACGCCCTGGCCGGCATCTGTGCGCACGTGCGCGGAGGCGGAGGCGGGCTGACCCCGTCGGACATCGCCGTCGGTCTCAGCCAACAGCAGATCGACGAGCTTCAGCGGCAATATGCAGATAGCTGATGTTCTTCCCCTGACGTCCTTGCAGCAGGGGCTGCTGTTCCTCGCCGGCACCGCGGAAGGCAGCGACGACGTCTACGCCGTGCAGCTGTACATCACGCTGACGGGTCCGCTCGACCACGACCGGCTACGTGCTGCGGTGCAGACGGTGGTGACCCGGCATCCCAACCTGGCGGCCCGCTTCTCTCAGAAGTTCGCCGACCCGGTGCAGATCATTCCGGCCGATCCCGAAGCGCCTTGGCGCGTCGTCGATCTCACGACAGCAGGGGACAGTCTCGACAAGCGCGTCGCCGAGGTGTGTGCGCAGGAGCGCATCGCGGTCTGCGAACTCGCCGACCAACCGGCGTTCCGTGCGACACTGATTCGCACCGGAGCAGACCAGCACCGGCTGGTGCTGACCAACCACCACATCGTGCTCGACGGATGGTCGTTGCCGATCCTGCTGGGCGAGCTGTTCGCCGGCTACCACGGACAGCGGCTACCTCCGCCTGTCCCGTATCGCCGGTTCATCAGCTGGCTGGCGGGACGCGACCTCGGCGCTGCGCGCACAGCCTGGGGAGAGGCGCTCGCAGGGTTCGACACCCCCACCCTGGTCGGTGCCGCGGGCCAGGTGCGGCAGGGCCCCCGCGCAGTCGCCTCGTTCGACGTGCCCGAGCAGACCACGCAGTCGCTCGGTGAGCTCGCTCGCTCGTGCCACACCACCGCCAGCACCGTGCTGCACGCCGCCTGGGCCCAGCTGTTGATGTCGCGGACGGGTCACCACGACGTCGTGTTCGGCACCACGGTGTCCGGGCGGCCCGGCGAGGTGCTGGGTGCCGACTCGATGGTCGGGCTGCTGATCAACACGGTTCCGGTGCGCGCCAGTGTCACCGCGACGACCACCACCGTCGACCTGCTCGCCCAGCTGCAGGACACCTACACCCGCACCCTCGATCACCAGCACCTGTCGCTCAACGAGATTCACCGCGTCACCGGCCAGGACCACCTGTTCGACACGTTCTTCGTCTACGAGAACTATCCGGTCGACGCCGCCGCGCTGCCGAGCGACGGCCAGCTGGCCGTGACCGACTTCGCGCACCGCGAATACAACCACTACCCGGTAGCGGTGCAAGCCGTGCCGGGCACGACGCTGACACTGCGCGTCGAATACGACACCGATGTGTTCGATGCCGGAGGAATCCAGGCGCTGATCCGACGGTTCACCCGGGTGCTGGTGGCCATGTGCACCGATCCCACCCGCCCGCTGTCGTCGATCGACGTACTCGAACCCGCCGAACACGCCAGCCTCGACCTCTGGAGCAACCGGGCTGCGCTGGGCCGGGTGGCACGCCGGTCGGTGTCGATTCCTGATCTGTTCGCGGCGCAGGTGGCACGCGTTCCGGACGCGGTGGCGCTCAGCTGGGAGGGCCGCTCCTGGACCTACCGCGAGCTCGACGACACCACGAACCGATTCGCACACCTGTTGGCAGACAGGGGGATCGGACCGGGTCAACGGGTGGCTTTGCTCTTACCCCGGTCGGCGGACGCGATCATCTCCATCCTGGCCGTGCTCAAGACCGGTGCCGCGTACGTGCCGATCGACCCGGCCGCGCCGGCAGCTCGTATGCAGCTCGTGCTCGACGATGCCGCGCCGATCGCCGCGATCACGAACACCGAGTTGGCCGGCCGGCTGGCCGGGCAGGACATGGTCCTCGTCGACGCGCAGGACATCGACGCCCTCGTGGACGGATCCGCCCCGGCACCGACCGGACCGGCCCCCGACGACGTCGCCTACCTGATCTACACCTCGGGCACCACAGGTGTCCCCAAGGGTGTCGCCATCACCCACGACAACGTGACCCGGTTGCTCGACGCGCTGGACACCGACATCGAACTGGCCGGCCACGTCTGGTCGCTCTGGCACTCACTGGCTTTCGACGTCTCGGTCTGCGAGATGTGGGGCGCACTTCTGTACGGGGGCCGCTTGGTCGTGGTGCCCGAGTCCGTGGCCCGCGCACCGGAGGAGTTCCACGCGCTGCTGGCGGCCGAACAGGTCACCATGCTCAGCCAGACTCCGTCCGGGTTCTACGCCCTGCAGACCGCGGATGCGCTGGCACCTGAGATCGGACGGCAGCTGAACCTGCGCGCCGTCATCTTTGCCGGTGAAGCGCTTGAGCCGCAACGACTCCGGACATGGCTGGACAACCATCCGGGCTCACCCCGGTTGCTCAACCTGTACGGAACCACCGAGACCACAGTGCACGCCTCGTTCCGCGAGATCGTCACCGCCGATGTCGACGACAGCGTCGACAACCCGGTCAGCCCCGTCGGTGGGCCGTTGGACGGTTTGGCCTTCTTCGTGCTGGACCCGTGGCTACGTCCGGTGCCTGCCGGGGTCGTCGGCGACCTGTACGTGGCCGGTCCGCAGACAGGTCTCGGATACTGGCGCCGCCCGGGGCTGACGTCGTCGCGGTTTGTGGCGTGCCCGTTCGTCGGGCCCGGCGAACCTGGACAAAGGATGTATCGCACTGGCGATCTGGTCTGGTGGGGCGCCGACGGACAGCTGCGATATGTGGGCCGCGCCGACGAGCAGGTCAAGATCCGCGGATACCGCATCGAGATCGGCGAGGTCCGCGCGGTGCTGGCCGGAATGGACGGCGTGCAGCAGGCGGTGGTGGTCGCCCGCGAGGACCACCCGGGAGACAAGCGCCTGGTGGGCTACGTCACGGGATCGGTCGATCCCGCCTCCGTGCGGGCCGCGGTGGCAGAACGTCTGCCCGAGTACATGGTCCCTGCCGCGATCGTGGTGATCGACAGCCTGCCGCTGACCGTCAACGGCAAGCTCGACCGGCGAGCGTTGCCTGCCCCGGAGTATCACGGGGCCGACGGATACCGCGCACCGGCGACCGCGGTCGAGGAAATCCTGGCGGGCATCTACGCCAGGGTGCTCGACGTGGAGCGCGTCGGCGTCGATGACTCGTTCTTCGACCTGGGCGGTGATTCGCTGTCGGCGATGCGCCTTGTCGCTGCGGTCAACTCCGGCCTGGGGGCCGCGCTGACCGTGCGGACGTTGTTCGAAGCGCCCACGGTGGCTCAGCTGGCTCCGCGCATCGGCGGCGGTGGCGTCGTGCTCGAGCCGCTGGCTCCGGTGGACCGGCCCGACGTGATCCCGCTGTCGTTCTCCCAGAACAGGTTGTGGTTCCTCGATCAGCTGCAGGGCCCCTCGCCGACGTACAACATGCCGGTCGCCCTACGGCTGCACGGACAGCTGAACACCGATGTACTCGGTGCTGCGCTGGCCGATGTGGTCGGCCGCCACGAGAGTCTGCGCACCCGGTTCGCCGCGCCTGACGGCGTGCCGCAACAGGTGGTGGTCCCGGCCGAGGACGCCGACTTCGGTTGGCAGATCGTCGACGCCACCGGATGGTCGGAGGCCCAGGTGGATGAGGCGGTCGGCGCCGTGGCGCGTCACCCCTTCGACCTGGCGTCCGAGATCCCGATGCAGGCAAGGCTTTTCCGCGTCAGCAACGACGACCACGTGGTGGTCGCCGTGGCGCATCACATTGCCGCCGACGGGCTGTCTGTCGCGCCCCTGGTGCAGGACCTGGGCGTCGCCTATCTGTGCCGGCTGGCGGGGCTGAACCCGATGTGGACCGAATTGCCGGTGCAGTACGTCGATTACACGCTGTGGCAGCGCACGCAGTTCGGCGATCTTGACGATCACGACAGCCTGATCGCCGGACAGTTGACGTACTGGCGGGATGCGCTGGCGGGGATGCCCGAACGGCTGCAGCTGCCGACCGACCGCCCCTATCCGCCGGTGGCCGATCAGCGTGGCGCCAACACCTCGTTCCGCTGGTCCACCGACCTGCAGCTGCGAATCGCGGCGGTCGCCCGTGAACACAACGCGACCAGCTTCATGCTGATGCAGGCCGCCCTGGCGGTACTGCTGGCCAAACTCAGTGCGAGTTCCGATGTGGCCGTGGGTTTCCCGATCGGAGGCCGACGTGATCCCGCGCTCGACGAGTTGGTGGGCTTCTTCGTCAACACACTGGTGCTGCGCGTGGACCTCGCCGGTGACCCCACGGTCGCCGACCTGCTGGCCCAGGTGCGGCAGCGCTCACTGGCCGCCTACGAGAACCAGGACGTGCCGTTCGAAGTGGTCGTCGACCGGCTCAGTCCGAGTCGGTCGCTGACCCATCACCCCCTGGTTCAGGTGATGTTGGACTGGCGCAACCTGCCTGCCGAGGCCAGCGACCAGATCGTCATGGCCCTGGGCGATCTGCAGATCACCCAGATCCCGCTCGCCACCGACACCGCGCGGGTCGACCTGGCGTTCTCCCTGAACGAACGCTGGACCAAAGCCGGTGAACCGGCCGGGATCGGCGGGGCGGTGGAGTTCCGCACCGACGTGTTCGAAGCGGCGAGCATCGAGACCCTGATCGAGCGACTGGAGCGGGTGGTGGTGGCGATGACCACCGACCCGTCGCGGCGGCTTTCGTCGCTGACCGTCCTCGACGAGGTCGAGAGCGCCCGCCTCGCGGCGATCGGTAACCGCGCGGTGCTGACGGCACCGGCACCCGCTCCGGTGTCGATCCCCACCCTGTTCGCGGCCCAGGTGGCGGTCCATCCGGAAGCGGTGGCGATCAGCAGTGACGCCGGCGCACTGACCTATCAGGAACTCGACGACGCCGCGGATCGATTCGCGCGCATGCTGGTTGATCGGGGAGTCGGCCGCGGCGCGTGCGTCGCGCTGCTTCTGGAGCGCTCCGCCGAAGCCGTCGTCGCCATGTTGGCGTCGCTCAAGATCGGCGCCGCATACCTGGCGATCGACCCGGCACTGCCGGACTCCCGCATCGCGTTCATGCTCGCCGACGCCGCGCCGGTCGCCATCGTCACCACCACGGTCTTGAAACCCCGGGTGACCCAGTTCGACCTGACCATCATCGATCTGCAGGACGACGACCCGCGAGCGCAGCGCCCCGACACCGCGTTGCCGGTGCCGTCCGCCGACGACATCGCCTACCTGATCTACACCTCGGGCACGACCGGGACGCCCAAGGGTGTCGCTCTGTCCCACCGCAACCTTGCACACCTGGCGGATTCACCGCCCACAGGACTTCCCGCACAACAGGTGTGGACTCAGTGCCACTCGTATGCCTTCGACTTCTCGGTATGGGAGATCTGGGCCGCGCTGCTGGGCGGCGCGCGATTGGTGGTGGTCCCCGATGCGGTGGTGCGCTCACCGGACGAGTTCCACGCGTTGCTGGTCAGCGAACATGTCAACGTCCTCACCCAGACGCCGTCGGCGGTGGCGGCACTGCGGCCCCAAGGACTGGAATCGGTGGCGCTGCTGCTCGGCGGCGAGGCATGCCCACCCGAGGTGGTGGAGCAGTGGGCGCCCGGCCGGGTGGTGATCAACGCCTACGGCCCCACCGAGAGCACGGTGTACGCGTCGATGAGCGCACCCCTGCAGGTGGGATGCGAGGTGCCGATCGGTGCGCCACCACCCACCGTGGCGCTGTTCGTCCTCGACGAACGGCTGTGCCTGGTGCCCGAAGGGGTGGTCGGCGAACTGTACGTGGCCGGCCGCGGCGTGGGCGTCGGGTACCTCGGACGCCCGGGCCTGACCGCCTCACGGTTCGTGGCCTGCCCGTTCGCCGGCAGCGAGGCACCCGGAACGCGGATGTATCGCACCGGAGACCTGGTGCGGTGGCGGGCCGACGGACAACTGCAGTACCTCGGACGGGCCGATGAACAGGTCAAGATCCGCGGGTACCGTATCGAGCCCGGCGAGGTCCAGGCCGTGCTGGCTGGACTTGACGGGGTCGAGCATGCGGTGGTGATCGCCCGCGAGGACCGCCCCGGCGATCCGCGGCTGGTCGGTTACATCACCGGCACAGCGGATCCGGCCACAGCACGAGCCGCACTGGCCGAACGGCTTCCGGCCTACATGGTGCCTGCCGCGGTCCTGGCGGTGGAGTCGCTGCCGTTGACGGTCAGCGGGAAACTGGACCGGCGGGCCCTGCCTGCGCCGGACTACCAGGATCTGGAGAAGTACCGTGCCCCAGCCACTCCCGCCGAAGAGCTGCTGGCAGGCATCTTCGCCAAGGTGCTGGGCGTGGAGCGGGTCGGGGTGGACGACTCGTTCTTCGAGCTGGGTGGGGATTCGCTCTCGGCGATGCGCCTGATCGCCGCGGTCAACGCGGGTATGGGGGCCGATCTGGCGGTGCGCACCGTGTTCGAGGCTCCATCGGTGGCGCAGCTGGCACCTCGTATCGGCGTGGGGGACAGCCCACTCGCGCCGCTGGTTCCCCAGCAGCGGCCCGCGGTCATTCCGCTGTCGTTCGCCCAGAGCCGCCTGTGGTTCATCGACCAGTTGCAGGGCCCCTCGCCGGTGTACAACCTTGCGGTGGCCCTGCGGTTGCGCGGAGCCCTCGACACCGACATGTTGGCGGCCGCGCTGGCCGACGTGGTGGCGCGGCACGAGAGCCTGCGCACCGTGTTCGACGCGCCGGACGGGATCCCACGACAGGTGGTGGTCGATGCCCGGTACGCCGACTTCGGGTGGCAGGTCGTCGACGCTGCGGACTGGTCGACCGACCGCCTGCAGCAGGCCGTCGAGGAAACGGCACTGCGCACCTTCGACCTGGCCTCCGAGATTCCTCTGCGGTCACAGCTTTTCCGGGTGGGTGACAACGACCATGTGTGGGTGGCGGTGGTGCACCATATCGCCGCCGACGGCTGGTCGATCAGCCCGCTGGTGGCCGACCTCGGGGTGGCGTATGCCGCCCGGTGCGCCGGCCGGGCTCCGGCGTGGGCCGATCTGGCGGTGCAGTACGTCGATTACACGCTGTGGCAGCGCGCGCAGTTCGGCGAGCTGACCGATGGGAACAGTCGCATCGCCGCGCAGTTGGCCCATTGGAAGGAGGCGCTGGCGGGGATGCCGGAGCGGCTCGTGCTGCCCACCGATCGGCCCTACCCGCAGGTCGCCGATCAGCGGGGTGCCACCGTGCCGGTGGAATGGCCCGCCGAACTGCAGCGCGCGGTGGCGCAGGTGGCCCGCGAGCACGGTGCCACCAGCTTTATGGTGATGCAGGCAGCCCTGGCGGTCCTGCTGTCCAAGCTCAGCGCGAGTTCCGATGTGGCCGTGGGATTTCCGATCGCCGGCCGGCGTGACCCAGCCCTCGACGGCCTCGTCGGCTTCTTCATCAACACCCTGGTGCTGCGGCTCGACCTGGCCGGTGACCCCAGCGTCGCGGCCGTGCTCGACCAGGTCCGGGCACGCTCTCTGGCGTCGTACGAGAACCAGGATGTGCCGTTCGAGGTGGTCGTCGAACGCCTCAATCCGACCCGGTCTCTGACCCATCACCCGCTGGTGCAGGTGATGCTGGCCTGGCAGAACCTGCCCACCGACGCCGGCGACCCGGCGACCGCCGGGTTGACCCTGGGGAATCTGGATGTCAGCCCGATGCCGGTGAACACCGGTGCCGCCCGGATGGACCTGTCGTTCTCACTGGCCGAACGCTGGAGTGCCACCGGCGATCCCGCCGGGATCGGCGGGTTCGTGGAGTTCCGCACGGACGTATTCGACGCAGGCACGATCGAGGCATTGATCGAACGCCTGCGCAGGGTCCTTCTCGCGATGACCGCCGATCCGGCGCTGCGCGTGTCCGCGGTGGACGTGCTCGACGACTCCGAACACTCCCGGGTGGACATCTGGGGAAACCGGGCGGCGTTGACCGCTCCGGTGGCGCACGCACCCTCGATTGCGGCTGCGTTCGCCGCACAGGTCGCCGCCACGCCGGAAGCGACTGCGATCAGTTGCGGGCCGTGGTCGTGGAGCTACCGCGAACTCGATGAGGCGTCGAACCGGCTGGCGCATCACCTGATCGACCACGGCGTACGCACGGGGCACCGGGTGGCGCTGCTGTCACCGCGGTCAGCCGAGGCCGTTGCGGCGATCCTCGCGATCGTGAAATCCGGCGCCGCATATGTGCCGATCGACCCGGCCGTGCCCGTGGCCCGGATGGAGTTCGTGCTCGCCGATGCCGATCCGGTCGCAGTGATCACCACCGCCAGCCTGGCCGACAGGCTCAGCGGACACGACGTGGTCGTCATCGATCTCGACGATTCCGCCGTCGACGTCCAGCCCGGTTCCGCGCTACCGGCGGTGGACGCCGATCAGATCGCGTACATCATCTACACCTCCGGCACGACGGGAACCCCCAAGGGGGTCGCGATTCCGCACCGCAACGTGACCCGGCTGCTGGAGACGCTGGACACCGACATGGGGCTGGCCGGCCAGGTGTGGACGCAGTGCCATTCGCTGGCCTTCGACTATTCGGTGTGGGAGATCTGGGGGCCGCTGCTCTACGGCGGTCGTCTGGTGGTGGTGCCCGACCCGGTGGTGCGGTCGCCGGAGGACCTCCACGCTCTGCTGGCATCCGAGAACGTGACCGTGCTGAGCCAGACGCCATCGGCGTTCTACGCGCTGCAGGCAGCCGATGCACTTCGGCCCGATCTGCAGCTCGCGCTTCAGGCCGTCGTCTTCGGCGGGGAAGCGCTTGAACCGCAACGACTCGCGGGCTGGTACGAGGCTCACCCGGACGCGCCGCGGTTGATCAACATGTACGGCATCACCGAGACCACGGTGCACGCGTCGTTCCGGGAGATCTTCGAGCGGGACGTCGACAGCGTCATCAGCCCCATCGGGGTGCCGTTGGCACATCTCGGCTTCTTCGTTCTCGACAGCGCACTGCGGCCCGTGGCACCGGGCGTGGTCGGCGAATTGTATGTGGCCGGTGCGGGATTGGCGTATGGCTACATCGGCCGGGCCGGGTTGTCGGCGAGCAGGTTCGTGGCGTGTCCGTTCGGCGCACCGGGGCAACGGATGTATCGCACCGGTGACGTGATGTGCTGGGGCGCCGACGGTGAGCTCCGTTATCTCGGTCGTGCCGACGAGCAGGTCAAGATCCGCGGGTATCGGATCGAGCTGGGGGAGGTCCAGGCAGCGCTGGCCGCGCTGGACGGCGTCGCCCAGGCGGAGGTGATCGCCCGCGAGGACCGCCCCGGCGACAAGCGTCTGGTCGGGTATGTCACCGCCACGTCAGCCGACCTCGATCCGGCACAGCTCCGCGGCGCATTGGTAGACCGGTTGCCGGAGTACATGATTCCGGCCGCGGTGGTGGTCATCGACGCCATGCCGTTGACGGTGAACGGCAAACTCGACAAGCGGGCGCTGCCTGCCCCGGAGTATCAGGACGTCGACGCGTATCGCGCGCCGGCCGATGCGGTGGAGGAGATCCTGGCCGGCATCTACGCGCAGGTGCTGGGACTGGGGCGCGTCGGGGTCGACGAGTCGTTCTTCGAGCTCGGTGGCGACAGCATCCTGTCGATGCAGGTGGTCGCCCGTGCCCGCGCGGCCGGAGTGCTGTGCCGTCCGCGTGATGTCTTCGTCGAGCAGACCGTGGCCCGGCTCGCCCGGGTGGCCCGGGTGGCCACCGGTGGCGACGGCGCCGTCGACGAGGGCATCGGGGCGGTCCCGGTCACCCCGATCATCGGTTGGCTGCAGCAGGTGCAGGGGCCGGTGGACCAGTTCAACCAGACCGTGGTGGTGCAGGCCCCGATCGGTGCTACCGAGGCCGACGTGGTCCTGGTACTGCAGGCCGTGCTGGATCGACATGCGATGCTGCGGTTGCGGGTCGACGCCGACGATGTGGAGGGCTGGTCACTGACCGTGCCCGAGCCGGGGTCGGTGGACGCGCGCTCGTGTGTGCGGATCGTCGACGAGGTGACCGACGAGGCCGTGGGCGCCGCGCGATCGCGGTTGGACCCGGCTCGTGGGGACATGGTGAGCGCGCTGTGGGTGCCCGCCACCGCCCAGTTGGTGGTGATCGCGCACCACCTCGTGGTCGACGGGGTGTCCTGGCGAATCCTGCTGGAGGACATCAATCTCGCGTGGGCGCAACACCGTGGTGGGCAGCAGGTGGAGTTGCCCGCACCGGGCACGTCCTTCGCCCGGTGGGGGTCGGTTCTCGTCGAGCACGCGCATGACCCCGAGATCGTCGGCCAGGCCGAGGCGTGGCGGCAGATCATGGCGGTACCGCCGGCGCTGCCCGCGGTGAAACCCACAGTGGACACCTATGCCACCGCCGGAAGCCTCTCGGTGGAGCTGGACACCGAGACGACACGACTGCTGCTCGGCGAGGTACCGGCGGCATTCCACGCCGGAATCAACGACATCCTGGTGATCGCCTTCGGGTTGGCGCTGGCGGAGTTCACCGGGGCGCTGGGCTGTTCGGATACCGGCGCCGCAACCATCGTCATCGATGCAGAAGGGCACGGGCGTCACGAAGAACTGGCCGGCGACGGCCACGCCGTCGACCTGTCCCGCACGGTGGGGTGGTTCACCACCAAGTATCCGGTGTCGCTGAGCATCGCTCGCGGGCTGACGTGGGCTCAGGTGTCGGCCGGCGACCCGACCCTGGGCGCGGTGGTCAAGGACGCCAAGGAGCAACTCCGCGGCCTTCCCGACGGCGCCACCTACGGGCTGCTGCGCTACCTGAACGACGACGTCGATCTCGCGGGCGCCGACCCGCCGATCGGTTTCAACTACCTGGGGCGCCTGGGCGCCGGTGCCGGCGAGGTGTCGGGCGACATGTGGGAGATCCGCCAAGACGGGTGGACGGTGACCGGCGCAGCCGCGGCGATACCCATGCCGCTGATGCACACCGTGGAACTCAACGCCGGCACGGTCGACACCGGCGCAGGCCCTCGGTTGCGGGCCGGCTGGTCGTGGGCGCGCTCGGCGCTGGACCACGCTCAGGTGAATCGCCTGAGCGAGTTGTGGTTCGACGCGCTGGCGGGCATCTGCGTGCATGTACGCGGAGGCGGCGGCGGTTTGACACCGTCCGACGTCGCACCGGCCGCGCTGACCCAGCAACAGATCGACGACCTGTGCCGCTCGGAAGCGGTCGCCGACATCTTGCCGTTGACCCCGCTGCAGCAGGGGCTGTTGTTCCACGCCGGCGTCGCACACAGCTCCGGCGACGATGTTTACGCCGTGCAGCTGGATGTCACGCTGACCGGCAGGCTCGACCCGCACCGATTGCGCGACGCCGTGCACTTGGCGGTGCAGCGCCATCCCCATCTCGTGGCCCGCTTCCGCGGTACGGCCGAGCAGCCGGTCCAGCTCATCCCGTCCGATCCCGACGCGCCCTGGCAGTACGTCGATCTGAGCAACCGAGGCGCTGACCTCGACGCGGAGTTCGCGCACCTGTGTGACTCCGAACGTGTCGCGGTGTGCGACCTGCCGGGGCAGGTGGCGTTCCGCGCGGCGCTGGTCCGCACCGCGCCGGATCAGCATCGCTTCGTCCTCACCAACCACCACATCGTGCTCGACGGCTGGTCGCTGCCGATCCTGCTGGGGGAGATCTTCGCCAGCTACTACGGGCAGTGGCTACCGGCGACGGTGCCGTACCGCAGGTTCGTCAGCTGGTTGGCCGAGCGCGACGACGCGGCAGCCCGCCAGGCCTGGAGCGAGGCGCTGGCCGGGTTCGAGGCCCCCACGCTGGTGGGCCCGCGACTCCCGCTGCCGCCGGGACGGCGCGAGGTCATCTCGCATCGGCTGTCGGCGCCGACCACTCAGGCGCTGAGCGAGCTGGCACGCACGCACCACACCACCGTCAGCACCGTACTTCAGGCCGCCTGGGCGCAGCTGCTGTGCCGGATGACCGGTCGTCGGGATGTCGCTTTCGGCGCCGTCGTGTCGGGCCGGCCCGACGACGTGGCCGGCGTCGACGCGATGGTCGGCTTGTTCATCAACACGGTGCCCGTCCGCGCGACGATGACCTCGACCACCACCACCGCGGATCTGCTCGACCAGCTCCACAACGGACGGAACCGCACTCTCGACCACGAACACCTGGGACTGGCCGACATTCACCGGATCACCGGTCACCGGCAGCTGTTCGACACCGTCTTCGTCTACGAGAACTATCCGACTGATGCCGCCAAACTGTCGGGCGACGACGGGCTGGCGGTCACCGACCTCGACAACCGCGATTTCTACCACTACCCACTCGCGATTCAAGCCGTACCGGGGGCCGAGCTCGATCTGCGCATCCAGTACCACGCAGACGTTTTCGACGCGGCCGGGATCGACAGCCTCGTCGAGCAGTTCACCCGGGTGGTGGTGGCGATGATCACCGACCCCACCCAGCCGCTGCTGTCGGCGGATCTACAGGGGGGCGGCTCGGGCCGGTACGGGCCCGCTCCCGCCGATCCCGTCACGCTTGATCACGCCGGCAGCCACCATGCACCGGCGACCGACGTGGAGCGGACCCTGGCTGACATCTACGCGCGGGTGCTCGGCGTGGAACAGGTCGGGACCGCGGAGTCTTTCTTCGACCTCGGTGGCGATTCGCTGGCGGCGATGCGGGCCGTCGACGCGATCAACGCGGCGTTCGGCACCCGGCTGCCCGTCACGGACCTGCTCGGTGCACCGACGATCAGGCACCTGAGTGGGCTGATCGGGCGGGACGGCTAACCCGCCGTCACCAGACGCACGGCACGAGTCGATAGCGGACGGTACGGGTGTAATCCCGGTATCCCGCAAGTTCTTCCCGCAGCAGCGTCTCTTCGTCGCGGATGCGTGACGCGAGCACCGCAAGGCCCGGCACGACGAAGATCAGCGCCCAGTAGGAGCCCAGTGCGAGCGGGATCCCCACCAGCATGATCGCGTTGGCGGTGTACATCGGGTGGCGTACCAGCCCGTACAGCCCGGTCGAGACGACATGCTGCCCCGACTCGACCTGGACGGTGGTGGACGCGTAGTTGTTCTGTGTGGCCACCAGGACGACGGCACCCATACCGATCGCGACCAGAACGCTTCCGGCGATGCACAGTGATGTCGGCACCGCCGACCACCCGAAGCGGTGGTCGAGAGCGCTGACCACACACATCGCCGCCAACGACAGGTACAGGCCTGCCATGACGATCTTCTGCACGGCGCGGCCCTCGGCCACCGGCCCGCCACGCATACGTCGTTCGAGCGCAGCGGGATTGATCAGCTGCACGTAGACACTCGGCACCCACGCCGACAGTGCGAACACCGCCAGAAAGGTCCATGCCTGCCAGTAGTGGAACGTGCCGGCAGGCACGAACAGCAGCAATCCCAGCGCGGCCGCCTGCATGAGGCCGGACATCATCACCTTCAGAACAGCGTTCACGATCCTCCCCGGGCCGACGCGTCGCTGTCGGCGGACTGATGAGGGGCCATCTTGCGGCACAGAAGCTCGGCCAGGCCGCGCACGGTGCCGACGGCCAGGTCGCCCGAGGCCAACCGGACTCCGGTTTCCGTCTCGATGCGGGTCCGCAGCTCGAGGGCTCCCAGGGAGTCCACACCGTATTCGGACAGCGGCCGATCAGGATCGATGCTGCGCCGCAGAACCACGCTGATCTGGTCGGAGATCAGCCGCCGTAGCCGGCCGGGCCATTCGTCCGGCGGTACTTCGCTCAGCACAGTCCGCAAGGTGATTGTGCCCGTCTGACTTTCGCCGACGAAGCGGAACGCTTCGGCGAACGGGCTGCGGCGGGCGAACGTGGTCAACCACGTTGTCCCGGTGGTCGGCGCATACCCGGTGTACGGGCGATCGTGGCGCAGGAGCGCCTCGAACGCGTGGGCACCCTCGTCCGGTGTGATGGCTGCCCCGGCGCCCTCGGTGACCTCGGCGGCGCATCCGATCTGACCCCAGGTGCCCCAGGCGATCGCCGTGGCCGGGCGCCCCTGAGCCCGCCGCCACCGGGTGAAGGCGTCGAGCCAGCTGTTCGCCGCGGCGTACGCGCCCCGCCCGGGCGAGCCCACCAGCGCGGCAGCCGAGGAGAACGAGCAGAACCAGTCCAGTGGCTCGTCGACAGTGGCGGTGTGCAGATTCCACGCGCCGTAAACCTTGGGGGCCCAGTCACGTTCGATCAGCTCGTCGGTGATGTCGGCAAGAGTCGCGTCGCCAATCGTCGCGGCGGCGTGCAGTACGCCGCGCACCGGCAGTCCGGTGGCGGTGGCGGTGGCCACCACGTGTCGCGCGGTGTCGGGGTCGGCGATGTCGCCGCAGTGCACAACGATGTCGCCACCCATCACCCGGATCAGCTCGATGGTCTCCAGCGCCTTCAGGGTCGGCTGCGAGCGGGAGGTGAGCACGATGCGTCCGCACCCGGCGTCGGCCATCTTCTCGGCCAGGAACAACCCGAGGTCACTGAGTCCACCCGTGATGACGTAGGCGCCGTCGGAGCGGAACACCTTCGCATGCTCCGGTGGCGTCAACGCGACGCTGTGGCCGGTGCGCGGGACCTCGAGCACCAGCTTCCCGATGTGCTCGGCCGCGCCCATCACGCGAATCGCGTTGGCAGCCTCGGCCAATGGGTACGCGGTGTGCTCGACGGGCGGCAACTCGCCGTCGGCCGCCAGGCGGAACACCGTGCGCAACAGCTCCCCGGTTCGTCCGGGATGACTCATCGACATCAGCGCCAGGTCGACGTAGTGGAAGGTGAGGTTGTTGCGGAACGGGAAGAGGTCGAGCCGGGTGCTGCCATAGACGTCGCGTTTACCGATCTCGACGAAGCGACCGCCGACGGCGAGCAGTTCGAAGCCGGCACGTTGTGCCGGACCCGTCAACGAGTTGAGCACGATGTCGACGCCGTACCCATCGGTGTCACGACGGATCTGCTCGGCGAAGTCGGTGCTGCGGGAGTCGTAGACATAATCGATTCCCATGGTGTGCAACAACTGTCGGCGTTCCGCGCTGCCTGCGGTGGCGAAGATCTCCGCCCCGGCCGCGCGAGCGATGGCGATCGCCGCCTGGCCGACACCACCGGTGGCGGAGTGGATCAACACCCGGTCCGTCGCCGAGATCCTGGCCTGCTCGTGCAGGCCGTACCAGGCGGTCGCGGTTGCGGTCGCGACGGCAACCGCCTGTCGGTCGTCGAGGGCGGGCGGCAGCGGGACGGCGAGGCGCCCGTCGCAGACCACGAATGTGCCCCAACAACCCTTGGGGGAGAAGCCGGCCACCCGGTCACCGACGCGATGGTCGGTCACCTCGGGCCCCACCGCCGAAACCACTCCCGCGAAGTCCATGCCGAGCTCCGGACGGTCACCGTCGACGCTGGGGAACCGGCCCATCGCAACCAGGACGTCGGCGAAGTTGACGCTCGACGCGCTGACGGCGACCTCGATCTGTCCCGGTCCCGGCGAGCCTCGCTCGCAGCTGATGAGCTCCACCGTCTCCAGGTCACCGGGTGTGCGGATCTGCAGGCGGACGCCGTCGTGCTCATGGTCGGCCAGCTCGGCATGACGCTCGTCGGGTCGGAGTGGCGCCGGGCGCAGCCGCGCCGCGTACCACGCGCCGTTCCGCCACGCCGTCTCGTCCTCTTCGGACTCGCCGAGCAGCTGCCCCACCACGTGCTCGGCGCCGGTGGTCGCGTCGATGTCGATCTGGGTGATGTGCAGATGCGGATGTTCGGCGCCCAGGACCCGCACCAGGCCGCGCAGCGCGCCCTGTTCCAGATTGGGCTCGTCTCCGGGCAATACGGCCTGCGCGTCCCGGGTGACCACGGTGAGGTGGGGTAAACGGCCGTCGATCTTGGGGACCTCGCGGGTGACGCGCACCAGGTGCTGCGCGTTGTCGAGGCCCAGCCGAGGGAGACACTGCTCGGCGGCATCGGGTTTCGGCCCGGTGACGATGACGACGCCGGTGAACTGGCGACCACGCAGGTGCGTGGCGAGCACGTCGGCTGCCGCGGTGTGATCGGCATCGACGGGCCAGCACATGGTGGTGCACTGCGCGCCGTGGCGTTCCAGGGAGTCGGTCAGCGCGGAGGCCATCATCATGTCCGAGGCCACGCTGGTGCTGACGATCAGCCAGGACCCCGGATCATCCTGCGGGGCTTCGGGTGTGCGTCTGCGCTCCCACTCGACGGCCAGCAGCCGGTCGTCCAGCACCCGATCGTGACGGGCGTCGTCGGACGCTGCGGGGCCGAACGACAACCCCTGCGCGCTGAGCAGGACCACGCCGTTCTGATCGAGCACATCGAGATCGGCGTCGACACCGGAGCTGTCGACCTTGCTCACCCGCAGGTAGCAGTAGCGCGCGTCGCGCGCGGACCCGTAGGCGCGCAGCCGCTGCACCGCCGACGGCAATCCCACCTCGCCCGGCGTCTGGACGTACGGACTGGCTCCCACGGCCTGGAAGCAGGCGTCCAGCAGCGCGGGGTGCACGGTGTACGCACCCTGCTGCGAGCGGAGTCGGCCCGGCAGTGCGATCTCTGCGACCACGGAGCCGGTGCCCTCCTGGCCGATGTGCACTGGTCCGAGCCCTGCGAACGCGGGGCCGTAGTGGACGCCGCGCCCCTCGAGGCGGGAACGCACGTGTGCGCCGTCGTCGCGGCCGGGATGTGCCGCCAGCAGTACCGACATGTCGTAGACGGGTGGCCGCTCATCCTCGGCGGCCCACAGCACCGCGGTGGCCTGCCGGGCGTGCTCGCCGCCGCGGTTCGACTCCACTGCGAACTCGGCGACCCCCGGCGCCGCCATCAGCGTCGATGCTCCGACGGCGGTCTGCTCATCCAGCAGCAGCGGCTCGACGAAGCGTAGGTCACGGACCTCGGCGGCGTCGCCGACCGCCACCCGGGCGGCCGCCAGCGCCATCTCGCAGTACACGGCTGCGGGAAGCACGGCCACGTGGTGGATCCGGTGCTCGGCGAGCCAGGGCTGCACGGACGTACCGATCTCGGCATTCCAGACGTGGCGTTCCGGTTCTTGGTGCAGGCGCACATGGGGTCCCAGCAGCGGATGGACCGACACGGTGCGGCCACCCGGTGTCGCGGATGTCGCATCGTCGTCGCTCAACCACAACCGGCGGTGCGTCCAGGACGGTAGGGGCGCGTCCACCAACCGCCCCGTGGGCAACGTTGCCGAGAAGTCGATCAGCGCGCCGGCGCTGTAGAGATCTGCGACGAAACCGAGCATGCCGTACGGCAGCTTCTCGTCGCGGTGCATGGCGGCCGGCGTGGCCAGCGGCACGTCCAGGCTCTGGGCGGTCTGTTGAATGGCCTCAGCGAGCGCCGGATGGGGCGCCAGCTCGGCGAACACCCGGTATCCGTCCTCGACGGCGGCCCGGACGGCGGCGGCGAACCGCACCGTGCGCCGCAGGCCCTGCACCCAATACCTGTTGTCGCACAACGGTTGTTCGCGTGGGTCGAACCCGGTGGCCGAGTAGAAGGGGACCGTCGGGGTGAGCGGATCGACATCGTGCAGGACGGTGGTCAGCTCGGCCAGGATCGGATCGATCTGCGGCGAGTTCGTGGCCACGTCGGCGACGATGTGTCGGGCAGCCACGCCCCGCTGGGCCCAACCGCCGAGCAGCGTGCGCACCGTCTCGGCGGCACCGGAGATCACGGTGGTCTGCGGCGAAGCCACCACCGCGATCACGACGTCTTTGATGCCGCCCACCGTCAACTCCGAAAGTACCTGCTTGGCAGGCAGATCCACCGCCGCCATCGCGCCGGAGCCCGAGAGGCCGGCCATCAGCCGGGAGCTGCGACAGACCACCCGCACCCCGTCATGCAGCGACAGCGCACCGGCGACCACCGCCGCGGCGATCTCACCCGACGAATGGCCGATGACCGCGCCCGGCCGCACGCCGTGCGCACTCAGCGCGGCCGCCACCGCGACCTGCATCGTGAACAATGTGGGCTGTACCCGGTCGAAGCCGGCCACCGCGTCGGGGGCTGTCATCGCGTCGGTCACCGAGAATCCGGACTCGTGGGCGATGAGTGGCTCGATCTCCGCGACGGTCGCGGCGAAGGCGGCATCGTTGGCAAGAAGGTCTGCGCCCATCCCGGCCCAGTGCGATTCCTGTCCGGAGAACACGAACACCGGCGCCAGGCGGTCGTGCCCGACCTCGGGTGGGAAGGGGTCGTCGCCGGCGGCGATGCTGCGCAGAGCGTCGGTGAGTTCGGGGCGGCTGCCCGCGAGGACCGCCGCGCGGACCCGGTGGTGGGCGCGGCGGCGCGCCAGGGTGTAGGCCAGATCCGTCAGAGCCGCCTCGTCGTGTGCGTGCACCCAGGTCGCGAGTCGGTCTGCGGTGCGCCGCAGCGCCTCGGGTGACGTGGCGGACAGCGGAAACAGCAGCGGCGCGGCATCAGCGTGGCAGCCGGCTGAGATGGATTCGCGCTCAGCGGGTTCGGGAGCCTGTTCCACGATTGCGTGGACGTTGGTGCCCGACACCCCGTACGACGAGACCGCAGCGCGCCGCGGATGCCGGTCGCTGTTCGGCCAACTCGTCGTCTCCTGAGGCACAAAGAGATTGGTGCTGATCCGGGCCATCTCATCGGGCAGCCGAGTGAAGTGCAGGTTCTGTGGAACCGTCCCGTGCTGCAGCGCGAGAATCGCTTTCATCAGACCGAGGAGTCCAGACGCCGACTGGGCGTGGCCTAAGTTCGTTTTGACCGATCCGAGAGCGCAGGGGCCCTCGACTCCGTAGACCTCGGCCAGGCTGGCGTACTCGACCGGATCTCCGGCAGGCGTACCGGGCCCGTGCGCCTCGACCATGCCGATGGTTCCCGCATCCACGTCCGCGGTGGCCAGCGCTGCGCGATACAGCGCCGTCTGCGCGGCCACCGACGGCGTCGAGAAGTCCGCGGTACGCCCATCCTGGTTCGCGGCCGTACCCCGCACCACCGCCAGGATGCGGTCGCCGTCGCGCTGCGCGTCGGCGAGACGTTTCACCACCATCACCGCGACGGCCTCGCCCGTCACATAGCCGTCGGCCGCGGCATCGAAGGAATGGCAACGTCCGGTGGGGGACAGGTGGTTCTGCGCGGTGCCTGCGACGAACTTCCGGGGGTCGAGCATGACGAACGCGCCTCCGGCCAGCGCCAGATCGCTTTCGCCGTCGTTGAGGCTGCGGCACGCCATGTGCACGGCGGTCAGGCCGGACGAGCACGCGGTGTCCAGAGTCAGCGCCGGTCCACGCAGACCCATGCTGTAGGCGATCCGCCCCGAGGCCATGCCGAGGGCGTTGCCTGCGAAGCCGTGCGGTCCCGTCATGGCGTCGGAAGCGGCGTTGACCATCTGGTAGTCGTGGTTGCCCAGCCCCACGAACACACCCGTGAGCGAATCGGCGAGCGACGGCGGCGTGAGGCCGGCATGTTCGACGGCGTCCCACGACGTTTCCAGCAGGAGGCGCTGCTGGGGATCGAGCGCGGTAGCTGCGTGCTCGTCGATCCCGAAGAACTCGGCATCGAAGCCTGCGACGTCGTCGAGGAACGCGCCCCACTTCGATGCCGTCCGTCCGGGCGCACCCGGCTCCGGATCGAAGTAGTCGTCGGAGTCCCAGCGGTCGCGCGGAACTTCGGTGACCAGGTCGTCGCCGCGCAGCAACGACTGCCACAGCTGTTCGGGGGAATCGATACCGCCGGGCAGCCGGCAGGCCATGCCGATGACGGCGACCGGAACGGGCGTCTTGACGTTCGTCATCGGCGGGAGACTCGCCTCGCCACGGTGTTTGCCCGCTGGTCGATCGCACCGACTGAGTCCATGCCGTCTCCTCACAGCAGCACCCGTGTGTTCGCTGCTTTCTCACCTGCTGGCTCCGAGAAACCAGAACAAGTTTCAATTGACGCAGACGTAGGTATGTCGGGTCAAGTACCGAACGGGAAAGCGGCGCTGGGTACAGGGCTGTTCAGCGGAGAAAGAAGACGGCGACGCGCGCGAGGACCGCACAAGTTCTGGTTTCCAGGATGTTGTGTTGACGCCTGCGGTAATTTGCTTCGCGTGACAGAGGTGGTTGAGACATCCATTCCGGCTCTGCTGCGGGAGCGTGCCAGCTTGCAGCCAGACGACACGGCGTTCACATTCGTCGATTACGACCTCGACGCGGCCGGCGTCGCGATCACCCTCACGTGGCCGCAGCTGTATCGCCGCGTGTCGAACGCCGCACGCGAGATGCGGCTGTGTGCTTCACCGGGCGATCGCGCGGTGATATCGGCCCCGCAGGGACTCGACTACATCGTCGGCTTCCTGGGCGCGCTGGAGGCCGGGCTGATCGCAGTGCCGCTGTCCGTCCCGCAAGGGGGCGTCGCCGACGAGCGGGTCGATTCAGTGCTGCGTGACGCGGCACCCGCCGTCGTTCTGACCACATCCCGTGTCGTGGGCGATGTCGCCGGCCACGTCGCCGCCGAGGCGGGCAAGGCCGCTCCGGCGATCATCGAGGTCGACTCGCTGGATCTGGATGCCGCATTACGCACCGGCGCCCGAACGGACGACGTCTACGCCGGAGACCACCAGCCGGCGTATCTGCAATACACATCGGGGTCGACCCGGCAGCCGGCCGGGGTGATGATCTCCAACAAGAATCTGCTGACCAACATCCAGCAGATCACGGTCGACTATTCGGTCGACCACGGAGGCGTCGCACCGCCGGATATGACCGTGGTGTCGTGGCTGCCGTTCTACCACGACCTCGGGTTGCTGCTGGGAATCTGCACGCCGGTGTACGGCGGCTTCAGCACGGTGCTCACCAGCCCGATCTCGTTTCTGGAGCGGCCGGCCCGTTGGATGCAGCTGCTGGCGAGCAACCCGCAGGCGTTCTCGTCCGCGCCGAACTTCGCGTTCGAATTGGCGGCACGCAAGACGTCGGACGCCGACATGGGCGACCTTGATCTGGGCGACGTGTTCATCATCCAAAGTGGTGCCGAGCGGGTGAATCCCACGACCATCAACCGCTTCACCGATCGGTTCGCCCGCTTCAATCTCGACAAGAGGGTGATACAGCCGTCCTACGGGCTGGCAGAGGCCACGCTCTACGTGGCGACCGTCCGGCCCGGTCAACCACCACAGATCGTCGGTTTCGACTCCGACGAGCTTGCCGAGGGCGCCGCGAAGCGGTCGGCGAACGGCGGCGGCACACCGCTGGTCGGCTACGACACGCCGCTGTCCGCGCTGTCGCCGACGGTGCGGATCGTCGACGCGCAGAGCAGGACCGAGTGCGCGGACGGTACGACCGGCGAGGTCTGGGTGCACGGCGACAACGTCGGCATGGGCTACTGGAACAAGCCCGACGAAACTGAACGAGTTTTCGGCGCCACGCTCGTCGACCCGTCGGTCGGCACTCCCGAAGGGCCGTGGCTGAGAACGGGAGACCTGGGCTTCATCTCCGACGGACAGCTCTTCATCGTCGGTCGCATCAAGGACCTGATCATCGTTTACGGGCGCAACCATGCACCGGACGACATCGAGGCAACGATCTCGGAGATCACCCGGGGCCGCGTCGCGGCGATAGCCGTTCCCGACGACGGCGTCGAGCAGCTCGTCGCCGTCGTCGAGTACAGAAAGCGCGGCGATTCCGACGACGAGACGCAGAGCCAGCTCACCGACGTCAGGCGCGACATCACCTCGGCGATCTCGCAGTCGCACGGCCTGGCCGTCGCGGATCTGGTGCTCGTGGCCCCCGGCTCGATTCCGATCACCACCAGCGGCAAGGTCCGCAGACAGTCGTGCGCAGAGGATTACAGGCGCAACCGGTTCGCCCGGCTGGACGCGTAGCGGCTCCGCTTCAGCAGTTGGCCTGGATGCGGAATTTGGCCGAGACCGCATCGCTGGGTGTGTCGGTGAAGCTGCCGTCCGCGGTGCCGGTGATGGTGTAGCTGCCATCGGCGCCGGACACCTCGGCATCACCGATGTTGTCGGCCCAGAACGACCCGGTGAATCCCCCTACGCCGCGGAAGTCCACCGACTTCGCGGTCACCCCACCGCCGGTCGATAGCACGGCGGTGAACCCGTCCTCCTTGTCCGGCGTCTCGATATACCACGCCCAACCGGACTGGCGACACCGCACAGCGTGCGCTCCACCGGTGTCGTTGCCGTCGATCGACACGGTCGCGGTGGTGCCGCCGAGCGCGGGTTCCGGTGTCGAGCAACCGGCCACGCCCAGGGCGACGGCGCTGCCGGCGACAACCGCCAAGAGATGTCGGGTCTTCATGGCGCCCGACTCTATTCGGTCGGATGCTCCCGTCCGGCCGGAATGCCGGTGTATTCCGGATTCGGCGGCACCGACAGCGCGATTCCGATGCGATTGGTCGCGCCGATGAAAGCGGCGATCGAGATGCCCTCCAGGATCTGGTGGTCATCGAGTCCCAGGTCGCGAAGCCGGACGATGTCGTCGTCGCGGATGGCCTGCGGGTTGTTGTTGACGGCTGTCGCGAGGTCGGCGAGTGCGCGTTCCCGCTCGGTCAATTCCGCGACCTGATGGTGATCGATGGCCACCCGCTGCCCGAATGACCAGTCGCCTGTGAGCGCGCCCAGTTTGTTGGCGTGATTGGTATGGCAGTACGCGCAGCGGTTCTCACCGGACACCACGGTGGCGATCACCTCGCGTTCGCGGGCGGTGAGCCCGCCACGCCCGTCGGTGCCCAGCAGTGGCAACAGGTAGGCGTTGAGGCGTTCGAGATCACCTTCGTTCAGTGACAGTGCGCGAAACCAGTTCGAGGTCAGGCCCTCGTCGCGCAGCTGGCGATGGAAGAAGCCGCGGACCCCCGGCGAGGTCAGCTCGTCGAGCTCGGGCACGGCCAGCCGGGAGATGGCGGCGGGGGTCAGCGCTTCGGTGGGACGGATGTCGGCGGTGGCGGTCATGGCCACACAATCCCGCACACCCCAAGGCACGCCAACATTTCGGTACGGCGAGATGCGAACTCTTGTGTGGCTCAGCGCAACGCGGCGGCCGTGGAGTCGTCGGCGGGCAGAAACGCCTCGATGCTGAGCTCGGCGGCGGTCAGATCGAGGGCCGTGCCGAATGTGGTCACCATGCTCAGGAATCGCAGACTGCGGCCGTCTGTTGTTTCCAGCTCGAGGGGCACGGCAATGCCACCCAGGTCTGAGGATTCCTCGAAACCGCCTGGATAGCACTCGATCTCGGTGAGCAGTTCCGTCAATTCGGGCGAACCTGCCGAGGCGACCTCACGCCGGAGCCGTTCCACGAGGTGTGTGCGCCACTGCGCGAGGTTGCCGATGCGTGGGGCGAGCCCGTCGGGATGCAGCGCGATGCGAAGTGCGTTCGGCCGTTCGAGCAGATGTGGCGCGACGCCGTCGAGCAGCAGTGCCGCGCCGGAGTTGGCGTGCAGAATCCACCAGCCCCGGTTCACCAGCACGCACGGGAACGGGTCGTAGGCGTCGAGCACCGTCTGAATGCCCGCCCGCACCGTCGCCATCTCGGATGCATCGAGTGAGCGCTCGGCGTAGGCCGGCGCGAGACCGGCCGCGACCAGAAGCCGGTTCTGCTCCCGATGCGGTACCTCGAGCACTGACGCCAGCCGCAGCACCATCGCCCGGCTGGGGCAGGACCGTCCCGTCTCGATGAAGCTGACGTGCCGCGCCGACACGTCGGCCGCCAGCGCGAGCTCGAGCTGGCTGAGCCGCCTCCGTTGCCGCCAACCGCGCATCATCTCCCCGAACCGACTGTTCGCTGCCGTCACAGCCCTCAGTCTGGCCACTGCGCGCGGGCCGGGCCACTACCTCCGAGGTAATTGCGGCGCCTACCTGTCGGGAACACGCTGGAAGTACGACAACCAGAGAGGTGCGGCGATGACATCGAGGTCTGCACGACCACCGGCGGAGCCCGCGATTCCCCGGTGGCTGCGGCTCGTGCTGAAGTGCGACAGGGCGGGGTCATCCTGGTACATCGGTACCGGTTTCTTCTTCGCGCCGGTCCTGGTGCTGGTATCCCCGTGGCCGGAGCTCACGACGGCGCTGTGGATCTTCATCGCGGTCGCCGGACTGTGGCTCGGCCTGCTCGGCGTCGCGATGGCCACCGGGCTCGCGATCGTCCTGCGCACCGGCGCCGACATCCCGGAGGACTACTGGCGCTCGATCATCGACTACCCGCGCGTGGCTGCCTGAACGGCCGACGGGGCGGCCGTCGCTAGTGCGCGACGGGGCAGCCCTGCCCGGTGTAGTCCACCTGCCAGTGCTTGATCCCGTTCAGCCATCCCGACCGGAGCCGTTCGGGGGTGGAGACGGAGGTCAGGTCGGGCATGTGGTCGGCGATCGCGTTGAACATCAGGTCGATCGTCATCCGGGCGAGATTGGCACCGATGCAGTAGTGCGCACCGGTACCGCCGAAGCCGACATGCGGGTTCGGGTCACGCAGGATGTTGAACGCGTGCGGGTCGTCGAAGACCTCTTCGTCGAAGTTCGCCGACCGATAGGACATGACGACGCGCTGGCCCTTCTTGATGGGGACACCGGACAGCTCGAAATCGGTCAGTGCCGTCCGCTGGAACGACGTCACCGGCGTCGCCCAACGGACGATCTCGTCGACCGCGGTCACGGGCCGTTCGCGCTTGTAGAGCTCCCATTGGTCGGGATGCTCGGTGAACGCGATCATCCCGTGGGTGATCGAATTGCGCGTGGTCTCGTTGCCCGCGACCGCGAGCAGCACCATGAAAAACCCGAATTCGTCGTCAGAGAGCTTGTGCCCGTCCACGTCGGCCTCGATGAGCTTGGTGACGATGTCCTCGCCGGGGTTCTCGGCACGGATGGCCGCCAACTCCATGGCGTACATGATGAGTTCGGTTGCCGCGTTGCGGTTGTCGTAGTGGGTGTACTCGGGGTCGTCGTCGCTGACCATCTGGTTGGACCAGTCGAACAGCTTTTTGCGGTCCTCCAGGGGCACGCCGATCAGGCCGGCGATGGCCTGCAGCGGCAGCTCGCACGACACCTGCTCCACGAAGTCACCCGCAGCCTCGGACGCCGCGGTCTTCGCGATGTTCTGCGCACGCTCGGCCAGGTCCGCACGCAGTCGTTCGACGGCGCGGGGGGTGAAGCCCCTGGAGATGATCTTGCGCAGATGCGTGTGGCGCGGGGCGTCCATGTTGAGCAGCACGAGACTTCCCGTCTCGATCTGCTCCCCGGTGGACCCGGCGGGATAGCGGGGGAGCGCGGTCTTCTCCTGGCTGGAGAAGACGTCACTGCGCTTGGAGATCTCCTTGACATCCCGGTGTTTGGTGACCACCCAGTAACCGCCGTCGTCGAATCCACCGTCGCCGATGGGTTGTTCGTTCCACCAGATGGGCTGGCTGCGGCGTAACTCGGCGAGCTCCTCGATCGGCAGGCGTTCGCAGTTCAGGTCGGGATCGGTGAAGTCGAATCCGGGCGGGAGAATGGGAGTCGCCATACGTTGGCTCCTAAGCGTCAAGTGGGCGTAACGCATTGCTACACCACGCGACCGCTTCGGCGAGACGAGTTCGGCGAAGAACAGGAAATCTCCGCCGGCGTCAGTCCGCCGTTGTAACGAAACCGGGCCGAAAGCTGATGCATTCTGTAGTGAGATCAGCGACCGGAAGGGTGCAACGTGAAGTTCGGTTTCCGCGCAGGGACTGCGTCCATCATCGGAGCGGCTGCATTCGCGGCGCTGGTCGCCACCGCCCCGTCCGCTCTCGCCGATCCCGCCGCACCGCCGATTCCTGATCCGGCGCCAATGCCGATGACGGCGCCGATGCCGATGCCGATGACGGTGCCCGCCGCGCCGCTGCCCGCGCCCGCCGCCGTGCCGCTCGCGCCCGCCGCTGATCCCGCCGCCGCCCCGCTGGCCGCGGATCCCGTCGCCGAGGGCGTTCCACACCTGTTGAGCCCGGACAACCCGCCTCCCGGCACCGCGGTCACGCCGACGTCGCAGTCCCGGCTCGGGTATCTGCGGGATCTGTGGCACGCGATGCAGACCCAGGAGGTCAGCGGCAGCAACGCGCTGCTGTTGCTGACCCAGCGTCCGATGAGTGCTTCCCCGGCCGGCGGAGAGCCCACCGGCCCGCCCGCGCCGGCGCCCGCACCGTTGGCACCGCCGGTCGTTCCCTAGCTCATCGCGGGGACGCGGCCGGCGGCCTCGGCCTTCTCGACCACTTTCTCGATCCGCGCGGGCACGTGCTTGTGCCATGGCGTTCCGGCGTAGGCATCGCGCCATGTGCTCGACGTCAGCGCGTTGGGCGCCACGCCGGGCACCTCGGCGCCACCGTCGGCGTCGGCGAAGTCGAGACCATAGCCGTTGGGTAGCGCAGCATGCCCGGGCAGCATGGCGGCTGTGACCTCCACGGTCGCCTCGGCGCTGCCCGCCGCCGTCGTGATCCTGGCGCGACCGCCGTCCACGAGACCGAGAGACGCCGCGTCCTCGACGCTCACCCGGAGCGCGCCGTCCGTGTCGCGCGTACGCCACGACGGATCCCGGATGATGTCGTTGGCGGTGAACGCGCGACGTTCGCCGGCCGACAGCACGATTGGGAACTCGGCGTCGGTGCGGCCGGCCGGTGTATCGACGAGGGCGCGGATGTCGGCGAGCATCTCCGGCATCTCCAGGGCGATCCTGCGGTCCGGGTGGGCGATCAACGCGAAATCATCCTCGTACTCGTGGACGGTGAAGGTCACGCCTGAGCGTTCGGTGAGGATCGCCTCGAACAACGCGTTGCCGTCCGCATGTCCTGCGCGGCGCACCGCCTCCGGATAGGTCATGGCCGCCTTCTGCGCCAGCCCCCACAGCGCCGCCGCGCCGGAGAGTCCCTCCGGCAGCGACGGACCGAGCGTCTCGTACAACACGAACGGCAGCACCTTGCCGAGCCCGGGGTTCGCGCCGACCGCGGCCAGGAACGCTTCGGTGAACGCGGGCAGACCCTGCGCCGCGGCGCGCCGCAACGGCGTCAGTTCGGCGTCGTCGACCACGCCGAGCGCACGCATCAGACGTGCCCAGATCTCGGGTTCGGGCAACGTCCCCGGCAGCGGCTCCATCAGCCGGTGCCGAAGATGGAAGGTGTTGTGCGGGAACTCCAGGTTGAAGAACGTCGCTTCCACCTTCTCGAACTGGCTGGCGGCCGGCAGCACGTAGTGGGCCAGCCTGGCGGTCTCCGTCATCGCGACGTCGATGACGACGAGCAACTCGAGTTCGGCGAAGGCCCTGGCCACGGCACCGGAGTCGGCGACCGAGTGGGCCGGGTTGCTGCTCTCCACGATCAGGGCCCGGAATCTGTCGGGATGGTCGGTGAGGATCTCCTCGGGCACCACATTGCTCGGCATCAAACCGCCGATGATCGGCGCACCGGTCACCGGAGTGCGGCCGACGCCGCCCGGGCGGAACAGCGGCGCGAACGACGAATGGAGATGCTGGGCACCGCGTTTGCCGAAGTTGCCGGTGAGGATCCAGAGCATCTTGTTGAGGTAGGAGCACAACGTGCTGTTGGGGGACTGCTGAACGCCCAGGTCCTCGAACACCGCGACGCTTCCCGCTGTGCCGATCCGGCGCGCGACCGCCCGGACGAGGTCTTCGTCGACGCCGCATCGCCGGGCGTACTCACCGACAGGTACCTCGGCCAGCACCTCCCGCACCGCGTCGACGCCGTTGACGTGCTGCGCGAGAAAGTCTTCGTCGCATAGCTTTTCCTGCACCAGAACCCCGGCCAGCGCGGCGAGACACCAGGCATCGGTGCCGGGGCGCACCCGGAGGTGGAAGTCGGCCATCTTGGCGGTGTCGGTGACGACGGGATCGATGACGACCATCGACCGGGCCGGGTCCTTGGAGATCTCGTTGAGCACCACGCGGGCGCGCGGAAAGCTCTGCGACATCCAGGGATTCTTGCCGACGAACACCGACACCTCGGCGTGCTCGAACTCCCCCCGGGTGTGACCGCCGTAGAAATGCGCGTCGACCCAGTGCTCGCCGGTCTTCTCCTGGGCCAGCGCGTTGGACCGGTGGTGGGAACCGAGCGCCTTGAGGACCGCCCCGCTGTACGCGCCGCCGAGGTGATTTCCCTGGCCGCCCCCGCCGTAGTACATGATCTTGTCACCGCCGTGCGTTGTGGCGATCGCCTGCAGGCCCGCGGCGATCTCGGCGATCGCGGTGTCCCAGTCGATCTCCTCGTAGGTCCCGTCGGGACGGCGACGCATCGGCGAGGTGAGCCGGTTACGGCTGTTCTGATAGTGGTCGAGGCGCAGCGCTTTGTTGCATGTGTAGCCGCGGGACGCGGGATGCTGTTTGTCGCCCCGGATCCGGGCGAGGCGGCGGTCCTGCACCTGAACGACGATGCCGCAGTTGCACTCGCAGAGAATGCACGCGCTGGCCTGCCAGTCTGCGGTCGGTTCGGTCATCGCGTCGCTCGCTTCCGTGAGGTGGGCCGGATCTGCGCAGCGATCAGCGAGCGCAGCTGGGTGTGGACGAGGTCGAGTGGTTCGACATCCCGGGCCGCCCGCGCGACGACGATCGCCCCTTCGAACGAGGTGAGCACGAGCATCGCCAGAGCGTCGGCATCCTTGGCCGCAATGCCGTCGGCGCGTAGCCGCTGCCCGATGACCTCGCGCCAGCGGGCGAATGCCGCCGCGGCCCGCTCGGTCACCGGGTTGTCCGGCTTCTCCGGGACACCCGACTCGACGGCGACCGCGACCACCGGACAGCCAGCGCGAAACTCGCTGCGCTGCAACTGCTTCCGGTAGCTGTCGAACAGCCGGTCGAGTGCGTCCACGCTGGACTGGGCCTGCGCGAGCTGCGCGGCCATGAACTCCGCCGCGTAGTCGACGGCTTCGCAGAGAAGTTGAGTCCGCCCGCCGGGAAAGTAGTGGTAGGCCGATCCGCGAGGCGCGCCGCTGTGTTCCAGCACGTCGGCGATGGCCGTCGGATGCGCGCCGCGCTCCCGGATCAACAGGGCGGCCGACACCACCATCCGCTCACGAGGACTCGTCACCGCGGGCTCCTTCCGGCTATGTATGCAACTCTACATAATCCAAGGGCCGAGCGGAACACGAGCTCGGTGTGATAGCGACGGTGGGATCGACTTGCGAGGAATGCGTGGGGGCCGGCGGTTACAGGTCGAGGTGCTGGAGCGCACCTCGCGTTTCGGTGTAGTTGGTCAACGCCAGGCTGACCAACTACACCGAAATCACTGGCTAGACGCTGGCGGCTTCGTTGAGTTCGTTGAGCGTGCTGGTCGCTTCCAGATACTCCTGCACCCAGCGCTGGATCACCGTCGAGGTCTTCTCGACCTTGGTGAACTGGCCGACTACCTGACCGACGGGATTGAACGCGACGTCGACGGACTCGTTCGGGAACTTGTGCGTCGCCGCGACCGCCATGCCGGACACCATGTACTGCAACGGCATTCCGAGCGGATTCGGGGTGTCCGGGCTCTCCCACGCCTCGGTCCAGTCGTTCTTCAGCATGCGCGCGGGCTTGCCGGTGAACGAACGGCTACGGACGGTGTCGCGACTGGTGGCCTTGGCGTAGGCGGCATGCTGGACCGGGGTGTGCTCGGATTCCTCGACCATGACCCACTGGGATCCGGTCCAGGCGCCCTGGGCGCCCAGTGCCAGTGCGGCGGCGATCTGCTGACCGCTGCCGATGCCGCCGGCGGCCAGCACCGGCACCGGCGCGACCTCCTTGACCACCTGCGGCCACAACACGATCGAGCCCACGTCGCCGCAGTGCCCACCCGCCTCGCCGCCCTGGGCGATGATGATGTCGACACCGGCGTCGGCGTGCTTGCGCGCCTGGTAGGGCGAACCGCACAGCGCCGCCACCACGCGGCCGGCGTCGTGGATGTGCTTGATCATGTCGGCCGGCGGGGTGCCAAGCGCGTTGGCGATCATCGTGACCTTCGGGTGCTGCAGTGCCACCTCGACCTGCGGCGTCGCCGTCGCTTCGGTCCAGCCGAGCAGCTGCAGCGCGTCGTCGTCGCTGTGGTCGACCGGCACACCGTGGTCGGAGAGGATCTTCTTGGCGAAGTCGATGTGCTCCTGCGGCACGAGATCGTTGAGCGTCTTCTTGAGGACCTCGGGATCCATGTCGACGGCATCCATGCCTTCGTACTTGTTAGGGATCACGATGTCGACGCCGTAGGGGTGATCGCCGATGTTCTCGTCGATCCAGTTCAGCTCGATCTCCAGCTGCTCAGGCGTGAACCCGACTGCACCGAGCACGCCGAAACCGCCAGCCTTGCTCACGGCGACGACGACGTCGCGGCAATGGGTGAACGCGAAGATGGGGAACTCGATGCCGAGTTGGTCGCACAGGGGAGTGTGCATAGTCCGCTCCTGGTATGGCCATAGGTAAGACAAGATTCAAAACTGAAACGTGTTCTACTTTAGTACACCACGGAGCCCGGCCGAGGAACCCTTTCCGGGTGCAGTCACCCGCAGCACCGGCCACCCCAGCTCGACGGCCATCGCGGCGAGCTCACGTCGCGGGTTCACCGGCCGGGGATTCCCGACGAGGGACATCAGCGCGATGTCCTCGTTTCCGTCGGCGTAGAAATAGCTGCCCGCGAGGTCGATGCCGCGTTCTGCGCAGAACTCCTGCACCGCGGCAGCCTTTCGTTTGCCCCAGATCACCGGCCTGGTGATCCGGCCGGTGAGCCGGTCGTCGTCGTCCACTTCGAAGTGGTTGCACAGGACGTGGCCGATCTCCAGGTAACGGGCCACGGGTTCGGCGTGGATCGTCAGCGCCGACGAGCTCAGGACGACGGTGTGCCCGCGGCGCTGATGGGCCAGCACGATCTCGCGCATCGCCGGGAACACCCGGGACTGCACGCGCTCGGTGAAGAGTCGCGCGCCCACGACGTCGAGCTCGGCCAGGGTTTCCCCGCGCAGGTAACCGGCCGCGCGCTCGAGGAGTTTCGTGAAGTTCACCCGGCCGAACTTGTAGCGCATCGCGGCCTCGATGACACCGGTGACCTCGCCGATGCGGGCCTGTCGGCGACGGATGCGGTCCCCGGCGTGGGCAGTGGCGGTGAATCCGTCGACGAGTGTCCCGTCCAGGTCGAAGAACACGCCGGTGGCGGGTCCCGGCGGGCTGGCCTCGATCTCCGCGAGGGGGTTGACCGGGGTCGCGGCGTCGGCGGTCACACTGCGCTCCTCACGTCCGCGGGCACCCGCCGTTCGACTTGTCACGGGGCAGGCACGAAGTGCCGACAGCCATGCTACGGGCGTGCCCAGCGCGACTGGTCTACTCTGTGGCCTGGTCGCAGCAGCCGACCACGGTAGTTTGGTCTTGCCGGGTTCAGGATGCAGCCTGCGCGAGTGGCACTGATCTGTGCTCCCGCAGTATGCGATGAGCGGCCTGACATGGAAGGTGAACCTTGGACGAGCAAGCAGCTGAAGGCACGAGTTCTGGAGGAGCGTCCTCCTCGACCTGTGTCGTCACGCAGCGGTGGGTCGACCGGACCGCCGTCGTCGCAGTGGCCGGTGTCGTCGACATGATCACCTCGCCCCAGCTGGAGACCGCGATCGACACGGCGCTGGAGCAGAAGCCCGCGGGTGTGGTCATCGATTTCACCGACGTGGAGTTCCTCGCGTCGGCTGGGATGGGAGTCCTGGTCGCCGCCCACGACAAGGCCGGCCCCGAGGTCGCGATCAGCGTCGTGGCGGACGGTCCCGCAACGAGCCGCCCCCTCAAGCTGGTCGGCATCGCAGACATCGTCGCGATGTATCCCAACCTCGACGAAGCCCTTGCGGCGCGCGACACATAGGAAACCCGCTTAGGAACGTGCGCTGAAGGGTAGCCACCGACTGCCATGATCGATTCCATGCCTCCGTCTGAGGTAGCCAACGACGAACGCTTCGAGCGATTCGGCTTCGACGCGAACGCGGCTGCGGTCGCCCGGGTGCGCCAAGACTTCAGCGAGTGGCTGAAGAAAGTCTTCGCCATCGACGAGGTGCGCTGCAGTGACGTCGTCCTCGCGATCAACGAAGCGCTGGCGAACTCCGCCGAATTCGCCTACCTGCTGGCCGACCAACCCGGGACCATCGACATCCAGGTGATCTACGACGCCGATGCCCACACTCTCAGCGCGTGCATATCCGACCGCGGGACGTGGCGTCAGCGTCAGGTCGAACCCGCGCCCCGCACCCGAGGGCGGGGCATTCCGCTGATGGAGACCCTCTCAGACGATGCGGCGATCGAGCCGTCGCAGAGCGGCACCACGGTGCGCCTGGAATGGCGCGGCATCAACCGGCGCTGAGTCAGGCCGGTCGGTAGGTGCCTCTGCCGGTCGCCAACGGAAGATCGAGCGTCGTCCGGATGCCCGGTGCGGCGTCGACGACGTCGGGGATCGCGTTGACGATCCGCCCGGCCGCGGCCAGGATGGCCGCGTAGTTGTGGTCGCCGTTGCGGCTGGTGGGGCAGATGTCCATGACGTAGGACGGCTCGCCGGTGATCTCCACCCGATACGAGCCGCCTTCCTGGGCGGGCTGGGCCCAGTCGGGACGCAGATCGCCGCGTAAGCGGGTGATGTGCTCGACCACGATGGCGGGCCTTCCGTCCACCATGCCCTCGATCAGGAAGCGCACGGCCGCGACGGTCCCCTTCTTGATCGTCCCGACGGCGACGTCGAAATCCTCCGGGGCGGGTTCCTGCTCGACCGAATCCCGGATCTCGTCGACGGTGATACCGAGGCCGGCCGCGAGTTGGCGGATCCCGACGCCCCACGCCGAACTGAGCATGCCGGGTTGGTACAGGAACGGCAGGTCGCCGATCTCGTTACCGAAACCCATGACGTCGAACATCACGGTCGCGCCGTCATAGGTGGCGTAGTCGGCGATCTCCATGGTGCGGATCTGGCTGACGTTCTGGCAGGTACTCGCCAGCGCGAGCGGCAGCAGGTCGGTGACGAAGCCGGGGTCGACGCCGGTGATGAACAGGCTGGCATTCCCCTCGCGGGCAGCTGTTTCCACCCGTTCGATGGTTCTGTCACCGATCACGCCCCACGGGTAAGCCAGAAATCCCGGGGACGACCCGACGACGTCGATGCCTGCCTCGAGCAAGGCGCGTACGTCGGCCAGCGCCTCCCGGGGCCGGACGTCGCCCATGGCGCAGTACACCGCACAGTCGGGCTTCGCTGCGATGATCGCGTCCAGGTCGTTGGTCGCGGTCACGCCCGTCGATACGTCGAGATGGGCGAGCTCGCCGGCGTCCTTGCCGAATTTGGCCTCCGACGACACCCACACCCCGGCGAGGTCGAAGCGGGCGTCCTCGATGAGCTGGCGCAACGCCAGACTGCCGCAATTTCCGGTTCCGAGGAGCGCCACACGAATTGCCATGGCGAGCAGTATGCGGGCTCGGGGCGCAAATTGGAACAGGTTCTAATTTGTGTCTACCCGTGAGGTAACCTGACGCGTCATGGGACGCGTGGACGGAAAAGTGGCACTCATCAGCGGCGGCGCGCAGGGCATGGGCGCCGAGGATGCGCGGGCGCTGATCGCCGAAGGAGCCAAGGTCGTCATCGGCGACATTCTCGATGAGAAGGGCGAAGCTCTCGCAGCCGAGATCAACGCCACCACACCGGACTCCATTCGTTACGTCCATCTCGACGTCACCCAGGCCGACCAGTGGGACGCCGCCGTGGCCACCGCGGTCAGCGAGTTCGGCAGGCTCAACGTGCTCGTCAACAACGCCGGAACCGTGGCCCTCGGCCAGATCGGCCAGTTCGACATGGCCAAGTGGCAGAGAGTGATCGACGTCAACCTGACGGGCACGTTCCTCGGTATGCAGGCTTCGGTCGAGGCCATGAAGACCGATGGCGGCGGATCGATCATCAACATCTCGTCGATCGAGGGCCTCCGCGGCGCCATCATGGTGCACCCGTATGTGGCGTCCAAATGGGCGGTGCGCGGGCTCACCAAGTCGGCGGCGCTCGAACTCGGCCAGTTCAACATCCGCGTCAACTCGGTGCACCCCGGCTTCATCCGGACGCCCATGACCAAGCACTTCCCGGACAACATGCTGCGGATCCCGCTGGGCAGGCCGGGACAGCCCGAGGAAGTGGCGACGTTCGTCGTGTTCCTGGCCAGCGACGAGTCGCGATACGCCACCGGCGCCGAGTTCGTCATGGACGGCGGCCTCGTCAACGACGTGCCACACAAGTAGATCTCGCCCGCGGCGGCGACCGGCGGCCCGCCGACGCCGGTGCGTAAGGTCTTTCCTCGTGAGCGCACGGGCTGGAATCGTGGTGACGGGGACCGAGGTCCTCACCGGACGCGTGCAGGACCGTAATGGTCCCTGGCTCGCCGACCGGCTGCTGGAGTTGGGTGTCGAGCTGGGCCACATCACCCTCTGCGGCGACCGCCCCGCCGACATCGAGGCGCAACTGCGGTTCCTTGCCGCCCAGGGTGTCGACCTCATCATCACCAGCGGCGGTCTCGGCCCGACGGCCGACGACATGACGGTCGAGATCGTGTCGCGATTCTGCGAACGCGAGGTGGTCCTCGACCCGGGTCTGGAAGCCAAGATCGGGGACATCGTCACGGGCATGATGGCGCGGTATCCCGGCGTGGACACCGACGCGGTCCTGGCAGCCAACCGCAAGCAGGCACTTGTTCCCGCCGGCGCGGTGATCCTCGACCCGGTGGGCACGGCCCCCGGTGTCGTGGTCCCGGGAACGCCGACCGTCGTGGTGCTGCCCGGTCCGCCGAGGGAACTGCAGCCGATGTGGGAGGCGGCAGTGGCCACCGAGCAGGTGCAGGCAGCGATTGCGGGCCGCACCCGCTATCAGCAGGAGACAGTCCGGATGTTCGGGCTGCCCGAATCCGGGCTGGCCGATACGCTGCGTGACGCGGAACGCGCTGTCGCCGGCTTCGACCGGCTGGAGATCACCACCTGTCTGCGCCGCGGGGAGCTCGAGATCGTCACCCGGTTCGAACCGCAGGACGCGTCCGCCTACGACGGGCTGCTGGGCGTGCTACGCGACCGGCATCCCCGTGAACTGTTCTCCGAGGACGGCGCTCTGGTCGACGATCAGGTCACCGAACTGCTTGCGGGCCGCAGTATCGCGACGGCCGAATCCTGCACCGCCGGACTGGTGGCGGCGCGTCTCACCGAACGGCCCGGCTCGTCGGCCTACGTCGTCGGGGGCGCGGTGGTGTATTCGAACGAGGCCAAGTCCGAGATTCTCGGCGTCGACCCCGCTCTGATCGACAGCCACGGTGCGGTCTCGGAGCCGGTGGCCGAGGCGATGGCCGCAGGGGCACTGCAGCGGTTCGGCGCCGACACCGCGGTGGCGATCACGGGCATCGCCGGCCCGGGCGGCGGGACGCCGGACAAGCCGGTCGGCACGGTGTGTTTCTCGGTGGCGCTGGCCGACGGGACCGTCGTCACCCGGACCACCCTGTTGCCCGGCAACCGGTCGGACGTCCGCGAGCGCTCGACCACGGTCGCGATGCATCTGCTCCGGAGGGCGCTGGCCGGGGGCGGCTAGGGTGGTCCCGACAACGCGACAGCACATCAGCTCAACAGCACCGACGCGCACTTGGAGAAGCACCGATGGTTGACACCGACGAGCGACAGGAAGTCTCGGCGATCGCCGAGGCGGCCGGATGGAATCACCGGACCGCCGATCGCAGCGACTACTTCGACAAGGGCATCGTCCGGATTCACATCGTGTGGCACGGCGACACCGCGATCAGCGGCGGCACGCTCTACCACGACGACCTGCTGCAGACGTACAGCAAGGACCTGCCGACCGTGCGGGGCTGGCTCAAGCGCTAAGCGCCCGCTCTGCTCATGTGGTCAGCGCTCCTCGGCGGCTTCCCACAGTTCGCTCATCGCCTGCATGATCGCCTCGGCTTCGCCGAGGCCGCCCAGGTGGCTCTCCCCGGGTAGCGGATAGAACTCGGCATCGGGGAGCAGCCCTACGACGTGCTTGCCGTGTGCGAACGGCACGATGTGGTCGCAGTCGCCGTGCCACCAGCGGACCGGCACCTTGACCTCGTCGAGCCGGAAACCCCAGTCGCGGGCGAACACCACCACATCGGCGAACGGGGCGGCCAGCTGTTTACGGCTGCCGTTGAGCAGGTCGTCGAGAAACATGGCCTTGAACTCGGGGCGGACCAGCAGCCGCCGATCGCCCTCCGGGGAGATGCTCGCGTACAGGTACAGGGCAGGCTCGGCGACCGGCTTGATCAGCCGGATGAGACCGGCTGCGACGATGCTGAGCGAGCCGCCGACGTGTTCGAGCACTGGTGCCACCGGTAGGCCGACCCGGCCCATGACGCCGCCACCGATGCCGTCGGATCCCCGCGTCGGCGCGACGCCGCCGAGTACACCGACCGCGACCACGCGATCGGGCATCGCGGCCGCGCAGCCCAGCGTGTACGGGCCGCCACCGGAGAGCCCGATGATCTCCATCTTGTCGATGCCGAGCGTGTCGGCGACGGTGCGCAGGTCGTCGGCGAAGTCGATGACCTTGTCGTATTCGTACGGGGTGGACGAGCCGATGCCGGGACGGTCGACGCCGATCAGCCGGATCCCGTTCGTCTCCGCGAACACCCGGGCCTCGACGGGAATCTGGCGGCGGGCACCCGGGGTCCCGTGCAACCAGAAGATCGCGCGGCCCTGCGGGTCGCCGAACTCGGCGAACCCGAGCTTGCGCTCAGTTCCGACGAAGACGTTGCCTTCGAGCTTAGGACGCGCGATGTCGACAGCCATGCGCGAAAGTGTCCCACGCACGGGTCGGCCGCTGATTCGCTCCGGCGAAGTACGTGGTCGGCGACGGCGGTGCGGCCGGCGCCCGCCTCAGCCGCCCACCCACTGCGGTGGGCGGCGATCGGCCCACGGCAGCGCCGTCTCCAGCTGGGCGGCCAACGCCAGCAGGGTGGCCTCGTCAGGTGCCATCAGCTGAACCCCGATGGGGAGTCCTTCGTCGGTGACACCGAGCGGCAGCGACATCGCGGCCCAGCCGGTGACATTCGCCAGCGAGGTCCATCCGGTGGTGGCGAACTCGACGTCGAAGAAGGCTCTGGTAGTTCCACGCGGTTGATCGAGCAGACCGTACGGCGGGGGTGCCGTCACCAGGGTGGGCACCAGCAGGACGTCGTGGTTGCGGAGCGCAGCGGCGAATCGGCGGGTCTGCGCGTGGACGGCGGCGATGGCGTCGGCGTACTCGACGCCTGTCGTCGTGAAGCCTTCTCGCACCATCACCCAGGTGCTCGGCTCGAATTCGTCCTCACGCGGCGGCCTGCCCAGGACCTCACACGCGAGCTGGTGCAGCGCCACGTTGCTGACGGTGTGCAGCACCGCGATGGCGTCGGCGACAGCGTCCGCGTCGATCGTCGGGGCGCCGGGCTCGACCGAATGCCCCAGCTCCTGAAGAACGGCTCCGGCGCGTTCGACGGCGCCCACCACAGCGGGATCGGTGGCGGGGCCCGGGAACGGGGACCCGGTGGCGATCATGATCCGTTGCGGAGGGACCTCTCTGGTGAGGGATTCCAGGAATGGCAGGGCAGGTGTGGGTGCGGAGTACGGGTCACCGACACCGGTTCCGGTCACTGCGTCGAGCAGCGCGGCGCTGTCGCGAACGGTGCGGGTGAGCGCGTGTTCGTTGACCAGGCCCTCGAGCCCATGGCCTGCACCTGGGGCGAATGAGGTGCGGCCGCGGCGCGGTTTGAGGCCGACGAGACCGCAACACGCCGCGGGCACCCGGATGGAGCCGGTGCCGTCACCGCCCGAGGCTGCGGGAACGATTCCCGCCGCGACGGCCGCCGCCGAACCGCCGCTCGACCCGCCCGGGGTGGCCGCCGCCGACCACGGATTGGCGGTGGCGCCGAACAGCGACGGCTCGGTGGTGCAGTGGTTGCCCCACTCCGGGGTGTTGGTCTTGCCGAAGATCACCAGGCCTGCGGCGAGGTAGCGCTCGACGATCCATGCCGTCTCGTCGGCGACATGTGAGCGCAGGGCCCGCGACCCCATCGCCTCGGGCGCGCCCGCGAGCGACGCGCCAAGATCCTTGAGCAGGAACGGGACTCCGGCCAGCGGACCCGCCTGCCCAGTGCGTAAGGCTCCGGACTCGTCGAGCTCCGCGGCCTGGGCCCGACCCCTGTCGAACAGGTCGGTGACCACCGCGTTGAGTGCACGCCCGGCCTCCAGTCGCACGATCGCGGCCTCCAGGAGCTCGACCGCACTCACCTCTGCGGCGGCGGCCAGCGCAGCCTGACCCAGGGCATCGACGTGCGCCAGTTCCAAGGCTGCGGCGGTATCCATGGGGCGATCATGGTGCCCACACCGCCCGCGGGCAACTCGTCAGCCGGAAACATTGACCCGCAACACGATTCGTGCAGTCAATCGCCCTGGCGGGGTTGCTGGTCCCGGGGCGTCGCCGAGTCGGTGAGCGCCAGGGCGATGAGGATGTCGGCCGCGGTGATGAACAGCCCCCACCAGTACATCCAGCGCAGCGTCGGATCGGGCTGGGAGGCGAAGTAGATGGCGAGGAAGATGGGCCCGACGATGCCGAACACGAACATCATCGCCTGGAATCGCAGATAGGCCCGCAGCGTCGACATCAGGGCTGAAGTCTCCCGCGCCGCGATGTGTCCGTCAACGCCAAGGCGCACGAACCGGCACGCAGAGCCTGGCGAGGCCACTACCCTTGCGGGGGGCGTCGATCGCCGGTGCGTCATGTGCCACGACAGGGACGGGAATTCACGATATGCGTCGAATCACACTTGCCGCGGCCGCGCTGGCCATCGCCTGTGGGTCGATTGCGGTGGGCGGTGGCGCCGGCCCTGCTATCGCCCAACCCACCGCGACGGGACCGACGGCGTTGCCGTTCACCCAGGTGCTTCGGCGGTGCGATTTCAGCAAGTTCCAGTACACCGGCGCTGCATGGTACGGCCGGCCCAGCGGGGAAATGAGGATCGACGGCGGCGAGGTGGTCGTCGACCTCCGCTTCGCCACCGGCGTACCGAACGCGCGGTACGACGTCCGGCTGATCCAGACACCGCGACCGCAGTCCCTGAACTGCAATCCCGGCGATCCGGGTGTCGCGGGGGGCGTCCTGTTCACCGACAACGCCGGCGCGGCGGCGACGACAGTGCGTGCACCGGTCATGTCGGGCGCCACGGGCGCGTGGGTGTCGGTCACCCGGCCCGGCGCCTATTCGCAGATTCCGGAGGAGTTCTACACCACCGACCTGATCGTGCGCTTCTGACGGCACGGCCCGGGAGGTCCCGCCGTCGTCAGGCTGGAACCACGACCGTCAGATGGTCTCCGCGACGTTCGATCCGCAGGTCCGCGCGACGGGCCACCGCGGCCACCGCGGCCGCGTCGCCCGGATCGGTTCTGGTGCTGGCCAAGGCTCGGGCCAGCCGCCCTTTGTGCGCCTTGTTGAAGTGGCTGACGGTGGCACGACGCCCGTCGGGGTGTTCGGCGGTCACGTCCACCGACACGGCGCCCGGCACCTTCCCCAGCGCGGCGTAGGACCCGGATCTCAGGTCGACCACCAGCTCATGTTCGGCCAGGTCGGCCAGCACCGGCTCCAGGACGGGCTTCCACCGGGCCGCCATGGATGGACTTCCCGGCAGCTTCGAGCCTGCAGAGAGTCGGTAGGCGGGAATGCGGTCGGTAGCCCGGATCACGCCGAACAGCGCCGAGACGACAGCAAGCCTCGCCTCTGCCCGCGCCGCTGCCGCGCCCCGCAGGGAATCGATGTCGAGCGCGTCGTAGAGCACCCCCGTATAGCGGTGGATGGCAGGCAGGGTGGGCGCGCTGCGCAGCGCGGCGTTGCGGTCGATCTCGGCGTCCTGGGACGCCGAGATGGCCAGCGCTTTCCGGCTGGCGGGCCGGTCGGCGGCAAGGTCGACCAACTGGTCGACGAGTGTGTCGCGGGTCGCGTTCAGGCTGGGGAAACTCAGCGACGCCAGCGACAGGGCCGGCCCGTCGCCGCCCGCGCGCTTGGTCTCCGACGGCGGAAGCAGCACGATCACGGGACAAGAGGCTAGCGGCTGCGCGGCGGCCGGCTCAGGGCGCGGGCGGCGGCGGCGCTCCGGGGGGCGGCGGCACCGGCCCGCCCGGCGGCAGCGGCAGCGGGGCTCCCGGCACCGGGGGCGCCTCCTGTCCCATCAGAGCGACGGGGCCCGCCGGGGGAGGCGGGGGCGGGGGCGGGGGCGGCAGCTGGTTCAGGGGCGGCGCGAGCATCGGGTCGCCAGGGGGCGGAACCTCCGGCGGGACCGGCAGGAACATGTGGTTGGTGAACTGCTCCTGGTAGGCCCCACCACCGCCGACCTGTACTCCGCCGCCCTCACCGGAGGAGACGGGCGTGCCGTCCGGCAGGGTGACGGCGGTATGCCCGCCGTTCCACCCGACGACGAGCGCCCCGGGCTGCGTGCCGTACTGAAAGCCGCGCTCGAGCAGCTCGCCCTCGATGTTTCCGGTGTGGAACCGGTCGCCATAGACCGGCCTGCCGGTCGCGGCGTTGGTCACCCAGGACACCAGGCCGGAACAGTCCGTACCCGACGGCGAGTCACCACCGGCCACGTAGGGCGTGCCCGACACCTGGTTGACAAGCGTCAAGAGTGTAGCGATAGCAAACATGCCGCCGGACATTAACAGAGGGTCTCTAAAACGGCCAAAATCTGTGACGGTAGGCACATTACGTCGAGCGGGTTCGAATTGATCACGAAAAGCGTTGCGCGCACGACCTATTGGAAATACGGCGAGAAGACTGTCGCAGTTGCCTCAAATATGTTGCAGATCAAGACTTTACGTCGACAGCGGCCGTGTCGATGTGCCTGTGCGGTCGCGGCGCATACGTGCCGATCACAGTTGCTCGACGTGTTACGAAACGGGAACGAGCCGTACGTCAGCGATGGGCCAGCAGGAGCGGAATCTTCAACTCCGCCGGCGTGAGCGACCCGTGCTGGCCCACCAGCGAAGATTCGACGGGTTCGGTGGATCGTCGGAGCAGACCCGAGGAGCCGCGGGCGGCGGCAACTATGTCCCCGATTCGGGGTCGGACCTGGTCGCTCACCCGGTCGCCGAACCATCCCGCTGCGATGGCTTCCTCACCCGAGACCACCCAGGCTCGCTCGCCCAGCGTTGCCCGCCACGTCGCCAGCACGTCGGGCAGCGCCCCGGGACGGGTGTAGACGTGCCGCGCGCGCACCTCGCCCCCGATGGCCTCCGTACCCAGGTGCAACGCCTCGACGGCATCGATGTCGACGACGTCCCCGTCCAGAGCCACCATGCCGTGATCGGCCACCACGGCGAGCAGTCCTGCGCCGGGCAACCCCTCGACGATCGACTCCACCAGCTTGTCGACCTGCCGCAGCTGCAGACGCCACGCGTCCGACCCCGGACCGTGCAGATGGCCGACGAGGTCCAGGTCTGCGTGATAGCCGTAACAGAATCCGCCCCCGGCGAGAGCCTCGCGGACGGTGGCTGCCAGATCGCCCATCGTGTGTACCCCGACGTAGTCCCCGCCGCGCAGCACCGCCCGCGTCAGTCCCGAGCCGGCGAACTGTGCCCCGGAGATCACGCTGACCTCTACACCGGTGGATGCCGCTGTCTCGAAGACCGTAGGCCTGGGCTGAACCACCTCCGGCTTCGCGCGCTCGCGCAGATCGTCACCCCAGGGATGCGGGCGCCACCTCAGGGCGTTGATCACGCCGATGTCGGGCAGCCGGAAGGACATCCCGACCATGCCATGTTCGCCCGAGCGGCACCCGGTGCCCACCGCGGCCAGGCCGGCCGCCGTCGTCGACGGGAAACCCACCTGCAGGGTCGCGCCGCGCAGCCCGGCGAGTACCGGAGCGTCGTCGGCGTGCGCGTCCAGCAGTTCGGCGCCCAGCCCGTCGATCAGCAGCAGGCACGCTCCGCCGACGTCATGGGGCAGCTCTATCCGCGGCTCGAACCCGGGCACGCCCATCGCGGCGAGGATGGACGGTGCCACATCGGCCAGATGCGCAGCCGACGGATCGAGCCGGGGCAAGGACTCCTCGCGCGGCAGATCCACGTCAGAACTGGGGGAGCCGGACCACCTGCACGAAGAACTCGTCGATCTGGCGGACCGCGTTCATGAACTGGTCCAGATCCACGGGCTTGGTCACGTAGGCGTTGGCGTGAAGCTTGTAGCTGCGCAGGATGTCTTCCTCGGCAGACGACGTGGTGAGCACGACCACCGGGATGTGGCTCAGGTTCGGATCGGACTTGATCTGTTCCAGCAGCTGCCTGCCGTCGTACTTTGGCAGGTTCAGATCGAGCAGGACGAGGTCCGGCCGCGGCGCGCCGACATACGCCCCACGCTGGTACAGGAAGTCCAGACCTTCCTCGCCGTCGTGAGCGACGTGAAGGGTGTTTTTGATTTTGTTGTGCTCGAACGCTTCCCGCGTGATCAGTTCGTCCCCCGGGTCATCCTCGATGAGCAGGACGTCGATGGCGCGTTCAGCCGGTGTCATGAAGTCGATCCTTCCAGCAATGTGGTCGCCGTGTCATCCGCATTGACAGGCAGGGTGAATCGGAAGCGGGTACCGCCGCTGTAGGACGTGTCGATCCAGATCGTGCCGCCGTGATGCTCGACGATCTTCTTGCACAGCGCCAGCCCGATCCCCGTCCCGCCGTACACGTCGCGGCCGTGCAGTCGCTGGAAGATCACGAACACCTTGTCGGAGAATTCGGGCGATATTCCGATTCCGTTGTCCGACAACGTGAAAGACCATGTCTGGTCGTCGCCGTCGACTCCGCGCTCGCATTCGATGACGATGCGCGGTGTCAAACCCTCCCGGCGGAACTTGACGGCATTGCCGATCAGGTTCTGCCACAGCATCGCCATCAGCGTCGGGTCACCCTTGACGGTGGGAAGACCGCCGGCGGGACGATCGATCACCGCGCCGGACTCCTCCACGGCGGTGGAGAGGTTCCCAAGAGCGGTGTCGAGCGCGGTGTCGAGGTCGATGTCGGCCTCGGTCGCGTTGAGACGGCCAACCCGGGAGAACGTGAGGAGATCGTTGATCAGGATCTGCATGCGCTTGGCACCGTCGACCGCGAAGCCGATGTACTCGGTGCCGCGCTCATCGAGCTGGTCGCCGTATCGCTTCTCCAGCAGCTGGCAGAACGACGCGACCTTACGCAGTGGTTCCTGAAGGTCGTGCGAGGCCACGTAGGCGAACTGCTCCAGTTCGGCATTGGAGCGCCGCAATTCCTCGGCCTGGATGTCGAGAGATTCGGTGGCGGCGCGGGACGCGTCGAGCTCTTCGACGATACGCTGGCGCATGTTCTCCACATCGCTGGCGATACGGCGGATGTCCTTCGGGCCCTGCGGTTGGATGCGTTCACCGAAGTTGCCCTCGGCGATGCGCTGACACGCCCCGGCCAGCACCGCCAGCGGCCGGACGAGAGCCCGGCGCAGCAGCAACGCCAAGACCGCGATCGTCAGCGCCAACGCGGCGAGCACCCCCGTCAGGATGCCGTCCCGCAGCGTCCGCATCCGGTCCAGGTCAGCAGCGGCGCCGTCGCGCGCGGTCACCAGATTGTCGTTCTGACGAGTGAAAAGACCACGCAGGCGGTCGAATTCGGCCTTGCCGACCTCGGTGAGCTCGAGGGAGATGGGCGCAGGGCGACCCGGCGTCACCTGGTTCATCGCCGGTTCCGCGTAGTTGGTGCGCCACAGAGCTGATGCCTGTTCGATCGCGTCGAGGTCGTCCAACAGGTGCGGGCTGCTCTGCTCCAGTTGCCGGAGTGAAGCCGAGACCTCCTGTTCGACCACCCGGCCGTCCTCGTAGGGGATGAGGAACTGCCGGTCCGCGGCGATCACGTAGCCACGCACCGCGGTCTCCTGATCCCGCAGAGCGGCCTGCAACTGATACGCCGCGACGCGCGAGGGCCCGATCTGTTCCACCAACTGCGACGTGATCTGGTCGGTACGGCTCAACAGAACCGCGACGGCGATGCCGGCACTGAGCACAACCAGGCCCATCACCGACAACACGACGTATTGCCAGCCCTGCACCGTCAGTTGGGCCGCGAGGTCACGACGCCTCTGGTGGGGGCGCGTCACGGCGTACCGATCCGTTCCACACGCACCACGGCGATGTCGTCGCTGATGCCACCGTGGGACTGCGCGCGCTCTTCGACGGCGTCGATGAGGGCGTCGACGAACTCGCGACCGGACAGGTAGGCCAGCGAGCGGGCCAGGTCGAGCAATCCGGCCTCACCGAGGCGCTCGTTGCCCCGGCCGATGTGTCCCTCGAACAACCCGTCGGTGAGCAGCACCAGTCCCTTCCCGGGAGGTAACTCGATGGACTGCGACTCCCACGCCCTGCCGTGCAGTCCCAGCGCCGGACCTCCGGCGGGCTCGACCCATTCGACAGAGCCCTCTCCGTGCAGCAGCATTCCGGGATGACCGGCGCGGACGGCGGTGATCATCGACCCTTCCGGAGGGATGCGCAGGCTCAACACGGTGGCGAAGATTCCCTTGCCGGCGCGTTCGGCGCGCAGGATCCGCTCCAGCTGGCGCATCCGGTCCGATCCGTGCAGGCCGGCGAAGGTCAGTGCCCGCCAGGCGATGCGCAGCGCCACCCCGAGCGCGGCCTCGTCCGCCCCGTGGCCCGCGACGTCCCCGATCATCACGTGCACAGTCCGGTCCGGCATCTGCACGAAATCGTAGAAATCTCCGCCGAGCAGCGCGTTCTCCCGGCTCGGCCGGTAGGAGCTGACGATCTCCACGCCGGGGTTGTCGAGCAGCAGCGGGGACGGAAGCAGCCCGCGTTCCAGGCGGGCGTTCTCCCGCGCCCTCAACTGGCTGGCATGCAGATCCACCGCGGTCAGCTCCGCGCGTTTACGTTCGATCGCGTAGAGCACGGCGCGCCGCAACACCTCCGGATCCACCCTGTCCTTGACCAGGTAGTCCTGCGCGCCGGCCGAGACCGCCGACACGCCGACGTGCTCGTCGTTGAGGCCCGTCAGCACCACGACGGGGATGGTCGCGTCCTGTTGCGCAATCCGGTTGACGCCGTCGATTCCGTCGGTGTCGTGAAGATGGAGGTCGAGCAGGATGCAGTCCGGCCTGGAGACCGCGATCTGTTGTTCGGCCCGCGACATCGACTCCGCCCACACGACGTCGAAGTTCACGCCGGCGTCGGCGATCAGTTCTTCGACCAGGATTGCGTCGGCACGATCGTCTTCCACCAGGAGCAGTGACAACGTTTCGCTGTTACTCGGGGCAAGCATCTTCCCCCGCACCCCCGTTGGCGCGCGCGCCTCGCGCGGGCCGTCGTCTTCGATTGGCAATGTCAGGAGGATACCCGGCCAGGTCACACCCGCCGGACAGGGCGCCCCGCGGCGTTGCGCGCCGCGGTCTCCGCGGTCTCGCTGGTAACCTTCGACCGGTCGCCGGTCCACCTGAGGGGGAGGCGGCACCGCCCCAGACGTCGTCTTTCCGCGGAGAAGGCGTGGGGACAGTCACCGATGACACCGCTTCACATTTTGACGAAATGAGTCGTGTGCGTACCGGAGAGATCAGAGCCCTGTCCGGCTTGCGCATCGTCGCCGCCGTATGGGTCGTCCTCTTCCACTTCCGGCCGCTGCTGGCCGAGGCATCTCCGGGCTTCAGCAGCGCACTGGCGCCGGTGCTCAATGCCGGCGCCCAGGGCGTCGACCTGTTCTTCATTCTCAGTGGTTTCGTGCTGACCTGGAATTACCTCGATCGGATGGGGGAGTCCTGGTCGGCGCGCGACACCCTGCGTTTCCTGTGGCTGCGCCTGGCGCGCGTGTGGCCGGTCTACCTGGTGACCATGCACCTGGCTGCCGCATTCGTCATCTTCACGCTGTACGTGGGCCGATTCCCGCTGCCGCCGCCGGTCATCGAGTCGATGAATGCCCTTAATTGGCTCAAGCAGGTTCTGCTGGTGCAGTTGTGGTTCCAGCCCTACTTCGACGGCTCGAGCTGGAACGGTCCGGCATGGTCGATCAGCGCGGAATGGCTGGCCTATCTGCTGTTCGGCGGGTTGATCCTGATCATCTTCCGGATCGCCGCAGCAACCAGGGCGCGCGGACTGATCTGGCTGGCCGTTGCCGCTGCTCTCTGCCCGACGCTGCTCCTACTGACCCACGGCGTCTTCTACACGCCGTGGAGTTGGCTGCCGCGCATCGTCATGCAGTTCCTGGCCGGTGCGCTGGCCTGCGCGGCGGTACGCAAGCTCGTACTGTCCCAGCGGGCCAGAACTGCCGCCGGGTTGACGTCGCTGCTTCTGGGCGTCGTCATCATCGGCGGGCTGTATCTGCTCGATGCCTACCCGCCGGGGGACATGCTCGACTCCGGCGGCCTCGTCGACGTCCTCTTCGTTCCGTTCGTGATCACGCTGTCGGTGGGGGCGGGCACGCTTCCGGCGTTGCTGTCCACCCAGGTCATGGTGTATCTCGGCCATATCTCGTTCGGCCTGTACATGGTGCACGAGATCGTCCACATGGCCTGGAACTGGGCGATATTGCAGTTCGGGATTCTGCTGACGCCGAGCTGGTGGGCCAAGTTCGTGGTTCTCGGCCTGGTCGTGCTGGCCACAGTGCTGGCTGCGGCGCTGTATCACGGCGTGGAGGAACCGGCCAGGCGCTGGATGCGGCGCATGATCGAGCCGAAGGGTCCGCGTTCGGCGCAGGCGGTCGACGCGCCTGCTTCCCGGTTGCAATCGGTCGCCGCGCGGGCGGGTTGACGATCGCAGCGCGGCGAGTCGAGAGGCGTGAGGACACCACCGCTTCTAGGCTGATGCAGTGAGTCGCGTTCTGACAGTGGTGCTTTCCCTGGTGGCGGTTTTCAGCTCGGTGCTCGTGCCCGTACCCGGTGTCCAGCAGCGCGAGGTGCGGCACACCGATTTCGCGGTGAACCGGGTCGCCGTGGTCAGCGACTCCTACACCACCGGTAGTGATCAGGGCGGCAACGGCCCCAAGGGATGGGCGCCCCAGGTCTGGAACGCCCTCGCCGACCACGGCATCGGGGTGACGCCGACGATCGCCGCCGAGGGTGGTGCCGGCTACTGCACGCGGGGCAATCGCGGGAGCGTGTTCGAGGACCTGACGGTCAGGGCCGTCAAGCCCGACGACGTCCTGGTGGTGTTCTTCGGATCCCGCAACGACATGCAGGTGGACCCCACACGGCTGTCGGTGGCGATGTACGGGACCTTGAAGCTGGCCCGCCGGATTGCGCGGTCTGCCGAGTTGCTCGTGATCGGCCCGGCGTGGCCGACGGCAGACCCGCCGCCGGAGATACTGCGGATACGCGACGTGCTCGGATATCAGGCCGACCTTGCCAAGGCGACGTTCGTTGACCCGATCGCTGCGCGGTGGTTCGTCGGCCGACCCGAGTTGATCGGTGCGGACGGGGTGCATCCGACCGATGAGGGGCACGCCTACATGGCCGCCAAGATCGCCCCGCTGATCAGTTCGAGACTGCACCCGTTCTGAGCGCGAAAAAGGGGCGCCCGGTGTACGGGCGCCCCTTTTCCAGTCGCTCGGGCTGTTACGTGTCGAGTCCCTTGCCGACGTCGTAGCGATCGGCGTCGAGCACCTTGGCGAACGCCGCGACGAAGTCCCTGACGAACTTCTCCTCCGCGCCGCTCTCCGCGTACACCTCGGCCCACGCCCGCAGCTGCGAGTTGGAGCCGAAGACGAGGTCGACGCGGGTGCCGGTCCACGTCTGGGCGCCGCTGTCGCGGTCGGTGCCGACGTAGGTGCCGTCATCGGCCGACGACGGCTCCCACTTCGTGCTCATGTCGAGCAGGTTCACGAAGAAGTCGTTGGTCAGCTGACCCGGCCTGTCCGTGAAGACACCGTGCGTCGATCCACCGAAGTTGGTGCCGAGCACCCGCAGACCGCCGACCAGAACAGTCAGCTCCGGTCCGGACAGGCCCAGCAGGTTCGCGCGGTCGACGAGCGAGAACTCCGCGGGAAGGACGTTGCCCTTGCCGAGGTAGTTGCGGAATCCGTCGGCCTTCGGCTCCAGGTAGGAGAACGACTCGACGTCGGTCTGGTCCTGGGTGGCGTCGCCGCGGCCCGGCGTGAACGGGACCGTGACGTCGAAGCCGGCGTCCTTGGCCGCCTTCTCGACACCGACGACGCCGCCGAGGACGACCAGGTCCGCGAAGGAGACCGTGATTCCGGACGACTGCTGGATCTCCTCGAGCTTGCGGATCACCTGGGCCAGCTCGTCGGGCTCGTTGGCCTCCCAGCCGAGCTGCGGCTGCAGGCGGATCCGGCCGCCGTTGGCTCCGCCGCGCTTGTCGCTGACGCGGAACGACGACGCAGCCTTCCATGCCGTCGACACAAGCTGCGAGACAGAGAGTCCCGACTCGGCGATGGCGTTCTTCAGCGTGGCGACGTCGGCGTCGGTGAGGGTGGGACCGGCGGGTACCGGGTCCTGCCACAGCCAGGTCTCCTTCGGGACCAGCGGCCCGACGTAGCGCACGACCGGGCCCATGTCACGGTGCAGCAGCTTGAACCAGGCCTTGGCGAACTCCTGGGCGAGCTCCTGCGGATGGTCGAGCCAGCGGCGGGTGATCTTCTCGTAGATCGGGTCGAACCGCATCGCGAGGTCCGAGGTCAGCATCGACGGATGGGTCTTGCCGCCGCCGAACGCCTCCGGCACCGAGTTCGCCCAGCCGCCGTCTTTCGGCCGCCACTGGTTGGCGCCCGCCGGGCTCTTGAACAGCTCCCACTCGTTGCCGTACAGGATCTCCAGGAAGCTGTTGTCCCACTTGGTCGGAGTGTGGGTCCAGATGACCTCGAGGCCGCTGGTGATCGCATCCTTGCCGACACCGGTGCCCTGCGGGTTCGCCCAGCCGAGTCCCTGCAGCTCCAGCGGAGCGGCCTCGGGTTCCGGGCCGACCAGCTCGGCGTCGCCGTTGCCATGCGTCTTGCCGAACGTGTGGCCTCCGACGATCAGCGCGGCCGTCTCGACGTCGTTCATCGCCATCCGGCCGAACGTGTCGCGAATGTCGATGGCCGAGGCCAGCGGATCCGGATTACCGTTGGGGCCTTCGGGATTGACGTAGATCAGACCCATCTGGACCGCGGCGAGCGGGTTCTCCAGATCGCGCTTACCGGTGTAGCGCTTGTCGTCCAGCCATTCCAGCTCGGGGCCCCAGTACACGTCCTCCTCGGGTTCCCAGCGGTCCTCGCGGCCGAACGCGAAGCCTGCGGTCGAGAAGCCCATGTGCTCGAGGGCGCGGTTGCCTGCGTAGACGATCAGGTCGGCCCAGGAGAGGTTCTGGCCGTACTTCTGCTTGACCGGCCACAGCAGACGGCGGGCCTTGTCCAGGCTCGCGTTGTCGGGCCAGCTGTTCAGCGGGGCGAAGCGCTGCATTCCGGCGCCGGCGCCACCGCGGCCGTCCTGGACGCGGTAGGTGCCTGCGGCGTGCCAGGCCATGCGGATGAAGAACGGTCCGTAGTGGCCGAAGTCGGCGGGCCACCACTCCTGCGACGTGGTCATGATCTCGTCGACGTCGCGGGCCAGCGCGTCGACGTCGACGGTCTGTACTGCGGCGACGTAGTCGAAGCCCGGGTCGAGCGGGTTGATGACGTCGGGGTTCTTCTGCAGGATCTTCAGGTTGAGCTGGTTGGGCCACCAGTCGCGGTTGCCGCCGCCTTCGACGGGTGCCTTGACGCGACCGAACCCTGCGGGGCAACCACCTTCGGTCTGGTCGGTCTGGGCCTCTCCAATCGGCGGGCTGTCTTCAATGGGGCGATCGTCGGGCACAGCGACTTCCTTCCGTGTGGTGAATTGGGACTGTGATCACGGTTGTGATCGGGAAATCTCCTCGGCGGAGCCCTCGGGAGCCGAACACTCGGGGCAGATGCCCCAGTAGACGACCTCCGCCTCGTCTACCACGAAGCCGTCGAGGCTGCCGACGGGATCGGCCGGAACGAGGCACGGCGCTTCACCGACGGCGCAGTCGACGTCGGCGATGGCGCCACAGGATCGGCAGACGACGTGGTGATGGTTGTCGCCGACCCGCGATTCGTAGCGGGCGACCGATCCCGACGGCTGGATCTTTCGAACCAGACCTACCGATGTCAGCGCCGCCAGCACGTCGTAGACGGCCTGCCGCGACACATCGGGGAGCGCGCGGCGCACCGCGCTGAAAATCGTGTCGGTGTCGGCGTGTGGATGCCCTGCGACGACGTCCAGGACGGCTATCCTCGGACGGGTCACGCGGAGGTCCGCGCCGCGAAGTATGTTCGCGTAGTCCGAGGTCACACCGCAGTTCTACCTCCTTGTCTGGACTGAGTCAAGAATTAATCGGGGCGATTACAGGACCCTGTTAGGGTGCCTGCGTGATCCGAAACGTGGTTCTGGCCAAGCTCGTGAACGGCTACGACGCCGACGAGGTGACAGCAATCCAGGACGGGCTGCGCAACCTGCAGACTCCGGGGACGGTGCGCTACACGATCGGGACCGACGCGGGCCTGCGCGACGGAAACTGGGACTTCGTCATCGTCGCGGACTTCGAGGACGTCGCCGCCTACCGCGCCTACGACGACGACGCCGCGCACAACGCGCTGCGGGCCCGGCTCGCGCCGTTCGTCGACCAGATCGCGCGGGCACAGTTCGAGATCGCGGACTCCTGACGCGCAACCTCACCGGCTGTTGCGCACGGCGGTGAGGACAAGTTAACCCGTTCGGAAAACAGCGCGCAGCCGGGCGTTACTGGGGAGGGCCACCCTCTCGAAATGAGTATGTTCGACCAGATCGGCGGACGCCCGGCTGTCACGGCGGCTGTCGACGATCTCTACCGCAGAGTGATCGCCGACCCCGCACTGAGTCAGTACGTCGACGGCATCGACATGAAGGCCTTGAAAAGCCACCAGCGTTCCTTCATCGCGGCAGCCATCGGCGAGCCGGATCCCTACCTCGGAGCTGTGACGCGAGAAGGCTACGCGTACTCGAACATTCGGCCTGAGCACTTCGACCGGGTGGTCGAGCACCTGATCGACACCCTCAGCGATCTCGGCGTGAGCCCGTCGGTCATCGAGGCGGTCGGCGCCCGGCTGGCTCCGCTGCCGGCCGAGGTCGTGAGCCCAGGGACCTCAGCGCGCGCCAGCTGACCGTGCCGCTACGCCGATCGGGTGTAGCGCTGCACGAAGGTGCGAAGGATCGCCATCGGGTGGGTCACCGATCGTTGCCTCGCAGCCTCTTTCAGAGATTCCGCGGTCTCCGGGGCAAAGTATCCGTAGGTCTTGTAGACGTCGATCCGCGTGCAGATCCCGGTCAGATCGAGCTCGGGATGGAACTGGGTCGCGTACACATTGGTTCCCACCCGGAACGCCTGCACCGGACAGTCCGCGGACGTCGCGAGGCGCGTGACGTGCGGCGGCAGAACCGAAGCTGCCTCCTTGTGCCCGCCGTAGGCGTCGAACGTGTCGGGGAGTCCGGCGAACAGCGGATCCTGGCGACCCTCTGCGGTCAGCGCAACGGTTAAACCGCCGACCGGCTCGGGGTGTGATCGGTCGACCACCGCCCCGACCGTCGCACCCAGAGTCCCGACGCCATAACAGCAGCCCAGGAACGGAAAGTCTCGTTCCACCACCTCGGCCAGCAGGCCGGCCAGTTCCGTCTCGACGCGGACCTGGGTCGGCGACTTGGCGACACGTTCGTCGCTGACGTTGTAGGGCCCACCGCCCAGGATGATCCCCGACCAGTGCGACAGATCGATGTCGCCGAGTTCCCGATGGGTCAGCCGGATTCGGTGCATGCCTGGCTCGTCGAGGCCGGCGAACCGCATCATCGCCCCGTACTCGTCGTCGGCGGCTTCGTCCTCGCCGCGGATCGACAACAGCAGAAAAGGGGCGTCGGCCACCGCGTAAGACTATCGACCGCCTCGATCACCCGGATGCGCGGTAGACCACCATCTCGCGTGAGAGCACCCGGCGTATCCGCGGGTCACGACTGCATGCCACCGCGAACACCGTGAGCAGAACCCAGCTGAGCATTGCGCTGGCGAGCACCATTGTGAAGGCCGCCCAGGCGCCGCCGGCCAACTCCGTGGACGCCTTGTACTTGGCCCACAACCGCCAGTAGATCATCAGGTTCACCGTCAGGCCGACGCCGTAGGACAGGGCGAACGACAGCAGAAAGGGACGCCAGGTGCCGTCCCGCAGTCGAGCGGACACGGGCTCGTGGCGGAGCGGAAAGACGACGGAGAGCACGTTGCCGACTCCCAGCCAGATGAACACCATCGTCACCAGCTGATCGATCATCGGCACCGGATTGACGTCCGCGGTGATCGTGAGAAACGCGACCACGGGCAGGCCCGCCAGGGTCACCAGAGCCGCCATCGCGAGATTCTTCGACACCAGGATCCGCCACAGCGGCGTGCCGCTCTGCAGCATGGCGCGCACCCGCTCGGCCTCGAAGCACAACGCGTTGGTGCAGATGACGCTGCCCACCACAGCCGAGAACAGGTACAGCGTGAGCCGCCCGGCGTCGTCGTACCTGGTCAACCCGGTCAGGTGATAGAAGGTGACCAGCGACATCGCGATCGCGAGCGTGATGACGACGCGGGCGAGGATCGCGCGGGGCCGGTCGGCCAGCAGGTGGCGCATTTCGCCGGCGACGGGACCGCCCAGAGAACCGACGTGGCGTCCCCAACCCGCGACGGCCCGGCTGCGGGCCGGCTCCCCGGCCGCTTCCGATGTCGCGCGCCGGGATTCGGCGACGGCGATGACGGCCTCGGCCACCGCTGCACGGGCAAGGCTCACCGCGACAACGGCATTCGCGCGTGCCTGATCCGGTGACGTGGGGGTGCCGCGCTCCACCGTCCGGGCGGCGCGGTCGTGTGCCCGGCCACGCCAGTGCGGGTCCGCCGCGGCGGCGGCGATATCGGCGCCGATGGACATCGTCGCGAGCTCCGTGCGGGCCTGCTCTTCGGCCCGGAACAGGGCTGCGTCGTCGTCCCAGTCGGCGGCCGCCGCGGACGCACCGAGGCCCCGGAGGGATTCGGCGAGGTGGCGGAGCTCGTCGATCGGCATGGCGCTCACTCAATCACGTCCAAGCCGGATAGCCGAGATAGGTTTGTCGGACAGTGAGAACACTCATCGATTTCGACGACGCACCGGTATTCGCCGTGCCGACTGCAGCGGGCCTGCGCGAAGGCGTGCTGCTGGACGGACCGCAGGGCTGGGGCGAGTTCAGCCCGCCCGCCGGTGCCGACGACGCGCTGGCCGCGCGCTGGCTCACCGCGGCGATGGAACCGAGCACGGTCGGATGGCCCGACGCGGTGCGCGGACGGGTGCCGGTCTCCGACGGACTTCGTCCCGTCGTCGAGGTGGATGATGTCGCTGCAGCTGTCGACGCGATCATGCGCGTGGCCGACGACGTCGAGCTGGTGGAGGTGATCTGCCGCAGCTGCGACGACGCCAGGTCGGTGCGCCGGCTCGTGGACGTGCCCGTCGCCGTCGACGCGGCCCTGCTCGCGGTCGACCCGCAGTGCGCCGACGTCGCCGTGCTGCGCTGCGGTGCGCTCGGGGGAGTGCGGCGTGCACTACGTCGCGCCGAAAAGCTCGGACTACCGGCGGTGGTGAATTTCACCGGAACCACCAGCATCGGGCTGGCCGCCGATGTCGCACTCGCCGCGGCACTGCCGGACCTGCCGTTCGCCTGTGGCCAGGTACCCGAGTGGCTACGCGACAGTGACGTCGTTTCGTCGCCCCGGTCCCTGGTCCCCAGCGACGGTCACCTTCCCGCCGCGCCCATGCCCGCCGCACCCGACCCGGCGCGGCTGGCCCGGTTCGCCGTCACCGACCCGGACGTGGTCGGCCGGTGGCGCGACCTCCTGCACCGGGCCGCCGCGCTGATCTGACAGTGACCGGAAAACTCAGTCCTGCTTGCTGATCAGGCGGGTCAGAGCAGCACGGTCGGGGGCGAGGAGCTCGTCGATCCGCGCCTGGTTCACATCGGCGACGATGATCTCGCCGACCTCCTGGTAGACGTCGCTGAAGATCCCGTGCGACTTCATCTTCTCGGTCTGATAGATGTTGTCCTCGGTCGGCGTCACGTAGTAGACGATCTCCGCCTTGAAGCGGTGGATGAGCCACAGGTGGATCACGTCCATCAGCCGCTTCTGACGCAGTTGCTCGGCGAAGGTGTTCTGATCGCGCACGGTCAGGATGCTGCGACCGTGCCGGTCCTTGATCGGGTCGACGACGACGTTGGCCAGCGGCTCCTCCCCGTCACCCAGGATCTGCAGATCCAGCACGTCCGAACCGGCCCGCCGGGGCCGCAGCTGGACGTGCAGTCGCTCCGGCAGCTTGTTGTGTTCGCTCCACAGCGCCAGCCATTCCTCCAGCAGTTTCTTCGGCACTTCGGTCTGCACGAGGTGCTGGTGCTGCGTCGAACCTTTGCCCATCGACTTCGTGGTTGCCGTCCGGCCCGACGACGCCGCCAGCGCTGCGTCGCTGCGCGGCCCGCCGACCAGGGTTTGCGGTGTGCGATAGGGGGATTCGACGAGTCGCATCTTGCGTTGCAGACGCGCCAGCGCGAGCATGCCCTCCTGTCGTAGCGAGGTGGCGAACTCCTCGGACGCGACACCGTCGACCTGGTGGCCGCCGTAGGTGATGAAGTTGAAGACGAACCCCATCTTGCCGATTTCCTCGGGGAAGGCCCGCATCTCCTCGTCGGTCATCCCGGTGGTGTCCCAGTTGAACGACGGAGACAGGTTGTAGGCGAGCATCTTGTCGGGATACACCGCGTGGATCGCATCGGCGAACTGCTTGGCATCGGCCAGGTCGGCGGTCTTGGTCTCCATCCAGAGAATATCCGCGAACGGCGCGGCCGCCAACGACTTCGCGATCGCGTACGGAATGCCGCCGCGCACCTGGTAGTAACCCTCCGGCGTCTTGACCCGTTCGCAGTCCCACGCCACGTCGGCGCCGAGCTCCTTGGCCTTCTCGCGCGCCGTGTACAGCGGCGCCCGCTCGGCGAATGTCCGCCAGTCGGCGACGCTCATGCCCGAGGGTTCGCCTTCGCGCTCCCGGAATTCCAGCAGTTCGGCGACGGCCTCGCCGTAGGTGTTCAGGCCGGCGTCGTCCTGCCACGCATCGACGAACTGATTCTCCACCTTGTCGAACGCGGCGTCGACGGACGATTCCGTTCCGTCCTGCCAGGCCGCGGCCGTCTGGTCGATCAGGGCCAGCACGCCGTTGCGCTCCAGCCAGGCCTCGGCGGTCGCGTATTCGCCGTCGGGCAGCGCATACAGCAGGTGGCCGTTGAGCTCGGTGACGCCCTTGTCGTAGAACCGCCGCACCATCGCCAGGAAGCACGACTTGTACGACGGGATCTTCAGGTTGGTGGCGCCGAGCAGGAACGGCTGATCCCGCTCGTCGGCGCGGCTGTCGATCAGGTTCGCCGCCTCGGCGTCGGTCCGGGCAACGATGATCCCGGGCACCCGCATGATGTCGAGCTGGAAGCGGGCGGTGTTGAGACGCTTGATCTGTTCGTCGGACGGCACGAGTACCTTGCCGCCCTGATGGCCGCACTTCTTGGTCCCGGGGCGCTGGTCCTCGATGTGGTACCCGGGCACGCCGCTTTCGACGAAACGCCGGATCAGGTTGCGCACGTGAGGATCACCACCGTGACCCGTGTCGGCATCGGCGATGATGAACGGCCGGTAGTCGTACGCCGGCGTCGTCTTGAGCTGTGCCTCGTTCATCTGCAATCGCAGGTACTGCTGGTTGCGGTCGGCGGTCAGCAGTGCGCGCACGATGCTGGCCGCTTCCTCGGGTACCTGGCTCAGCGGATAGCTGGCGAGGTCGGGTCCTGGGTCCTCGCTGATGGATCCCTTGGCCGACGTGGCCCAGCCGCCGAGATAGATCCCCTCGATCCCCATACGTTTCATCACGACGGCCTGGCCGGGGGAGTAGGGGCCGAACGTCGTGATGCTCCTGCCGTTGGCGTACAGCTCGCGCAGATGCGGGAAGAACGCCGTCGCCGCCTCCCGCGCGACGGGATAGTCGACGGGGATGGTGCCACGCTGCTCGGCGACCTGCCGCGCGGTGTAGAGGCGGATGATCCCGTCGAACCTCGGGCTGTCGAAGTAACGCTGCGTGTCGGCGACATCCCGCTCGAACGGAGTCTGGGGCTGGAGGTCAGCTTCGATGATGGCCATCGGCCAAGCCTACGGCGCGGGCCGGGTGGGGGGGAGGGAATAGCCGGGGCTATTTGGTGCCGAAGAACCGGTCGCCGACGTCGCCGAGGCCCGGCAGGATGTAGCCGCGCTCGTCGAGCTCGCGGTCCACCGCGGCGGTGTAGATCGGCACCTCGGGATGCGCCTCCGCCATCGCTGCGATCCCTTCGGGGCAGGTCAGCAGGCAGACGAACTTGATCGACTTGGGCTGGCACTCCTTGAGCCTGTCGACCGCGGCGACCGCCGAGTTGCCGGTGGCAAGAAGCGGGTCCACCACCACCACGTCGCGCTCCCGCAGGTCGCCCGGCATCTTGAAGTAATACTCCACGGCCACAAGTGTTTTCGGATCCCGGTAGAGGCCGATGTGACCGACCCGCGCGGACGGCACCACCTCCAGCATCCCGTCGAGGATGCCTGTGCCCGCCCGCAGGACCGACACGAACACCAATTTCTTACCGTCGATGACGTTGCCGGTCGTGGATTCCATCGGGGTTTCGACCTCGATCTCGTCGAGCGCGATATCACGCAGCACCTCGTAGGCCATCATCGCCGATACCTCGCGCACCAGTCGGCGGAAGCTGTTGGTGGACGCATCTTTTCGTCGCATCAGCGTGATCTTGTGCTGCACCAGGGGGTGGTCGACCACATGGATCCCGCCCGGCTGCGGACTGTCGGCCATCAGAAGACCGTACCGTCGCTGGCCACGGACAGCGGCGGCAGACCGTCGCGCAGCTGCCGCGCCGACGCGCGCCCGGCTGCCCAGGTGCCGCCTTCGAGGACACACGCGAGCGGCATGCGCTGCGCATCCGCGCCCAGCAGGTCGCGGACCAGCGGAGCCAGCTCGTCGAGCAGTGCCACCGTCAACGCCCGCCACTCGACCACCGGCTCGCTGTCCGGCGTCCAGGTCTGACTGCCGACGCCCGGGTCACGCAGCCGCAGCGCCCCGCTGTCGAGAAGCAGACCCCCGTTGCGGTATTCAGGCAGACCCGTGAGTTCGTCGATGCCGCTCACCTCCACCCCGGCCCACACGAACGGCTCGATCAGTGAATAGGTCAGCCACTGGGACAGCTTGTGCAACGGCAGCCAGCCCGCTGTCAGCCCGGGTCCCGGGACGGCCTCGTGACGCCAGCAGTCGCCCAGCGAGATGTCGTCGATCATGTTGCGGGAAGGCCAGATCGGGGAGAACGAGGTGAGCAGGCGCACCAGGATGTCGTGGGCGTGCACGGTGCCGTCCCCGGCGAGGCCGTCGAACACACCGCCGGGCCTGCCGTGTGCGCCGAAGACATCGGGCGCGGCCGCCAGCGTGTCCCCGAGGTGGCGCATCAGCGTGACGCGGCCGGACAGGCCGACCAGCGGGTTGTCCGGCCTCACCTGCAACACGGCGGCCAGGCGCTGCTCGGTCAGTGTGCGTAGCCCCTCGGCGTCCACCCGCAGCGGATGGTCCGCGTCGCTGGAGAACGCGCCGTCGACGAACCCGTGAAAGCTGGCGACACCCAACCCCTCCGAGCGGCTGAACGTGGCGCGCGAGTCCGCGCGCGTCTCCACGTATTCCCACTCCGCGCCCGCACCGGCGTCCAGCAGCACGCTCACCACGGTCAGGTCGATCATCGCCTGCGCCCGCTCCCGCTCGTCGGCGTCGCCGAGAAGCCGCTCGAGCTCGGCTTTGCGGTCGACCCCGCCGGCCTCGAAATGGCGCCACCTGCTGTGGTACGGAATCACCAGGTCGGGATAGCGATCTCGCGTGACGGCCGCGACCTGGTCAGCGGCGGCGGCCACCCCGCCGTCGTCGACGGTGAACCACCGGGACTCACCGGCCCGCGCCCGCTCGAGCAGCTGCACCGACCGTGCCCGCACCGCAGCGGTGCTGCGCAGCAGCCTCGCGGCGTCCTCGGGGCGGGAGGCGTCGAGCTCGGTGCCGGCGATGCCCGCGCCGACCGTCATGGCAATCTGCGCTTCGCGCAAGCGTTCGTCATTGCTACTGCAACCCCCGGCCTTTGGCTTTCTTCAGCTCCTCGACGTCCGGCACCACACCGGGGGTGTAGTACCCGGCCGCGGTCTTGGCGTCCATCTCGACCTGCGCGTCGGCGGGGATCAGCTCGTCGGGAATCGACACCCGCTCGCCGACCTCGATACCCGACCCCGTGATCGCGTCGTACTTCAGGTTGCTCATCGACACCAGCCGGTGAATCTTGGTGACACCCAGCCAATGCAGCACGTCGGGCATGAGCTCCTGGAACCGCATGTCCTGCACACCCGCCACGCACTCGGTGCGGGCGAAGTACCGATCGGCGGTGTCGCCGCCGACCTGGCGTTTGCGCGCGTTGTAGACGAGGAACTTCGTCACCTCGCCCAGTGCGCGGCCCTCTTTGCGGGAGTAGGCGACCAGGCCGACGCCGCCGCGCTGGGCGCCCTGGATGCATTCCTCGATGGCGTGGGTCAGGTACGGCCGGCAGGTGCAGATGTCGGACCCGAACACGTCCGAGCCGTTGCACTCGTCGTGCACGCGGGCGGTCAGCTCGACGGCGGAGTCGGACAGGTGCCGCGGGTCGCCGAAGATGTAGAGCGTCTGGCCGCCGATCGGCGGGAGGAACACCTCGAGGTCCGAGCGGGTGACCAGCTCGGGGTACATCCCTCCCGTCTCCTCGAAAAGCACTCGGCGTAAGTCGTTTTCGCTGCACCCGAAGCGCTCGGCGACACCCGGTAGGTACCAGACGGGCTCGATAGCGGCCTTGGTCACCTGCGCGGCGCCGGTGGCCAGCAGGACACGTCCGTCCGGCACCAACCGGCCCTTGAAAATCGCCTCGTGCACCTCGGGCAGGATCACCTGCGCCTTGGTCACCGCGATGGTCGGACGGACGTCGATCCCCGCGGCGATGTGCGCCCCGAAGGCATCGGCGACCAACGCCCCCCACGGGTCGAGGCTGACGATCGCCGCGGGATCCGCCCACTGCGGGTGGGGACCGATGACATCCGTCGGCGAGGTGTCGGTGAGGTCGGCACGGTGTTCGCGAGAGAGCTTTCCTGCGGCGACGGCCAGCGCGCGGTAGACACCGTAGGCGCCGCTGTGGGTGCCGACGACGTTGCGATGGGCCCTGGTGGTGGTGGTGCCGACGACCGGGCCTCGCTCGGCAGCGGTGGGTGCGCCCCAGCGGAGCGGGGGAGCGCCGTCTCCTGCGCTGTGCGACGTGAGCCTGATGTGCCCGCCCGCGGACCTGGGGGGTGGCGGCGCGGCGGCATCGGCAGGCATGACCCTCCTCCTCGGTGGAAAGCCGCCAGCATAGTCAGTGCGGGGCCGATGCGCCGGGAACGACCAGCCCCACTCACACCGGCCACTCCTCCCGCCGGAGGGCCGCGTCGAAGAACATCCACTCGTAGCGGGCGGTCGTCACGAAATGTGCTCGCGCTGCGGCCTCGTCGCCCGGCGTGAGCGTCGGCCCGGTGCGGTCGGCCAGTGCCAGCACCTCCGTGACGGTCGCCGCGAAGTCGTCGCCGCCGTAACTGTCGATCCAGCGCTGGTAGCGCGGATCCGTCGAGCCCCGCGAGAGCAGCTCGGCGCCGACCTCGGCGTAGATCCAGTAGCAGGGCAGTACCGCCGCCAACCCGTCGGCGAAGCTGCCTCCGTACGCGGTGGCGAGCAGATAGCTGTTGTAGGCCTGCGTGGTGGGCGACACCGGCGCGGCGTCGACGGACGCGACGGACAGCCCCAGCGCAGGCAGCAGCTCGCCGTGCAGTGCGAGTTCGACGTCGAAGACCTCGGCCGCGTGCCTGGCGAACATGGCCGTGTCGGCCAGCGTCGGCGCCTTGGCCGCGACGAGGGCCAGCGCCCGGGCGTAGGTGCGCAGGTAATGGACGTCCTGGGCCACGTAGCCGGCGAACGCATCGGCATCCAGACTGCCGTCGGTGAGCCCGGTGACGAACGGGTGGGCGATGATCGCGTCGAACGTCGGCGCGATGTCCGTCCACAACGATGTCGACCACGACCCTGAGACGTTCGGGCCGATGCGCGGGGCCACGCTCATACCGGATTCCTCCTCGCGATGAGTATTCGGCGGTCGGTGGGTCAACACCATGACCCGAGACCGAGATCAACTGCCGGAGGCTGACTGTAATGACTGACACGACCGCCATGCCGCCCGTGGTCGACGCCGACACCTGGCGCACGGCACTTGCCGAGCTCCGCGCCCGCGAGAAGGCCGCGACCCGCGAACTCGATGCCATCGCGGCGCAGCGACGGCGCCTGCCGATGGTCGAAATGCCCGACTACACGTTGATCGGCGCCGACGGCCCGGTCCGCCTGGTGGACATCTTCGACGGCCACGCTCAGCTGATCGTCTACAACCACATGTGGCGCGACGGTGCCGAATGGCAGTGCGGCGGGTGTACCGGTTACACCTCTCAGTTCACCCGGCTGGACTTCCTGGCCAATTACGATGCCCGGTTCGTGATCGTCACGTCGGGGCCGATCGACGAAGCCCTGGCCTATCGGACCAAGGTGGGTAACACGATGGACTGGTACTCCTCATCGGAGAGCCCCTTCGCCGCCGACGTCGACGCCGCGCCCAACACCGGGTTCGGTGTCAACGTCTTCTTGCGTGACGGCGACACCGTGTACCGGACCTGGCACACCAACGGCCGGGGGACCGAGCAGCTCAGCCACACGTTCCCGCTGATCGACGTCCTGCCGTGGGGCCGCCAGGAGGAGTGGCAGGACTCGCCGGACGGCTGGCCGAAGAGCCCGACGTATTCGCGGTGGCTGGACTCGCCGGACGTCGCGCGCCTGTACGGGACATAGCCCCGGCGCGACGGTCACCTGCGCGCTTGGCAGACTGTGTCCATGGCACAGATAACTTTGCGTGGAAATCCGATCAACACCGTTGGTGAGCTGCCCGCTGTCGGATCGGCGGCACCCGGCTTCACCCTCGTGGGCACGGACCTCGGCGTCGTCGGTGACGACCAATTCCGCGGTAAGCCGCTGCTGCTCAACATCTTTCCGTCGGTGGACACACCTGTGTGTTCCGCCAGCATCCGCAAGTTCAACGAGTCTGCGGCGTCGGGCGGCGTGACGGTGCTCAACGTGTCCAAGGACCTGCCGTTCGCGCTGAAGCGATTCTGCGGCGCCGAGGGAATCGAGAATGTCACCAGCGCGTCGGCGTTCCGGGACAGCTTCGGTGACGACTACGGCATCTCCATCGTCGATGGTCCGATGGCCGGCCTGCTCGGACGGGCGGTGGTCGTGGTCGGAGCGGACGGCAATGTCACCTACACCGAGCTGGTGCCCGAGATCGGTCAGGAGCCCGATTACGACGCTGCGTTGGCCGCACTGAGCTCGTGACGCGCGACACACCATAGAGGGCGACGCGCCGGGGTAGGTCACCGTTCGGTTCCGGTCCCGCATCTCCTTGATTCAGCGTCCTGCGACGACATCAAAACGCCACTTCGGGTGGTGTAGAAGTGGTCATAGTGACTGTTGTTAATCAATGAGTTCAGCGTCTGTGAAGGCGCTGGCGGCTGGAAAGCAGGAAGTGCAATGCGACGCGTCTTCGTCTTGGTGATCGGTCTCGCCCTCTTGTTGGCGACGCCAGGTCTGGCGACGGCCCAGCCTGGACGCTCGGCGACAAACCAGAAGGCGGTCGAAGCCGTGATCGCCCGTGCCCTGTCCCAGCGAGGGGTGCCCTTCGCCTACGGCGGCGGCGGCGCGTCCGGCCCGAGCAAGGGGACCGTCGCGCTCCCGGAACCGGAGCCGTCGCCGGATCAGGCCGAGGTCGACGCTCAGTCGCTGGACCTTGCGCCCGGCCTGAACCTGCCTGGCGTCACGCCCGACCTCGGCATCCCGGCGCCCGCCCCGGCGCCGCGGATCGAGGTGGTCGGCTTCGACGCATCCGGCCTGATGGTCTACGCCTATGCCGGCGTCGGGGTGAAGCTGCCGCGGAGCTCGGGCGAGATGTACAAGGTGGGCCAGAAGGTCGTGCCGTCGCTGGCGCTGCCCGGCGATCTCATTTTCTACGGCGACGAGGGCACCCAGAGTGTGGCGCTGTTCATCGGCAACGGCCAGATGGTGGAGACCACCGATTCCGGCGTGGCGGTGTCGCCTGTCCGCACCAACGGGATGACCCCCTACCTGGTCCGCATCATCGCCTGAGATCCGGTACTGACGCCGACGTCTTTCCTATCGAAAGCACTTTGGCCGCAAAGTCTTTCACTCGCGCACGCCGCGCAACGGAGCCGCCGACCGGCCCTCGATAGCAAACGCTTTCGGGGCCCGTCGGCGGCATCTGCGTTTTCGGGTATCGGGTTCGCCACGGCAGGAAGAGTGACCGAGGTCACCACAGGTTCTCCGTGCGAGCTGCGCCATGACCAAGCCGCCGGCCGTTGCGCGGCGGCGGTGCGCGGACGTAGGCCCCAGCTACGAGTTTTACTGAAATATTGTGGGATTGACAGGTGTGGATTAATCTCCCTTTCGCTACACAAGTCAACATCCAGTTCCCATGGACCGTCCCAGTAAAGGACCCAAGTGCGCGGAATCCTCGCTGCGGCCGGCGCCGCAACGGTTGCTGCAATGAGTGTCGGTGCCCCGCCGACGTACACCTTGACAGCAAATGTCCTCACGCTTAACGGCTACACGTTCGGTGGCGCCATCGACGGGGACATGGAGAACATTTTCAACGGCGCCTACTGCTCCGAACAGTCGGGTAATTCCTGCTCAGAGGTCCGTTACCTCGACGGAGCGCCGGAGGTGCCGGCAGAGATCACCGGCCTCATCGCCTTGCAGTGGGCGCTCGCGACGACGCCACCGCCGACGACGGTCCTCGGGTACTCCCAGGGTGCGACCATCGCGTCCAACTGGATCAAGCAGAACGCCGGTAGCGTGTTCGCGCCCTCTCCGGACAATCTGTCATTCGTGCTGGCCGCCAACCCGCAGCGCAAGTACGGCGGGATCCGGAGCGACCTCGGCATCGACACTCCTACGCCGGACAGCCAATACTCCGTGGTGGACATCGCCATCGAGTACGATGGCGCCGCGGACTTCCCCGACAACCCACTGAACATCCTCGCCGTGGCCAATGCGCTGGCAGGTTTCCAGTACGTGCACATTTTCGGCTACGCAGATGTGGATCTCGAGACCGCCGAGAAGCTCACGTGGGTCGACGGCAACACCACCTACGTGCTGATCCGCAGTGAGAACATTCCGCTGCTGCAGCCGCTGCGCCTCCTCGGACTGACCGAGCTGGCCGACTCGCTCAACGCCCCACTGAAAGCGATCATCGACAAAGCCTACGACCGCAACTACCCGGGCCTCGTCGAGAGCGCCACCACAGGTTCGGTCGCACAACAGCTTTCCGCCTCCACCGACGCCGAGGCGACCGACGGGACCTCCGGTGTGCAGACTGCGTCGCTTGACGTGCAGCCTGCCGCGAGCACCCGGACAGGCAGACACGCCAAGGTCGATACCGACGAGCTGGACTCCGAAAGCAGTTTGCCCACAGTCGATCTCGACGAGCCGTCGCTGGACTCCGACGAGGACTCGGACGGACTCGACGGCGAGGCGATCGACGAGGACACAGCAGCCGACGACACGGACGCCACCGACGACACGGACGGCACCGACGACGACGCCGACACCGAGTCGTCCGCCGCTGCCGAGTCATCCTCGACTCCCGGGGCGAACTCAGACTCGGATCCGGGACCGGGCTCAGAGTCAGGCTCGGGCTCGGATTCGGATTCCGGCGGGGGCAGCTCGGACGGCTGATCGGCCAACGGGCACATACCGCCACATTCCCTGCTGTGCAACGTGATTGCCTCCACCGCTGCGGCGTTCCTAAACTGTCAGCATGCACCGCGAGACCGGTTCGGACGCCGCGCTCGGCGAAGGCCTGCTGCACATCGAGGACTGCCTCGACGCCGATGGCGGGATCGCACTACCACCCGGCGTGACGCTGGTCTCGCTGATCGATCGCAACATCGCCAACGTCGGCGACGCAATCGCCTACCGGTATCTGGATTTCTCGGACCCGGCAGGTGTCCGGCCGCGCGAGATGACGTGGACCGAGCTCGGCGTGCGCATGCGTGCGATCGGGGCGCACATCCAGCGCGTATCCCGGCGGGGCGACCGAGTGGCGGTCCTGGCACCCCAAAGCCTTGACTACGTGGCCGGCTTCTTCGCCGCGGTCAAGGCCGGGACGATAGCGGTACCACTGTTCGCCCCCGAGCTGCCCGGGCACGCCGAGCGCCTCGACACCGCACTGCGCGATGCCCGTCCCACCGCGGTGCTGACCACGGCGGCCGTGCGCGAGGCGGTCGAGTCCTTCTTGAAAAGCCTGCCCGCATCGGACCGGCCGACAGTCCTCGTGATCGACGAGATCGACGACGGTTGCGCCGCCGGGTTCGTCCCGGCTCCCATCGACGTCCTCGACGTGTCCCATCTCCAGTACACAGGGGGCGCGACGCGGCCACCGGTCGGGGTGGAGATCACCCACCGTGCCGTCGGCACCAATCTGCTGCAGATGATCCTGTCGATCGACCTCCTCGACCGGAACACCCACGGCGTCAGCTGGTTGCCGCTGTTTCACGACATGGGGCTGTCCATGATCGGCTTTCCCGCGGTGTACGGCGGTCACTCGACGCTGATGTCCCCGACCGCGTTCATCCGAAGGCCCCTGCGCTGGATCGAGGCGCTGTCCGCAGGGTCGCAGGTCGGTCGCGTCGTGACCGCGGCACCGAACTTCGCCTACGAATGGACCGCGCAGCGCGGGGTGCCGGACGAACACGCCGATATCGACCTGCGCAACGTGGTGATGATCATCGGTTCGGAACCCGTCAGCATCGGCGCCATCACCGCATTCAACAAGGCGTTTGCGCCATTCCATCTGCCCCGCACCGCGTTCAAACCGTCGTACGGACTCGCCGAGGCCACCCTGTTCGTCTCGACGATCGCACCCGACGCAGAAGCCGGCGTGGTGTACCTCGATCGGGACGTGCTCGCGCAGGGTCGTGCCTCGCCGGTGCCCGCGGACCATCCGCGAGCGGTTGCCCACGTCTCCTGCGGACAGGTGGCGCGGAGCCAGTGGTGCGTCATCGTCGATCAGGACAGCTGCGCCGAGCTCGCCGACGGTCTGGTCGGGGAAATCTGGGTGCAGGGCCAGAATGTGGGACGAGGCTACTGGGGTCTGGCCGAGCAGACCCGACAGACGTTCCACGCACAGTTGGCTGCCACGCTGGCCACCGGCACCCACGCCGCGGGCTCACAGCGACACGGGAGCTGGCTCCGAACGGGCGATCTCGGTTTCTACCTGCACGGAGAGCTGTATGTGACCGGCCGTACCGCTGACGTGCTGACCATCGACGGACGCACTCACTATCCCCACGACATCGAGAGCACGGCCGCCGACGCCTCGGCGATGGTCCGGCGTGGCTACGTCGCCGCGTTCTCGGTCACCGGGCACGACGTCGTCGTCGTCGCCGAACGCGCTGCCGGTACGGGACGGCTCGACCGGGCCGCGGCCGACGAAGCGATCCGGTCGGAGGTGAGGCGGCGCCACGGCGTGTCGGTCACCGATGTCCGCGTGGTGCCAGCGGGTGCCATCCCACGTACCACCAGTGGCAAGCTCGCCCGGAGTGCTTGCCGTGCAGAGTATCTGGACGGCGCATTCGGCTGATCAGACGGCCGGAAGAGCCCCGGCGACGGTGAACATCAGCACCAGGCCCGGCAACAGGTTGGTCACCTGATGGGCGACGATGCTTGCGCTGAGACTGTCGGTGTACAAACGCGCCAGACCGATGGGGATGGCCACGATCAGGAGCAAGGGAGTGCGGGTCAACTCCAGGTGGGCGACCGAGAAGACGACGGTGCTGACACCGAACGCGATCCAGCGTCCCCAGCGTTGTTCCAGTGCGCCCCAGAGCAAGCCGCGATACACGATCTCCTCGCAGATCGGTGCGACGCCGGCGATGAGCACGAACACCACGACCGCCCAGGCCCAGGTTCCCCGGGCCTCGCCGAACACCAGGCCGGCGGCAGAGTTCGCATCCTCTCCCACGATCGCGGTCCACAGCAGCGAGGCCGGGATGGTGACGAACAGGCCGGCGACTCCGAACAGCAGGCCGAATCCTGCGCTGCGCCATGACCATTGCAGACGCAGGTCGATGCCCGGTCCGTTTCCCCGCACCCGGGTGATCAGGATGGCCAGAGCCGCGGCCAGAATGCTCGGCGCGCCGACCACCAGGACCACGACTGCGACGTCGGCGGGCCCCGGGCCTGAGAACTGCATGGCCAGGAGGATCGACGCCAGCAGATAGGCCGCTTCCACCACGACGAAAGCACCCAGACCCCAGCGATGTCGGCGGGGGAGCGACTGTTGTTCGGCTACCACAGCCAGACGCTAATGCACGGCTACGTGATCGCCACGAACGGACTGATCACGTCGCGGACGAACTGGGCAATGTTGATGGAGGGATTGTTGTCGGGAAAGCTGACGGTCGCCAGCACATTGCCGCCCGCGTCGGCGAAGTTCCCGTCCGCTCGGTCCTGGTGGGACGACGATGTCACCAAGATGATGCCCGACGTGCCCGCCTGCTTGGCCAGCGGCACCGAGAACGCGGCGTTCTGCACAGTGCTGTTGGCCCTGTCTTCGACGATGATCCGCTCGGGGGCAATGCCGTAGAGCCGCAACATCTTGCTCATCTGGCCGGCCTCGGTGTTGCCGTTGCGGGGGTTTCCGCCGGTGACGATGATCGGTGCCTGCGGAAAGATCTGAGCCACCGCCAAACCGGCGAGAACGCGGGTGTGCAGGATCAGCCGCATGGTGCCGCTCGGCGTGAGCCCATAGCCGAGGATGACGATCGCCGGCTTCGAGAAGTCCTTTGCGACCACCGGGGGCGCGGCCTGCGCGATGCCTGCCGGGACAGCGCCGGACACCAGAGCAACAGCCAGCGCCAGTGCCACAAGCACCGCTCGGCACCGGACCGCCGCACCACGCAACGTCAGGCCAGGTCGTTGAGTCATCAATCGGTTCATCGCCACGGCGGTGGAAGACATTACGGTCCGGTCTCGAACCGCCAACGATGCGCGTTCATCGGGGGCAGGTATTCGCGCGGGACGCTGTCACGTGGTCTGGTGGAAGGTGATGTCTTTCCCACTGCTGATCCCTCGTCGCGTCACCGTCGCTGCGGTCGCCGCCATGCCGCTGCTGGTTCTCACCGCGCCGGCTGCGTCGCCCGCCCCTGCCTACGACGGTCAGGGCTATCTCGACTCCACCGCCCGGTGCACTGCGCCGGACACGGTTGTCGTCTTCGGAAGTACCGCCAGTTCACGGGTGGCGATCTGCCGTGACGCCGACGGCAACTTCGAGTACCGCGGTGTGCGGGTCCGTGACGGTGCACGGCTGATCGCGCCCGCAACACGGTCCTCCGACGGCGCGTTCACCGCGTCCAACGACGGCATCGAGTACATGGTGACCTCCGAGGACCTCGTGGTCAGCGCCGACGAGAAGGTCATCCGCGACGAACCGATGGTGGACTTCCACCGCGCCGGTTCGTCGGGTTCGACGACGCCGTCGCCCACGCAATCCGGGGAGTCCGGGGAGTCCGTGGAGTCCGCGCCCTCAACCCCGTCATCGCCGACCGCACCGACCACGTCACTGCCCCCACCACTGCCCGCCGAGGTCGGTGCCGACGGAGGTTGAGCCTCAGTCGGCCGGGACCACCTGCAGATCGTCGCCGACCCGGATCGGCCCTGACGTCAGCACGCGGCAGACGGAGCCGCCGCGTTGATGGAGCGCCCTGGCCGCCCCGGGACCGATCCAGTCATCGAGGAGCCGGCACGGCGCAGACACCCGGACAACCTCCAACTCGACGTCATTGACCCGCAGCCGGGTTCCGGGGCGCGTCGGGATCTCGCCGGTATCGACTGTCAAGTTGCGGCGCGTCGCACCGGGATCGATCGGGTGGCCCAGGTCGGCCGCGGCGCGCTCGAGCAGTTCCCGGGACTGGATCGTCACGTGCCGATGTCGAGTGCCGTGGTAGCGGTCACCGACCAACCCCTTGCCGGCTTCGGCGGTCACGGTGTCCACCGAACGGGTCGGGATCTTCCGCCCGGGGGCGATGTGGACGGCAACGATCCGCATGATGCGCGAGTCTATGTCGGGGCCCGGCGGGGCGCCGACAGGTCGGGGTGCGGCCGGCATCCGAATTCGGCGGTATGCGTCGCATTCGGGCGCAGATTTCGTCGCGTGCGTTGATTTTTATTTGCCAATTCGGGGTTCGGCTATTTACTGACGGATCCGTTAGCAAATGACCTGATTATGTGAATACCTCTCATGTGGGTAGACACCAGGTCACATTCTGGCTACGTTTCGAGCGGTCGGGGTTCACGCTAGGAAATTTTGGAGGGGGCCCTACATGCCCACAGCAGCACGTACCTATGTCACCGCGGGAGTCGCCCTCGTGGGCGCCGGCGTCATCTCCGCGACACCCATCGCCACCCCGCAGCAGCTGCGTACGGCAAGCTTCGAGGTGGGGCTGGTCGCTGCGACGCAGACCTGCACCACCGATGCCAGCGCACTGTGTCAGGAACCGGCTTCGCCGACGGCTGTGACACCGATCACGTCCACCGCCGACAGCACCAACGTCTTCAACATCCCGGCCAACTTGTTTATCGCACTGGCGAATACCCCGTACAACTTCTTCACCGCCCTGGGTGAGGGCAACGTGGAGTACGGCTCGGAGCCCAACAGCGAATTCAGCTTCCAGCCGACCTTCGAGGGCGTCACATTGACCCAACCCGAGGGAAGTGTTGCGGGTCTGGGCAGGAACCTGCGCTACACGGGTAGCTGGTGGCTCTACAGCCAGACGAACATCCTGGGCACCGACCCTGCGGACCCGTCGCGGTACCAGGCGATTACCAACATCCTGGTGCCCTTCCCGGCGCTGTCGGTTCCTCTGGGCAACATGTTTGCCGCGGTCGCCGCGTCCCAGCTACCGATGGACGTCGGGTGCACCGGCACCGGGGTGGGTTCCTGTGACCACCCGGAGGCAATTCTCAGCAAAATGTTTGATCTTCGTCACATTGTGGATCTCTTTTCGCCGCAGGGTTACACCTTTCCGGAGACGCGGGCCGGCATCACGTGCAGCGAGGACGGTCAGTGCTACGTCAAGGACGAGGACGGCCCCGAGGTGCCCTGGTCCGGTGAGAACGTCAAGCTGGACGCCTCTGCCCCGTTCACCAGCTTCTACAACAGCCTGACCAAGACCCCGGAGGCCGGCGACTTCAAGCCCGTCACCCCCGAACTGGTCACCGGCAGCCTCACCAGCCTGGCCAACGGCGTGAACACCGCCTTCAACCCCTTCGTGCTGGGAACCCAGTGCGCGATCTGCGCGCCGTTCGTTCCGAACCCGGAGAACGAGCCGGTGCCGGGCCCGGTCTTCGAGGATCCCGACACCGCTGCGTCGCCGACCGTCGCGTCGCCGACCGTCGTGTCCGCGACCGTCGCGGAGAGCACCGACACCGACACCCTCGAGGAGACTCCGGCGGCCGAGAGCGACGTGACGGCCACCAGCACGGCGGCGGGCAAGGCACCCGCGTCGAGCGGACCCAAGCACCGGAAGCCGACCGCGACAAGCGAGACGTTGAAGAACGTGCGTGAATCCATCAACTCGACCATCTCGAAGGTCACCGACGGTCTCAAGAAGCCCAGCAGCACGAGCGGCGACAAGTCCGGATCGTCCTCCGAGTCGAAGAAGCCCAGCAGCGCGGCGGACAAGTCGGCCACGTCATCCGAGGCGAAGAAGTCCGGCACCGGTACCGCGACCAAGTCCGGCTCGGACAAGGGCTCGTCCGGTTCGGGCGGCGCCAAGGACTGATCGCCCGATACGACGGATCAGCCGGGAGACCAGGCCGTCACAAATACGGGTCGGCCCACGCGCTGATGATGCGTGCCGCCCGGGCGGCCTGGTTCTTCTCGGTGAGCAAGTGGTCGGCACCCTCGAGGGAGACGAAGTTCCTCGGATGCCGGGCCGCGCGGAAGATGTCACTGGCGTTGGCGATGCCCACGGTGTTGTCGGTGGGGGAGTGCATCACCAGCAGCGCGCGCCGCAGGGTCTTGATGCACTCGCGCAGATCCGCGGAGCGGACGTCCTCGATGAAATGGCGTCTCAGGGTGAGCGCCTTTCCGCCGACGCGGAACGGCGCCTCACCGTCGGACTCGATCCGGTGCAGGAGCGCGTCATAGTTGTGTTCCACGTGGGCCGGCTGGAACGGAGCTCCGACGCTCGCCACGGCCGCGACCGATGGGCAGCCGTGTGCGGCCGCGATCACCGCGGCACCGCCGAAGGAATGCCCGACGAGTAGGCGCACGTCGTGTCCGGACTCGTGCATGAATTCGACGGCGCGGACCGTGTCTTCGACCTTGTGCGAGAAGGAGCCGTCACCCCAGTCGCCCTCGGAATGTCCGAGCCCCAGGTTGTCGAACCGCAGCATCCCGATGCCTTCGCTGGCGAGCTGTTTGCACATCCGGCTCGCGGCGGGGCAGTCCTTGCCGAGGGTGAATCCGTGGGCGAAGACACCCCACCCACGGACCTCGCCTTCGGGCAGGTCGATCAGACCCGCGAGCTTCGGGCCGCTGCTGCTGGGGAAGGTGACGCGTTCTGCCACCCGCTCATCCTGTCACTGCACGGGGCACAAACGTGGGCAGCGGCGCGTTGCGAGTGCAGACAGACCCCGTCCACGCAGGAGGAGCCCTGATGAAGATCCGGTTCGGAGTCGGCCTGGGCGCCGACGTGGCGCCCGGGCACCTGGCTGAGATCGTCGACCGGCTGGAGACCGGCGGGGTGGATTCACTGTGGCTTTCCGAATTGGTCTACTCGCAGGCCGTGGACCCGTTCGTCGGCATGGCCTACGCCCTCGCGCGGACCACGCGGCTCAAGGTGGGCACGTCGGTGGCGGTACTGCCCGGGCGTCACCCGGTGCTTGTGGCCAAGCAACTCACCTCGTTGGCAGCCCTCGCCCCGAAGCGGGTGCTGCCTGTGTTCGGGCTGCGCTCGGCGTTACCTGCCGAACGCGACGCGTTCGCGGTGCCCGACGGCAAGCGTGCTGCGGTGTTCGACGAGTCGCTGCGACTCTTGAGAGCGGCCCTCGACGACACCGGCGTCACGTTCCACGGCGAGTTCTTCGATGTCCGGGATGTTGAGGTATTGCCGAAACCCATCACCCACCTGGATATTTGGCTGGGTGGAGCCACGCTGCCGGGTTTTCGGCGAATCGGTCGATACGCTGACGGCTGGCTGGGCAGTTTCGTGACGCCGGCCGAAGCGCACGACGCCCGGCTCGCGATCGACGCGGCCGCGCGGGCCGCCGGACGGGGAGTCCCCGAAGATCACTACGGCATCAATCTGGCGGTCGGTGACGGAGAGTTGCCCGCACCCGTGGTGGCCGCGATCCACAAACGCCGACCCGATCTCGATCCCGCCCAGCTCGTCGCGGCCGATTGGCCTGCGCTGCATCGCCAGATCGACGAGTACGTCGACGCCGGATTGACCAAGTTCGTCATCAGGCCTGCCGGTGGTGTCCCCGTCGACGGCTTCCTGGACACGTTCGTCAACGAGCTTCTGCCGCGCGAAAATTGATCCGGGCGGCATGTGATGTCGGCTGCCGGTGGCAGGATGATCAGCCGTGACCGCCGCTGATCGCCACATCCCACCCATGGACAGCGACGAACGCACCACGCTGGAGGCCTGGCTGGACTTCCAGCGGCAGACGCTGCTGCGCAAGTGCGACGGTCTGGCCGACGCGCAGTTGCGCAGCGCATCGGTGCCGCCGTCACCGCTGACGCTCCAGGGTCTTGTCCAGCACATGGCCGAGGTAGAGCGAAACTGGTTCCGCCGCATCGTCGGTGGCGAGGACGTACCGCCGATCTACGACGCGGCGCCGCACGATCACGGACATGACGGCGGGTTCGAGCTCGCTGACGGCGGCTCCTTCGCCGACGCGGTGAGCACCTGGCAGGGCGAGGTCGCCGCCGCCCGCGGGAACTGCGCAGGCGCAGCGCTGGACGACACCAACGCCTTCATGGGTGCGGCGGTCTCACTGCGGTGGGTCTACCTGCACATGATCGGTGAGTACGCCCGGCACAACGGGCACGCCGACCTGATCCGGGAACGCATCGACGGCGCCACCGGCGTCTGAATGCGCACAGAAGTTCAACCCGACCATGTCACACTGGATGAGCTGGAGCCGACGGCACGGAGGTGTCCCATGATCCAGGTTCTCGACGACATGCCTGTCGGTGTGACGGGTCTGAGGGTCTCCGGGCGCGTGAGTGGGGACGATTTACGCGAATTTCGGTCGGCGATGAGCACGCTGCTCGCCGGCGACGAGATCAGGCTCGTCGAGGTGGTCTCCGACGACTACGAGGGTTTCGGTCCCGGCGGCTTGCTGGAGGACCTGAAGTTGGGGTTCGGCACCCTGATGCAGCATCACGCGGCCTTTCGGCGGATCGCGGTCGTGTCCGACAAGGAGTGGATCGCGCACGCCCTGCACGCGGTCGGGTGGATGGTTCCGGGCGAACTGAGGCTGTTCCCGCTGTCCGATCTGGCGGACGCGAAGTCCTGGGCCGCCGACTGACGTTGCGCAATTCGCTACTCGCGGTGTCGATATCGGCGTAGGGTGCCTGCCATGGCCGTGGACAGCGCAGCCCTGCTAGCGGGTGGGATTCGTCTCGCGTCGGGAGTCTCGTTTCTCGTCGATCCTCTCCGGGCCAACAAGTGGTGGGGTGATCCCGACGAACCACCACCGACCGCGCGATTGCTGCTCAGGTCGATGGGGTACCGAGACGCACTCATCGGCGGCATGCTCATCGCCTCCGGCGTGCGGGGCAGAGACACCCGCGGATGGTTCCTGGCCTCCGGCGGCGCCGACGCCTCGGATCTGTTGGGCGGCATGAGCGTGCATGACCAGATGCGGCCATCCCAGAAGGTCATCGGCCTCGGGGGAGCCGTGGTGGGTATCGGTGTCGGTATCTGGGGTGCGCTGCGCAGGCCCGCACGGGAATCCTGAATTCGCCTCCAGCCCAACGTATGTCGCCAGGACCTCCAGCAAGACCCTGACTTGGTCACGGCGTGGCGGCACCCGTCGTGCGGCGGGCCAGCAACCACGCCTCACCGCCGCTTTCGGCCGAGGCGATCACGTCAAGTGAGGCGAATGCCGCCAGCAGTTCGCCGGGCTTCGCCCGGAACGCGCCGGGCGTGCCGCCGACCTCACTGAGCACGCTGATCGCGAGTATGCCCCCGTCGCGAAGTCGCTCGATGCTCGGACAGTAGAGCCGGGGATCGCGGAACCTGTTGCAGAGCAGCACGTCCACCGGCTCACCCGTGGGCAGGCCGTCGTCGAAGTCGGCCACGTCGAATCGGCAGTGCGCGGCCTGGCCGGACCGCACGGCGAGGTCCCTTGCGTGGGCAATCGCGACGGCGGACACGTCGTATCCTCCCACCCGCAGACCGCGGCGGGCCAGCCACACCGCCGACCCGCCGTCACCGCAGGCCAGCTCGAGCGCAGACCCGGAGGTCGGGAACACGTCGGCGAACGGCGCAAAGACGTAGGGCAGAGCGACATCGCCGAGGGCCGACGGACCCCTGTCGGTGTACTTCCGATCCCACCGGGCACCGTCCTCACCACTCACGCCGACGCTCCAGGGCGCTTCCGAACGCGGATGGGTCCTTTCCAATCACTCTCGGGATCAAGCACTTTGCCGCCCTGGGTGATGTCCACTTCACCGGACCCGGCCAGCTCGCGGGCGACCTCCCTGGCGTCATCCATCAGCGCGCGCCAGTCCTGGCCGCCCACTGCGCGCGCCGCGTCCGATGGGCAGGTGCTGCTGTCGGGTCCACGGTGCTCGGCGAGCGCCCGCATCGCCGCCCTGAGCCGGCGAGCACGTGGGCCGTCGTCGAGTGCGGTCTGTGCGGCGGCGGCCGCGGCTCCGCCGCCGTCGGCGATCCGGCGGAGTTCGGCATGTAACGACGAGGCCATGTACTGCAGTGTGCCGTAGGCCACAGCGTGGCCCGCTGAGCAGGGCAAACTTCGGCTCGGTGAGAGTGTGAGGCAACCTCGGGTTTACCGGCGTCAGGATGCGGATAGCTGTCTTGGCTGTACCGCAACTCTCCTGACCCGGATTGGAGTTCTTACGATGAAGTTGAGCCAGGTCCTCGCCAGTGCAGCCGTTTTCGGCGGTCTCGCCGCAGGCGCCATGGGCGTCGCCGGCACCGCAGCCGCGCAGCCGGGCTGGACGCCGCCGCCCGTCCCGCCCGCGGGCCCGAACACCGGTACCGCGCCTGCCTCGGCACCGCCGAAGCCCGTCGACCCGCTGTGGGCCGCCGGCCAGCCGCAGGTGTGGGACGAAGGTTGGCAGCATTGGGGCGTGTGGTTGAACGGCGTGTTCGTCCCGACGTACTGACCGCCCTCGACTCGACGGCCACCGCAGATCCCGAATCCGCGGTGGCCGTCGTCGTGTCATCCGCCCCTGATGTGCCCGATCAGGCCCCGAGGGTGCGCTGGATGTCCGGCTTCATCGCAGACAGCTGGGAACCCCAGTAACCCCAGCCGTGGGTGCCGTTGGACGGGAAGTTGAACACCCCGTTCGCGCCCCCGGCCGCCTCATACTGACGCTGGAAGTTGCGATTGCTGTCCAAGGTGATGGCTTCCAGGAGCTGTCCGGGGACGTCGCCGCCACCGCCCAGTTCACCGGGGCGCCCTGTCCCGCAGTACACCCAGATGCGGGTGCCGTTACCGACCAACCGTCCGACGTTCAGCGTGGGGTCGTTGCGCTGCCATGCCGGGCCGCCGCCGAGTCCCCACATGGCCGTCGCGCTGAACCCGCCTGCGTCGCGCATCGCGATGCCGACCAACAACGGCCACACACCTTCGGACAGATTCAGATACCCCGACAGCGATCCCGCATAGCTGAACTGGCCCGGATGGAATGCGGCCAACGTCAGCGCTGCGCTGCCCGACATCGACAGTCCCACAACCGCATTGCCGGTAGGGGAAATGCCCTTGTTGGCCGCCAGATAGCCGGGCAGCTCCGAGGTCAGAAACGTCTCCCACTGGTAGTTGTAGCTGGCCCCGTTGCCCACAGCCGGGCCCTGCCAGTTGGTATAGAAGCTCGACATGCCGCCCACGGGCATCACGACAGACAGTCCCGATTCGAAGAACGTCTCGAAGGCCGCGGTCTCGATGTCCCATCCGCTGTTGTCATCGCGGGCACGCAACCCGTCGAGAAGATATACCGCTTTGGGTCCGCCGCCCTGGAACTTCACCGGGATATCACGCCCCATGGCCGCCGACGGCACCATGAGTGTCTCCACCGGAAGACCCGCCCGCGAGTACGCGCCCGCGGTGGCCGACCCGCCTGCCACCGTGATCAGAGACGATAGGAGCAGTGCCGCCAGCGCGGCCACCGCCATTCGCCGCCCCACCCTGTGCATTGATCTCATCAATTGTCGCCGTCCTACTTGAGCGCACCGCAAGGGCGCACTTGCCTGGATAGAAACGGCCCGACACCCCCGCAATCGGTGCCGCACCGTGTACTTCGTCATGTGACGATTCGTCGTTACGCGCGACAGGTTCCGGCGCCTTGCCCAACCGGCGTACTAGCCTCGGCGTGGTGAACACCAGGCGACCCAGGGTCCTGATCATCGGCGGCGGATTCGGGGGGCTGTTCTGCGCGCGTCGGTTGGCCGGAGCCGACGTCGACGTCGACGTGACGCTGCTCGACCGTGCGGCGGGACACCTGTTCCAGCCACTGCTCTACCAGTGCGCCACCGGAACGCTGAGCATCGGACACATCAGCCGTCCCCTGCGCGAGGAGTTCGCCCGCCACCGCAATGTGACGACTCTGCTGGGCGAGGCCGTCTCGCTCGATCCGAAGCTGCGGCAGATCACCGCACTCCGTCCCGACGAGACGACGTTCACGCTCGACTACGACGTGCTGGTGGTCGCGGCGGGGATGCAGCAGTCCTATTTCGGGAAGCCCCATTTCGCGCAGTGGGCACCCGGCATGAAGACGCTGGACGACGCGCTGTGCATCCGGCAACGGTTGTTCACCGCGTTCGAGATCGCCGAGACGCTCCCGCCGGGTCCGGAGCGCGACAGCTGGCTGACGTTCGCCGTGACCGGCGGCGGTCCCACCGGGGTGGAACTCGCCGGACAGATTCGCGAGGTCGCCACGCGGACGTTGGCCAACGAGTTCCACAGCATCGAGCCGGAAGACGCCCGTGTCTTGCTGTTCGACGGGGGAGACCGCGTGCTGAAGAGCTTTGCCCCGGACCTCGCGGCCAAAGCCACGACCACGCTGCGCAAGCTCGGTGTGGAGCTTCACCTCGGCGTGCACGTCACCGACGTCGGACGCAGTGGGGTGACCGTCACCCCGAAGTCGGGAGGACCGCAGGAGCAGTACGAAGCCCGCACCGTGCTGTGGACGGCCGGCGTCGAAGCGGTGCCGTTCGCCAAGCATCTGTCCGAGGTGCTCGATATTCCTGCGGACCGGGCCGGCCGACTACAGGTGGAACCTGACCTGTCCGTCACGGGCCATCCCGAGATCTTCGTGATCGGTGACCTGGTGGGGCGCGACAACCTCCCGGGTGTCGCCGAGAATGCCATGCAGGGCGGGTTGCACGTCGCCGAATGCATCCGCCGGGAGCTCGTCGGCAAACCGCGGCGGAAGTATCGCTACCGCGACCTCGGGTCTGCGGCGTACATCAGCAGGGGTAAGGCGTTGCTGCAGGTCGGCCCGATCAAGCTGTCCGGCTTCGTCGGCTGGGTGGCGTGGGGGGTGCTGCACATCGCGTTCCTGACCGGGGTGCGCAACCGCGTCAGCACGGTCGCCACGTGGCTGGCCACCATCGCTCGCGCCGGCCGCTACCACCGGGCCTTCATGCTCGGCAACGACACCGCCATCGAACAGCGCTACACCTGGTCGACCGGTGACCAGCAGGCTCCACCGGGCTGACGTCAGCGGTGTCGCGGCGCCCAAGGTTGCTCGTTGCGGTCACGACGCGCACGCTCGTCCGCGCGGTCCTGCACCCAGGCGTCCTCGAAGCGCCGGGCCGGATGCACGCTGGGTACGCGATTCATGAAGCGGCTGAGCCACTCCGGCGGTGCGGCCGGATCCCATTGCGGAAGAACAAAACTCAGCGCAGCCAGACTCTTCAACACGACGAACACCCCGAACACCGCACTGGACGCGCCAGTCATCGCGATACCGAACATGCCGAAGATCAGGGTGAGGTGGACGACGGCCACTCGACTGAAGCCCCGCTGTGCCGTCTGTTCGATCCGCCAGAACGACCAATTGCGCAGGGTCCCCAGGTCGACGATCATGTCGGCGCAGAGTAGGGCCAGAACGAGAATGCAGCCGTAAACGACACTGCGCCAATTGATTTCGGCAATCTCAGACTGATCGTTGCGATTCAGCAGAAAGAGGATGACGCCCAGAAACAGGCCGTGCGCGGCGGTGAACACGAGGCTGGTGACGAGGAACCCGGCAAGAAACGAGGAGCTCTGCGCGTTGCGGCGATTCGTACTCGGCGCTTCGTAGGCGTAATGCCCGCGGCGCGGCGACCATCGCCGGTGCAGCCGGACGCGAAGGGCGATGAACAGTGATCCTGCCAGCGTCTCGAACCAGTACACCACCAGCGTGGTCGCGCCCGACCAGCCCTCGACGAACCACCCGACCGCCGGGACCGCGATGAGCGCCAGCGCGGCCAGTACGTGCGCGACACCGATCGCCGGAGCGGGCGTCAGCTCTGGCGTGCGCGCCATTGGTCCAGCAGCCGGCGGTCCCGTTTGGTGGGGCGTCCGGCGCCGCGGTCCCGGACGGCGACGGGGGCAGAGACGCTGGGGGGCGGCGGGGGAGTCCGATCGAGGTAGCAGGTCACAGCGTCGGCCGCCCCCACCCGCTTCTGGATGATGCGCGACACCTCGACGATTCGCGTCGTGTCGCCCACCTTGGCACGTACTTCGTCCCCGGGGGACACCATGGTGGACGGCTTCGCGGGCCGGCCGTTCACACGGACCTGTCCACCGCGGCATGCCGAGGCGGCGTCCGGCCGGGTCTTGGTCAGGCGGACTGCCCAGAGCCAGCGATCCACGCGGGTCGACTCCATGCGTCCATTCTGGACTGCCTCAGGTCATCCCACCTCGAGGGGCACAGCCATTTCGCGGCCACCACCGCGCGCGGCGCCGATGCCGGCGGCCACCACCGCGATGATCCCGAGGATGCCGACCGGACCTGGATCCTGGTCCAGGAGCAGGAAGCCCACCACCAAAGCGAACGCCGGCTCAAGACTCATCAGGATGCCGAACGTCGCCGTGGTCAGCCTGCGCAACGCCAGGAGTTCCAGTACGTAGGGCAGCACCGGCAACAGCAGCGCCATGCCGAAGCCGACGAGCAGCAGCTGCGGAGTGAGCTTCGAAAACGCGGCTGTATCAACAAAAAAGCAGGAGACCACGCCGGCGATCGGCATCGATACGGCCAACCCGTTGACGCCGGCCACCTCGTCGCCGACCCGTTGGGTGAGCAGAATATAAACGGCCCAGCAGATTCCGGCAGACAAGGCCAGCAGGGCCCCTTTGGGGTCGATGCCGCCGGTGAAGGGCTCGCTCAATAACACAACGCCGAGTGCGGCAAGCGCCGGCCACAGCAGCCGGTGACGGCCACGACCGTGGAGGACGGCCAGGGCCAACGGTCCGAGGAACTCCAATGCGGTGGCGGTACCCAGGGCCAGCCGATCCAGCGACGCCATGAAGAACAACGTGATCGCCGCGGTGACGCAACCGAGTACGACACACATTCCGAAGGAGCGCCAGGTGAACGCCGATGGCCGGGGACGGACCACGAGCAACAGCACAATGCCTGCCAGTGAGAGCCGAAGCCACGCCGTGCCGTCCGAGCCGATCTGATCGATCAGGCTCACGGCGACAGCCATCCCCATTTGCACGGACACCTGCGCGGTGATCGCCATCAAGACGCCGGCGCGGGCGTTGTCCGCGCTCACGATCGTATTCACGTGTCGATTTGCCCGCCCGTCTGCTCGATGCTGAGAATACAAGGCATCGCGACACTTTCGGCGCTGGTTGAGATGGGGCGTCGGGCATCCGCGTCCCGACCGATGAGTTTGCCCCCGCGCGGGTGTCTATCCGGTATCGGATACGAGGGAAAGGGTGCCACGATGCGACCGCGGGGCGGCTACCTGCCCATCAACGGGCTGACACTCTATTACGAGGTGCACGGCGACCTCGACGACGACCACACTCCGTTGCTGCTGATTCCCGGCGCATTCATGGCGACCGACTCGATGACCGCATGGGTTGACGGCTTCGCCGGCCGCCGCAGCGTCATCGTGTTCGACCAGCAGGGCCATGGGCGCACCCGTGACACCTCGCGGGGCATGTCATACGAGCAGTTCGCCGATGACGCGGCAGCGCTGTTGCACGCTTTGGCCGTCCCGCGGGCGGACGTGATGGGTTACTCCCAGGGCGGGGGAGTCGCTCTGCAGCTCGCCATCCGGCACCCGTCGCTGGTGAGGAAGTTGGTCGCAATGTCGGCGAGCTTTCGCAGGGAGGGCTGGCACCCGTCGGTGGCGGAGTCGATGGCGGGTCTCACCGCCGAGGCATTCGCCGGCACGGCGGTCGAGTCCGCGTTCCGCGAGCACACGTCGGATACGGGAGCCTTCGACGCCTATGTGGAGAAGATGAAGGTGTTGAACATCGAGGATCAGGACATCAGCGACCAGCAGTTGCGCGCGATCACCGCGAAGACCATGGTCATCGTCGGCGATGCCGACGCCCTGACTCTTGAGCACGCGGTGGCGATGTTCCGCCTGCGGGGTGGCATCGACGACGACGCCGCTGCCTCGGGCGTGCTGACCCAGGCGCCCAGGGCACGCCTGGCCGTCCTGCCCGCGATGTCCCATATCGGCATTTCGGGGCAGGCAGCGGTGTTGGTGCCGATGATCAGCGCATTCCTCGACGATGTGACGCCGGCGGCGCCACATCTGTTCTGACGCGCCCTAGGACGACGCGCCGAGGATCTTGATCGCGAAGATCAGGGAATCGCCCGGCAGGATGCCCGCACCAGGCTGGCCCTGGGGATAGCCGTCTGCGGATGTCATCGCGACCGCGACGGTGGAGCCGACCGTCTGCCCGGCGATGGCCTTCTGGAATCCCGGCACCACACCGTCGAGCGGGAAGTCCACCGGGGCGCCCCGCTGGTAGCTGCTGTCGAAGACCGAGCCGTCCCGGCCGTTGACGCCCATGTAGCAGACGGACACGGTGGCCGTGTCTGCGACGACCGGGCCCGTCCCTGGCTGCAGCGTGTGCACCTGGGTCTCGGTCACGCTGAACGGCGGCGACACACTCACCGCGGGCGCTGCTGTGTCGGTGGATCCGGTCACCGCGACGCTGCCGGTGGCTCCGGGCAGCGTCCACTCGGGTGTGCCGCCGTCCTCAGGCGAGGCCGTCGGACACGCGGCTGTGGCGGCCGGAGTCTGGGCGACCGACGATGGAACCGCTCCGGAACCGCATGCGGTGGTGGCGAGGGCGAATGCTCCGGCGGCGAAGACGAGGGCGGAAGGACGACAGCGGGATTTCACCGTCGCCACGCTACCGCGACGGGGTCACAGCCGTTCCGACCGGTGGCGTCGCATCATTGCCCGGGCAGCCTGCGGGAGCGCTTGTCCACATACATCCAGTGGTCGGCGATGCGCATGGCGTCGTTGTCCCCGGTGGCGATCCCGACGCTGAAACCCACGGGTTCACCCGCCTCGGACCACCGCATCCGTATCGCGTCCAGGAGCTGTTCGGCCGCACCACGATCCGCGCCGACAAGGATCAGCAGGAACTCGTCGCCACCGATGCGGAACACCAGGTCGTTGACGCCGACCGCCCCTCGGAGTACGTCGGCGAAGGCAACCAGGAGTTGATCGCCGGCGGCGTGGCCGTGGCGGTCGTTGAACGGCTTGAACCCGTCCAGATCGATCAGTACGACGGCGGACGTGGATGCGTGCTCCGACAATCGCCGGGGCAGGGTGGTCCGATTGAGGAGGCGGGTGAGGGCGTCGGTTTCCGCGACCGTGCGCAGCAGCACGCTCTGCGCCTCCAACCGGGAGATGAGCCAGGCGGGCACCTCGGCGACCAGCACCCACATGATGGCCGTCACCACCACCGTCGGGAGAGCATCGGGCAGATCTTTCGCGCCGCCTACAACGAACGCCACGATGCCGAGGGGAACCAGTGCGAGGGACCGACCGCGGCGGCACGTGAGGCCCGCATAGGCGAACGTGATGGTGATGGTGCCCGGCAGCGCGCTGGTGACGGTGGGCGCGACCAGTCCGACCACGGTGGTGACGCTCAGAGACGCTACCGCCCAGGCGATCAGAAGCTCGCGTCGCTGCTGCCAGCCGCACCATCGGCCGATCGAGGCGGCCACGCATGCCACGATCGCTGCACCGCCGAGTACCCAGAACACCCGGCCCCCGGCGTCAACGCCGGAATGCCATGCGGCCGCGGCGTACAGAATGAGCATCGCCAGGTACGCCGTCAGGCCCACCGCGTGCCAGCGCCGTGCCGACGGCTGGGCGTCGACGCCGTGTGGCATGCGTCGAGGATATGGCCATTGCAACGACTGCGCTGAGTCAGCCCTGGTCACGCTCCTGCTCGTCGAAAAGCCGGGACTCAGAACAGCCTCAGCGCGTCGGACACCATGCGGTGGCCCTGTCTTTCGAACGGTTCGTCGCCCACCTGATGCGCCCATACGGCGGTGCCGATCGCTTCATGGAGGGCGAGCATGCGCCAGTGGCTGCGGTTCTGAGCTCTCGGGTCATCGCCGTATCCGTCGAAGAACGCGTCTTCGAGTCGGGGGTCGTGCATCCACTGCTGCGCGGCGAGCCGACAGAGGTCGCTCATGGCCGGCCGCCACGCGAAGCGCCCGAAGTCGATGACCTTGATCTCGCCGTCGTGGGCCAGCCAGTTGCGCGGCTGCCAGTCACCGTGGGTAGGGCTCACGACGACCTGCTGCGGACGATGGCTTGTCAGGATCGCGCGCAGCGCCGCCGCCCTCTGGGGCGGGATTCGGTGCGGTTTGTCAAGCCAGGCAAGCGATTTGGTTACCGCTGCAGCGTCCCACTCCGGCGCGATCCGCTCGCCCTGTCCGTGAAACGCCCGTGCGAGCCGTCCGGCCTGCAGGTAGGTGGCGGGAGTGGACTCTGCGACAGACCCCTGCACCAGCGAACCGTCGAGGTAATCGACGACGAGCAGGTTGAGCGTTCGGTCGTGATGCAGAAGTCGGGGTGCGTGCCCGGTGCGGGCCAGGCAGTCGGTGAAGCCGCCGTAGGCGGTGATCTCCCGGCCGATGTGGTGGTTGGCCGGACCGCCGGCCTTGATCACGACTCGACCCGTCGCGCATTCGACGTCCAGGACGGCGGTGTCGACCAGATTCCAGCTCGCGTCGCGGCGGAGGCGGACCTGGGGGAGCCAGCGCACGATCTGCGCAGCCTGGGGATCGCTGAGCCGGCCCCGATGCCATGACTGCACGCCCACACGTTATCCGGCGCAGGACAGACCCGGCTACGGGCGATGGGCAGGCGGACCCGCACGCGAGCCGAATGTCCGTGCCTCATCAGGGGACCCGGGGCGGACGATGCCCTGGCCGGTATTCGGTGTGGACCGGCTGCAGCCGATTAGGACGCGCTCGCCCCGAGGATCGCGTCCGCGGCGAAGTAGAGCGAATCGGTTTCGGCCTTCAAGACGGAATCGCCAGAGGGCAGGGCACGTTCGACCGACAGCCCGTTGAGAACTGTGAGCAGGAATCGCACGTCTCGGCCGAGATCCCTGCGAGCGAGTGCGCCTTCGTCAGCGAGCACGCCCAGCCAATATTCGATACGTCGAGCGGACGCGCGTTCGTAAGCGAGGTACGCCGTGCGGACCTGCTCGCTCGGCTCGGGTGCGATGAACGCGTGATATGCCGCCCCCCACGCGCTGCGCGCCTGTTCGCCGACGCCGGCGGGCACGAGCATCTGCCGTAGGCAGGCGACGAGCCGGTCACGCGCGGGCAGGGACCTGTCGCGGATGGGGTCGTCCGGGACGAAGTGCTCGTAGATCCTTGCCAGCACCTCGTCCTGGAGCGCCCGCTGCGTGGGGAAGTGGAATCGAAGTGATCCCGTGCTCACGCCCGCGCGCGCCGCGACGGCCCGCACGCTGAGCGTCGCGGTGATGTCCTCGGCGATCATCTCCGCAGCCGCTTTGAGAATCCTCTCCCGCGTGTCCATGGGTGCCGAGCCTACTAGCACAGTGTGTTAGCTTGTCCTAGTACGGTGTGTTAGTCACCCAGGCCCGCCCGAAGACGTGCGCGAGTCTCGCCGCCCCACGAACGGACCCACAGCAGTTATGACATCGCCCAGTCAGACGACACCTGGACAGCTCGCTCGGCGACCTCTCCAGGTCATCCGGGAAAACGCACGCGCCTACCTCGTCCTCAACGCGAGCATGTACGGCCTGTTCGCCGTGGGCTTCGCCGTCGGGCTTCTCGTCCCGGAGCTCAGCCAGGCGCAGCACACCCGGCTGACCGATGACGGCACAGCAGACCTCGTTCGGTCGCTGATCAACACGCCGTGGCTTTTCGCGCTCACCATTCTCGCGGTGAACACCGTGAAGATGGGATTGTTGACGATCGTCCTGCCGTCGATGGTCGTGCCCTTCGCGGGTATCGCACTGTTCGCGTGGTGGGCTGTCACCACGGGCGTGACGCTCGTCCCTGCGAGCGACATCGGGTGGGTGGCCTTGATCCCGCACTCCGTCACCCTGATCATCGAGTTCCAGGCGTACATCGTCCTGCTGCTGGGCGCGTATCTGCTGAGCCGGAGTTGGATCTGGCCGGGTACCGCCGGAGCCCAGACCCGCCGGTCAGGTTATGCCCGTGGGCTTCGGCAACTGGGTTGGCTGGCTCTGGCCGCCGCTGTCCTGCTCGTCGTCGGCGCGGTGTACGAGGCATTCTCGCTGAGATACCTCGTGCATCCATTGGCCCAGTGGTTGCTCTGAACCGATGAGTTCGGCGGCCCAGCGCAGTCAGAATGGCGTCCCACCGGGAAACCAGCATCGGAGAAACTGTGCCCAGAACGAATCTGTCGATGTCGATCTCCGCCGACGGCTACGTCGCGGGGCCGCATCAAGACGAAGCCAATCCGCTCGGCGTGGGCGGTCAGCTGCTGCACGGTTGGCACATCGGTCCGGACAAGGACCACCCGGCCAATCGGCAGGTGGTGTCGGACATGATGGATGGCATCGGTGCGACCATCATGGGCCGCAACATGTTTGGACCCATCCGTAGTGACTGGGGAGACTCGGAGTGGACGGGATGGTGGGGTGAGAATCCGCCGTATCACTGTCCGGTGTACGTCCTGACCCACTTTGCCCGCGAGCCCATCGCCATGGATGGCGGAACCACCTTTCACTTCGTCACCGACGGGATCGAATCGGCGTATACGCAGGCGGTGGCCGCAGCCGGCGATCGGGCCATCTCCATCGCGGGCGGCGCATCCTGTGCCCGCCAGGCGCTCAAGGCCGGACTCGTCGACGAGATCGATCTGCAGGTCAATCCGGTGATACTCGGGTCCGGCGAGCGCCTGTTCGACGGCTTCGACGCGGGAGCGCTCGAACTCGAACTCGAGCGCGTACTGGAGGCGCCGGGCGTCGCGCATCTGCGCTTTCGGGTCCGCCGAAGGCCGCCCGTGGTTTAGCAACGGCGGCTTGTGGGGCACTGTGGGGGTATGAGCGACAACGCAAAGGTCACTGTCGAACGCACCATCGACGCGCCCGTCGACGCGGTCTTCGACATCCTCTCCAACCCCGAGCGGCACCACGAGCTCGACGGCTCGGGATTCATCCGCAGCGTGGACCACGCCGATCGGATTCAGGCGGTGGGCCAGGTGTTCACGATGAACATGCAGGGCGACCACATGGGCGGTGAGTACAAGACCGACAACCATGTGTCCGGGTACGCCAAGGACAAGCTGCTGGCCTGGAAGACCGCGCCCGCAGGCAACGAGCCCCCGGGGTGGGAGTGGCTGTGGGAGTTGGAATCTCAGGGACCCAATGAAACGTTGGTGCGTCACACCTACGACTGGTCGAAGGTCACCGACAAGAAGTTGCTGGAGAAGGTGAAATTCCCGCTGGTCACTGAGGATCAGCTCGCCGACACTCTCGGCCGGTTGGCCGCCGCGACGTCGTCCTGATACCCGATTACCTCCCGCCGGAAGCTCCGGCTCTGTCAGACTTCCGCCATGATTCAGGGTTTCTCCCATATCGGCATCTGTGTGACCGACCTCGACCGTTCGGTTCGCTTCTACACCCGGGTCTTCGGGTTCGCGCTGCTCTACCAGCTCGACTTCGAGAACAATGAGGTCGCGGCCACCATGGAGCAGGACGGGAAGTTCCGGTCCGCGATGCTGATCCGCGACGACATCCGCATCGAACTGTTGCAGTGGGTTGACGTTCCGACCACCGGGTCCGGCGTGCGTAAGCCGATGACGGAGTTGGGTTTCACCCATCTGTCGTTCCGGGTCGTAGATGTGGACGGCCTGACCGAGGACATCCTCGCCGCGGGTGGGACTTTGGTCGAGACGACGCGGACCGTGCTCGGTGATGCCGACGACCCGGCCTCGGGCCGGTTCATCTACCTGACCGACCCGGACGGGACCCGCATCGAACTCATGCAGAATGTGCCCGATCTGTCCGGGATCAGTGCCGCGGACATCGCGTCGGCGGCCGCCGGTTAGTGGCGAGCGCCCTGCTCCGTCAGCGCTTGCTCTTGGGAACCCCGGTCGACCACAGGGCCCAGGCGATCAGCACAGGCTGAAACAGCAAGCGCACGAAGCGACTCGTGTCACTGTTGAGATTGAAGGCGTCGACGTGGTTGAGGTATTGCGCCACGTTGCCCGGAAAGACCAGCACGAAGAACACGGCCAACAGCCGTCCGACCAGCACCCGGTCACGACGCAGCAGCGCCAAGCCGACGCCCAGGGTGATCTCGACACCGCCGGAGGCCATCACCACGCCGTCGGCGTCGATCGGTACCCAGTTCGGCACCTGAGCCTGGAACTCCTCGCGAGCCCAGAACAGATGGCTGAAGCCGGCGAAGATCATCTGCGCGGCAAGAAGATACCGGGCGATGGTGCGCAGGCGAGTGGTCGGCGGGGGTGGTGGCAGGTCGGCCATGCGTCGTCCTTCCGGGTAGGCCTATCGGTAATGGGCGTAGAGGGTTTCGGCCAGCGCGCGCACGGCGTCGCGCAGCGCCGCGAGGTCACTGAACTCGACATCGCCGGATCCCAGCAGTCGTTCGGGTATGCACGTGGCGCGTTCCTCAAGGGCGCGGCCATCCGGCGTCAGCGTGATCTGGACTCGACGCTCGTCGTCGGCGGCTCGCACGCGGCGGACGTAGCCGCTCGCCTCAAGCCGCTTCAGCAGCGGCGACAAAGTGCCGGAGTCAAGATGGAGACGAGCCCCCAGGTGACCGACCGTGCATGGTTCCTCTTCCCACAGCACCATCAGCACCAGGTATTGCGGATAGGTGAGGTTCAGCTCGTCCAGCAGTGGTCGGTACACCATGGTCACGGCGCGTGAAGCCGAGTACAGCGCGAAGCACAACTGATCGTCGAGACGCGGTGCGGCCACCGAGGAAACATAGCCCACAACTGTATTTTGTACAATCTATACCGCCTCGACAGGTGGGACTCGGCGCTGCGTCCTTGCGGAAAGTGTTGCGCCACAGTGCAAATACTTATTCTCACGCATGTGGACGACCGAGAGCGCGACGGCATCCACTACGTACACCACCCGTACCGCGGCGCGTTCGGGATACTGGTCACCGTGGAAATCGTGTGGCGACAGCGATATACCGACCGCCTGCGGTCAGTGCAGGTGGGCTGGGACGACACGGAAGCGGGAGCGCCGTGCTTCCCGCCGCACTGGGAACCCGCACCCGACGACCTGCACCTGCTGCGGATCGCAACCGCTTACGGCGCCTGCCCGCCGGGTGAGTACGTGTACCGCCGCCCTCCCAGGGACGTCGAACATTCCCGGTATGTCGAGCTGCTGGCCGAGGAGAGCACCTTCGACTTCACCGGGCAGCACAGGCAGCTGTTGACTGCGCTGCGATGGGAGATGACGGACCCGTACACAGACGAAGAGGTTCCGGGCGCCAACCCGAAGCGGCCGTACGGCGACTTCACGTTCTATCAGCTCGAGATAGCCCTGGCCCTCGGACTGATCCCGGCGCAGAAACCGGCGGACCACGACCCGATGACACCGCAGATCGTCGAGGCCATGACAGCGCTGCACGATCAGATGCAGCCTGCACTGCAGGTATTCCTCCAAAGATTCCACCTACCGGAGGGCCAGGCATTCGCGGGCGAGGACTGGGGCGGCTGGACACCATGCGAATCGTGATGACCGGCGGCCGCAGTGCAACGTTCTGCGTCGGTCTCTGAGGGCCGGGCAGAACAATGCGCGCAGTCGTGATGGATCGCGTCGCTGGGCCGCTCGAGGTCCGCACCGTGGCGGACCCGGCTCCGCCCGACGGCGGTGTGGTGGTTGCCGTGCATGCGACGGGCTTGTGCCGCAGCGACTGGCACGCCTGGGCCGGTCACGAAGAACTCGCACTCCCACACGTTCCGGGCCACGAACTCGCCGGTGTCGTCGAGGCGGTCGGAGCCGGGGTGCGACGGTGGGCTGTCGGTGACCGTGTGACGGTGCCGTTCGTGTCCGGTTGTGGCAGCTGCGATTGGTGCCGCTCGGGGAACACGCAGGTCTGCCCCCACCAGGAGCAGCCGGGCTTCACGTACTGGGGTTCGTTCGCGGAGTACGTGGCCCTGCCTGCGGCCGATACCAATCTGGTGGCAATTCCCGACTCGGTCTCGTTCGCGGCGGCGGCCGGCCTCGGCTGTCGTTTCGCCACCGCATACCGGGCTCTCACCGGCCGGGCCCGGCTGCTCGCAGGGGAGTGGCTGACAGTGGTCGGGGCCGGAGGGGTGGGTCTCAGCGCGGTGATGATCGGCAAGGCGCTGGGTGCGTCGGTGATCGCCGTCGACCGCAACGACGGAGCTCTTGCCGCCGCTGCAGACCTGGGGGCTGATGTCACCCTGCACGCCGACACCGCCGACATCCCGGCGCGAGTGCATGAAGTCACCGAGGGCGGAAGCCATGTGGGACTCGACGCGGTGGGCAGCGAGAGCGCCTGCGCCACTTCGGTCCTCAGCCTTCGCCGGCAGGGTCGCCACGTGCAGGTCGGGCTGCTGCCCCCGGTGCACGGGCACCCGCGGGTGCCGATGGACCGCGTCATCGCCTGGGAGCTCGACCTGCTGGGCAGTCATGGGATGGCAGCTGCCGACTATCCGCCGATGCTGGCGATGATCGAGCGTGGTCAGTTGCGGCCGCACCAGCTCATCGAGCGAACCATCGGGCTCGACGACGTCGTCTCGGCGCTGCCGGGTCTCGACACCGCATCGCCCGCGGGCATCACGATCATCGACCCGCGTCGCTGAGAGGCTATGCGGCGCCCAAGGTGACCTGCGTGGTCCTGGTCTCTCCTGAGTCGTCGCGATAGGTCAGTGACACCTGGTCACCCGGCGCCTTGGACCGCACCGCCGCCGCGAGAGCCTCGGGACCGTCGATGATCTGGTCGTCGATCTTCGTGACCACCGCGCCGCTGGACAAACCGGCTTGGGCTGCCGGACTTCCGGCCGCGACGCCGGCGACCGCAGCGCCCGCACCGTCACCGGTGTCGTTGCCCAGTTGCACCCCGAGTGATCCGTGGCCGGCAGTGCCGGAGGAGATCAGCTCATCGGCGATGCGCTTGGCCTGGTCCGACGGGATCGCGAATCCGAGGCCGATCGACCCTCCGCCGGAACCCGATCCCATGCCGGCCCCGGCGGAGTTGACGCCGATCAGCTCACCGTTCATGTCGACGAGGGGACCGCCGGAGTTTCCGGGGTTGATCGCGGCGTCCGTTTGCAGTGCGTCGAGCACGACGGGGGCGGTGCCGGCACCGTCTCCGGCCGTCACCGGGCGATTCAGCGCGCTGACGATGCCCTTGGTGACGGTGCCCTGCAGGCCCAGCGGGGACCCGATGGCGACGACCTCCTGGCCGACTTGGACGTCTTTCGACGAGCCGATGGTGATGGGCGTCAGTCCCGCCACCCCCGCCGCCCGCACAACGGCAAGGTCGCCGGTGGGGTCGGTGCCCACAATGGTGAACGGCACGCTCCGACCGTCGGAGAAGGTCACGGTACTCGTCGTGTCGGCGCCGTCGAAGGCGGCAGGCTGTGCGTCCGCACCACCGCCCGCAACCGCCGGGGCGACAACGTGATTGTTGGTCAGGATGAGTCCGTCTGCGCTCAGCACGATCCCCGAGCCCTCGGCGACGCCTCGGCCTGTCGTGATCTCCAGTTTGACGACGCTGGGCATCACTTTGGCGGCCACCTGCTCCACCGAGCCCGGGGCCGAGGCGGCAGCCGGCTTCAGCGCCGTAGGACGCTCTGCGACCTGCGGCGTGGCCGCCGACCGGTCGTGGTCTGTCACAGCTACCGCGGTCGCCGCACCGATCCCACCGCCTGCGATGGCGATCGCCGCCGCTCCGGCCAGCACCATGCCCCGAGGCGTGCGGCGACGCCCGTCGCCGCGCGGGCTGTGCGGCCCAGCCGTGGCCGCCGGTTGGTGCGCCGACTGTGAGTGGTTGCCGTACAAAGCATTCCATGCGAGCTGCGAGTTCCCGCCTGCCCAGTCATGGCCCTGCCGCGGTTGGTCCGCGGGGTATGGGGGCGGGTTCACCATCAGCGTTGTTTCCCTTCGGTCGTGTTCAGCGCGTTCGCTGTTCTCACGGTGCCGGAGACAACTGAGATCCGACTGAGAGGGACTTCAGCAACAGCCGAGAACATCAGTCGTGCTTCGCCTCGTAGCGCAGCAGGACGGTGCCACCCGGGAAGGTGCGGTTCTCCACCAGTCGCAGCGAGATCCACGAAGGCAGTGAGGGCCAGAACGGGGTACCGCCGCCCACGGCCACGGGGGCCAACACGATCCGGTATTCGTCCACCAGGCCGGCCTGCACGATCGGTGCGGCCAGCGTCGCGCCGGCCACCTCCAGCCTGCCGTCGGTCTCGGCTTTCAGCTTCCTGACCACCTCTACCGGATCGCCGCGTTCCAGCCGGGAGTTCCAGCCGACGGTCTCCAGCGTGCGCGAGAACACGACCTTGGGCATGTCGCGCCACACCTGGGCGAAGTCGACGATCAACGGGGTCGCGTCCGGGGCCTCGTCCGCGGTCGGCCAGTATGCGGACATCAGTTCGTAGAGACGCCGCCCGTAGAACGACAGCGCGGTCTCCCGCTCGAAGTCATTCCAGTACTGGTGCAGTTCGTCGCTCGGATCGCTCCAGTCGATGCTGCCCTGTGCGTCCGCGATGTACCCGTCCACCGACACGGTGAAGCCATAGATGAGTGTGCCCACGCAGAACAGACTGCACCGGAGCGCAACACTCATCGCGACGCACCACGAGAAAATGTTGGATCCGAGTGGGACGCACCTCAGCCGTGCAGACCGACCATTCCGTTGACCGGCCCGAGTCCGTGGCCCAGCGGATAGGCGCCGCGGATGCACTCGGTGACCCAGAGCTTGCCGAAGGCGACAGCATCGGGAACCGGGCGGCCATGTGCCAGGGCGGCGGTGATCGCCGCCGCCAGCGTGTCGCCGGCGCCGTGATCGTGTCGGGTGTCCACCCGGGCCGCCGCGAACTCGTGGAACTCTGAGCCGTCGAAGAGAAGGTCGGAGCTGATACGCGACGTGCGCAGGTGGCCGCCTTTGATCAGCGCCCACTGCGGCCCCAGCGCGTGCAATGCCCTGGCCGCATCACGCTGGGTGACGTCATCCACGACGTCGATACCTACGAGCAGTCGCACCTCGTCGAGGTTGGGTGTCACCAGCGTTGCCCTCGGGATCAATTCGTCGCGGAGCGCGTCGAGTGCGCTGGCGTGCAGAAGCGGCTCACCGACATTGGAGGCGCACACCGGATCGACCACCAGCGGAACGGTGCCGTCGAGCCCCTCGGCCAACCAGGTCGCCACGACGGCCCGAATGATCGCGGTGGAGGCCAACATGCCGGTCTTGGCCGCCTCGATCCCGATGTCGGAGGCTACCGCGCTGATCTGGCCGGCAACGACGTCGACCGGAATCTCATGAAATGCTTTGACGCCCAGTGTGTTCTGCACCGTCACTGCCGTCAGCGCAGCCGATCCGTGGACACCCAGCATCGCGAAGGCGCGCATGTCGGCCTGCAGTCCGGCACTGCCGCCGGAGTCGGAGCCCGCGATCGTCATGACACGGCGCGGCGTCTGCCCGGGTGGGGCCAGCGGCAGGCTGGTCGTCGTGTCGGCCATGTATCGATCGCCTCGTTGAGATGTGTCAGTGGTTGCGACGGAGCCGGCGGCGGCCCGAGGCAAAGTCTGACACTATCCGCTGGCGAAGCGGCGGACTCGCGGCCTCACCCGTTGTCCCGCCAGGTGAGCACTTCCTTGAGAGATGTGAGGTCGTAACCGTCGTCGGCGGTGAGTTCGGTCTGGAACAACGTGACTCCTGCTTCGCGGAAGGCATCGGCGCTGTTGCCGTTCACCCACAGCGTCGAGCGTTCGATGTCGGCACCGTTGCGGCCGAACGTCGCTGCCAGTTCGTCGACGCGGTCGCTGGACTTCGTGAAGGCGTCGAGGTCTTGGAACGCGTGCCAGATGTCGGCGTGCCGGGCCACTGCGGGCAGTGAGCGTTTGGGGCCGGTGCCACCGATGAGGATGGGGAGCTTACGCACGGGCGGCGGAATCAGCGCAGCGAGCCGGTTCTCGATGCGGATCAGGCTCTCGTCGAACAGATCGAAGCGGGAACCGAAGGTGCCGAAGTCGTAACCGTAGGTGGTGTAGTCCTTTTCGTACCAGCCCGCGCCGAGGCCGAGGATGAGCCGGCCGCCGCTGATGTGGTCGACGGTGCGCGCCATGTCGGCGAGCAGGTCTGCGTTGCGGTATCCGACGCCGGTGACGAGTAGCCCGATCTCGGCGTGTGAGGTGATCTCACCCCACGACGCGAGCGCGGTCCAGCCCTCGAAGTTGGCGACGTCGGGTTGCTCGTCGAACATGACGGGCTTGCCGTCGACGATGCCCTTCATCGCCGGGCGGTGGAAGTGGTCGTAGCCGAAGATCACATCGACGCCGAGGTCGTCGGCGGCCAGGACGGCCTCGCGCCAGGTTCGGTAATCGGGCGTGCCACCGGGCTGGATCTGTACGGCGACGCGGACGGGACGGGTCATGGATGCTCCTGAGTCGGGGAGGGGCGACTTTTGAGCCAAGTCGACCCGGTCCGGGATTTATTCCGAACCGGCGTGTCCCCGCGGACTCAGTGCAGGATCGCCCGCGCCGCGCGTTCGGCGATCAGCATGACCGGTGCGTTGGTGTTCCCGGATGTGATGGTGGGCATCGCCGAGGCATCGACCACTCGCAGGCCTGCGACGCGGTACACGCGGCAGTCGGTGTCGAGCACCGTCGCGGCCGACCGCGGGAGGCCTTGTGGGTCAAAGGCTCCCATGGCGCAGGTGCCCACCGGATGAAAGATGGTGGTACCGAGCTCACGGGCCGCCTGCTGCAGGTCTTCGTCGCTCACCAGCTGCGGGCCGGGTAGCAGCTCTTCGGGGCGGTAGCGGGCCAGCGACGGCGCCGCCATGATCTGACGGGTCATCCTCAAGCCCCGCACGGCGGTGTCGCGATCGGCGTCGGTGGACAGGTAATTGCAGGAGATCGTCGGGTAGGTCAGCGGATCTGCATCGGCGATGCGCACATGGCCCCGCGAGCTGGGGCGCAGATTGCAGACCGAGGGTGTGATCGCGCCGAAACGGTGCAGAGGTTCGCCGAACTTGGCCAACGACAATGGCTGCACGTGCCACTCCAAGTCGGGGCTGGTCAGCGCAGGATCGCTCTTGGCGAAAGCCCCCAGCGTGGAGGGCGGCATGGTCATGGGGCCGGAGCGCAGCAGCAGGTACTGGAGTCCCATGCCGGCACGGGTGAATAAATTGCGGTACAGCGTGTTGACGGTCCGGGCGCCCCGGACCCGGTAGACGGTTCGCAGCTGCAGGTGGTCCTGCAGGTTCTCGCCCACTCCCGGCAGGTCGACGGCCACCGGCACCTGATGCTGGGTGAGCAACCCGGCCGGGCCCACACCCGAGACCTGCAGCAGGTGCGGGGACCCGATCGCGCCGGCACTCAGGATCACCTCCCGGCGGGCCCGCACGTCGACGATGTGGCCGTCTTTGAGCAGCCGCACGCCGGTGGCGCGGTGCGCAGCAGTGGTCCACGCTCCGCGGCGCTGATTCTCGTGGACCTGGCCGTCCATCAACAGCTTCAGTGCCTGGGTGTGGGTGTAGACGGTGAGATTCGGTCGGTGCTCGACGGGGTGCAGAAAAGCATCCGCCATCGACCAGCGGCGTCCACGTCGCTGATTGACGTGAAAGTACGCACTGCCGGCGTTGTCTCCGCGGTTGAACTCGTCGATGGGGGCAATGCCCACCTGGGCCGCGGCGGCCTGCCAGGCGTCCAGGATCTTCCAGCGCACTCGGGGCCGCTCGACGGTGATCTCGCCACCGGCGCCGTGCCACTGGTCGGCTCCTCCGAAGTAGTCCTCCAACTCCTTGTAGATCGACAGAGTCTCGCCGGCACCGCCGGTCCCACCCCACAGCCACCGCTCGTCACCGGTGGCGCGCGCCCACAGGGCGTAATCGGAGGCCTGGCCGCGCATGTGGATCATGGCGTTGATCGACGACGAGCCGCCGATCACGCGGCCCCGCGCGTAGTGGATGCTGCGCCCGGCCAGACCCGGGTCGGCCTCGGTGGTGAAGCACCAGTCGGTACGGGGGTTGGCAATGGTGTACAGGTAACCCACCGGCACCTTGATCCAGAACCAGTTGTCTGTGCCGCCGGCCTCGATCACGAGCACACGGTGTTCGGGGTTGGCGCTGAGCCGGTTGGCCAGCAGACAGCCCGCGCTGCCGGCTCCCACGATGACGAAATCGAAGTCGGCAACCGGATTCATGTCCGGCATTGTTGCTCCACTTCGTAAGACTAAGACGTCGGAGCGGGTGGCCATCGTGGGTACAGGGGCGGGTTCCGGCGAACGAACAGATTGTCACCTCCGACAGCACATTCGCCCGTGGCACCGTGGTCAGGATGGCGCCGCTCAGCACAGATGGCGCGAATGCGCACACGTGCGAGGATGGTGACACGGTCGGTGGGCATCGACCGGATCGGAGTCGGGTGATGCAGCGACCGCATCAGGTGGTGATCCTCGTGCTCGACGGAGCGCTCCCGCTGGACGTCGGGATCCCGGCAGAGGTGTTCCACCCGGAGACGGGGTTCGGATACGAGGTATCGGCCTGCGGGGTCACCGCCGGGACGGTGCCGTCCCACGGAGGCTTCGGCTACGCGGTCCCGCGGGGCCTGGACGCGCTGACCGATGCGGACACCATTGTCGTCCCCGGGTATGCGCCCGCGGGTCGGCCGATACCGGGGGAGGTTCACGACGCGCTCCGCGACGCCGCATCGCGAGGGGCACGCATCGCGTCGATCTGCTACGGCGCATTCGCCCTCGCCGAGGCCGGTCTGCTCGACGGCCTGCGCGCGACGACGCACTGGGATGCGGCGGACACGTTCGCCGAGCGGCATCCGCAGATCACGGTCGAGCCGAACGTGCTCTTCGTCGACGAAGGATCGGTGCTCACCTCGGCGGGCGCCGCCGCCGGCCTGGACCTGTGCCTGCACATCGTGCGCTGCGACCTCGGCGTGAGCGCGGCGAACGAGATTGCACGAGGACTCGTCACCGCGCCCTACCGGACCGGGGGTCAGGCGCAGTACCTGCCGACGAGCACCTTGGCAGCCCATGGCGACACCCTCGCCGCGACGCGGGAATGGGCCATGACGCGGCTCGACCAGCAGCTCACGATCGCCGACCTGGCCGCCCACGCAGGAATGTCGCCCCGTACGTTCCTGCGCCGATTCGCCGAAGAGACCGGCAGCACCCCGCTGCAGTGGATCCTCCGGGCGCGGGTCGACACTGCCCGCGGACTTCTGGAGAGCACAAGGCTGTCGGTCGATCGCATCGCCGAGCAGGTCGGCCTGGGCACCGGATCGAACCTGCGACTGCATTTCCGCCGGCTCCTGGACGTGTCTCCGTTGGAGTACCGCGCCACCTTCGCCGGACGGAGCTGATCAGCGCGATCAGATGGGGGAGGGAAGTGCCACGGTGTCGCCCGCCACATCGATCGCGACCTTGCCTCGGAGTGCATACGAGCGCCTGTTCTCCAGGAGTTCGTGAGCCTCGCCCGTGCGCGCGAGCGGCAGGGTCGCGCCGATCACCGGTTTCACAAGACCGCGTTCGACCAGTGCGGTGAGCGCGTCCAGCTTTCCTTGATTCTGCCGGGTGAAGACGAAGTGATACGCGGCGTTGCGGCCCCACGCCTCGATGAGGTTCTGCGGTTGCGCGATGTCGACGATGCTGACGACACGGCCGGAGTCGGCGAGTGTCAACGGGCTACGGGTGAGCGCGTCGCCACCGATCGTGTCGAAGACGACATCGACCCCCGTGCCGCCCGTCACCTCGGCTACGGCGTCGACGTAGTCCGTTGACGCATAATCGATTACCGTATCGGCCCCGAGGGAGCGCAGGAAATCCTCGTCGCGCGCTCTCGCAGTGGTGATCACTCGTGCGCCGATCGCTTTCGCGACCTGGATCGCGATCGTGCCGACTCCGCCCGCCCCGGCATGGATGAGGATGGTCTCGCCCACGGTGAGCTGGGCCCGTTCCACCAGGGCCTCCCACACCGTCCCGCCGACCAGAGTCAGGCTTGCCGCCTCCAGATGACTCAGGTTCTCCGGTTTGCGGGCCACGAGGTCGACGTCGGCCACGTGCTGCTCGGCGTAGGAGCCGGGGCCGCCGAAGATCTGGGGCGTGTAGTACACCGCATCACCGGCGCGGAACTCGGTGACGTGGGATCCGACCTCCTCGATCACCCCGGAGATGTCGTGGCCGATGATCGCCGGGAGCGGCACCTCGTTCGCGTAGTCGCCGCGGCGGATCTGGTAGTCGAGCGGGTTGACGGCGGTCGCATGGACGCGCACCCGAACCTGCCGGGGTCCGACGTCCGGTACGGCGACGTCACGCAACTCGAAGGCATCGGCCCCTCCAAATCGAGCGAGCACAACGGCTTTCATCAGATCAGGCATATCGGTGGGTCCTCGTGGTTCTGGGTGCGCGAGACAGCCGGGTAGGGCGTTTGTTCTCAAGTGTCGCGCGCGCAGTCGATCGACTCCAGTGGCAAGAATGCCAATATCCGCGAGGATAATGACAGGACTTGTCGCCGTGGAGCGTCGGGAGGCGTCTTCTGCGCGGGTGGGGTGATCGCCACCCCGGCCGCGCGCCGGGAATGGCCGTATCGGCTTTGTTTTCCCAATCACGCTGCCGCAGAGCGAATTTGGCGGGGGAGAGCCGCCGTAGGCAGGCAGCCTCGGCGCCACTCTTCGCCGGCGCCGAGGCTGGACGGCTACGCGCCCGCGTTGCGGGCCGTCACCGCTGCCGCCGTCATCTGGGCAGTGGACTGTGCGATGGGCGCTGCCTCCGCATCCGCCGAGTCTCCGACGACCTGTGCCTGGTCTTCGAACGCGGACAGATCCTTGCTCTTCTGCGCGGCCAGCACCTCGACGAGTAACGCCTCGTCGTACCTGGCCTCCGCGGCCTGGGCCTGCTTGCGGGCCGCGTCCACTTCGCGCTGAGCCTTGCTTCGCGCCTTGCGTAACGTTTCCCGCTGTTCAGCCGACGTCTTGATCGCACGCTTGAGTTCAGCCTGCTGCTCGATCGCGGCCTGCAGCGCGGCCTCGTCGGCGCTTCGCCGTTCAGCGTTGGTCTCGAGCCGCTCCAACACGATGGAGAGCTGATTTTGGGCGCGGGCCGACGTTTCCTCTGCGGTCTGCCACTCGCCGCGCGGCCCGTCCAGGGCAGCGTGGTCAACCTCCAGCTCGGCGTTGGCGTCGTTGGTCGTGGAGGTGGAGTGTTCCCGTGCGTTTGCGGTTGTCATGCTTTGGCTCTCTTCTTCGGGAGTTGTCGCGTACTGGCGCGAAATGGTCATCAGCTGTCGTCGAGTGACGGGGCCGGTAGCAGAGGGGTTCCCGTTAATCGACATTGCAACCGCGTGTCCCGCCAGCGGCCTCTGCCGAAGACCGCCATATCGATGCGCCGCACCGCGCGGGGGTCTGCCAGTACCCGTACCGCGGGAATCTCCTTCGCGTCCGGAAAACCGCCTAACTTGCTACGGAAGGTTGCCGGCGGACCCAGGAGAGATCCAGTGCGTCGTAACTGGTACCGCGGCGCAGGTAAGTAACCGTCTTGTTCGACCGACCAGAAAGGTGATCAGTGGCACACGGCCAATATGCAACGCATGCTGAACTTTTCGATCTGAGTGGTAAGCGGGGCCTCGTCACCGGTGGCACCAGGGGCATCGGGATGATGATCGCGCGTGGGCTTCTCCAGGCGGGCGCCCGCGTGCTCATCAGCTCACGCAACGCCGAAGCCTGCGCTCGGGCGCAGGAACAGCTGTCCGAATTCGGCGACGTCTGGGCGGTCCCCGCCGACCTGTCCCGGCACGACGAGTGCGAGCGCCTCGCTCACCTCGCCACGGCCGACTCCGGGGGTCTCGACATCCTTGTCAACAATGCGGGCGCCATGTGGGACGAGCCGCTGGCGACGTTCCCGGACCAAGCCTGGGACACGGTCATCGATCTCAACCTCAAGTCGCCGTTCTGGCTGGTGCAGGCGCTGCTGCCGGCGCTTCGTGACGCGGGGACCGCCGACGATCCCGCGCGGATCATCAACATCGGCAGCATCGCCGCCATCCATATCCCCAACCGGCCCAACTACTCGTACTCCAGCAGCAAGGCTGCACTGCATCAACTGACCCGGGTGCTTGCCAAGGAGCTGGGCCCGCAGCACATCGCGGTGAACGCGGTTGCACCGGGACCGTTTCCATCGACGATGATGGCGGCAACCCTCGACGAGTTCGGCGAGGCCATCGCGGCGTCGGCCCCGTTGCGCCGGATCGGGCGCGACGATGACATGGCGGGTGTCGCGGTGTTCCTCGCCAGCAGGGCAGGCGCGTACCTTACCGGCGCAATCGTCCCTGTCGACGGAGGGATCGCCACGACCGCGTAGGCCACAGCGAGGACATCAATAACGACGCCAAAACGTCGCGGCGTCGGGGTACTGGCGGTACCTCCCAGCAGATGCAGCGCGGGCCTACGGTGAATGGATGACCGCCACGCTTGATTTGCGCACCGAGATCCGAGACTTTCTGAGGTCGCGTCGCGCCCGCATCTCGCCTGAGATGGCCGGACTGCCTGCCTACGGTGCGAAACGTCGGGTCGAGGGTCTGCGTCGGGAGGAGGTAGCGCTACTCGCCGGGGTGTCGGTCGAGTATTACGTGCGCATCGAGCGCGGCGGCCTGGTCGGCACCTCGGAGAGGGTGCTCGACGGGGTGGCCACGGCCTTACAACTCAGCCAAGCAGAGCGCGATCACCTGTTCCACCTCGCGCGCCGGTCCGGGGGTCGACCGCATCCGACGCCTGCTGCAACGGTGCGCCCGGCGCTGCAGGCGGTGCTCGATGCGATCACCGGCGCGCCCGCGTTGATCCGCAACAGACGTTATGATGTGCTCGCGACGAATGATCTTGGGCGCGCGTTGTATTCGCCGGTGCTCGCCGATTCGCGGCGGCCCGCCAACACGGTGCGGTTCGTCTACATGAACCCCAGCGAGGCTCAGAGATTCTTCGTCGACTACGACCGGGTGGCGCGGAATGCGGCCGCGATGTTGCGCATGGAACTGGGCACCCATCCCGACGACGGCGACCTCATCGCCTTGGTGAGCGAATTGTCAACGCACAGCGAACTATTTCGACGACAGTGGTCTTCACAGGACGTACGGCTGAAAGGACACGGGAGCAAGCGAGTGAACCATCCCGCGGTTGGCCGCCTCGACCTGAAGTTCGAGTCCATGGATCTGCCCAACGAACCCGGCCTGCAGATGAATGTCTACACCGTCGACGGGGGAGAGCAGGCCGCTGCCAAATTGGCCGTGTTGGCGTCTTGGGCCGGTCAGGATGCGTCGGTGACCGAGCTTCACACCCGCAGCGGATGACCGCCCGTTATCGCGCTGTGGCGCCGGCGTCCTGAGGGGAGCTGTGCGTGCGCGCTGAGGTGCCGCTCACGGTCGATCTTCTGGCGCGCATGGTCAGTACAGCCGCGACGCAGAACGTCAGCACCGCGGGCACCGCGATGGCGAGCTCCACCGAGACATGCATCAGGAGTGCGCCCACCACAGCACCCACCCCCATAGTGGCGACGGCGAGGGCGCGCCGCGAGGTGAGGGAGCGATCGGCCGACCGGCCTGTGAGCCGGTTCTCGCCCATCAGGCCAGCAAGGGTCGACGTGACCACGACGGTCGTCACGTCCCCGACGCCGACCCGACGGGCCGCCATTGCCTGGACTCCCATCGCGAACGCGAGGGCCACCGTCAGCGTGTCCAGCACCAGAGCGCTCCCCACGCTCAAACCGTGTGCGAGCGCGCACGCGGCCAGCACCACGGCGACGAAGAGGACGCTGACCCCGACCCGCCAATCGCCGAAAGAACCCGTCTCGGTGCGCCGCAACAACCGGCCGGCCGCTGCCGCTCCGACCCCGAATCCGCCCAGTGCCAGGAACGCTCGGAACACGGGAACCGTTGCCTCATCGGTGATTCCGAGGCTGATGAAGATCAGGTTGCCCGTCATGTTGGCCGTGAACACTCCGTGCAGCCCCAGATAAGTTGCCGCGTCCAGGATCCCGGTGGTGAAGGACAGCGTCAACATCGACCAGACAACCCACCTGTCGTTCTTCATCCCGTGACTCAGGCGGACCCGACGCTCCAGCCACCGTCCACGACGATGTGCTGGCCGGTGACGTAGCTGCTCAGCGGAGAGGCAAGGTAGACGTAGGTGTTCGCTACGTCGTCAGGGTCGCCCAGGCCGCCGAGCGGGATGTGGCGCGCGAACGCGGAGCGCTCGCCCTCGGGGGTGGTGCCGTTGGCGGCGGCGCGATCCTCGAAAAGTTGCCGGATCATCGCCGACTCGATCTGGCCGGGACACACACTGTTGACCCGGATTCCGGAGGGGGCAAGCTCGGCGGCCATGCTCTGCGCCATACCGAGAATGCCGAACTTCGATGCGGCGTAGGCCGCATTGCCCACGCCACCGCGCAGGCCGAAAAGCGAGGACGTGAAGATGATCCGGCCGTCCGCCCCGCTGCGCGGCATCCGTCGCGCGAACTCGACGGCGGTCAGGAACGCTCCGAAAAGATTGACGCGCAGCACCGCGTCGAACTCCTGCGGCTCGATGTCGAGAGCGGTCTTGAGCACCAAGATGCCCGCGTTCGGGACCACCACGTTCACCGGGCCCAGGTCTGTCTCGATAGCGTCCGCCGCCTCGCGCAGGCGGGCGGCGTCGGTCACGTCCGCGGCGAGGCCCAGCGTGCGGCTGCCCGTCGACTCCTGAACCTGACGCGCCGCAGCCTGCGTCTGCTCGTCGTCGAGGTCCAGCAGCGCCACGCGGGCGCCGTGAGCGGCCAGTCGAGTCGCAATGCTCAGGCCGATGCCGCGTGCGGCCCCCGTGACGACCGCCGTCCGTCCCTCCAACAAGGGCTTCGGCCCCGTCTGTGACATCCCTGTCATCGCGCCCCTCCCGGCACCGCCGTGTTCACTGGAGCTACCGACTGATGACGTTGCGCTCCAGCAATTGTCGTAAGTCCGAGGTACACCGCGCCGGTGACGATAAGGCCCGGTACCCAGGACAGGTCTGCACCCCCGAGCTTCTCGGCGATGGGGCCGGCGTACCAGCCGTTGGTGACGAAGGGCAGCGATACGGCCACCCCGATGACGTAGGCGATCAGTGCCTGGAAGTTGAACCCGCCGTAGGTCCAGGTGGCCGGGTCGTGGTTGTAGACCCCGCCGCGGCGGGTGAAGAACGCCCGCACGTCGTAGCTTCCGTGCCTGACAAGGTAGAAGTCGAGCAGGTTGATCGCACCCCAGGGAACGAAACCGAGTGTCAGGAACGACAGGAAGTTCGTGAGCTGGGCGGAGAAGTTGTCGGTGACGTTGAGGGCGAGCCACAGCCCGATCGCGAAGGTCGGCAGCAGGAACCCCAGACGCACGAGCACCGAGGGTCGCACGTCCTTGAACGACGAGATCGCGGTGATCAGGTTCAGCATGCCTCCGTAGAGGTTCAGCGCGTTGTTGCCTGCGATGGCCAGCGCGGTGACCAACAGCGTCGCCACGGCGATCCACTCGACACCGACCACCTCGCGGGTGGCGAGAAACATGTCGGTGCCCCCGATCTGCGCGGCCAGCACCACGCCCAGCAGATTGCACCAGGTGGCGGAGATGAACACCCCGCTGAAGGTCCACCCGAAACACGCCGTGGCGGAGCTGTTCTCGGGCAGGTAGCGAGAGTAGTCGGAGACGTACGGCGCGTAGGTCAGCAGGAAGGTCGCCATCAGGCCGACTGCTGTGAAGAAGGGACCGGCCTGGAAGGAGCCCGCGGTGAGCTCAACGCCACCGTGGAGGATCGAGCCGACGGTCACCACCACCACGGCGGCCGCCAGGGGCCAGATTGCCCAGCGGGCAGCGAGGTGGATGGCGCGGTAGCCGAGCAGTGCGACACCCAGGCTCAGCAGCGCCAGCAGCACGAGACCGCCGTTGACGCTGAACGTCCCCGGCATCGCCGCCGAGAGGGCCTGCCCACCCAGCACGGCGGTGACCACGAAGAAACCGCAGTAGAGAAAGGCGGCCAGCACCACCGGCAAAAGCGCGCCCAGGAACCCGAACTGTCCGCGACTCTGGATCAGCTGAGGAACCCCGAGCCGCGCGCCCTGCACCGAGTGCAGGGCCATGAACGTCCCGCCGACCAGGTTGCCCACGAGTACAGCGGCGACGGACCACCAGAAAGTGTTGCCGACGATGATCGCCAACGCGCCGAAGATGGCGTTGCCGATGCTGAGGTTGCCCGAGAACCAGACGGTGAACAGATCCCGGGGTGTGCCATGGCGCTGACCCGGGTCGATGACGTCGATGTGACTGGTCTCGAGGCGGCTGACCTCAACCGTCTCCGGTGTGTGCGACATGCGCGTGCTCCTCAGTGATCGTGGTGGTCAGCGCCGTTGCTGAACACCAGGTGGTCCCGAGCTGATGCGACGTCAGCGGCCGAACGGCCCACGACGCGTTCGTAATTGGCCGGATCGGTGGCGCCCTCGGTGTTCACGATGAGCACGCACGCATCCGTGTGCAGCCCCGCTCGTGACCGTTCCTCGGGCGTGCCGCGTTCGGCCAGCGCCAGCAGTCCCCCGAGTCCCGCCGCTCCCGACTCTCCCGAGACGATGCCCTCGTCGGCGAGGGCCCGCATGGCCTCCTCTGCGTACTCGTCGCCGATGCCGACGAAGACGTCGGTGCCGGCGGCCAGTAGGGGCCAGACCAGCTCGGAGGGCATACCGCAGTTGAGCCCCGCCATCGAGGACCGGTGCGGGCCGGGCACCAGGGTGAGCCCGCCGGCGCGGGCGGACGCCATCAGGCAGTTGGCACTCGACGGCTCGATGATCACAATCGCAGGCGGCCGCTCACGACCGTCGCGGAAGTGGCGCAGACCGGAGGCGGCGAAGGCGCCGACCCCGGCCTGCAGCGCGAGGACGTCGGGTTGGGGGAGACCGTGCTCGGCGAGGGCGTCGTCGATCTCGAAGAACATCGTCGAGTAGCCCTCGACCACGGCTCGGGGGGCGGCGGTGTAGCCCTCCCAGGACGTGTCGGACACGACGAGGTGGGAGTCGTCGGCCAGCCGCGCCGAGGCTGAGATCGCGTCGTCGTACGTGCCGTCGACGACCTCGACCACCGCGCCCTCCGACGCGATCGCGTCGATGCGCGCCTGCGAGGTGCCCTCGGGCACGAGGATGGTGGATTCCAGGCCCAGAAGCTGTGCGACGCGGGCGATTCCGCGCCCGTGATTACCGTCGGTGGCCGCCACCAGACCCCGGCCCGTCGTCGACCCGATGGCCGCGCGCACCGTGGCGACGGACAAGGGCCCGTCCGATTCACCGCCCCACGCTGCCTGCACCGTGGTCAGAGCGGCCCAGGACGCGCCCAGGATCTTGAACGACGGGAGGCCGAGTCGTTCGGACTCGTCCTTGACCAGCACGGTGCGCACACCGAGCCGGGCCGCGAGTCCGGGGCAGGAGTGCAGTTCGGTGGGCGCGTAGCCGGGCAGCGTCGCATGGGTGTCCAGCGGCACCCGACTCTCCGGCGTGAACCCGGCCGTCGGTACCGCCGGCCGGGCGGCGGGATTGGCGTAGATCTCGACAGTCGTCATGCACGCACCTGTTCAGACGGAGGTATAGCCGCCGTCGATCACCAGTGCCTGCCCGGTGATGTACGACGACGCGGAGGAGGCGAGGAACAGCAGTAGGCCGGTCATGTCATCGGGGTCGGCCTGTCGGCGCAGCGGGATCTGCTCGGTGAGCTCTTCGAGGGCCCGGGCGGGGTCCTGCTGGTGACCCCAGAACGCGCTGTTGAAGGGCGTGTCCACCCATCCAGGGCAGACGGCGTTGACCGTCACACCGTCGGGGCCGAGTTCGTCGGCTAGGGCGCGCACCATGCCGAGGAGTCCTGCCTTGGTGGCGTGGTAGGCCGGCATGCCCGCGTGCCCACGGAACGCCCCCGTCGACGAGGTGAGAATGACGCGGCCGGTGTCGGACTTGCGCAGGTGTGGTGCGGCGGCCTGCGCCATCAGGAACGGCGCGCGGAGGTTCACCGCCGCGCTGCGGTCCCAGTCCTGCGCGGTCCATTCGCCGAGAGGCCGCGCCTCCAGCACTGCCGCGTTGTAGAAGACCGCGTCGAGAGACCCGACGTTGAAGCTGACCGCGGCCTCGACCGCGGCCTGCGCGGCGTCGCTCTCGGTGAAGTCGCTACGCAGGAACGAGGCCTCGCCCGGGAGATCTTCGGCGACGAGGGCTTTGCCGGCCTCCTCGTTGCGGTCGGCGAGCAGCACCCGGTCACCGCGCCGACGGAAGGCGCGGACCGCGGCCGCCCCGATGCCCGTCGCGCCGCCCGCAACGAGGACGCTACTCACGGGGTCTCCTCGGCGTCGACTTCGAGTCCCTGGCCCTGCACCGCCAGCGCGGCGCAGGCCGCGTCGGTCTCGGAGGCGGCTCCGCTGACGCCCAACCCGCCGACCAGGTGCGTCCCGGCGAACACCGGAACGCCGCCGGGGAAGACGATCGCCCGGCCGCCGAGGGTGTGCGCCAGTCCCCAGTCACTTCCGCCGGGGGCGCTGCTGTGGATCCAGGCCGCGGTCGGCATGCCGAAGGAGACCGCTGTCACCGCCTTGTCGAGGGCCAGTGAGCTCGCGCCGAGCTGGGCGTGGTCCATGCGCATGGCGGCCACCAGGTTGCCGCCGCGGTCGACGACGGCCGCGGCCAATCGCAGCCCCTGGGCCGATGCGCGCGCCTTGACCTCCGCGAGCATGAGCTCGGCGACCGCGAGCGACATGTCGGGCGTCTGCACCAGGTCGGACGCCCCGACAGTGCTCCCCGCGGCCACGAGCTGAGTCATCCGAACTCCTTCACATTGCTGTTGAGATGCTTTATATTCTATCTCACAGCCGCTTTTGGCAAGCCGTTCCGACGAGCTCCCCGGAGACCTCCATTGCCCCAGTCCGGCCATTGCGCCACGCTCGCCACAGGAGCGCGAGGCGCCGCATCCACGGCGCACCCGCTGGCCACGCAGGCCGCCGTCCAGGTGCTGAACCACGGCGGCAGCGCGGCGGATGCCGCGGTCGCCGCGCAGGCCGTGATCTGCGTGGTGCTGCCGCAGGCGGCAGGCCTCGGTGGCGACCTGCTCGCGCTCGTGCACGACCGCGACCACGTGGCCGCGGTGAACGGGACCGGGCTGAGTCCGCAGGGACTGGACGCGGCGCCCCGCGACTCCGGAGGCTCCTCGGTGACGGTCCCCGGCCTCGTCGACGGTTGGCTGACCGTGAGCTCGCGATGGGGACGTCTACCGCTGGAGGTTGTCCTGACGCCGGCGATCGAGCTCGCCCGCCGCGGCGTCGTCCCCGACCCTGACCTTGTCGCGGCCGTCGTTCAGCAGCGGGCCCGCCTGGAAGACGGCGGCGCGGCGGACTGGTCGCTGTTGACCGCCGCGACGCACGGTCGCCCGTGGATGCAGCCCGAGCTGGCCCGCCTGCTCGAGGGCATTGCCCGCCAGGGACGCGACGCCTTCTATGCGGGTTCTGGCGCAGCTGCCGTCGTCGACGCCGTGCGCCGCTGCGGCGGAACACTCGCCCTCTCAGATCTGGCGGAACACGAGACTCCCTGTCCAACAACGCTTTCGGTGGCCTGGGGCGCGGGACTCGTGCACGTCCAGCCGCCGATGTCACAGGGAGTGCTGCTCGCCATGGCGCTGCAGCAGGTGCGCCGCCTCGAGTCGCGGGGCGTGCCCGTCGACGACCACCTGCTCGTCGAGGTCACGGGGGCGGCCTTCGAGCACCGCTCGTCGTGTCGACACGGCGAAGAACTCCTCGATCTGGACCTCGCCGTCGACCTCGAGCGCGCCTCGGGACGCGCGGGCCCGCGGGCCTATCTGCACACCGCCGGCGTGGCGACGGCCGACGCCACGGGCCAGGTCGTCTCGTCGCTGGTGAGCGTCTTCGACGACTTCGGTTCCGGGGTGTTCGTGCCCGAGCTGGGCATCGTGCTGAACAACCGGGCGGCGGGGTTCACCGACGGCGACAACGCCGCGGCCCCGGGCAAGCGGCCGGTGCACACGCTCGCACCGGCAATGGTGACCTCGCCCGACGGCGTGCTCGGCATCGCGACTCCCGGGGCGGACGGTCAGGTCCAGACGCTGCTGCAGGTGCTCACCGCGGCGACCATCACCGGAACGCCGTTGCAGGACGCCGTCGGCGCGCTGCGGTGGCGCAGTCAGAACGGCGATCTGCTCATCGAAGAGGGCCACCCCGGCGACGACGCACTGGTTGCCCGCGGGCATCGCGTGGTCGCTCGGGACGCCGGTGCCGACCTGTTCGGCGCCGTCGTGGCCGCCGGCACCCGGCCCGAACCTTTTGCGATCGCCGACTGGCGACGCCAGACCGACACCCGAGGATTGACATGAGACGCAACGGCCTGACGGCGCAGCTGCTGCACAGCGCCGAGGAGCAGCGCGAGGCAATCGTCAGCCTGTGCGCGGAGCTGGTGGCTGCTCCCAGCGTGAACCCCGACGGAGACACCCGGGCGGTGGCCGACGTGGTGTCGCGAGCACTCAACGCACGCGAAATATGCTCTCGTCAGGAACATCTGGTCCCGAGCATGCCGTCGGTGGTGGCCGAGATCGACTCAGGTCGACCGGGTCCCCACCTCGTCCTCAACGTCCACCTCGACACGATGCCGCCGGGCGACGAATCCACCTGGACCCAACCGGTGTGGGAGCTGACACGCACCGACGGGCGGCTCTACGGCCTGGGCATGGGAAACATGAAGGGGGCAGTGGCGGCGATGATCACCGCCGCGGCTCTGCTCAGCGAGCATCGCGATTCCTGGTGCGGCAGAATCACGTTCACCGCGGTCAGCGACGAGGTGGTCTTCGGGGACAACGGAGCCGCCTATCTTCTGCGTGAACACCCCGATCTGCTGGGCGACGCACTCATCTGCGGCGAAGGGCCCGGCTTCCGCCGTCTGGCGCTCGGCGAGAAGGGCGTGCTCTGGGTCGCGGTGACCGCCGATGGTCCGGCCGGCCACTCGTCCGCCGTGCAGCGCGGCCACTCGGCCTCGGCGCGCATCGCCCAGGCGGTGGCCCAGATCGACGACCTCACCGGGTTGACCGGGTCGCTGCCACCGGAGTTGGCTGCGATGGCCACGTCGGGTGACGACCCGGATCCGGGCCTGGTCCTGACGGCGAACGTCGGCACCGTGTCGGCCGGCACCTTCGTCGGCCAGATGGCCACCGCTGCCACCGCGGAAGTCGACCTGCGACTGCCGCCCGGCATCACCGCGGAAGACGCCCTGGCGCTGGTCGAGAGCACCGTCAAGGACATCGAGTCGGTGCGGGTCCGCCGGCTCAAGGGCTGGGACGCCAACTGGACCGCGCCGGAGGCACCGCTGACCCGCGCCTGGAACGTCGCCTCCCGTGCCGTCATCGACGCCCCGCCGACCTACGCCATCCGACTACCCGCAAGCGACGCCAGCCGCTGGCGCCGCCAGGGGGTCCAGGCGCTCTGCTACGGGCCGCAGCCGACATGGTCCGCCGGCATCGACGACTACGCCGACGAGGACGAGGTCGTGCGGTGCGCCGCGCTGTACGCGCTGACCGCCGTGGAGTACCTGCGCGCGCCGTGAGGCCGGTCCCGCGCCGCGGGTTCGTATACTTCATCAACAGTGTGCTTGCTCGTTCAGCAACGTGACGAGCCGGCCGAGACCACAGGACAGGAAGGCCGTGAGCATTACTTCGCCGTCGGCGCCCGCGTTCCCGGCGAACGCCACGCTGACCACCCGCGTCCATGACGCCCTGGAGACAGCGATCATCGCGGGCGAGCTCAAGCCCGGCGAACGGATCCACGCCGACGTGCTGGCCGCTCAGTTCGGCATGAGCCGCATCCCTGTCCGCGAGGCGCTGCGATCGTTGCACGAAGCAGGCTGGGTCGACATCAAGCCGCGGCACGGTGTGCACGTCCGGGAGCGGACGGCCGAGGAACTCGGTGAGCTCTTCGAATTTCGCGCCGTGGTCGAGGGCGTCGTGGCCCGATGGGCCGCGCTGCGCCGCACCGACGCCGATCTCGACCTGCTCGCCGCCCGTATCAAGGAGAGCAGGGACGCCAGCGACGAGCGTGCCTCCGGCGCCGGCTTCTACGCCGCGCTGCGCGCCGCGGCGAGGAACTCGGTGCTCGCCACCACCTCGGCGGCCCTGGAGAAGCGGGCGCGGTTCTACTTCTCCACCGTCGCGCACGAACTCGGCGAGGACTGGCGGCACGTCCACGAAGAGGTGCTCGAGCACGTGCGCGCACAAGACGCCGACGCGGCCGAGCGCGTGGCGCATCAGCACATCGAAGACACCGGAACAGCGGTCGCCGCCCTGCTGTTCGAGAAGTGACGGCGCGCTAGCGGTGGCCTGCTCGGGGGTGCCGTACGGCGTTGAACATCAGCTGGTCGTGCCCGGGAATCAGGCGGGCATCGGCGTCTGCTGCCGCGGCGAGTAGCCGCTCAAGGGACGAGGACGCCGCAGCCTCGTCCTCGACGGAACCGCCTGCGCAGTAGCCGCACGGCACCCGGTCGAGCAGGTTCTGACCCAGGTCCGCGGCGTCCGCGGCGAAGATCCACGTGCCGGTCTCGGGCAGCTCGACGAGCAGCGAGACATGGCCCGGGGTGTGCCCCGGAGTGGACAGGACGGTGACCCCGGGCGCGACGTCGGCGTCGCCGTCAAGGGACTCCCAGCGCGTGCGCGGATCGGACCAATCGGGTGCGTGGAAGCCTTCCTCGAACACGGCCCGTCCACTTTGGGCGAACTCGAGCTCCGCCCGGTGAACTGCGACCGGCACACCTGCCTCGGCCAGCAACGGGATGCCCCCGGAATGATCCAGATGCAGATGGCTGATCACGGCCAGGTGCAGATCGCCGACCGCGAGGCCGACCGTGGCCAGCGCCTCGACCAGAGGATCACCCGCGAGACCCCAGTTCCACCGGGTCGGGTCGGGGGGCGTGGGGTGCAGCGACCAGGTGGGCCGGTCCGGATCTGCACCGGCGTCCACGGCGGCGGCCCGGTAGCTGTCCTGGGTCTCGTCGGCGTCGAGGGCGGCGCGGCCCATTCCGGTGTCGAACAGCACCCAGCCTTCGGCGGTGTCGACCAGCACCCCGTACAACGGCTCCCACCCGAGGTCGGACGGTCCGTCCCGCAGCGACAGGGACCGAGGCACCCGTTCCGCGCCGTACTGCAGCACGAACATCCGTGACGCCTGACCAGCCATCGGTCCGCCCTTCGTCGTCGTCAGGACACTCGCGTGCCGAGCCGCCTGAGCATCAACAGCATCAGGGCGTACACCGCGGCGCCCTCCGGCCACTGCGTCACGATCCGGCCGGTGGACGAGGCGAAGTAGTTACTGCCGTCGACCCAGGCGGTGCTGCTGATGCGGTGCTGAACCCATCGGTTGTACGCGCTCACCACGCTGCCACGCGCGTCCACCTGGGACTTGCCCTTCCGCAGCACGCGCGTGATCTGCGTGACGATGAAGTCCGCCTCGTGCTCGAAGTTCGAGACCGTGAGCCCGCCGTTGGTGTTGGGGCCGTACATGATGAAGAAGTTCGGGAACCCGGGGACCATCAGCCCCGCCAGCGCGTACGGGTCGGGTCCCCACACGGTGTTCAGGTCGGCCCCGTTGGGGCCCCGAACCTGCAGCGAAGCAAGGAATCTCGTCGCCTCGTAGCCGGTGGCCAGCACCAATACGTCGGCCTTGCGCTCGTCGCCGTCGCTGTCGATGATCCCGGTGCTCGTGCACGAGACCACGGCTTTCGGCACCAGGTGCACGTCGTCGCGCAGCAGCGACGGGTAGAAGTCGCTGGTGACCACCGTCCGTTTTCCGGCGAACGGGTAGTCGGGCAGCAGCGCCTCGGCGAGGTCGGGGCGCTCGGCGAACACCTCGGCCAGGTAGCTGCGGGCCTTGTTCTCCCAGCGCCGGTTCATCCTGCTGCCGGCGCGGAACACCGCGCCGTGCCATTCGCGGCGCTCCTGACGCACGTAGAGGCGAATCCGGTTCAGGCGCTGAGTGAGTGGCACGGAGAAGAGCCGCCGCTCCCACGCGGCGAAGTCGCGGTCCCCCTTGGGCAGTACCCATCCGGGCTGGCGCTGGTAGACGGTGACGGACCGGGCGTGCGGCGCCACCGTGGGCACCACCTGCGCGGCGCTGGACCCGGTTCCGACCACGGCGACGTTCTTGCCCGTGACGTCGAGCGCCTCGTCCCACTCGGCGGTGTGCACCACCTCGCCGCTGAAGTCCTCGAGCCCGGGCCACACCGGGAACTTGGGGGAGGCGAACAGGCCGACGGCGGACACCACGAAGGCGAACCGCTCACTCTCGCCCGCGGCGGTCTGCACGACGTACTCGCAGCGCGCGTCGTCCCACGTCACGGAATCCACGGTCTCCTTGAAGCGGATCGAGTCCATGACGCCGAACGACTCGGCCACGTGCTCGAGGTACTCCTGGATCTCGGCGCGGCGGACGTGGGTGCGGCTCCAGTCGTACGGCGCGAACGAGTAGGCGTACAGGTGCGACGCGGCGTCGGTCTCCGCGCCCGGATAGCGGTTCTCCCACCAGGTTCCGCCGACGCCCTCGGAACGCTCGAAGATCACGTAGTCGATCCCGGCCCGCTGCAGTTTGATGGCGGTGACGATGCCGGCGAAGCCGGCGCCGATGATCGCGACGCGGGGCGGGCTGGCCACGGACATGGATGCGCTCCTGACTGACTCACCGATGGGCATGACGGGCTCAGGCACCTCCGGTCTGGGCCACGAGGTTGAGGAACCGCTGGGTGCGCGGCTGCGTGGGTCGGTCGAGAACGTCTTCGGGCGATCCCTGCTCGACGACCTTGCCCCCATCCATGAACACCACGCGGTCAGCGACCTCGCGGGCGAAGCGCACCTCGTGCGTGACGACCAGCATCGTCATCCCGGCCTCGGCCAGACGCCGGATCACCTGCAGCACTTCGCCGACCAGCTCGGGGTCCAGAGCTGAGGTGGGTTCGTCGAAGAGCATCAGCTTGGGCGCGATGGCCAGGGCGCGCGCGATCGCGACCCGCTGCTGCTGCCCGCCCGAGAGCCGGTGCGGCAGGTGGTGTGCGTGTCGCTCGAGGCCGACGTCGCGCAGCAGTGCCAGGGCGAGCTCGCGCGTCTCTTTGGGATCCCGGCCGTAAACCCGCACCGGGGCGATGCAGATGTTGTCGAGCACCGTCAGATGGTCGAACAGGTTGAAGTGCTGGAACACCATGCCGATGCGGGCGTCGGCCCGCGCCTGGGAGAGCCGGCTCACGGGCCGCAGCGTGCCGTCCTTGAGCTCGTAGCCGACGTGGCGCCCGTCGACGAGTACCTCTCCGTCGTCGACGTCCTCGAGGTGATTGATAAGCCGCAGCATGGTGCTCTTACCCGACCCGCTTGGCCCCATCAGCACGACGACCTCGCCCTGGCGGACGTCGAGGTCGACGCCCGTGAGGATCTCGCGTCCCTCGTAGGCCTTGTGCACGTTGCGGCAGGAGACGAAGTGAGCGTCGTCGGCCCTGTCCGACGGCACCCTCGCCTGCGCGGCGATCAGGTCGGCGACGCCGGTCTTCGCGACAGATTCCTGTGCAGTGGAGCCCTTTTCGTCACTCGGTGACGTGGTGTTGCTGTCCGGTTCCGGGGTGGACGCGGCGGCTGCGCCATCCTTGGGGCGGCGCAGGGGGAGTCCGACCGCACGTGCCCAGAACCCCGCCTGCGGAGTGGTGGGCCGGTCGGGCGCGAACCTGCGTTCCAGCGCCGACTGTCCGAACCCCATGACGGTGGTGGCGGCGAGATACATCGCGCCGGCGGCCAGGAACACCGGGAAGAATTCGAAGTTGGTCGCCACGATGGTCTGGGACCGCAGGGTGAGTTCGTTGACGGCGATGACCGAGGCCAGCGAGGTGAACTTGAGCATCGAGATCGCGTCGTTGCCGAGCGCAGGCACGATCGCACGCAGCGCTTGCGGCATGATCACGCGACGCAGCGTGAGCACCGGTCCCATGCCGAGCGAACTCGCCGCCACCAGTTGGGATTTGCCCACCGACTTGATGCCGCCGCGGATGATCTCGCCGGAGAAGGCTGCCTCGTTCATCGTGAACCCGATCATCGCCGTGACGACGGGACCGAGGCTGATCCCCATGCTCGGCAATGCCGTGTAGAGGAAGACCAACTGCAGCAGCAGCGGCGTGCCACGCATCAGCCACGTGTAGAACGCCGCGGGCAGCCGCAGCACTGCATGGCGCGACTCCCGCATCAAGGCCAGCATGAGCCCGAGAATCAGAGCCAGGCCCATGGAGACGACGGTGATCTGGATGGCCACCAGCAGGCCACGCCACAGGAACGGATCGACCAGGTAATCCAGGAATTTCGTCATGTGAGGCTCGCGATCAGCTGGTGACGACGGCGGGCTGGAGCTCCTGGTTGGGGGAGAAGCCCCAGCGCTTCATCGCTTTCTGCAGGCCGCCGTCGGCGTACATCTGCCCCAGCGCCGCGTTCAGCCCGTCCCGCAGCTCGGTGGCGTTCTTGCTGACGCCGAAACCGAAGTGGAAGTCGGTCGGCAGGTCGAAGCCGACGGCCAGTTTATCCGGGGCGCGCTCGGCGAGATACGCCGTGACGCCTGCATCGGTCAGCACGATGTCGGCTTCACCCTGCGCCAACGCACTCTGCGCGCGGTCGATACTCGGAAAGTTCAGCGTCTTGAGTGGCGCGCTCCCGGACGCCTCGCAGTCCTTGCTCTGCTTCTCCAGGATCGCGTTCTCGACCGTTCCGACCACCAGCGCGGCGGTGTTCCCGCAGACATCGGCCAGGCTTTCGATCTTCTTCGGGTTCCCGGCGGCGACGAGCGCCGCCTCACTGGCCTTCATGTAGTCCACGAAGTCCACCTGCTTGACCCGCTCTTCCGAGGAGTACATCCCGGCCGCCACCAGATCGATGCGGCCGGACTGCAGTGCCGGCACGAGCCCGGCGAAGTCCAGCTTGGAGTACGTGGTGGTGAAACCGAGGCACTGTCCGGCCGCATTCAATAAGTCCGGTTCGATCCCGATGACGTTGGCCGGGTTCTTCGGGTCCGACGTCGAATAGTTCGCGGGCGCCGGCGAGATCCCGACTGTCAGCTCCTTGCCGTTGAGTCCGGGATACTTCTGGGCCAGCGACTCGCACGTCGTCTTGTCGATCGCGAGGTCGCTGGTCGCAGCGTTGTTCACCGATTCCTCAGCCGAGCAGGCACTGGAGCCGATGGCGAGTGCAGCAGCGACGACCACGGTCACCATCTTCGAAATGTGCACGAGACGTCTCCTGTGTCGGGGTGTGCAGCCCAGGGAAGACGGCACTGGCTCAGGTATAGAATATAAAATAGTTGCGGTCAAGCATAGAGCGTTACGCCCGTGTGAAATATGAACCGGTCGTGCGATGTGCCCAGGCCAGAGCTCTCACGCAGCTCAGCCCGCCCGTGGTCGGTCAGACGAGAAGCGACGGGGGAGCGGCCCGTCCCGACTGCTCGGCGTGGCGTCGAAACCACCCCGGTGCTTTCGGGACCGTGGCTACGGTTCGCGTGCTCTCAGTTACTGCCGACGCCAAAATGCGAACGTGCCGACCGGTTCATCGATTGCTGATCGCGCGGCTCGTTGGGGTAGTGAAGTTGACGGCGCGGCTCATCGCACACGAAGGCCACTGCCGGCCCTTATACCGCTCAGTCGTGACCGAGGGCGCCGGCGTCCTTCGCCACGATCTCCTCGACTTCGGCCCGCACCTTGCGCAACTCGGCGCGTTCCTCGTCCGAGTACTCACGTGCAGTGTCGTCGAGCACGCAGACCGTCCCCACCACGTGACCGTCGTTGTCGTGCACCGCCAGACCCAGATAGTTGTGCAGACCGAACTCGGTCTCGTCTTCGTTGCCCGCGAAAGTCTCATCCACCCGCGAATCCTGGACATACAGCTCGTCGTCGGTGTTGACGACCCGTTCGCAGTACAGCGGTGTCCGGCCGGTGTCCTCTCCGGCTTTCTTCCCGGCCGCGCCCACCGTGTAGTGCTGAGTGGCCTCACCGGCGGTGGCTGCGACCACCATGGCGTCCGGTTCGGAACGCATCACCAGGACGGACTTCACGCCCAGGCGTGAAGCCAGCGCCTCGAGTTGAGGGGCAAGCGAGGACAGCGCCGGAGTGGAATCTGTTGCGAAAGGCTCAGCTGGGGACATGGCCCCGATTATCGTCACCCGAGCGCTGGCGGACAACGATTGCGCGCGAGCTGATCTCCAGGACACACCAACCCTGCCTAGTCCGAAAACGGGGGGAGCAGCGGTGTCGGCAAGGGCGCTGAGGGCCATCGACCAAGCACGTCGGGCTCAGACGTTCACTCCAACGGCTCGGGCGTGAAGGTGACGTCGACTCCGCCCACGGTCATGGTCACCTGGCCTTCCATCACCATCACCTGCGCCGAAAACCGTCGATCGACAGCCTGGGCCAGTTGCTGCACCGGCGGGTGCGGTATCTGCACCACCGACAGGTTCGCGAGCCCAGCCACTTTCGGTCCCACGGTGCGCCACCAGGTGGCCACGCCGGCGGCGAACGGGAACAGCAGCACCTGATCGGCCTGGCTGGCCGCCTTGCCCAAGACGCGTTCGTCAGGCTGGCCGACGTTGATCCATTCCAGGATCCGGCCCGTGTAGTCGGCGAGCCGTAAGTCCGGTACGCCAGGGGTGGACAGACCGGCGCCGAACGCCAACTCACCGTCAACGTCGCTGAGCCGGTGTGCGCGCAGCCCGAACGCCAACAACCGCACCACCATCCGCTCATCGGTCTCACTGGGATGACGGGCCACGGTCAGCGTGTGATCGGCGTAGTAACCATGATCGACGTCGGAAACGCCAAGTTCGACTTTGAACACCGTCGCAGAAAGGGCCACGTCATAGTGTCCACCCTGGCGGTGTTCCCCGAGCAGTCAGGCCACTGCGAGTGGTCAGACCCCAACGTCGGCCTCGGTGAGCGCCCTGACGATCTGGCCGAACACTAGACGCGCGGCTACCGACTCGCACGCACGCGAACACAGCCGGGTGGATCAAATGCGTATGTCGAATAACGCTAGTGCTCAACATCATTCATCTCGCGAGCCACTATGGCTTCGCGTCGACGCTCCGGTACGTATCCAGACCACGGCGAAGAACACCAACGTCAGCGCCAGCGGGGTGAGTCCGACGAACCAGCTCAGCACCAGCGGAGGTCCTGGCTGTGTAAGCACGTCGACGGTCAGGTCGCCGGTGCCTTCGCCCTGCGGACCGTCGATCGTGAACCGCAGCGTCCACGTCCCCGGGGAATTGAGCGACTCCACGTCAAGGCCCCACACTTCGCGATTGCGGGGATGCCGGGACAGTCGATCCGCCTCCGCCTGTCCATCGGGAGCGATCGCCGTGATGGTGCCGGACTTGCCTGCGATTCCGCCGTCCGGTTCGAACGTGAAATCCAACGACTGCATGGCACGCAGCGGCCACACGGTGAACCCGACCGTCACTGGGTAGGGGCCCACCTGAACGTGCTCGGTGTGCACGACGTAGTCCAGCGGATCGGTGGCCGCGGCCGGCGCAACGCCGATGGAGAGCGCGACGAGGGCGCACAGCATCGCGACCATCGCCCGCAACCTGTTGTGGATGGTCATTTTGCGCCACCGCCACTCACACTGTGGGCAGGTGTCGCGTTCGATGCACGCAGTGCCCAGCCGAGTCGCCACGTCGCGCCGCCGAGCACCCCCGCGAGTAGACCCCCGACGACGCACGTCAGCAGGATGCTGCCCGCTTGCCCTTCGCCGTCCTCACCACCAAGGTCGACGCCCCCGGATCCCAGTGAACTGAGCGACCAGACGATGGCGATCACACCTGCCGCGCCGCACGCGGCCAGTAGCCAGGCGCTCGGGCCTCTCCATCGCAGCAGCAGCTCGACGACGATGCCGAACACGAAAACGATTGCGGGTATCAGCACCATGTCGACGGGGAACTCCAACTCGACGAAATCGCGGAGCGCCAGATGCTGCAGGTCGGCATACCAGCCGACGGCCCAGTTGGCGAACGACCAGGTCGCCACATTCAGCACCAGAGTGAGGAGGCCGGTGCCGACGGCTCCGCCGCGGGGGACGACTTGAGATCCGAGCAGGACACACACGAGCGGAATGGCCAACCAGGTCAGTGTGGCCCAGTCGATGGTCGCGCTCAGGTTGAGGTCCGCCAGCGCGCCGCTCTGGATCGAGGCGTACTGCCCGAACGCTGCTATCGCGACCATGAACCCCCAACGACCCCAGCGGTGTTCGCGTGCCGCTGCGAAGACGATGGCAGTGCCGATCATGGTGACGCAGATCGATGTCAGCCAACCCTGGTGTGGGGGCGACGCGACGGTCACGTCGAATCCGTACAGACCGTGCCACCACTCGTCGTACAGCCCGTACAGCAGGAACGAGGCCGCGGCGATGCCGCCGACCAGATAGCCGATCGGCGCGGCGAATACGCCGAGCACCGTGAAGGCGCGACCGCCGGCGGTCGGGTCGGGATCCTGGCCATTGCGCTGTGCGGCGGTGGCGCGCAACACCATCACCAAGCTGGTCACCCCGGCGATCGCGCCGCCGGAGTAGATGAACAGGTGCGGCAGCGTGAAGAAGCTGTCCGGCCCGACGTCAAGGTGCCAGTCGATGTCCCAGGTCAACCCCGACAGGGAGATCAGAGTGCCTGCGAGCATGACCAGCGCTGGCACCTTAACGCTCGAATCCGATTTCGTCATGGCGGTCTGCCTTTCTAACCGTTGGTGGTGACGCTCAGAACTGCTTCGTGCACTTGGTCGCCGGCGGCGATGCGGACTGTGATGTCCCATTGCCCGGCCATGGAAAGGTCCACGTCGGCGCGGTACCGGCCGCCGCCTTGGGCCGCGGCGGCCACAGGTCTTGTGGCATGGCCCATGTGGGGCATCGCGGGTTCGAAGGTGACCGAGTCCGGCGTGGGGGACTGGCCCTCGTTGCCGGTTATCTCGACGGTGACCGGGCTGATTCCGACTTTCGGTGGCTCGCCGGTCAGCTGCACACGGTACGGTCCTGCCGTCGCGGTGGCCACGCTGTCGTGCATCGGTTTCGGCCACAGCAACCAGATTCCGGCCCCGGCGATGGCGGCGGCGAGCGCGGCGACGACGACGAGGCGCTGGCGACTCACGGTTGGCGGACCTCGACTTCGGTTACCGCGGTGAGGATGGCGTAGTGGCGTTCGGTCTGCACCCACACCTTGTAGCGGCCGGGCAATGCGAACGAGTAGGTGAAGTCGATCTCGGGCCCGTACCGAGCGACCGATTCGTCGGGCTGCCCGCCCGCGGCGCCGGGTGCGGGCGGCACCATGGCATGCGCATGCGACCAGATCGGCGCTGTCAGTGCGTGTTTGCCGATGTCGGGGCCGTCGGGTAGTGGTCCGACAACCATCATGTGTCCGACCATCCCGAGCCACGGCTGCAGATCGGGGGTGTCCCCGAACCTGGCCCGGATGGTGCTCGGGCTGCCCGCCGGTGCGACCGTCGCGCTGATCTCGCCCTGCGAGGGTGGCGTCGTGCTCGGTGGTGGGGCAACGGCTTGCCCGTCGACCGAGCCACGGAGCAGTTGCACTCCGCCACCGCGCCTGGCGATCTCGGCGGTCATCGCGTATGTCCCGCGTTCGGTGGTGTCGAACGTCGCCTCGTACCGACCCGGCGAGACACGGACAGGATGCACGTGCGACATGGTGCCCGCAGGTGAGACGACGATGAGGTGGATCAGCGCGCCGTGGTGGATCAGCAGGTCGTCGGCTGGACGTCCGGTGGAGGAGTCGGTGAGGTTCACACGCAGGGTGGACTGGCCAGCAGACACCGCCATGTTCACCGGCGGCCGCGAATAGTCCATCGGATTCTGCGAATTGGCCGCAACGCGGGCGTACGGATCGCGGATGTTCTCGCGGGTGGGGTCAAGGTCCCGGCCGGGCTGCGGGGGCGGCGGGGAGTACGCCGACAGCGTCGCGCCGGTAACAGCCACCGTCAGCGCGACGATCATGCCGGTCGCCGGGACCACCGCCATCCAGCTGCGGCGCGCGCGCATTGCCGCTGCCAGCGAGACGATCAGCAGCGCGCCCGCGGCGAAGAAGCCGTAGTCACTGGCTTTCTTCCACGGCGGGATCACCTGCACGGGAACCAGAAACGGGATCCGCGCCGCGGTGTGGCCGTCGTCGACGATCAGTTCCCACGGTCCGGCCCGATCGACGCTCAGTGTGGCTGAATACATGCCGGGCGTGCCGAGCTTCACCTGGACGCTGCTGGTGGTGGCGTCCGGTGCTGACGCGGTGAGTCGGAGTGTGCCTGGACCGTCGCCGCGATGTGTGACGACGTCGACGTGCAGAGGCCCGAGCGCCGGGCCGACTCGCCGGATCGTGACGGTCAACTCGCGGCCGCCGAGCGACTGGGCGACGTGCACGTCTGCGTCCGATCCGATGCCGTCGGCCCGCGCCGCAGGCACGCCAGCCAAGGTGATGACCACCAGCAGGCCGCTGAAAACCACCAGGGTCACGGGGAATAACCCCGTCCTGTGTCGCGCAGTGGTCGCGCAGCTCACCACGCCACCCAGGGTCATGGCACCAGCATGGCGCTCACACATGCCAGTGTCGCCGGGGATAACCCTTGCTTCGGTGGGGGATAACCCCCACGTTGGCCGCGCGATGGCTTGCGAAGCTCAAGCCCTCAAAGATCGTTGAGGGCTTGAGCGACAAAGAGCGACATCTCTCGCCTGGCTTCTTTCGATTCCGGCGCAGGCAACAGAATGAAACCATGGAACCCGCCGGCTATTTCGATAAGCGTGACGTCCACGCCGGCGGCGCGCATGCGGTCCGAGACGTTGCGTGCGTCATCGAGTAGACAGTCGTCGGTACCGACGGCGATCAAGGTGGGGGGAAAGTCGGAAAATGAGCCGTGGAGCGGCGATACCAGAGGCGTCTTCAGATCACGGCCGCCCGCATAGGCCAGCGCACTACGTGAAAGACCATCGCGGGACAGCAAAACCCGGTGTTCATTCGACTCGAAGCTGCCGGAGCCGTTGGTCAGGTCGGCCCAGGGGAACATGGTCACGAGACCCTTCGGTGGGTCACCGCCACGGTCGAGCACTCGTCGCACCAGTGACATGGCCAATCCACCTCCGGCGGACTCCCCGACAACGACGGTGGGACGGTCACGCGCCACCTCCGAGTAGACCGCCCAGTGCCGCGGGGAACGGATGTTCCGGCGCGAGTCGGTAATCGACACTGACCAATTCGATGCCCGGGTCGATGCGTGCTCGGTGATCACGCGGTGGGAGAGGGGGAACACCGCGCCTCGTGCTTCGAAGCGCTCCGGCGCGCGCGGAGCACGACGTCGTGGGTATGTCCCGAGCCGCCGCCGGCGGGCACATCGCGGACGCGGCGCTCATCGACCTCGATCTCCCAGCCGTCGTCGAGCAATGCGGCGACGTCGGTCGGCATCACGTAGTCGGCGGGGTCGAAGCCGTGCGCCTTGGCGGCCTCGACGTCGATGTCGGCGTGATGGACGACCAGCAGGGTGCCACCGGGTGCGACGGCGCCGATCAGTGTGCGCTCGGCGTCGTTCGTCGGCGTCCGTAGCAGCGCGGGGTACTGGGCCGACACGAGGTCGAAGGCGCCCTGCGCGAGCGCTGCGTCCACGAGACCCGCGTGCACCCACTCGACGTTGGTGGTCGCGTCGCCCGCGCGGCGCATCGCGCGATCCAGCGCCACCCGGGAGACGTCGAGGGCCGTCACTCGCCAGCCTTGCTTGACCAGCCAGGCGGTATCACCGCCTTCTCCGCACCCGACGTCGAGTGCACGGCCTGGCGCCATTTCCGCCACCTCGGCCACCAGTGCGCCGTTCGGCCGCCCACTGAAGAGCTGTTCCTCCTGCGAGTACCGCTCGTCCCACGCGGCGCTGTCATGTGTCATGTCCCCAGCGTGCCGTCACCCACGACACAAACGCAAAGCCGATTGCCGATCTGGCAAGCTCACTAGGCCATAGGGGAGGCCGTACACCCGGCGTCTCGGCCTCAGAGGCCGGGTCGGGAATCGAGCCGGGGGGCACGGGGTTGGTCTGATCATGTCGAAGATGACCAGCACGGAACGCGAGATGTACCTGGCCGAACTGCACGTGGGTGTGATCGCCGTCGAACGCCCTGATCGCGCACCGCTGTCCGTACCGATCTGGTACGCCTACGAGCCCGGGGGAGAGGTTCTCGTCTCCAGCCTGGCGGGGTCGCTCAAGGCTCGACTCATCACCGCGGCCGGGCGCTTCTCCATCACTGCTCAGGATGAGACATACCCCTACCGCTACGTGACTGCTGAGGGGTCGGTGACCTCCATCGAGACCGCCGACGATGCCACCAGGCGCGCAATCGCCATTCGCTATCTCGGCGAAGAGGGCGGCAACGCATTCACGGAGTCGTTCGCCAACGACCATCCCGACGCCGAATCACTGTTGTTTCGGATGCGGCCCGAGCGCTGGCTGAGCGTCGACTATTCCAAGGAGTCCTAGCATTACCGACCACTTCTCGTAGCGCTGACCAAGCGTCCGAGGGCGCCGAAATCTAGTCATCTTACGGATGCCCGGTCAGTCGACGATGGTCCAGAGTCGTGGCATGGAGCTGACCAGACCACCAGCTTCTTCCCATTGTGAATCTCACGGGGATGCACACTTCTGAGGAGACAAGATGACTGACTTGGTTGAACTCATGTTCGATGCGCACGGCGGCCTCGACCGGTTCCGCCAGTTCGCCTTCCTGAACGCCCGACTGCGCCAAGGCGGTGTGCTGTGGGGGCTCAAGGGCCAGCCGACAGTATTGCAGGAGGCCACAGTCCGCGTCGACCTCAACCGAGAGTGGGTGTCGCACTGGCCTTTCGCCCCCACCGATCACCGTTCTCAGTTCACCCCGAAGCGAGTCACCATCGAAACGCCCGCAGGCGAGGTGGTCGAGCAGCTCGACGAACCCCGCGACTCGTTCGCCGGATACGTCATGGAAACGCCCTGGAGTAACGCGCAGGTCGCCTATTTCGCCGGGTACACCATGTGGACTTACCTGACTTCTCCGTTCATCCTGGCGCGACCAGGGGTCGTCGCCGAGGAGGTCGACCCGTGGACCGAGAACGGCGAGACCTGGCGGCGGCTGCGCGTAACCTTCCCTCAAGACATCGCCACCCACAGCACGCTCCAAACCTTCTACGTCGACGAAACGGGGCTGCTGCGTCGCCACGACTACGATGTGGATATTCAAGGCAGCAATCCCGCGGCTCGCTATCTCCTCGAACCTGTCACCGTGCAGGGAATCGTGTTGCCCTCCAAGCTGCGCATTTTTCCACGCAACGATGACAACACTGCGGCCGCTGAACCCCTGATCGTCTCGGTGGACCTTTCCGACTTCGCCTTTGAGTAACCGTGGGAATCGAATCGCGCTGATAGGGCGGTCGGATTCCAGAGACGGGTCTCCAGACAGAAACAACAGTCAAAGTGCTTATGGCCCCCGGGGCCCGCAGGCAAAAGAATTCGAGAATGGGCGTGGATCCGCGGCGATCTCGCACACGATCGGTGGTGGATGAAGGGTGCACGGAATATGAAGGATTCGTTGTCTCCAATGGCTGAGACCCGGTATGTGGACGGGCCGAGTGCGCGGTTCGCCTACCGCCGTATCGGTGCGGGCACCGGTGTCCCGTTGGTGCTGGCGTTGCGCTTTCGCGGCACGATGGATCACTGGGATCCGGCGTTCCTGGACGCGCTGGGAGCCGAACGCGATGTGATCGTCTTCGACAACATTGGGCACGGTAGGACCGGTGGCGTCGCCCCGACCACCATGGACGCCCTGGCCGGCGGACTCACCGAGTTCGTCGACGCCCTGGGACTGGCCGAGGTGGACCTGCTCGGTTGGTCGTTGGGTGGGATCGTGGTGCAGGCAGCGACGCTGCGACGTCCTGACCTGGTGCGGCGGTTGATTGTCGCGGGCAGCTCTCCTGGTGGTGGTGTGCCCGGAATGCCTCAACCCGATCCGAAGATCTGGCAGGTCGCCACCAAGCCCGCCAACGACGACGATGACTTTCTCTATCTGTTTTTCCCAGAGGAGGACCCGGGTCGCAAGCTGGGACTGACGTCGCTGCGGAGGTTGGACGACCGCGTTCTGTCACCGGAGCATGTTCCGGTGTCGATCGAGACGATGCAGGCGCAGTTGGCGGTCATCGCGTCGACCGGCGCGAGTATTTGGGATCGACTGGGGGAGATCACCATTCCGACCTTGGTTGCCAACGGTGCGCACGACCGGATGATCGATGCCTACGCCACCTTCGCGATGGTGGGCCGGCTGCCCAATGCCAAGGCCATTCTGTACAGCGATGCCGGGCACGGCTTCCTCTTCCAACATGTCACGGATTTCGCCCGTGAGGTTGTCGAGTTCCTCGCGTGACCCCGCCGGTGCTCGAGGCCGATCTGCTCGTCATCGGATTCGGCAAAGGCGGCAAGACGTTGGCGGCGGAGTGGGGCCGACAAGGTCAGCGCGTCGTGTTGGTGGAGGAATCGGCCCAGATGTATGGCGGCACCTGCATCAACACGGGCTGTGTGCCGACAAAGTCGATGGTGTACCGCAGCGAGCACCCGCCACGCGGGTCATCGGGAACCTTGGCTTACGCGGATGCGGTCGCCGCCACAGAGCGACTGACCACGGGGTTGCGGGCGGCGAATCTAGCGGCGCTGAAATCCGTCCCGTCAGTGCGGGTACTCACCGGACGGGCGAGCTTCATCGACGCGAACTCGGTCGCGGTAGAGACCGAGGACGGTCTTGCCACGGTGGTGGCGCGCGACATCGTCATCGGTACCGGCTCAACTCCGGTGATCCCCGACCTGCCCGGCGTGCGACACAGTCCAGTCGTGGTCACCAGTGCAGAGTTGCTACGGCGTGCGTCGCGCCCAGACCGGCTTGTGATTCTTGGCGGCGGCTACATCGGCTTGGAGTTCGCGTCGATGTACGCCGGCTACGGCACCTCGGTGACCGTTCTGGAGCAACGCCCCGCCGTGCTGGCGCACGAGGATCAGGATATTGCCGAGGCTGCTCTTTCTGTTCTGTCCGATAGGGGAGTCACCATCCTGACGGGAGCGGAAGTCACTGAGGTGCAGGCTGTTCCGAGAGCAGTCTCGCCACCGTTGGCGCGCGTGGGGTATCGCGTCGGTGGACGTGCCGCCACCGTCGAGGCCGACGTCGTGCTGATCGCGCTCGGGCGCACGCCCAACACCGCGCATCTTCGACTCGATAGGGCCGAGGTGGAGACCACCGACACCGGTGCCGTCGTGGTAGATGATTTCCGCCGTACCAGCCAACCCCACATCTATGCGGTCGGGGATGTCAACGGCGGACCGCAGTTCACCTACATCTCTCTCGACGACTACCGCATCGTGTCCGATCAGCTCCGTGGTGCCGCGGAACCCCGGTCTGCAGCCCAGCGCCGGGCGGTTCCGAACTGTCTTTTCCTGACCCCTCCGTTGGCCCGAGTCGGTCTTACCGAGGCCCAAGCGCGCACTGCGGGCTACGACCTCACAGTGGCGGCCAGCCCGGTGGTGAACCTGGCGACGGTGGCACGAGCGCGCATCGTCGATGACATGGCCGGGATGATGAAGGTGGTGGTCGATGCGGAAACCGACAGGATTCTCGGGGCCGCCCTGCTGTGTCACGACGCACAGGAGGTGATCAACATCGTCGCCCTCGCGATGCGCCACGGCATCACCGCTTCGGAGCTGCGCGACGAGATTTACACCCATCCCTCCATGTCGGAGTGCTTCAACCAACTGTTGGGACTGCTGAAGTGAAGTTCGACCCGACGAGTACCGCGGTCGTGATCATCGACCCGCAGATCGACGTCCTGAGCCCCGCCGGGCGCAACTGGGCAGCAGTGGTGAACTACCGGTTCCTTGCGCACGCGGTGCTGCCGACCGCGGGAATCGTCTCGGCGATGAACGGCGCGGCGTGAATCACTGAACGTGTGCGAAGTTCGAGGAGCGCGGTGCTTCGTGAACGGGGAGTGGTTCGATCATCGGGGCAATCTGGCGTCGGTGGCTGAACGCGAATTTGTCCTCGTTATCGACGGCTCATCCGGTGAGGCTTCCGCATGATGCTGCGACCGCCGAAGATCATCTGCGCTGGTGTCGAAGTAATGGTCGCCGCCCCACGTCGAGACCAGTCTGGCTTTTCAGGCTACTCGCCGGCGGGCGCAGCGTTGTCGAATCGGATGGCGTCTCGCAACTGAGTGCGTCGAGTGATGCCGAGTTTGGGGAAGACCTTATACAGGTGCGCCGCGACGGTCCGATGCGAGATGTAGATCTGGTCGGCAATCTGGCGGTTGGTCAGTCCGGCGGCGGCAAGTTGTGCGATCTGCAGTTCCTGCGGCGAGAGTTTGGGCGCCAAGCTGTCGATCGCCGATGCTGCACCCGGCACCTGCACCCCGGCCGCGCGCAGTTCGCCCCGCGTGCGCTGAGCCCACGGCTGAGCGCGACGGTGTTCGAAAACTTTTAGTGCTGCGGTCAACTGGGTGCGTGCGTCGATGATGCGTCGCTGTCGTCGGAGCCATTCGCCGTAGGTCAACCGGGTGCGGGCGTACTCCAGCGGCGCTTGGGCCGCGGCTTCTCCGACGCCCAAAGCGGCGCGAAAGTGGCGCTCTGCGTCCTGGTCCGTGCCGGCAAGCAGGGCCCGGCTGCGGTGTACCAGCATCACAACGTGAGAGGAACCCAGTGTGCTCGCCTCGGAGTCGATCTCGTCCACCAGGTGGTCGATCACTCGGGTGTGGCCGCTGGCGACCGCGGCTTCGGTGAGGTCGGCGATTGCCCAGCGACGGGAGCTGCGGTCACGGTTCATCTGCGAGAGTTCGGTGAAGGCGCGTTCGTTGTCGTGTGTGGTCAGAGCAAGCAGACCGCTGGCCCAGGCCAGGTCGTCGCGCCACAGTAGGGGAGTGTCGCTGGGCAGATGTTGTTGAGCTGTCACCAGTGATTGTTGTGCGGATTTCGTATCGCCCTGGCATGCCTGTATCCGTGCCAGCAGGGCGGCTGCGGCACCCATGCTCAGCCCGAGATCAGCATCAGTGGCGATTCGGAAGGCGTTGTGCGCGCTGACGGCGGCCTCGGTCAACTGCCCGGCGATGATGTGCGATCGCGCCGCGCCGCGCAGCGCCTCGCACTCGATCCCGGGCGCACCTGTCTTTCGAGCCACCCTGATGGAACCTTGCCAGCATGACTGCGCGGTGGCTAGGTCAGACGCCGCCTCTGCTGCCAGTCCCATCGACATCAGGGCCGTCAAATCGGTACTCAGCGCGTCCTGTAACGACGCCGCGCGACAACGGAATTCGCGGGCATACTTGGTGTCCTCGATGGTTGTCAACGCGACTTCGACTGCGGGGTGATTCAGGTTTTCAAGTCGGTGTAGGCGCTCGGCCACCAGTTCACGGTCGCGTTCCGCGAGTCCGTGCATCCGGCACTGTGCTGCCGCGGCGGCGAGCAGGCGGATGCACGTGTCCGAATTCCCGTCGCTTCCGAACCGATCTGCCAGCACCACCAGATCCACTACTGGCGGCGCGGTGACGCCGGTGGTGATGGCGAGGGTGAAGCGCGCGAACGCGAGATCGAACTGGTGCCGTAGGTCGGTGGCCAACGGCTCGGCTTCGTCCAGGATTTCCATCGCCTCGGTGGTCAGCCCGGCCCGGTACGCGGGTTCGATGGCGGTGACGAGGCGGCGGATGCGCTCGCTCGCCGACGGGGACAGCGCGGCAGCACGCCGCCACGCACGCGCGGCTTCTGCGTTCGCGCCACGGAGTTGCGCCTCTTGGGCCGCGGATTCGAGCGCGGCGGCGACGGCCTCGTCGGGTCCGTAGGCCGCCGCCGAGCGGTGCCAGGCCGCTCTCATTGCATCGGTCGTCGCGTCGGCCAATGCGCGGTGAAAGACTGACCGTTGCGTCAGGGGTGTCACCCGGTACGCCACCGACCGGATCAGAGGATGGCGCACCTGGAGCGATCCGGCGACGACTGTGATCAACCCGCTCCGCTCGAGAGAGTCGAGATCGGTGTCTGACAGGCCGACACGCCGCGCTGCGTCAGCGAGTTCGGCCATCTTGGTGTTACCGCCGGCGGCGATCAGACCCAGCATCCGGCGACTCGGTTCGGGAACGGTGTCCAACTGCTCCAGGAAAGCGCGTTCGATGCGTCGCGTCGTCGGCAGGGGGGTGGGCGACGGGGCAGCCCCCTCGTCACTGCCGGCCAACAGTGCCTTCGTGAGTTCGACGATGGCCAGCGGATTTCCCGCAGCTTCGGTCAGGACGCGCAATTGAATCGCTTCACTGAGTCCTTTCCCATCGACATCGGCCAGCGCCTCCTTCATCAGGACGCGCGACTCCGCGACGTCCAGGGCGTCCAACCGGAGGTGCGGCAGCGACGCGAGTTGCGAGGATTTCTCGTCGATGCGGGGCCGTGCTGCGCACAACATCATCACCGGCGAGTTCGCCAGGCGGCGTCCGACAAAGGTAAGGACGTGCTGCGAGGAGTCGTCGAGCCACTGCGCATCGTCGATCACGAGCAGCATGGGCCGGGTGGCCGCGGCCTCCTCGATCAGCCCGAGTGTCGCCACGCCGATGAGCAGCGGGTTGGGCATGCCGGCCTCTGCGAGGCCGAACGCTGCCAGAAGGGCCGTCCGCTGGTGCTCCGGCAACGCGTCGGCGCAACTGAGAATCGGGTGCACCAATTCGTGCAGACCCGCATAGCCCACCGTGGTCTGCGACTGCACCCCGGCACACGACAAGACAGTGAACCCCTGGCACGTCGCCCACGTCGCTGCGGCCGCCAGGAGCGTGGTCTTCCCGATCCCGGGCTCGCCGTCAACGACCAGGGCGCATCCGCGGGTCGCTGTCCCGGCGGCGGCAGCGGTGATCGCTTCCAGCTCGTCGTCGCGACCGATCACGCCCTGACAGTACCATCCTGGATTGGACTTACCAACTCAGATACGATGCGGTAATGCGTACTGATCCGTGGTCCGACGATCCCTGCCCCATTGCGCGCGCTATGGCGGTCCTTGGGCAGCGGTGGTCTGTGCTGATCATTCGCGAAGCATTCCTGGGCAGAACTCGATTCTCGGAGTTCAAGGAGCAGTTGGGGATTGCCTCGGATGTCCTCAGCGCCCGGCTGGCTGAACTCGTGTCGGCCGGCGTGCTGGAAACCGTGGAGTATCGCGAGCCGGGCGACCGCACCCGCAGCCGCTACGAGTTGACCCAATCCGGTCGCGACTTGGTCGTGGTTCTCGGAGCAATCGGCCAGTGGGGCTACAAGCATGCAGACCGCAGCAAAGGCACGCCGTATCAATTCGTCGACGGCAATGGCGAAGCAGTTATCGCAGGCTTCCGGCACCGCGACGGCACAGCGGCCGGCAGCGCGGATGTCCGCCTGGTCCGTATCGCCGATCCAAGCCGGCAGTGACATCACCCGAATCTGAATGCAGGAGAGCGGGGACGGTGGCCGGAAAGTGTTGCAACGCAGTCCAAACCGACGGGAGGAGTGATGGCCGGCAAGCGGCCAGGCGTTGATTCATCTGATGCAATATGCAGTGGCTTAGTTGACATAATGTGGCTTATCGGTAATTCGTTATACCTGGATCGACCCCAGGCCGACGACGTTGACCCCGTGTGTCCGATCCGGAACTAGTTGGGAGTAATCCGGGAATGTCTGGTAGCTGTCCGATTTCTCGCCCTGCGTTCCAGAACTATCTGACAGCGACACCCGCCCAGGTCCCTGCCCATGCATCTGCGGATCTTCGGCCGGCGTAGCCATGGCGTATCTCACGAGGCCTGAGACGGACTGCAGCGACAAGGACCTTGATGAAAGGTTGCGGGCCGGGCCATGGTCGACGGCGACCCCTCACCGCTTCCCCGCCGACCGTCAACATTACGTCACAGTGACAAATGGACCTGGCCGAGCGGGACACCGGAATCTGTTGTTGCACAGACTTTCCCGGTCGTTGCACCCGGCGATCAAGCTAGCCGCTGGCTTGGCTTGGATTGGCCTCACGCCAATGACGGTGGACGACCCGGGGAGTGCTCGCGATCGTCTGTCGACCACCTCTCCGGGACGGGCCGAGGGCTGGCCCTCGTTCCGAATCGGCCGACCTGACTCAATACGTCACAGTGACGAATCGGGCACGGTAAGCGAGGCGTGGAACCTGTTGGCAGACAACCTCTCTCGACCGTTTGGCTGAGCTTTCGCTGACCTTGCCGGGCGTTACGTCTGATGACGGATTTGGCGTGACCCAGGGGGCACGCCACCGCTTTGGCGCTTGGCTGCGCAATCGTCCAGGAAGGCCGCCCACTGCTGCGGCTCCGCCGAGCCGCAGCAGTGGCCTTACTCCTGTTGAGCCTTTCGCGCCGCCGCCAGCGATTGCCGCAGCGCTTCAGCGAGGCGGTCGACGTCGTTATCCGCTGTCGTCCAGTTGGAGAAGGAAACGCGTATCGCCGCTCGACCGTGCCATTCGGTTCCCGCGACCCACGCCTCTCCGCTGCGTCGCACGAGGTCTGCTACAAGCCAAGTGCGCTCGTCGCTGTCGTCAGCACGGATCAGGACCTGGTTGAGCACGACGTCGTTGCACACCACAAAGCCGTGCATGCCCTGGATCGTCTGGGCCAGACGGTCGGCATGGTCGCAGCAGCGTTCGATCAGTTGTCGCAGCCCCTGCCTGCCTAGCGAGGCGAGCGCTGCGTAGACGGGTACCGCCCGTGCACGCCGGGACATCTCGGGCACCAGGACACCGGGTTCGCGCTCGCTACTGGTGGGCAGATAACTGGTGTTGGCGCCCAGGGCCGAGCGGGCAGCTTGGGGATCGGCCACGACGGCCAGACCGCAGTCGTAGGGAACGTTGAGCCACTTGTGCGCATCGGTCGACCATGAATCGGCCAGCTCGACACCTTGAACCAGTGCCGACAGTCGCGGTGATGCGCAAGCCCACAGTCCGAACGCGCCGTCAACGTGAACCCATCCGCCGTGCTCGTGGGTTGCCGCGACGATCTCCGACATCGGATCGCACGCTCCGGAGTTCACGTTGCCGACTTGTGCGCACACGATGGCGGGGTCGGAGTCAGCGGCGAGCGCGTCGGCGAGCGCGTCCGCTCTCATGGCTCCTTGTGCGTCGACTGCCACGCGCTCGACGCGGCGCGCTCCCAAACCGATCATCTGCAACGCCTGCAGTACCGAGGGATGGACCTCGTCGCCCACCAGCACGCGAACACGGGGTGCCTGAGCGAGCCCATCGGCCTCGACGTCCCAACCTCGCCGCGCTAGCAGCACGTGCCGTGCGGAAAGCAACCCGACGACGTTTCCCGCCGTGGCGCCGGTCACGAAACCCACGGATGCGTCCGTGGGCAGCCCGAGAGCGTCAAGAACCCAGCGCTCGGCGACGGCATCGATTGCAGCACCCGCCGGCGACGACATCCGGCTGTACGCCGTCTGATCCCAGGTCGACACCAGCCAGTCGGCAGCTAACGCCGCGGGTAGCGTTCCCCCGACGACGAGGCCAAAGTAGCGGGGGCCGGCGCACGCAATCGTTGCCGGACCGAGAGTGGCGGCTAACTGCTCGACCACCGACACCGCATTCGTGCCTTGGTCGGGCAGCGGCCCGCTCAGGGCATCGACTACGTCGTCGTAGCTGGTAATCGCATCGATCGGCCGGTATGGGAGACCCGCCAGGTATTCGGTCGCCAGCTCCATCGCCCTTGGCAGGGCCGCGTACAGGTCGGATCGAATCGGGGCAGAATTCTGATCCATTGAAACTATCCTTTGTCCGGCACTATCGTGTCGTTCTGAATTTTGTTCGACACTCTCGGTTGGTTCTGGACAAACAGCCACGATTCCGTCCAGAACTTTTTGAGAGTGCCCAAATAAGCGCACTCCCCCCTCTCAATTAGTTCCGGATCGGACACCGTGGCAGCTGCTCGATCCGGAACCAATTCGGAGCGCTCCAGGAATGCCTGGGCGCTGTACAGCAGCTTGCCCCACCTACATTGCAGAACAGTTTGTCAGCGCCACCTGTCCAGGTCCCATACACGTGTGCCCACTCGGCCGGCGAACCTACGGCGCCCGGACCGCTTTTGTGACGAACTGGCAGCGCCGGACCGGGACGATTGACGGTCCAGAACTAGCCGACACTGGCGGACACCCATGGCTTCGAAACCCCCTGCGCCCAAGCCTAATTCGTCACAGTGACGTTAAGGCCGATGCCCGCGGGCGGCGTGTTCGTCGTTCACACCAAGTTTCTGGCGATCAGCGACTGCGCAGTATCAAGAATGGTCTCGGTGACTGGGCGCGGCACCCAGCCCAGCAGCGCCTTGGCCTTGGCGTTGCTGATCTTCGGTCGCTGCCCGAGTCGCGACAGCGCCTCGCGCAATTCCGGCACCGTCCCGGCGAGCTCGCGGACTTCGGCTTCGCTGTACTCGCTGGTGGGTACCTTCGACGCGACGGCCCCTAGACCCTCGCGCAGGACGCGGGCGATCCCGAGAAAGCTCTCTGGAGGTCCGTCAGCCGCCAGCAGGATGCGCTCGCCGGCGGCGCCGGCGGTCGTCAGAGCCTGCAGGTGGGCCGTGGCAACGTCGCGCACGTCGACGATGCCGAAATACTGAGGAGCCACCCGATCTAGCGCACCGAGGAGCATCGACTGGATGAACTTCACCGACGTGGACAGATGCGTTCCGAGGGTTGGCCCGAAGATGCCTACGGGTACCAACGTGGTCAGTTCGAGGCCGCCGCCCTCCGTATCGATGAAATCCCATGCGGCACGCTCGGAGAGCGCCTTGGACCGGATGTAGGCGGTGTTGTCGTCGTCCGGGTCGGTCCAGTCGTCTTCGGTCCAATCCTGCACCAATTTGGCGGAGTACCCCACGGCCGCAAACGAGGACGTCATGACGGCCCGGCGGCAGCCCGCGTCGCGGGCGTGGCGCAGGACGCGCAATGTGCCTTCGCGCGCGGGGACGACGATCTCGTCGTCGTTCTCGGGAGCTTCTGCGGGAAATGGTGAGGCGATGTGCAGCACGTCGACGACTCCGGCGACCGCTTCCGACCACCCGTCGTCGGAGGTGAGGTCAGCGAGCACCATCTCTATTCGGCGCGGGTCCAGCCCCTCCGAAGCCACCGTTTCGGAGAGTTCCTGGGCCCGCGCTGGGCTACGCAGCGCGGCGCGCACCGGGTAACCCCGTTGGAGCAGCTGACACACGACGTGGGTGCCTACGTAACCGGCGGCGCCGGTGACCAGCACTACTGACTTCTCCGCCATGCATCCCTCACTACTTCGTCAAATCCCCTGGATTGCAATCTGTTTCGCAGGATAGTCATTCACCGGGCAAGATCAGCTCACCGTGGACGTCGAAGTCGCCGTCGACCGAATCACCACGCACAGCCATCCGCGCGGCGCCCAACCCCTCGTTGGCGCCGTGCTGACGATTCACCGCCGGTGCCTACCGCGGCGTCATGATCCGCACCCGGGGAATCGCGGTCCTATTGGCGAACCCCTCGGCCCCGCCGGTTCCAGCACGTGAGTACTCACACGGCCAGCCTGCCAACCCACCGAGTGTCTGGGACCACGGAAAATCCGTGGTTCTCGCCTCCCGGCCGCGGTGCTGCCATCTTCCACCTGAGCATGTCCTCAAACCGCCCTCCGAGGTGAAGCCGGGCCCGGAACGGCCACGGACCCAGGACTACGTATTGTCCGTGGTCCCTGATGACCCCCCTTGGTGCCATCGTCGTCTGCATGAAGCACGTTGCCATGTCCCGTGGCGAGTTCGCTGACGTGTGGAGCACCGCGGCAGCGGTCCCCCTGGCTCGGTCTGTGAATCACGACGGCGACGCGCCGCAGACCGAGTCCGGTGCGTTCAGCAACGACGCCATACCGAGGGGAAACAGATGAGCACCAACGCCACCCGCGTCATAGTCGTCGGCGGCGGATACGCCGGCGTCTTGGCCGCCAACCGCCTCCTCCAACGCACAGACGTCGACGTCACCCTGGTGAATCCGCGGCCGCAGTTCGTCGAACGGATTCGGCTGCACCAGTTGGTCGCCGGCAACGACGACGCTGTCGAGGACTATTCGGCGGTGCTTGCCGACTCGGTCAAGCTGGTGGTCGACAGCGCCGAACGCATCGACGCCGACGCCAAGAGACTGCGCCTGGCATCCGGCAGCGTCCTCGACTACGACTACCTCATCTACGCCGTCGGCAGCACTGCCCCGGTGCCACCGTCTGTGCCCGGCGCCGCCGAGTTCGCTTACCCACTGGGTGAATTGGAGGCGGCACGGCGATTGACCGCTCGCCTGGTCGACGTCCCGCTGCAGACGCCGATCGTGGTCGTTGGTGGCGGGCTGACAGGTATCGAGGCCGCCTCCGAATTCGCCGAAGCCGGCCGTTCCGTCACCCTGGTAACCGGTGCCCTCGGTCCGTCACTGGCCACGGGCGGCCGTAAGTCGGTGGCCAAGCGCCTGGCGAAGCTGGGTGTCACCGTGGTCGACAACGCCACCGTCACACGCGTTGCGAAAGACCGAATCACTCTGCGCGACGGCACAGAACTACCGAGTGCGGCCACCGTGTGGACCGCCGGCTTCGGTGTACCCACGCTGGCCGCTGACAGCGATCTGCGCACCGACCGGCTCGGTCGGCTGCTCACCGACGAGACCCTCACCAGTGTCGACGATCCCACGATCATCGCAGCCGGCGATGCCGCCTCCCCCTCAGGGGTCCCACTGCGAATGAGCTGCCAGCTCGCCATGCCCCTGGCCTCTCATGCCGCCGATACCCTCCTCGCGCGCCTCGACGATACGAAGCCGAAGGACCTGAATCCGGCCTCGGTGGGTCAGTGCATCAGCTTGGGCCGTCACGCCGGCACCATCCAGATGTCGCATTTCAACGACGAGGCCCTGCCGATGCACCTCGGTGGTCATCTCGCCGCGAACATCAAGGAATCGGTGTGCAAGGGCACGGTGTCCTTCCTGGCCAAGGAGGCCCGCAAACCGGGCAGCTACTTCTGGCCCAAAGGCGGTAAGCGGCAGAAGAATCTGAGGAAAGGGACAACCAATGTCTGATGTCTTGGACAAGCTGATGACGGCGATGACGGTCATCCAGTCAGTCACTCCACCCCATATTCCGGAGGGCGCCGACGCGATGACCGCGGTCATCGAATGGGGCCCCGGCGACAAAGGTGCGCCGCCGCATCGTCATCCCGGCGGACCGTGCTTCGGTTACGTCCTCGAAGGCGAGATGCTTTTCGAGCTGGAAGGAGACGCTCCGCGGGTCGTCAAAGCCGGGGAAGCGTTCTGGGAGCCCGGCGGCGACGTCATCCACTACTCCGACGGCAATAATCGCGATGACATCCCATTGCGGTTTCTGGTGACCATGCTCTGTCAACCAGGTGTCGACATGTTCGTCCTCGTCGACGACAAGGAACTCGAACAACGCAAGGACCGCCGCTTCCAGACGGGACATGAATGAAGATCACCGTGGTGGGCGCTACCGGCCAGATCGGTGCACAGGTCGTCGAACTGCTCACCGCTGCTGGGTATGACGTTAATGCCGCCTCCCGGTCCTCCGGCGTCGATGCCGTCAGTGGTGACGGAGTCGCCGCGGCCTTCGAGCGCGCCGACGCGGTTGTCGACGTCCTCAACTCCCCCACGCTGGAACCCGTTCCGGCACTGGACTTCTTCACCAGCTCGGCCACCACGCTCCTTGCGCAGGCCAAAAAGGCCCAGGTGCAGCACTACGTGGTGTTGTCGATCGTCGGCGTCGGCAGCATTGAGGCCGATGGCTACCTGCTTGGCAAGCATCTCCAGGAAGAGCTCATAGCCGACTCCGGCGTGCCGTACACCATCGTGCGGGCGACGCAGTTCCACGAAATCACCGAGGCCATAGCCGATTCGCTGGTGGTCGAAGGGGTGGTCCATGCACCGGATGCCTTGATCCAACCCGTCGCCGCCGCCGAGGTCGCCGGCGTCGTCGCGCGGGTGGCCACCCAAGCGCCACGTAACGGTGTGCTGAATTTCGGTGGGCCGGAGAAGATGTCCTTCGCCGAGTTGGCCCGCGCCGTCTTCGCCGCACAGGGCAAGGAACTTCCCATCGTGGTCGATCCCCAGGCCACCTACTCCGGGGTCCCGGTGCAGCGGTACAGCCTGGTGACCGGCGACGGCGCCGAGCTGGGCACGACGCGGCTCTCGGACTGGTTGGAGCGATGAGCGACCTCGCCGGGTGCACCGCACAGGTCATCGGCGGCACCGCCGTCTGAAAGGAGAATCATGGACCTCGCCGACGTGGTGCTTCGCCGGCATTCCTCCCGAATGTTCCTGCCGGACAAACCTGTACCGCAGGAGTTACTGCAGGAGGCGCTGACGCTGGCCATGCGCGCACCGTCAAATTCCAACGTGCAGCCCTGGCGGCTGTTCTTGACGACAGGTGCGCGTCGGGAACGCCTCGGCGCAGCGCTGGCCCACCAGGTGCGCACCACGCCGCCGCCGACACTGGGGCTTCCGGAGTCGCACAGTCACCTGCGCCGCCAGCTGGGCGCTCTGCTGTACGGCGCGATGGGCGTCGCCCGCGACGACGACGCGGGCCGGTGGACCGCGCAGCTGCGCAACTGGGACTTCTTCCACGCCCCGATGGCAGGCATCGTCTGCATGCACCGCGACCTCGGTCTGCCCGATGCCATCGGCGTGGGAATGTTCCTGCAGACGCTACTGCTTGCGTTGACCGAACGGGGCCTCGACAGCTGTATCCAGGTCTCCACCGCCCTCTACCCCGAGGTGGTGCGCCAACAACTCGACATCCCCGATGAGCTCGCCGTGCTCTGCGGAATCTGCATCGGCTACGCCGACCCGGCGTTTGCGGCCAACAGCATCACCACCCCACGCAACCCGGTGGCCGAGAACGTGGTCTTGCTCCAGCACTGACGTGGGACGCCCCTTGCCCCACACAGCTAGTGGAATCTGCGCCGGAGCTCGCGACGCGATCGTATTCCCAACTTCGTGAACACCTTACGCAGATGCCACTCCACAGTGTGCGCACTGATGAACAGCTGGCCGGCGATCTCCTGATTGGTCAGGCCCTGGCCCGCCAGCTCGGCGATCTGTCGCTCCTGTGGGCTCAATTCGTCACCGGCGGTCGTCGGTTGCTTGCGGGTCTTCTCTCCGGCGGCCTGCAGTTCGCGGCGAGCCCGCTCGGCGAAGGCCATCGACCCCATCTGTACGAATTCCTGTTGGGCGAGGCGCAGCGGCCCGCGTGCGGCAGTGACAGGGCCGTTGCGGCGCAACCATTCCCCGTGCAGCAGCCGTGCCCGGGCCAGTTGGATCCGTTGCGACGTCGCTTCGAAATAGCCGATCGATTCCTGGTACAACGCTTCGGCCTGCTTGCCGCTGCTGAGCAGCGCCTGCGAGCGCGCCAGCGAACCCAGCGCACGCGGCGTACCGGCTGCCCGCGTCCGGTCCCGGAGGCGGTCGAACGCCTGCTCGGCGACCTCACGGTCCTCGCCGCGCACACCGGCCTCGACCATCTCGGCCAACAGCTCGGGATAGAAACCCAGATCATCGTATTCAGCGGCCTGACGGGCAGAGGCAAGGGCGTCGGCGTAGCGACCCAGTCCGACATTCAGCACGACGGTGGCGTAGAGCGCCAGTCCGATGACCCGCCCCTCACCGCGGGACCGACCGGATTCCAGCGCTTCCGTCGCCAATCGGGTGGTTTCGGCTTCGTCGCCCCGCCAGGCCGCCACCATGATCCGGTGGTACTTCAGAGGGGCGTAGTCGATGGCGATAGCCAGGTCATTGGCTTCTGCGACAAATGCACTTGCCGAGGCCAATTCACCGTTCTCGAACGCGGCACCGGCACGCGACAGCAGCGCCGACGGCAGCAGCGCCAGCGCTCCGCTGTCGGTGGCCAGCCGAACCGCGTGCGCTGAGATGTCACGCCAGCCGTCGTCCCACGTCTCATGGATCAGACAGTCGTGAACAAGGGGAAATGCCCGCCAGAACCAACCGTGGCCTCCGTCGCGGGTGGCGACCTTGAGCGCGTCCAGGGCGCGGCGCATGGCGGGCATCGCCTCGACCGCACCCACCGCCAACCGCTCGGCCAGCGCATGCGTCACCAGATCCAGTGGGGTCTTCGCCTGCCGCGTCGCCAACGCGGCGCGCGCCGTCTCAGCAACACCGGCGGCCAAACCTTCTGCGATGCGCCCGACATACATCGCGGCGGTCAGCGCCTCCAGGTACGCCTCGGTGGCCAGGGTGTCGTCCAGTGCGTCCAATTGCCCTGCCACCGCCGTGAACTGCGCGACGGCGGCGACCAGCTCGTCGGCGTCGCCGTCGGCGCGCGCGGAGGCGAACGCCAGCCTGGTCCGCAGTTGCGCGGACCGGGCCTGTTGCAGATCCGTCAGCGGCCCCAGATCCGCGACAGCCAAGAGACGGCGGGCGCTGTCGAAGGACGCGATCTCGCGGTGGGCCTCGGCCGCCGCGAGCGCCCGACCTGTCCGGGCGGAGGAATCTGGGGTCAACTCCACCGCGCGCGTCAGAAAGGCTGCGGCAGAGGCTGTTCCGCCGCGCTGTGTCGCCCGGCCAGCCGAAAGCTCGAGGTCCAGTGCTACCTGCTCGTCAAGGGAATCGGCGGCCAGGGCGCGGTGCCAGGCCCGCCGGTCCGGATCAACAGCGGGGTCGGTGACCGCCGCCAGCGCCGCGTGCGCCAGTCGGCGTTGTTCGGCGGTGGCCGAGCGATAAGCCACCGACCGCGCCAGCGGATGGCAGAACTGCACCCGGGTGTCGACCGCGATGAGACCGAGGTCGTGCGCACGGGTCATCACCGCGGGTTTGAGGTCCAGATGCGCAGAGGCACGCGACAGCAGCGCCGGGTCCCCCACCGGTTCGGCGGCCGCGACAAGGAGGAGCATGCGGGTGTCGTCGGGCAGGTCGGCGATCTGGGCGCGGTAATGCTCTTCGACGCCCGCGCTGACGGTCGGGGTGTGCCAGGACATGATGTCCTTCGAAGTCTCGAGCAGTGCCAATGGGTTTCCCCGCGCTTCGGCCACGATCCGATCCAGGATCGCCGCATCCAGGCGACCGGGGAACGCTGACTCCAGCAACGTGCGTGCCGTACCGTCGTCGAGCCCGCCCACGGTCATGGTGGGCAATCCCGCGGTGCCCTCGATCGGGGTGCGTGACGCGAACGCCAAACCCAGGGACTCCGCCTGCACACGGCGAGCGATGAAGAACAACGTCTGCGCCGACACGTGGTCCAGCCACTGCACGTCGTCGATCACACACAACACCGGTCGGTCGGCAGCGGCAGCCGCGAGCAGCCCGAGGACCGCCAACCCCACCAGGAACCGATTCGGAGCAGGGCCGGTGTCGCTGAGGCCGAAAGCCCGCTCCAGCGCCTCCCGCTGCGGTTGCGGCAGCCCCGTCCGGTAATCCAGCACCGGCGCACACAACTGCTGAAGACCTGCGAAGGCCAACTCCATGTCGGACTCGACACCCAGGGCGGTCAACACCGTGCAGTCCGCGGCGCCCTGCCGCAGGAACGTCAGCAGCGCCGTCTTCCCGATACCGGCCTCACCGACGAGCACCCGCACCTCACTGCGCCCCGAGCGCAGCGCGTCCACCATCTCCAGAAGTGCCTGGCATTCGGCGACGCGACCCGGCAACACCGCATTGCTTCGGTCGCGGATCGCCGTCACGATCGAGATGCCTACCTGTCTGAAACGCCGGATGCGGCCAGCGGGGCCGCGCTACCAGCAAATCCTTTCATGCCGAACGACCGAATGCAGGGCTACCCGTGGACCACGGCGTTTCCGTGGTCTATAGCGATGCTCTGGCCGCTTCTGTCGTCGAAGCACAGCAGAGGACGCCAGTGACACGACCCATGCCTTTGACAAAAATATCCGTGGTGGAACGAATGTCGTCGTTCGAGTTGTCGATCATCCGCGCACCGCGGTCCTCGAGCATGAACGAGGCCGCGCCGTGCTGACCGCGTGATCCAGGTGGAGACGGACCACCCATTGTCGCCAGCGGCATCCGACCCGCCCGACGCGGGTCCAGACAGACCGATGGCCGCCAGGATGTACTCCCGACGGCCATCGTCATTGATTGATCAGGCTGCGTACCCGATGAAGAGTCCGTTCCACCAGATACCCCATGAGTTCGTCCCGGGGTTCCACACCAGCGGTTGCAGGTCGCGGATTCCGAGGTCGACCCAGTTATACGGCCGCCACACGGGAGGCAGCCCGTAACGCACCGGTTCACCCCAGTGACCGGGCGGAACGCCGGTCAAACCGATCACGGGCGGATTACCTTTGGCTACTTGTCCGGGCGGTCCGAACGGGTTGTGGCCCGGCGGGTCGCCCGGCACCCAGAAGTCGTCGTTTCCGTGACCCGGCTTCGCCTGCGCTATGCCAGCACCTACGCCAACCAGGGTCGATCCCAGCGCGGCGGCAACCACCGCACCGGTCGCGAATTTCTTGAACTGTGTCATGATTTCCTCCTCGATTGCGGTCTCACGACACTGGCCGCCCAGGCTGATGTGATCCTCACCTGCGGAGTCACTACAGAGAGTCAGAGTGACCGGGCAGCCATGCCGCCAAACGCTTTCATAGTGTTAACCGTCATCGGCACGGCCGGCGTTACCCGCTTTTCTGTTGGAAAGCTCACAGCACTGGGGGTTTAGCCAAGCGCCACATGCACCCGACGGTTGATGAATTGACGCTTCGTTCAATACCTTTGACGCCTGTCCGGATAATTTACGCCAGCGATGATCTCATCTGGACGCCGTTGCGGTGCCACGAAGGATCTGGATCACCGACGAGTCATCGGCACGTCCGAGGCCGGCGCGCCGACCCGCGAGGTAGAGCTGCTCGGCCGCGGAAGCCAGCGGCGTGGGATACGACTGGGCGCGGGCCGCTGCAGTGACAAGACCCATGTCTTTGACGAATATGTCAGTGGTGGAGCGAATGTCGTCGTTGGAGTCGTCGATCATCCGCGCGCCGCGGTCGTCGAGCATGAACGACGCGGCCGCGCCGTGGCGGAGTACTTCCCAGGTCGTACCGGCGTCCAGGCCCAGCGCCTCGGCATAGGCCAGGGCTTCCGCCGCGACGGCGATGTGCACGCCACACAACAGTTGGTTGACGAGTTTGACCTTCTGCCCCTCCCCTGGCTCCGTCCCGACAACGGGAGCGTTGCTGGCCATCGCGTCCAGCAAGGGCTGCGCTGTCTCCACAGCGGCTGCGGCGCCGCTGACCATGATCAGCAGGTCGCCCCGTCCGGCCCTGGCGACACCGCCTGACACGGGAGCGTCGACGATCTGCACGCCGGTCGTGGCCAGGCGCTGCGCCCAGTCTTCGACAGCGGCCGGTCCGACGGTGGCCATCAGCAGCACCACGCTGCCAGAGTGCAGCGCCTCAGCAGCGTTGCCGTCGCCGTACAGCACCGCTTCGGCCTGGTCGGCGGTGGCGACCATGAGCACCAGGACGTCGGCGCCGACTGCGGCGTCGCGAACGGTGGCAGCGGCTTTCACACCGTCGCCCGCCAGGGCCACTGCCTTCTGCGGGTCGATATCGAAGGCGGTGACGAGGTGCCCGGCTTTCGCTACGCACGAGGCCATCGGTGACCCCATGGCCCCCAGGCCGATCCATCCGACGTTGGTCATTTCAGCTTCCTTCTCATACGGGGTGGTGGTGCACACGGGGTCGTCATCGCCGCCCGGCGAACAGGTCCACGACATCGGCGAGGGTGTCGTCGTCACCGACGTTCCCGGCGAACACCACGTACGGGATGCCGACAGCTTCAGGTGCCGCCTCGATGGGACGAAAGACCGACACGATGCCGGGGAACAGCTGACCGATGACCTCTGCGCGCCGGATGCCGAGTCCGCGGACCGCGACATCGTGAGAGGTGATTCCGCCCTTGGCGACGATCCATGCGGGCCGCGCGGCGAGCGAGGCGCGGACGACGTCGATGACAGCGGTGGACACCGTCCGCGCGATGGCCAGACTGTCGTCGGCATCGCCGCCGCGCATCAGGGTCCGGCTGGTGAACAGTAGGACATCGGAGGTCGCCAGCGCGTCGATGACGTGGCGCGCGACCTCGGCGACATGTTCGTCCCGACTGTCGGCGTCGATCAGTGCGGGTACGTGCAATTCCGCTTCAGCCATCCCGCCGCGCTCCTGCGCCTTGACCACCTGCCTGCTCGTCAGGCCCACGTGCGAGCCAACGACGACCAGGCCGTGACCGCCGGGGTTGCCGGCAGGCCAAATCTGTTGCGCGGAAAGCGGTTCCTGTGGATCCAGACCCGCGAGCGCCCTGACGAACGACGGTCCGGAGCGGTAACCGAAACTGCGCCCCTGCGCCTGGACCTCAAGCAACCCGAGAACCACAATCTCCAGGTCAGCGTAATCGGTGGCGTTGACCACCACGAATGCACCTCCGGTGACCCCGTGCAGAATCTCGGCAACCTTCTGTGGCCCGCCGATCCGGATATCGTCGAGGGTGATGCTGTGCACCTCGTCCGCGGTGATGGTGCCCCCACTCTTCTCAGCGACGAAGTCCCGCAAGGTCGACGACGTGTATCCGAAGGTCGCGTCCTGAGCGAACTCCGTGTCACCGACTGGGGTTGGAGTCCCGCCCACGCTCGCCCAGTGGATGTCCCCGGCGGTGAACCGGCCCGCCTCGAAATAGGCCGGTATCAACAAGATGCCGTCGAAGCCGGCCCCCGTCACACGGCGACGGGTGGCGTCGATCGCGCGGATCTCGGCGATGATGTGGCCGCGCAGCGTGGAATCGCCTCGACTCACGACTTCCATGGGACCGCCGAAAGTCTGGCCGAGTGCGTACAGGCTCGCTGAGACATCGGTGTTCACCTCGACGGCGGTGCTCTCCGAGAGGCTGCGGGTGTTGGTCAGGATGAAGCACGTCGATCCCGGCTCGGCCAGACCGGCGGCGTACTCGTCGTCTTCGAACACGGTGACGACGCTGACGTCGTGCACGGTCTGCGATCCTGTGGGATCGTCGTCGAGCACCGCGATACGGCGGCCGGTAGCCGCGTTGACTGTCCGGATCTGTTCTCGTGCAGCTGGTTCCCGCCTCAGGGGTGGTGCCGTGGCAAGAATGTGCTCGGCTGATGGGCCGTGGGTGTCGGTATTTTTCGCGATGATCCGAACTCCTCGAATGGGTGAAACAGTGTCACGACATCTGCAGTCCGCCGTTGATGTCGTAGGTGGCCGCGGTGATGAAGCCGGCGTCCTCGCTCATCAGGAAGGCCATCAGGGCGGCGACCTCCTCGACGGTGCCGACCCGCCCCAGCGGGATGTCGGCGCTCATCTGCGCCTTGCGCTCGTCGGTCAGGGTTCCGCCCATGATGTCGGTGTCGATCGGTCCGGGCGCAACGGAATTGACCGTGATGTTGTGCGGACCCATCTCCCGCGCCAGGGCGCGGGAGAACCCGATGACTGCCGCCTTGGACGCGCTGTAGGCCACCTTGGAATACGTCCCGCCACCACGTTGGGCCGAGATGGACGAGACGCTGACGATGCGGCCGACCTCGGCGGCGATCATGGCGGGCAGCACCCGCTGGGTGACGAGGAACGTACCGCGCATGTTGACGTTGAATACTCGGTCCCACTCCGCCGGCGTGACGTCCAGGAACTCCGTCGGTGAACTGACCCCGGCAATGTTGGCGAGCCCGATGATGGGCGGCAGGGCCGACTCGATCCGAACCACCGCAGCGTGAACCGAATCCTCTTCGGCGACATCGGCTCCCACACCGAGCGTGGACACCGAGTGCCTGTCGGCCAGCTCTTCGGCTGTGCGTGTGGCAGCAGCTTCGTCGATGTCCACGATTGCCACGGACCACCCGTCACGGGCCAGCCGGTCGGCGGTCGCGCGGCCGATGCCTCGCGGCGATGCGCCGCCGGTGATGACGGCGGTCCGTTCGGCGGGCAGTGTTGGGCTCATGGTCGGGTCGCCTTTCGGTCGATAGTTCTCATGGGGCGTCGCGGTTCGCACCCTGTGCTGCAGGCTGATCGGCATCAATGACATACCGGCGCAAGTCGTTCTCGGTCTGGTCCATGTGCGCCTCCATCGCGTCGCGACTCTTCTTCGGGTCTCCCGAGATGAGTGCCTCGAGGATCGCTTCGTGCATGGCAATGGCGTTCACCTGAATCTCAGGGATCGCCGAGGTCTCCGTGCGGGCCTCGATCAGCAGGTGGCCGAATGGTTCAAACATGAACGGGATGAACATGTTTGCCGTCGCGTGCATGATCACGTCGTGAAAGGCGATGTCCGCCTCGACGAACAGTTCCACCTGGCTCTGCCTGTTCGCCAGCCGCATTTCTTCGATGCTGGCGGCCAGCGACTCAAGATCTTCCTTCGACCGATGGACGGCAGCGAGTTGCGCTGCGCCGATCTCGACCATCCGCCTGGCTTCGATCAGGCGTCTCGACACTCCGCCGGAGGGTGACCGGCGTTCCTCGATGCGGACGACGGCGGCAAGAGACCTCCACGCCTGCGGTGGGTTGATGAAGGTGCCGCGACCACGATGGATGGAGACGATGTTCTGCGAACGTAGGATGCGCACCGCCTCACGGACAGTCAGGCGGCTCATCCCATACTTCTGGGCCAGCTCCCCTTCGGAGGGAAGGACCGACTCGCTCGGGAACTGCCCGTCCACAATCGACCCCAGCAGCATGTCCGCAAGCTCTTCGGGCAACGCCACAGCCCTACTCCCTCCTGACACCTCATGCAGACATCAGACGTCTGATGTCTCTAGAGTGACGGAGAGCACAGCTACTGTCAAGCAACGGTCCTCTACACCGTTGTCAGGTCTGTACCGCGGGTTTCGCTGAGCCGCCACACGGCAACGACGGTGACCAGTCCGCACACTGCAGCCAGCGCTACCAGAGGTGTTCGCGAGACATCGTGAGCGTGAAGGCTGCTCGCGATCAGCGGCGTGAAGCCTGCCCCCAACAGTGCCGCGAATTGGTAGCCCATCGATGCACCCGTGTAGCGAACCGCCGTGCCGAACATCTCGGAGAACAGGGCGCCGAGCGGTGCGTACATCATGGATTGAATCACCTGCGCGATCACCATCGCCGCAATCAGGTAAGTCTGTGACCGCATATCGACCAGGGCGTAGAACGGCCACGCGTAAAGCATGATGCCGATTGCGCCGCTGACGATCACCAGGCGACGGCCCACGTAATCAGACACCGCCGAGAACAGTGGGATCGCGATCAGCCCCGTCAAAGACGTGAATATCAGCGCGGTCATCACATCGGTCCGGTGATAACCGATTGCCGTCGCGTAGCTGATCATGTAGGTACTGATGAGGGCCGTCAGAGCGAACGGCCCGATGCCCACCGCGCACGCGAGAACCAGCGTGCGCGGCGTGCGCAGGATCTCGACGAGCGGCAGCGATGGTCTGCTCTCGGATCTGTCATTCTTCGCCGCCTCGAAAACCGGGCTTTCGGTGATGGACACGCGGACGTAGATCCCGATCGCGAGCAGCAGCAAGCTGACCAGGAACGGCACGCGCCAACCCCAGGACAAGAAATCGTCGTCGGGGAGCAGGGTGATCGCGGTGACCACCGCGACCGAGAGCAGTGAGCCGATCGACGACCCCATCTGCATGACACCGTTCCAGAACCCTCTTCGATGGGCTTCGGCGTGTTCGGTCACCATCAGGGTGGCTCCGCCCCACTCCCCTCCGATCGCGACGCCCTGGATGACACGCAGCGTGATGAGCAGCACCGGAGCAGCAACACCGATCGATGCGTAGGACGGCAAGAGCCCGATGAGAAAACTGGCCGATCCCATGAGCACCATCGTCAGCACCAGCATCGACTTGCGTCCCAAGCGGTCGCCGAAGTGCCCGAACAGGATTCCACCGACCGGCCTCGCCACGTAGCCTGCCGCCAGAGTGCCGAAGGCGGCGATGGTGCCCACCGCAGGGTTGGATTCCGGAAAGAACACCAATCCGAACACCAGCGCGCTCATCGTGCCGTAGACGAGGAAGTCGTAGAACTCGATGGCCGTCCCCAGCAGGCTGGAGAATGCCACTCGGCGCAGCCCGACCGAACCCTGCGCTACATCCGTCATCGCGCATCTCCTGGACATCGTGGCGTCCGATGACGGCCATCTCGCGCCATCAACTCCGACAGATACCGTCCCGCTTCACCGAACGGGAGTACAACTGCGGCCATGTCACGCCGCTGCGGGTAGACCGACACGATGCGCACGCGCTGCTTCACGCTCCGACGACGCTGCCGTACACTTCGAGCTGAGCAAGGAAGCGATTGCGCGCAGCCTGCCGTGGAAAGTCGGCGGTGTCGCATACACACTGCGGACACCAGTGCCCACCGCACAGCACAAGCCTTGGGCTACCGGTGAACTCGTGCCCATCCGCGCACCGCCATTTCAGGCGAGCGGCGACGTCGCCGGCATCCGCCTCGGTCGATACCAGTTCTCCGCCGCGAAAGTCCGCGGCCGCCGCGTAGTCGGCGGCAGTCCATTCCGCCGGATCCTTGGCTTCGTCGTAGCCGTGATCCAGCAGCGAAGGGACCCGGCTCGGTCGCGGCGGCCAGAACGTGCTCCAATCCCCGATCTCCGCCCACTCTCGGCGGGACCCGAAGTAGGCTTTGATCTTGGCCTCGTCGTTATCTCTGACGAACGCCATCGTGCCCCGCGGTTTCACGGTGAGGGGTTTGAGGAAGAGGTTCTTGACGACCCAGGGTGGCATGAGGCCCGCCATCTTCAGCGACGGGTTCTTCGCCACCGCGCTCGCGAGTGCGGCATCGAATGTGTCGGCGCGAAACGGGACCAGCGCTTGGAGGTCATCTGAGTCGGTGTACCACTGGCCGTGGAAGTTCTTGGTCGCGAACCAGTCGCGGTCATACCACTTGCGAACGTCACGGACACCTATAGCTGCCGAGATGCGCGTCTGCAGTTCCCAGTTCGTCAGCCGCCACTGCTCACCGCCGCCGATGTTGAACATGTTGCACCACACCTCCGATGCGACATCGTCCTCGCAGAGGTTGGCCACCAAGCGTGCCGAGTCCTGGGCCGAAACCCACTCCATGACCCCGCCGAACGGCGAGTGGGTCATGATCGGATCACGGATGGCCAGCATCCCTGGATGAAAGATGCCCGTCTGTCGCAGCCAGACCCATTTGGGCAGACCCGAGTCGACGAGAACCTTCTCGGCGACAATCTTGCTCTGCCCGTAACCGTCGAAATGTGCACACCGCAATGGATCGCCGATCCGGCCCCAGTGGTGGGGCGGGTTGCGATCGCCGGTCTGGGCTATGGTGCCGACGCCGACGACCCCGATGGCCGACGGGTCCGGCTGCGCGAGTACGGCTCGCACGATGTTGCGCATACTGCCGACGTTCACGCGATGGGCCAGCTCGGGGTTGTCGTCACCGACCGGTGAGACGATCCCGCCCAGATGGACGACGAAGTCCGCTCCCCTGACGCATTGTTCGACCGCCGAATAGTCGGTGAGATCACCGAAGCGCACCTCGAGGTTGGGCATCTCCTCGTATTGGCGTATCGCCGACATGTCGCCTGGAGTTGGCAACACCAGTGCGATGACGTCGAACCTGTCTGCCCGGGAACGAAACTCGTCCAGAGTGAACCGGCCCCAGTTGCCCGCGGCGCCGGTGAGGAACACACGAGTGCGCTTCGTCGTCATGGATCTCCTGTTGTGCCTTCCTGCGCCGAACAAGTCACCTGGCGGCGAAAACCTCGAGCGATCCCACCGTGGCGCGGTTGTCCTTGATGCGCTGGACCAAGCGCCAGCGTCCCCCGCGACGTTCCCATCGGTCGTGGTAGTCGCCGAGCGTGTGAAAGGTCACGTCCGGATTGCTGCGCGACAAATGTAGATCCTGCACGTACGCACGACTTGTGGCATGGTCGCCGTCGACGTCGACCAGGACGTTGCCGATCAGGTGCTGGGTAACGCCACAGTTGTCCAGAAATCCTCGGATCAACTCGATGATGGCCGCGCATCCTTCCAGTCGACCCGTGCCGAAATCGCCGACGGCGTTGTCGGAGAGGATCTCCGACAAGGCGATCCAGTCACGGTCGTCCATCGCACGCGCGAACGTGATCAGTGCCCTCTGGATGTCTCGCTCGTCGCTGAACCGATCTGACCGCTCGTTCGCCATGTGCCGCTCCCCCAGGCTCCTCGTCGTTTCGCCGGACATCGTTGTCTGCTGATTCTGCCGAAGCCGGTTCGCCACGGCGGCTGGTTCGCCCACTGGCCGGGATGCGACGCGACTATGCCTGCACCCGACGCCACTCGCGCAGACGCAGGCGAGAACCGTCACCGTCCCGCTGGTCGAGAAGCGTCAGCACGGCTGTGGGCTGACGCCCATAGCCTCGTGACGACATCGTCTTGCAGAGGAATCAACCGTGCCGTACATCAAGGACGTGGCCGGCTTGTGGAGCAGGGGCGACGATCCACGGCACGTGCGCGACCTCAGCGCCGGACGGCATCAACGTCGGCACAGAATCGTGAGCGCCGCAGTGACCCTCGCTGCCGATGGCTACGACGCCGTCCAACTTCGACTGGTCGCAGAGGACGCCGGTGTCTCGACAAGCACCATCTATCACTACTTTTCATCGAAGGATGACCTACTGGTCGCGTGTTTCCACCGCTGGATAGTGGCAAACGACCTGGCAATACGCGCAGAGCTGGCCCCGATCGCCGACCCCACCGAACGGTTGCGGCGGGTCATCTACCGGATGACTGAATCTCTCTGTGCAGCAACGCCCTTTGCCCAGGCTGTATGTCGTGCGTACCTTTGCGCGGACCACACCGCCGCCGCGAATACCGATCATGTCCGTGAGGCACTGAGCATGGTGTTCTCGGGGCTCGACAGGTCCGACATCTCCCCTCGACTGCAGCAGGACATCGGCAGCCTGTTCGGCGACTGCTGGGTGATCAACGCCCTGTCCGTCATACATGGGCGCGCCACCGTTGCCGAGCTCCAGGACCGATTGGCCCGTACCGCAGCGGATCTGATGACGAGCCGACTGTCACCGACCACGTGACTCGCGATCGCTAACCGGGTGTCGCGGTGGTTTCTTGTTCGCGTTTGATTTCCAGTGCGATGTCGATGAGTTGGTCTTCCTGGCCGCCGATGAGTTTGCGTTGGCCGGCGCGGTGGAGCAGTTGGTGGGCGGGCACGCCGTAGCGTTCGGATTGACGGATGGCGTGTTTGAGGAAGCTGGAATACACCCCGGAGTAGCCCATGATCAGGGCATTGCGGTCCAGCAGGCACTCGGCCGGCATCGCCGGAGCGACGACCTCTTCGGCGGCATCGGCGATGTCGAAGAAATCGATCCCGGTCTTGACACCGATCTTGTCGAACACCCCGATCAGCGCCTCGACCGGCGCATTTCCTGCCCCGGCACCGAAGCGCCGGCACGACCCGTCGATCTGCTTGGCACCCGCGCGGACCGCCTCGATGCTGTTGGCCACCCCCAGGCCCAGGTTCTCGTGCCCGTGGAAGCCCACTTGGGCGTCATCGCCGAGCTCGGCCACCAACGCACTGACCCTGTCGGCGACACCCTCGAGCACCAGCGCACCCGCAGAGTCCACGACATACACACACTGACAACCCGCATCGGCCATGATCCGGGCCTGGGCAGCCAGCTTCTCCGGGGAGATGGTGTGGCTCATCATCAGAAACCCGACCGTCTCCAGACCCAGTTCACGGGCCAGGCCGAAATGCTGGATGGAGACATCGGCCTCGGTGCAGTGGGTGGCGATCCGGCAGATCGAACCGCCGTTGTTCTGGGCTTCCTTGATGTCTTCCTTGGTGCCCACCCCCGGCAGCATCAGGAACGCGATCTTGGATTCCTTGGCCGTCTCCGCGGCCAGCTTGATGAGCTCCTGCTCCGGGGTCTTGGAAAACCCGTAGTTGAAGCTCGACCCACCCAATCCGTCGCCGTGGGTCACCTCGATGACCGGCACACCCGCGGTATCGAGGGCGGCGACGATAGAACCGACCTCATCGAGAGTGAACTGGTGACGCTTATGGTGGCTGCCGTCGCGCAGCGAGGTGTCCGTCATCCGGACATCCCACATCGGGTCGAAATAAATGCCGTCGGTACTCATGCGTGGCCTCCTGTGGTGGCAGCCAGGATTTCCTGGGCGATCTCCTCGCCCACCTTGGTCGCCGCAGCGGTCATGATGTCGAGATTTCCGGCATACGGCGGCAGATAGTCACCCGCACCCTCGACCTCGACGAACGTGGTGACCAGGTGATCGCCGCCGTTGTACACCGTCGGCTCGTCGAACTGCGGCTCATTGAGCAGGCGATAACCCGGCACATAGGTCTGCACCTGGGCGACGACGTCCTTGATCGACTCCGTGATCGCGTCGTGGTCGGCGTCTTCGGGGATCGCGCAGAAAATGGTGTCGCGCATGATCATCGGCGGATCCGCCGGATTCAAGATGATGATCGCCTTGCCTCGCTTGGCGCCGCCGATCACCTCCACCCCCGCACTGGTGGTCTTGGTGAACTCATCAATATTGGCCCGCGTCCCCGGACCCGCCGACGCCGACGACACCGACGCCACGATCTCGGCGTACGGCACGTCCACCACACGGCTCACCGCATACACCATCGGAATCGTGGCCTGCCCACCGCAGGTCACCATGTTGACGTTCGGCGCATCCAGATGCGCACGCAAGTTCGCCGGCGGGATCACCCCGGGACCCACCGCCGCCGGAGTCAGGTCGATCGCCCGGATACCCGCCTCGGCATACCGCGGCGCCGCGTCCCGATGCACATACGCACTCGTGGCCTCGAACACCAAATCCGGCAACTCACTCTGACCCAACAACCAGTTCACACCCTCATGACTGGTCTCCAAACCCAACTTCCGGGCCCGCGCCAGCCCCTCACTCTCCGGATCGATACCGATCATCCACCGCGGCTCCAACCACTCCGACCGCAACAGCTTGTAGAGCAAATCAGTACTGATATTGCCGGATCCGACGATCGCCACAGACGCCCTGTCAGGCATTCGCTAATCCCCTATCACTGAAAATCGAGGTGTACTCGACAGGCAACGCCTGATTGCGCCAGTGCTCGCATCTGTTGGCCCACAAAGCATCAGCGACACAAGTGTGTGGCGCGCGGCAGGTCGGATGTAGCGCGGCGCCCACTGACCGGACGTCTGCTACCTCACATCGCGCATACGCGCGACGCATCCCACTGTGCGGCACCGGGTGTGTTCTCGTGGCGACGATCATGTGGAATCAGAGAATGACTGTCGATTTCCACGAGACCCGGCGCGAGGTCAGCACGCCGTCCGGAACCCTGCGCTATCACGAGGCCGGCGACGGTCCCCCGCTGCTGTTGCTTCACGGGTCCGGGCCTGGGGTGACCGGTTGGCGGAACTTCCGCGGCAATCTGGACGTGTTCGCCCGGCACTTCCGCTGCCTGGTGCTGGAGTTTCCGGGATTCGGGGTCAGCGACGACTTCGGTGGCCACCCGATGGTGGATGCTCAGGGTGCCGCCGTGCAGTTCGTCGACGCACTCGGCCTGGAACGCGTCGACGTCATCGGCAACTCGATGGGCGGCGGCGTCGGCATCAACTTCGCGATCAAGCACCCCAGCAGGATCGGCAAACTCGTGACCATCGGCGGCATCGGCACCAACATTTTCAGCCCCGGGCCCAGCGAGGGCATCCGACTGCTTCAGGAGTTCACCGAGGAGCCCACCAGGCAACGTCTCATCGACTGGTTGCGCTCGATGGTCTACCACCAGGCGTTGGTGACCGAGCAACTGATCGAGGAGCGCTGGGAACTGGCCACCGACCCCGAGACCCTCAGCGCGGCCCGACGCATGTATGGCAAGGCCGCTTTCGCGGCCATGATGGAGATGATGCGTCACGCCGACGTGCCGATGCCGTGGGCCACGATGCACAAGGTCGCGGCTCCGACGTTGCTCACGTGGGGACGCGATGACCGTGTCAGCCCGCTGGACATGGCGCTGGTGCCGATGCGGACGATTCCGAACGCTGAACTGCACGTGTTCCCGAACTGCGGCCACTGGGTGATGATCGAAGCCAAGGCGGCTTTTGAACGAACAGTGCTGGCTTTTCTCACCCAAACCGACGCCTAGCGCGCCGATCCGCAAGGAATCGCAGAGCGTAACGCGGCAGTTGCCCGGCAGGCACAGGTGCCGGCCAGGACTCCGAGCGGAAGTACGCGTCCGAACCGCCGTCGACGAAGATGACACTGCCGCAAAGGAATTCCGCAGCGTCGGAGAGCATGAAGACCATCCAGTCCGCGAGATGGCCGGCGTCGCCGTACCCGCCCACCGGAACGGGGAACGCGTTGATGGCCTTGGCCTCCGCCGGGTTGGAGAGCTGTTCGGACAGCAGCGGGGTCATGACGGCGCCCGGGGCGAGCGCGTTGAGCCGGATGCCCGCACCCGCCCACTCCCGCGTGACGGCGTGTCGCCGCACCCACCGGGACACCGCGATCTTCGTGGCCGCATAGCTCATCGGCGCCGACCGTTTCCCGAACCAGCGGACGGCCCTGAGGGCTTTCGCCGGATCGCCGTTCAGCAGAGCTCGTACTGCGCGTCGCGGCACGGCGGGTGTGACGGTGGTCGAATTGCTGGCGACAACGACGACCTTCGCAGCTCCTGCACGCGCGAGCGCCGGCCGCAACGCGATCAGCAGGTCGACGACGCCGAAATAGTTCACCTGCACGATCGTGTCGTCGCGGCCCGGAATCGGACCGAGACCGGCCGCGAGGACAGCGCCGTCGAGGACACCCCCGCATCTGTCCAAGACTGCGTCGGCTGCGGCATGCCGCGCCGCCGCGGTTGACAGATCGGCCACCACATCGGCGTCCTTGATGTCGACGCCGATCACCGAATGTCCTGCCGCGACCAGTCGCTCGGCGACCGCACGCCCCATCCCCGAAGCGGATCCACTCACGACATAGGTACCCACGCGGCACTCCTCCGTCAGATCTTCTTGCCGCGCAGGCGGGGCACTACGAGCCCTTGAACAGGCTGAAACCCTTGTAGCCGGCGTTCGCCACCTCTGCGCAAATGTCGAGGTACGCGCCGAATCCGCCGATGAAGAGCATGAACACCCTCGGCTTCCCCGGCACATTCGCGCCCATATACCAAGAATTGGCCCGCGGGAACAGGGTCGCCTCGGCTCGCTGATTGCACTCGGCCACCCAGTTGTCGACTGCGTCCACCGTGGCTTCCATCGCGACCAGCTGGTGTTCGTCGAGGTAGTCGAGCGCGTCGGCGATCCAGTTGATGTGCGCCTCGGCGTGAAGCACCATGTTCGCCAGCACAGCGGGGGCGCCCGGTCCGGACACCAGGAACAGATTGGGAAACCCGTCGACCCCGAGTCCGAGGTAGGTGCGCGGACCAGCGGACCAATCGTCGACCAGCCTCCGGCCGCCCCTGCCGACGATGTCGATCTTGGCCAGGGTTCCCGTCATGGCGTCAAATCCGGTGGCCAGCACGATCGCGTCCAGGTCGACGTGGGTGTCGGTGGTGTTGATCCCGGTGGCGTCGATCGAGGTGATCGGAGTCTTGCGCACACTGATCAGCTTCACGTTGGGACGGTTGAAGGTCTGGAAGTAGTTGGTGTCCGTGCAGATCCGCTTCGTACCGATCGGATGATCATCGGGGATCAGCAGTTCCGCAACGGCGGGGTCGTCGATCACCGCCCGCACCTTGTCCTCGTAGAACTTGCGGGCTTCCTCGTTGGCGTCGAGGTCGATCATCTGATCGGTGAAGGTCTTCGAGAAGAGCACGCCCCCCAGTTCCCAGCGCTTTTCGAAGGCATCCCGCCGCTCCTCCGGGGTGGCCTCCATCGTGCGTTTGGGATGTGCCACATGTGGCGAGCCGCCGCCGCTACGCCACGACATCCGGCGCCGCTCGTCGTAGGTGGCTTTGGCGTGGGCGATCTCGTTTTCGCTGAGAGCGCGGTTACCCGCGGGGACACTGTAGTTCGGGGTGCGCTGGAAGACGTACAGCTGGGACGCCTGCTCGGCGATGACGGGTATCGATTGAATGCCCGAGGACCCCGTACCGATAACACCGACACGCTTGCCGGTGAAGTCGACACCCTCATGGGGCCAGTTCGCGGTGTGATACACCGAGCCATCGAAGGCGTCCAGCCCGTTGATGTTCGGCTTCAGCGGCGAGGACAGCGGACCGGTGGCCATCACCACGAACCGCGCCGTGACCACCTCACCGCCGTCGGTGGTGACCGACCACAGCAGCGTGTCTTCGTCGAACACCGCCGAGACCACCCGCGTGTTGAACGTGATGCCGGAGCGTAGGTCCAGTTTGTCGGCGACCCACGTGATGTACTCCAGGATCTCGCCCTGGGTGGCGTACTTCTCCGTCCACGTCCACTCCTGCTGGAGCTCGTCGGAGAAGGAATAGCAGTAGTCGAGACTCTCCACGTCACACCGAGCGCCGGGGTACCTGTTGAAGTACCACGTCCCCCCGACTTCCGGTGCCGCCTCGAAGACCCGGACCGATCGTCGCTGCTCCCGGAATTTGTGCAGGGCGTACAGACCGCCGAAACCTGCACCGACCACCACGACTTCGACATGGTTTTGAGTGGCACTCACGTCGTGAACGCTAGGACGTCCGCGCTCGCCTGCCGGTGGGTCTTCCCGGTCAACGGTCAACGGAATTGTGTCCCGTCCACCGGTAGCACCACCCCCCAGCAGTGACAGCGGTGACCAGAATGCTGCCCATGAGCGACGTCGAATCCGGCAGCCGCCCCCCGGCCTCGGACCGCGCAGTACCGCTGACCGTCACCGACGTGATCGAGGAGAGTCTTGATGCCAAGTCCTTGGTGTTCGCCGTGCCGGGCGAACACGCGCAGAGGTTCGGCTACCGGCCCGGCCAGTTCCTGACTTTGCGGATCCCCAGCGAGCGAACCGGTTCGGTGGCGCGCTGCTATTCGCTGGCGAGCTCACCGCACACCGACGATGCGCCGAAGGTCACCGTCAAGCGCACCTCTGGTGGGTTCGGGTCGAACTGGCTGTGCGACAACATCTCCATCGGCGACACGATCGATTCCCTGCCGCCGTCGGGAGCCTTCACACCGCAGGATCTGGACGCGGACTTTCTGCTGTGGGCCGCAGGTAGTGGCATCACGCCGGTGATGTCGATCCTGAAATCTGTGCTCGCCGCGGGGACCGGCCGCGTGGTCCTGTGTTACGCGAACCGCGACGAGGCGTCGGTGATCTTCTCCGCCGAGCTCCGCGAACTCGCGGCCCGCTACGCGGGCAGGCTCACTGTGCTGCACTGGCTGGAGTCGATCCAGGGTCTGCCCAGCCGTGCGCAGTTGGGCAACTTCGCCCTTCCGTACGCCGGCTACCACTGCTTCATCTGCGGACCGGCAGCGTTCATGACGATCGTCAAAGATGCTCTTTCCGAGGTCGGTGTCCCTCGCGAACACATCCACTCGGAGGTGTTCCAGTCACTCGATGGTGACCCGTTCGCGGAGGTGACCGTCGACGTCATCCCGGATGACGGTCAGGCAGCCGATGCCGAGATCCTCCTCGACGGCGAGATCCATCATCTGCGCTGGCCCGCGGGACGCAACCTCGTCGACACCATGATGGCGGCCGGCATCGAGGTGCCCTACTCGTGCCGGGAGGGTAGCTGCGGGTCCTGCGCCGCGACCGTCACGGATGGTCAGATCGACCTGGGCAACACGGCGATCCTCGAGGAACAGGACATCGCGGACGGCCTGTTCCTGGCGTGCCAGGCGTGCCCGCTCTCGAGCACGGTGAAGATCGAGTTCTGATATTCGCCTGTTGTGCTCCGCTGCAAGCACACCGGGAAGTTCCGCTGAATCACTTCCGCTCACTGGGACGGGACGAGCGGGCACTGCTCCCGCGCGGCCACCATCGTAGCCATGACACAACGGGTGATGGACAGCCTCGCCGAGTTCGCCGAGCAGATGCGCGAGCAGGCCGTGGAGGCCGAGAAGATCGGCAAACTGACCGATGACACGGTCAAGACCATGAAGCAGATCGGCAACATCCGCCTCCTGCAGCCGAAGGAGCACGGCGGCTTGGAAGTTCACCCCCGCGAGTTCGCCGAGACCGTGATGGCAACCGCCGCCTTGGATCCCGCGGCCGGATGGATCAACGGCGTGGTCGGTGTACATCCGTACCAGTTGGCCTACGCCGAACCTCGCGTGGGCGCGGAGATCTGGGCCGACGACGTCGACACCTGGGTCGCGTCGCCCTACGCCCCTCAGGGCGTCGCCACACCCGTTGACGGCGGATACCTCTTCAACGGCCGCTGGCAGTTCAGCTCGGGCACCGACCACTGCGACTGGATCTTCCTGGGCGCGATGCTCGGCGACGCCGACGGCACACCCGTGATGCCACCGCAGATGTTGCACATGATCCTGCCGCGCAAGGATTACGAGATCGTCGAGGACTCGTGGGACGTCGTCGGCCTGCGCGGCACCGGGTCCAAGGACGTGATCGTCAAGAACGCTTTCGTACCGAACTACCGGACCATGGACGCGATGAAGGTCATGGACGGCACTGCACAGCGCGAGGCCGGCATGACCGAGACCCTCTACCTGATGCCGTGGTCGACGATGTTCCCGCTGGGTATCTCCTCGGCCACGATCGGCATCGCCGAGGGTGCCCTCGCCGCTGCGCTCGACTACCAGCGACAGCGTGTGAACTCCAGCGGCGTCGCGATCAAGGACGACCCCTACGTGATGTACGCCATCGGTGAGGCCGCCGCCGACATCAACGCCGCGCGCCAGGAGATCCTCGCCAACGTCGATCGGATCTACGACATGGTCGACGTCGGCAAGGAGGTGTCGTTCGAGGACCGTGCCGCGGGGCGTCGCACCCAGGTCCGCGCGGTGTGGCGCGCGGTGGCGGCAGTCGACGAGATCTTCGCCCGGTGCGGTGGCAACGGAACGCGGATGGACAAGCCCCTGCAACGGTATTGGCGCGACGTCCATGTGGGCCAGGCGCATGCCATCCACGTCCCCGGCACGGTGTTCCATGCGTCGGCACTGAGTTCACTCGGGGTAGATCCGCAGGGTCCCCTGCGAGCGATGATCTAGGGGTAGTCGTCCGATGAGTCTGATCAAGAGCCTGGGCTATGTGACGGTGCAGACCACCGACATTCCCCGCTGGCGCCGATTCGCTTTCGACGTCCTGGGTTTCGCCACCGGCAGCGGACCCGACCCCGAGTCGCTGTATCTGCGTTTGGACGAGCGGGCCGCGCGCATCATCGTGTCCCCTGGGTCCACCGACAAGATCGTCACGGTCGGCTGGGAGGTGCGTGACCGTGCCGACCTGGATCAGGTCACACGCAGACTGGACGAGGCAGGCACGCCCTACAAGGAATTGTCGTTGGCCGAAGCCGACAGTCGCCGGGTCGAGGAAGTGATCGCGTTCGAGGACCCCGCGGGCACCTCTCTGGAGATCTTTCACGGTCCGGTCCTCGATCACAGCCCGGTCGTCACGCCGTTCGGCGCGAAGTTCGTGACCGGCGAACAGGGCCTTGGACACGTGGTACTGCCGGCGCTCGATGTGCCCGGAATGTTCGCCTTCTACACCGACGTGCTCGGATTCAGGTCCCGCGGCGCGTTCCGCGTTCCGGTGCCACCGGAGTTCGGTCCGGTCCGGGTACGCTTCCTCGGTGTCAACCAGCGACACCACAGCCTCGCGCTGTGCCCGGCCGCGACGCTGCGGGACCCCGGGGTGATCCACCTGATGGTGGAGGTCGACGCTCTCGACGCGGTCGGCCAGGCACTCGACCGGGTCAACAGGGACGGTTTCCAGTTGTCCTCGACGCTGGGGCGGCACACCAACGACAAGATGGTGTCGTTCTACGTGCGCGCTCCCGGCGACTGGGACATCGAGTTCGGCACCGAGGGCATGCGCGTCGACGAAACCTATTACACCGCAGAAGAGATCACCGCCGACAGCTACTGGGGTCACCAGTGGGTCGACGATCTTCCCGCGGCGATGCGGCCATGACCGCCGACATCGTCCCCGTTGCGGAATCCGACATCACGCAGTGGGACCACGAGGCCGACGTGGTGATCGCCGGGTACGGCGTGGCAGGCGCCGCGGCAGCAGTGGAAGCCGCGCGGTCGGGGGCAGATGTACTCGTCGTGGAACGGACGGGCTCGTGGGGCGGCGCGGCGTCCATGGCAGGTGGTTTCATCTACCTCGGCGGCGGCACCTCCCTGCAGACCGCCTGCGGATTCACGGATTCGGTCGACAACATGGCCGCTTTCCTCAACGTGGCCATGGGACCGGGCGCCGACGCGAAGCGCATCGACGACTATTGCGCGGGCAGCGTTGCGCACTTCGACTGGCTCGTCGGTTGCGGGGTCCCATTCAAGGCCGAATTCTTCGGAGAACCCGGCTGGGAGCCGATGGGTGACCAGGGCCTGATGTACTCCGGTGGAGAGAATTCGTTCCCGTTCAACACCATTGCCACGCCCGCACCCCGCGGGCACGTCCCCCGGATGTCGAACAAGAAGCAGGGCGAATCCAGCGCCGGCTTCATGCTGATGAAGCCACTGGTCGACACCGCAACGGCTTCGGGTGCGCGCGCTCTCTACGACGTCCGCGCTCAACGCCTCGTGGTCGCTTCCGACGGTCGAGTGGTAGGCCTGGTGGCCCGAAGGTACGCAGACGACATCGCCATCCGGGCCCGACGCGGCGTCGTGTTGACGACAGGCAGCTTCGCCTACAACGAGGCCATGGTGGCGCAGTACGCACCGCGAATCGCCGGTCGCCCTGCGGCATCGATCGAACAGCATGACGGCCGGGCCATCCGGATGGCGCAGGCGCTGGGCGCGGATCTGGCACATATGGACGCCACCGAGGTCGCCATCTTCGCCGACCCACAGCAACTGGTGCGCGGCATCCTGGTCAACGGTCGCGGACAACGGTATGTCGCCGAGGACACCTATCCGGGTCGGATAGGGCAGCTGACTCTGTATCACCAGGACAACACTGCCTATCTGATCATCGACGGTGACGCTCAGGACGAGGCCATGGCGTCGATGTCACCGCAACTCATGATGCGGCCACCGACCTGGGTGGCCGACACCGTCGAGGATCTGGAATCCGAGATCGGCCTCGCCCCGGGCGCCCTGCAGGCCACCGTCGCGGCCTACAACGACGGTGCCGCCCGTGGCGAGGATCCGCTGCTGCACAAGAAGGCGCGGTGGCTGCGGCCGATCGGTTCTCCGGTCGGCGCGATCGACCTCCGGGAGAGCACCGGCGGCTTCACGCTCGGCGGCTTGGCGACGACTCTGGACGCCGAAGTGCTTCATGTCAGCGGTGACCCCATTCCCGGCTTGTTCGCGGCAGGACGCTCGGCCGCCGGGGTCGCGGCCTGGGGGTATGCCAGCGGGATCTCACTCGGCGACGGCAGCTTCTACGGGCGCCGTGCGGGTCGGAGCGCAGCCAGGGGCTGAGGGCCCCCGAACACCGAATCCGGGTGCGCCAGGCGCGCACCCGGATTTGGCATTTCGACACACCCTGACAAAGCGCGCATCTATGTGACAGCAGCCACAGCGATGTGGTAGTTCTATATGACCAATAGGTATATGCCTATTAGGAGTATCAGTTTTCCGGAGGATCCCGATGACCGTGACCATCGACAACCCGGCAGCCACCGCCGGTAAATCCGCTGCCGAAACCCCCAGCGCCGTGATCGACAGGGTGTCGCTGGTGCTCGACGCGTTCGACGGGCCTGGCCGGCTCACTCTCGCCCAGATCGTGCGCAGGACCGGGCTTCCGAGGTCCTCTGCGCACCGGATGCTCGAGCGGCTGGTTCAACTGCGCTGGCTTCGGCGCAGCGGACGCGACTACGAACTGGGGATGCGACTCGTCGAACTCGGATCGCTGGCCGTCCATCAAGACCGCCTGCACAAGGCTGCGATTCCGATGCTGCACGAACTGCATGCCGCCACCGGCCTGGTCGTCCATCTGGCGCTGCTGGACGGTTGCGACGTGGTCTATCTGGAAAAGGTCGGGAATCGGATGACCACCGCGATTCCCACTCGGGTGGGCGGTCGCCAACCGGCGCACTGCGCCGCGGTGGGCAAGGCGATGCTGGCGTTCGCCGACGAGCACGACATCGGTAACTACGACACCGATCCGATGCCCCGGAGGACGAAGTACTCGCTCTCCACACCTGCCCAACTCCGCGCCGAAATGCTGAAGGTTCGCTCACATGGCATTGCGTTCGACCGCGAGGAATCGGTACCGGGCTTCGGGTGCGTGGCCGCTCCGATCGGTGATCCCGGCGAGGCGGTCGCGGCCATCTCGGTGTGCGGCCCGATGAGCCAGATGATGTTCGATCAGCGATTGGTGGCGCCGGTCCGGATGGCGGCGCTGCGCATCTGGCGGGCCGTCGAAGGAGGGCCGCTGCGCGTGGCGCCGACCCTGCAGCAGATGCGCCCGCTGCGGGGTGGACCTGCCTCGCTGCCCGCCGGGCCCAAGCCCAACCTGCAGCCGGCATGAGCCTCGATCCGCAGATCGCCGGCATCATCGAGACACTCGACTCCGGGTTTCCGCCGGTTCACACGATGACCGGCGAGCAGGCCCGTGCGGCCATTCGGTCGCGATTCGTGCCTCCGGCCGAACCCGAGGCGGTCGCCTCGGTCGAGGAACGCACGGTGCCCGGACCCGCAGGTATGGTGACGGTGCGCATCTACCGGCCGGCTGCCGCCTCCGATGTCGCGCTTCCCACGTTGGTGTACGCCCACGGCGGCGGCTGGGTGTTCTGCGATCTGGACAGCCACGACGGATTGTGTCGCGCCTTCGCCAACGCCATTCCGGCCGTGGTGGTTTCGGTCCATTACCGCCGCGCGTCCGAGGAGGGGCAATGGCCGGCGGCCGCCGAGGACATGTACGCCGTCACCCGGTGGGCCGCCGAACACATCGACCGGCTCGGCGGGAATCCGTCCGCCCTGCTCGTGGGCGGGGACAGCGCCGGAGGCAATCTGGCGGCGGTCACCGCGCTGATGGCTCGCGATCGCAACGGTCCGACCTTGGGCGGTCAGATGTTGCTCTACCCCGTCATCGCTGCAGACTTCGACACCGAGTCCTACCGACTCTTCGGCGCGGGCTTCTACAACCCGCTGCCGGCTCTGCAGTGGTACTGGGACCAGTACGTGCCCTCACTTGCCGACCGGATCCACCCCTATGCCGCACCGCTGTCGGCCGAAGACCTGTCGGGGTTGCCTGCGGCGATCACCGTCGTGGCGGGTCACGACCCCCTGCGCGACGAGGGTCTGGCCTACACCGAAGCGCTTGAGGCCGCGGGGGTCCCGACGACGTGCCGGTACTTCGAGGGCGGAGTGCACGGCTTCATGACGATGCCCGCCTTCGATATCTGCCAACGGGCGCGCGCACAGGTCAGTGCCGACGTGGCCGAACTCGTCGGTAGGCCCGTCACGAAGTGACCGCGCGTAACCGTGGCGTATCGAGCGGTTCCGCCGCCCCGTAGCGCTGCTCCGGGTCCAACACACAGTGGGTGCGCCCGAATACGGTGACCATGCACTTGTTGTTGTGGGTGCAACGGCTGCGAACGCCGGCATCGGTCATCATCTTGGTCACCAGGTCCGGTTCGCGGAGCAAGGCCCGTCCCATCGCGACCAGCTCGAAGCCCTCTCGCATACCGGTCTCGACGTGCTCGCGGTTGGTGATCCCGCCGAGCAGAATCAACTTGGTGTTCTTCATGATCGGTACGAACTGGCGAGCCGCGGGCAGCATGTAGAGATCCTCGTAGGGATAGCTGCCCATCACCCGCTTGCCCAGCAGCCGCACTCCGGGTCGCATCATCGGCGGCATCACCTTGGTGAACTCACGCACGGGCACATCGCCACGGAACAGGTACATCGGGCGGTACACCGACGAGCCCTGCGTCAGCTCGATGGCGTCGAGCGTGGCATCCGCGTCCAGCAGCGCGACGGTGCGCAGCGCTTCGTCGATCCAGATGCTGCCCGGCAGACCGTCGTCCATGTCCAGTTTTGCGATCACCGCGATGCGGTCCCCGACGACCTCCCGGACTCGCCGCGCGATCTCGCGTACCAGCCGCGACCGGTTGTCGATGTCACCGCCGTACTCGTCCTTGCGCCGGTTGATCACGGGGCTGAGAAACGAACTCGGCAGATAGAGATGCCCGAAATGCAGTTCTACGGAGTCGAATCCGGATTCCACGGCGATATCAGCCGCGGCACCGAACTGCTCGATGACAACGGCGATCTCGTCGCGGCGGATTTCGCGGCAGTACGCGAACGACGTCGGGTTGACGAACCGGCTGGGGGCCATGGCGGTAACGCCGGTGAGCTTCTTCGGTGCGACGACCCCGGCGTGGCCCAGCTGCGCCGAGACCGCCGCGCCCGCACCGTGCACTGCGTCGGTGAGCTTACGCAGACCGGGCAGGGCGTCGGTGTCCATCACGATCTGCCCCGGCGCACTGGCACCCTGAGGTGACACGCAACAATAGGCGACGGTGGTCATCCCCACGCCGCCCTCGGCGAAGGTGCGATGGAAGTCGATGAGATCATCGGTGACCCGGCCATCCGGCGAGCGGCCCTCCGAGGTGGCCGCTTTGACGATCCTGTTGCGGAGCCGCACGGGTCCCAGCTGAACCGGGGCGAAGGGATCTGGGCTCAGGTCGGTCATCCCCACACCGTCGACGCCAGGTCGGTGCCCGTCAACACTGGTCTCCCGGTAGTCGGGATCGCCGACCCCACGCGGACGGCCGGTACCTAACCTCACATCCATGGGAAGCGGTGAGATATTCGTCGTCGATCGGGTGGTCACCAGACCGGGCCGCGCCCGTGAGTTCATCGACGTCTACCTGGCGGAATATGCACCGGGCGCCCGCAACCGCGGCATGACGCTGTGCAATGTTCTTGTCTCACCACCGATCTGGTATGACTCCGAACCCAACACCGTCACCATCATCTGGTCGCTTGAGAGTGCGCGCGCGTGGTGGGAGATGACATGGAAGGGTCGGCCAGACCCCCAGCTGGCGATATGGTGGGACACCATCAACGAGCTCATCGTCGAACGGGACCGCAGCGCGGCCGCCGCATACGACGATGTCGACATGCTCTGCGATGTTTAACATCATCCGGCTCATCGACGCGCCAGAGACCGCACGCGAACGCCTGCAGTCCGATCTTCAACGATTGGCGCGGCACAGCGGCGCCCTCCGGCACGTTGTCGCCCCGACCCTGGACGGCAGCCGAAACGGAGGAGATCTTCTGCTGCATCTGCGTTTTCAGGACGCCGCCGACTGGAGGGCGGTCGCCGCCGACGTCGACGCGGCACTCGCCGACCCGGCGATCACCCGCATCAGCGGGGCCGACTACCACGGCTCCCCCGTTGTCATTGCCGATCGTCCCGAGGGCCTGGTCTACCGCACCCTGCTGTTGTGCGTCGCGCCCGACACCGGACCTGATGTCCTGTCGCACTTCGAAGCCGACCTGAAGCGGCTGCCGGGCTACGTCTCTACGATCAGCGCCTGGCAATTGAGCCGGCCCGACCGCACCTTCGGTACGTCGAGGTGGACCCACATCTTCGAGCAGGAGTTCAGCGATGCCGACGGCATCATGGGCGCCTACCTCATGCACCCGATTCACTGGGCTGTCGTCGATCGGTGGTTCGACCCCGAGTGCCCCAACGTCATTGTGCGCGAACGTGTCTGCCATAGCTTCTGCCTGGACGACCACCATGCGTTACGCGCAGGTTGGCGCGCCTAGACACCCAGCGGGAGGATGTTGGGGTTGGCGCCCGCCGGCGGCTCCAACGGCGGCAACGTCGTCGTGCCGTCCAGGCTGTGCACGGTCAGCTTCTGCGCCCACGGGTAGTGCAGGCTGAACGCCACCAGGCCGGTCCGCTGGTCGGCGGGCAGATGGCACATCGCGAGCACCGTCTCGGCGAGGTATTCCACGGGCTCGGTCGGGAAACTGTCCGGAATCAGGCTCGCCGCCCCCGGAGTCCGCACTGCGCTGGACGGTCCCACCACGTTGACGGCGATGTTGGACTCCAGTAGTTCGGCTGCGACGCCCTGAGTGAACCGATGCAGCGCGGCCTTCATCGACGCGTAGATGACGTCTCCGGAGGTCTTGTTGTACTCACGGTAAGGCCGGGCCGGCGGCAACCCGGTCACCGAACCGAGGTTGACGATCCAGCCCGCTCCCTGACGGCGCATGTGCGGAACGGCGCTCTGGGTCAACACGAACGGCGTCCGCACGTAGTGTTCGACAGTGCGGTCGAAGGTCGCCAGCGGCATGTCTTCGACGACTGAGTAGTCGGCGTATCCGGCATTGTTGACCAGGACGTCGAGGCGCCCGGTCCGCTCCACAACCTGATCGACCAGGCCTGCGCGTTGCTCGGCATTCTCCAGATCGCACGCGATGCCGAATGCCGTGCCACCGGCCTTCTCGATCAGCTCGACCGTCTCGCCGATGGTGCCCGGCAGTTCGACGTTCTCGCCCGCGCGCGTGGACACCGACGCCCGAGTGGACCTGGCGGTGACCGCCACCGTGGCCCCTTCGGCGGCGAGCCGCTGTGCCACCGCGCGTCCGATGCCGCGACTGCTTCCGGTGACCAGCGCCGTTTTACCGGTCAGCAATCCGTTCACTGGAGTTCCAGATCCTCTTCCCTGGGTGCACGGTGGCTCTGCCAGACGTCGATCAATCGGAACGGAAAGGCCGTCACGATGCGGCCACCGGAACGGTAATAGGTGTGTGCGGTGGGCGTATGGCACCACACGGTCTGTTGCATCGCGTCGTCGATCTGTCGCACGTACGCGTCGAACGCGTTGGGCCTGACCTCCAACGTCGCCGCGTCACGCTCGGCCATCAACTGCAGGCACTCCATCACGTAGTGCACCATCACCTCGACGCCGAAGTTGTGACCGCCGCCGTGGCCGGGGCTGTAGTTGGGGGCCGAGGAGATGAACAGGTTGGGGAAGCCGGGAACCAGCCCACCGCGGTAGGCGCTCGGGCTGTCCCCCCACACCTGATCGAGCTTGACACCATCCCTGCCCTCGATGTCGACCGTCGAGAGGAAGTCGAGGTGATAACCGGTGGCGTAGATGATGACGTCGAGATCGATCTGGCGTCCGTCCTTGGTGAGGATGCCGCGTTCGTTGACGGCGGCAGGTTCGTCGGCCTCGACATCGACGTGGTCTCGCGCCAGTGCGGTGTAGTAGCCGCCCGGGTCCCTGATGATGCGCTTGCCATAGGGTGCGAAATCCGGGGTGACCTTCTCGGCCAGTTCGGTACCGGCCCCGAAGACGCGGTCGATGTACTCAAGGCACATCTGCAACAGCGCGTCGTTCGCCGGCGAGATCGACAGGTGCTCGGCTGCCCACTGCGGATCCCGCAGGATGACCGGGTAATTGTTATCCCCCGCTCCCCAGAAGGACTTCACGCGGTTCCAGTTCGCGTAGAACGGCACGTGTGCGTTGAGCCACCGGCGGTGTACAGGTACGTCGTCGTTGAGCCGTTTCCGTGGCGCCACCCAGTGCGGTTGCCGTTGAAACACCGTGAGGTGCTCCACCTCGTCCACCGAGGAGTCGACGATCTGCACCGCGGTGCATCCGGCGCCGATGATCGCGACTTTCTTTCCACGCAGGGAGAGTTCGGGATCCCATTCGGCGGAATGAACACTCACTCCGCCGAACGTCTCCCTTCCGGGCAGATCGGGCCAGCGGGGCCGGTTGAGGTAGCCCGCCGCGGGGACCACGACATTGGCGTAGGAGACGTCGCGGGTGCCGTCGGCCCCGACGGCGCGTACCTCCCACATTTTGCGACCGTCGTCCCACCGCAGAGCCTCGACCTCGGTGCGGAAACGGGCGTGGTCCCGTAACGCGTTCTTGTCGGCGACGGACTGCAGATAGCGCTGGTACTCAGCGCCCTGTGGATAGTAGCTCGACCAATCGCCGTTGATGTCGCGCGACAGGGAGTAGTAGGCCGACGGGGTGTCGACGCCGATGCCCGGATAGAGCGTCGTGTACCAGGTACCGCCGACCTCGTCGTTGCGGTCGATGATCTCGTAGTCGATCCCAGCGGAGGCGCATTCGAGCGCGACGGCCATGCCGGCGATCCCAGCGCCGATGATCACCACCTTGAAGCCGTGCGGGAGCCTGGCGGTCCGCGGCACCACCGGCTGGGGCGGATGAAATCCCCCCTGCTCCAGTAGCAGTCCGACGTATTCGTCGCCCACCTCCGAACCCAACGCCAGCGGGGCGATGCGGGCGAACAGACCCGGGTCGTCGGCGGGGATCGAATCAGTGGAGCGTGGCGCGCTCATCGCCGCCATCACCGCGTCGATCAACGCCTCCAGGGTTTCCGGATCGGTACTGCCCACGTGCTCCGGCGGATCGGGAGTGTGGGAGATCTTGGACGCGAATCGATCGAGGACGGCCGGGTCGCCGGTCAGCTGAGCCAGCACCGCCACCAGGACACCGGCGTCGGCCTGACGCAGGTTGGCCCGCAGCTCATCGGGGTCCACCGATTTCTCGTCAGCCCCCACCGTCACAGCGATCGTCATCGAGCCTCCTTGGTTCCGCTGTCGAGTATGGGATCGCCGTGAGGTATCCGGCGGACCCCTTTCTACTCAGCGGGACGCGAGTCGATGGGGCCGGCGGGTTCGCACATACAGTCCGATCATGGAAGATCTGAATGCCGTCCTCGCCGCGGCGAGAAGCCACGCACTCGGCGACATTCCGCGGCGCTCGGCGCGCAGACAGCCCGACAAGATCGCGATCATCGACGGCGATGTACATCTGACTTTCGCCGAGTTCGACCGCCGTGTCGACCGCGCTGCAGCGGCGCTGGCCGACAACGGTTTCAGTGTCGGCGACCGGCTCGCGGCGTTGGCGCACAATTGCTGGGAGTACGCGGTCCTGGCCTTCGCCACTGCCCGCGCCGGGGTTGTCTTCGTCCCCATCAACTTCATGCTCACTGCCGCGGAGATCTCTTTCATCCTCGGCCACAGTCAGGTGAGGGGTTTTGTCGTCGAAGCCGACCTGGTGCCGATCGCCGAGGACGCGATGCGACGCGGCGGACAGGTGGCGACGACCGTCGCGCTGGTCCCGCCGGGCCACACGCCCCCTGAGGGCTGGGCGGACTTCAACCAGTGGTTGTCGACCACCTCGGCGGCCCCGAATCCGCGCATCGACGACGACCAGCTGATCCGATTGATGTACACCAGCGGAACCGAATCGAATCCCAAGGGCGCCAAGCACTCCACCCGAAGCCTGATGGGCAACTACATCAGCTCGATCATCGCGGGCGCTATGGAGGCCACCGATGTCGAGATCCATTCGCTGCCGCTGTACCACTGCGCTCAACTCGACAACTTCCTGATCACCGACGTCTACCTCGGCGCGACCAGCGTCATCCTGCCGCGACCGGAGCCGGAACTGGTGCTACGCAACATCGAGAAATACGGTGTGACGAACTATTTCGCGCCTCCGACGGTGTGGATCTCACTGTTGCGATCACCGGTGTTCGATCAGGTGGACCTGTCGAGTCTGCGCAAAGGCTATTACGGAGCCTCGGCCATGCCGGTCGAGATCCTCGCCGAGATGCGGGAGCGACTTCCCAATCTGCGACTGTGGAACTTCTACGGACAGACGGAGATGGCTCCGCTGGCGTCGGCGCTGGGCCCCGATGAGCAGGATGACCACGCGGGTGCCGCGGGACGACCGGTGATCAACGTCGAGACCGCCATCCTCGACGACGACAACGCCGCTGTCGCCGCCGGTGTCGTCGGTGAGATCGCCCATCGCAGCCCACATCTGATGCTCGGCTATCTCGACGACGACGCCAAGACCGCCGAGTCGTTCCGCGGCGGATGGTTCCACTCCGGGGACTTGGGCTACTACGACGAGCATGGATTGCTGCACGTGGTAGACCGCAAGAAGGACATGATCAAGACCGGTGGCGAGAATGTCGCCAGCCGCGAGGTCGAAGAGGTCATCTATCGGCACTCCGGCGTCGAGGAGGTGGCGGTGTTCGGTCTGCCCCACCCGGTGTGGGTCGAAGCCGTCGTGGCCGCGGTGGTGGCTCGTGACGGGGCGCAGATCACCGAGGACGAGCTCGTCAGTCACTGCCGCACGCACCTGGCCGGCTTCAAGACACCCAAGGAGGTGTTCTTCGTCGAGTCACTTCCGAAGAATCCGAGCGGCAAGCTGCTGAAGCGAATCCTGCGGGACCGGTTCAGCCATCGTGCGGACGCGGCGGGCGCCCCCCACCTGTGATCGAGCGCGCAGCCGCGAGTGACCGCTGGGCGGGAAGCGCGAACCGCGACCTGCGCGCCCGCCGATAGCGTGCGCACACGTGACGCCCTCCGGAACTGCCGTGCGCATCGAACCGCTTACGAGCGAGAGGATTTCAGTCCCGTGAGCCCTGCCCCGTTCATGGGCCGCATCGCCCGCTTCGATGAGCCGGGCAAGCCGTTCCAGATCGAGACGGTCACCCTTGACGGTATCGGGCCCGGCGAGATCCTGGTCAAGGTCACCCGGGCCAACATCTGCGGCTCCGACGTCCATGCCTGGCACGGCACCTTCGCGACGCGCGGGCTGGGCGGACAGCTGCCGACCGTCCTCGGCCACGAAATGGTGGGAGTGATCGCCGCGCTGGGTGACGGCGTCACCGCCGATTCCGACAACAAGTCACTCGAGGTCGGGACTCGCGTCGTGTTCCCCTACTTCTTCTGCTGCCACACTTGCCGGCATTGCCTGGCGGGTCGGCGGAATGCCTGCGCGAACCTCACGATGGCGATGCTCGGCCGTGCCGACCAACCCCCCTACTTCGTCGGTGGCTACGCCGACTACTTCGTCCTCCCCGCCGGCGCAGTGGTCTACACCGTCCCAGACACCGTGTCCGACGATATCGCCGCGGGCGCCAACTGCGCGCTCTCCCAGGTGATGTACGGCCTCGAACGGGTGGATCAACAGCTGGGTGAGTATGTGGTGGTGCAGGGGGCAGGGGCCTTGGGCCTGTACGCCGTGGCTGTCGCGAAAGCGCGTGGCGCCGCGAAGGTCATCGCCATCGACGGAGTGCCGGAGCGCCTCGAACTGGCCACCGCTTTCGGCGCCGACGCCGTCATCGACATCACCGAAGTCACCGACGAGAAGGAGCGGGCCAGGATCGTCCGTCGGCTGACCGGCGGGCAGGGGGCGGACGTCGTGGTCGAGGTGGTCGGACACCCTTCTGCAATCGACGAAGGTCTCAAGCTGCTGGGACAGTTCGGGCGCTATGTCGAGATCGGCAACATCAACATCGGCAAGAGCTTCGACTTCGATCCGTCGCGGTTTGTGTTCGGGAACCGAACCATGGTCGGCGTCTCCCTGTACGACCCCTCGGTACTGTCGCGCGCGCTGGCGTTCCTCGAACGTCACCAGGGCACTCTGCCGTTCGATCGGCTCGCCTCGGCCAGTTACTCGCTGGAGGACATCAACGACGCCTTCGCCGCTGCCGAAGACAAGCGTGATGTCCGCGCCAGCATCGTGCCCTGACCCCGCAATCCCGAAAGGTGTCGATGACCAACCACGACTACACCAGGACCGAGCTGTACATCGACGGTGGGTGGGTGTCCCCCGACGGCAGCGATGCGATCGAGGTGATCGATCCAGCCACCGAACGGGTGCTGGGCACCGTGCCCAGCGGGACCGCAGCCGACGTCGACGCCGCCGTCGCCGCGGCCAGAGAGGCGTTCGATCCGCTGATCGGCGTCGCCGAACGACGCGCGCGGCTGGACGCGGTCATCACCGCGATGGAGAAGCGACTGCCCGACATCGCCGAGACCATCACCGCCGAGATGGGTGCGCCGATCCGGGTGTCGCAGACCGTGCAGACCCAGGTTCCGCTCGCGGTGGCTCGGGGGTTTGCCGAGGCGCTGGCCACTTTCGAGTTCGAGGAGCGCATCGGAAACTCACTCGTGACGCGCGAGCCCTACGGCGTCGTCGCGGCCATCACGCCGTGGAACTACCCGCTGTATCAGGTCGTGGCGAAGGTCCTCCCCGCGATCGCCGCAGGATGCCCGGTCGTACTCAAGCCCAGCAACGAGGCACCGTTGTCGGTGTTCGAGTTCGTCGACGCCCTCCACGAGGCCGGCCTTCCTCCGGGGACGGTCAATCTGGTGTCCGGGCCCGGTCGCGTCATCGGGGAGCGCATGTCAGAGCATCCCGACGTCGACTTCGTCTCCTTCACCGGATCCACCGGTGTCGGTAGCCGCGTCGGCGAACTGGCGGGCCGGACCATCAAGAAAGTGGCGCTCGAGCTGGGCGGGAAATCCGCCAACGTCATCCTCGACGGCGCCGACCTCGCGACAGCCGTGAAGGTCGGCGTCGGTAACGCGTTCCTCAACGGTGGCCAGACCTGCATGGCGTGGACACGCATGCTGGTCCCTGCGTCCCGCTACGGAGAGGCTCTCGACCTCGTCGAGGCCGCCGTGAGGAAGTACACCGTGGGCGATCCGTGGGACCCGGGCACGCGGATCGGCCCGTCGGCATCGGAGAGCCAGTACCACACTGTCCTCGGGTTCATCGAACGCGCCGGACGCGACGGCGCGCGCCTGCTCACCGGCGGCGCGGACAAGCTCCGTGATGTGGGCTTCTACATCGCGCCAACGGTTTTCGCAGATGTTGATCCCGACTCCGAGTTGGGTCAGGAAGAGGTGTTCGGACCCGTGCTGGCCGTGATCCCGTTCACCGACACCGACGACGCACTGCGGATCGCCAACGGGACGCCGTACGGATTGTCTGGCGCGGTGTGGGCGGCCGACGATGACAGCGCGGTCGCCTTCGCCCGCCGCGTGCAGACCGGCCAGCTCGACATCAACGGCGGCAGGTACAACCCTGCCGCACCGTTCGGCGGCTACAAGAAATCCGGCATCGGTCGCGAACTCGGGCGCATCGGCTTCGAGGAGTACCTGCAGATCAAGTCACTGCAGATGCCATGACATCCGACCGCACGCCAGCTCACAGAAGCGAGGTCCCCACGTGAGTATGCCCTCCGACCCCCTGGTCGTCACGACCTCCGGCGGAGCCCTGACATGGACGATCAATCTCCCCCACACCGGAAATGCGGTCAGTGGACAGGAATTCATCTCCGCCTTCGAATCGGCAGTGGACGCTGCCAACTCGGACATCACCATCAAGGCCGTCATTTTGACCGGGGCGGGAAAGATCTTCTCGGCGGGCGGCAATGTCAAGGACATGGCCGATCGGCAGGGAATGTTCGGTCTCGAGCCGATAGCCCAACGGCACGCCTACGTGGACGGAATCCAGCGCATACCTCGGGCGTTGGCGCGTCTGGAGGTGCCGATCATCGCTGCGGTCAACGGCCCGGCGGTCGGCGCAGGCTGCGATCTGGCAGCGATGTGCGACATCCGCGTGGCGTCGGAACGGGCATCGTTCGCCGAAAGCTTCGTGCAGATCGGCCTGGTGCCAGGCGACGGCGGAACCTGGTTCCTGCAGCGTGCAATCGGCTATGAGCGAGCCGCCGAGATGACCCTGACCGGCGACCGGATCGACGCCGGCACCGCGCTGGAATGGGGTCTGGTGAGTCGTGTAGTCCCCCATGACGACTTGCTCGCCGTGACAGCGGAACTGGCTGCGCGAATCGCCAAAAATCCGTCACACACATTGAGGATGGCCAAGCGACTCCTGCAGGAATCGCGGACCGGACATCTGGAGTCCACGCTGGGTATGGCGGCGGCCATGCAGCCGCTCGCGCACCGCGACCCCGAGCACGGCGAGCGCATCGCGAAGTGGTCGACCCAGTGACCGCACAGCGCCGGCTGCTCCCCCCCGCGACCACCGATGCTGCCGCCACGGCCGGCCTGCGTACCGAGGTCCGCGAATTCGTCGCCGAACAGCTCGCCGCCGGAGCGTTCACGCCCTCGGTCGACGGCTGGCTGTGCGGTTGGGACGAGACCTTCACCGCGGCGCTCGCTGCCCGTGGCTACCTCGGTATGACAGTCCCGAAAGAGTATGGAGGGCAGGGACGCTCGCACATCGAGCGGTTCGTGGTCACCGAGGAGCTGCTCGCGGCGGGCGCACCCGTCGCTGCGCACTGGATCGCCGACCGGCAGATCGTTCCCGCGCTGCTGAAGAACGGCACCGAAGCCCAGAAGCGGGAGTTCCTCCCGAAAATCGCCGCCGGCGAGTGCTTCTTCGGTATCGGAATGAGCGAACCTGACTCCGGCTCGGACCTGGCCAGCGTGCGGACCCGAGCCGAGAAGACCGGCGACGGATGGTCGCTGACCGGCACCAAAGTGTGGACATCGGGCGCCCATCGCGCCCACGCATTCATCGTTCTTGCCCGAACCGCTGCTGTCGACGCTGCCCACCGGCACGACGGACTCAGTCAGTTCATCGTCCGCTTCGACAGCCCCGGCGTCGAGGTCCGTCCGATCGTCTCGATGAACGGCGGCCACCACTTCAACGAGGTGATCCTCGACGAGGTGTTCGTCTCCGAGGACCTGGTGTTCGGCCAGATCGGCGATGGGTGGCGTCAGGTCACCTCCGAGCTCGCCTACGAGCGCAGTGGACCCGAACGGGTACTGTCCACGTTCCCGCTGCTGGCCGCCGCCGCAGAAAGCGTCGCGCACCACAAGTTGTCACGCGACGCCGAACTGGGCCGACTCGTCGCCCGCGTTGCCGGATTGCACCACATGTCGACTGCGGTGGCCGGAGCGCTCGAGCGCCACGAACCCGCTGACGTGCCCGCCGCGGTGGTCAAGCTGCTGGGGACCTCCGCCGAGGGCGACATCGCCGACTACGCCGACCTCCGCTCCGGTGACCAGACCACAGCCGGCCGCTACTTCCGCGAGCTCGTCACCGTCGCGGTGGATCAGCGCCCCGGCTTCACCCTCCGAGGCGGGACCACCGAAGTACTGCGCGGCATGATCGCGCGCGGATTGGGACTGCGATGACCACTGTTCCCGCTCACACAGGCATGACCGTCGACCCCGAGCTGGCGGACATGATGAATGCCGTCCTGGCGAGCTATCGCGACGGCAAACCGCCCCAGAAAAACGTCTCACTCGACGACGGTCTGTGGAGCAGCCTCGACCGATTGGGGTTGGTGCGGCTGACCGGTAGGCCGGACGACGGAGGCAGCGGAGCCGGCTGGGCCGAGGCGGCGGAGCTGATGTCTGCGGCTGTCCGGCACGCAGTGCGTGTTCCGCTCGCCGAACACGATCTGCTGGCGTGCTGGGTGCTCGACACCGTTGGGCTGACCGTCGACGGGGCCCTGCGCACGATCTGCGTCGTCGACGAACACGGCACCGCCACCGCGGTGCCGTGGGCGATCTCCGCTGAGCGCGTCGCCGTGGTCTGGTCCGACGGTGACGGTCACCGCGTCTCCGACGTCGACTCCGCGACGCTTCGTATCACCGCAGGCACGAACATGATCGGTGAGCCGCGGGACGTCGTCGAGGCCGATATCGCCGCGCTGGCGTCGTCGGGCACCATGGTCGACACCGCAGTCGTCGAGCAGCTGAGGCTGCGGTCGGCCCTGGTTCGGGCAGTGCAGGTCTGTGCAGCGCTGGACGTCATCCTCGACATGACGATCGAGCACACGTCGTCGAGGGTTCAGTTCGGTCGCTCGCTGTCGAAGTTCCAGGCTATTCAGCACATGGTCGCCGACATCGCCGCCGAAGCGGCCCTCGCGCGGGCCGCCACCGAGGCCGCACTGAACGCGGCGATCACGAGCGACTGGGCGTCAGACAAGATGGGATTCCTGGTGGCCGTCGCCAGGTCATGCACCGGACATGCCGCATCGGTGGCGGTGCGCAACGCCCACCAGGCCTTCGGCGCGATCGGCACCACGATCGAACACCGGTTGCACGAATACACCCGTGCCGCACTGGCTTGGCGATCGGAGTACGGATCGGTGCAGCACTGGGACGACGTGGTGACCCAGGCCGCGTTGCACGCCGGGGGGCCCGGCCTGTGGCAGTTGATCGCCGACTGACGGCACAGGGGTTCGGTGTTCCACTGACCGGTCAACGGCGTGTCGGAGATCACGCATCGCCGGTTGACTCATGGCCATGAGCAACGAGATCACGCTGCCGGAAATCCAGGAGTTCATCGCCAGCTTCTGGTATCACTACGACCAGGGACAGTTCGAGGTGCTCGCCACCTACATCGCCGACGAGATGCAGTATCTGAGCCGTTCGGATTCCGGCAACTGCCCGTTCGAGGAACTCCTGGCTGCAGAACTGCACGGGGGTGCGGAGACGTTGGCGTGGTTGGGCAAGCACCGTGACGAGAACCCCTATCCGCTGCGGCACCATGCGACCAACATCTTCCGGACCGGCACCGATGGCGACGTCACCAACGTCCGGTTCTACATGTATGTCAACCAGGTGACCAACAACGTGCCCTTCGATGTGTCCTCAGGCGTAGCGGATGTCGGAATTCGGCGTGCCGGTGACGCATTGGTGCTCACGTCGATGACCGTGGTGCTCGACGCCGAGGACTCGATCCCGTTCTCGGAGCACCGGGCAAAGCTCAGCTCATCGAACGCCTGACCGTGGGCGCCCCCGACGTACGCGACATCTTCGGTGGTGGTGTCGCCGTCATCACCGGGGCCGGCGCCGGTATCGGCGCCGGACTTGCCCGGCACGCTCACCAACTCGGTATGACGGTGGTCCTCGTCGACGTGGACGAACCGGCCGTGACCGCCCTGCGCGACGAGCTGGCGGGCGCCGGTGGCGCCGCGCATGTCGAGCTTCGCGACGTGCGCGATCCCGAAGGTGTCGTCGCGCTGGCAGAGACGGTCTACCGTGACCTCGGCCCCGTTCGCCTGCTGGTCAACAACGCCGGTGTCGAACAGTTCGGATATCTCTGGGACACACCGATTTCCAACTGGAACAGGGTGATGGACATCAACGTGAGCGGCGTCTATCACGGCGTGCGCGCATTCCTGCCCAGGATGATGGCCGACCCGTCCCCCGCGTGGGTGTGGAACCTGTCGTCGATCGGCGGAGTGGCGGCGGTGCCGCTGCAGGCTCCCTACATCATCAGCAAGCACGCGGTGCTGGCACTGACCGAGTGCCTCCGACTGGAGGTCGAGCTCGCCGGACACGATGACCACATTCGGATCCAGGCGGTACTCCCGGGTGCGGTGAAGTCGAACATCTTCGAAGCTGCCGGCGGAGTAGACAGCGACCAGCCCAGCAGCGACGTGACCGCAGCGGAGTCACAGAGGACGGCGATGCTCGAGATCAAGGCAGCAGCGATGGATCCCGTCGAGGCAGCCGCGGTCGTGTTCGAGCAGGCGGCCCGGGGCGACTTCTACCTGATGACCCAGCCCGACTACGTCGGCTCAGCCATGGCCGAACGTGCCCAGGTGCTGACCACGCAGGTGCCGCCGCAGTTGCGGTCGCAGCAGCGCTTCGACCCCGCCAAACACTGAGCCCGTGGATTCATCGCGCCAGGGACCACCACTCGACCCCGATGCCGCCGACCGTATCGCATCGTTGGGGCCGATCCCGTCGATGCGCCAGCGGGGCTACGAGGCCGTCCGCACGTCGATCGAATCGGCTCCTCTGCCAACGGATATGCCCCCGATGGCCGAGATCGGTGATGCGGCGGTTCCCGCGCTCGGTCGCCTGATACCGGTTCGCCTCTACCGTCCCACCCGGGTGTGTGCCGAGCCGGCACCGGTGGTGGTGTACTTCCACGGTGGCGGGCTGGTGATGGGGTCCAACCACTCGTTCGAGCCTCTGGCGCGTGGTCTCGCCCATTCGTCCGGGGCGGTCGTGGTGGCGGTGGATTATCGGCTGGCGCCGGAGCACCCCCCGCCGGCACAGTTCGACGACGCGTTCGTCGCGACCGAGTGGGTAGCCGAACAGGCTGCGACCCTTGGCGTGGACCCGACACGGCTGGCGGTTGCCGGCGACAGCGCCGGCGGCGGTGTCGCCGCCGCTGTGGCATTGGCCGCACGGGACCACCACGGTCCGCAGATCCTGGTTCAGGTGCTGATGTATCCGGGTGTGGACCGGGACATGGGCACTCCGTCGGTGACCGACATGCCGGATGCTCCCATGTTGACCCACGATGACATCGTCTACCTGCACGATCTCGCCGACGTGGGTGCCGAGACACCGCACAGCCCCTACCGCGTCCCTGCGTTCGCCACCGACCTCCGCGGATTACCTCAGGCGATTGTGGTGACTGCTGCGTCCGATCCCATTCGGGACTGGGGCGAACGGTACGCCGAGCGCATGCGACAGGCCGGAGTGCAGACCACCGTGACCCGCTATCCGGGTGTTTACCACGGCTTTCTGATGCGCTATGACACGACTGCGCGCGGTCGACTCGCGCTGGCCGAGACCGGCGCGCTGCTTCAGGCGAAATTCACCTGCCCACTGCATTTTTGACCCTTGATCCCGCCTGCCGGTGTTCGGGTCGCACTGACGTCCCGATGGCTGGACACGAGCGATCCGCAGAGCGGTGACACGGCACACAATCAACGGCACCGACGGCGTGCATCGACGCCGGGACAGTAGAGAAGGAGCCCCCGTGATCTTCACCGATGAACGACGGATGGAGCTGTCCGACATCTTGCGGCCGGCTGCGCCGCCCCGTGAGATCGACAGTGTCTATACCGACGACCAGCGCGAGCGGCTGCTCGACGTGGTGCGCCGAGATGCCCCGTGGCGGCTGATCATCGCGCAGCACTTCTCGTCGCCGGAGGAGTTGATCGCCACGATGAGCGGCAAGTTCCCCGAAGGCTTCACCCCCACCCTCGACCTGTTCCTGACCCCGACGTTCCGCGGTTCTCTCGCCAATCACGGCACGGTGCTGTATCCGGAACTGCACGACTGCTTCTACAACGCGGGCTTCCTCGACATGGCCAAGTCCTACTGGGGGGCCGAGTACGCCAAGCCGCAGATGATGCTCTTCAACATCAACGGCCCGTGTGCCAACCGTGACCCGGGGCATCTCGATTCGCCCAGTTTCCGCGGTGTGCGGTATGAGAATGCACCGACCTGGCTCACCAGCGTCATGGGCAAATCCGGGCTGTTCCAGGACTACCTGATCAAGATGGCCCAGGTGATCACCTGGTTCTCCCATGATTCGGGCAGTGGATTCACCTACTGGCCCGACGGTCCCCTCAAAGAGCCCAAGCGCCTGCTGCCACCGGTCTTCAATCGCGGTGTCGTGGTGCAGAACGAGATGCTCGTGCATCGCGGTGAAGCGAACGGTCCGCTCGACCAGCAGGTTCCCGCCGGACTGGATTTCGACACCGTGTTCGCCGGCGACCCTGCCTCCCGCGACCATTGGGTGCTCAAGAACGGCGACCAGGTCATCGCCCGCCACCACACCGACGAACTGCGGTTCCTGGTGCACTGGTCGGCGGAGGTGTTCGAGGATCTCGACGAATTGAAGAAGAACATGGACCATTCGGACGACATCACCGTCGACAAGGCCATCGACATGATGGTCGATGATCTTGCCGGGAAGGGCGTCAAGCTCGACATCCCCAGCGCACCCCTGCACGATGCCGAGTTCATCGGCGCCCTCAACGCCGCCTACGACCTCGGCGGGCCGGCCAGCTACCCTGCCGAAGCCCCGGTCAGCGCGTTCCAGTTCGCCTGAGTCGCAGACGAACACGGTGTGACCCTGCGGTCCGCAGCTGGACGCAGGGCCACACCGTTGTCCGCGCGAGACATCGTCGCCCGGGTACCCCCGAGCGATCCCCGACCGACCGGGGTCAGGTTTCGTCGAGTACGGGAAGGCCGCCGCAACGCACAGCGTCCTCGATCGAGGACCGCAGGTCGGCGCACATCAGCAGCGCCGGGCTCAAGACCGTAGCGCCGCCCTCGGCGGCGCCCAATCTCGACGTCACCGGCCGATAGCGGCATTTGGCCTGCGAGTCCGCCGTCCACTGCACGCTGGTCTGCGCCCAGCTGCTCTTGCGAGCCAGTACCTCCGCGCCACACGCCCCGCAGGTCACCGGCGACATCGGAACGTCACTGAGCCGGTTGTCGGGGCGAACGCTCATTTCGTGAGACCAACCAGCCGAGGCAGGCGCTTGGCCGCGAGGTTCTCTTCGACCTCCTTCATCCACGCCTCCCGCGGGCGGGTGGTGTCGATCTCGAATTCGAAGCGGTCGACCATGTCGGGGGTGACGTCGGCGGCATCGACATAGAACTGCTCGTACCAGCGCCGCAGTTGATACACCGGGCCGTCCTCTTCGCACAGCAGAGGATTGTCGATGCGGGCCTTCCGGCGCCAGATGTGCACGTCCTGCTCGAAGCCCATCTTCACGAAGTCGCCCAGGGCGACCGCCATCTGTGTCGCCATCTCCTCCGGAACTGCGTCGGACTTCTCGACGGTGATTCCGTATTGCAGCACAAAGGAATCGGCGTCGATCGGGTAGTGGCAGTTGAGCAACACAGTGCGCTGGTCGCCGTGCGGGTAGTGATACGTCAGATCGTCGATCATGAACGACGGCCCGTAATAGGACGCGACCGAGGTCGTGCCGAGAATCGCCGCCCCCTCCCCTGACCCGAGATCCGGCCTTGCCTCGCTCTTGTAGTACTGAGTGGCCACATGCCCCTCGAAGATGTTCTTGAAGCCCGTCGGCAGACCGCCGTGGATGTAGAAGAAGTGCGCCATGTCGACGACGTTGTCGATGATCTCGCGACAATTGGTGTCGACCACGGTCGTGTACCAGTGCCAGTCGGTCCACGAATCTCCGCCGACACCCTCGATACGGGGAATGGTCACATCCGCCGGCGGGGCCTTCTTCTCCGGGTCGTTCCAGATGAACAACATTCCGTCCTGCTCCATGGTCGGCCAGGTCGCGGTGCGAGCAAGTTTGGGCACCCGCCTGCTGTAGGGGATCTGCTTGCAGCGGCCGTCGCCGCCCCAGCGCCAATCGTGAAACGGACAGGCGATCTCGCTGCCCTTCACTTCGCCGTCGGACAGGTCGCCGCCCATATGCCGGCAGTAGGCGTCGAGCACGTTGAGTTTGCCGTCCTCCCCGCGGAAGACGACGAGCTTGCCGCCGAACGCGGTGACCGCGTGCGGCGTGCCGTCACCCAGATCACGCGTGAGCCCCAGGCAGTGCCAGCCACGTGCGAAGCGGGTTGGCGCAGCCTGCGCCTCGATCTGCCGAACGTCTCCGGCGCCGTCGGACTGCTGCGATGTCATTCGGCCCATCCTCGATGTGGTGCTGACTGTGATGATCCCGTTGTAGCACCGGCACTCTCAGCCGGAACGCGTGGTGTTCCACTGACCGGTCACCGCCACGAACCAATCGGTACGCGGCCGACAGAATCACCCGGTGACCGATCCGCAGAACACCACCGTCGATCTCCTCATCGTGGGCTCCGGCACCGGGATGGCCGCAGCGCTGGCCGCGCATGAGTTGGGTCTGTCGGTGTTGATCGTGGAGAAGACGTCCTACGTCGGGGGCTCCACCGCCCGCTCCGGCGGGGCCTTCTGGATGCCGGGAAACCCCATTCTCACCGAGTCCGGTTCGGCGGACAATCGGTCCAAGGGCCGCACCTACGTGGACACGCTGGTCGGCGGCGACGCCCCGTTGGACAAGGCTCACGCTTTCGTCGAGTTCGGACCGGCCACCATAGAGATGCTCCGCCGCACCACTGCCATGAAATTCCAGTGGGCCAAGGGGTATTCGGACTACCACCCGGAGCAACCGGGCGGTAGCGCCGTCGGCCGAACCTGTGAATGCCGGCCCTTCGACACGGCGCTACTCGGTCCCGAACTGGCACGACTGCGGCCAGGAGTGATGAAGTCATCCTTTCCCATGCCGGTCACCGGGGCGGACTACCGGTGGCTGAATCTGATGGCCAGGGTCCCGCGAAAATCGTGGCCACGCATCATGCTCCGCGCCGCTCAGGGCATCGGCGGTCTGGCGTTGCGCCGGCGTTACGCTGCCGGCGGCCAAGCCCTGGCAGCGGGCATGTTCGCCGGTGTCCTGAAGGCCGGCATACCGGTGTGGACCGATTCTCCGGTCACCGAGCTGCTCACCGACGGCGGACGCGTCATCGGCGCCGCGGTGGACCGCGACGGGATCCGAGTGTCGGTCACGGCTCGCCGCGGTGTCGTCCTGGCCACCGGCGGCTTCGACCATTTGATGAGCTGGCGGCACAAGTTCCAGTCCGAACACCTCGGCGAGCATCTGAGCCTGGGCTCGGAAGGTAACACCGGCGACGGGATAAAGCTTGCGCAGGACCTCGGCGCCGACACGGGGTTGATGGATCAGGCCTGGTGGTTTCCTGCGTTCGCCCCCCTTCCCGGTGGGGATCCCACGGTCATGCTGGCCGAGCGGTCCCTACCCGGTTGCGTGCTCGTGGACCAGAACGGCGAGCGCTTCATCAACGAGGCAACGGATTACATGTCATTCGGGCAGACGCTACTGCGGCGCGAGCAGGCGGGCTCCCCCGTCGAGGACATGTGGATGATCTTCGACCAGCGCTACCGCAACAGCTATCTTCTTGCCGCCGAACTATTTCCGCGCATGCCGATCCCCCAGGCGTGGTACGAGGCCGGGATCGCCCACCGTAGCGCCGGCCTCGCGGGGCTGGGACAGCAGATCGGTTTCGAGCCTGCGGTTTTCGCAGCCACCATGGACCGCTTCAACGGCCTGGCAGATGCCGGCGTCGACAACGACTTTCACCGGGGTGCCAGCGCCTACGACCGGTACTACGGAGACCCGACCATAGCTCCCAACCCCAATCTGCGCCCCGTGGACTCCGGACCGTTCTACGCCGTGAAGGTGGTGCTCAGCGATCTGGGCACCTGTGGCGGCGTGCGTGCCGATGCCCGCGGCCGGGTGCTGCGCGAAGACGGAACCATGATCGACGGCCTCTACGCCCTGGGGAACAGTGCTGCCAACACCTTCGGCAAAACCTACCCGGGCGCGGGCGCCACGATCGGGCAGGGGCTGGTGTTCGGCTACATCGTGGCCCACCACGCCGCAGGCCGACTCTCCTAAGACGGTCGAGCGCATCTCAGCCCGGAGGGTCCGCGGCATCCTCGGCGGCGATCCGACGCTCGACCTCGTACCAGTACTCGCGCACTGGAAACTCCACACCGTCCTGACCGCTCTCGGCGAACGTCTCCTCGACACCGTCGAGGTCCTTGAGCATCTGCAACACGAGTTCGTGCTCGGCCGCGTAATACTTCTCCGACCATTGCAGCGCCAGGCGGGCGTACGACCATGCGGGCTGGTCACCCACCCACCGGGCCTCGGTCGCCGCCTCCTGATGCAACTGCTCGACATGGGCGGCGTGATCGGTGAGGACTTCCCGCAATCTCCCCGGGTTCAGCAGATGGCCGAGCATCACCCGCAGCACCGGATTGTGTTTCAGAGTGGGCGGTTCTACCACGGCTTCGTTGGCCCACCGGGTTACCGCAGCAAGCCCCCGGTCGGTGATCTTGTACATCCGACGGTTGCGGACGCCCGCCTCGACCCGCGAACTCACGGCACTGGCCTGCTCGAGCCGCTTGAGCTCGGAATAGATCTGGCTGTATGCCGGGGTCGAATAGAAGAAGCGCATCGTCCAGTTGAACCACTTCTTGATGTCGTAGCCGGTCAGCTCGTCGCCGCCGGAGAGCATCCCGAGCAACACCCATCCCGTGGGCGACACATTCACCCCGTCGAGAGTGTTCTCGGCGTCTTCCGTCATCGGGTAAGGCTAGCAACGGGTACCGGCCAGATCGGCGTCACTACCGCTGACTGGGAGAACGCGTTGCGCAGCCCACCGCGCAGAGCGGAAGGTAACGGGCAACGGATCGAGCACGTCGAGGGAGGACCATGACCGAGCAGCTGATCGCATCCGGCACCGGCCTGATCACGCCGGCGGCACCGGAGATGCGCCGAGTGCTCGGCCATTTCTGCACCGGCATCGCCGTCATCACCGCCCATGACGGCGATCGGCCCATCGGATTCACCTGCCAATCGGTGACGTCTGTGTCGTTGGAGCCGCCCTACATCTCGTTCTGCCCGTCCAAGGCCTCGACGAGCTGGCCGCTGATTCGCAAGGTCGGCACACTGTGCGTCAACATCCTTGCTGCGGAGCAGAAGTCGCTGTGCGCCAGGTTCGCGGGGCCCACCGGGGACAGGTTCGCCGGTACGAACTGGCGCCGCGGCGCGAACGGCGCGCCCACGCTCGACGGAACACTCGCCTCGGTGGAGGCGCAGGTCGAACTCGAACACAGTGCGGGCGACCACTCGATCGTCGTCGCCCGGGTGACCGGCCTGTGGGCGCACGAGGAACGGGGCCCCCTGCTGTTCTACCGCGGCAGCTACGGCGGCTTCGACGGATCCGCCCATGCCTGACTTCGATGTCGAGTTCGATGTGGTGGTCGCCGGGTCCGGCGCCGGCATCGCGGGCGCCTATACCGCTGGCCGCGAGGGACTTTCGACGCTTATGGTGGAAGCGACCGACATGTTCGGCGGTACCACCGCATATTCCGGTGGCGGCGGTATGTGGTTCCCCTGTAACCCCGTCGTCCAGCGCGCAGGCACCGACGACACGATCGACGCGGCGCTCGACTACTTCCACGCCGTGGTCGGGGACCGGACACCACGCGAGCTACAGGACACCTACGTCCGCGGCGGCGCGCACCTCATCGAGTATCTGGAGCAGGATCCGGCGTTCGAATTCACGCTCCTGCCCTGGCCGGACTACTACGGCTCGGCACCCGGCGCCCGCGCCGACGGATACCGGCACATCATTCCGTTGCCGGTTCCCGATAGCGACCTCGGCCGCTACGCCGGGTCGGTGCGCGGCCCGCTCGACACCGAACGCCTGGGGGCACCGGCGCCTGACCTGCTGGTGGGAGGCCGAGCACTTGTCGGGAGGTTCCTGCTTGCCCTGCAGCGGCTGAACACTGTCACGTGCTGGCGGAACGCACCGCTGGTCGAGTTGATCACCGACGAGGATCGCGTCGTCGGCGCGGTGGTCGAGCAGGACGGCATCGCGGTGCGGGTGGGCGCGCGGCGCGGCGTCCTGCTGGCCAGCGGCGGGTTCGAACAGAATGCGACCATGCGCGAGCACTACGGTGTGCCCGGCAGCGCCACCGACACGATGGGTGGACCGGGCAGCACCGGTGGCGCACACCGCGCTGCCATCGCCGTGGGCGCCGCTCTCGATCTGATGGATCAGGCGTGGTGGTCGCCGGGGATGACCCATCCCGACGGCCGCTCGGCCTTCGCCCTCTGGTTCACCGGAGGGATCTTCGTCAATCAGGAAGGCCGCCGGTTCGTCAACGAGTCCGCACCCTACGACCAGCTGGCCCGTGACGTGCTCCGGCAGATCGACGACGGCACGACTCGACTGCCGTTCTGGATGATCTACGACAACCGGGCAGGTGACATCCCGCCGGTCAGCGCGACGAACGTGTCTATGGTGGACGCGGACCGGTACCGCGACTCCGGGCTGTGGCACACCGCCGACACCGTCGCCGAGCTGGCGGACGCGATCGGGGTGCCCGCCATGGAGCTGGCGGCCACGCTCGAACGCTTCAACAGGCTGGTCGAATCCGGCGTCGACGAGGACTTCGACCGCGGCGACGAGCCGTACGACCGAGTGTTCACCGGCGGCGAGTCCCCGTTGGTGCCCATCGACACGCCTCCGTATCACGCGGCCGCGTTCGGACTGTCCGATCTCGGGACCAAGGGTGGACTGCGCACCGACACCCACGCCCGGGTGCTGCGCCCCGACGGGACAACGATTCTCGGCCTCTACGCCGCAGGCAACACGATGGCGGCAGTCTCAGGTACCGCCTATCCCGGCGGCGGCAATCCCATCGGGGCGTCGATGCTGTTCAGCCATCTCGCGGCGTTGGACATGGCGGCCCGGAGCGGGGCGGCGAGGTGAGCCGGCCCCTCACCCCCGAACAGGCTCAGCGCACCGAGGATCTCTACGGCCCCCTGACGCAGTCCCTGCGCACACTCATCGACGTCGTAATCCGCAGCAAGGCCGACGATGCGGACGTGACCCGGGCGCACCGGTTGATCGAGCAGGCAGCCGATCTGCTGAGCGCGCGGATAGATCCAGAGCCGTTCGGTGTGCGGGCGGTGACCACTGGCGGAGTCCTCACCTGGGGCAATGTCGCCATCGGAATGCGCAACGCGATCGCTCCCCCGCTTGATGTTCGAACCGACGAGACGGGTCGGGCCACAACCGAACTGGAGTTGGGCGCACCGTATGAGGGTCCTCCCGGACATGTCCACGGCGGCATATGCGCCCTGCTGCTCGACCACGTCCTCGGTGCCACCGCACACCGGCCGGGCACGCCGGCGTTCACCGGCACGTTGACGCTGCGCTACGTCGCCCCCACCCGGCTAGGTCGACTACGGGTGGAGGCCTGGGTCGACAGCGAGACCAGCTCGAAAACCTTTGCCAGCGGCCATATTCTGGATTCCGACGGTGTCGTGACCGTGCAAGCCGACGGCGTGTTCATCCGACCGAAGGACAAGTATGAGCGCTGACTCCTCGTCGCAGCCTGCGGTTGATGGGTGGTTCGCCACTGATGGGTCTGGTGATCCGTATCTGATCGGGGGGAAGTGTCCTCAGTGTGGGACCTATGTGTTCCCGCCGCGGGCCAACAACTGCCCCAACCCCGGCTGTGACAGCGATGAGCTCGCCCAGGTGCCGCTGTCACGGCGCGGCACCCTGTGGAGCTACACCGAGAACCGCTACGCCCCACCCCCGCCGTATCCATCCCCGGACCCGTTCGAACCGTTCGCCGTGGCAGCGGTGGAGTTGGCCGAGGAAGGCCTGATCGTGCTCGGCAAGGTCGTCGAGGGCACCCTGGCCGCCGACCTCAAGGTCGGCATGCAGATGCACCTGACCACCATGGCGCTCTATGTCGACGACGACGGCATCGAACGCATCGTGCACGCCTGGGAGATCGCCCAATGAGTCCAGAACCGGTCTACATCCTCGGTGCCGGCATGCACCCCTGGGGCAAATGGGGACGCGACTTCACCGAATACGGTGTCGTGGCCGCCCGCGCCGCCCTGGCCGAAGCCGGCCTGCACTGGCGCCAGATCCAGCTGGTGGCCGGCGCCGACACCATCCGCAACGGCTACCCCGGCTTCGTCGCCGGGGCCACCTTCGCCCAGAAACTGGGCTGGAACGGCATCCCGGTCACCTCCTCCTACGCCGCGTGCGCCTCCGGCTCCCAAGCACTCCAAAGCGCCCGCGCCCAGATCCTGGCCGGCCTCTGCGACGTCGCCCTGGTCATCGGCGCCGACACCACCCCCAAAGGCTTCTTCGCCCCCGTCGGCGGCGAACGCCGCAACGACCCCGACTGGCAACGCTTCCACCTCATCGGCGCCACCAACACCGTCTACTTCGCCATGCTCGCCCGCCGCCGCATGGACCTCTACGGCGCCACCGTCGAAGACTTCGCGAACGTCAAAGTCAAAAACGCCCGCCACGGCCTCCACAACCCCAACGCCCGCTACCGCAAAGAAGCCACCACCGCCGACGTGCTGGCCTCCCCCGTCGTCAGTGACCCACTACGCCTGCTCGACATCTGCGCCACCAGCGACGGCGCCGCCGCGGTGATCGTGGCCTCCAAAGAATTCACCGAAAAACACCTCGGCTCCACCGCCGGCGTGCCCTCGGTACGCGCGATCAGCCTGCAATCACCCCAATACCCCCAACACCTACCCGAACTGCCCGACATCGCCACCGACTCCACCGCCGTGGTCCCCGGCCCCGACCGGGTGTTCAAAGACCAGATCCTCGACGCCGCCTACACCGAAGCCGGCATCGGCCCCCACGACCTCTCCCTGGCCGAGGTCTACGACCTGTCCACCGCCCTGGAACTCGACTGGTACGAACACCTCGGCCTCTGCGAACGCGGCCAGGCCGAACACCTCCTACGCTCGGGCGCCACCACCCTCGGCGGCCGCATCCCCGTCAACCCCTCCGGCGGACTCGCCAGCTTCGGCGAAGCCATCCCCGCCCAAGCCATCGCCCAAGTCTGCGAACTCACCTGGCAACTCAACAACCACGCCACCGGCCGCCAAGTCGAAGGAGCCACCGTCGGCATCACCGCCAACCAAGGCCTCTTCGGCCACGGCTCCTCAGTCATCATCGCCCGCTGACCAACCTCACACCGGATCGAACGCTGAGATCAGCCAGGTGTCAGAGTTCTTGGTCAGGCTGACGACGACGCTGCTGGTGGTGAACGCGGGCTCCGGCCGGTCGCGGCTGGCCGTCTCCTGGTTCAGGAACACCAGCACCTTGGCCTCATGGGGGCGGATCTCCATCAGAGCCGAATCGACCACCTGCGCACTGGCTTTGACTCCGCGTTCGCGGACCGCGGGGGCTACCACGTCAGCGGTGAACTTGCCGTAATAGGTCAGAAAGTCACCGGTCATCAGCGACTGTGCCGTCGTGAGGTCGGTATCGATGGTCTCCGGTGCATAGGACAGCAGAGCGACGGTGCCCGTCGAGGCGGCCGCGATGGCCTCTTGTTCGGCAGAGGGACCCGTCTGGCGATCCGGGCGATACTGGATGAGGTAGACGGTCACCAGCAATGAGGCCGATGCGACCACGAGCACCGACACCAGCAGCGCGCACCACCTGCGCTTCAGTGCCCAGCCGAGCCGTCGAGCGGCGCCGGGTCGGTCGCCGTCATCGGCGTCGACCGCGAATACCTCGGCGGGCGTCGCCTCAAGCTCGGATCCGCTTTCCGGCGCGGTCATTTCGTCAACAGTCACGGAACGAACTCCACTTTCGCCATCTTGATCTGGTCGCCCTCGCGCTTGAGGTCGACGGTCAGACGCCAACTGCGCGGGTCCTCCTGAGCACCGGCTGCATTGGTCACCGTCGACGAGGCACTCACGAGGACCACGGCGGAGTCCGTGGTGGCCGACTGCACCGCTGCGGCGTTCGCCGTCGCCTTGGTCGTCACCTTGGCATCGGTGGCGACCTTGACGAAATCTTCGGCGGCGCTTTCGAACTCGGCACGAAAGGGGTTCACCGAGTTATCGACGATCCGCTGAACGCCGGCCTGCGGATCATTGTGGTCGATCGACATCAGGGTGACGACGACCTGTTTGGCGGCCGCCGCGAACTCGGCCCGGTTGCGCTGCTCGTGGGTTCTCTGGTGGTGCGACCACACGATGTAACCAGTCGCTGCCAGCATCGACACCGAACACAGCACGGCGACAGTTCCCACCACAGCACGCATTCGTGACGGGCGCCGTCGCCGCACCGAGGTGGCGCTGGCGTCGTCATCGGATGAATCGGCGCCGACGGACCCCGCACCGTCGGCGCCGTCACCCTCGGTCAATGCGCGATGCCGGGCTGCACGAGCACGTGCGTGAGCGGCAGCAGCCAACGCCTCGGCTTCTGCGGCGTCCGCCTCTGCCTGGTCGGCGAAGGCGGTCGCCTGCTCCGGCGTCAGATCGTCGAGCGCTACCTCGACATCGCGATTGTCATCCGCGCGGGGCGGCATCGCGCCGTTCGGCACCTCGGGCTTCGACATACTCGGACATTCCCTTCACGCCGGCGTCTCGCATGACCGACGAACGGCACCTTAGATCGCCCCCGAGGACCGTCAGTCGCGCGTTCCCACCCAGTGGGCCACGTCACATTTGACTGCTCGTCACCAGTGACGCACCGAGCAGAGCGCGCCTTTGGGCCCCTCACCGGTGGCCACCGCGACACCGTCGACCGCCAGCTCACATCGGAACCCGGATTCCTTCGGCAGGCGCCCGCTCGTGGCGGATACCATCGCCCACCGATCAGGATCGGCCAGCGCCACGGTCAACACCCACGGCCGATCGGGAGCAACCTCGACAGTCACTTTCGGGCTGAACAGGTATGGGTTGTGGCTGTAGTCCGCCCATGTAGGCGGATCGGTCTCGCGATAGTAGATGTCGGCGGTCACCGGCTCGTCGGCAGTGACGGTGTAGGTCACCAGAGAAGGCGCGGGCTGCGCCCAACCTTGTGGTGCGACGACAAGTGAGGTGACGGCCAGACCAGCGACCACGCTGACCATCAGGATGGACGTCTCACGCATCGTCGCCGCGTCCCCATCGTGCCGCCCCGCTGTTGGACTGGCACATCAGGAAGAGCCCGTCCACGCCCTGGGCGACCCAGTTCTCGTAGCCGGTGCAGCCGGTGCCGAACTCTTTCACCCCGGCCACTCGACGGTGACCGGAAGTACCTGGGCTCGTAGCGCCGTGGCGATCCGCAGAACACCAGCCTGCCCCATGATGTCGTGCCGAAGACGTAGTTCGCAGTGTCCGCGCACGGTGCCCCCAGCACGACGCCGGGGGTGATGCCGGGTACGCAGGACGGGTCGTCACACGACACCGGTTGCGCCGCAGCGGGAGCCGCGGTGATCAAGCCGGCGGCCAGTGACGCGACAACGACGACGACAGCTCCTGGGCGCACGGCGGACACCGTGCCACGAACCGGTGCGTCCATACCCTGATGAGTCCGCTCAGTGGACATGTGCTCGATGTGAGCGGTCAACTGGTGCTAGCTTCCGGTGCTGTCGATCCGTGCCGGTCGGCTGGCCCGAGGAGCAGGCGATGATGCGTGTACCCGTCTTGTTGAGCACTGCTGCCGCGGTGACGATCTGCGGCGCGATGACGGGTACACCGTCTGCGGCCGCGAGTCCCGATTGGGGGCTCAACGGTGCCTACACCGCGACCTCCAACGGTGAATGGGCGCGCAAGAACGAGGTGTTCTACGACCAGGCGAGTCTGCGCAGCACATGGACGGTCAGGACCCAGTGCAGCTACCCAGGTGAGTGCACCGGGACAGTGGACAGCGAATGGGTTTGGAGTGCAACGATCTATTCGCGAAGTGGCGTCTGGTACGTCAAGCACACAGTCGAGGATTGGATCCCCTGCCCTGACGGCACCAAGGCTCCCGGACTGCAGATTTTCCGCTTCAAGGCGATGACCCCCGAGGGCGGCATGTCCGATCCCACATCCACCACATTGGTGGGCGAAGACGTCACCACGGGCCCCAGCGGCGCGTGCGGGGTGAGCAAACCCGTGTACATCAACATGCCGTTCAAGCTGGTCAAGATCGTCTGAGCACTCGGTCCCCGTCGCCTTCGGCGGCGGTATCTGACCCGGATCGCCGCGCACCAGCGCATCTGGTGTCGATGCGCGGCGACCCGTCGTCGCATCGGCATTCGCGCGAAGCAGAACTTCTGCGGCAGAACAGCTTCGCGCGCGAGCCGAGATGACTCAGACCAGCGTGCCGGCCACGTTGAGATTGATTGTCGTCACCGGGTCACCGTTGTAGCGTCTGAAGAGGTTGAGCAGGTTGAATCGTTTCTCCGTGACCAGCACCTTGAAGGAATCGGCGCCGCCCGTCGCGGCGAACCCGGCGTCTGGTGTGTAGGTGAACGCGCCGGTGAGCCTGTCGACTGTCACGGTACCGTGAGCGGGCTTTCCGACCACGACGTAGCGCAGCTCCGGGCGCACCACCGTGCCCGTGAGCACCCCGTTCAGTGAGCCGTCCGGATTGAAACTGCTGACGCTGGTGACCTTCCCGGTCACGCCCTTCAGGTCGCCGGTGGCGAGCTCAGGGATCAGTGTCGCAAAGGATTGTTCGCTCGCGCCACCCTCGGTCAGCGTTCCCTCGAACTCGAGAAACACATTTCCCGTACCGAGGCCGTCGATGGTGACCTCTCCGGTCTCGGTACCCCGGTAGAAGGCGACGCTGAAGTCCTCGGGATTGAGATAGGCGCACGTGTTGTCCACGGCCGCAGGCGCATGCCAGTTGTCGCCGGGGTTCTCACCGAGGATCGCGGGATTGGTGAAGGACAGTCCGATCAGGCCGGGTTCGGGCGCGCACCCGCAGTCGGTGGGGACCGCTGCGCCGGCATAGACACTGGCCCGGACATCGACAGTTTTTCCGAGCTCATCCGGGTCGATCGCGTCGATGTTCCCGGTGATCACGCCGGTGGTGCTCTGCTGGCCGGCGACGTCCACAGCGGTGATGACCGGCGACTCGTTGAAGAAGTTGCGGCGGACGAACGCCAACACCGCCCACGCGAACGGCGACTGGCCGGACGGTGCCGCCGGTGCTTGCCCCGTGAGGGGACGCACAATCGCGTTCACCACACGCGTCATGATCGTCGTGATGACGCCCTGCCGTTTCACCGCGGGCCGCACCGCCGAGGGCACGGTCACCGTCGTTGTCGTTGTCGTTGTCGCCGTCGGTCGGGCGGCGGGAGTTGATTCTCGGGTCGCCGAGGACCGCGCCTTCGAAGCCACGTCTGGTGCGGTGACAGTGCTTGGCGTCACCGTCACGCTGTCGGTAACCGGAACAGACACTGGATTGGTGTGGGTCGGCGTGGTTTTTCTCGGCGTTGCCCGGCGGGAACCGTCCGTCCCGGCTGCGGAGGACACGGAAGCCACGGACTCCGCTTCGCTCCCGGCCGGTTCTTCCGTCACCTCATCGTCCGCCGGTGACGACGGACGATTCGGGGTCGGCGTCGTCTCGGACGTGGCATCAGTGGCATTCGGGGAAACCGTTACTCTTCCCTTCGACCTCGCACGCCGTGTGGGCTCGCCGGCCGACTCCGGAGCTGTCGGGGCCGACGCCGAATCATGTTGTCCAGCTGAGGCCGAAGAATCCGTCTTGGACTTGCGCGTTGCCGGGCCTGTGCTTGATGTGGTCGAACTGCTCGCCGCCGGCGACGAGTTCCCCGGGGCCGCTGTCGATCCGGAGTCGTCCGCTGCGGCCACCCCGTGGCCGGTTGCCACCGCCGTCAGCAACCACGCGGACACGGCGAGTCCGCCGTAGCGGCCGGCCCGTGCGGCCCTCCCGGAGTTTCGCGAGCTCCGTCTGCGGGGCGTTCGCCGCTCGGCAGGAGGGGGTACTGACGTTTCTGCATTCATGGAGGAGGCCCTTCGGGTAAACGATGTGACATCCACCACCATGACGTCCTGTCGTGATGTGCGACACCCCTGGATTCCGGTGAGCGGAACTCGTCGGTACATCACCAAAAACGTTGCAGCGTTGACGGATCGGCCCATACGCCGGTGCTGTCTATCGAGGAAAGAGGTCTTCCCAATTCTTCGGCACGCCAGCGGCCAGGTTCGACTGGGTGAACACCCGGCCGTCGGGCGTCGCAACCTGCCCGGTCTCGGGGTTGTACGTGGCGACAGCTACCGGCGGGACAGCGGTCTCGCCGCCGAAACCGCTTGGTGCAGCCGGGATTGCACCACCCGGCGGAGGAGCCGGCGGGCCCGGCGGAGGCATCGGCGTGCCCTGCAGCGGCCCGAAGATCTGATCGCTGAAGTCGATTCGATCATCTGGCGGCACGCCCTGGGCGAGCAGGGAAGGATCGATCGGATACGGCCCGAGCACGTGCTGGCGCATCGCCAGTGGTTCGAAAGGCTTATCGCTTTCGCAGATCTCCACGGTGGGCGCGCGTTTACCCGGTTGTCCCATGCACGGGAAGTTCCTGGTCCCACGGACGCCGATCGCCGAATCCTGCGGCAATTTGCAGTACAGGCCGTCCGGGGTGTCGGCGTCCGTGAGATCAGCCGGTGAGCGCCACGACGACGGAGGCAGAAAGCCCACGGTACAGGCGGGTGGGTCCCCCATCGTCAGCGAGAACTCCGAAAGTGCCATCCCGGTAGGGTTGTTCAGCGACGAACCATAGGACTGGGTCGCCGCCAGGAACGGTGGCAACAACACCAGCAGCTGTTCGAGCGACGGGTTGTACGTCACGCCGATCTGTCCAACGGTGGTCAGGTTGGCCAGCAGCACCGGTAGCGTCGGCTTGACGTCGTCGAGGAGGCGGGACGCTTCGTTCGCCGCGCCGGGGGCCGTCTGCAGGATGGTCCGGACGGCATCGTCGTCGGATTCCACTTGCTCGGTGATCCCTGCCAGACTGCGCGCCCAGGTGTCGATTGCATCGACGCTCTCGGCCTGGCCGTCGAGGAGGGGACGGCTGTCATCGATCAGGGTTGCCAATCGTTCTCCGTTGGCATTGGCGTCGGCGGCCAGGCGTGCCGAGGAGTCGAAGAGTGCGCCCAGATCGTAGCCGGTCCCGTTCAGAGCTCGGAACGATTCGTCGAGGAGTCCACCCAGCTTTCCGGTCGGGATACTCTCGACCAACGCGCTCATCTGGTCGAGCATGGGGCCAACCGCGGGCGGAATCGATCGCCTGTCACCGACGATGACCGATCCGTCCTCGAGGTAGGGACCGGTGTCGGATTCGGGAACGAGGTCGACATACTGCTCGCCGACCGCCGACACGCTGCGGACGTCGACCTTCAGGTCGGCGGGAATCTTCGGCGAGGTTTTCAGGGACAGCGTGACCGTCACGCCCTCGCGGGTGGGACGGATGTCGGTGACCTTTCCGACCTCTACTCCTCGATAGGTGACGTTGGAGAACTCGTACAACCCGCCGGTCGTCGGCAACTGCAAGGTCACGGCCATGCGGCCGAAGCCGAGCAGCACGGGGGCCTGAAGGTAGACGAACACCATGGCCCCGACACCCAGCACGGACGCAATCGTGAAGATCGCCAGCTGTATTCGAACGAAACGGGTCAGCATCAGCTTCCACCTCCGGCCGGCGGGACCCCGCCCGGTGCAGGTGGCGGCGATGCAGCAGGTGGACCGACCTCACTCTGCGGGGGGTCGATCAGCGGTGGCGCGACCGCCACCTCCGCCGGGATCGGCGTCACCGGCGCCTGCAACGGGTCGAGCGTGTATGACGAGTACCACGGGTCGCCCGGCGCGGGGACCAGTGAAGCTCCTGGTTCACCCCAGCGGGTACCCAGGAGCATCCCGCTCTTGAGCCGTGGAATCGTGAAGTCGAAGACGATGAACTGATTCATATAATCGCCGCGGATCCCGCGGTCGATGAACTCCTGCGTGTAGGGATAGGTCGGCAGGTACCCGAGTGCGGTCGCCAGGTCCGGGCCGACGTCGGCCAGCGCCTTGACGGTCGGCTCGAGGTTCGTCAGGTTTCGCACGATGTCGTCTTGTGAATCGTCGATCAATTGTGTTGCGGTGTCGCTGAACACGCCCAGTTTCTCCAGCGCGGTGGTGAACCGCGGCCGCTGCCGGTTCAGTACTTCCAGCGCGGGGGGAATCCGCTCCAGCGCGGCGGTGAGCACCTCTTTCTGTCCGGCGAAAGTCCCTGCCAGCCGATTGAGTGCGCTGATTGTGGCGATGATGTTGTCTCGCTGCGCATCCAGGATGCCCACCACGGTGTTCATCCGGGTCAGCAGATCTCGAATCTGGATCTGGCGGCCGTCGAGCGCGGTGTTGAAATTGTGGATGATGTCGCCGATCTGAGTCAGTCCTCCGCCGTTGACGACCAGCGACAGCGACGACAGGGTCTGCTCGGTCGACGGATACGTCGACGTTCTGTCCACGGGAACATTCGCGCCGGGCTGCAGCCGGCCTGCCGGCTCCTCCCCCACCGGCGGATCAAGCGCCACGTGCATGGATCCGAGCAGACTGGTCTGACCGACCGTGGCGACCGCATTGGCCGGTACCACGACACCCGGCTTCACCGAGACGTCCACGTCGGCGTGCCAGTCGCTCACTGTCATCTTGCGCACCGCACCGACGACGACATCGTTCAGCATCACCGGGGAATTGGATTCCAGCGTGCCGATATTGGCGATTCTGAGGTGGTAGATCACCGCATCCGCACCGGTGCCGACTGTGCCGGGCAGCGGGAGCGAGTTCAGGCCGTCGAAGGCGCAACCCGTTGCCGTCACGGCAACACACGATGCGACAGCAGCCCATCTGCGCACTGTCGTGACAGATCGACGCGGCATTACGGCGCTCCTTCCGGCGCCGGGGCGACCGGTGCGGCTTCAGCGGGCAGCAGCATCTCGCCGATGGTGCTGGGCGCGGGTTGCGCCGGTGCCGGAACACCGGGCGGGATGGGGGCACCGGGGTACAGGGCAGGCTGCGGGTTGGCGGGCAGACCGTGCGGAGCGTACGCACCGGGCGGGTGTGCGGGATCCGACCATCCCGGCGGCGGCGGCTGATCACCGATCCCGGTGTAAGCGGACACAGCGGGCGGGGTTTCGGGCGCGGCGGGCGGAGTTCCGCCGCCGCCCGGGGCCAGCCCGGGCTCGGAGTAGATCACGTTCTGTGGCGCCGGGCTCAGGTAGGCGTTGAACGGCAGGGGTAGGTAGTTGAAGTTCATCAGTCGCAGCGCGGGTCCGAGGTACTGCGCACACGCTTTCCCGGACTCCTCGGCGGTGACATTCTCGACTGCCGCGATCGAGGAGCAGATCAGTGTCACCGGGTTGGAGAAGTTGTTGAGCGCGAACGACCCACGCGGGCCACCGGAATCGGGGTTGTAGATGTTGTAGCCGTTGACAAGGGCATTGGGTGCCGCATGCAGGATGTTCTTGACGACCATGCTGTCGTCTGCCAACACCTGCGTGACGTTGGCCAGTCGCTGGACCTGCTCCGCGGTCTGGGTCCGCGAGCCCTCGATGAAACGCTGGACCTCACCGACAGCCTCCGACAGTGTGGTGATGGCGGAATCCAGTTCGGAGCGGCTGCCGTTGACGACGCTCGTCACATCCGCGAGCCGGTCCTGGAACTGCACTACCTGGACATTGCTGTTGCGCAGCGCGCTGACGAAGACCTGCAGGTTGCTGATGGTCGCGACGATGTCGCCGCTGCCGTCGCCCAGAATCCTTCCCACTCCGGACAGTTGGGTGATGGTTTCCCGCAGCTTGTCTCCATTGCCCGCCATGGCATCGGCGGTGGTGTCGATGAACCGGCCGATAGACGTCTCGGACACCCCGGCGTTGGGTCCGAGTTCGGTGGCCAGGCGGGTGAGCTGCTCTTTGATCTCGTCCCACTCCACCGGCACCGCGGTGCGGTCCTCGCCGATCTCGGCGCCGTCGGCCAGCGTCGGCCCACTCGTCTCCGGGGTCGCGCCCCACGCAGGGGTCAGCTGCACGTACCGCGCGGATACCAGGTTGGGCGCCACGATGATGGCCTCGGCATCCACGGGTATCGGCACGCTGCGGTCGACTTCCAGCGTCAGCTTGGTGCGTGTCCCCTGCGGCTCGATGGCCGCGATGGTGCCCACCTGGACGCCGGCGACCCGGACGTCGTCTCCTGCGTAGATCGCGGTGGCCGACCGGAAGTAGGCGATGACGGTCTTGGGGCTGAGGAAGTGCTTATAGACGAGGAAGCCAGCACCCGCGAGGATCAGTGCCGCCAACGCTGCCAGCAGCAGCGGTCTGGCGTTCACGCGCCGAATGCTGTTGCGGGTCATCGCGATCCTCCGGGAATGCCGTTGTACGGGAACGGGAACTCGGCGCGCGGCCCGGCGTTGTCGGGCGGCTGACCGGCGTCGACACCTCTGCGGAATCCGAGCGCATAATCGAGGAACGGCTGAATTGCCGGACCTGGAAGTAGGTTCGAGGCAAAGCCGTTGTAGTAAAACCCGTTGTTGACGGCCTCGCCCTGGGTGACCTGATACTTGGCCAGGCCTTTCAGCGAGCTCGAGATGTTGTCGCGGTTGCGTTCGAGCATCTCGGCCACCGTGTTCAGCTTGTCCAGGGTGGGCGCCAGTTCCTGTTCGTTGTCGGCAACCATGCCGGACAGCTGCTGAGCCACTGCCGTCGTGCTCGCGAGCAGGTTGACGATCGCGTAGCGGCGTTCATGAAGCACGGCCAGCAGGTCGTTGGCATTGAGGATCAGCGAATTGACCTGCGCGCTGCGTTCGGAAAGTACGCCGGTGACATCCGAGGCCGACTTCAACAGGCTGCTGAGCGTTTCGTTGCGGCTGTTGAGTGACCGGGACAGCCGCGTGACACCGTCGAACGTGGGCGCGAGCTGCGGCGCGATCCTGTCGATGGTGTCCGACAGGGTGTCGAGTGACTGATTGATGGCCTCGGTGTCGGTGCCGGCGGTGTTCGACGTGAACTCCCCGACGGCGTCGGTCAACGAGTATGGCGATCCGGTCCTATTCAGCGGTATCACTCCGGCGGCGCCGAGACTCTGGTTGCCCGCGGGCTTGAGGACCAGGACGCGTTCGCCCAGCACGGTGGCGATGCCGATGCTCGCGGATGTGTCGTCACCGATCCGGACCGCGCTGTCGACCGAAAAGGTCACCAGCGCAGTGCCCCGCTCGAGTGCTACCTCGGATACCGAACCGACGGTGACACCAGACACTTTGACGGCGTTGCCGGATGCCAGCCCGCCGGCTTCGGCGAATACCGCCTGGTAGCGCACCGAGGTCGCCATCGACCACAGCTGCTGGGGCTGTAGACCGACGATGATGACCAGTGCGATGAGCACGACGCCGATGAAGCCGGCACGAACAAGTGAGGATCCACGATATTTCTGCATCAGGGCTCGGCGCACCTTCCGGTGTTCTGGATGACCCACGGGAAGTGGGCGGTTCGGCCCTGCAGGTCCGAAACCCGAATCGAGATTCCGCAGAGGTAGAGATTGAGCCAGCTCCCGTAGGAGCCGAGCCGGACCAGTTTGCGATAGTTCTGCGGCGTCTTCTGCAGGACGAGATCCAGTCGGGCCAAGTCCGTTTCGTTCGCCAGCAGCGGCGCCATCCTGGTGAGCTGGTCGACGGTGCCTGCCAGGGGCGGCCGGGCCTCGGTGAGCAGGCTCGCCAGCGAGGCCGTTCCGTTGTCCAGCGCGGTGACCGCCTCCCCGATCGGGTCGCGGTCCTGCGCCAATCCAGTGCTCAGCTGCTCAAGCTGGTCGACGGCATCGGAGAATTTGTCGCCGTCCTTGGCAACGGTGCCGATGGTGTCGTTGAGTGTGCCGATCAGTTGCTCGACAGTCTGGCCGTTGTCGGCCAATGCGTTGGTGAACGACGACGTTCTGGCGAACAGGGATTCGAGGTTCCCGCCCTGGCCTTGCAGGATCTGGATCAGCGAACTGGTGAGTGCGTTGACGTCATCGGGGTTGAGCCCTTGGATGACCGGTTTCAGGCCGCCGAGGAGGAGGTCGAGGTTGAGTGCCGGCTCGGTCCGTTCGGGGCCGATGCGGGAACCGGGCTGCTGGATTCTCGCCGGACCGGGGGCGTCGAGGAGTTCGAGGTAGCGGTCGCCCACCAGGTTGAGGTAGCGTGCCGCCACCCGGGTGCTCTCGGTGAGCCTGATGTTGTCGTCGGCGTCGAAGTCCACGACGACGCTGTTGTCGTCCTGCAATGCGACGCCTCGTACCGTGCCGATGCGAATGCCGGCCACTCGCACCGAATCTCCGGTCCGCAGACTCGACGAGTCGGTGAACACCGCCGAGTACCGGTTTGTCGAACTCGTCCTGTACTGCCCGAAGATCATGAAGAGGCCGGCGGTCAGCAGGACCATGATCACACCGAAGATCGCGAACTTGACGGCAGCCTTTCCGACGGTTGTCATCCCGGTTGTCCGATCTGCGCGCCGTTGCGCGGCGGGCCGTCGATCGGCCCGAACAGCAACTGCTTGAGCGCATCGGAGTTGAGCACGATCCCCTGGTTTCCGTATTGCGCAGGGTTGGCGTTGACATCTCCGACGACGAACGGCGGGTGCTTCTGGAACGGAACCTTCGGCAGGTCGGTGCACTGCGGCCCGCCCTTGGCGGCCACCTTGGGTAGGTTCTGCGGATACCGGTAGCGTTCCTGACCCAGCACGACTGTCTGGAGCAGCAGTCCGCCGGGCACCGGGGTACCGGGTGCCTTGGCCAGCTGGACCGCGCCGCCCAGAGCACAGTTGAGCGCCTCGTGATACCGATTCGTCAGATCTGTCGTCGGCACGAGCAGGTCCATCACGGTCGTGATCGCTTGCCGGTTACCTCCGATCACCTCGTTTCCGGTGTCGGCCAGGCCGATGACGCTGACCAGCAGGGTGTCCAAATTGTCCTGCTCCTCGACGAGGGTCCGACTGATCTGGGTGGTCGAGGCTAGGGTGCCGACCAGGTCGGGGGCGACATCGGCGTAGGCGTTGATGACCTGCGGTGCGATCGACAGCTCGTGCTCCATGACGGGCAGGCTCGGTTCGATCGTCGCGAGGAACCCGTCGAAGTCAGCCATCAGCTGTCCGATCTGGTCGCCTCGGCCGCTGAAGGCCGTCGCCAGCGCGCCGAGTGTCTCGTTCAGTTTGGCCGGCTCGATCTTGGCAAGGACCGTGGACAACTGCTCGAAGACGGTGTTGATCTCGACGGTCACGTGGTCCGCGTCGAGTACCTGGCCGGCCTGCAATGACTGAATGGACGGTTCTGGCGGCGGGACGAGCTCGACGAACTTGGAACCGAACACCGTCGACGAGGCGATGTCCACGGAGACGTTGGACGGGATGATGTCCAGGTGGGTGGGGTCCATCGCCAGGTGGATGGCTGCCCGGCCGTCCGGAAGCGTCTCGATCGATTGCACTGAACCCACCTGCGCGCCATGCAATTTCACCTTGGCGTCGGGATTCATCACCAGGCCTGCGCGCTGTGACAGAACGGTCACCGGGACCGTCCTGGTGAAGCTGCCCCGGAACAGGCCGACGGCGAGCGCGATCACCGCCACCACGGCCAGCACGGTGGCCAGACCTGTCAGTGGTCGCCGAAGGTTCGATTGCGTTGCCATCAGTCGCCGCCCCCGCCTAACCCGACAAGTTGAAGTTGCCGTTGGCGCCGTAGACAGACAGTGACACCAGAAGGGTCACCGAGATCACGACGATCAACGAGGTCCGGACCGCATTACCGACCGCCACACCCACACCCGATGGCCCACCGCTGGCGAAGTAGCCGAAATAGGTGTGCACCAACAGAACCGCCATGGCCATCAGGATCGCCTGCAGAAAGGACCAGAGCAGATCCTCAGGGTTCAGAAAGGTGTTGAAGTAGTGGTCGTACAACCCTGCCGACTGCCCGAAGAGCACCACCGTCGTCAGTTTGCTCGCGGCGAAGGAGAGCATGACCGCGATCGAGTAGAGCGGGGCGATGGCGATCATGCCCGCGACGATGCGCGTGCTGACCAGATATTCGACGGGGCGGATACCCATCGTCTCGAGGGCGTCGATCTCCTCGTTGATCCTCATGGCGCCCAACTGAGCGGTGACGCCCGCGCCGAACGTCGCCGCCAGACCGATTCCGGCGACCACGGGCGCCGATATCCGGACGTTGATGAAGGCAGCGAGAAAGCCGGTCAGCGCTTCGATGCCGATGTCGCCGAGTGAGCTGTATCCCTGTACCGCAAGCGTGCCGCCGGCGGCCAGGGTCAAGAAGCCGACGATGACGATGGTGCCGCCGATCATCGCCAAGGTTCCTGCGCCCATACTGATTTCGGCGACCAGGCGGATGATCTCCTTTCGGTAATGCACCGCCGCGTGTGGCACGCCCGCCAGCGCCCGACCGTAGAACGCGGTGTGATCGCCGATCCGGCTCAGAGTGCCGACCGGCCTACCCAGCTGCTGAGCAAGCCGTGGATGAAGGGTGCGTATCGCTGCCATCGTGCGGGGCCTAACCGGACGTCATTCGGATGCCGATGGCGGTCACGACGACGTTGACGACGAACAGCGCCATGAATGCGTACACCACCGTCTCGTTGACCGCGTTGCCCACTGCCTTGGCGCCACCGCTGCTGATACTCAAGCCCCGATAGCAGGCGACCAGACCGGCGATCAGACCGAACAGAGCCGCCTTGACGCAGGAGATGATGACCTCGGGTACGCCGGTCAACAACGTGATTCCGGCCGCGAACGCACCGGGGTTCACGCCCTGGATGAAGATCGAGAAGAAGTAGCCGCCCAGGATGCCGATGATCACGACGAGGCTGTTCAGCAGCAGCGCCACCAGGCCGGAGGCCAGCATGCGCGGGGTGACCAACCGCTGTACCGGGTTGATTCCCAACACTTCCAGTGCGTCGATCTCTTCCCGAATGGTGCGTGAACCGAGGTCGGCGCACATGGCGGTCGCACCGGCTCCCGCCACGATGAGCACCGTCACCATGGGGCCGACCTGGGTGACCGCACCGAAGGCTGCGCCCGCGCCGGACAAGTCGGCCGCGCCGAGTTCGCGGAGCAGGATGTTCAAGGTGAAACTCACCAGCACGGTGAAAGGGATGGCCACCAGCAGCGTCGGCATCAACGAGACCCTGGCGACGAACCAGGACTGCTCGAGGAACTCCTTGCCCTGGAAGGGCCGGCGGAAGAGGAACTTCACGGCGTCGGCCGACATGGACAGCAGTCCGCCGACGCCCTGCATCGGCCCGACGATGCCCGACCCGAGTACGGGTAGTCCCGACGACCAGCGGTCCGCGGCCTTCCTCGCCATATGCCGCCGAACCTCCTGGGTGACTCACGAACAGCGCCGCCGGTGCGGCGAGACACACGTTGACACCTCGACATGACGCAGGACACACTGCATCCCATCCACCGGGAAGCAGTACGCGCAACGCCCCTGCTGCACGTCAAGTTGGATCCTCGACCTGAATTCCGGCCGGGGATCGTTCTGCCCGAACGAGATCGATAGGAGCTGCGCTGTGTCCGATACGCCCACTGGGTCCGTGCCCCACCTCGCGCGCTACGCCGGGCGCAGGGTGCTCATCACCGGCGGTGGATCAGGCATCGGGCAGGCCTGCGTACTGCGGATCCTTGCCGAAGGCGGGCGGGTCGCGGCCGCGGACATCAGTACCGAAGGGCTCGCCGACACGGTGGCGAAGGCCGGCGCCGACGGTGATCGCCTGAGCACTGTTGCCGTGGACATCAGCGACGAGCAGTCGGTGGCCGTCGGGGTGGCCGAGGTGGTCAGCGCGTTGGGCGGTCTGGACACGCTCGTCAACGCTGCCGGCATTCTGCGGTCAGCTCACCTCGCCGAGACGACACTCGCCGACTTCGAGCAGGTCATCCGCATCAACCTGACCGGGACGTTCCTCGTCACCCGGGAATCCCTGGCTGCACTTCGCGAAGGTCGCGGCCCGGCAGTGGTCAATTTCAGCTCCACCTCCGCTCACTTCGCCCATCCCTATATGGCCGCCTACGCGGCATCGAAGGGCGGCGTGCTCGCGATGACCCACTCGTGGGCCATGGAGTTCGCCAAGGCCGGAATCCGCTTCAATTGCGTTCAGCCCGGTTCCATCTCGTCCGGTATGACCGACGGCACCGGATCGTCGCGCCAGAGCATCGGGCCCGGCCTGCCCGAAGACTCGGACTTCACACTGTTCGGCAAAGTCCAGCCGATGCTGCCGCTCGACGGCGGCGCGATCTTCGCCCCGCCCGACGCGGTCGCCGGCGTCGTGGCGATGCTCGGCAGTGACGACGCGTACTTCATCACAGGCACCGAAGTCCGGATCGACGGCGGCTCCCACATGTAGCGGAGCGCACGTCCACAGCAGGTTCCTGAGTCCACGGAGGAATGATGAAGTTCGGTAGGGCGATGTGGGTGCTGCCGGTGGCGGTCTGGGTGGCCGCCTCAGTGGCGGCGCCGGCGCATGCCGCACCGTTCTTTGCGAACTACTCACTGAACATCCAGGGGCGGTATGACTTTCACACCTGGACGTGGGCGGTGAGCTACTGCATCCCGGACGTGCTCGACTGCCGACGCATCGACGCGATACCGATGCCTGTTGCCAAGGCTTTCGAATACAGCGGCGACGCACACCTCGCCGACGGCAGGTACACGTTGACCGTGGACGTCCCGGACGGACTACGGTGCGGGAACGTCTATTACGGACCGGTCATCGCCACCCGCGATGTGTACTCCTGGGACGCGGCAACGCTCCAGGGAACGTTGACATCATCGTTCGCCACCGGCTGCGACGGGACACCAGGCGGGACGTTCACCTATCCGTTTGCACTGGTGCGACTCTGACCCGTTGTCCGGGCACCGCGAGCGTGCGTGTCTGCACACCGGCACACCGCAAGCGCTGGCAATTTGTGCACCCTCGATGTTGAGTGACGGGTGTGGCTGACATCATTTCGGTGCGGGTGAAACCCGGCAGCAGGAAAGGTCCGCTGGTGGAGACCTCAGCGGACGGCGAGCTGACGATCTACGTGCGCGAGCCCGCCGTCGACGGCAAGGCCAATGCGGCGGTCATCCGGCTGCTGGCCGAGCACCTCGGCGTTCCCCGCAGCCGCATCGAGTTGGCGGCCGGAGCCTCATCTCGTCTCAAGCGCTTCCGCGTCACCTGAGCCGCGCCCCCACGCCGAACCTCAGGCCACGCCGAGGTAGGCCGCACGAATACTGTCGTCCGCCAGCAACTCTCGGGCATTGCCCGTTCGGGTGACCTCTCCGGTCTCCAGGATGTAGGCCCGGTCGGACCGGCTCAGCGCCTGCTGGGCGTTCTGCTCGACCAGCAGTACCGTGGTGCCGGACGCGTTGATCTCGGCGATGATCTTGAAGATCTGTGAGATCACCATCGGGGCCAGACCCATCGAAGGCTCGTCAAGCAGCAGCACTTTGGGACGCGCCATCAGCGCACGTCCGATCGCCAGCATCTGCTGCTCACCACCGGAGAGCGTGCCACCCACCTGGCTTCGCCGTTCAGCGAGCCGCGGAAACGTCTCCAGCACCCAGTCGAGCTTCTCGGCGTGCTCCGCTTTGGATGCGAACTTTCTTCCATAGCAGCCCATCTCGAGATTCTCGATGATGGTCATGCCGGGGAACACGCCGCGTCCCTCCGGCGCCTGGATCAGCCCTTCAGTGACCCGCTTATGCGCTTTGACGCGGCTGATGTCCTGGCCGTCGAACCACACCGAGCCCGCCGACAGCGGCAACAGACCGGAGATCGCCCGCATCATCGTGGTCTTGCCGGCACCGTTGGAGCCGAGCAGCGTGACGAGCTCGCCCTCGTGCACCGTCAGCGACACCGAGTGCAACGCCTTGATGCGGCCGTAGTGCACGACGACGTCGCGCACCTCCAACAGGACCGGACGCGAATCCGGAGTGGTCTCAGCTGATGTCATCGTCGGGAACCCCCAGGTAGGCGGCGATGACCTTCGGGTCCTCGCGAATCTCGGCAGGCAGACCGTCGGCGATCTTGCGGCCGAACTCCAGCACCACGATGCGGTCGGTCACCCCCATCACCAGGCGCATGTCATGTTCGATCAGCAGCACCGTGTAGCCGTCGTCGCGGATTTTCTGGATCAGCTCGATGAGCGCCGACTTCTCGCTCGGGTTGAATCCTGCGGCCGGCTCGTCCAGACAGAGCAGCTTCGGCTCGGTGGCCAACGCCCGGGCGATCTCCAACCGGCGCTGGTCGCCGTAGGGAAGGTTCTTGGCCTTCTCCTCGCCGCGATGGGCGATCCCGACGAAATGCAGTAGTGCCGCCGATCTTTCGATCGCCGAACGCTCCTCGCGCCGGTGCCGGGACGAGCGTACGAGAGCACCCGGCACCGATGTGAGATGCCGGGCGTCAGTGCCGACCATGACGTTCTCCAGGGCCGTCATCTCACCGAACAGCCGGATGTTCTGGAACGTGCGGGCGATTCCGAGGCGGGTGATCTGGTGCCGCTTGATCCGTCCGATTGGCGAACCGTCGAACGTCACCGTGCCCGACGTCGGCCGGTAGACGCCGGTGATGGCGTTGAAGCAGGTGGTCTTACCCGCCCCGTTGGGGCCGATCAGTCCGAGGATCTCCCCGCGGTTGATGTTGAACGTCACCGCGTCCAGGGCCGTCAGTCCGCCGAACTTGACGGTCAGGTCCGTGGTCTGCAGCAGCGCCTCACCTTCACCGACCCGGATCTCGCGGTGCACACTCGCGATCTCGGCGACGTTGTCGAACTCCTCGGGAGCGTTCTCGGGGGTGGTCATTTCGCCGGCTCCGTGTCGACCGGTTGCGCTCGTAACAGCCCGCGCGCCGCCTTGGCGTAGGTGAGCAGATGCTGTCGCGCCGGGAACAGGCCTTGCGGGCGGAAGATCATCAGCACCACCAGAGCGAGACCGAAGAACAGGTACTTGAGGTTACCCATGTCGATGCCCAGGAAATGCACACCGAGCAGACGATTCGGCAGGTACACGATGATGAAGGCACCCAGGATGACGCCGAGTTTGTTGCCCTGGCCGCCGAGCACCACCGCGCACAGGAACAGCATCGAGTTGATGATGTTGAACGTCGGCGGTGCGACGTACTGCACCTGCCCGGCGTAGAGCGCACCCGACAGTCCGCCGATCGCCGCACCGATGGTGAACGCCCACAGCTTGAATTTGAATGTGTTGACGCCCATGACCTCTGCGGCGTCCTCGTCCTCGCGGACCGCGATCCATGCGCGCCCCACCCGGCTGCGTTCCAGGTTGCCGACAAGCAGCAGGATGATGACGATGAGGATCAGTCCGAGCCAGAACCACCACGTGCCGTAGTTGGCGTCGCCGCCCGAATTCGACACGGAGAACACCCCTTCGGGGTGCTTCTCGTTCTCCAGCAGATGCGGGAACGCCACCTCGTTGAGGCCGCGCGGGCCGTTGGTGATGTCGGCCAGGTTGTCGGCTAGCAGCCGAATGATCTCGCCGAACCCGAGTGTCACGATCGCCAGGTAATCCCCACGCAGACGCAGCGTCGGGAAGCCCAGGATCAGTCCGGTCAGTGCGGTGACGGCCATCGCCAGCGGCACGCACGACAGCCAGGCCCACGGTGTTGTCAGAAACCCGTTGGGGCTCATCTGATTCCACGGACTGTCCGGACTGGTGAGCAACGCCACCGTGTACGCACCGACCGCATAGAAACCCACATAACCCAGGTCGAGCAGACCGGCCTGGCCGACAACCACATTGAGGCCGATCGCGATGATCGCGATCATCGCGAACTGCGCCATGGTGCCGCCGAAGCTGATGCCGGGCGTGTCGATGAAACCAGGAGTGAACAGCGGCGACAACGCGACACCGGTGAAGAGGATGACTCCGAAGATCCACTTCTGGGGCCGGTTGAGGCCGTCCCACCAGTCCATCACCCGCGCCCAGGCGCTGCCCTTCTTTGGAGTGCTCATGCCCGTGCCTTCCCCAGGCTTTCGCCGAGTATCCCGGTCGGCCGGACCAACAGCACGAGAACCAGCAGCACGAAGGCCACCACGTCACGCCACTGCGTCCCGAAGACCGCCTGGCCGTAGTTCTCCATGACACCGAGCAGCAGACCGCCCAGCAGTGCACCGCGCAGGTTGCCGATTCCACCCAGCACGGCCGCCGAGAACGCCTTGATTCCCAACAGGAATCCGCCCGAGTAGATGATGCCCTGCGGCACCTTCAGCGTGTACAGCAGCGCGGCCGCCCCCGCGAGCAGACCACCGATCAGGAACGTGGTCATGATGATGCGTTCCCGCGATACACCCATCAGCGTCGCCGTGGTCGGATCCTGCGCGACCGCGCGGATGCCGCGGCCGAACTTGGTGCGGTTGATCGCGATATCGGTCAGAACCGCCAGCACCAGTGCGGCGGCGATGATGACGATGGTGATGTTCGAGATGGCGACACCGAAGAATTCGAACTGCGTTCTCGGCTGCACCAACACCATCGGCTGCTGAGCGTTGGGTCCGCCGTAGCCCGGTATCAATTTGGGCAGGATGAACAGCACGAACTGCTGCAGCACGAACGACATGCCGATGGCGGTGATCAGAAAGGTCAACGACCGGGCGTTGCGTTTCCGCAGCGGCCGGTACGCGATGAACTCCAGGCCGACGGCCGCGCCACCGGACACCAGCATCGCGAACAGCATCGCGATGCCGAGGTAGAGAACCGTCAGGAGGACGCCCTTGTTGTAGGCGTTCCCGCTCGGGGTGAAGCCCAGGATGATGTCGAGCGCGAAGTACGCGCCGAACATGCCGAGCATGAAGATCTCGGAGTGCGCGAAGTTGATCAGCCGCAGCACACCGAACACCAGGGTGTAGCCGACGGCGACCAGCGCGTAGATCGCTCCCCACGACAGGCCGTCGATCGTCAACTGCCAGAAGCTGTCGACCAGCGCTCCGACGTTGAAGTTGATGTTTGCGGCCTGGTTCATCCGGCGGGGAGCTCCTCGAGGACGGGACGGTGAGATGGACAGCTGGTCAGCGAAACGCGTCCGAGCCGGACAGGCCTCGGACGCGTTTCGCCTCAGCGGTTACTGAACGTCGTAGATCCAGATGAGAGTGGTGGTCAGCTCACCTTCGGGCGTCCACTGGTACTTGCGCGCCACGCCCTGACCGTCGTAGTTGCGGACGAAGTCGAGCAGCGCCGGCCGGGTGATCGCTCCGGAGTCGATGCCCTTGACCAGGATGGTGCCCAGGTCGTAGCCCTCGGCGCTGTAGGTTCCGGCTTCCTGACCGAACTTCTGCTGGTACTCCTCGGCGAACGAGCCGGTGGCGGGCCCGCACGGGCAGGCGAGCACGGCGCCCTTGGAGGATTCACCGGCCTGCTTGACGAACTCGGGATCCTTGGTGCCGTCGGCGCTGGCGAAGGTGCCCTCGAAGCCGCCGTCCCGCAGCTGCTGCACCAGCGGTGCCGCCTCGGCGTAGTAACCGCCGAAGAACACCGAGTCCGGAGCTGCGCCCTTGATCTGGGTCACCGCCGCGGAGAAGTCCTTGTCACCCTTCTTCACGGAGATGTTGCACGCCGAGTCGGCCACGGGGCCGAGGGTGTCGCGCACCGCCTGGGACAGCCCGAGGCCGTAGTCGGTGCTGTCGTCGACGACGCAGACCTTCTGGTGACCAAGGGTGTTCTTCAGGTAATTGGCCACTGCCGGCCCCTGCACACCGTCGTTGGCCAGGCCGCGGAAGAAAGTCTTCCAGCCGTTCTCCGACAACGTGACGTTGGTCGCCGACGCGGTGGTCGCCACCAGCCCGGCCTGGTCGAAGACGCCGCCGGTGGCCTTGGTCTCGCCGGAGAACGCCGGGCCGACCAAGCCGATCGTGTACTGGTCGTCGACGATCTGCGGTGCGATGGCCGTGGCCTTCTGCGGGTCGCCTTCGGTGTCGAACGGCTTCAGCTGCACCTGGCAGCCGGGGTTGGCCGCGTTGTGCTTGTCGATGGCCAACTGGACACCGTTTTTGATGTTGATGCCGAGCGCGGCGTCGGGGCCGTTGAGGGCACCGGCCATGGCGATGGACACCGGCGGGCAGGTGGCGTTGCCATCGCCAGCCGGGTCAGCGGGTGCAGCACCCTCGGACGCCGCGACTTCGGCGCCCTGCTCGTCGATCTGCACCTTCTCTACGATCTTGAGGTTCGTCTGCGACGCCTCTTCTTCGGGCGTGGACTGACTGCAGCCGGCAAGCGCCAGCACAATCAGACCCGCGCTCCCGAGAGCAAATGCCTTGCGTGCCACGCGACCGCGCACGTCTCACCTCCGGTTCAGTGTTCAGCTCGGCACCGTCAGATGGACGTGGACGACGAAATGACGGCCACGGCGGCGATGCTTCGCCGACGACCATAACCAACCCACCGCCGCGGTGCGTGCTGTTGGAAAACGCGTCGCGCGGATTAACGTCCTGAACCGGTCAAAAGTCGGCGGCGGAAACGCACTCTTAACGGGCAGGGCCCGTCGAGACCGTTATTTCTCCTCCGAGGCGGGCGCGTCGGCGGGAGGATCGAGCGTCTCCAGTACGACCTCGGCAACCCGCTTCATGGTGGTGCGGCGGTCCATCGCGGCACGCTGGATCCACTTGAACGCTTCCGGCTCGCTCATCCCCTGCTTGGATTGCAGCAAACCCTTGGCGCGCTCGACGAGCTTGCGGGTCTCCAGTCGGTCCGACAGCGACGCGACCTCTTTCTCCAGCTCGGCGATCTCGCTGAACCGGCTCACCGCCACCTCGATCGCCGGGATCAGGTCGGTGATGCTGAAGGGCTTGACCAGGTACGCCATCGCCCCGGCGTCACGCGCCCGTTCGACGAGTTCGCGCTGGCTGAAGGCGGTCAGGATCACGATGGGCGCGATGCGCTTGCTCGCGATCTCCGCGGCGGCGTCGATACCGTCGCGGCGCGGCATCTTGACGTCCATGATCACCAGATCCGGGTTCAGCGACTCGGCGAGATCGACGGCCTCCTGACCGTCGCCGGCCTCGCCGACGATCTCGTAGCCCTCTTCGCGCAGCATCTCTGCCAGGTCGAGCCGGATCAGTGCCTCGTCCTCGGCGATGAGGACTCGGTGCGGCGTGGTGGCGGCGTCTGACGATGACGCGGAAGCAGAGGACATCCTGACATTGTGAAGCCCGAAGGCCGGATGAGCGAGCGCGGGGGCATCATCTATGGTGGTAGGCCGCGCGCCCTCGTATCCCAACTGGCAGAGGAAACGGATTCAAAACCCGTGCAGTGTGAGTTCGAATCTCACCGAGGGCACTCTCAGTACAGATCCAGCCTGCGGTCGGCGAGCAGGTCGACGTACTCGGTGATCTTCTTCGAGCGGCTGCGCGTCAGGTCGATGTCGGCAATCGCCATCCCCACCCCTGGCCCCACCGACGCCACCACCCAGCCGTCCTGGTCGACGATCGCGGTGCCTCCGGTCCACTCCTGACCGCGCTCCACGCCGGCGCGGTCGCACGCGGCGACGGCGACCCTGTTGAGCCGTGCCGTCGACATCGCCGTGATCACCTCACCCGGGTGCTCGCCCTCCGGCCGCGGGAACACCGGCCAGTTGACCGGAGCCACGATCAGCTCGGCGCCGTCGACCGCGGCGCGTCGGGTGACCTCCCCGAACTCCAGGTCGTAACAGACCATCACCGAGATCGCGCCATGGCGCGTCCGCACCACCGGCGCATGCTCGGCACCGGGGGTGAAGATCAGTTTCTCCCGATCCCACAGATGCGTCTTGCGGTAGACCGCGACCACGCCGCCCGAGTCGACGACGGCCGCACTGTTGTACAGCCGCCCGTCGTCACCGAGCTCGGCAAATCCAAATATGGCCACCGAATCACCAACGGCGGCAGCCCACTTCGCGAACCTGGGGTCCGACGGTGCCAGCGCCGCGGCGCGCGCCTCGTCCTCGTCGGCGAACATGTACCCCGACGTGGCCAGCTCGGGGAGCACGACGATGTCGGCGCCCGCGGACACCGCCTCCGCTATCGCCGATGCGATGAGTTCGGTGTTCGCGTCGACGTCACCGATGACGGGATTGAGTTGGCAGCACACGATGCGCGTCATTCCAGCAGGGTAGTGGCGACCGCGGCGATAGTCTTTGCTGGTGCTCAACGTCAGGCCGGTGTGCGTGCCCGAGGTGACGCTGGGCCGCCGCGCCTGGTCGCCCACCCGGCACCGCGACGAGCGGGTGAGCAGGCGACTCCGTGTGTTGATCATCGCGAGCTGGATCGCCGCGGTGGTGTCGGTGGCTTTCGGCGTCTTCCAGCTGACGCTCGGCGGCTCGCTGTGGTGGCTCGGCGCGATCAACTTGGCTTGCGGCGCAGTGTTCCTCGGCATCCCACGGCTGTGCCCGCTGGGGGAACTCGTCGCACCGCTGACCTTCGTCACGTTCGCGTATGTGTCGGTGACGTTCATCTGCTACACCATCGGCACCGGATCAGGCCTGCAGTTCTATTTCCTGGTGGCGTCCTCGCTGGTGGTGCTGGTCCTCGGCATCGAGCGGATCGCGTTCGCATCGGTGATCGCCGCACTCGGCGTCGCGATCACGATCGGCCTTGAGCTGACGGTTCCGCACGACCGCGGACTGGGCCCGCCGTGGACGCTCACGGCGGGATTCATCAGCTCGGCTGTGTCGTCGGCGGTGATGATCGTCGCCACCATCTGGTACACGCTGCGCGAGATCGACCGCGCCGAGGCGGCAATGGAATCCGAGTACGAACGCTCCGAGCGCCTGCTCGCGAACATCCTTCCCGCCACCATCGCCGAACGCCTCAAGGAACCCACCCGCACCGTCATCGCCGACAAGTACGACGACGCGTCGATCCTGTTCGCCGACATCGCCGGCTACACCAAGCGTGCCAGCGACACCACCCCCGCGGAGCTGGTTCGGTTCCTGGACCGGCTCTACACCGACCTGGACGCCCTCGTGGACCAGCACGGGTTGGAGAAGGTGAAGACCAGCGGCGACTCGTACATGGTGGTCAGCGGAGTACCGATCCCGCGGTCGGACCACCTGGAGGCACTCGCCTGCCTGGCTCTCGAAATCGCCGATGCAGTCCGCGATCTCAAGGATCCGCAGGGCCGCGACGTCCCGCTGCGCATCGGCATGGCGTCGGGGCCCGTGGTCGCCGGAGTGGTCGGCGCCAAGAAGTTCTTCTACGACGTCTGGGGCGACGCGGTCAACGTGGCCTCGCGGATGGAGACGACCGACGTGGAAGGTCGAATCCAGGTGCCGCACAACGTCTACGAACGCCTTCGCCACCACTATGTGTTCGAGGAGCGCGGGCTGGTCGACGTGAAGGGCAAGGGCCCGATGCACACCTGGTATCTGGTGGGCCACCGAGCCGGTGCAATCACACCTTCCGGTTCTCCGACTTGAGCAGCCAGGCCAGCTTCTCCAGTCCGTCGATCAACTGGTGCAGGATGTCGGCCGTGCTCGGGTCCTCGGCGTCCACCCCGTCATGCACGGTCCGCAGCGTGTCCACGACGGCATAGATCCGGGCGGTGATCAGGTCGACGACCTCGCCGGTGCTGTGCTCGTAGGCCGGGAACTCCGGCAGCGACGTCGTCGCCGCGACGGTGTCCGACCTGCCGTCGGGGACGGCGTCGAGAGCGCGCAACCGTTCGGCGACGGTGTCGCTGGCCTCACGGGCGAAGTCGACGACCTCGTCCAGTTGTAGATGCAGGTCGCGGAAGTTGGTCCCGACGACGTTCCAGTGGGCCTGCTTGCCCTGCAGGTGCAGTTCGATGAGGTCGACAAGGACCCGCTGCAGTGCGGCACTCAGTTCGGGAGAGGCCTGGAAGCCCGTGACCTCGGCGTCGGTGCGACGTGCGTTCGTTGTTGTACCCATGCTTATGACAACGCCTCCTAAATTGGAATGAGTCCAGAATAGCCGACATCATTCTGTGGGTGCGGTCACAGCCTGCTTGTCCTGCTTCTCCAGCAGCCGCGCATACCCGGCACCCATCCCCAGCAGGATCAGGCCCACGACGATGAACACCACCACACGGAAAATGCCGTCGAGGGTGCCCAGGTCGAACAGGAACAGCTTGGCCATCGCGGCGGCGACCAGTCCGAGTCCACCGCCGATCGGGACGGATCGGTCGTCGCGGGGCAACCGGGCGGCATAGCCGAACAAGCCTGCTGCCATCGCAATCCAGATGATGGTCGCGGCCATGTGCCCGGCGTAGAAGCCGCCGTCCGCACCGGGCGTGCCGCCGCCGATGAGCATTCCCGCGGTCACCGTGAACGACGTGACCGCGTAGACCACCACCGCCGCAGCACCCACCCACAGCGCGCGTTCAGTGCGGTCCCAGGTCCACACGATCGCCACCGCGGCGGCGGCCAGCAGCACGCTGGACACCAGGGTGGACACACCGGTGGCAGTGTTCAGTCGAGTGGCCTCCAGCAGCATCTCCGGAGGCGAGTAGCTCAGGTGCGCGGCAGCTCCGACGACGGCGAATCCGATTGCGGCCCATCGTGCGACGACGTCACCCCGCCCGGCCAAGGCGACAATCACCGCCATCGCCAACAACACCGGGCCCGCGATCTTGCCGTCGAAGGCCACGGTGACGGCGATCAGGGCGGCGACCGCCGACGTGGCGGCGAAGACGTGCCGCACGACGCCGGGAACGCCCGGCAGCCGGTCCCCGACCAACACGATCGCCAGCAACGCGGCCGCCAGAGCGGCGGCCATCAGCGAAGCGATCACGCGATCGACTGCCAGCGCCACGCACAGCACCGGCAGTACCCCGGCCGCGGTCAACAGCGCCATCACGGCGCGATTCCTGGTGCCGGGCAACAGGATCAACGCAGCGCTCAACGCGATCAACGCGGCGATACCGCACGCCCCGGCGAGCCAGAGATCGTCGCGATTGTCGAAGTGACGTGCCATCAGCGCCACCATGACAGGCAGCACGGCGGCGGCGACACGTGCCGCGTGCAGCCAGATCCAGTCCTTGCCCAGCTGCACGGGAAGTGACACCGTCGCCAGCGCCAGCATGAACCCGATCAGCAGAAGCGAGATGCCGTCGGCCACCACCGGGGCCAGGACGATGAGGGGTACGAGCACGAGCAGCCCCAGATGCTGGGAATCCCAGCGGCGCGCCAAGGTCAGCCCGCCCCCGGCGATCGCCGCCGCGAGGATCAAACCGACCGGCGCCGACACCCAGCCGTAGATCGTGGTGAGGGCGATGACGTCCATGTATGCGGCAGCGACGCCGGTCGAGGCGAGCGCGATCGCACCGACCCGGCCGTCGGGTCGACGGTGCAACCACCAGGCCGCCCCGACGAGTCCGGCGGCCAGCACCGCCCCGGCCGCGACCCGGAACTCGGGCCGCAAGATGCCCGCTTGAGCGGCGAGCACCAGCAGCAGGACGACACCGATCAGGGTGACCGCCACCCCGGCGACCGCCAGCAGTTTCCCGATCCAGCCCTCCGAGCGCTCTTTCTTGAGCCGCGGCGGCACAGTGTTCGGCCACGGCTGGAAGGGCGTCGGCGGAGGGGGCGGGTACTGCGGCCGGTAGGACGGCGCCGGGCGTGGCGCCGGCTGCGGCGGGTAGATCGGCTGCGGCGGCGCGCCCGAAGGCGGTGCCGCAGGCTGCGGCACGACTGCCTGCGGCGGTTGTTCGGTGAGGATCCGGTCCAACGCCGCCAGATCGGTCGACACCCGCGCCAGCTGGTGCGAGATCGCGGCGAAGTCCGCGGAGAGCCGGGCGATGACGGCGGTGTGCGGTTCGGTCATGCGGTCATCGTCGCAGCCCAGGGCGCCTCAGCGGATGAGTACTACTACTCGTCCAGTCCGTGCTCGATCGCGTACCGTGCGAGTTCGACCCGGTTCCCAATCTGGAGCTTGCGGAAGGTCGCCTGCACGTGGTTCTCCACGGTCCGGTGGCTCAGCGACAGGCGCGTGGCGATCTGCTTGGCGGTGAGCCCCTTGGCGACATAGCGCAGTATCTCCGTCTCGCGCTCGGTCAGGCTCGGCTCCGCCGAACCGGCGGGTGAGTCGCGCTCGATCCGGCGGTACTCCCCCAGCACCAGGCCGGCCAGCCCGGGCGTGAACACCGCGCGCCCCTGCGCGGTCGCCCGCACCGCGTCCTCGAGCTCCTGCTTCGACGCGCTCTTCACCAGATAGCCGGTGGCGCCCGCCTTCACCGCCTCCAGGACGTCGTCGCGCTCGTCGGACGCTGACAGCACAAGGATGCGGGTCGACGGTGAGACGGCGAGAACCTCGGCCGTGGCCTGTGCGCCGTCACCGTCGCCGAGACGCATGTCCATCAGGACGACGTCCGGCAGCACGACGGCCGCCCGGCGCTTCGCCGACGCCACCCCGTCCGCGGTCGCCACCACCTCGAAGCCGCCGTCGGCCAGATCCCGCGCCACCGCATCACGCCAGATCGGATGATCGTCGACCACCATCACGGTAATCGGGCCGTCTGTCATCGGGTCTGCTTCGGATGTCGGGGCACGGTCAACTCCCACTCGGTCCCCGCGCCGGGACCGGTGCTCAGCTTGGCGTCACCACCCAACGAATTCATCCTTCCCACAATCGATTTGGCGACCCCGACGCGGCCCTCCCCCACGGCTTCCTCCAGTCGTCCGTCGGGTATCCCCACGCCGTCATCGCGCACGCTGACCGTGACCGAAGCGCCGAGATCTTCGAGAAGAACATACGCGCGGGCGTCGGGCCCCGCGTGCGCCTCGACGTTGTCCAACGCATTCGTCACCGCGGCGAGGAGCTCGTCCGCAACCGTGGAATCCACCAGAACCGGCTCGGCCGGCACGCTGACCGACACCCGATCCGAGGCTTTTCGCCGCAGCATCGCCGCGACGTCGGAGTTCGCCTCGCCGCGCGGTGAGACGTCGGCGGCGCTGACGAGGCGGCGCAGCGCCCGCTCCTGTTCACCTGCCAATTCGGCGAGCTGGGCGGTGTCGCCGCCGATCTCCCGGCCGCGACGGGCCACCAGGGCAAGTACCTGGATTGCCCCGTCGTGAACCTGACGGGAGAGCCGCTCGCGCTCCTCGAGGGACGCCGACAAGCGGGCCGCCCGCTGCAGTTCGGCATGCGCACGGCGGGCGGTCTGTCCCGCCATGCCGACGGCGAGGCCGACTGCCAGTTCGATGACCACCGTCGCGTTCCGGCCGAGATCGATGCTCACGTACCCCTTGAGCGCTGCGCTGGACGCCACGATCACCAGCCCGGCCAGCATGCCGCTGATCGGTCCCGCCAGGATGGCTGCCGAGATCGTGGCGTTGGTCGCCCACAACGTGGTGGGCCACGACTGGTTGTCCTGAGCCCACTGGTCGGACGCGACAACCTCGGTGGACAGCACCAAAGCGACCACCACGGCGATCTCGGCGAGCACCCAGGCGCGACGGCGCCCGAATCCCTGCAGATAGGCCACCGCACACACCGCGCTCCATGCGACGAGCGCGGCGAACAACAGCCAGGCGGCAACCGGGCGGTCGAGGTCGGAATTGATCGACAGGTGAAAGCCGAACGCGTAGACGCAGCTGAGCAGACGGAACACCTGAGCGGCCCGCCACAGCGGCGTGACCGGGTCGGTAGCTACATCACCTTGGAGAGAAACGCCTGCGTCCGTTCGTGTTGCGGGTTGGCCATGATCTCGCGGGGATCGCCCCGCTCGACCACGACGCCGGCGTCCATGAACACCAACTCGTCGGCGACCTCACGGGCGAAGCCCATCTCGTGCGTCACCACCATCATGGTCATACCTTGCGCCGCAAGCTTTTTCATCACCGCGAGCACTTCGCCGACGAGTTCGGGATCCAGTGCCGACGTCGGTTCGTCGAACAGCATCAGCTTGGGCTCCATGGCCAGCGCCCGGGCGATGGCGACGCGCTGCTGCTGACCTCCGGAGAGCTGCGCCGGGTAGGCCTCGGCCTTGTCGGCCAGCCCCACGGTTTCGAGCATTTCCTTGCCCCGCTCGATGGCTTCGCTCTTGCTCACCCCTTTGACCTGGATGGGCGCCTCGATCACGTTGCCCAGCGCGGTCCGGTGCGGGAAAAGGTTGAAGTGCTGGAAGACCATGCCCACATCGCGGCGTTGTTTGGCCACCTCGCGCGGCTTCATCTCATACAGTTTGCCGCCGCGCTCGTTGTAGCCGACGAGAGTGCCGTCGACGTAGAGCCGCCCGGCGCTGACCGTCTCCAGGTGATTGATGCACCGCAGGAAGGTGGACTTTCCGGAACCCGACGGTCCGACCAGCACGAGGACCTCGCCCTGCTTGACCTCGAGCGTGATCCCCTTGAGCACCTTCAGTGCGCCGAAGTCCTTGCAGACCAGTTCCGCCTTCACCATCGGCGTGGCGGACGCCGCCTCTGTCGTCATGCCTGTCCTCTCAGCCTGCTGCCGGCTTTTGCGCCAGCGCCAGCGCCTCGAGCTGCTTGGTGGTCAGCTTGCGCGAGGCACCCCGGGAGAAGTACCGCTCGAGATAGAACTGGCCCACCATCAGGACGCTGGTGATGATCAGATACCAGGTGGCGGCGACGAGCAGCAGCGGCACAGGTTCGAAGATACGCGCGGCGATCTCGCGGGTCGCGATGCTGTACAGATCGAACGCGTAGGGCACCGCGGTGACCAGCGAGGTCGTCTTGAGCAGGCTGATGAGCTCGTTTCCCGTCGGCGGGATGATCACCCGCATCGCCTGCGGTAGAACCGTGCGGCGCATCGCCTTTCCCCACGACATGCCGAGCGCAGTCGAGGCCTCCATCTGTCCTTCCGGCACCGAGGTGATGCCGGCGCGGACGATCTCCGCCATGTAGGCGGCCTCGTTGAGCGCCAGGCCGATCACCGCCAGCGCGAACGGGAACGACAGGCTCTGCAGGTCCACATGGAGCAGCGACGGCCCGAACGGCACGCCCAGCTGCAGGTTCTGGTAGATGGTCGGGAAGAGTCCCCAGAAAGCCAGCTGCACGTAGACCGGCGTGCCACGGAAGATCCACAGGAACACCCAGGACACGGCGCTCATGACCGGGTTCTCCGACAGCCGCATCACGGTGAGGAGAACGCCGAGCACGACGCCGATCACCATCGAGTAGATGGTCAGCTGCAGGGTGTTGAACACCCCGAGCAGGATCCGCTCGTTGAACAGGTATTCGGAGTAGGTGGACCAGCCGTAGGCCGGGTTGGTGGCCGCACCCCAGAGGAAGAGCGCGACCAGAATGATGATGACGGCCGCCGCCACCCATCGCCACGGATGACTCAGCGGGACGGCATCGATGGACTCAGGTGGTTTGGACTGTGGCGGCGAACCGGCATCACTCATCGGTGTCAACGCCGCCTAGGAGATCGCGCCGTTGATGACCGGCTTGTCGATCATGCCTTCCTCCAGGCCCCAGTTGGCGGCGATCTCCTTGTACTTGCCGGTCTCGATCAGATGCTCAAGGGCCTGCACCAGCGACTGAGCGAGCGGAGACCCCTTCTCCACGGGCCACCCGTACGGCGCCGAGTCGAACACCTCGCCCGCCTGCTCGAGTTTTCCGTTGGTCTGCTTGATCGCGTACAGGGTCACCGGCGAATCCGCGGACATGGCGTCGGCCTGGCCGAGCACGACGGCGTTGGTGGCCGCGTCCTGGCTGTCGAACGGGACGATCTCGATGGCCGGTTGACCTTCGTCGGTGCACTTCTTGCTGCGCGCAGGCAGTTCGTCGGTCTCCTGCACCGTGGTGGCCTGCACCGCGACCTTCTTGCCGCAGGCGCTCTCCGGGTTGATGTCGCCGCCGGCGGGCTGGGCCCACAGCGTGCCTGCGGAGAAGTAGGTGACGAAGTCGACCTGCTCCTCGCGTTCCTTGCTGTCGGTGAACGATGACATGCCGACGTTGAACGTGCCGCCCTGGATCGAGGGGATGATCTTGGCGAAGTCGGCTTCGCGGTACTCCGGGGTCAGGCCGAGCGTGCCCGCGATCGCGTTCATCAGGTCGACGTCGAAGCCGACGATCTTGCCTTCGGGGTCTTTGAACTCGTTCGGTGCGTACGGAATGTTCACGCCGATGACGAGCTTGCCGGTCGACTTGATGGCCTCGGGCACGGTGTTCGCGATCGCGTCGACCTTTTCCGCGGGCGCTGCCGCGGTCGGGGATCCCTCTTCGCTCGGCGCCTCGGAGCTACTCGAACAGCCCGACAGGGTCAGCGCGCCGGCAGCGACGAAGACTGCCGCCATGCGCCAGATCCTGGTCCGGCGGTCTTGGATTCCACCCAACACTGGTTGCCTCAACTTTCTTCTTCGGGTCGTCAGCGTGTCCTGCTGCCCCCCGCGGGCCTTCTCCAGCCAGGAACGTTAACGACCGATGACCCGACGCGCAGCGCCGGTAACCGAACATTAACGACAGCGTTGGTTCATCACAGCGGTAACGCGAAATCACGCGGGTCGTGTCGGGCCCTGTGTCAAACTTCGCGCATGGAAACCGCCGCTCCCCCAACCATGTTGCAGCATCTCTGGAAGACGGCACTGGTCTCGGGAATTCTCGCCATCCTTCTGGGTGCCCTGGTGTGGCTCTGGCCCGGAATCAGCATCTTCGTCGCTGCCATCTTCTTCGCCGCCTACCTGTTGGTGGCGGGCATCACGCAGGTGGTCTTCGCGTTCAGCCTGCACGTCTCGGCGGGCGGCCGTGTGCTGCTGTTCATCAGCGGTGCCGCGGCTCTCGTGCTGGCCATCATGTGCTTCCGCAACTTCGGCGATGCCGTTCTTCTGCTGGCCATCTGGATTGGAATCGGCTTCATCTTCCGTGGCGTGGCGACGGCGGTGTCGGCGATCAGCGACCCGACGTTGCCCGGCCGCGCCTGGGAGATCTTCATCGGTGTGATCAGCCTGATCGCCGGCGTCATCATGCTGGCTGCGCCGTTCAGATCCATCGAGACGCTGACCATGGTCGTCGGAATCTGGTTGATCGTGCTGGGCGTGTTCGAGGTCGTCTCCGCGTTCGGGATCCGCTCGGCGAGCAAGCATGCGGTCCGCGTCGGCGGCCCCAGAGAAGAAGTCGTGGCCCCCAACCCCGGAATGAAGGACGAAAGTCCCTAGCGACGGGCGCCGCACAAGCTACTACACTCTGTCGTAGAAGGCGTCGATCAACTAGGTAAGGCCCGGGAGTGGCGGATGAACGCACTGGATGTGTCGCGGTGGCAGTTCGGTATCACCACCGTCTACCACTTCATCTTCGTCCCACTCACCATCGGCTTGGCGCCGCTGATCGCCGTCATGCAGACCGTGTGGCACGTCACCGGTAATACCGCGTGGTATCGGCTGACGAAGTTCTTCGGCAAGCTTTTCCTGATCAACTTCGCCATCGGCGTCGCAACCGGAATCGTGCAGGAGTTCCAGTTCGGGATGAACTGGAGCGAGTACTCGAAGTTCGTCGGCGACATCTTCGGCGCCCCGCTCGCGTTCGAGGGGCTGGTCGCCTTCTTCTTCGAGTCGACGTTCATCGGCCTGTGGATTTTCGGGTGGCAGCGACTCCCCAAGGCCGTCCACCTCGCCTGCATCTGGATCGTCGCGTTCGGGGTCAACGCCTCGGCCTACTTCATCATCGCTGCGAACTCGTTCATGCAGCACCCGGTGGGCGCGAAATTCAACCCCGAGACCGGCCGGGCCGAGCTGGTCGACTTCGGTGCGCTTCTGTCCAACAACACCGCCGTGTGGGCGTTCTTTCACGCAGTCACCGGGTCACTGCTGACCGCGGGGGCGTTCGTGGCGGGCATCTCGGCGTGGTTGATGGTGCGGGACCGGCGGCGCAGGACCGAAGGCCGTGGCAGCGACGACGGCGCCTCCGACGACTCGCGAACGATGTTCCGTCCGGCCGTGATCCTGGGCAGCCTCGTCGCGCTCGCGGCGGCGGGCGGCCTGCTGTTCACCGGAGACATCCAGGGCAAACTCATGTTCGTCCAACAGCCGATGAAGATGGCGTCGGCGGAATCGTTGTGCCACACCGAAACCGATCCGATGTTCTCGGTGCTGACCGTCGGCACCCATAACAACTGCGACAGCGTGACCCACCTGATCGAGGTGCCCTACGTTCTGCCGTTCCTGGCCGAGAGCAAGTTCAGCGGCGTAACCCTGCAGGGGGTTCAGGACCTGCAACAGGAGTATCAGCAGAAGTTCGGCCCGGGCGACTACCGGCCCAACCTGTTCGTCACCTACTGGGCGTTCCGGGCGATGATCGGATTGCTGCTGGTTCCGGTGGCTTTCGCCCTGGTGAGCCTGTGGTTGACCCGACGCGGCAGGCTCCCGGACCAGCGGTGGTACGGGTGGTTCGGGATACTCGCCATCCCCACCCCGTTCCTGGCGAACTCGGCCGGCTGGGTGTTCACCGAGATGGGTCGCCAACCCTGGGTCGTCGTGCCCAACCCCACCGGCGACCCGCTGGTGCGAATGACGGTGCAGGAAGGCGTGTCCAACCACGCCGCGGGCACGGTCATGTTCTCACTGGCGGTGTTCACCCTGCTCTACGGCGCACTGGCCGTCGTGTGGTTCTACCTGATGCGGCGCTACGTGGTCGAAGGCCCGCAGGAGCATGACTCCGAACCCGCGCCGCCGGCACCGCCCAACTCAGACGACGTCGCCCCGCTGTCGTTCGCCTACTAGGAGATTGTCGTGGGACTCCAGGAACTGTGGTTTCTCCTGATCGCCGTGCTTTTTCTCGGCTTTCTGGTGCTCGAGGGCTTCGATTTCGGCGTCGGCATGCTGATGGCTCCGCTGGGCGCCCGCGGACCGGGCGACCCGGACGACCGACGCCGCGCGGTGCTCAACACGATCGGCCCGGTGTGGGACGCGAACGAGGTCTGGCTGATCACCGCGGGGGCAGCGATGTTCGCCGCCTTCCCCAACTGGTATGCGACGTTGTTCTCCGCCCTTTACCTGCCACTGCTGGCCATCCTGTTCGGCATGATCCTGCGGATCGTCGGCATCGAATGGCGCGGCAAGATCAACGATCCGCAGTGGCGCAACTGGGCTGACATCGGCATCGCACTCGGCTCGTGGCTCCCCGCCGTGCTGTGGGGTGTCGCGTTCGCAATCCTGTTGCGGGGCTTGCCAATCGACGCCGACGGGCAGACCAACGTCGCCATCGGGAACGTGCTCAGCCCCTACACCCTGCTGGGCGGGTTGGCGACCGCCTCGCTGTTCCTGTTCTACGGGTCGGTCTACCTCGCACTGAAGACCTCGGGGGCGCTGCACGACGACGCGTTCCGCACCGGACGGCTTCTGTCGGTCCCGGTGATCGTGCTGGCCGGCGGATTCGGTCTGTGGACTCAGCTCGCCTACGGCAAGCCCTGGACCTGGCTCCCGCTGAGCCTGGCCGTGGTGGCACTGCTGGTGTCGGTCGCATTGATGTGGCGAAAGACGCGGGAGGGCGTGGCGTTCGCGTCGATGGTCGTGGTGATCGCCGCGGTGGCCGCGCTGATCTTCGGATCCATGTACCCGTACCTGTTGCCGTCGACGCTGAATCCCGACTGGGGTGTGACGATCTACAACGGGTCGTCGACGCCGTACACGCTGCGCATCATGACGTGGGCCTCGCTGGCGCTTCTGCCCTTGGTGCTGTGCTACCAGGCCTGGTCCTACTGGGTGTTCCGGAAGCGGGTGAGCGCCGATGCCATCCCGCCGTCCATCGGCCTGTCGAGGCGACCGTCCTGACACAGACCTCGCGCGCCCCGATAGACCCGCGACTGTGGCGGGCCTCGGCGGCGATGCGCCGATTCCTGGTCGCCACCACAGCCTGCGGTGTGCTCATCGCGGCCTGCACCATCTCCGCATCGGTTGTGCTGGCAGGGATCGTCGCGCGGGTCATCACCGACCCCGCCGCCCGCACTGTCGGGGCGCTCGCAGGGCCGATCGTGATGCTCGCGACGCTGTGGACCGTCAGGACACTCGCGCACTGGCAGCAGGGCAGGCTCGCGCAGCGGGGTGCCAGTGCGGTGATCGCCGATCTGTCCGAACAGGTGCTGACCACCGCGACGTCCCTGCCGCCACGGGAGCTGACCGCCGAACGCGACGACGCCGCCGTCGTCATCACCCGCGGGCTCGACCGGCTCCGGGTGTACTTCACCGCGTATCTGCCGTCGCTGTTCCTCGCGGCGATCCTCACCCCCGCCACCGTGATCGTGATCGCGTTCTACGACTGGAAATCGGCCGTGATCGTGATGATCGCGCTGCCCCTCATCCCGATCTTCATGATCCTGATCGGCCTGGCCACCGCCGACCGCTCGGCGGCGGCGCTGACCGCGATGGCGACACTGCAGTCGCGGCTGCTGGATCTCGTCGCCGGCCTACCCACACTGCGCGCACTCGGGCGCACCGACGGCGCGGCCCGGCGAATCGCCGAACTCAGTGCAGCACATCGCCGTTCCGCCATGGCCACGATGCGGATCGCATTCCTGTCCGCGTTGGTGCTCGAGCTCCTCGCGACGCTGGGAGTGGCGTTGGTGGCGGTCGGTGTGGGCATGCGACTCGTCTACGGCGAGATGACGCTGACAGCAGGCCTCACCGCGCTACTGCTCGCCCCCGAGGTGTTCTGGCCGTTGCGCCGCGTCGGGGCGGCGTTTCACTCCGCCCAGGACGGAAAAACCGCCGTGCAGGCGGCGTTCCGGTTCATCGACCGCCAGACACCCTCGACCGGTGGCACACTCGCCGTGCCCGGTGATGCGGTGACGATCGAGGTGGACGTCCCGCAGCTGATCGCTGAGCCCGGTCGCATCACCGTGCTGACCGGCCCCAACGGGATCGGCAAATCCACCCTGCTGCAGGCGATTCTCGGACTCGGCGATCCGACCGCGGGCCGCATCCACGTCAACGGTGTCGACGTCGACGACCTCGACCCCGCGCAGTGGTGGTCGACGGTGGCGTGGCTGGCTCAGCGGCCGGTGCTGATACCGGGCACGGTGCAGGACAACCTCGAATTGTTCGGACCGCTTCACGACGTGGCAGCGGCATGCCGCGCGGCGTGCTTCGATTCCGTACTCGCGACGCTGCCCGACGGTGTGCAGACCGTCATCGGACGCGGCGGCGTGGGTCTGTCGCTGGGCCAGCGCCAACGGCTCGGCCTGGCACGGGTCCTGGGTTCTTCGGCGCCGGTGCTGTTGTTCGACGAGCCCACCGCGCATCTCGACGGCCCCACCGAATCCCGTGTGCTCGACGCCATAGCGGCCCGAGCCGCCGGCGGTGCCACGGTGATCGTGGTGGGGCACCGCGATCCGGTGCTGGCCCGCGGCGACGTGGTCGTCGAGATGGGGGGTGTCCGTGTCGCGCCGTGATCCCCTGTTGCTGGCGTGGTCGCTGCTGCGGCCACGGGTGCCGCGCATCGCGGGCGCCGTGATCTTCGGCGCGCTGTCGCTGGGCAGTGCGCTCGGCCTGACCGCGGTGTCGGCGTGGCTCATCACCCGCGCCTGGGAGATGCCGCCGGTACTGACCCTGACCGTCGCCGCGGTCACGGTCCGCGCACTCGGCATCTCGCGCGGACTTCTGGGGTACTGCGAACGGTTGGCGTCGCACGACACCGCGTTGCGCGCCGCGGGTACCGCTCGCGAGCAGCTGTTCATCCGGCTGGCCACCGGACCCGCGGACGCTGTGATGCGGCGCAGCAGCGGCGATCTGGTGTCCAGGGTGGGCAGCGGGGTGGACGAGCTGTCCGACGTGCTGGTGCGCGCGGTGGTGCCGATCTGTGTCGCCGCGATCCTCGGCGTGGCGGCGGTCACCACCGTCGCCGTCATCTCCCCGGTCGCCGGGTTGGTGCTGGCGATCTGTATGCTGATCGCCGGCGGCGCTGCCCCGGCACTGGCCGCCCGGGCTGCGTCAGCCGCGGAAACTATTGCCGTCGAACATCATTCACAGCGTGATACCGCGGTGATGCTGGCTCTCGAACACGCCCCGGAATTGCGGGTCAGCGGCCGCCTCGCCGGCGTCATCGCCGACGCCGGTGAGGAACAACGCCGGTGGGGGCGCGCGATCGACCGCGCCGCTGCACCGGCGGCCGTGGCCGCGGCGGCACCGACGGCGGCCATCGGAGTGAGCGTTCTCGGCGCCCTGTTCGCCGGGATCGCGCTGTCGGACCACCTCGCGCCCACCACCGTCGCCATCCTGATGCTGGTGCCACTGGCCGCATTCGAAGCCACCGCGGCACTCCCCGGCGCCGCCGTCGCGCTGAGCCGGGCGCGGCTGGCGGCACGGCGCCTTCTCACCCTCACCGACACCGTCGACGACGACCGTCGACCGGCCGTCACCGCGCTGGACCTGCGACCCGGCGACCGCGTCGCCGTCGTCGGACCCAGCGGCTGCGGGAAGACGACACTCCTCATGCAGACACCGGGCGTCTTCTTCGCCGAGGACGCCCATCTGTTCTCCACCACCGTTCGCGACAACCTGCTGGTCGCCCGCGGCGACGCGGACGACGACGCATTGCGCGACGCGCTCCGGCGCGCCGGACTCGGTCGCTGGCTCGACGACCTACCCGAGGGCCTGTCCACGGTTCTGGTCGGTGGCGCCGCGGCGGTATCGGCCGGACAGCGCAGGAGGCTGCTGCTGGCACGCGCGCTGGTGTCGACAGCGCCGACGCTGCTGCTCGACGAACCGACGGAGCATCTGGACGCCTCCGACGCCGAGCAGATCATGGCGGACTTACTCACACCGGGTGCCCTCTTCGGCGCGGAACGCACCGTGGTCGTTGCCACTCATCATCTGCCCGAGAACGTCCCGGTGACGGTAATCTCACCCGCATGAGTGAACCTCCGCCGCCTCCTCCGCCGGGCGCGTACCCGGGTCCGCCCGGCGGATATCCGCCACCGCTCTACGGCGGCTACCCGGCGATCCCGCCCGTCGGCCCGAAGAACGGAATGGGCACGGCCGCGCTGGTGGTCGCGATCGTCGGCCTGCTGTCGTGCTGGACGGTGGTCGGCGGCGTCGTGCTCGGCATCACCGCGATCGTGCTCGGTGTCCTGGGCCGCGGCCGCGTCAAGAAGGGCGAGGCGACCAACGGGGGTGTCGCAACGGGCGGAATCGTGCTGGGCGCCGTCGCGATCGTCGCGGGGCTGGCTTTCATCGCGATCTACGCGACCCTGGGATGGGCGATGTTCAAGGAAGTCGGCGGCGGCGATTACATCGATTGCATCAGCCGCGCCGGCGACGATCAGGCGGCTGTCGAACAGTGCGCCAACGAGTTCAGCCAGCGCGTCGAGGACGAGTTCTCGGTCACCGTCACTCCGACGCCGTAGCGCGCCCCGGGAAGTACTTGATGATGCCTTCCTGCACGACGGTGGCCAGCGGCTGACCTGACCGGTCGAAGAAGTGTCCGGTGCCCAGGCCGCGGGAATCGGCGGCAACCGGCGACGTCGTCGAGTAGAGGACCCAGTCGTCGAACCGCACCGGTCGGTGGAACCACACCGTGTGGTTGGCGCTCACCGCGAAGATCCGGTCGTGGCCCCAGGACAGACCGTGCGTGGTGATGATCGAGTCCAGCACCGTGGTGTCTGACGAGTACACCAGCGCTGCGGCGTGCAGCACCGGGTCGTCGGGCATCACCCCCTGCGCCTTCATCCACACCCGGTTGTGGTCGAGGCGCTCCCCTTTGTCCCGCATGATCCACGCCGGGTCGTTGGTGTAGCGCCACTCGATGGGCCGCAACGCGTTCGCGAAGTGGGGGACGATCTCCTCGTACCCGCGCAGCAGGTCGTCGATCGGCGGCACGTCGAGAGGGTGACCCGGCGGTGGAGGCTGGAGGCCGTGCTCGAGCCCCTTACCGCCGGCGAGGTAGGACACCATCGCCGTGGTGAGCAGCTGTCCCTTCTGCATGACGTCCACGCGGCGGTTGGCGAACCGGCGCTCGTCACGCAGCCGCACCACGTGGAACTCTAGATCGAGTTCCGGGTCGCCGCCCGCGATGAAATGCACCGACAGCGCACTCGGCGGAGTGGGGTGCTTCAGGGTCCGCCCGGAAGCGACGAACGCCTGCGCCATCATCTGGCCGCCGAAGGTGCGGATCGGGTTCTTGCTCGGGTGCGAGCCCAGGAATGTGTCGTCGTCCACCCGGTCCAGGTGCAGGATCGCCAGCAGCTCCTCGAAGTCTGCGTGTGCGCCAGACTCCGGCACTGCTGTCTCCTACCTGTGGTCGGGCTAGACGTCGTCCTCCCCGATGCGGTGGACGTGGATCAGATTCGTGGAGCCTACTGTGCCCGGAGGAGCGCCCGCGACGATGACCACGAGGTCGCCCCGCTTGTAGCGGCCGAGCTCGAGCATCGACTTGTCGACCTGGCGGATCATCCCGTCGGTGGTCTCGATGTGCGGGACGATGAACGTCTCCGTTCCCCAGGTCAGTGCCAGCTGGCTGCGCACCTCCGGCAGCGAGGTGAAGGCCAGCACCGGCAGCGGGGTGTGCAGCCGGGCCAGGCGACGCACCGTGTCGCCGGACTGCGTGAACGCCACGAGCGCTTTGGCGTCCAGACGTTCGCCGATGTCGCGGGCGGCGTAGGAGATGACGCCCCGCTTGGTCCGCGGGGTGTGGGTCAGCGGCGGTGCGGTCACCGAGTTGTCCTCGACCGCGGAGATGATGCGCGCCATCGTGCGGACCGTCTCGAACGGGAACTTACCCACCGAGGTCTCGCCGGAGAGCATGACCGCATCGGCACCGTCGAGCACGGCGTTGGCGACGTCGGATGCCTCGGCACGGGTGGGCCGGGAGTTCTCGATCATCGATTCCAGCATCTGGGTGGCGACGATGACAGGCTTGGCGTTCTCCCTGGCCATCTGGATGGCCCGCTTCTGCACCAGCGGCACTTCTTCGAGCGGCAGCTCGACGCCGAGGTCGCCGCGGGCGACCATGATCGCGTCGAAGGCCAGCACGATGGCTTCGAGGTTGTCGATCGCCTCGGGCTTCTCCAGCTTGGCGATGACGGGAACGCGGCGGCCGACGCGGTCCATGATCTCGTGGACGAGTTCGACGTCGGCGGGCGAACGCACGAACGACAGTGCGACCAGGTCGACACCGAGCCGCAGCGCGAACTCCAGATCGGCGATGTCCTTCTCCGACAGCGCCGGGGCGGACACGTTCATGCCCGGCAGTGACATGCCCTTGTTGTTGCTGACCTTGCCGCCCTCGGTGACCGAGCACACCACGTCGTTGCCGTCGATGTGCTCGACAACCAGGCCGACGTTTCCGTCGTCGACGAGGACGCGGTCCCCGGGCCTGGCGTCCTGAGCGAGTCGCTTGTAGGTGGTGGACACCCGGTCGTGGTTGCCCTCGAAGTCCTCGACCGTGATTCGCACGGTCTCGCCGTTGGCCCACACCGTCGGACCGTCCGCGAACCGGCCCAGCCGGATCTTGGGTCCCTGCAGGTCAGCGAGGATTCCGACGGCCCGTCCGGTCCGGTCGGATGCGGCACGCACCCGCTTGTAGTTCGACTCGTGGTCCGGGTAGTCGCCGTGACTGAAGTTCAGCCTGGCCACGTCCATTCCGGACTCGACCAGCTGCCTGACCGCCTCCTCCGAGGCGGTAGCCGGACCGAGCGTACAGACGATCTTTCCGCGTCTATTCACGGCTCCTGAGCATAGTCGTTAATCGATTCAGACGACGGCCAGCGGGAGCGCGCCGGGCCTGACCGGCGCGGGTAGATCCGATTCGCCCATGAGGTAGGTGTCGACGGCGTGGGCGGCGCTCCGCCCCTCGGCGATCGCCCACACGATCAAGGAGGCGCCACGGTGCGCGTCCCCGCAGACGAACACTCCGGGTGCATCTGTCTGCCAGTCCGAACCGCACGAGAGCGCGCCGCGCCGGCTCAGCGACAGACCGAGCTCGCCGAGCAGCGGCATGTGTTCCACGCCCTCGAAGCCGATGGCCAGCAGGGCCATGTCGCACGGGATTTCCAACGAGTCACCGACCGGCACGATGCTCCTGCGGCCCGAGGCGTCGCGCTCCACCTTCACCTCGGCGATCTCCATCGCACGCAGGTTGCCCTGGTCGTCTCCGAGGAACCGTTGCACCGCAACTTCATAGCGCCGGTGTCCACCCTCGGCGTGGGCCGGTGACAGCCGGGTGCGCAACACGATCGGCCACATCGGCCACGGCGAGCGGGACTCGTCGCGGTACTCGGGCGGTTCGGGGTTGTAGTCGAGCTGGGTCACCGACGCGGCGCCCTGACGGTGCGCGGTTCCCAGACAGTCGGCGCCGGTGTCGCCGCCACCGATGATCACCACGTGCTTGCCTTCGGCGGTCACCTGGCTGGGACCGTCACCCTCGCATTCCTTGTTGGCGGGCACCAGGTGATCCATCGCCAGGTGCACGCCGTTGAGGTGGCGGCCCTCGACGTCGTTGTCGCGCGCCCGCAACGCGCCGACAGCGAGCACCACCGCGTCGTGCTGGGCCCGCAGCTGATCCACCGACAGGTCCACACCGACCTCGCAGTCGGTGACGAAGCGCGTCCCTTCGGCCCGCATCTGCGAGAGTCGCTGATCGAGCGTCGCCTTCTCCAGCTTGTACTCGGGAATGCCGTAACGCATCAAGCCGCCGATGCGGTCGTCACGCTCGTAGACCGTCACGTCGTGGCCGGCGCGCGTGAGCTGCTGGGCCGCGGCCAGACCCGCCGGGCCCGAACCGACCACCGCAACCTTCTTGCCCGTGGAGATGGCGGCAGGCTGGGGTTCGACGATGCCGTTCATCCACGCCTGGTCGGCGATGGTCTGTTCGATGCGCTTGATGGTGACGCTGCCACCGGTCTGCTCCTCGGCGATGGACAACACACAGGCGGTCTCGCACGGGGCGGGGCACAACCGTCCGGTGAACTCCGGAAAGTTGTTGGTGGCATGCAGCCGGTCACTGGCCGCATCCCAGCGGCCGCGGCGCACCAGATCGTTCCATTCGGGGATCAGGTTACCCAGCGGACAGCCCGCAGTTCCGGAGTGGCAGAACGGGATTCCGCAGTCCATGCATCGACGCGCCTGCTGAGAGACTTCGCCGGCACGCTCGTGCGGGTTCTGGCGCTCGTACACCTCACGCCAGTCTCCGACCCGTTCGTCGACCGGACGTTTGGCGGCGTCGACCTTGGCCACCTCAAGGAATCCACGCGGGTCAGCCACGGCTTGCCTCCATGATCGCGGTGTCGACGTCCCGGCCCTCGGCTTTCGCCATCCGGGTGGCCTGCAGCACCCGTTGATAGTCCAGCGGCATGACTTTGGTGAACTGCGCACTGCGTCGCGGCCAGTCCGAGAGCAACGACGTCGCGACAGTGCTGCCGGTGTAGCCGGCGTGCTGGGCCACCACACCGTGCAGCCACGTCAGGTCCTCGGGATCGAGGCGCTGCAGTTCCACCATGGCGGTGTTCACCCGCCGCGGGTCCAAGCCCAGCACGAACGCGATACCGCCCGACATTCCGGCGGCCATGTTGCGGCCCACCTTGCCCAGGACCACGATCCGGCCACCCGTCATGTACTCGCAGGCATGGTCGCCCACGCCCTCCACGACGGCCAGCGCACCGGAGTTGCGGGCGGCGAACCGCTCCCCCGCCCGGCCGCGCAGGTACACCTCGCCCGAGGTGGCGCCGTAGAGCAACGTATTGCCCGCGATGACATTGTCTTCCGGCAGGAACAGCACGTCAGATGGCGGCTTGACGATGATCTTGCCGCCGGAAAGCCCTTTGCCCACATAGTCGTTGGCATCACCGATGAGTTCAATCGTGATGCCCGGCGGCAGGAAGGCGCCGATCGACTGGCCGGCGGACCCGGTGAGGGTGATGTGGATGGTGTCCTCGGGCAACCCCTGCGCACCGTAGCGCCGGGTGACCTCGCTGCCGAGCAGGGTCCCCACAGTCCGGTTGACGTTGCGAACCGGGAGCTCCAGCCGGACCGGATGCGCGTCCTCCAAAGCGCCTTCGGCGAGCTGGATGAGCGTGCGGTCGAGCGCCTGATCGAGGCCGTGGTCCTGAGCGCGCACGCGTCGCCGCTGCGTCAGCGCCGCGCCGTGCGCATCCGTGGGCACCGCGAAGATGGGGCTCAGATCCATGCCCTTGCTCTTCCAGTGCGCGACGCCCATGTCGGTGTCGAGGACCTCTGCATGCCCGACGGCCTCGTCGATGCTGCGGAAGCCGAGCTCGGCCAGGTATTTACGGATGTCCTCGGCGATGAACCGGAAGAAGTTCTCGACGAACTCAGGCTTGCCGTTGAAACGCGCCCGCAGCTCGGGATTCTGGGTCGCCACCCCCACCGGGCAGGTGTCGAGGTGACAGACCCGCATCATGATGCATCCCGCGACGACCAGAGGCGCAGTGGCGAATCCGTACTCCTCGGCACCGAGCAGCATGGCGACGATGACGTCGCGGGCGGTGCGCATTCCGCCGTCGCACTGCACGGTGATGCGGTCCCGCAGACCGTTGAGCACCAGGGTCTGCTGGGTGTCGGCCAAGCCGATCTCCCAGGGCGCGCCGGCGTGCTTGAGGCTGGTCAACGGGGCAGCCCCGGTGCCGCCGTCGTAGCCGGAGATCAGCACGACGTCGGCGTGCGCCTTCGACACGCCCGCCGCCACCGTGCCCACACCCACCGAGCTGACCAGCTTGACGTGGATTCGCGCGTCGGCGTTCGCATTCTTGAGGTCGTGGATCAGCTGAGCCAGATCCTCGATCGAGTAGATGTCGTGGTGCGGCGGCGGTGAGATCAACCCGACCCCCGGGGTGGAATGCCGGGTCTTGGCGATGTTGGGGTACACCTTGTAGCCCGGAAGTTGACCGCCCTCACCGGGTTTGGCGCCTTGGGCCATCTTGATCTGGATGTCGGTGGCGTTGACGAGGTAGTCGCTGGTGACGCCGAACCGGCCGGAGGCCACCTGCTTGACCGCGCTGCGTCGCGTCGGGTCATAGAGCCGGTCGACATCTTCACCTCCCTCACCGCTGTTCGAGCGGCCACCGAGGGCGTTCATGGCGATGGCCATCGTCTCGTGGGCTTCGGCGGAGATGGAGCCGTAGCTCATGGCACCGGTGTTGAAGCGCGTCACGATCGACTCGGCGGACTCGACCTCGTCCAACGGCACAGGAGGACGCAAGTCCTTCTTGAAGTCGAACAGCCCGCGCAGCGCCCCACCCTCGCGGGCCAACCGGTTGACTTCCTCGGAATACTGCTCGAACACCTGGTAGCGCCCGGTACGAGTCGAATGCTGGAGCAGGAAAACCACTTCCGGAGTGAACAGATGGAGCTCACCCTCGCGGCGGAAGGCGTATTCGCCCCCGACCTCCAGGCGGCGGTGCACCCGTTCGGTGGGGTTTTCCGGGTAGGCGCGGCGGTGACGGAGCTTGACCTCTTCGGCGATCACGTCCAGTCCGATGCCGCCGAGCTGGGTCGGGGTCCCGGTGAAGTACTCGTCGATGACGTCCCTGTCGATGCCGACGGCCTCGAACGCCTGCGCTGCGGTATAGGAGGCGACGGTCGAGATCCCCATCTTGCTCATCACCTTCATGACGCCCTTACCGAGCGCCTTGACGTAATTGCGCACCGCGGTGGCAGTTTCGATGCCCGTCAGTTCACCTTCGCGGATGAGATCCTCGATGGACTCGAACGCCAGGTACGGGTTGACGGCAGCGGCTCCGAATCCGATGAGCAGCGCGATGTGATGGACCTCGCGGGCATCGCCGGTCTCGACGACCAACGCCACGGTGGTGCGCTCCTTGGTCCGCACCAGGTGGTGGTGCACGGCGGAGACGGCAAGCAGCGACGGGATCGGCGCCTTGGTGTGATCGGAGTCGCGGTCGGAGATCACCAGCGTGCGCGCGCCTTTGGCGATCGCGTCGCAGGCGCGCAACTGCAGGTCCTCGAGTGCCTCGGCCAAGCCCTCGCCACCGCGTTCGACGTCGTAGAGGGCCCGCAGTACGGCGGTACGAAGACCCGGTTGCTCGCCGTCGTCGTTGATGTGGACGATCTTGTTCAGTTCGTCGTTGTCCAGGACCGGATAACTGAGCTTGATCTGGCGGCACGACGCCGCGGTGGGTTCGAGCAGATTCTGCTCGGGGCCCATCACACGGGCCATCGACGTGACGATCTCTTCGCGGATGGCGTCCAGCGGCGGGTTGGTCACCTGCGCGAACAACTCGACGAAGTAGTCGTAGAGCAGCTTCGAGCGTTGCGAGAGCACCGCTGCCGGGGTGTCGCTGCCCATCGAACCCAGCGGTTCCATCCCCGATGCGGCCATCGGAGTGAGCAGGATCCGCAGGTCTTCTTCGGTGTAGCCGAAGCTGATCTGCCGACGGACCACCGATTCGTGGTTGGGCGCAACCCGGGCGCGGTCGGGAAGGGTCTTGAGGTCGAGCAGGCCGGCATGGAGCCATTCGCCGTACGGTTCGGCGGCCGCCAACTCCTCCTTGATCTCGTCGTCGGAGACGATCCGGCCCGCCGCGGTGTCGATCAGGAACATCTTGCCGGGCTGCAGGCGGCCCTTGGCGACGATCTGAGCGGAATCGACATCCAGGACACCACTCTCGCTGGCGAGGATGATCCGGTCATCGAGGGTGCGCCACCACCGTCCCGGACGTAACCCGTTGCGGTCCAGCACAGCTCCGACGAGCGTGCCGTCGGTGAAGGTGACGCAGGCGGGGCCGTCCCACGGCTCCATCAGCGAGGCATGGAACTGCCAGAAGTCCCGCTCGGCAGCCCCCATGGTGGTGGTGTTCTCCCACGCTTCGGGGATCATCATCAGCACGGCGTGCGGCAGGCTGCGACCACCGAGGTGCAGCAACTCGAGCACTTCGTCGAAGGAAGCCGAATCCGACGCCTCGGGTGTGCAGATCGGGGACAGCCTGTCGATGTCGCCGGGGATCTTCGCACTGGCCAGCATGGCTTCGCGGGCGTGCATGCGGTTGCGATTGCCGCGCACCGTGTTGATCTCGCCGTTGTGGGCAACGAACCGGAACGGGTGTGCCAGCGGCCAGGACGGAAAGGTGTTGGTGGAGAAGCGACTGTGCACGATCGCGATCGCACTGACGCAGCGCTCGTCGCGCAGGTCCGGAAAGTATTGCGGCAGCTGCATTGTCGTGAGCATGCCCTTGTAGACCAGCGTCCGGCTGGACAGTGACGGGAAGTAGACGCCGGTGCGTTCGGCACGTTTGCGCATCGGATACACACGCCGGTCGAGATCGATTCCGGCAGGTCGGGTTCCGTTGTGCTCGGGCGCGGCGAGGAAGAGCTGGGACATGTGCGGCATGCACCCCAGTGCGGTCATCCCGATGGCTGCGCCCTCGGGGTCGACAGGGACGTCACGCCAGCCGAGCACCTCGAGGCCCTCTTCTGCGGCGATGGATTCCACGGTGACGCGGGCGCTTTCGCGAGCCTCGAGATCCTGCGGGAGGTAACAGATGCCCGCGGCGAAGGTATTGAGTCCTTCAGCGGCGGCCGCCGGGAGGTCGAAGTCGACGACGTCGCGCAGCAATTCGACGGGCAGCTGGATCAGGATCCCCGCCCCGTCACCGCTGTTGGGTTCCGCGCCCGCGGCCCCGCGGTGTTCGAGGTGCTCGAGGGCGGTCAGACCGTCGGTGACGATCGAATGGGAGCGCCGCCCCTGGATGTCGGTCACCATGGCGACGCCGCAGGAATCCGCCTCGTTGGCCGGGTCGTACAGGCCTTGGGCTTCGGGCAACGCCGAGTAGAGCATGGACATAGGCCTCCGCAGTCCTGAATGTCGTGTTCAGGGACTGCGTCGGCCCGTTGGCCGAGTGTATCAGCGCAGGTGTTGGGCTACCCGTCGAGAACGGTCGGGACCAGCGGGAATCCAGGAAGATTGCGGATCACCGTCCACGCCACGACGGCGCTGAGGATCACCGCGTAGACGGGAACCGTCAGCGCCGTCCTGCCCTGCCGACGCCGGACCAGCACCCACGCCAGCAGCAGCGGCAATCCGATGAGGACGAACGCGTTGTCGACGAACGCGGCGGCGAGGTCGCCGTGGAGTACGTCGTGGGTCATGCGCAGCCCTCCGCACGCCGGGCAGTACCAGCCGGTGAGCTCGTGGAACGGGCACGCCGGGAACAGGAACCCAGAGCTGTGCGGGTTGCCGATGCCGATGTAGGCCAGGGCACCGACGAACACCGCGCCGGTACCGAGGCCGACGACGAGCCGCTGACGGTTGCCGAGCGTGGCGCTAGGTGCCATCGCGCAGCGGACGGCCCTGCGGGTCACGCACCTTGTCGGTGAGGATCAGCACCGCGTCGATGATCCCCCAGACGATGGCGCCGATGCCGCAGGTGAGCAACCCGACAACGAGCTGGATGATCCCCAGCTTGGTGTCGCCGAGGTAGATCCGCCCGATGCCGACGAGCCCGAACAGTCCGAGCAGCTGTAGCAGTCCCGCGACCACCTTCGACTTGTCCGAGAAGGGTTCACCCGTGACCGGATGCCTGCCCCAAGGCGCGGCGGGATCCATGTATGCGGTCGGGTACGGGCCGGGAGGAGGCGGGTACTGGCCGGGCAGCGGCTGGTACTGGCCAGGTGGGGGCGAGTACTGGGGTCCTGGTGGGACATAACCCGGTTGAGACGGCGGAGGCGTCGAGTTTGTGCCCTCATCACCGCGGAACGGGGGTTCGGTCATGGCCACCAGCATGCCAGAACCGGTCGGTGCCCTGAAGGGTGACGGCGTCAGTCGGCGATGTGGACAGGCGGGTCGGCGAACGCCAGATCCCACGCCGGCTGACCCGGACCCATCGGATCGCAGCGCTTCACGGGCACCAGGTGTGTGCTGAAGCCACTGGGAACCAGGCTGGCGATCCCCACACAACGCTGCCAGGTGCCGTCCGGCCGCACAGGACCGTCGCATTTGCTGATGAAGGGCCCGCCGTAGAGACAGCCCGCGCTGGCCGTCGGCGCGGCGATGGTCAGCCCTGCGGACATCAGCAGAGCGGCGGCCGATGCACCGACGATGCAGCGCTTCATGGTTGTCTCCCGTCGCCACACCGTGGTCGTTGCCTGACGCTACCGCGTCTGTACCCGGAATTACGGCCTTTGACGCCGGGATCCGCAACGTCGGCGCAGCGAGACCGCCGGTGACACGCGTCAGCGATTGCGGCGCCGACGAACCCACTGACGGACACGGTCGGCAGCCTCCAAAGCTCGCTGGCCACGCGATGTTTCGGCGTCGGCGCCAGCAGTGGCGGCCCAGGCCGTGGACTTCGGCACGACCTCTTCGGCACGGTCGTCGGAGGGGCTCTCGGTGACGCTGTCAGCAGTCAGTGCCTCGGCGGCGTCCGTCCCCTCGGCAGCAGCCTTCTCGTCGGATTCTCCGTCGGTGTCGGCATCAGTGTCGGTGTCGGCCTCGGCTTCGACGTCGGCCACCAACTGCTCGGCGTCAGCCTCGCCCTCGACCACAGACTCATGAACCACCGCAGCGTCGCCCACCGCCGCAGCAGCCTCATCACCATCCACCGAACCCAGACCCTCGGACTCAGGCGCCACATCGGCATCGGCGTCAGCGTCAGCCTCGGCGTCGGTCACCAACTCCTCGGCATCGGCATCGGCATCGGCGTCAGCCTCGGCCTCGACGTCAGCGACCAACTCCTCGGCGCCAGCCTCACCCTCGACCGCAGACTCATGAACCACCGCAGCGTCGCCGACAGCCGCAGCAACCTCATCACTATCCAACGAACCCAGACCCTCAGATTCAGGCTCGGCATCGGCATCGGCATCGGCGTCAGCCTCGGCCTCGACGTCGGCCACCAACTCCTCGGCCTCAGCCTCACCGTCGACCGCAGCAGCGTCATCAGCCTCCACCGAACCCAAGCCCACAGACTCGGGCGTCACATCGGCATCGGCGTCAGCTTCGGCCTCGACGTCGGCCACCAACTGCTCAGCGTCAGACTCACCCTCAACCGCCGACTCATGAACCACCGCGGCGTCGCCTACCGCCGCAGCAGCCTCACCACCATCCACCGAACCCAGACCCTCAGACTCAGACTCGGCATCAGCACCGGCGTCAGCCTCGGCTTCGACGTCAGCCACCAACTCCTCAGCCTCAGCCTCACCCTCGACCGCAGACTCATGAACCACCGCAGCGTCGCCCACCGCCGCAGCAACCTCACCACCATCTACCGAACCCAGACCCTCAGACTCAGGCGCCACATCAGCCTCGGCATCAGCCTCGGTTTCGGCCTCGGCATCGGCATCAGGCTCGGCCCCGGCGTCGGCCTCGGCCTCGACGTCGGCCACCAACTCCTCGGCCTCAGCCTCACCCTCGACCGCAGACTCATGAACCACCGCAGCGTCGCCCACCGCAGCAGCAGCCTCATCACCATCTACCGAACCCAGACCCTCAGACTCAGCCTCAGGGGCCTCTACGTCAGTCGACATGACGTCACGCGCTGCAGCCGCACCTGCTGCCGCCTCCGACGCTTCGTCGCCCTCGACGCTCCCGAGACCTCCGGCCTCATCGGGCAGCGGCGGACTCACCGATTCCTCGTCGGAAGCGCTCACGGCATCCTGCTCGGCTTCTGCACCGTCAGACACGCCGAGTTGCGAAGCCAACGCCCCGGCCCCGGCAGCACCCTCGACCGCGGCGTCATGGACCGTGGATGCGCCGTCGGCAGCGTCGACTGCCTCGTCGCCCTCCACCGCGCCGAGACCGCCGACGGCGAGCGCGCCCGAGTCGGATTCGTCGGCAGCCGCCTCCGGCTCGTCCGCCTCCTCGGCCGCATCTTCGGCGTCGTCGCTGGCCTTCGCCTCGTCTTGATCGGCCACTTTCGCCGCCGCAGCCACCCCGGTCGCCGCGGCAGCCGCTGCGACCGCGAACTCCTCGACGCGCGATTCGTCGTCCACGTTCCCGCGCAGGGTCGCGGGATCCTCGCGGCCCTTCGGCGCAGCCATGATGTAGACGACGGCACCGATGAACACGAAGGTCGCGGTGAAGGTGTTTATCCGAATGCCGGCCAGCAGGGTCGCCGTGTCGCTGCGCATCAGCTCGATCCAGAAGCGACCGAGGCAGTAGCCCGCCACATAGAGCGCGAACAACCGTCCGTGCCCGATCTTGAACCGCCGATCGACGATGATGAGAACCGCGAAAACCAGCAGATTCCACAGCAGCTCGTAGAGGAACGTCGGGTGGACCGCGTACTCGAGTGCCAAGCGTCCGGTCGACACACCGTTCAACATGTCGAGCTGACCGGCGGAATTCACCCGCTCATAGATCTCCAGGCCCCACGGCAGCGTGGTCTCACGACCGAACAGCTCTTGATTGAAGTAGTTGCCGAGCCTGCCGATCGCCTGCGCCAGGATGATCCCGGGCGCGATCGCGTCGCCGAACGCGGGCAGCGGTATCCCCCGCCGTCGACACGCCACCCAGGCGCCGATACCACCCAGCGTCACGGCGCCCCAGATACCGAGGCCGCCGTCCCAGATGCGCAGTGCGGCGCCGAACCCCGCCCCGTCCTCGCCGAAGTAGGTGCGCCAATCGGTCATCACGTGATAGACGCGGCCGCCGACCAGTCCGAACGGGACAGCCCACAGTGCGATGTCGTAGATGACGCCGGGCTCGCCGCCCCTGGCCACCCATCGGCGGTCACCGATCACCAGTGCGGAGACGATGCCCACGATGATGAACAGCGCGTACGCACGCAGTGGGAACGGGCCAAGGAACCAGACGCCCTGCGGCGGACTCGGGATGTACGCCAGAACCGTCGTCGTCACGCAGTAATCCTCTGCCGAACACCGCCAGCAAGCTCTTCGGTCAGCGAGCGGAGCGCCGGGATACCCGTCTGCAGAGCGGACACCAGCGCGGAACCGACGATCACGCCATCGGCGTATGCGCCGATCTCGGCTGCCTGCTCCCCTGACCGGACACCGAGGCCGACCCCGACCGGAATATCTGAGACAGCCTTGACGCGGCTGACCAGTTCGGGAGCAGCGTTCGACACCACGTCGCGAGCACCGGTCACGCCCATTGTGGAGGCGGCGTAGACGAACCCGCGTGAAGCGCTCACCGTCTCGGCGAGACGTTCCGGAGTCGACGACGGCGCGACCAGGAAGATCCGATCCAGGTCGTGAGCGTCCGACGCCGCCATCCACTCGTCTGCTTCGTCGGGAATCAGGTCAGGCGTGATCAGGCCAAGCCCACCCGCCGAAGCCAGATCGCGGGAGAAGCTGTCAATACCCCTGCGCAACACCGGATTCCAGTACGTCATGACAACGGCACTGCCGCCGGCGTTGCTGATGGCCTCGACAGCGCGGAACGTGTCGTTCACGCGAACACCGCCACTGAGAGCAACCTCGGTGGCTGCTGCGATTGTGGGCCCGTCCATCCCGGGATCCGAGTACGCCACCCCGACCTCGACGATGTCACAGCCGGCCTCGACCAGCGCGACCATCGCCTCGATCGACGTCTCCACATCGGGAAAGCCCGTCGGTAGATAGCCGATCAACGCCGAACGACCCTCGGCGCGACACGATTCGAACAGTCCAGCAAGCCGACTCACGGCGTCTTGTCCTCCAGCAGACCGAACCACTTGGCCGCCGTCTCGACATCCTTGTCACCGCGGCCGGACAGATTCACCACGATGATCGAACCCGCCCCGAGCTCCGGCCCGAGCTTGAGAGCACCCGCCACCGCGTGCGCCGACTCGATGGCGGGGATGATGCCCTCGGTGCGGCTCAGCAGGGACAGCGCGTCCATCGCCTCGGTGTCGGTGATCGGAAGGTAGCGGGCGCGACCCACGTCCTTGAGCAGCGCGTGTTCGGGGCCGACTCCGGGATAGTCCAAACCTGCCGAGATGGAATGGGATTCGATCGTCTGACCGTCCTCGTCCTGCAACAGGTAGGAGAACGAACCCTGAAAAGCGCCCGGTGATCCACCGGTGAATGTCGCGGCGTGCCGGCCGGTTTCGACGCCGTCGCCTGCCGCCTCATAGCCCACCAGACCGACGCCCGGGTCGTCGATGAAGGCGTGGAAGATCCCGATCGCATTGGACCCGCCGCCGACGCACGCGACAACGGCGTCCGGCAGTCGTCCCGCCTGATCGAGGATCTGTGCCCGGGCCTCCATACCGATGACGCGCTGGAAGTCACGCACCATGAGCGGGAACGGGTGCGGGCCCGCGGCCGTACCGAAGCAGTAGTAGGTGTCATCGGCGTTGCTGACCCAGTCGCGGAAGGTCTCGTTGATGGCGTCTTTCAACGTCTTCGAGCCTGACTCGACCGACACCACCGACGCACCCAGCAGCCGCATCCGTGCCACGTTGAGCGCCTGGCGGGCCGTGTCGACAGCGCCCATGTAGATCACGCACTCCAGACCGAGCAGCGCGCAGGCCGTCGCCGACGCGACGCCGTGCTGACCGGCGCCGGTTTCCGCGATGACGCGGGTCTTGCCCATCTTCTTCGCGAGCAGGGCCTGGCCGAGCACGTTGTTGATCTTGTGGGAACCGGTGTGGTTGAGGTCTTCTCGCTTCAGGAAGATCCGGGCGCCGCCGGCGTGCTCGCTGAGCCGTTCCGCCTCGTAGAGCGGGGACGGCCGGCCGGTGTAGTGCCGTTGCAGGCGGTCCAGCTCATCGAGGAACGTCTGATCGCTGCGAGCCTTCTCGTAGGCAGCGGTCACCTCTTCGATGACGGCCATCAGCGCCTCGGGGACCAACCGTCCGCCGTAGGCGCCGAAGTGGCCGCGTGCATCAGGGTCGTGGGACGTGGGTTCGGCCACCGCGGCGCTGGCGCGCGGCAGATCTGGACCGGCGAAATCAACCACTTAGCGTGCAGGTTTCGGACATGACGGGTGAGTACCCGCGGTGACGAGGTCGGCAACCGCGCTGCGCGGATCACCGCTGGTGACCAGGCCTTCACCGACGAGGACGCCGTCGGCACCTGCTCCGGCGTAAGCCAGCAGATCCGCGGTCCCGCGCACGCCGGATTCCGCGATCCGGATCACCTTGCTCGGCAGCCCCGGCGCGATCCTGGCGAAGCAGTCACGGTCGACCTCGAGGGTCTTGAGGTCACGTGCATTGACACCGATCACCGACGCTCCGGCCTGCAACGCGCGGTCGGCCTCCTCCTCGGTGTGCACCTCGACCAGGGCGGTCATGCCCAGGGATTCGGTGCGCTCCAGCAGCGACTCGAGGGCCGGCTGCTCCAAGGCCGCCACGATCAGCAGCAGCATGTCGGCACCGTGCGCGCGCGCCTCGTGGATCTGGTACGGCCGAACGATGAAGTCTTTGCGCAGCACCGGGATCGACACCGCGGCCCGTACCGCGTCCAGGTCGGCGAGAGAGCCGTGGAAGCGGCGCTGCTCGGTCAACACGCTGATCACGCGGGCGCCGCCGCTTTCGTAGGCGCGAGCGAGTTCGGCGGGATCGGCGATCGAGGCCAACTCGCCGCGTGACGGGCTGGCGCGCTTGACCTCGGCGATCACCGCGATACCGGGCGTCCGCAGCGCGGCCATCACGTCGATCGGCGGCGCCGCGCGCTTGGCCTTTTCTTTGACCTCGGTGAGGCTGACAGCGGCCTCGCGTGCGGCAACGTCAGCACGGACTCCCTCGAGAATGGAGTCGAGTACGGTCGCCGAACCCATAGGCGTGGTTTCCCTTCCCCTGACGGCCGTTTGATCTCTAACGAAGGGTAGTCGCCACCGAGCCATGCTTGGTCACCGCCCCTTGTTGTCCGGGTTGGTCGGGTCCAGCCCCTCATCGAGCGCATCCCAGATCATTCGCTCGGACATCGCCGTGGACTCCGTCTCCACCACCGGAGCGCGGCTGTAGCGCGCGGTCTCGGCACCCTTGCGGGCCGCAGAGCGCATCAGGAGCACGGCACCACACAGCGAGAACGCGGCGGCGACCAAGGCCACGCTGGCACCGACGTAGTGCCGCTGCGTGCCCAGCAGATCGGCCACCGGCACGTCCGCGAGGCGCGCAGCCCGCACCGCGACGTCGACGACCACCCACAGGCTGATGGCCAGGTACGCCATTCCTGCGCTGGCCGCCGCCACCAGCACCGCCAGGATGCGCAACGGCCAGCCCCGGACGGCGAGCGCCGCCACCGCCGCGGCGAGCACCAGCAGGGCCAGCGGAATCAGCGCCGTCGACCACGTCGATCCGGACAGGTCCGCGGTGCGGGGCTGCCCCAGACCGTCGAAGGAGCTGATCTGCACCCAGGTGAGTCGCGACGCCCCCCACAGGCCGACCGCGGCGAGCACCAGCAACAGCTGCGCGGCCCGGATCACGGTTCGCTCAGCGTCTCGGCCGCGGCGATCGCGGCCAGCACGGCCCGCGCCTTGTTGGCGGACTCGTTGTATTCGTACGGACCGTTGGAGTCGGCGACAACACCACCACCGGCCTGCACGTACGCGGTGCCACGCCGCATCAGGGCAGTGCGGATCGCGATGGCGAAGTCGGCGTTGCCGGCGAAATCGAGGTAACCAAGCACGCCGCCGTAGAGCCCGCGGCGTGTCAGTTCGACCTCCTCGATCAGTTCCATCGCACGCACCTTCGGTGCCCCCGACAGCGTCCCGGCGGGAAAACACGCCGTCACCGCATCCAGCGCGGTCTTGTCATCCGCCAACAGTCCGGTGACCGTGGACACCAGGTGCATGACGTGGCTGTAGCGCTCGATGTGGCTGTAGTCCTCGACCTTCACGGTGCCCGGCTGGCAGACCCGCCCCAGATCGTTGCGGCCGAGATCGACCAGCATCAGGTGCTCGGCGCGTTCCTTCTCGTCCGACAGGAGTTCCTTCTCCAGCAGGACGTCCTCCTCCTCGGTGTCCCCACGCCAGCGGGTGCCCGCGATCGGGTGCGTCGTCGCGCGCCGGTCCTTGACGGTGACCAACGCCTCCGGGCTGGAGCCGACGACCGTAAAGTCCAGTCCCCCATCGTCGTTCGGCACATTGAACAGATACATGTACGGACTCGGGTTGGTCACCCGCAGCATCCGGTACACATCGAGAGGATCGGCGTCGGTGTCCATCTCGAAGCGCTGGGAGGGCACCACCTGAAACGCCTCGCCGGCTTCGATGTCACCGACCAATTTGTCGACGATGGCGGTGTACTCCTCGACCGTGCGCTGGGCGCGGTGCAGCGGCGCGGGTCTGCTGAACGTCGCGACGGTCGAGGTGAGTGGTTCGGCCAACGCGGCGGTCATCACGTCGAGCCGCGCCACGGCGTCGTCGTACGCCGCGTCCACACGCTCGTCGGTGCCGTTCCAGTTGACCGCGTTCGCGATCAGCGTGATCGTGCCCTCATGGTGGTCCACCGCAGCAATGTCGGTGGCCAACAGCAGCATCATGTCGGGCAGCCCGAGGTCGTCGACGGTCAGTTCGGGCAACCGCTCCAGCCTGCGCACCATGTCGTAGGCGAAGAATCCGACCAGGCCCGACGACAGCGGCGGCAGACCGGGAAGCGCGGCGGTCTCCAGCAGCGTCACGGTGGCCCGAAGCGCCGTCAGGGGATCGCCGCCGGCAGGCGCGTCCTGCGGGATGACGCCGAGCCATACCGCCTCGCCGTCGCGCACCGTGAGCGCCGACGGGGAACCCGCTCCGATGAACGACCAGCGCGACCACGAGCGTCCGTTCTCCGCGGATTCCAGGAGAAACGTTCCGGGACGGTTGGCCGCGAGCTTGCGATACGCCGACAACGGCGTCTCGCTGTCCGCGAGCACCTTGCGGGTCACCGGGACCACGCGGTGCTCGGCGGCCAGTGCCCGGAAGTCCTCACGCGACGTCGTCGCGGCCAGCGATGAACGCTTGCGCGAAGAGCCATCGGCCAGGTTGGCGGTCGTCTGCACGCGGCAATCCTCCCAGAAGTACCGTGAGAACCATGAATCGTGGCGATCAGGTGGCGGAGTTCGAATTACCGGACCAGACGGGGACGACGCGGACACTCACCGAGCTGCTCGCCGGCGGGCCCATCGTGCTGTTCTTCTACCCGGCGGCGATGACGCCCGGCTGCACCAAAGAGGCATGTCACTTCCGCGACCTGGCCGCCGAATTCCAGGCAGTCGGCGCCAACCGGGTGGGGATCAGCGCAGACTCGGTGGACAAGCAGGCCAAGTTCGCTGACCAGCAGAAATTCGACTACCCCCTGCTGTCGGACACCGAAGGTGTGGTGGCGACCCAGTTCGGCGTCAAACGCGGGCTGCTCGGCAAGTTCATGCCGGTGAAGCGCACCACGTTCGTCATCGACACCGACCGCACCGTGCTGGAGGTCATCGCCAGCGAGTTCAGCATGGACACCCACGCCGACAAGGCCCTCGAGGTGCTGCGCCAACGCTCATGACGGCCGTTCTCGAGCTCGCCGACGTGACGTTCCGCCGCAACGGCAAGCAGATCATCGACGGGATCTCGCTCACCGTGCAGCAGGGCGAGCATTGGGCGTTGCTGGGCCCCAACGGGGCGGGCAAGAGCACCCTGCTCGGCTTCTGTGCGGCGATCATGTTCCCGACGTCGGGCACCGTGCGCATACTCGGGAACCTGATGGGCCGCGTCGACCTGTCCCAGCTGCGGCACTACATCGGCCATGTGAATCCCCGCCATCAGCTGCAGTATTCGCTGACGGTGCGGGAGGTGGTCCTGACCGGGATCACCGCCACCAACGACACGCCGATGCGATGGACGGCCAGCGCCGACGAAGCCGACCGGGCCGACGCGATGATCGCGGCGGTGGGCCTGTCCCGCAAGGCCGACGATGTCTGGCCGACGCTGTCTCAAGGCGAACGGGGCCGCACCCTGATCGCGCGGGCGCTGATCCCCGAGCCGCGTCTGCTGCTGCTCGACGAGCCGTCGACGGGTCTGGATGTCGCTGCGCGCGAACAACTGCTGGAGACCATCGACTCGCTGGATCAGACCCATCCGGAGGTGGCGTCGATCCTCGTCACACACCATCTCGAAGAGCTACCGATGACGACCACACACGCCCTGCTGATCTCCGAGGGACGCACCGTGGCCTGCGGGCCGGCCCGGGAGACCATCACCACCGACACGGTGTCGGCGGCGTTCGCGCACCCGGTGAACGTGGGTTACGACGAAGGACGCTGGACCGCTCGGGCAAAAGGCACGCGCATCATCTAGGCCCGCTCGGCGTCAGCTGGGTCCCAGCAACAGGTCGGCGTCGAAACACGTGTGGTCGCCGGTGTGGCATGCGCCGCCGACCTGGTCCACCTCGAGCAGCACCGTGTCGCCGTCGCAATCCAGCCGCACCGAGTGGACGTGCTGGGTGTGCCCCGAGGTCGCACCCTTGATCCACTGCGCACCCCGAGACCGCGAAAAGTAGGTCGCCTCACGGGTTTCCAGCGTGCGGGCGAGGGCGGCATCGTCCATCCACGCCACCATCAGCACGTGGCCGGTGGCGCGCTCCTGCACCACGGCGCTGAACAGCCCGTTGGCGTCGCGCTTGAGCCGCGACGAGATCGCCGGATCCAGCTCGCTCACCTCACCACGATCCCTTCCGCTGCCATGGCCGCCTTCACCTGGCCGATGGTCAGGTCCCCGAAGTGGAAGACGCTGGCGGCGAGTACGGCGTCGGCTCCTGCAACAACCGCGGGGGCGAAATGTTCCACCGCGCCCGCGCCGCCGCTCGCGATCACCGGCACTGTCACCGCCCCGCGTACCGCGCGCAGCATCTTCAGATCGAAACCGGTCTTGGTGCCGTCGGCGTCCATCGAGTTGAGCAGGATCTCGCCGACGCCGAGCTCCGCGCCGCGCACAGCCCACTCGACCGCATCGATGCCGGTGCCGCGCCGCCCGCCGTGGGTGGTGACCTCCCAGCCCGACGGAGTGGGCTGCGACCCCTCCGGCACGGTGCGCGCATCGACGGACAGCACGATGCACTGCGACCCGAACTGGCGCGACAGTTCCGAGAGCAGCTCGGGCCGGGCGATGGCCGCGGTGTTCACCGACACCTTGTCCGCACCGGCGCGCAACAGCACATCCACATCAGCCACCGAGCGCACACCGCCACCGACTGTCAGCGGGATGAACACCTGCTCGGCAGTGCGCCGCACCGCCTCCAGCATCGTGGTTCGGCCCGCCGACGAGGCCGTCACGTCCAGGAAGGTCAGCTCGTCGGCACCGGCCGCGTCGTATACCGAGGCCAACTCCACGGGATCACCCGCGTCGCGCAGGTTCGCGAAGTTGACACCCTTGACCACCCGGCCGTCGTCGACATCCAGGCAGGGAATCACCCGCGTTGCGACGTCGGAGGCCGTTGTCACAGAAAGTCCTTCGGATCACCGACGGAACGCACGATCTCCAGGATCGCGTCGTGCACTCCGGGCGCCGCGGCCAGCGCCGACGGCGACTCGGCCGTCCACGGCTCCCCGGCCAGGTCGGTGACGACACCGCCTGCCGCCCGCACCAGGGCCACCCCCGCGGCGTGATCCCAGATATGGTGCCCGAAACTTATTGCCCCGCCCAAGATTCCGGCGGCCACGTACGCGAAGTCGATACCGGTCGAACCGTGCATGCGCATCCGTGAGCATTCCCGGCTGAGACTCTCCAACACGGCCGCCCGGAAGCGGCCGGGATAGCGCCCGCGGGAGTCGATGTTGAACGTGCCGACGCCGACCATGGATTCCGCCAGCGTCCCGGTCGTGAGCGTGTCGAGCACCTCGCCGTTGCACAGCACGGGACCGTCGACGATCGACGTGTAGCGCTGCGACATGAAGGGGAGCCAGGTCAATCCGAGGACCGGCTGACCATCGGCGAGCAGGCTCAGCAGGATGGCAGCCATCGGCAGCCCTGCCGCGTAGTTGAATGTGCCGTCGATCGGGTCGAGCACCCACACCAGCTCGGATTCGATGGGTTCCCCACCGAATTCCTCACCGTGCACCCCGATTCCGGTCAGTTTCGTCAGCTCGGCCACCACCCGGCGCTCGATGGCCAGGTCCACTTCTGTCGCGAAGTCGTTCCCCTTCTTCGCGACGGCGGAGTCGGCGCGGTGGCCGGCGATGAACTGTCCTGACGCGGCGTCGAGCACACCGGCGGCGGTGGTGAGCAGCTCCCCGAGTTGCTGGGCGTCGACCGTCACGGGCTGACCGCGGCGAGCGCCTGCGGCAACGTGAAACGTCCCGCGTACAAAGCCTTTCCGACGATCGCGCCCTCGACGCCCTGGTGGGTCAACGTGGCGATCGCGCGCAGGTCATCGAGACTCGACACTCCGCCTGAGGCGATCACCGGTGCGTCGGTCCGTTCACAGACCTGGGTCAGCAACTCCAGATTGGGTCCGTTCAGCGTGCCGTCCTTGGTGACATCGGTGACCACGAACCGCGAGCAACCCTCGCCGTCAAGGCGTTCCAGTACGGTCCACAGGTCGCCGCCGTCGGTCTCCCAGCCACGGCCCCGGAGTCGGTACTGCCCGTCCTCGATCTTCACGTCGAGGCCGACCGCGACCTTGTCGCCGTGCTCGGCCACCACTTTCGCGCACCACTGCGGGTTCTCCAGCGCGGCGGTGCCGAGGTTCACCCTTGCGCAGCCGGTGGCCAGGGCGGCGGCCAGCGAGTCGTCGTCGCGGATTCCGCCGGACAGCTCGACGGCGACGTCGAGTTTGCCGACGACCTCGGCGAGCAGTTCACGGTTCGATCCCCGCCCGAATGCGGCATCCAGGTCGACCAGGTGAATCCACTCGGCACCGTCACGCTGCCAGGTCATCGCCGCGTCGAGCGCCGAGCCGTACTCCGTCTCGCTGCCTGCCTGACCCTGTACCAGGCGCACCGCCCGGCCCTCGACCACGTCGACGGCGGGCAGCAGGATCAGCTTCACAGCGGGCTCCACGGAATTCACGCGGGTCAATTTAGCGCCCCGACCCAGTTCGACAGTAATTCGGCGCCGGCGTCACCGCTCTTCTCCGGGTGGAACTGGGTGGCCGCCAGTGCGCCGTCCTCGACCGCGGCCAGGAACGGCACGTGGTGGGTGGCCCAGGTCAACCGCGCATCCGGGTCGCCCTCCCACTGCTGGGCGGCGTAGGAGTGCACGAAGTAGAAACGGGTGTCGGCGTCCATGCCACGGAACAGCACGCTGTCCGCGGGCGCGTCGACCACATTCCAGCCCATGTGCGGGATCACCGGCGCATCCAGCCGCACGACCGAGCCCGGCCACTGCGCGCACCCCGAGGACTCCACCCCGAACTCGACGCCGCGGGTGAACAGGATCTGCATGCCGACGCACACCCCCAGTACCGGCCGCCCGGCGGCGAGCCGCTCGGCGATGATCTTCTCGCCGCCGATGTCGCGCAGCCCCGACATGCACGACTCGAACGCCCCGACCCCGGGGACGACGAGGCCGTCGGCGTTGGCCGCCGCAGCCGGGTCGGCGGTCACCTCGACCTCTGCACCCACCCGCTCCAACGCGCGCTGCGCCGAGCGCAGATTGCCTGAGCCGTAGTCCAGCACAACGAGTTTCTTTGTCACAAAGTGCCTTTGGTGGACGGCACGCCGGTGACGCGCGGGTCGTACTCGACGGCCTGGCGCAGTGCACGTGCGACGGCCTTGTATTCGGCCTCGGTGATGTGGTGCGGGTCGCGCCCGTACAGCGTGCGAACGTGCAGGGCGATCCGCGCGTTGTAGGCCAGCGACTCGAAGACGTGCCGGTTGACGACGGTGTGATACGGCGCCGCGGACCCGGCGATCGTGAACTGCACCATGTAGTCGGGCTCACCGGTGTGCACGAAATACGGGCGTCCCGACACGTCCACGGCGGCGTGCGCCAGGCATTCGTCCATCGGGATGAACGCATCGCCGAAGCGGCGGATGCCCTTCTTGTCACCGAGCGCCTGCGAGAGCGCCTGGCCCAGCACGATCGCCGTGTCCTCGATGGTGTGGTGGCCTTCGATCTCGATGTCGCCCATCGCCTTCACCGTCAGGTCGAAGCTGGCATGGCTACCGAGCGAGGTGAGCATGTGGTCGAAGAACGGGACGCCCGTCTCGACGCTGACCTGCCCGGTGCCGTCGAGGTCGAGCTCGACGACGATGTCGGATTCCTTGGTCTTGCGCTCAACCTTGGCACGCCGCGAAGGGCGCGTCGGGGTGGGATCGGGTTGAGTCACGGTGCTCCTATCCGGGCGCTGGCAGCCAGCAGCGCGTCGTTTTCGTCGGCAAGGCCGATGGTGGTGCGCAGATAGCCGGGGATTCCGACGTCGCGGATCAGCACACCGTCATCCAGGTAGCGCTGCCAGGTGGCGGGCGCGTCGGCAAACTCGCCGAACAGCACGAAGTTGGAATCACTGGGTATCACCCGGAATCCCATACCTGTCAACGCCTCTGACACCCGCTCGCGTTCGGCGATCAGCGTGGCCACACTGCCGAGGGTGTCATCGGCGTGCCGCAGCGCGGCTCGGGCGGCCGCCTGGGTGACCGACGACAGGTGGTACGGAAGGCGCACCAGCAGCATCGCGTCGATCACGGCGGGGGCTGCGACGAGGTAACCCAACCGGCCGCCGGCGAACGCGAAGGCCTTGCTCATGGTGCGGCTGACGACGAGCTTGGTCGGATAGCTGTCGATCAGACCGATGGCGCTCGGTTGCGACGAGAACTCGCCGTAGGCTTCGTCGACGATCATGATGCCGCCTTCCTGCAACGACAGAGTGTCGAGCAGCAGCCGCAGGTCATCGATCGAGACGCTCTGCCCCGACGGGTTGTTCGGGCTCGTGACGAACACGATGTCCGGGTTGTGCTCCTTGATCGCCGAGGCGGCAGCCCCGGCGTCAAGGCTGAAGTCGTCGGCACGATGCGCTACCAGCCAGCGCGTCTGGGTGCCGTCGGAGATGATCGGATGCATCGAGTACGACGGCACGAAGCCGATCGCGCTACGGCCCGGGCCACCGAAGGCCTGCAGCAGTTGCTGCAGAACCTCGTTGGATCCGTTGGCGGCCCACACGTTCTCGACGCCGACACGATCTCCGGTCTGCGCCGTCAGATATGCGGCGAGGTCGGTGCGCAGGTCCACTGCGTCGCGGTCGGGGTAGCGGTGCAGCTCCCCCGCCACCGCACGGACCGACTCGGCGACGTCGTCGATCAGGGCCTGCGTGGGCGGGTGCGGGTTCTCGTTGGTGTTCAGCCGCACCGGCACGTCCAATTGCGGTGCACCGTAGGGCGATTTGCCGCGCAGGTCGTCGCGCAGCGGAAGATCGTCGAGAGTGATCCTGTCGCCCGGAGTCATGACTCGAACCTCCGGCGTACCGCTTCGCCGTGGCTGGGCAGATTCTCGGCGTTGGCCAACGTGATGACGTAGCCCGACACATCTTTCAGCGCAGCCTCGGTGTAGTCCACCACGTGGATGCCACGCAGGAACGTCTGTACCGAAAGGCCACTGGAATGCCGGGCACAGCCGGCGGTGGGCAGCACGTGGTTGGATCCCGCGCAGTAGTCGCCGAGACTCACCGGCGACCACGGTCCGACGAAAATCGCTCCGGCGGAACGGATCCGGCGCGCGACTTCGGTAGCGCCCACGGTCTGGATCTCCAGGTGCTCGGCGGCATAGGCATTCACGGTGCGCACGCCGGCGTCGACGTCGTCGACGAGCACGATCGCCGACTGCTGTCCGCTGAGTGCGGCGGTCACCCGCTCGCGGTGCACGGTCGTCTCCAGTTGCACGGCCAGTTCGCGGTCGGTGGCGTCGGCCAGGTCGGTGCTGTCGGTGACGAGCACGCTGGCCGCCATCTCGTCGTGCTCGGCCTGGCTGATGAGGTCGGCGACGACGTGCACCGGGTCGGCGGTGTGGTCGGCCAGGATCGCGATCTCCGTGGGCCCTGCCTCGGCATCGATACCGACCAGCGAACGGCAGATGCGTTTGGCCGCGGTGACATAGATGTTGCCGGGGCCGGTGACCATGTCGACGGGCGCGAGCTCGGTTCCGTCCGTGTCGGTGCCGCCGTAGGCCAGCAGAGCAACGGCCTGCGCGCCGCCGACCGCCCACACCTCGGTGACACCGAGCAGCGCGGCCGCGGCGAGGATGGTCGGGTGTGGCAGGCCGCGCAGGTGTGCGGGGTTCGAAGCCTGCGGTGGGCTCGCGATCACCAGGGAGTCCACTCCCGCGGTCTGTGCGGGCACCACGTTCATCACCACGCTCGACGGGTACACCGCGTTGCCGCCGGGTACGTACAGACCCACCCGCTCGACGGGCACCCAGCGTTCGGTCACGGTCGCCCCGGGAGCCAGCGTGGTGGTGGTATCGGTACGGCGCTGGTCGGCGTGCACGGTGCGGGCCCGCTCGATCGCGACCTCCAACGCGGTGCGGATGGCGGGATCGAGTTCGGCGAGTGCCGCGGTCAACAGCTCAGCGGGAACGCGCACCTGGTCGGGCCGGACACCGTCGAACGAGGCACCGTAGTCGAGTGCCGCCTCGGCGCCGCGCGCCGCGACCGCATCGACGATGGGTCGGACCTTGGGTAGGACGACGTCGACGTCGACGCCGCCGCGGGGCAGAGCCGTCCGCAACTGCGCCGCCGACAGGGTCGCGCCGCGCAGATCGATGCGCCGCAGGAGGCCGGGCGATACATTCACGCTGACCATTGTCCCAGAGCTGCACAAATCAGTATCGGAGGCGTCATGTCCGGTCGGCCCAACCGAGCCAACCACCCGAACAATGCGCCGGGTGTGCCCATGATCTTTCCGGCCTGGTTCGAGCGGCTGCAGATCAAATACATCAATCCGCTGCTCCGGCCCCTGTCGAAGCGGATGCCCGGGCTCGCCGTGATCAAGCACCGTGGACGGACGTCGGGCAAGGACTACGAGACCATCGTCACGCCGTACCGCAAAGGCACGGTGCTCGCGATCGGGCTGGCCCACGGTAAGACGAACTGGGTGAAGAACGTGATCGCCGCAGGCGAGGCGGATATCCAGATCGGGAAGAAAACCCTGCACCTGGTCCGGCCGCGGGTGCTGCCCGCCGGGACCGAGGACCCGACCCTGCCGCGGGCGGCCCAGATGGTCGCGAAGCGCTCGGGAGTGTTCGTCGCCGAAATTGCTTGACCGCGCCTGCCAGACTCATCGACATGACCTGGCAGATGTGGTTGGCGTTCTTCGGGGCAGCCATCGTGATCGCGGTGTCGCCGGGTGCCGGCGCCGTCCAATCGATGGCCACCGGCCTGACGCACGGAGTCAAACGCGGGTACTGGAGCATCGCCGGCCTCGAAGTGGGGCTGATGCTGCAGCTGACGCTCGTCGCCGTCGGCCTGGGCGCCGCAGTGGCGAATTCGATTCTGGCCTTCACCGTCATCAAGTGGCTGGGAGTGGCCTACCTGGCCTACCTGGCGGTCCGCCAGTGGCGCAGCGCGGCACTGGACCTCGACGCCCAGGTGCACCGGGCCGCTGACGGAGGCCGCATGTCGCTGGTGTCGCGGGGGTTCCTGGTGAACGCCACGAACCCGAAAGGCCTGCTGTTCTTTCTGGCCGTGATGCCGCAGTTCGTGGTGCCCACCGCACCGCTCCTGCCGCAATATCTGGCCATCGGAGTCACGATGGTCGCCGTCGACCTGGTCGTGATGGGCTTCTACACCGCGCTGTCGGTGCGGCTGCTGACCTGGCTGCGCACACCGCGGCAGCAGACGGTGCTCAATCGCGTGTTCTCCGGGCTGTTCGCCACGGCCGCCGTGGTGCTGGCGCTGTTGCGGCGGGGACCGGCCACAGCCTGATCGTCACTGGCAGCGGCCGCTGATCGCGGTACTGGCGGCCTCGGCGTCCTGCAGCCGGCCGGCCTGCACCGGATCGGTGTTGGGCACACCGGCCGTGGCCGCCGCACCGATGTCCATGAGCTGATTGGCGAACCTGCGGACTTCGCCCGCTAGATCGGTCGGGGTCGCGGGCTCCAGACGGGCCAGCAGGTACTGCCCACCGTCGAACAGCGCGATCCGCGCGTTCGCCGCGACGGCCAGCGCGCCGGCGATGTCGCCCGAGCCGCCGGGCGGCTCGGTGTTGGTGTTGGTCGCCACCGCGGTACGGACGGTGTCGAACGCCGAACAGATCGCCGTCCTGGCGTCGGTGCGCTGCGCGTCGGTGTAGTCGGGCTCGGCGTTCAGCGTGCGGACCGCCGCGAACACCGCGACGCCGAGCGCCAGGACCGCCACCACCAGGGACAGGTAGAGCACGCCGTTGCGCGACGCCGGTTCACCCATGGTCTAGAGATCCAACCCTAGGTCCAGCACCCGCACCGAATGGGTCAGCGCACCGACGGCGAGGTAGTCCACCCCGGTGCCCGCGTAGTCGGCCGCGTTCTGCAACGCCAGGCCGCCCGAGGACTCCAACTTCGTCGCCGGGGAGCGCGCGTCGCGACGCTGCACGGCGATCTGCGTCTGCCAGACCGGGAAGTTGTCCAGGAGCACCAGCTCGACATCCTCGGCCAGGACATCGTCGAGTTGTTCCAGCGAGTCGACCTCGACCTCACACGGCAGGTCCGGTGCTGCCGCCCGCACTTGACGCAGCGCGGCGACCACCGACCCGGCCGCGGCGACGTGGTTGTCCTTGATCAGGGCGGCATCTCCCAGCCCCAGACGGTGATTGGTGCCACCGCCGACCCGCACCGCGTACTTCTGCAGCGCCCGCAGACCGGGCAGCGTCTTGCGGGTGTCCCGGATCTTCGCGCTGGTTCCCGACACCGCCTCCACCCACGCCGCCGTTGCTGTCGCGACACCGGACAGATGGCACACCAGATTCAGCATCGTGCGCTCGGCGGTGAGCAGCCCGCGTGTCGGCCCCTCCACCACGAGCGCCGCGTCGCCGGCACCCAGGCGCGTCCCATCCGGGACACGGTGTTTGACGCAGTAACTTTCGGCGCCGATCACCTCGTCGAGGACCAGCAGCGCCAAGTCCAGGCCGGCGACGACGCCCTCCTCGCGGGACACCATCGATGCGATGGTCCGCGCGTCGGCGTCGACGGTGGCCAGTGTGGTCACGTCGGGTCCGTACCGCAGGTCCTCCTCGAGGGCGCGCGCGACGACCGCACGAGCCTCGGCGAATTCCTTCTCGGAAAGTGTCATATGCACCCCGCCGCGGTAGGCGCGAGATTTCTGCCGCGCGCTGTGCTGAATCCCTGCATCGGGTCGATGTCGGGGAAGTCCGACCGGTGGTGGCAACCGCGGGATTCGGTGCGCGCCAACGCCGCCTCGGCGACCGAACGGGCGACCGCCGTCAGCGCCGCGTCCTCGAAGTCCGATCGGGACCGCAACTCTCGCGGAGTCGCGGTGTCCAGGCGGTCGGCCAGCTCGCGCAATCCCCGGCCGCTGCGGACCACGGACGCGTGTCGCGTCATCGCCTGCTGCAGTGCGACTCTCGGCAGTGTGGGCCGCATCGTAGGGACCGTCTCGACGACGCGGCTCGGCCCGGCCGATGCGGCATGCTCGGCCGCGGCGTTCCCGGCGCGCCCGCCGACCACCAAACCCTCCAGCAGGCTGTTGGAGGCGAGCCGGTTGGCGCCGTGCATGCCGGTACGCGCCACCTCTCCCGCCGCGAACAGCCCGGCGACGTCGGTGCGGCCGTGCACGTCTGTCACCACACCGCCGCAGCTGTAGTGAGCGCCGGGTACCACCGGAATCGGCTGCCGGGTGGGGTCGATTCCGGCCTGCAGGCAGGCGGCGTTGACCGTCGGGAAGCGCTTCGGAAGGTTCCGAACTGCGCGGGCGTCGAGGTAGACACATGGGTCGCCGGTCTGGGCCAGGCGCGCGTCGATGGCCGCGGCCACCACGTCGCGCGGGGCCAGGTCGCCCATCGGGTGCACCCCGGAGGTGACCGAGCGGCCGTGCGCGTCGATGAGTGTCGCGCCCTCTCCCCGCAGCGCCTCGGTGATCAGCGGTCGCCGTCCCCCACTGTCTCCGGTGTGCAGCATGGTCGGGTGGAACTGGATGAACTCCAGGTCGCTGACCGCAACTCCGGCCCACATCGCCAGCGCCACACCGTCGCCGGTCGACCCGTCGGGGTTGGTGGTGGCCTGGTACAGGTGGCCGAGGCCTCCGGTCGCGAGGATCACCGACGGGGCGTACACGACTCCGAGACCGTCACCGCTGAGAACCGTCACTCCGGCAACAGCGCCGTCGTCGAGGACCAGGTCCAGTGCGACATGGTTGCGGCGAATGTCCAGGTTCTCCGCCGCGTAGTTCAGTGCGCGCTGCACCTCGGCGCCGGTTGCGTCCCCACCCGAATGGATGATGCGACGCCTGCTGTGCCCGCCTTCCCGCGTGAGTGCCCAGCGTCCCGGCTCGGACTCGTCGAAATGCGCTCCCCAGGAAACCAATTCGGTGACCGCACGGTAGCCGTCGGACACGATCGAGCGGACCGCTTCGGGGTCGCACAACCCGGCGCCGGCAGCCAGCGTGTCGGCCACATGGGACTCGATCGAGTCTCCGTCGTCGTTGTGCGCGTGCGGCAGTACGACCGCGATCCCGCCTTGGGCGTAGAAGGTGGCGGTCTCACCCGCCTTGCTCAGCAGGACGACCTTGCGGCCGCGGCGATGTGCGGCGAGCGCAGCGGCAAGCCCGGCGACCCCGGTGCCGATGACGACCACGTCGGCTCGCTGGCGCCAACCACCGCGGCCGCCGCAGCCCGTCATTCGTCGCCGCCGGGCTGCCCGATCTCGATCATCCGCTGCACGCTCAACCGTGCCGCTGCCGCCACATCTGGATCGACGTGCACCTCGTCGGCGCCATCGACGAGGCAGCGCAGCATCGCGGCGGGCGTGATCATCTTCATGTACTTGCACGACGCCCGGTCGTTGACTGCCTGGAAGTCGATTTCGGGTGCGGCGCGGCGCAACTGGTGCAGCATTCCCACCTCGGTGGCCACCAGCACCTGACGGGCACTCGATTCCCTGGCGGCGTCGAGCATGCCGCCGGTGGACAGGATCTTGACCCGGTCCGCCGGGAACGCGCCTTCGCCGGCCAGATACAACGCCGAGGTGGCGCAACCACATTCGGGGTGGACGTACAGTTCTGCGTCTGGATGGGTGCGCGCCTGGTCGGCGAGTTCATCACCGTTGATGCCCGCGTGCACGTGGCACTCGCCCGCCCACACGTGGAGGTTCTTGCGCCCGGTCACCCGGCGGACGTGCGCTCCGAGGAACTGGTCCGGGCAGAACAGGACGTCGCGATCGTCGGGAATCGACGCGACGACCTCGACCGCATTCGACGACGTGCAGCAGATATCGGTCTCGGCCTTCACCGCCGCGGTGGTGTTGACGTAGGACACCACCACCGCCCCGGGGTGCTCGGCCTTCCAGGCCCGCAGTTCGTCGGCGCTGATCGAATCGGCCAGCGAGCAGCCCGCACGCTGGTCGGGGATCAAGACGGTCTTGTCCGGCGAGAGGATCTTGGCCGTCTCGGCCATGAAGTGCACGCCGGCGAACACGATCGTGTCCTCGGGAGCTTCGGCCGCGATCCGCGACAGCGCCAGTGAGTCGCCCACATGGTCGGCAACGTCCTGGATGGCGGGCAGTTGATAGTTGTGCGCGAGCAGAGTCGCTCCGCGCAACGTGAGGAGTCGGCGCACTTCAGCAGCCCAGACCTCGTCGCCGTCCACACCGGAGAAGCCTCCGGGGCCGTCGACGATCCGGTCAGCAAGATCGTTAGCGAGGACCGTCATCGCTATCTCCTTCACTCCATCGAGGTTTTCGACTTACAATCGAAAACATGGCTCATACTAACACTGAACACGAGGTGCTCGCCGTCGTGTTCCAGGTGCGTCAGGGGGAAGCGCCGGGGGCCCGCCGTAAACCCGCACTTCACGTGCTGTTGTGGCAGCGTGCACTGGATCCCGAGCGGGGCAAGTGGTCGCTTCCCGGTGGCCGTCTCGGTGCCGACGAAGACCTGACGAGCTCGGTCCGGCGGCAGCTGGCCGAGAAGGTCGACCTCCGCCAGGTCGCCCACCTCGAGCAGCTGGCCGTTTTCTCCGCCCCCGATCGGGTGCCCGGGCCGCGCACGATCGCGTCGACGTTCCTCGGTCTCGTGCCCTCCCCCGCAACGCCCGAGCTGCCACCCGACACCCGATGGCACCCGGTCAGCGACCTGCCGCCGATGGCGTTCGACCACGGCCCCATGGTCGAGCACGCCCACAACCGGCTGGTCGCCAAGCTTTCCTACACCAATATCGGATTTGCCCTGGCGCCAGGCGAATTCGCCCTCTCGACACTGCGCGACATCTACAGCGCCGCGCTCGGGCACCCCGTGGACGCCACCAACCTGCAGCGCGTCCTCGAGCGGCGGCATGTGATCACCCGAACCGGCACCACCGCGCGGTCCGGCCGCAGCGGCGGGCGACCGGCCGCGCTGTATCGGTTTGCTGATTCTCGCTATCGCGTCACCGACGAGTTCGCCGCGCTGCGCCCACCCGGGTGAGTCGACTGGCTTCTTAACGCATTCTTAGGCAACAATGCCTGGATGGACTTGGGCAGCGTTGCACGGTCGACCGGCGCCGACTGGATCGGCCAGCCGCTGCATGAACCGCTGAAGCCCAGGTCACGGCCGCTGGTGCCGGACCAGGACCCCTTTTGCGAGCCGCCCGCCGGGTTCGAACACGCCCGCCCCGGCACCGTGCTGCGCTCCCGCGACGTCGAACTGGCGTTCCTCGGCCTGATCCCGCAGAAGTTCACTGCCACGCAGCTGCTGTACCGGACGACAGATTTCCAGGGCGAACCGCAGGCCGGCATCACCACCGTCGTCATCCCCTCCGAACGCACCTCGGAGCGACCGTTGCCGATCGTGTCCTACCAGTGCGCCATCGACGCGATCGCGGCACGCTGTTTCCCGTCCTACGCCCTTCGGCGCGGCGCCAAAGCCATCGGTGCGGTGGCCCAGTTCGAATTCCTGCTGATCGCGGCGGCACTCGCCGAGGGATGGGCCGTCTCGATTCCCGACCACGAAGGCTCGACCGGCATGTGGGGCGCCCCCTACGAGCCCGGCTACCACATCCTGGACGGCATCCGCGCCGCCATCAATCACGAATCGTTCGGCCTGACCCTGCAATCCCCCGTCGGCCTGTGGGGGTATTCCGGCGGCGGGCTGGCCTCGGCATGGGCCGCCGAGGTGCAGGACGGCTACGCGCCAGAACTCAATGTGGTGGGCGCGGTCCTCGGCTCGCCCGTCGGCGACCTCGGGCATACCTTCCGCCGGCTCAACGGCAGCATCTATTCAGGACTGCCCGCGCTCGTCGTGGCGGCGCTGTGCCACATCTACCCCGACCTCGACCGCCTCATCGACGAGCACGCCACGGTCGAGGGCAAGGCGCTGCTGCAGCGGATCCAGCGGATGACCACCGCGCAGGCGATGATCAAGATGGCCGGCAAGGACATGGCCACCCTGATCGACCGCCCGCTCGAGGAAGTCCTGCTGACACCCGAGGTCCAGCACGTGTTCAACAGCATCAAGCTGGGCACCGCCGCGCCGAAGATCCCGGTCCTGATCGTGCAGGCCGTCCACGACCGGATCATCTCCGTCGACGACATCGACGAGTTGACCGAGACCTACCTCCAGGGCGGCGCCAGCGTCACCTACCACCGCGACATGCTCAGCGAGCACCTGCTGCTGCACCCGATGTCGGCACCGATGACACTGCGCTGGCTGCGGGACCGTTTCGCAGGCCGGCCGCTGGCCGCCCACATCGCCCGGACGAAATGGCCGACACTGCTCAACCCGTCGACCTACCGGGGCATGCTTACCCTCGGAAAGATCACTGCGAAGGTGATGTTGGGGCGACGGGTGGAACGCCAGCCGTTGTCCCGATTCGACCAGTAGGCAACTCGGGATACTCGACCGGCGGCCAGGCGCCCAGGTCGTCACGCGGAGTGGCCACCGCGGCAAGAAGATAGACGATTGCGGCGACGGCAGCCGGGTAGAGCAGGGTGGCCGCGATCTGCAGCGGCGAATGACCGAAGAACACCGCGGGCGCCTCGGTGACGTAGTGCACCCGCTGCTGCTCCGACACCGGTGCTCCCGCGACGTCGACAGCGCCGTATCGCAGGTGTGCCATCAGCGTTCCGACGCCGGCCGTCATCGCCGCAGCAGCCACCGCGCCGACGACGAGCGCAAGGGCCATCGCCGGCCCACGGTGAGAGCGCCACTGCCACACCAGAACTGCCCCGACGACGGCCAGCACCGACAGCATGCCGACCACCAGGAACGCGGACGTGAACCAGTTGTCGGATTCGGCGCCCAGGAAGGCCTTCACCCGATCACCGTTGCGGGTCAACGCGACCACGCCGTGAATCGGCGGCGCCAGCCACGCCCACAGCACACCGACGACGCCACCGCCGACCACGAATCCCATCACGACCGCCAGCGCCGCCCTGCCCTGCGACACCCGGGGTGCCGAGTCCGCGGCGGTCACCGGTGCAGGTCCAGGTCGGTGGAATCGACCAGACCGTGCCGGGAGCACTTCGCCCACCAGCCGTCGGGCCTTACCTGAACGATCATCCGGCGTCCGCAGGCGGCGCAGAACCGGGGCGGCTCAAGACCGAGCTGCGCGGCGGTCGGCGTGGTCGCGCCCGCCGCATCGGCCGCTCCGACACCGGTGTAGACGTTGTAGTCACCCGCACCGACCGGGGCGGGCAATTCGCGCTCGGGTGAGATGTCGATGCCGATCACAGGGTGGCGTTGAGCGCCTTGATCGGCATCTGCAGATCGTCGAGGAGCTGCAGATCGGCCTCCGCGGGCCGTCCCAGCGTGGTCAGGTAGTTGCCCACGATGACGGCGTTGATACCGCCGAGGATGCCCTGCTTGGCACCCAGGTCGCCGAGGGTGATCTCCCGCCCGCCCGCGAAGCGCAGCATGGTGCGGGGCAGTGCGAGCCGGAATGCAGCCACGGCCTTGAGCGCCTCGGTGGCAGGCAGCACATCGAGATCGCCGAACGGCGTACCCGGACGCGGGTTGAGGAAGTTCAACGGCACCTCGTGCGGGTTGAGCTCGGCGAGGTTGGCCGCGAATTCGGCGCGCTGCTCCAGCGTCTCACCCATGCCGAGAATGCCGCCGCAGCACACCTCCATGCCGGCTTCACGCACCATGCGCAGGGTGTCCCAGCGCTCCTCCCAGGAATGGGTGGTCACGACGTTGGTGAAGAACGACCGCGCGGTCTCCAGGTTGTGGTTGTAGCGGTGCACACCCATCGCCGAAAGCTGCTCGACCTGATCCTGGGTCAGCATGCCCAGTGAACAGGCGATCTGGATGTCGACCTCGTTGCGGATCGCCTCGATGCCCGCAGCGACCTGCGCAAGCAGTCTCTCGTCGGGGCCACGCACCGCAGCGACGATGCAGAACTCGGTGGCGCCGGTCTTGGCAGTCTGCTTGGCAGCTTCCACCAGGCTCGGGATGTCCAGCCATGCGCTGCGCACCGGCGAGGCGAAAAGCCCTGACTGCGAACAGAAATGGCAGTCCTCGGGGCAGCCGCCGGTCTTGAGGCTGATGATGCCCTCGACCTCGACGTCGGGCCCGCAGTGCGCCATCCGGACCTCGTGGGCCAACGCCAGTAGATCATCGAGGCGATCGTCGGGCAGTTGCAACACCTGCAGGGTCTGGTCCTGGTCGAGACCTACGCCTCGCTCCAGCACCTGCTCGCGTGCCACCGCCAGAATGTCGCTCACCCAATCGTCTCCTCGTTTGGCCCCGTGAAACCGTCGGCCGAGCCGACACTTGAACACCGTTCAGGTTAGGGTACTGGCGTGCAGCTCCACAAACGAGACGTGGTCGACGTGGCGACGTCGCTGCTGGACAACTACGGGATCGCCGATCTGTCGATGCGACGGCTCGCCCGTGAACTCAACGTGTCCCCCGGCGCGCTGTACTGGCATTTCGCCAACAAGCAGCAGCTTCTCGGCGCGGTGGCCGACCGCATCCTGGCCCCGGTGAGCGACGCCAGCGGCCCGTGGCACGAGCGCGTCGGCGCCATCTGCACACAGCTTCGCGACGCCCTGCTGTCGCATACCGACGGCGCGGAGCTGGTCTCGGCCAGTTTCGCCGCCGGGCAGTCCGAGGCGATGACCGCGGTCGTGGGCCGGCTCGCCGTCGCCGCCGCCGACGCGGGCATCGCCATCGAGCACGCGGAGCTGACAGCCCGCACGATCATCTACTACGTCCTCGGGTTCACCGCCGACGAACAGTCGCGGTTGCAGTGGGACGCCGCAGGCGCGGACGTCGGGCAGACGGTGTGGGCCGAGGACGCCAACGCCCGGTTCGCGTTCGGCCTGCGCCTCCTCACCGACGGTGCCGCCGCCCACAGCAGGGCTGGTACACAGACACCGCGTTGAGTCGCGATGGCGGCACTACGTCGTCGAGGAGTGACCCGTGATGGTGTGCACGACCTTGGCGTCGCCATCCCAGTGCCGAAGACCGACCGCGGTCGCCGGGATGTCGCGGGTGACTGCGCCCACCCCGAAGGCGGTCGGCAGCAGGTCGAGCGGCACCCGACGCGCGAGCGTGACGTGAGGCGTCCACCGGCCAGGATCGGCATGCGGCAGCGGACCTGTCGCCGTATGCGGCAGGCTCATTCGGTGCACCTCGGCGTGCAGTGCCAGCAGCTCGGCCGAGGGGATGACGAGCCGGACCAATGTGAGAGAGTGTCCCGACCCGAACAGCATGGGCGCCCCGAGCACGCACGTCAGCGGTAGGCGGTCGAGCACCGGCCGCAGTGCCTCGTCCACGCCGTCATCGAGGTTTTCGGCCACGGTCACGGTCACGTGCGGCCGGTTGCTCGGCGACCGGTGAGCCGCCAGGCTGCGAATCCCGGCGTCGGCCAGTTCATCCCAGACCTGTCGGACCGCGGCGTCGGTCTCGGCGTCGAACAGCAGCTCGACGGAGTGCACCATCAGCCGACCAGACTCTCCACCCACGACCGGTCGAAGGCCCGTGAGCTCATCCGTTCGAAGTCCGTGACGCTCACCGATCCCGAACCGGCGGGCAGGGCGGCACGCACCGGCCCCAGCCGCGCAAGAGCGTCGCGGTTGTCGATCTCGGCCAGGCCGGGTTGGGCGGGCCATGCGCCGATGACGAGGCCGGCACTCTGAATTCCTCTGTGCGCCAATGCTTCCAGTGTCAGTGAGGTGTGGTTGAGCGTCCCGAGGCCTGGGGCGACCACGGTCAGCACCGGAGCACCGAGATCTGCGGCGATGTCACGGAGTGTCAGACCGCCTGCGCCGATCTCGACCAGCAGCCCACCCGCGCCCTCGACGAGCGTGAGCCTGTCCGGACGGTCGACCGCGGTGATCATGTCGAGGAAAGCCGCGCGTCCCGGCAGCTCCGAATTCGCCTGCTGGGCGGCCGCCAACGGCGCGAGAGGCTCGGGAAACTTTGCCAGGGAATGCAATTCGGTGATGCCCGCCAGCCGCGCCACCTCGGCGAGGTCGTCGTCGCCGTCCTTGGCGCCGGTCTGGACCGGCTTGCAGACCGCCACGTCGATACCGGCGAGGCGGGCGAAGCAGGCCAGCGTGGCGGTGGCGACGGTCTTGCCGATGCCTGTGCCCGTCCCGGTGACGACGAGAACGCTCATGTCGGCGACAGCACGTCGGTGAGAACCTGCCGGGCCAATGCCATCTCGTCGTCGGACAGCGACGCTCGAGCGGTCAGCCGCAGTCGCGAGGTGCCCGCGGGAACCGTCGGCGGGCGGAAGCAGCCGACCCGCACCCCGAGTTCCAGGCAGGCGGCGGCGGCGGAGAATGCCACCTCGGGTTCGCCGAGAATGACCGAAACCACAGCCGAGGCCGGTATGTCGGAGACGCCGCAGATCGAGGCCAGCGTTGCGGCATGGTCGAGCACACGCTGCGCGCGCCACGGCTCGTCGATGAGGACCTGCAGCGCGGCGCGCGCAGCACCGACCGCAGCGGGCGCCAGACCGGTGTCGAAGATGAACGGCCGCGCCGCGTCGATGAGATGCGCCCGGACCGCCGTCGGGCCGAGAACGACCCCGCCCTGACTGCCCAGCGCCTTCGACAGCGTCGTCGTCATCACCACGTCCGGCGCGCCGGCGAGGCCGACTTCGTCGAGCAGACCACGACCGCCGTCGCCGCGCACGCCCAAGCCGTGCGCTTCGTCGACGATCAGCAGGGCGCCGTGCCTGCGGCAGGCGTCGTGCAGCCCGCGCAGCGGGGCCAGATCACCGTCGGCGGAGAACACCGAATCCGTGACCACCACCGCGCGTTCCTCGGCACGCTCGGCCAGCGCCCGGTCGACCGCGGTGACGTCGTTGTGCGGTGTCACGACCACCCGCGCGCGGGACAGGCGGCAGGCGTCCACCAGCGAGGCGTGGGTGTAGGCGTCGGAGACCAGAAGGGATCCGGGCCCGGACAGCGCGACCACCGCACCGAGGTTGGCGGTGTAGCCCGAGGAGAAGACCAGCGCCGAGGCCGCCCCGACGAACGTCGCCAGTGCGTCCTCGAACGCTTCGTGGAGCTCGGTGTTGCCGGTGACCAGCCGGGATCCGGTGGAGCCCGCGCCCCAGGTGCGCAGCGCGGCGATGCCACCGTCGAGCACACGAGGATGCTGCGACAGCCCGAGGTAGTCGTTGGAGGCGAGGTCGAGCTCGGCGCCCACCGGTGGACGGGTCCGCAGGGAGCGTCGCAACCCCGCGGCACGCCTCTGCTCCGCGACCTCGTCAAGCCAGGCCAGCGGGGAAAGACCGACGCGCATCACGGTGCTCCTCTGGGCTTCGAACCGCTCTTGAACACCGTTCAGGTTAGTGCACGCGCCACCGCGATCATCGCTGAGGTGATCTGGTCGATCTCGCCGCGACTACAGATATAGGGGGGCATCACGTAGATCAGGTTGCGGAACGGCCGTAGCCAGACGCCATGCTCGATGGCAGTCGGCGTCGCGACAGCGAGGTCGACGGCACGGTCCAGCTCGATCACCCCGATCGCGCCCAGGACACGCACGTCACAGACATTCGGCAGCGCGACCGCAGGCGCAAGGCCGGCGCGCAGACCGTCCTCGATGGCCCGCACCTTCGCCTGCCACCCGGAAGCGAGCAACAGTTCGACCGACGCCACGCTCACCGCGCAGGCCAGCGCGTTGGCCATGAACGTCGGACCGTGCATCAGCGCGCCAGGCGGGTTGGCGCTGATCGTCGCCGCGACGTCACGGGTGCACAGCGTCGCCGCGAGGGTCAGATAGCCGCCGGTGAGGGCCTTACCGACGCACATGATGTCGGGGCAGACCCCGGCGTGGTCGGCGGCGAACATCGCGCCCGTCCTGCCGAACCCGGTCGCGATCTCGTCGAAGATCAGCAGCACGCCGTGCTCATCGCACAACCGGCGCAGGTCGGCCAGATAGCGGGGGTCGTGAAACCGCATGCCTCCGGCACCCTGGACGACGGGTTCGACGATCACCGCCGCGAGCTCATCGGCGTGCCGGGCCAGTTGCTCGGCGAACGCCGTCACGTACGCCGGGTCGTACGTGTCCGGCACCGGCGGAGCGAACACCTGATCGGCGAGCAGCGAGTTCTCCCCCGTCCACAGCTCGTGCATGCCACCCTGCGGATCGCACACGCTCATCGGCGTGAAGGTGTCGCCGTGGTAGCCGCCGCGCCACGTCATCAGCCGGCCCTTGCGGCGGTGTCCACTGCTGCGCCAGTACTGCAGCGCCATCTTGATCGCGACCTCGACCGAGACGGAACCGGAGTCGCTGAAGAACACCGTCTCCAGTCCCTCGGGGGTCACGTCGACCAGCAGTTGGGCCAGCCGCGCCGCCGGTTCGTGGGTCAGGCCACCGAACATGACATGGTTCATGGTCGCGAGCTGACGGGTGATCGCCTGGTCGAGCGCCGGGTGGCCGTGCCCGTGCACAGCGGTCCACCACGACGCCATCGCGTCGAGAACCTCGACCTCACGCCCGCCGTGACTCAGGGTCAACCAGGGACCGTGCGCCGCCACCGCCACGACGGGGGGCAGCGCCTGCTCGCCGATCGGACTGTACGGATGCCAGATGTGAGCGGCATCGATGGCGCTGATCTCGATGGGCGTCAACTCAGGCACCTTCGGTAGATTAGCCGTCGACCATGATGACCCTCGCCCCCGCCCGGCCTGCGTCCCCCACCGCTTCGGGCCCGACTCCGCCGACCTCGGGCCCATCGGGTTCCGGCATGGGAACCCGCACGTCAGGGTTCTACCGGCACGATCTCGACGGGCTGCGCGGAGTGGCGATCGCACTGGTCGCGGTGTTCCACGTGTGGTTCGGCAGGGTGTCCGGCGGCGTCGACGTCTTCCTTGTGCTGTCGGGTTTCTTCTTCGGCGGGCGGTTGCTGCGCGGCGCGCTGACGCCCGGCGTGGCGCTTCGCCCCGTCCCTGAGATCACCCGGCTGATCAGGCGGCTGTTACCGGCGCTGGTGGTCGTGCTGGCTGTGTCCGCGGTCCTGACCATCCTGATCCAGCCCGAGACACGCTGGGAGACCTTCGCCGACCAGAGCCTGGCGAGTCTGGGCTACTACCAGAACTGGGAACTCGCCCGTACCGCGTCGGACTACCTGCGGGCCGGAGAGACGGTCAGCCCCCTGCAACACATCTGGTCGATGTCGGTGCAGGGCCAGTTCTACATCGCCTTCCTCGCGCTGATCATGTTGTCCGCCTTGGTCTTCCGCCGCGTGTTCGGCAGGCACGCGCGGACGGCTTTCGTGGTGCTGCTCAGCGGGCTGGCGATCGCCTCGTTCGTCCATGCCATCTATGCGCACAATGCCGATCAGGCGACGGCGTACTACGACAGCTTCGCCCGCGCATGGGAGCTGTTGCTCGGCGCGCTGGTCGGCGCGGTCATCTCGTATGTGCGGATGCCGATGTGGCTGCGCACCCTGCTCTCGGTGGTCGCGCTGGCCGCGATCCTGTCCTGCGGCGCACTGATCGACGGCGTCCACGAGTTCCCCGGCCCGTGGGCGCTGGTGCCGGTGGGGGCGACGCTGCTGTTCATCCTGTCGGCGGCCAACCGCTACGCCGATCCGCACACGGCGGGCCGCATCCCCGCACCGAACCGGCTGATGGCCTCCCGGCCGTTCGTCGCTCTCGGAGCCATGGCCTATGCGCTCTACCTCTGGCATTGGCCCCTGCTGATCTTCTACCTCGCCTACGTCGGCGGGACGCGGGTGAACTTCCTCGAGGGTGCAGGCGTGTTGGCGGTGTCGGCGGTGCTGGCGTGGCTGACCACTCGCTACGTGGAGGAGCCGTTGCGCGCCCGCAGCGCTCCGGCGGCCACCGCCGCCGTCGTGAAGGTGCCGCTGCGCACACGACTCCGCCGGCCGACGATCGTGCTGGGCTCCACGGTCGCCCTGCTCGGGATCGCACTGACGGCGACATCGTTCACCTGGCGCGAGCATGTCACCGTGCTACGCGAAAACGGTGACGAGCTGTCCGGGTTGTCGGCCCGCGACTATCCCGGCGCGCGCGCACTCATCAACGACGCCAGGGTTCCCACACTGCCGATGCGTCCCACGGTGCTCGAAGCCAAGAACGACATCCCGGAATCCACCACCGACGGGTGCATCAGCGATTTCGACAACATCGGGATCATCAACTGCACCTACGGAGACAAGGCGGCCACCCGCACCATCGCGCTGGCCGGTGGCTCTCATGCCGAGCACTGGATCACCGCGCTGGATCTGCTCGGCCGCATGCATCACTTCAAGATCGTCACCTATCTCAAGATGGGTTGCCCGCTCACCACGGAGAAGAACCCGTTGGTGATGGGCGACAACCGCCCCTATCCGAAGTGCCGGCAGTGGAACGACCGGGTCATCCCCAAGATCCTGGCCGACCGCCCGGATTTCGTCTTCACCACCTCCACCCGCCCGTGGAACATCAAGCCGGGCGACGTGATGCCGTCCAACTACCTCGGCATCTGGCAGGTACTGTCCGACAACGACATTCCGGTGCTCGCGATGCGCGACACCCCATGGATGGTCCGCGACGGTGAACCGTTCTTTCCCGCGGACTGCCTCGCCGGCGGCGGCGACGCCATCTCATGCGGGATCAAACGATCCGAAGTACTGTCAGACCACAACCCGACATTGGATTACGTCAAACGTTTCCCGTTACTCAAGCCGCTCGACATGAGCGATGCGGTGTGTCGTGAGGACTACTGCCGAGCCGTGGAGGGAAACGTGTTGCTGTATCACGACGCGCACCACCTCTCGTCGACCTATATGCGCACCATGACCAATGAACTCGGACGCCAGATGGGCGCCGCCACGGGGTGGTGGAGCGGCTGATGTCCTCGGCCGAGCCGTTTTCGCAGGGTCGAGGGGGCCACGAGAAGTCAGTCCCCACCGTCTGGCCCGGAACTCCCTACCCACTGGGGGCGACCTATGACGGCGCCGGTACCAACTTCTCCCTGTTCTCCGAGGTGGCCGAGCGCGTGGAGCTCTGCCTGATCAGCAAGGACGGCCGGGAAGAGCGCATCGAGCTCGACGAAGTCGACGGGTTCGTGTGGCACTGCTACCTGCCCACGATCACCCCGGGCCAGCGGTACGGCTTCCGGGTCCACGGACCGTGGGATCCGGCCGCCGGGCATCGCTGCGATCCGAGCAAGCTGCTACTCGACCCGTACGGCAAGTCCTTCCACGGAGACTTCGACTTCAGCCAGGCGCTGTACTCCTACGACACCGAGGCCGACGACCTGGTCAGCGGCGGCGTCCCCCCGCAGATCGACTCGCTCGGCCACACCATGACCAGCGTGGTGATCAACCCGTTCTTCCAGTGGGGGTCGGATCGCAGCCCGCGCACTCCGTACCACCAGACGGTGATCTACGAGGCGCACGTCAAAGGTATGACGCAGACCCACCCGGGCATCCCGGAGGAGTTGCGCGGAACCTACGCGGGGCTCGGGCACCCCGCGATCATCGACCACCTGCAGTCGCTGAACGTAACGGCTATCGAACTGATGCCTGTGCACCAGTTTCTGCACGACCACCGGCTGCTCGATCTCGGCCTGCGAAATTACTGGGGCTACAACACGTTCGGATTCTTCGCCCCGCATGCGCAGTACGCGGCCACTCGCAACGCCGGCGGGGCGGTCGCCGAGTTCAAGACCATGGTGCGCGCGTTTCACGAGGCCGGCATCGAGGTCATTCTCGACGTGGTCTACAACCACACCGCCGAAGGCAACCACCTCGGACCGACCATCAACTTCCGCGGCATCGACAACTCCGCCTACTACCGGCTGCTCGACGGCGACCTGCGGTACTACAAGGACTTCACCGGCACCGGTAACAGCCTCAACGCCCGCCATCCGCACACGCTGCAGCTGATCATGGATTCCCTGCGCTACTGGGTGCTGGACATGCACGTGGACGGTTTCCGCTTCGACCTGGCCTCGACACTGGCCCGCGAGTTCTACGACGTCGACCGGCTCTCGGCGTTCTTCGACATCATCCAGCAGGACCCGGTGATCAGTCAGGTCAAGCTGATCGCCGAGCCGTGGGACGTCGGCGAGGGTGGATATCAGGTCGGCAACTTCCCAGGTTTGTGGACCGAATGGAACGGGAAGTATCGCGACACTGTGCGTGACTTCTGGCGGGGCGAACCCGCAACCCTAGGCGAGTTCGCGTCCCGGCTGACCGGGTCGTCGGATTTGTACGAGGCGACGGGCCGACGCCCGAGCGCCAGCATCAACTTCGTCACCTGCCACGACGGCTTCACGCTCAACGACCTGGTCTCCTACAACGAGAAGCACAACGAGGCCAACGGCGAAGACAACCGGGACGGCGAGAGCCACAACCGGTCGTGGAACTGCGGCGTGGAGGGGCCCACCGACGACGCCGACATCACCGCCCTGCGCGGCAAGCAGATGCGCAACATCTTGGCGACGCTGATGCTGTCGCAGGGCACTCCGATGCTGGCCCACGGCGACGAGATGGGCCGCACCCAACTGGGCAACAACAATGTCTACTGCCAGGATTCGAAGTTGTCGTGGGTGGACTGGACGCTGTGCAAGACCAACGCCGACCTGGTCGAGTTCACCCGCAAGATGGTGAAGTTCCGCAAAGACCATCCGGCGTTCCGACGCCGCCGGTTCTTCGAGGGTAAGCCGCTGCGCACCGGCGACCAGATCCGCGACATCGCCTGGCTGAATCCGTCGGGTACCGAAATGACGCAGGAGGACTGGGGTTCCGGCTTCAAGTGCGTCGCGGTATTCCTCAACGGGGACGCCATCCCGGCTCCGAACGAGCGCGGCGAACGCGTCGCCGACGACTCGTTTCTCATGTGCTTCAACGCCCACAGCACAGTCGTGGACTTCGTCGTCCCGGACGGCGACTACGCCAGTGCGTGGGCCGGCGCCATCGACACCGCACATCCACAAGGCCAAAGCACACTCGAAATCACTGCAGGAGAAAAAATTTCATTGCAACCGCGGTCGCTCCTCGTCCTCCGTAAGACAGCCTGATGCCAGTCATATCGACCTACCGGCTGCAGATGCGCGGACCGGCCAGCGGCCAGGCCTTCACGTTCGCCGATGCCGAAGCTCTTGTCGGCTACCTCGCCGACCTCGGCGTGTCGCACCTGTACCTGTCCCCCATCCTCACCGCGGCGCACGGGTCCAGCCACGGCTACGACGTGACCGATCCCACCACGGTGTCCGCCGAACTCGGTGGCCCCGAAGGCTTCCGCCGGCTGGCGGATGCCGCCCACGCGGCAGGCCTCGGTGTGATCGTCGACATAGTGCCCAACCACGTCGGTGTCGACGACCCCACCCAGAACCGGTGGTGGTGGGATCTGCTGACCCACGGCCGCGATTCGGCGTACGCCGACTATTTCGACGTCGACTGGACACTGGACCCGGACGGCCGGATCGTGCTGCCCGTCCTCGGATCCGACGACGACGTCGCCGACCTCACGGTGGACGGCGACGTGCTGCGACTGGGCGACCGGCAGTGGCCGATCGCGCCGGGCACCGGCAGCGGCACCGGTCCGGAGGTGCACGAGCGGCAGAACTATCAGTTGATCGGCTGGCGCAACAACGTGTGCGGGTACCGACGCTTCTTCTCGATCACGTCGCTGGCGGGGTTGCGCCAGGAAGACAAGGCGGTGTTCGACGCCACTCACGCGGAAGTCAAACGGTGGTTCGACGAGGGACTGGTCGACGGCATCCGCATCGATCACCCCGATGGATTATCCGACCCCGCAGGCTATCTGGTGTGGCTGCGGGAGCTCGCCGGGCCGGAGGCGTGGATCGTCATCGAGAAGATCCTTGCCGTCGACGAAGCGCTGGACCTCAGCCTTCCGGTCGCGGGCACGACGGGCTACGACGCACTGCGCGAGGCAGGGGGCCTGTTCGTCGACCCGACCGGCATCGAATCGCTCACCGCCCTGATCGAATCGGCGGGTGTGGACTACTCCGCCATCGAAGCGCAAGCGCACACACTCAAAGTGCAGGCCGTCACCGACACGCTGGCAAGCGAACTCGGCAGGCTCAGCCGGGCAGTGACCGCGGCCACCGGTCGCGAGCACGACCGCCTCGGCGACGCGATCGCCGCACTGCTCAGCCACGTCGGCGTCTACCGGTCCGACTATCCCGCCCTGTCGGCGGTGCTTCCGGTCGCGATCGCCGAAACCGCGTCGGCTCAGCCGGAACTCGCCGATCCTCTGCAGCTTCTGGCCGCCGCGCTCGACGCCGGCACCGAGGTTGCCACTCGCCTGCAGCAGCTGTGCGGCGCGGCCACCGCGAAGTCGATGGAGGACTGTCTGTTCTACCGCGATGCGCGGCTCGTCTCGCTCAACGAGGTCGGCGGCGAACCGGAGCGGTTCGGCGTGAGCGCTGCCGAGTTCCACCAGCGGGCGTCGGTGCGGGCGCAGCTGTGGCCGAGCGCGATGACGACTCTGACCACTCACGACACCAAGCGCGGAGAGGACGTACGGGCGCGCATCGGGGTGCTCTCGCAGGTGCCGTCTCTGTGGTCGGGGCTGGTGCGCGGATGGGAGCAGACCACCGCGGCGCCGGACCCCGTCACCGGACTTTTCCTGTGGCAGAACCTGTTCGGGATCTGGCCCGCCGACGGTGCGTTCACCACCGAGTTTCGGCAGCGGGTGCACGATTACGCCGAGAAGGCGATCCGCGAGGCCGCACTCCGCACGACGTGGAACGATCCCGACGAGGGTTTCGAGAGCGCCGTGCACGGCTGGCTGGATTCGATCATCGACGGACCCGTCGCCACGGAACTGACGGCGCTGGTGGCCAAGCTCGACCCGCACGGCCGCAGCGATGCACTGGGCCAGAAGCTCATTGCCCTGACCGCACCGGGCATTCCCGATGTCTATCAGGGCACCGAGCTGTGGGAGGACAGCCTCGTCGACCCCGACAACCGGCGGGCCGTCGACTACGCGGCCCGGCGACAGGCACTGACCGGTGGCGAGCACCCGAAGCTGCGGGTGGTCCGGGCGGCCCTCGCGCTGCGACGCGAGCGGCCGGACACGTTCCTCACCGGCGGATACCGCCCACTTCTGGCTGCCGGCGAGGCCGCCGAACACCTGGTCTCCTTCCGCCGCGGTGACGATGTGGTGGTGGCGGTGAGCCGGTGGACAGTGCGACTGGCCGACAATGGTTGGGGGCAGACGACGTTGACACTTCCCGACGGAGTGTGGGCCGACCGGCTGACCGGGGGGTCCCACAGCGGGACCGTCCTGGCAGCCGACCTGTTCGCCGACCTGCCGGTCACCCTGCTGGTGCGTGCCGATGCCTGAGCATGAGTTCGCCGTCTGGGCGCCGCTGCCCGAGCGCGTCCGTCTCGATGTGGACGGCTCGCTGCACCCGATGACCCGCACCGAAAACGGCTGGTGGCGCGCCGTTGTCGACGCCGCACCGGACGCTCGCTACGGGTTCGTGCTCGATGACGATCCGACCGTACTGCCCGATCCGCGGTCCCCCAGGCAGCCCGACGGTGTGCACGAGCGCTCGCAGCTGTGGCATCCGTCGTCCCGCGGCGGCGCCGCCGACACCTGGCAGGGCCGGTCCATCGAGGGCGCGGTCATCTACGAGCTGCACATCGGCACCTTCACCCCGGACGGCACCTTCGATTCGGCGATCGACAGGCTGGACCATCTTGTCGAGCTCGGTGTCGATTTCGTCGAGGTGATGCCGGTCAACGCCTTCAGCGGGACGCACGGCTGGGGGTACGACGGCGTGCTGTGGTACGCCGTGCACGAACCCTACGGTGGTCCCGACGGCCTGATTCGGTTCGTCGATGCCTGCCACGCCCGCGGTCTCGGGGTGCTCATCGATGCTGTGTTCAATCACCTCGGCCCCTCGGGCAACTACCTGCCCAAGTACGGGCCCTACCTGTCGAGCGGGTCGAACCCGTGGGGTGAGTCGATCAACATCGGCGACGCGGGTGCCGACGAGGTTCGCCGCTACATCCTCGACTGCGCGTTGCGCTGGATGCGCGAGTTCCGCGCAGACGGCTTGCGCCTGGATGCGGTGCACGCGCTCGTGGACACCACGGCAATCCACATTCTGGAAGAGCTGTCGACCGAAACCGACGCGTTGGCAGCCGAAATGGGCCACCCACTGTCTCTCGTGGCGGAGAGCGACATGAACGACCCGCGGCTGATCACCCCGCGTGAGCATGGCGGGCTCGGCCTGACGGCGCAGTGGGACGACGATATCCATCACGCGATCCATTCGGCGGTCTCCGGCGAGCAGCAGGGCTACTACGGCGATTTCGGGACACTCGAGACGCTCGCCACGACCCTGAAGCGCGGCTACTTCCACGCAGGCACCTATTCCTCGTTCCGCGGAAGGCGTCATGGCCGCCCCCTGGACACGTCGAAGATCCCGGCCACCCGGCTCGTGGCCTACACGCTGACCCACGACCAGGTGGGCAACCGGGCGATCGGTGACCGGCCGTCGCAGAATCTCACCGCCGGCCAGCAAGCCATCAAGGCCGCGCTGGCGCTCGCATCGCCGTACACCGCAATGCTGTTCATGGGAGAGGAGTGGGGCGCGGGTACCCCGTTCCTGTTCTTCAGCTCGCACCCCGAGCCGGAGTTGGCCAAAGCCACCGCCGAGGGCCGCAAACGTGAGTTCGCCAGCCACGGCTGGGATGCCGACGACATCCCCGATCCCCAGGATCCCCTGACCTTCGAGCGATCGAAGCTCAAGTGGGATGAGGTCGGGGCAGGCGATCACGCCCGGCTGAATGCGTTCTACCGCAGCCTGATCGCGCTGCGCTCAGAGCCCGATGTGGCCGATCCGTGGCTGGACCACCTGCGGATCGACTTCGACGAGGATGCCCGCTGGATCGTGATGCACCGCGGTGCCGTGACAGTCGCCTGCAACCTGGGCACCGAACCCGTCGACGTGCCTGTCGTAGGCGACGTGGTTCTGGCATGGGGCGCACCGACACCGGGGACCGACGGCACGACGCGCATCGACGGACATTCCGTCGCCGTGCTGCGTCAGGTGAGGTAGCGGTAGGTCGGCGACCCGGGCTCGAGCAGCTCGATGTGGCACTCCGAGGCCTGCATCCGCGCCATCAGCCCCTCCAGGTCTGCGGCCGACCCCATCTCGATGCCGACCAACGCCTCACCGGTCTCCCGGTTGTTGCGTTTGACGTATTCGAACAGCGTGATGTCGTCGTTGGGCCCGAGGACGTCGTCGAGGAAACGTCGGAGCGCGCCCGGCTCCTGCGGGAAATCGACCAGAAAGTAGTGCTTGAGTCCCAGGTGGACCAGCGAGCGCTCCAACACCTCGCCGTAGCGGGACACGTCGTTGTTGCCGCCCGAGATCAGGCACACCACCGTCGAACCGGGCTCGATCTCGGCGTCGAGCAGCGCAGCCACCGACAGCGCGCCCGCAGGCTCGGCGATGATGCCCTCGTTCTGATAGAGATCGAGCATCGCCGTGCACACGGCACCTTCGTCGACCGTGGTGATCGACACCATGTCGCCCGCTGCCGACAACGCGGCAAACGGCTTGGCGCCCACCCGCGCCACCGCGGCGCCGTCGACGAACTGGTCGACGTGATCGAGCGTCACGGGCTCACCCTTGGCGAGAGCGGCCACCAGCGCGGCGGCCCCGGCGGGTTCGACGCCCAGAACCGACGTCGTCGTGGTGCGCTCGGCCAGGTAGGTCGTGATTCCGCTGATACAGCCGCCGCCACCGACCGGGACGACGACCAGATCGGGTTCGGAGCCGAGCTGCTCGAGGATCTCCACGGCGATGGTGCCCTGGCCGGCCATCGTGCGAAGGTCGTCGTAGGGCGGTACCAGAGTTGCGCCGGTGCGGGCGACGTCGGCCAGCGCCGCTTCCGCCGCCATGTCGTAGGTCTTGCCGCCGACGATCAGCTCGATGAAGTCGCCGCCGTGGTAGCGGATCCGATTACGCTTCTGCTTGGGAGTCTTCGCCGGTACGTAGACACGTCCGTGCACACCCATGGACCGGCAGGCCAACGCGAAACCCTGCGCGTGATTGCCCGCCGACGAGCACACCACTCCTGCGGCCTTCTCTTCCGGGCTCAGCTGCATCAGCAGGTTGTAGGCGCCGCGCAGCTTGTACGAGCGCACGGCCTGCTGATCCTCGCGCTTGAGATAGACATTGGCGCCGGTCAGCGCCGACAGACGGTCGCTCAACTCCAGAGGCGTCCTCGACACCACCCCGGCGATTCGCCGAGCTGCCTCATCGATGTCCGCGGCGCGCAGCGCGGATGCAGGATCGATGCGGGGACTCTGGCTCAGCTCAGCGGACACTGCACAATGGTGCCACCGCACCCCACCCAGGGAAAAACGACCGAGTTCGGCGTTCGGCCGGGCGCTCGACATAGAGAGCCCACAAGTGCCGTTTCGGCTAGCCGAAACCTCGTATACGAGCTATCGTTACCTTTGTGACGACCGCTGAACACTTCCGCGAGGCCGCGTCCCGGCCGAGCTCCACGGTGTCGATCGCCGGAGTGCCGTGGCCCACCTTCAAGGTGGTGTCGCTCCTGGTAGGTCTGCTGGTCTTCGTCGTCGTGGGCATCGCTGCCGGCGCCCTGGCGCCGGCCGTTCTCACGGCCACCGCCGTCACCACCGTGACGTGGTTGACCCTCGGCCTTGCCGGGCGCGATCGCTAGCCGACCTGCCGCGTTCAGCTGCCGAGGCAGCCGGGTCCCAGCAGTTCTTTCAGGTCGCCCATCAGTGCCGACGACGGGGTCACCCGCAGCGAATGATCCAGCTCGAGCGTGGTGATCCGCTCACCGCTGATCAGGCGCAGATGGACCTGCGCGGTCCCAGGATGCCGTGCCAGCACCTGCTTGAGCGCGGTCACCTTGTCGACGGTGCACTGCCGGGTGGGCAGGCTCACCGCGACCGGCTTGTTGGTCTGGGCACTCGAAAAGTCCGGTACCACAAGCTCGTTGGCGATCAATGAGATCCGGTCGTCGCGGATCGCCACCTTCGCGCCGATCAGCACCACGACGTCGTCGGCGATCTCGGCGCCGAACATCGAGTAGGTCTGCGGGAAGAAGAGCACCTCGATGCCACCGGTGAGGTCCTCGATCTGCGCCGACGCCCACGGCAGGCCGTTCTTGTTGACGCGCCGGTTCACCGACGCCAGGATTCCGCCGACCCGCACCTGAGTGTCGTTGGCGACATCCCCGTCGAGGATGGCCGGGATCTGCGTGTCGACCTGCGCGGTCAGTAGATGTGCAATGCCGTTGAGCGGGTGGCCGGACACATACAGCCCGAGCATCTCCCGCTCGAGGGCGAGCTTGTGTTTGTCTTCCCATTCCTCGTCGGGCACTTTGATGGTGAACACCGACTCGGCACCGCTGTCGTCGCCGCCGCCGAACAGGTCGAACTGACCCATCGCCTCGGCCTTCTTCGTGCCGAGCACCGAATCGACGGCATCGGTGTGCACCAGGAACAGGCCTTTGCGGGGATGCCCGAGTGAATCGAAGGCACCCGCCTTGACCAGCGACTCCGTCACCTTCTTGTTGCAGGCGGCGATGTCGATCTTGTTCAGGTAATCGGAGAAGTCGGTGTACTTGCCCTTCTCGCTGCGCGTGTTCACCAGCGAGGCGACGACGTTGGCACCGACGTTGCGGACCGCGCCGAGGCCGAACCGGATGTCTGCGCCCACCGACGCGAAGTTCTGCACGGACTCGTTGACGTCGGGCGGGAGCACGGTGATACCGAGACGACGGCAGTCGGCCAGATACACCGCCGCCTTGTCCTTGTCATCGCCCACCGAGGTGAGCAGACCCGCCATGTACTCGGCCTGGAAGTTGGCCTTCAGGTAGGCCGTCCAGTACGACACCAACCCGTAGCCCGCCGCGTGCGACTTGTTGAACGCGTACCCGGCGAACGGAAGAATGGTGTCCCACAGTGCCTTCACCGCCGCGGCGGAGAATCCGTTGGCGGTCATCCCTTCCAGGAAGCCCTTGTACTCGGCCTCCAGGACTTCGAGCTTCTTCTTGCCCATGGCCTTGCGCAGCGCGTCGGCCTTGCCCATCGAGTAGCCGGCGACCTTCTGGGCGATGAACATGATCTGCTCTTGGTAGACGATCAGGCCGTACGTCTCCGAGAGGATCTCGCGCAGCGGTTCCTCGAGCTCGGGGTGGATGGGCTTGATGGCCTGGCGGCCGTTCTTGCGGTCGGCGTAGTCGTTGTGCGCGTTCATGCCCATCGGGCCGGGCCGGTACAGCGCAAGCACGGCGACGATGTCGTTGAACTCGGTGGGCTGCATGCGGCGCAGTAGATCGCGCATCGCACTGCCGTCGAGCTGGAACACCCCGAGCGTGTCACCGCGGCCGAGCAACTCGTAGGCCTTGGGGTCGTCGAGGTCCAACGACTCCAGGTCCACGTCGATACCGCGGTTGGCCTTGATGTTCTCGATGCAGTCGCCGATGATCGTCAGGTTCCGCAGACCCAGGAAGTCCATCTTCAGTAGACCGATGGCCTCACACGACGGGTAGTCCCACCCGGTGATCACCGCACCGTCCTGCGGCCGCTTCCACAGCGGGATCGCGTCCATCAGCGGCTCGGAGCTCATGATCACCGCGCAGGCGTGCACGCCGGCGTTGCGGACCAGGCCCTCCAGGCCGCGCGCGGTCTCGTAGATGGTCCGCACGTCGGGATCGGTGTCGATCAGCGCACGGACCTCCGCGGCCTCCTTGTACCGCTCGTGGGTGGGGTCGGTGATCCCGGACACCGGGATGTCCTTGGCCATGATGGGCGGCGGCAGGGCCTTGGTGATGCGGTCGGCGATCGCGAAGCCCGGCTGGCCGTAATGCACCCGCGCCGAATCCTTCAGTGCCGCTTTCGTTTTGATGGTGCCGAAGGTGATGACCTGGGCGACCCGGTCACTTCCCCACTTGTTGGCGGCGTAGCGCAGCATCTCACCGCGGCGACGGTCGTCGAAGTCGATGTCGATATCGGGAGCGGACGGACGCTCGGGGTTGAGGAACCGCTCGAACAGCAGACCGTGGGGAATGGGGTCGATGTTGGTGATGCCCATGGCGTACGCCACCAGCGAACCTGCCGCCGAACCACGGCCGGGCCCCACCCGGATGTCGACCGATTTCGCGTAGTTGATCAGGTCGGCGACGATCAGGAAGTAGGCCGGGAAACCCTTGTCGCAGATGACCTTGATCTCGAACGCCGCCCGATCGGTGTATTCCTGCGGCACCGGTTGGCCGCGGAACCGGCGCTCGAGGCCGACCTGCACCTCGTGGGTGAGCCAGGAACCCTGGTCATGCCCCTCCGGCACCGGGAACACCGGCATCCGGTCCTTGGGCGCCCACACATCGGTGTACGGCTGCACCCGCTCGGCGATCAGCAGCGTCGAGTCGCAGGCACCCGGAACCTGGGAGTCCCACAACGCCCGCATCTCGGCGGCGGATTTGAGGTAGTAGCCGTCCCCGTCGAATTTGAACCGGTTCGGATCCGACAGCGTCTTGCCCGTCTGGATGCACAGCAGCGCCTCGTGGTTCTGGGACGCGTCGCGGGTGACGTAATGGCAGTCGTTGGTGGCCAGCGGCGGTATGCCCAGTGTCTTGCCGACCTCGAGCAGGCCGTCGCGGACCCGGCGTTCGATGTCGAGGCCGTGATCCATGAGCTCGAGGAAGAAGTTCTCCGGACCGAAGATCTCCCGCCATTTGGCAGCGGCCTCGATGGCCTCTTTTCGGTGCCCCAGCCTCAGCCTGGTCTGCACCTCGCCCGAGGGGCAGCCGGTGGTGGCGATGATGCCTTCGGCATGTTCGGCGATGATCTCGGCGTCCATCCGGGACCACTTGCCGAGCTGGCCCTCGAACGACGCCAGAGACGACAGCTTGAACAGATTGCGCAGCCCCGTCGCGTTCTCGGCGACCATGGTCATGTGGGTGTAGGAACCGCTGCCGGAGACGTCGTCGGACTTCTGGCTCGGGTCACCCCACAGGACCCGCTTGGTCTCGAAGCGCGACGCCGGTGCGATGTACGCCTCGATCCCGATGATCGGCTTGATGCCGACGTCGGTGGCCGCGTTGTAGAACTCGCTGGCGCCGAACATGTTTCCGTGGTCGGTCATGCCGATGGCAGGCATCTCGAGCCGCTGCGCCTCGGCGAGCATCGGTTTCACCTTCGCGGCACCGTCGAGCATCGAGTACTCGGTGTGGTTGTGGAGATGTACGAATGACCCACTCATAGGGACGCCAGTCTATGGCCGCCCACCGACAGTGCTCGGCGTGTCGCGCTGCGTGTCTCAGGTTGGCCGGATCACGCCCCGAGCGCTGATTCGTACGGCTCGCTCAGCAATCCGTGACCGAGCACATGCAGCAATTGCCTGGCTACCCCGGACGCGTCACCGCCGTCCATCACGAACCCGGCATGGAAGCCGAGGCCCCAGAACAGTGCCGCCAACAGATCGGCCACGGCGTGGACGTCGGTGTCGGACGCCAACTCACCGCGATGCACCGCGTCCGCGACCACGGCGTCGTAGAACGCGTGCACCGTCGACACGATCGCGCGGGCGGCTTCGTGGCGGTGCACCCCCCTGTGGTGGTCGATGCGCGCCGTGAGGATCATCTTCAGCAACGCCGGTTCGGCGGCACCCAAACGATGAAACTCCGTCGTGAACACTGCTAGTTGGCGTCTCAGTGGACTGGCGGACATCGCCCTGGCAGCACATTCGGCCACCTGCGCACGAACATCGGAGAGCAACTCGTCGTAGAGGTCTTCCCTGGTGGCGAAGTAGTAGTGCAGCGTGGGGCGGCTGATGCCGGCCCGCCGCGCGATCTGCTGGAACGTGGCTCCGTGATAACCGCGCTCGGCGATGAGATCGCGCGCCGCACCCAGGATGGTTCGGCGGGTCTGCTCGGAGTCGGACCCCACCGGGCGACCACGCTTGCGAACTGCGGGCCCCACCAGGGTCTCGTTCTCCACGAGCAAACGTTAGGACATAGCTACTCGCGGGTCAATGAGAACTTGTGCAAAGCTCACGCGGTCAACGACGTCGAGACACGCCTGCCGTCGCGCGCGCGTCGCACCGCGTCGACGGTGAACACCAGCAGCGCGACCCAGATCAGCCCGAACCCCAGCCACCGCATCGGGGGCATCGGCTCGTTGCCCACCAGCACACCCCAGGTCAGCTGCATCGCCGGTGTCACGTAGAACAGCAGGCCGAGGCTGACCAGCGGCAGCCGTTGTGCCGCGGCGGCGAAGAGCAGCAGCGGCAGTGCGGTGAGCACCCCCGACAGCACGAGCAGCGCAACGTGTCCCCCACCGTGTCCGGTGAGGGTGCCGCCGCCGCTGACCTGCAACGCCACCACATAGGCGACCGCGAACGGTGTGGCGATGGCGGCCTCCAGACCGACGCTGACGCGCGGATCGGTGGGAACCAGCTTTTTCACCGCGCCGTACAGTCCGAAGGACAGGGCAAGTCCGATCCCGACCAGCGGCGGCTGGCCGAGTTGCACCGTCATGATCACCACCGCGACCACCGCCAGGGCCAGTGCGGCGAACTGCCAGCGGTTGAGTTTCTCCCGGAAGATCACCAGCCCGAGCGCGATCGACACAAGCGGGTTCATGAAATAGCCCAGGGCGGCGTCGACGACGTGGCCGTTGTTGACCGCGTACACGTAGATGAGCCAGTTGACCGAGATGAGCCCGGCCGCGGTGACCAGAAGCAGCCAGGTTCGCCGGGTGATGTTCCTGATGTCACCCAGACGGCGCACCGCCGCCACGACGACGACCATCAGCACGAAGCTCCAGATGATCCGGTGGGCGAGCACCTCCACCGCCCCCGCCGGTTTCAGCAGCGGGAAGAACGCCGGGAACAGGCCCCACATCACATAGGCGCCGGCCCCGAAGAACAGGCCTGACCTCACAGGTGGTGCTGACGCAGGACGTCCAGCGCGTGCTGCAGGTCGGCCGGATACGGGCTGGTGAACTCGACCCACCTGCCGTCCGCGGGATGCGCGAAGGCCAGCGACCGCGCATGCAGCCATTGCCGTTCCAGCCCAAGCCTTTTGGCCAGGTTGGGGTCGGCGCCGTAGGTGATGTCACCACAGCAGGGATGGTGCAGCGCGGCGAAGTGCACCCGGATCTGGTGTGTGCGCCCGGTTTCGAGCGTGACGTCGAGCAGGCTCGCGGCCTGGTGCGCCTCCAGCGTGTCGTAGTGCGTCACGCTGTTGCGGCCGCCCTCGACGACGGCGAACTTCCAGTCGTTCCCGCGGTGACGGCCGATCGGCGCGTCGATGGTCCCGCTGGACGGATCCGGGTGCCCCTGCACGAGCGCGTGATAGCGCTTCTCGACGGTGCGCTCCTTGAACGCCCTCTTGAGCACCGTGTACGCCCGCTCGGACAGGGCGACGACCATGACGCCGGACGTGCCGACGTCCAGCCGGTGCACGATGCCCTGGCGCTCGTGAATTCCCGACGTGCTGATCCGGAATCCGGCGGCGGCCAGTCCCCCGAGCACCGTCGGCCCATGCCAACCGACCGTCGCGTGGGCCGCCACCCCGGGAGGCTTGTCGATCGCGACGAGGTCGTCGTCGGAGTACAGAATCGTCATGCCCTCGATGTCGACCGGGACGTTCTCCACCGGCGGGGGCGCCTCGGGCAGCTGGACCTCCAGCCATGCGCCCGCGACCAGTTTGTCGGACTTGCCTGCGACGGCGCCGTCCAGCTCGACGCCGCCCTCCTCCGCGATCGCCGCGGCCGCCGTCCGCGACAACCCGAGGAGCCGGGCCAGCCCGGCGTCCACGCGCATGCCTGCCAGCCCCTCGGGCACCGGCATCGACCGTGTGGTCATTCTGCTTCCGGCTCGGATGCGGGCTTACGCCGCCCGGCAGTGTCGAAGTCGAATCCGAACAGCGACAACACCACGAGCAGGATCGCGCCCCCGACCACCGACGGGTCGGCCACGTTGAACACCGGCCACCATCCGATGGACAGGAAGTCGACGACGTGACCGCGCAGCGGGCCGGGCGAACGGAAGAACCGGTCCACCAGGTTGCCCATCGCGCCGCCGAGGATCATGCCCAACCCCAGAGCCCACCACGGCGATACCAGGCGTCGACCCATCCAGATGATGCCGAAGACGACACCCGTGGCGACCAGCGTCAGGACCCAGGTGTATCCGGTGGCCATCGAGAACGCCGCGCCGGAGTTCCGGACCAGCGTCCATGTCACCGTGTCGCCGATGATCGGGACCGGCTGACCGGGTGTCAGCAGCCTGACGGCAAGCACCTTGGTGACGATGTCGAGCACGAGCACCACCCCCGCCACCGTCAGCAGGAGGCGCACCCGCCGGCGCGGAGGCGAAGCCGGGGCGGGCTGTTCACCGGCCACCTTTTCCTCGCCGGTCGCGGGCTCGGCCGGGCTCGATGATTCGTCGGTCACGCACCCATCATCGCAAAGAGCCGGTGGTGAACAATTCCACCCATGGATCGCCTCGTCGTCATAACCACCGGTGGCACCATTTCGACGAGCGCCGATGCCGACTCCGTGTTGCGTCCCACCCGCACCGGCGCCGACCTCACGCAGGGTTTGGACGTCGACGTCGACGTCGACGTCGTCGACGTGGTCAAGGTCGACAGCTCCCAGCTCACGCCCCGGGACTGGGACCGGATCGCTGCGGCCGTCCGAGACGCAGCCGACTCGTCGCAGGGCATCGTCGTCACCCACGGCACCGACACCATGGAGGAGACCGCGCTGTGGCTGGCGCTGACCTATGACGGTGACACCCCGGTGGTGCTCACCGGGGCGCAGCGCAGCGCCGACGCGCCGGACGCCGACGGACCCGCCAACCTGCGCGACGCCCTGGCGGTCGCCGCCGGCCCGCACAGTCGCGGACTCGGCGTGGTGGTGAGCTTCGCCGGTGCCGTGTTCGACGCGCTCGGCGTCCACAAGGTGGCGACCACCGACGCGCAGAGCTTCGCGGGCCGGTCGGCAACGCCCGGCAGGCCGCGGCCCTACCTCGGCAGGCTCGTCGCGGCCGATGCGCCGCGGGTGGACATCGTGGCCGCCTACCCCGGTGCAGACACCGCCGCCCTGGACGCCTGTGTCGCGGCGGGCGCGCGCGGCATCGTGCTGCAGGGTCTGGGGGCGGGCAATGCGGGAGCCGCCCTGATCGACGGCGTGCGCAGGCACTGCCGCGACGGCGTGGCGGTCGCGGTGTCGACCAGGGTGCCCGAGGGCCGGGTGAGCCCCGGCTACGGCCCGGGCCGCGCCCTCGTGGACGCAGGGGCGTTCGTGGCATCTCGGCTTCGGCCGCCGCAGGCCCGCGTGCTGTTGATGGCCGCGCTGGCAGCCGGGACACCGGCACCCCGGCAGGTCTTCGACGAGTGGGCCTGAGCCGTCACTACGACGTCTCCTGATGCCGGGCGACCTCCTCGACGAAGTCCGGCCAGGCGAGGCTGTCGACCGGGTTGGCCCGAGACACCGCGGGATCGTCGGCGCGGAAGGTGCGCGCCGGCCCCACCCCGGTGGCGCGGGTCTCGAAGCGCACGGTCATCACCCCGTGTCCGGCACCCTGCACCCAGCCGTGCCCGAACTCCAGATGCGTGACGTCGTCCCCGACCCGCCACGCCGGTGCTGCGGCGGCGACGTCGGTGAGCGTGGCGGGCAGGCTGCGGTCCGACGTCTCCTCGACCACCTCCAGATCGGTGAAGAGTGGCTCCTGCTGAACGTGGGAGAGACCCGAAAACCCCACTCCCACAAGCCGTACCGGGCCGATCTCGACAGGATCCAGCAGCAGCTTCCGCGCCGTGCCGATCAGGGTGGCCGGGTCGGTGGTGGCGTACGGAAGGGTCGCCGAGCGGGTCAGGGTGCTCATGTCGGAACGTTTGAGTTTGACGGTCACGGTGCGCGCCCCCCGGCCGTCCTTTTCCAGCCGGCGGTGGGCATGACCTCCGATCGGCCCCATCGCCTCGTGTAACTGCGCGAGCGTGGTCAGGTCCTGCGCGAACGTCGACTCCGCGCTGATCTGCTTGGCGGGCGCGTTCTCGGCGACGGGCCGGTCGTCGATGCCGCGCGCCAGCCGATGCAGCGCCGGACCCACCGTCGCGCCGAGGATGTCGGCCACCTCGGTGTGCGACAGCGCCGCAAAGGCTCCGATGGTCTCGACACCCAGGCGGTGCAGTTTCTCGTCGGCGACCGGCCCGATCCCCCAGAGCCGCCGGACCGGAAGCCCGGCCAGCAGGCTGCGCTCCTCGTCCCGGCGGACCACCCGGACGCCGTCGGGCTTGGCCAGTCCCGAGGCGATCTTGGCGATCTGCTTTCCGGAGCCCGCCCCCACCGAGGCCACCAGCCCGGTCTCGGTCAGGACGCGGGCCCGCAACTGCTCACAGAAGTCTTCGACCGCGGGCTCGGCCGCGCCGGCCAGCTCAGGCGGCTCACCGAAGGCTTCGTCGAACGACAACTGCTCCAGGACCGCCACCATGGTCCGCACCGTCTCGAACACCCGCCTGCTGGCCAGTCCGTAGACGACCCCGCGCGGTGGGAGCACCACCGCAGCGCTGCCGATCAGACGTCTGGCCTGGTGCATCGGCATCGCCGAGCGGGCGCCGAAGACGCGTGACTCGTAGCTCGCCCCTGCCACCACGCCGCGACCACCGACGCCGCCCACCAGCACCGGACGTCCGCGCAGAGTAGGCCGGGTCAACTGCTCCACAGATGCGAAGAACGCATCCATGTCCAGGTGCAGGACCCACCGAGCCGCCACACCCGCCGATGCTAGGCGGTGCCGGATAGCCTGACCGGCATGGCACACCCGAGCGGGGAATCGTCCGACGTACCGATCCGGGACGCCTCGATCCGGCTCGGCCAGTTTCTCAAGCTGGCCGACCTGATCGACACCGGCGCCGACGCGAAGACGGTGATCGCCGACGGACTGGTCAGCGTCAACGGCGAGGTGGAGCGCCGCCGCGGCAGACAACTGCGCCCGGGCGACACCGTGGTCTACGGCGACCGCGCTGCCCGCGTCGCGCCGGGGTGAACCTACGCGGCCGTCACGCCTTCACGATCGCGACGCGCACGCCGTCGCCGATCTCGGTTCCATCCGCCGGCTCACCGAACTCGAAGCTGGTGGCCAGAACCTCGCCTGCAATCAGCTCCCGGTGGGTCCGGGCCCACTCCGCGTGCCGCTCGGGTACCGAGATCACCACCGAAATCCGGTCGGAGACATCGAGTCCCGTGGACTTTCGGAGCTCCTGCAGTTCGCGGATCCGATCTTTGGCCCAGCCTTCGGCCTCCAACTCCGGGGTAACGGTGCCGTCGAGCACCACCAGCCCGGCCCCGCCGGGAAGCGCCGAGGTGAATTCGGGATCGGCCGCCACCAGTCGCGAGCTGTACTCCTCGGGGAGAAGGACCGCGGGCCCGGCCTCCAACGTGCCGTCGGCATTGACGACCGCCTCGCCCGCCTTCACCGCCTTGATCGCGGCCTGCACATCCTTGCCGATCCGCGGCCCGGCGGCGCGGGCGTTCACGGTCAGCTCGAACTGTCCATGCGCGGCGATGTCGTCGGTCAGCTCGACCGCCTTGACGTTGAGCTCGTCGGCGATCAGCTCACGGTAGGGCTCGAGACGGCTCGGATCATCGACTGCCACAGTCAGTTTCAGCAAGGGCAGGCGCACGCGCAGCTTCTTGGCCTTGCGCAGCGACGATCCGGTCGATGCGACGGCGCGCACCAGGTCCATGTCCGCGACCAACTGCGGGTCGGCGGGCAACGAGCCCGATTCCGGCCAGTCGGTCAGGTGCACCGAGCGCTCGCCGGTGACGCCGCGCCAGATGACCTCGGTGATCAGCGGTAGCAGCGGTGCGGCCAGGCGACTGGTCACCTCCAGCACGGTGTGCAGCGTGTCGATCGCATCGCGATCCTCCTCCCAGAACCGCGAACGAGACCGCCGCACATACCAATTGGTCAGCGCCTCGGTGAACTGGCGGAGCTGGTCGCAGGCCTGGGAGATGTCGCACGTGTCCATCGACGCGGTCAGATCGTCGCGCAGCACGGCAAGCTTGGCCAGGATGTAGCGGTCCAGCACGTTGGTCGAATCGGTGCGCCACGTGCCCTTCTCCGGGGCGTAGAGCGCCAGGAAGGTGTAGGCGTTCCACAGCGGCAGCAGCACCTGCCGGACTCCCTCGCGGATGCCCTGCTCGGTGACGATCAGGTTGCCGCCGCGCAGGATCGGCGAGGCCATCAGGAACCACCGCATCGCGTCAGAGCCGTCGCGGTCGAACACCTCGGACACGTCCGGGTAGTTGCGCAGCGACTTGCTCATCTTCTGCCCGTCGTTGCCCAGCACGATGCCGTGCGAGACACACGTGCGGAACGCCGGTCGGTCGAACAGCGCGGTCGCGAGGACGTGCAGCGTGTAGAACCAGCCGCGGGTCTGACCGATGTACTCGACGATGAAATCGCCGGGATAGTGCGACTCGAACCACTGCTCGTTCTCGAACGGGTAGTGCACCTGCCCGTAGGGCATCGACCCGGAGTCGAACCATACGTCGAGCACGTCCTCGATGCGCCGCATCGTGGACCTGCCGGTCGGATCGTCCGGGTTGGGCCGGGTCAGCTCGTCGATGAACGGGCGGTGCAGGTTGTCCGGCCGGACGCCGAAATCGCGTTCCAACTCGTCGAGGCTGCCGTACACGTCGATCCGCGGATATGCCGGATCGTCGGACTTCCACACCGGAATCGGGGTGCCCCAGTAGCGATTTCGCGAGATCGACCAATCCCGCGCGCCCTGCAGCCACTTGCCGAACTGACCGTCCTTGACGTGCTCGGGATACCAGGTGATCTCCTGGTTGAGCTCGACCATGCGGTCCCGGAACTGCGTGACCTTGACGAACCAGGACGACACCGCCCGGTAGATCAGCGGATTGCGGCACCGCCAGCAGTGCGGATAGGAGTGCTCGTACGTGTCGTGACGCAGCAGCACGGCACCGTTGACGGCCGCCGGGCCGGAGCCGTTCTTGAGGTCGCGGATGATCTGCGGGTTGGCGTCGAACACGTGCTGGCCCGCGTAGTCGGGCACCGACGAGTCGAAGCGGCCTCTGGCGTCGACCGGGGTGACGGCCTCGATCCCCGCCGCCTGCGCGGTGGCCATGTCGTCCTCGCCGTAGGCCGGGGACATGTGCACCAGCCCGGTGCCGTCCTCGGTGCTGACGAAGTCGCCGGGCAGGACCCGAAATGCGTTGGGCGAGTCGATGAAATAGGGAAACGGCGGAACATAGTGCACGTCAAGGAGCTCGCGGCCGGCGTAGCTGGCCAGCACTTCGGGCTCCTCTCCCAACTCGCGCGCGTAGGCGCCCAAGCGGGCTTGCGCCAGCACCAGGCGTCGGCCGTCGACCTCGACCACCACGTAGGTGACGTCCGGGTTGACCGCGACCGCCTGGTTGGAGGGCAGTGTCCACGGTGTCGTCGTCCACACCACCAGGTAGGCCCCGACGAGGTCGCTGACCGGCCCTCCGTCGATCCGGAACCCGACGGTGAGCGCGGGGTCCTGCCGACTCTGGTACACGTCGTCGTCCATGCGCAGCTCGTGACTGGACAGCGGGGTCTCGTCATTCCAGCAGTACGGCAGCACCCGATTGCCCTCGTAGGCAAGGCCCTTGTCCCACAGTTGCTTGAACACCCAGAGCACCGACTCCATGAACCCGATGTCGAGTGTCTTGTAGTCGTTGTCGAAGTCGACCCAGCGGGCCTGCCTGGTCACGTACTCACGCCACTCGCTGGTGTACTTGAGCACCGACTCCCGGCAGGCATCGTTGAACTTCTCGATGCCCATTTCCTCGATCTGGGCTTTGTCGGTGATGCCGAGTTGACGCTGCACCTCGAGTTCGGCGGGCAGACCGTGGGTGTCCCAGCCGAATCGGCGATCCACCTTGTAGCCGCGCATCGTGCGGTAGCGCGGAACGATGTCCTTGACGTAGCCGGTCAGCAGGTGCCCGTAGTGCGGAAGGCCGTTGGCGAAGGGTGGGCCGTCGTAGAAGACGTACTCCGGTGCACCCTCGCGCGCGGCAATGCTGGACCGGAAGGTGTCGTCGCTGCCCCAGTAGCTCAGTACCTCGGCTTCCAGCGCCGGGAACTTCGGCGCTCCGGATGCCGGCTTGGGATATGCGGTCACGTGCTACGTCTCCTGTGCCATGCGTCGCTCAAGGCACGGGGACGAACGTCGCGCAGGTGCGCGAGCGCCGCGGTACCACCCCGCTTGCGCACGAGAATCGTGCGCCACTCCACTCAAGGCTGTGACGGGCCCACCCGTTCGGTTCTACTCGGCGTGAGAAAAAGCGCTCACTGCTGTTCTTCCGAAGGCTCCCCGGTGATGGCCGGATCGGCGCCGATGCACGACAGTCTAGCGGCGGTGCCGAGTCAGAGCGGCGCGGCCGCGTCCGAGGTGATCTCGATCAGCGCCAGCGGGAACTGCTCGGCCATTTCTTCGACGGAGTACGAGTCGAAGCGCGCCGTGTCGTACCACCAGTCGAGATGCAGCAGCCCGTCCGCGAGGAGGACGCGCAATTCGAGCGCGCGCCCGGCAGGCTCGTCGGCCAGGTCGGTGGTCGTGACATTGAGCAACAGCTCGGCCTGGCCGCTGACGCGACCGGGCGCACCTGCCAGTGCGGTATGCGCCCCCTGCAACATCTCGGTAGGCCCCATCGGCTGGTCGGCCGCACAGATGAGCGTGACGGGGTGGCTAAGCCAACGGTTGCCACCAGTGACGTCGACGGTCACCGTTCCCTCACCACGCGTCCGGCCGAGGGTGCGCCCCAGTGCAGCGAGAATGACCTCCTCGACGTGCACGCCGAGCCATTCGGCTGCCGCGTCCAGCTCCTCCGCCAGTTCGCTCGAGGGCAAAGTGCTGAACTTCTCTAGTTCGTTGGGCAGGGCGTCGATCGAGGGGTGATCGAACACATCCAGGCCCGGCGCGGAGAGGACGGGCCGTTGTTTGACCTCGTCCGAGATGTATGGAGCGACCATGCATCTGACGGTACAGCGAATGTCCCAGAATTGGGAGACTGCTCCCAAAAGTGTGACGACGTGGTCAATAAGGAACGTGTTACTGATTTGCCGGGACAGGGTGCCCAAAGCCAGGAACAGGGTTTATGGTGGTCAAATGCCCCGTACGGACGAGAACGGCAGACAGCTCAAAGCCCTGCTCGACTACCTCCTCGACGGAGAGATCGACACCAAGGATATTTTTGACGCGCTTGGCATTTCCAGCAGTACCTATTACAGGCGGATAAAGGAAGCCGACTATCCGAACGCCGAAGAACTGCGGCATGTCGCGGACCGATTCGGGCTGAGCTATCCGGACCTGCAGATTCAGTTCGGCCTGATGAGCAGGCAGGAAGTCTGGCACTACGTCGAGGCCGCGGGGTCCGCGCAATTGACGACGGCCACGTTGCCGGAAACCACGGTGAAGACCACAAACCGCAGGTCCAGGCTGGCGGATCTCACGCCCAGGCTGGATGCACCTCCCCTGTAGCCGTGTCAGTGTTTACCATTTGCTGAACCCGTCCTGCTCGAAAGAGACCCGTTATGGCCCTGGCGTCACTCATCGTGATCACACTCGTGTGCATCGGGTGGAGCCTGTGGATCCGCCGGGTCACGTGGTCGTGCCGGTGGGAAGTGGCCGCCACGCTCAATATCGCGCTGCAGGGCCTTGCGGTGTTGTTGATGTCGCCCTTCGCCTCGGAAACCATCGGACCGTGGCTCTTTTCGCTGACCGGTAAGTGGAACCTCGAGGACTACATCGGCCACGATTGCTACATCGTGGCCGCCTCGGCCGTCGTGTACAACGCGCTCGGCCGCCTCGAGCAGGATCACGCAATGCAGCAACGATTCCGCCAACACATCGAGCTGCCGGCGACGCTGTGCATCCCACTGCTGCTCGCCGCGTTCTGGCTCAGCAACGGCGCGTCCATCTACCGTCCCGACTTCTTCGACGTCCCCACCGACTTCTGGCTCAACATGTACTGGCTGCTGCTGTGTGGCATGTTGATCTACCTGCTCGGCTATGGCGCGCGCGCCCTGCTGATCCTGCGCACGGATCCCCGGTCCCGCCACATCGCCAACGTGTATCTGTTCGCGTCCGCGATGGGCATCGTGGCGTGCCTCGTGCGCATCACCACCGCGCTGGTCCCGCAGTTGCAGACCGTCCAGGGCAGCACTCTGGTGTGGATCTTCGCGTGCGCCTGCGGCGCCGGCTTTGCGCTGACGTCAGCGTATTCGTGGCGCATCAAGACCAGATGGTTCTCCCGGGCCCAGTCCTGAGCGTGACGGCGAGCAGGCCGATTCTCAGACGGCAGTCGCTTCGAGGTCGGTGAAGGCGGCGCCGTATTCGCGCACCCGTCGGTGACCGTTCTTGCGGGCGAGCGCCGCCCCGCGGCGGATCAATGCGGCGGTCGCGACGAAGCCCGCCTGGTCGCTGATGACGAGGGGCGTGAGCAGCCGATTGTGGACGAAGCCGAAGGCCAGGCCAGTCTCCGGATCGGCCCAGCCCAGCGAACCGCCGAGCCCGACGTGCCCGAATCCGGGCATCAGGCCGGGAATCGGCAGACCGTGGTACCCGAGATGGAACGACAGCGGCATGACCATGCTGTGGTCGAGGCGCAGACTCCGGCGGCCCGTCAGCGCCGCCGTCGTCTCGCTGGACAGGAACTCCATGCCGTCGATGCGGCCGCCGTTGGCGATCGCGCCGTACATCCGTGCCAGTGCCCGGGCGGTCGCCACGCCGTTCGCGGCGGGGATCTCGCTGTCGAGCAGCGGCGTGTCGCCCTGCACGAAGGATTTGACGCCGGGAAAGTACATCGCCCCGAACGCGGCGGAGAACGGCAACGCCGCCAGATGCGGCGCCACGACATTGAAGAGCGGGTTCTGCAGGCGTGTCTGCGGACCGATGATGCGCGCGGGTTGCGTGGGGGCGTGCGCCGGCGGGCGGCCCAGGTGAATGCCGTCGGTGTTCAGTGGCGCGGCGACCTCGGTGCGGATCAACTGGCGCATCCCGGTGCCGGTGACCGCCCGCGCCAGCCCGGACAGCAACCATCCGAACGTGAACGCGTGGTACGCCGGTTTGCCGACCAGCCAGCTGGCCGGTGTGGCGGCCAGCCGTTCCTCCATCGCAAGGTGGTCCATCAGATCGGCCTTGGCCACGCCGTTGAGCTGGGACAGGCCCGCGCGGTGGCGCATGAGCTCCCGCACCGTGATCGCCGACTTGCCGTTGGCGCCGAACTCGCGCCAGTACTCGGCGACCGGTGCGTCGTAGTCGATCAGGCCGCGGTCGGCCAGCCGGTGGATGACAGTGGCTGCGACGCCCTTGGTGGCGGAGAACACCATGGGCGCGGTGTCGGCGTTCCAGCGGCGCTTCCCGCGCCGATCCGACCAGCCGGTCCACACATCCACCACCGGCTCGCCGTCGAGATACACCGCCAGCGCCCCGCCGCCGAACCGGCGGTACGGGAACATCTGCGCGAACGCACGGACCGCACAGGTGAAGTTGGGATCGGCCGCGCCCTGCACGCCGCGGGGCAGTTGCCCACCGTGGCCGTGTGAGAGCGCCCCATCGCGCTCCCGGGAATTGACGCCCGTCACAACTTGAATTTACCGCGCCGCGCGGCAAACTATCGCGGAGTTACCGATTCGTTAGCCCGTCGACGTCGGCGGCTGCTCGACGGCCGCGAGGATCTGCTGCGCAGCAAGCGCCGGTGTAAGTTCCCCGTCGCGTACCTGACGCTCGACCTCGGTGCGGATCGCCCGCACTCCGGGGCTCGACAGCACCCTGTCGAGCACGGCATCGCGGACCATCGACCAGGTCCATTCGACCTGCTGGGTGCGGCGCCTGGCCTCGAACTCCCCTGCCGCTGTCAGGACGTCGCGATGCTTGAGCACCGTGTCCCAGAGCTCGGTGAGGCCGTCGCCGGTCAGTGCGCTCATCGTCAACACCGGAGGGCGCCATAGGGTTTCGCGGGGATAGATCAGACGGATGGCACCGGCGAGTTCGCGTGCAGCGGCCTTGGCCTCGACCGCATGCTCGCCGTCGGCCTTGTTCACCACGACGATATCGGCCAGCTCGAGCACGCCCTTCTTGATGCCCTGCAACTGGTCGCCGGTGCGAGCCAGGGTCAGGAACACGAAGGTGTCCACCATGTTGGCAACCGTCACCTCGGACTGGCCGACGCCCACGGTCTCGACCAGGATGACGTCGTAACCGGCGGCCTCCAGCAACACGATCGTCTCGCGCGTCGCCTTCGCCACACCGCCGAGCGTGCCGGAGGTCGGCGACGGCCTGATGTAGGCGTCGGGATGCACGGCCAGTTTCGCCATCCGGGTCTTGTCCCCCAGGATCGAGCCGCCGGTCCGCGTCGACGACGGATCGACGGCGAGCACCGCAACCCGGTGCCCCTGGTCGATCAGGTGGACGCCGAGGGCCTCGATGGCCGTCGACTTGCCGACACCGGGAACGCCCGTGATGCCGACGTGCATGGCCCGGCCCGCGTCGGGCATGAGCTCCAGCAGCAGTTCCTGCGCCCGCTGCCGATGGTCGACGCGGGTCGATTCGACGAGCGTGATCGCCCTCGCCAACGCCGAGCGGTCACCGCTGCGGACCGCCGCCGCGAGCTCACGGACCGATTGGCTCATCTAGTTCAACGTGTAGCCGAGGCGTTCGGCCAGCTTGTTCAGCAGACCGATCGCGGCATCGGCGATGACGGTGCCGGGAGGGAAGATCGCGGTCGCCCCGGCCGCGTACAGCTCGTCGAAATCGCCGGGCGGGATCACCCCGCCGACGACGACCATGATGTCGGGTCGGCCGACCTCGGCGAGCGCGTCGCGCAACGCGGGCACCAACGTCAGGTGTCCGGCCGCCAGCGAGGAGACCCCGACCACGTGCACGTCGTTGTCGGCGGCCTGGCGCGCGACCTCGTCGGGCGTCGAGAACAGCGAGCCGACGTCGACGTCGAAGCCGATGTCGGCGAACGCCGTCGCGATGACCTTCTGTCCGCGGTCGTGTCCGTCCTGCCCCATCTTCGCGACGAGGATGCGGGGACGACGTCCGTCGGCCTCGGCGAACTTCTCGACCAATTCCGTTGCGCCACTGACGTTACTGGCCATGCCCACCTCGTCCCTGTACACCCCGGCGATGGTCCGGATCTCGGCCTGGTGCCTGCCGTAGACCTTCTCCAGGGCGTCGGAGATCTCGCCGACGGTGGCCATGGCGCGGGCGGCCTTGATGGCCAGCGCCATCAGGTTGTTGCCGAGCCCATCCTCCCCCGCGGGACCGGAAGCCGCTGCGGCACGGGTCAGTTCGGCGAGAGCAGCCTGCGTCGCCTCGTTGTCACGGTCGGCGCGCAGCCTCTCCAGCTTGGCGATCTGCTCGGCGCGCACCCGGCTGTTCTCGACCTTGAGGACCTCGATCTCCTGATCCTCGTCGACCTGGTACTTGTTGATGCCGATGACCGTCTGAGCGCCCGAATCGATCCGGGCCTGGGTGCGGGCGGCGGCTTCTTCGATGCGCAGCTTGGGGATGCCCTCGTTGATGGCCTGCGCCATGCCGCCGTGTTCGGCGATCTCGCGAATGTGTCCGCGCGCCTTCTCGGCCAGCTGGTGGGTCAGCCACTCCACGTAGTACGACCCTGCCCACGGATCGATGGGACGCGTGGTGCCGGACTCCTGCTGCAGCAGGAGCTGGGTGTTGCGGGCAATCCGGGCTGAGAAGTCGGTGGGCAGCGCCAGCGCCTCGTCGAGCGCGTTGGTGTGCAGCGACTGGGTGTGGCCCTGGGTGGCCGCCATCGCCTCGATGCAGGTCCGAGCGACGTTGTTGAACGGGTCCTGCGCGGTCAACGACCATCCTGAGGTCTGCGAATGGGTGCGCAGCGACAGCGACTTCGCACTCTTCGGATCGAACTGTGCGACCAGTTCGCTCCACAGCAGCCGGCCCGCACGCAGCTTGGCGACCTCCATGAAGAAGTTCATGCCGATACCCCAGAAGAAGGACAGCCGCGGCGCGAACTTGTCGATGTCCAGGCCGGCGTCGAGGCCCGCCTTGATGTACTCGACACCGTCGGCCAGCGTGTAGCCCAGCTCCAGATCGGCCGTCGCCCCCGCTTCCTGGATGTGGTAGCCGGAGATCGAGATGCTGTTGTACTTCGGCATCTTCACGCTGGTGTAGCCGAAGATGTCGGAGATGATCCGCATGGAGGGCTTGGGTGGATAGATGTAGGTGTTGCGGACCATGAACTCTTTGAGAATGTCGTTCTGGATGGTCCCGGCGAGCTTCTCCGGCGGCACGCCCTGCTCCTCGGCGGCCGCGACGTAGAGGGCCAGGATCGGCAGCACGGCCCCGTTCATCGTCATCGACACCGAGACCGCCGACAGGTCGATACCGTCGAACAGCTGGCGCATGTCGAGAATGGAGTCGATCGCCACCCCCGCCATACCGACGTCACCGGCGACACGGGGATGGTCGGAGTCGTAGCCGCGGTGGGTGGCGAGATCGAACGCGACCGACAGCCCCTTCTGGCCGGCGGCCAGATTCCGGCGGTAGAACGCATTCGACTCCGCTGCCGTGGAGAAGCCGGCGTACTGGCGGATGGTCCACGGCTGGTTGACGTACATCGTCGGGTACGGGCCACGCACGAACGGCGGCTCACCCGGCAGGCTGTGCAGCGGGTACCCGGCGCCTGCGGCGTCGTCGCGGTCGGCGGCGATGTAGACGGGCTTGACGTCGATGCCCTCCGGGGTCGCCCAGTCGAGCTGCTCGGCGGCGTAGCCGTGTGCGGCGGCCGCCGCGGCCACCTGCCCGGCAACGTCGGCAGGTGTCGGCGCCGCAACGGCTGCCTCAGTTGCGAGAGGCACATCCGCGAAGGAACCGATGACGGGTTTCGCTGTGGCAGTCATGTCATGCTCCCAATCGGGTCAGCAGGTCTGACAGTGCTTCGACCGCATCGATTTTCGCGGTCAGGTATCCGTCGGGCTTCGACGCGGAGTCCGCGACGGCCTTCTCCGGACCGGCGAGCAGAATGCGCTTCACGCCTGCTGTTCTGGCGGCGTCCACGGCTGCCGACGCCTCGTCGCCGTACCGCTTGTCGGTCCCGCAGATCACCGCGACTTCGCCTGCTCCGGACTCCCGCACGGCCGCGGCGATTCCCGCCGCGTCCAACGGACCGGGATTGACGGCTTCGATTCCGCCCGACGCGAGCAGGTTCGCCGCGAACGTCGTGCGGATGTTGTGCTCGGCCAGCGGTCCCAGCGGCAGCAGCAGCACCCTGGGGCGCGCACCGCGTCTGTCCAGGTGGACGTCGGAGCGGTTGCGCAGGTCCTCGAAGTCGGCTCCGTAGCGACGCACGCCCGGCAGCGGGTTTCCCTGCGGCAGCGGCATTTCGGTCAGGTTCGGATATTCGTTGACGCCGGTGAGTGAGGTGCGCCGGTGCGCGATGTCGGCGGCGCGACGCTCGGCGACCTCCGCGATCTGTGCGCCGATGTTCTCGCGGGCCGCCTCGAATCCACCCGCTGCCTCGATCTCCTGGAATCGTGACCACGCCCGCTCGGCGAGTTCGCGGGTGAGGTCCTCGACGAACCACGAACCTCCGGCCGGGTCGAGTACCCGCCCGATGTGAGACTCCTCCAACAGAAGCAGCTGCGTGTTGCGCGCGATGCGGCGGGCGAAACTGCGCGCGGTGCCGGGGAATCCACCGTCGATCGCGACGTCGAACGGGTGCACCGTGACGGTGTCCGCGCCGCCGACGCCCGCCGCGAAGGCCGCGACAGTGGTGCGCAGCATGTTCACCCACGGATCCCGCTGCGACATCATCGGCAGCGAGGTGGTGGCGTGCAGCGTGGCCGCACCGGCCGCGGGTTCGCCGACCACTTCGGCGACGCGTGCCCAGAGTTGGCGTGCCGCCCGCAGTTTGGCGATGGTCATGAACTGGTCGTCGTCGGCGGCGAACCGGAAGCTGATCTGGGCGAGCGCCTCCGAGCTGGACAGCCCGGCGTCGACAAGCTGGCGCAGGTAGCTGACACCCACGGCGATGGCGGCGGCCAGTTCCCAGGAGGCGTTCGCGCCGAGATTGTGAAAGGCCGGCCCGTCGACGGTGATCGCCCGAACATGCCCGGCGTAGTCGGTCAGCTTCTGCGCGGTGGTGATCACGTCGCCGAGTGCCGGAGCGGTCCGGCCGGACAGCGCCGCACTGAGCGGGTCGGCCCCGAGGTCGACCGACAGCCGGGAGCGCCGGTCGTCGTCGAGGCCGCTGAGAAGCCCGAGCATGACGTCCGCAGTCTCGGTGTAAGTGCTGCCGCCGCCGGACGTTTCGAACACCACCGGCACCAGGTCGAGATACACGCCGTCGAGCAGGCGGTCGAGTTCGGTGGGAGTGACCCCGCCCGCTGCCGAGCCGTCACCGACGCGCAGCACCAGCGCGCTGATGCCTTCGGTCAAGCCGAGCAGGATCGACCCGTTGGCCTCTGCCGCAGCAGAACCGTCCGCCGGGTAGACGTCGGCAACCTTCCAGCCCGATTTGACGTCGCGCAGGGCGTCGCCGCCCCGCACGAAGGGCCAGGTACCGGGCAACGCCGGTTCGGCATGCTCGTCGGCGCTGGTGTACAGCGGACGGATCGGGAACCCGTCGTAGGTCGCCGAGTCGAGCAGGCGCTCGGGTTCATCGGGCAGATCGGCGGGATCGCGTGTGGTGCTCTTCGTCAGCACGCCCGCCACGGCGGTGCGCCACCGGTCCAGATCGGAGTCGATTACTCCGCCGGCAGTACCGGCGCTGGGATTCTGCACAGCCATCAGGCTAAATGATGGCCGTCACATCAGCGCACACCGGTGTGCAGACGCAACACCGCGAGGCAGAGCGCTTTAACTCTCACCCCGTACCCTTGGGAATCGTGAAATCCGTAGTCAGCACGCTTCGCACCGTTCGCGCCGCGGTCGTCGCCACGCTGAAGACGGTTCCGCCGGGCCGCATCGCAGCCCTCATGGCGGCGATTGTGATTCTCGTCGCAGTCGCGATTCTGGTGCCGTTGCCCAGCGCCCTGCAGCTCCGGGACTGGGCCACCTCGGTCGGGCCCTGGTTCCCGCTGGCCTTCTTCGCCGCACACGTCGTCGTCACGGTCTTCCCATTTCCGCGCACCGCCTTCACCCTGGCAGCCGGGTTGTTGTTCGGGCCGCTGCTGGGCATCCCGATCGCGGTGGCGGCGAGCACCCTCAGCGCCGTCATCGCACTGGTGCTGGTCCGGACCGCCGGCTGGCAGGTCAGCCGGTTGGTGCACCACCCCCGCGTCGACGCGGTCGACAAGCGCCTGCGCGAACGCGGCTGGCCCGTGGTGCTTGCCACCCGGATGATTCCCGCGGTGCCGTTCTCTGTTCTCAACTACGCCGCCGGCGCGTCGTCGGTCCGGGTGCTGCCCTACACCCTGGCCACGCTGGCCGGTGTGCTCCCGGGCACCGCCGCGATCGTGATCCTCGGGGACGCGCTGACCGGCCGGGTGAGCCCACTGCTGCTCGTGGTGTCCCTGTGCACCGCAGGCCTGGGGCTGGCGGGGCTGGCCTTCGAGATCCGCACGCACCGACGGCAGCAGGCCCCGGTCAACGCGTCGTGAGGTCGGGCCCCTTCACCGTCATCGCGGCATAGAGACCCAGGAACGACGAGGCCGCCACCAGGCCCGGGCTCCAGTCCTTGGCACGGATATGGGATCCGACCGCCAGCACGAAGTAGACGCTGAGCATGAACGTGGTGAGGCGGGCCAGGGCCGGGAACCGGAACACCGAGAGCAGTCCGAGGGCCGACGCCGCCTTGACGAACGGGATGACCGGTCTCAGCTCCGGCGCCAGTCCGACGTCGTCGAACGCCTTCTCGATCGGGGGAATCTTCGCCGCGCAGGCGACAGCGTCGCCCGCCTGGATCGCCGCGAGCACGGCGTAGGCCTTCGGCGACGTCAGGGCGCTCACTGGTCTGCCGCGCCGTGCCGACCGGCCTGCGACTGGGTGTAGTCGATCGCGCCCGGTTGCGACTGCTGGGACAGCGGCGGGTACTGCCGCGGCCCGTCGATCCCGGCGACCGGGGTGCGTGCCTCGGCCACCGCCTCGGCGACGGCCTGCGCGATCTCGGGGTCGGTCTGGGTGTTGAACCAGTCGGCGACCTCGTCGGAGTCGTCCTCGGGCTTGGGCAGGTCGTCTTCCACCGGCGACGGCGTGTAGCGGAAGACGCCGTCGGAACCGGGCGCACCCAACATCTTGGTGAAGCCTTCAAGCGCAGACCCGAAGTCGCTGGGGACCAGCCAGACCTTGTTGGCCTCGCCCTTGGCCATCTCCGGCAGCGTCTGCAGGTACTGGTAGGCCAGCATCTCGGGTGTCGGACGACCCCGCTTGATCGCCGCGAACGTCTTCTCGATGGCCTTGGCCTGGCCCTGCGCCTGTAGATAGGAGGCGGCACGTTCGCCCTGAGCGCGCAGCATGCGGGACTGCCGGTCGGCTTCGGCGGAGAGGATGGCCGCCTGCTTGGCGCCCTCGGCAGCCAGGATCTGGGACTGCTTCTGGCCTTCCGCCTGCTTGATCGACGCCTCCCGATGGCCCTCGGCGGTGAGGATCATCGCGCGCTTCTCGCGATCGGCCCTCATCTGCTTCTCCATCGAATCCTGGATCGACGGCGGCGGATCGATACTGCGCAGCTCCACACGAGCCACGCGCAGGCCCCACCGGTTGGTGGCCTCGTCAAGGACGCCGCGCAACTGGCCGTTGATCGAGTCACGGGAGGTCAGCGTCTGCTCCAGCGTCATGCCACCGACGACGTTGCGCAGCGTGGTGGTGGTCAGCTGCTCGACGCCGACGATGTAGTTGCTGATCTGGTAGACCGCGGCCTGGGGATTGGTGACCTGAAAATAGACGACGGTGTCGATGTTCACCGTGAGGTTGTCCTCGGTGATCACCGGCTGCGGCGGGAAGGACACGACGCGCTCGCGCAGGTCGACGCGGGCACGAATCCTGTCGACGAACGGCACCAGCAGCGTCAGCTGCCCCGACACCGTCTTGCTGTAGCGCCCGAGACGCTCGACGACTGCGGCTTCCGCCTGAGGTATCAGTGCCACGGACTTCGCCACCACGATCGCGGCGAAGATCACCAGCACTGCCAACAGGACCAGTCCTGCGATGGCGCCGTCCACTTTGCGCTCCTTCTCTAGATGACCTTGGACACGACCGCGGTGGCTCCGTCGATGTGTACAACCGTCACCTGGTCTCCCGCTTCGAAAACATCGTTTTCGTTGTAGGGCCTGGCGGTCCAGACCTCACCGTCGAGCTTCACCTGACCCGCATGCCGCGCGACCCGGTCGAGCACCAGCGCGTTCTTGCCTTCCAGCGCCTTGGCGAGGTCGGGCACCCCGGCCCCCGAGTTCAACCGGCGACGCAGCGCCGGGCGCACCCCGACCAGCAGCAGCACCGACACCAGCAGGAACACGACACCGTCGACCCAGATCGGCAGGTCGAGCAGGAAGCTCGACCCTGCCGCGGCGAGCGCCCCGCCACTGAGCATCAGCAGAAACAGATCGCCGGTCAGCGCTTCGGCACCGGCGAGCGCCAATGCGGCGATCAGCCAGATCAGCGATACGGGCATGACACCAGCCTACTGCGCGGCGGACCGGACGAGCCCTCAACAACTACACTGCAGCCATCATGTGGTGCCCGAGTGTTTCGCTATCGATGTGGGCCAACGCCTGGCTGGCGGGCGCGGCCGCGCCCGACGACGTCCTGGATGCGCTATCCCAATGGACGACAAGGCATTCCGTGACCGCCTACGACTCGGCGGCGGCCGACCGCACGGGCCTGTCCTGGCCGGACCTCGACGACGCCCGCTCGATGTCACTGCTGCAGACAATGCGTACCGCGTCCGCGCGGGCGGTGTCGCACCCGGCGATCTCGCTGGCCCTACCGGTTCCCGGCGACGTCCGCGGGCTGCCGCCCGGCACGCAGTTCGGCCGTGACGCCATCGCCGCGGGCGAGGCGGTCATCGTCAACGGCCGCGACGGCGCCATCGGCCTGGTGCCCGACTTCGAGTACGACGACAGCTTTCCCGACTCCCCCGACCCCGAGGACGACTTCGAGTACGAAGCCGAGGTGACCGGGCTGTCCTGGACGGTGTACTCGTTCACCTCCGCGCCTGCGGCCGGTCACTTCGAACTCGGCGAGGCCGAATACCAGTTGCGCGACGCCGTGCGGTCGGCAGCGGATGCTCTCGGCGCCCTGCGCGCCGGCGCCCCGGGCAGCGACGTCGCCGATCCGCGCCGGCTGGTCGAGCAGGTTCTCGACGCCACCCGTGCGCACCGCATCCCCGACCACGCACCTGCCCGGGCGGTGCGGGTACTGGAGAACGCCGCGCACGTCGACGCGATCATCACCGTCAGCGCCGGCCTGATTCCGATCGGTTTGCAGAGTTCCTCAGAGGTGCAGTTGGCCAGCGACGCGTTGCGACCGCTGACGTCTGTCGTCCGCTCGGCGCGACTGGCCGCGGTGGACGCGATCCTGCATTCAGCCTGGAAATAACGCCGGACGAGCGTCAGCTCGACGAGCAGGCCGGGGTGCACAGTGCGCCGTTGACACTGTTCCCGTAGCCGGGCACCGCGTCCGCTGCCGCCACCCGCTGCGGCGGGCGGTTCAGACGGAGCTCGTCGAGCAGGTCGACGGCCAACCGGGCGAAACGGGGCGCCGAGTTGGGTGTGGATGCGCGGGCAAGAGCGACACCCGCGGCGGCGGCCTGCTCGGCGAGTTCATTGTCCAGATCCCAGACCACTTCGATGTGGTCGGCGACGAATCCCACCGGGCACACGATCACCGCTTTGGTGCCGCTCTTGGCCAACACCTCGAGGTGGTCGCCGACGTCGGGCTCAAGCCAGGGAACCTGGGGCGGACCCGAGCGGGACTGCCAGACCTGGTCGTACTCCGGGTAGCCCGCCGCCGCGGCCACCAGGCCGGCGGTGTAACCGACCTGGCGCTCGTAAAGATCGGGCCCACAACGGGATGCGGCGCGAAGCGGGATGGAATGCGCGGTGAACACCAGCCGTGCGTCCTCGCGCAGATGCGCAGGCAGCGTAGCGGCCGCCGCGGTGATGGCGTCGGCGAACATCGCGATCAGCAACGGATGGTCGAAGTACTGCCGCAGTTTGACCAGTTCGGGGGCCCCGGCACCAGTGGCGGCCCGGGCGCGGGCGATGTCCTCCTGATACTGGGTGCATCCGGAGTAGCCGCCCCACGCGGATGTCGAGAACACCGCCGCTCGCCGAACCCCGTTGTCGCGCATCAGCGCAACGGTGTCCTCGACGAACGGCTCCCAGTTGCGGTTGCCGAAGTAGACGGGCAGCGGCAGGTCCCGCGATGCAAGCTCGGCCTCGATGACGCCGATCAGGTCGCGGTTGATGCCGTTGATGGGCGACACGCCGCCGAAGTGCAGATAGTGCTCGGCGACCGATTCCAGTCGCTCCCTGGGTATCCCCCGGCCACGGGTCACGTTCTCCAGGAACGGCATGACCTGCTCGGGGCCCTCCGGGCCTCCGAACGAGAGGAGCAGCAGCGCGTCAAAGTCCACGGGAGGCCGTCACAGTAGCTGGGTGCTCGCTCCGCCGTCGGCGTAGATCACCGTGCCCGTTGTCGCAGGAAGCCAGTCGGACATCAAGGCGCACACGGTCTTTGCCACCGGTGTCGGATCCTTCATGTTCCACCCCAGCGGGGCGCGCTGGTCCCAGCCCTCCTCGAGCAGCTGAATCTGCGCGCCGGCGTCGTCGCCGAGCGCCCCACCGACGATCGCGGCCATGGCCAACGTCCGGATCGGTCCGGCGGCAACGAGATTCGACCGCACACCGAACTGGCCGGCCTCGCGGGCGACGAATCGGTTGACCGACTCCAACGCGCTCTTGGCGACCGTCATCCAGTTGTAGGCCGGCATCGCGCGGGTGGGATCGAAGTCCATACCCACGATGCCGCCGCCGGGATTCATGATCGGCAGCACCGCCTTGGCCAACGAGGCGTACGAGTACGCCGAGATGTGGATGCCCTTGGCGACGTCCTCATAGGGCGCATCGAAGAACGGGTTGACACCCATACCGGTCTGCGGCATGAAGCCGATGGAGTGCACCACCCCGTCGAGCTTGTTGCCCTCACCGATGACCTCGGTGACCCGGGCCGCCAGCGAGTCCAGATGCTCGGAGTTCTGCACGTCGAGCTCGAGCAGCGGCGCCGGATTCGGGAGCCGGTCGATGATCCGCTGGATCAACTTCATCCGGTCGAATCCGGTGAGCACCAGCTCGGCACCCGCCTCCTGGGCGACCTTGGCGATGTGGAACGCGATCGAGCTGTCGGTGATGATCCCCGTGACGAGGATGCGCTTGCCTTCCAAGAAACCTGTCATTGTTCGAATCCTCTTCTTCCTAGTGGCCCATGCCCATGCCGCCGTCGACCGGGATGACGGCACCGGCGATGTACGACGCGTCCTCCGACGCCAAAAAGCTGACTGCCCCCGCGACCTCGTCGGCGGTGCCGACCCGCTTGGCCGGGATGAATTCCAGCGCCCCTGCCTGGATGCGCTCGTCGAGCGATCGGGTCATCTCGGTGTCGATGTAGCCGGGCGCGACCACGTTGGCGGTGACGCCGGCCTTGGACAGTTCGCGTGAGATCGAGCGCGCCATGCCGATCAGCCCGGCCTTGGCGGCGGCGTAGTTGGCCTGGTTGCCGATGCCCCACATGCCGGACACCGAGCCGATGAAGATGATCCGGCCGAAGCGCTTGCGCTGCATGCTGCGTGACGCCCGCTGGGCGACCCGGAACGCTCCGGTGAGGTTGGCGTTGATGACGTTCTCGAACCGCTCCTCGGTCATCCGCATCAGGAACGCGTCCTGAGAGATGCCCGCGTTGGACACCAGCACCTCGACCGGGCCCTGGTGTTCCTCGACCTCAGTGAACGCGCGGTCGACGGCGGCGCTGTCTGTCACGTCGCACTCGACGCCGAACAACCCGTCCGGCGCGCCCGATCCGCGGTGGGTAACCGCCACCTTGTGGCCGTCGGCGGCCAGGCGCTGCGCGATTGCGAGACCGATGCCCCGGTTGCCGCCGGTGACGAGCACCGAGCGGGAGATGAATGCGGGCCTGCCGCTCGCGGTTTCGGTGTCCCCCGTTTTTTCGGTGTCCGAAGTCATTCCGTCAACTTAATGGGTCAGCACCATTCTTAAGAAATCGCCTTAGTTAATTGGGCAGTCGGCGGTTGATCAGCAGCGAACCAAGAGCCGCCAGCGCCAGCACCAGTGCGCCGAGGCGCAGCCAGCCCACGCTGGCATCGCCCTTGATGGTCTCGTAGCCGATCTGTTCCTGCAGGTCCGTGAACACCGCCTTGAGCTGTTCCAAACTGGACGCGGTGAACGCCTCGCCGCCGGAGAGGTCGGCGATCTTCTTGAGCATCTCGTCGTCGACCGGCACCGGCTGACGCTGATCGTTGATCTCCACGTATCCGTACGGCGTGCCGAACGACACCGTCGAGATGGGGACGCCCTGATCCTTGGCGGTCCGGGCCGCGGTGTACGCGCCCTTCGGATTGTCCGGATTGGACGGCACCGTCTCCTTGCCGTCCGACATCAGCACGATGCGGGCGGGCGGGGGCTCGTCGCCGCCGCCGATGACCGCGCCGACCGTCGCGACGGCCTGCAGCGCGGTGAAGATGCCCTCACCGGTGGCGGTGCGGTCGGCCAGCTGCAGCTTGTCGATCGCGGTCTTGGTCGATTCGCGGTTCGTGGTCGGCGAGACGAGAACCGTCGCCGTGCCCGCGTAGGCGATCAGACCGAGATTGATGCCCGGCGTGAGCTGGTCGGCGAATTGTTTGGCCGCCTCCTGCGCGGCCACGAGCCGGTTCGGGGCGACGTCGGTGGCACGCATCGACTGCGACACGTCGACGACGAGCATGACGACTGCCCGGTTGCGCGGGATGCGGACGTCATGGGTGGGTCCGGCCATCGCGACGGTGAAGGACACCAGCGACAGGATCAACAGGATGGCAGGCAGATGACGCCACCGGCTGGGCCGCTTCGGCGCGACGCTTTCCAGCAGCTCCATGTTGGCGAACCGCAGGACCCGCCGCTGGCGCGACAGCTGCACCACGATGTACAGCGCGATCAGCCCCAGCACCGCGAGGAAGAACAGGAAGAACCACGGGTGTTCGAAACCCGACAGTGACATCGGTCCGAGCAACGGTAAAGTCATGTCCTACTTGTCATTTCGTCGTAATGTCACGAACTGTCCTGCTCTTCGCGCAAGCGCTCATCGCCCCGCAAGGGCGCCCCGGCGCCTGCTCGCCACGAACCGCACCACGTCGTTGATCCAGTCACGGTCGGTCCGCAGCGTCAGCAACGGCGCATTGCAGCGCCGCAGCGTGCGCGCCACCTCGGCCCGGTGCGCCGCCGAGGCCTTCTCGAAATCGGTGCGCAGCTGCTCGTCGATGGTGAACTCACGGGTACGGCCGGTCTCGGTGTCCTGCAGGACCACCTCGCCGACGGCGGGCAACTCGACGTCGCGGGGATCGATGATCTCGACCCCGAGCACCTCGTGGCGCGCCGCGATGGCGCGCATCGGCCGCATCCAGTCGATCGGCCCCAGGAAGTCGCTGATGACCACGGCCATCCCGCGGCGCCGCTCCGGCCTGCGCAAACTGTCGATCGCCGCGGACAGGTCGCCCCGCACGCCGACCGGCGCCCTCGGCGTCGTCGCGATGGCGCGGAGCAACTCCTGCTCGTGCATCCGGCCCGACAGCGCAGGCACCCGGCGGGTGGTCTCGCCGTTGGAGATGATGGCGCCGATGCGGTTGCCGCCGCCGCTGTTGAGGAAGGTGATCGACGCCGCGGCCGCCACGGCCAGATCGCGTTTCTCGCATCCGGCGGTGCCGAAATCGAGGCTGGCCGACATGTCGACCACCAGCCAGGTCTCCAGCTCGCGGTCGGCGATCATCTGCCGCACGTGCGGATGCGTGGTGCGGGCCGTCACCGACCAGTCCATCCGGCGCACGTCGTCACCCGGCTGATAGGTCCGTGACTCCCCGGGTTCTGATCCGGGACCGGGCAGCAACCCGAGATGGTCGCCGTGCAGCACGCCGTCGAGTTTGCGCCGAACCGTCAACTCGAGCTTGCGCAGCGCAGCGGTCAGCGCGGGGTCACGAATCTCCCCGCGTTGCATCGACGGCAGATCGACGCTGCGACTGGACCTGGTCACCTAGCCGGATCACCGACCGGCCGCGGCGGCGGCCGTCGGCACTGCGGGTGGTACCGAATGGCCTTGCTGCGGAATCGCATTCACCTGTGGCAGGGCCACCGTCTGCAGGATGCGGTTGACCACCGTCTCGGAGGAGACCTCGTCGGCCAGCGCGTCGTAGGTCAGCACCAGGCGGTGCCGCAGCACATCGGGGATGACCTCGACGACGTCCTGCGGGATCACGTAGTCACGGCCGCGGACCAGGGCCAGCGCCCGAGACGCGGCGATGATGCCCAGCGACGCACGCGGCGACGCGCCGTAGGCGATCCACGCCTTGGCGTCCGGCATGCCGAACTTCTCCGGCTCGCGGGTGGCGGTGACGATGCGCACCACGTAGTCGACGAGCGCGTGGTGGACGAAGTTGTTGGCCGCGACGTCCTGCAGCCGGAGCAGATCGCCGGTGTTCAGGATCGCCTTGGGCTCCGGCGGCTTGACGCCCATCCGGTAGATGATCTCGCGCTCTTCTTCCGGCGACGGGTAGTCGACGTTCAGCTTGAACAGGAAGCGGTCGCGCTGTGCTTCCGGAAGCTGGTACACACCCTCCTGCTCGATGGGGTTCTGCGTCGCCATCACGAGGAACGGGCTGGGCAGCGGGAACGTCTTGCCACCGATGGAGATCTTGCGTTCGGCCATCACCTCGAGCAGCGCGGACTGCACCTTGGCCGGTGCACGGTTGATCTCGTCGGCGAGCAGGAAGTTGACCACGACAGGTCCGAGTTCGATGTCGAACTCCTCCTTGCCCGCGCGGTAGATACGGGTACCGACGATGTCGGTGGGCACCAGGTCGGGCGTGAACTGGATGCGGGCGAACGTTCCGCCGACCACCTTGGCGAACGTCTCGACAGCCAGGGTCTTGGCCACACCGGGAACACCTTCGAGCAGGACGTGGCCCTTGGCGAGCAGGCCGACCAGCATCCGCTCGACGAGCTGGTCCTGACCGACGATGATCCGCTTGACCTCGAAGATCGCCCGCTCGAGTGTGTGCACCTCGCTCTGCAGGCCACCGTTGGATTGCGCGGCACTCGGCGCGGCATGTGCACCCGCGGAATAGCCCTGCGGCGGGGCCTGTCCGGGATATCCTCCAGCGCCCTGCGGCGGTCCACTCGGTGAGGTCATCAATATTCCTTCCACATGCGCCGTACATGCTGGATTTCCAGCGGCGCGAACCGGTAGTGGCCGCGCACCCGTCGTCAACTATTCCAGGCGCTCGGAGATCCGTCGACGTCGCCCGGGTTGCTCAGGTTTAACTCAGGCCACACTCAGGATTCGATAATGCGTTGCACGGTCGGCTGCAGACCTGCCATCCGCACCGGGCTCACGACCACCTTGTCGGCGGTGCCTCCCGATTCGAGCATCTTGCCGCCGCCGAGGTAGATGGCGACGTGCTGGCTCCCGCCCGGTCCCCAGAACAAGAGGTCGCCCCGTTTGGCCTGCTGTACCGGAACCCGGCGGCCGGTGTTGAACTGGTCGCCCGAGTACTTCGGGATCAAGACGCCGACGCCGGCGAACGAGTACTGGGTGAAGCCCGAGCAGTCGAAGCCGACCGTGTTTGCTCCGCGTTCGACTCCGAGGCTGGGGCCGGTCGGCTTGCCGCCGCCCCACGAGTACGGGGTGCCCAGCCGTGCGGCGCCGCGTTTGATCACGTACTCGACCGCTGCGGGGCCCCGCACGGACCCGGCGGCGACGCTGGGCGCATCGGGCGGCACGAGGCCGAGGCTCTGCAGGAACTTGCGCCCCATACCCATCGTCGCCTGGGTGGCCTGTGCGGTCACGGCCAGCGAGGCGTTCGCGATCGCCAGCGGATCACCCGGTGCCCCGGCGCTCGGCCGCATCGGCAGGAGCGGATCCCACAGCCCGCCGCCCGGCTGGGCGGAGGCCGGTGCGAGCGCGCCGGCCAGCAGCGCTACGGCGGTGGCCGCCGCGATGATGAAGCGACGCAGCGCGATCACCACTCGACCATGCGGGTGACGTACGGGGTCATGCCGCTGGTGCGCACCGGCGAGATCTTGACCACCGAGCCGGTGTAGGGCGCCTCCAGCATCTGGCCGTCGCCGAGGTACATCGCGACGTGCTGGCTGGCGTTGGGGCCGTAGAAGATCATGTCGCCGCGACGCATCTGCGAGGACGGCACCTTGCGTCCGGCGTTGTACTGCGAGCCGGTGTAGTGGTCCAGCTTGATGCCGATTCCCGCGAACATGTAGAGCATCAGGCCCGAGCAGTCGAAACCGACTGTGCCCGCGCCCTGGTCGATGCCACGGCTGGGTCCGGCCGCGTTGCCGCCGCCCCAGGAATACGGCACGCCCATCTGGGCCATCCCCCGCTTGATCACGTACTCGGTGGCCTGTCGGCCGTACACCGTCGGAATGGCGCCGTTGGTGATGCCGGTCTCGGTGGGCAGCAGTCCAAGGCTCTGCAGGAATTTGCGACCCAGGTTCTGCGTGATCTCGACCGAGGTGGTGATGATCTTCAGGACCGCGTTGATGATCTGGATCGGGTCGCCGCTGACGAACGCGGCCGGGATCTGGGGCAGCGTCATGTCCCAGGCGGTGTCGCGGTTGCCGGTCGTGGGATCGACGTCCCAGTCGGGGTTCACGCCCGACGCCCCGGCCTTGCCCGTGGGTGCGGCCGTCCCTTCGGCGGCGGGCGCCGACGGCGCGGCCGCCGGGGCACCGCTCGACGGTGCCGCCAGCGTCTGGGCTTCCTTCAGGCGGGCCTGCGCCTGGGCCCGTTCGGCGGCGAGGCGGTCGAGCTCGACCTGCTGCGCCTTGAACGTCTCCTGTGCACTGCTCAGTGCCGACACCGCGTCCGCCTGGCTGCTCTCAGCGGCCTTCACGGCGTCGTCGGCCTGCTGTTTGGCCAGTCGCGCCGCGGACTCCCTGTTGACCTGCTCGGTGCGGGCACGCTGCAGATCGGCCATCACCTTCTGCGAGCTGATCGACAGCGCCTCACCGGTCGCCGCGGTGTTGAGGATGTCGGTCGGGTCCGACGCGGTCAGGTACGAACTCGACGGTCCGTTGGTGTACATCGAGGCGGCGAACACGTCGAAGCGGTCCTGCGCGGCGGCGATGGCGGCGTTGGCCTCCTTGACGCGCTGCGCGCTGGCGTCGACCTCCCCCTGCGCGGCAGCCGCATTGTCGCGCGCGGTCTGCACGTCGAGGATCGCCTTGTTCACGCTCTCCTGTTGCATCTGGATCTCGGCACCGAGGTCCTGCAGCTTCTGGTTCACGTTGGCGACGTCGGTCACCAATTGCGCCATCCCATCGGCGCGGGCGGGCTGCGCCTGGGCCAGCCCCGGCGTGGTGAGCACCATGCCGAAGGCCAGGGATGCAGCGCACAGCCGCGAAGCGGAGGCGCCGCCAGTGGTGCGTCTCATTCGACTCAGGTCTCCTCAGGCTCCACGCGAACGTGTCGGCACGGAATAGGGCGCCTGAACCACAGAAGTCACACTGAGCACTACCGCAACATCAGGCACCGTTTGCACCGTACGTCACATCAGACCCTAAAGAAACTTTAGTCACAAATTACAACATTGTAATTGCGATGTGCGTTATCAAATGGTGATGTTTGAATTAGCGGCAGAAACGGCAATCCGCTAATCGTCGCTGGTGGACGCTGCGCTGGAGACGGCGTTCCGTTTGCCCCATTTCCGCAGTGCACGGGTCGCCACGACCGCTATCGCAACGGCCAAAACAAGGACAATGGTGAATGGCGTCCAGGGAAAGTGCGTGTTCGTCAACTCGCCGACGAAATTCTTCGAGGACTGCACCGGATCCCCGGTCTTCGCCAGATCTTCGCCGGCCTCCAGGGTCATGCGATCGAACTCGGGACTGTACGTCCCGGCGAACGACGGGCTCAGCGCGAGGACCGTGGCGCCGGGGTTGGCTTTGCCGATCTCGGTCGCGATATCCCGCAGCGGTGTGTTGATCGGAGGGTTCCCGTTGATGACGACGATCTTGAGGTCGATGTCCCGCTGAGCGGCGTCCTCGACGACCTGCCGAAGCTGGGCCACCCCCTCGGGGTTCACACCGCGTGCACTGATGCCCGAATCGGCCACGTCATCGCGCACCACGTCCATGCAGATGTCCGGGGCGCCGGGAATCGTGGGGTCGATGCCCACGGTCTGACACAGCTCCGGCGGGATGTACGTCGGCAGGAACGGGACGAATTGCAGTCCGGACACATCAGCACCGTACGCGACGACAAAGTCGTCGGGAACGCGACACGATGGGTCGATCGGGGTACCCACCACGGGTGGCACCATGCCCGCGTACAGACAAGACTGGTACCCACCCTGGGATTTATTACAGGACAAGCGTACTGTTAGGGTCAGAACGCCGCCGACACAGCCCGTCGCGGCGATGATTTAAGCCGGGAGTTGATGTGAGCAGCAAGGATTCGTTCAAAGCGCACGACACGCTCGAAGTCGGGGACAACAGCTATGAGATCTACCGTCTCGATGCGGTCCCCGGCACCGAGAAGCTTCCCTACAGCCTCAAAGTCCTCGCCGAAAACCTGCTCCGCACCGAAGACGGCGCCAACATCACCAAGGAGCACATCGAGGCCATCGCGAGCTGGGATCCCGAGGCCGAGCCCAGTATCGAGATCCAGTTCACCCCTGCACGGGTGCTGATGCAGGACTTCACCGGTGTGCCCTGCATCGTCGACCTCGCCACCATGCGCGAAGCCGTCGCCGCGCTGGGCGGCGACCCGGAGAAGGTCAACCCGCTCTCGCCCGCGGAGATGGTGATCGACCACTCGGTGATCCTGGACGTGTTCGGCCGCGCCGACGCGTTCGAGCGCAATGTCGAACTCGAATACCAGCGCAACGGTGAGCGGTATCAGTTCCTGCGCTGGGGACAGGGCGCGTTCGACGACTTCAAGGTCGTCCCCCCGGGTACCGGCATCGTGCACCAGGTCAACATCGAGTACCTGGCCCGTGTCGTGATGGTCCGCGATGGCGTCGCCTATCCCGACACCTGCGTGGGTACGGACTCACACACCACGATGGAGAACGGCCTCGGCGTGCTCGGCTGGGGCGTCGGTGGCATCGAGGCCGAGGCGGCCATGCTGGGCCAGCCCGTATCGATGCTCATCCCGCGTGTCGTCGGTTTCAAGCTGACCGGCGAGATCAAGCCTGGCGTCACCGCCACCGACGTCGTGCTGACCGTCACCGACATGCTGCGCAAGCACGGCGTGGTCGGAAAATTTGTCGAGTTCTACGGCAAGGGCGTCGCCGAGGTCCCGCTGGCCAACCGCGCGACGCTCGGCAACATGAGCCCCGAATTCGGTTCCACGGCAGCGATGTTCCCGATCGACGAGGAGACGATCAACTACCTGCGGCTGACCGGCCGCACCGACGAGCAGCTCGCGCTGGTCGAGGCCTACGCCAAGGCTCAGGGCATGTGGCACGACCCGGAGAAGGAGCCCGTCTTCTCCGAGTACATGGAGCTCGACCTGTCCACCGTGGTGCCGTCGATCTCCGGGCCGAAGCGCCCGCAGGACCGCATCGAGCTGACCGACGCGAAGAACGCCTTCCGCAAGGACATTCACAACTACGTCGAGGAGAACCACCCGGCCGAGTGCACCAAGCTCGACGAGGCGGTCGACGAGTCGTTCCCGGCCAGTGATCCGGTGTCCTTGTCCTTCGCCGACGACGACGCCGTCGTGGTGCATTCCGCGGCCAACGGCGCAGAAGGCAGGCCGAGCAAGCCGGTCACGGTGCGCTCCGAGGAACGCGGCGAGTTCGTGCTCGACCACGGCGCCGTCGTCGTCGCAGGCATCACGTCGTGCACCAACACCTCCAACCCGACGGTCATGATCGGCGCAGCCCTGCTGGCCAAGAAGGCCGTCGAGATGGGGCTGACCACCAAGCCGTGGGTCAAGACCAACATGGCGCCCGGCTCGCAGGTCGTCACCGACTACTACAACAAGGCCGGCCTGTGGCCGTACCTGGAGAAGCTCGGTTACTACCTGGGCGGCTACGGCTGCACCACCTGCATCGGCAACACCGGTCCACTGCCCGAGGAGATCTCGGCGGCCATCAACGACAACGACCTGTCGGTGGCAGCGGTGCTCTCGGGTAACCGCAACTTCGAGGGCCGCATCTCCCCCGACGTCAAGATGAACTATCTCGCGTCGCCGCCACTGGTGATCGCTTACGGCCTGGCGGGCACGATGGACTTCGACTTCGAGGCCGACCCGCTCGGACAGGACACCGACGGCAACGACGTCTTCCTCAAGGACATCTGGCCTTCCGGCCAGGAGATCCAGGAGACCATTGCGAGCTCGATCGACCGGAAGATGTTCACCGACAGCTACGCCGACGTGTTCAAGGGCGACGACCGGTGGCGCTCGCTGCCGACGCCGGAGGGCAACACGTTCGAGTGGGCCGAGGACTCGACCTATGTCCGCAAGGCGCCGTACTTCGACGGTATGCCGGCCGACCCCGAGCCCGTCACCGACATCAAGGGCGCCAGAGTTCTTGCCCTGCTTGGCGACTCGGTGACCACCGACCACATCTCGCCGGCCGGCAGCATCAAGAAGGGCACGCCCGCCGCGCAGTATCTCGAAGAGCACGGTGTCGAACCGAAGGACTTCAACTCGCTCGGGTCGCGTCGCGGCAACCACGAGGTGATGATCCGCGGCACCTTCGCCAACATCCGCCTGAAGAACCAACTTCTCGACGACGTCTCGGGTGGGTACACCCGCGACTTCACCCAGGACGGCGGACCGCAGGCCTTCATCTACGACGCATCTCAGAACTACCAGAAGGAAGGCATTCCACTGGTCGTGCTCGGCGGCAAGGAGTACGGGTCCGGGTCCTCGCGCGACTGGGCGGCCAAGGGCACCACGCTGCTGGGCGTGCGCGCGGTGATCACCGAGTCGTTCGAACGCATCCACCGGTCGAACCTGATCGGCATGGGCGTCATCCCGCTGCAGTTCCCGCAGGGTGAGTCGGCGGCGTCGCTGAAGCTCGACGGTACCGAGACCTTCGACATCACCGGCATCGAAGCCCTCAACGACGGCAAGACGCCGAAGACGGTCAAGGTGACGGCGAGAAAGATTGCGGAAGACGGCACAGAGTCTTCAGCGGTCGAGTTCGACGCTGTGGTCCGCATCGACACCCCCGGCGAGGCCGACTACTACCGCAACGGCGGCATCCTGCAGTACGTGCTGCGCAACATGCTCAAGGCTTGATGACCGGCAGAGGGCTGAGCCCATGCCACGGGTGACCGACGATCATCTGGCGGCGCGTCGTCGCCAGATCCTCGATGGTGCCCGGCGGTGTTTCGCCGAGTACGGCTATGACCGGGCGACCGTACGACGTCTGGAGCAGACGGTCGGGCTCTCGCGCGGCGCGATTTTCCATCATTTCCGCGACAAGGACACGCTGTTCTTCGAACTGGCGCGTGAAGACGCGGAGCGGATGGCCGAGGTCGCGGCGCGCGAGGGTCTGATCCAGGTGATGAGGGACATGCTCGCCGCACCCGAGCAGTTCGACTGGCTGGCCACCCGGCTGGAGATCGCCCGGAAGTTGCGCAACGATCCCACCTTCAGTCGGGGCTGGGCCGAGCGGTCGGCGGAGCTGTCAGCCGCGACGGCGGAGCGGCTGCGGCGCCAGAAACAGGCGGGTCGTCTTCGCGACGATGTTCCGGGAGAGGTACTGCGCACCTATCTGGAGCTGGTGCTCGACGGCCTGGTGGCGCGGCTGGCATCCGGGGATGACCCCGAAAAGCTCAGTGCGGTACTGGACCTCGTCGAGGCGTCGGTTCGCCAGCCGTAGAGGTGTTATCTGCGACCGCGGTGGTTGGGGCCGCCGCGACTGCGCATCGTGGTGCCCGACTCGCGAAGCATGCTGTGGATCGAGCCGTACGAGTGACCGGTAGAGGCCACCAGCGAACGAATGCTCGCGCCTCGCTCGTACTCGTTGCGAAGCTCATTGATCAACTGATCTCTGGGCTTGCCGTTGTTCTTCATCGTCGCCGCCTCCCCGCTGATGTGCACGGACTCCGAGGGCGGATACCCAGCCCACCAGCCGTTGACACGACACAAAAATGACGTCCGCCCAACGATGTGGCCGGCGGTCAGGCTAATTCGATGAGATCCCGGTAATCGGTGGACCAGAAGTCCTCGGTGCCGTCGGGCAGCAGCAGGACGCGTTGCGGGTGCAGCGCCTCTGCCGCCCCGGGGTCGTGCGTCACCAGGACCACCGCGCCGGCGTAGCTGCGCAGCGCGTCCAGAACCTGCTCGCGTGAGGCCGGGTCGAGGTTGTTGGTGGGCTCGTCCAGCAGGAGCACGTTTGCCGTGGAGGCCACGAGACCGGCCAGCGCGAGCCGGGTCTTCTCGCCGCCGGACAGCGTGCCCGCGGGCTGCTCGAGCTGCGGACCGCTGAACATGAAGGCGCCCAGCAGACCGCGCAGCTCCTGTTCCCCGGTGTCGGGTGCGGCGTGCCGGATGTTCTCCCACACCGACGCCATGTTGTCGAGGGTGTCGTGCTCCTGGGCGAAGTAGCCGATCTTGAGTCCGTAGCCCGGTTCCAGTCCCCCGGCGTCGGCTTTCTCCACGCCGGCGAGGAGGCGCAGCAGTGTGGTCTTGCCCGCGCCGTTGAGGCCGAGCACCACGACGCGCGACCCGCGGTCGATGGCCAGGTCCAGCCCGGTGAAGATCTCCAGCGAACCGTAGGTCTTGGTCAGGCCCTTGGCGATCAGCGGCGTCTTGCCGCACGGCGCTGGTGTCGGGAACTTGATCCGCGCGACCTTGTCGGCCACCCGTTCGGCGTCGAGTTCGGCGATCATCCGCTCGGCGCGCCGCAGCATGTTCTGGGCGGCAACGGCTTTGGTGGCCTTGGCGCCCATCTTGGCCGCCTGGGCCCGCAGCGCACCGGCCTTCTTCTCGGCGTTGGCCCGCTCGCGGCGGCGACGCTGCTCATCGGTGGCGCGGGCATCGAGGTACTTCTGCCAGCCCATGTTGTAGATGTCGGCCTCGCCGCGTACCGCGTCGAGGAACCACACCCGGTTGACGACGTCGGCGAGCAGTTCGACGTCGTGGCTGATGACCACCAAACCGCCGGAATGGTTCTGCAGGAACGTACGCAGCCAGCCGATCGAGTCGGCGTCGAGGTGGTTCGTGGGTTCGTCGAGAAGCAGCGTGGTGGCCGACCCCGAACCCGCGTCGGACGCGGCGAACAGGATCCGGGCCAGCTCCACGCGGCGGCGCTGACCACCGGAGAGGGTGCGCAGCGGCTGGGTGAGGACGCGGTCGGGCAGGCCGAGGCTGGCACAGATCCGGCCTGCCTCGCTTTCGGCGGCGTAACCGCCCAGTGCGGCGAACCGCTCCTCCAGTTGGCCGTAGCGGCGGATGGCCTTGTCGCGGGCCGCGTCGTCGGCGACCTCGGCCATCAACGCCTGCTGCTTCTCCAGATCGGCGAGCAGGGTGTCCAGTCCGCGCGCCGACAACACCCGGTCGCGGGCCAGCATGTCCAGATCGCCCTCTTTGGGATCCTGTGGCAGGTAACCGATTTCGCCCGCCCGGGTCACGGTGCCCGCGTAGGGTTCGCCCTCCCCCGCCAGGATGCGCATCGTCGTGGTCTTGCCGGCACCGTTTCGGCCGACCAGACCGATGCGGTCACCGGGTTGCACGCGCAGCGCCGAACCTTCGACCGAGAGCAGTGTGCGCGCTCCAGCGCGGACCTCGAGGTCCGTTGCGGTGATCACGCTGATGCTCCTGACGAAAAAGGGCATGACGAAAAACATGCCGTGGCTGGGTTCCAGGCTAGTGCGCGCTGCCCGGATAACGCCAACCGTTTCGCAGGCGCCAAATTTAAGCGAGGTTAGCCTAAGCTCTTCTCGATATTCCGGTGGTGAGAGGCACAAAGTGAGCGAATCGTCGATCCCGGCGCTGGTGCGGGAGCGCGCAAGTCTGCAACCCCGCGATGTGGCGTTCACGTATGTGGACTACGACCAGGATGCCGACGGTGTCCGAACCAGGCTGACCTGGGCCGAGCTGCACCGACGCGCCGTGAATCTGGCCGATGAACTGCGATCGTGCGCAGATCACGGGGACCGGGCCCTGATCCTCGCCCCACAGGGCATCGAGTACATCGTCGGCTTCCTCGCCGCGCTGGAGGCCAATCTGATCGCCGTGCCGCTGTCGGCTCCCCTGCAGCCCGCGGCAGACGAACGCATCCAGGCGGTGCTCGCCGATGCCGCACCCCGTGTGATTCTCACCACGTCGGCACTGGTCGACGACGTGATGCACAGCGTGCGCCGCGGTGCGGGAGCGCCGGCCGTCGTCGAGATCGACCGACTCGACCTGGATGCCAGACGCCGCGCGGACCGGCGGCGCGAGGAGCGTCCCGACGTCGCCTATCTGCAGTACACGTCCGGCTCGACGCGCACCCCGGCCGGTGTGATGGTGTCGCACCGCAACCTGGCCGCCAACTTCGAGCAGATGACCGCCAACTTCTTCGCCCACCACGGCGGAGTGGCCCCGCCGGGCACCACGGTCGTCTCGTGGCTGCCCTTCTACCACGACATGGGGCTGCTGCTCGGAATCTGCACCCCGATCCTCGGCGGCTGGACATCGGTGGTCACCAGCCCGATCGCGTTCCTGACCCGGCCCGCGAGATGGCTGCAACTGCTCGGCGCCCACCAGCGCGGCCTGAGCGCGGCGCCCAACTTCGCCTTCGACCTCGCCGCGGCACGTGTGTCGGATGCGGACATGGCCGGCTGCGATCTCGGTGACGTGCTGGCCATCATGAGCGGCGCCGAGCGCGTCCAGCCCTCGACGGTCGCGCGGTTCACCACACGCTTCGCCCCGTTCCACCTGTCCGACAAGGTGATCCGGCCGTCGTACGGTCTTGCCGAGGCCACCCTGTATGTCGCGACCCATCGACCCGGCGCGGCCCCCACCGTCGCATCGTTCCACCCTGCGCAGCTGTCCGAGGGAGTGGCCGAACGCAGTCCGGCAGGTACTCCCCTGGTCAGCTACGGCACGCCCACCTCGCCCGCCGTCCGGATCGTCGACCCCGACACCCGGCGTGAGGTCACCGCCGGCGAGATCGGCGAGATCTGGACCAGTGGGGACAACGTCTGCCTCGGGTACTGGAACAAGCCGCAGGAGACGGCGCACACCTTCGGCGGCGCACTAGCCGACAGCCCCGAGGAGGAGTGGCTTCGGACAGGAGATCTGGGGTTCCTGTCCGACGGGGAGCTGTTCATCGTCGGGCGTCTGAAGGACCTGCTGATCGTGCGCGGCCGCAACCACTACCCCGACGACATCGAAGCGACCGTCAGCGCGATCTCCGGCGGGCGCACCGCCGCCATCGCGGTCGAGCAGGACGGCACCGAACACCTGGTGGTGGTCGCCGAAGCCAAGTCCGATCGCGACATCACCGGCGACGTGACGGCCGCTGTCGCCAACGCCCACGGGCTCACGCTCACCGAATTGGTTCTGGTCCAGCGCGGGTCACTGCCGATCACCACCAGCGGCAAGATCCGCCGCCAGAAATGTGTCGAGCAGTACCTCGCGGACGCGCTCGCCCGGCTCGACGCCTGACTCGCGATGATTTCCTTCATCATCCCGACCCTCAATGAGCAGGCGACCATCGCACAGACCCTGGACCGCCTCACCGCGTATACGGGTGAGCACGAGATCATCGTGTCCGACGGGAACAGCACCGACCGCACCGTCGAGATCTGCCGCCGATACACCGATCGGATCATCGTGCACGAGCAGGCGCGGCGACAGACCATCGCCGAAGCCCGCAATCTGGGGGCGGCGACGGCAGGCGGCGACCACCTGGTATTCCTCGATGCCGACGTACTCGTGCCCGACATCGACGACTTCTTCCGCATCGCCTGTGCCGCCTTCGCGGCGGACGACCGGTTGGTGGCACTGACCGGCAAGTACCGCGTGGTGCCCGAATGCAGCACGGCCGCAGACAAATACGTGTTCACCATGCTCGGCGTCCAGTTCCTGCTGCAGAACAATCTGCTGGGCATCGGCGGCGCGGGCGGAGAGTTCCAGATGATCACCGCCGACGCGTTCCGCGCGGTCGGCGGGTTCGATGAGACCCTGCCCGCCGCCGAGGACATGGATCTGTTCCGCCGGCTGTCGCGCATCGGCCGCACCCGGTTCGAACGTCGCCTCACCGTCTATCACTCGGGGCGCCGCGCGCATGCCGTCGGTTGGCGCACCCTGCTGTGGCAGTGGTTCAGCAACTCCGCGTCGGTCTTTCTGTTCCGCCGCTCGGCCAGCAGGGAATGGACGGTCGTCCGATGATCGAAGTGGACTGCCTGAGCAAGACCTACCAGGGGGTTTCGGCGCTCAGCGAGGTGAGCTTGGCGGTGCCGACGGGCTCCATCCTGGCGCTGCTCGGCCATAACGGTGCCGGTAAGACGACGACGGTTCAGATCCTCTCGACACTCATACCTCCGACGTCCGGGCGAGCTCGGGTCGGCGGATACGACGTCGTCGAGCAGGCCGCCCAGGTGCGCGAGAGCATCGGCGTCACCGGCCAAAGCGCGTGTCTGGATGAGCTTCTCACCGGCCGAGAGAATCTGGCGCTGTTCGGTAGGCTCCGGGGCCTGCGGCGCAGAGACGCCCGGCGACGGGCGGACGAGCTGATCGAGCAGTTCGACCTCGGCCGCGCCGCGGACCGCCCCGTGCAGACTTACTCCGGCGGGATGCGGCGGCGGGTCGACATCGCCATCGCCCTGGTGATGACACCCAAGGTGTTGTTCCTCGACGAGCCCACCACCGGTCTGGATCCCCGCAGTCGCAGGCAGGTGTGGGAGCTGGTGTCGTCGCTGGCCGCCGAGGGCGTCACCGTCCTGCTCACCACGCAGTATCTCGAAGAGGCCGACGTGCTCAGCGATTCGATCGTGATCCTCAACGCCGGGCGGGTCGTGGCCAGTGGCACCTCTGAGGAACTGAAGGCGCGTACCGGCGCCACCTACTGCCAGGTGACGCTGGTGCACCCGGCCGACATCCCGAGGGTGAGTGCAGCGCTGGCCCACATCGACGAGGTCGACGCCGACGCGGAGAGCAACACGGTGTCGGTGCGGGCCGCGGACGGGGTCGGCACCCTCGGTGAGGTGGTGCGTCGCACAGATCAGCTCGGTGTCGAGCTGATCGACATCTCGCTGCGGAAGCCGACACTCGACGAGGTGTTCCTGCATCTGACCCCTGCAGCGTCGACCCTGTGACCGCACTGCCCGCGCTGACCGAGCGGATGGTGCAGGTCGCGCTGCGCGACTTCGACCTTGTGCTGGCCGTCATCGCCCCTGTCGCGACGCTGCTCGGTCTGAACTTCGCGCTGCGCCACGTCATCGATACCGGCCACCTGAGTTACGCCGAATACGTGCTGCCGGCGATCATCGTCCAGGCCATGCTGCTCGGCGCGGTGACGACCGCCGACCGGGCCGCCTGGGATCAGGCCTCCGGGTTTTCGATACGGCTTCGGACACAACCGATCTCGTTGTTGGCGCCGATGACCGCGCGGATGATCTACTGCCTGCTGCGCGGCGTGCTGGCCCTGGCCGCGGCGATGGTGACTGCATACCTGCTGGGCTTCCGGTTGACGGGCGGTCTCGGCAGCATGGTCGCCTTCGTCGCCGTCCCGCTGATCCTGACCCTGGCACTCTCGTTGGGCGCGGACGCCACGGGGACCTGGATCGGCAGGGTGGGTGCAGGTCAACTGCTGCTGGTTCCGCAGTTGATCCTGGTCCTGGTCTCGACCGGCCTGGCGCCGGTGGCGTCGTTTCCCGACTGGGTTCAGCCGTTCGTCGAGCACCAACCGGTTTCCCAGATCACCGGGACCCTGCGTGAACTCGCCGTCGGACGCGCCGCGGTCGGCGAGGTCCTGGTGACCGCGGCATGGTGCGTCGGCCTCTCGATCGGCTTCGGGGCCATCGCGGTACGGATGCAGAGGCGCAGGCGGTGAGGACGACAGTCGTTCTCGCCGAACGCATGCTGATGCGCTGGCGTCGCTATCCGGTGGTGCCGATGCAGTCACTGCTGCTGCCCACCCTGCTCCTACTGACTTACGATCTGCTGGTCAGCAGGTCGATGACGCAGCTCACCGGCGCCGACAACCTGACCGCGCTGGTGCCGATGTGCACGGTGGCGGGCGCGATGATGGGGGCCGTCGGCGCGGGATTCCATCTGCCTGCCGAACGGGACAGCGGGTTGCTGAGCCGCTTCTGGGTGCAACCGGTGGCGCGGTCCAGCTTCCTGGCCGGCACACTGCTCGCCGAGGGGGTGCGCACGCTGGGCGCCGGAATCCTCATCACGGCGGTCGGTATGGCCCTCGGTCTCCGACTCGACGGCGGTCCGCTGGCGATCGTGGCGTTCCTCGCCATACCCGTGCTGGTGGTCATGGTGTTCGGCACCATCGTCGTCTCCGTCGCGGTACTCCGGCAGAGCACGGCGCTGCTCACACTGCTGGGCGGGTCGGCGATCGGTATGGCCTTCTGCACGGGCGGGATCGCCCCCGTCGACCTGTTCCCGACCTGGCTGCAACCCCTGATCAGATTTCAGCCACTGACCCCGATCGTGGAATCGATGCGCGCCCTCGCCGAGGGCGATCCCGCCGGACCTGCGCTCGCCGCTGGTGCGGCATGGCTGCTGGCGCTGCTCGCCGTCTTCGGACCACTGGCAGCCCGCGGCTACCGCCGCGCCGCGGAATCTGGTGGCAGCTAGGTCTTTCCGGCGACGTTGAGTCGTCGTTCGTCGTCGATGCGCTGTCTGCGTGCGTCTGCGCGGGTGATGGTCCGCTTCGGCATGGTGAGGCCTGCGGTGTGTTTGGGCGGTGGGCGCCGTGGATTCACGACGGCGGCGGTGGGTGCGCAGAGTTCGGGGAACAGCAGGCGGCTGCCGGGATAGGTGGTGCAGCGCTGGCCCTCGGGGTCGGTCCAGACGAGGGTTCCGTCGGGGAACTGCTGGGTGGACCAGCCGGGCCAGAATGTTTTGAGCAGGTGGTGTTCTCGGCACAGGCAGACCAGATTCGATGCACAGGTGGGCCCGTACGGGTATGGAATCGTGTGGTCGATGTCGGTGATCGTGGCTGGTCGTGTGCAGCCGGGAAAGCGGCATGTCTGATCGCGGCAGCGGATGAACTCTGCGAGTGTGCGCGACGGCCGGTATCGCGGTTCGGGTGGGGCTTGTCCGGGGTGGATGAGCGGCCGGATGGTGGCGTGCATCGCGAGTTGCGCTGCCACTGGAGCCGGGATGACCGCGCCGCCGAGGATGGCGGCGGGGCCGGCGGTGCTGAACTGCCCTGGTCCGTCCGTGAGCGCGGCCAGCAGCTCCCGCAAGGTGTAGGAGTACCAGGGTTTGGGCAGCAGCGGCGGGTTGTCACCGACGAGGGCGCGGCGTTGGGCTGTCAGGCCGGCGGTCGTCGTCGGCGCGGATTGCGGATCGGCAGTCGGTTCGGTTGCGGTGGCGCTGGTTTCGGGCTGCCGACTCGGAGCGCTTGCTGGATCGCCTTCGGGGTCCGTGGGCCCGTCGGGGTCGGTTGGGCCGCCAGGATTGCTTGGCCCGTCGGGTTCGCCCGCGTCGAGGGTGTCCTGGCGCACGACAACGTGGACAACCAGGCCACCTACCGGAGGTTTGGCGGCGGCGTCGCAGTCGTCGTTCTCGCACATGCACGGCAGGCGGTCCCAGCCGAATCCCATGGCCCCCAACGCAGCGCCGCGGCGCTGGTCGAGGGTGCGGGGATCGCGTGCACATACCGTGCGCGCCAGGGCATCAGCGCGGCGGTCGAACGCCTCACCGTCGGTCAGCGACACCGTCGCTGACACATACGCGGTTCCGGTGGCCTGCGCGGCGTTCACCTCGACGTAGGCGCCGCGGTTACTCGATTCGGTGCGGCGTACCGCACCGGGGTCGTGGCGCAGCACCAGGGTGTCGATGTCACGCTCGGCTTGGACCATCGACTTCGCACCCCACGTGCGCAGCAGCTCCGCCAGCTCGGTATCAATAGCTAGCAACGCTTCCCGGTCCTTGACCAACATCGTGCGCGCGCAGATCAGATGGACCAGCCGATACGCGATCAAGCCCTCGGCGAAGACCGCGCCCACCCTGGGCAGCCGCTCGCGCAGCGTGACCGCGTCCATCAGCAGCCCGTTGACCACCCCGCTGGTCACCGCGTGGGCGGCGCCGATCTGCGCGCACACCGCGCTCCAGTTGTCGACGCGCCACTGCTCACGATGGGCCGATCCCGATACCGCGTAGGCGGCGGCGAGCATGTCGGCCATATGCGTTAACCGCGCAGAGCAGGCCGCGTTCTCCAGCCGGGCACACGCACGGACTCCCGATCCCGGGGTACGCGCGCCCGCAACAGCGGCCAGAAGTTCGTCGAACACACTTTCGAATCTAGGCGTGCATCGACTGATCTGCGACGTCGCCGCGTCGATCTGTGGATGAACTCCGCATTGGGGAACCCCGACGCCTAACGGTCATCCCACGCGTCGGACACCCGGCGCGCTGCCTGCGTTGCGGCCCCGAAACTGCAGTCGTCCCAGGTGTTGTCGTCGTCGACATCGTCGGTGCGCGTCACCGGCTCGCGCGGCGCAGGACGGTCCGTCCGCGCCGGTTCGGCCTTCCGACGCGTCGACCCTCGGGACGGCCCCTTGGACGGCCACCAGTTCGCGTTGCCGATCAGCACGCACGCGGCAGGCACGGTGACGGTCCGCACGATGAAGGTGTCCAACAGGAGGCCGACCCCGATGACGAAGCCCATCTGGACGATCGTGCTGATGCTGCTCACCGTCAACGCCAGCATCGACGCGGCGAAGATCAGCCCGGCCGAGGTGATCACCCCGCCCGTCGCGCTTACTGTCCGGATGACGCCCGTGCGCACACCTCTGGTCGCCGATTCGTCCCTGATCCGCGAGATCAGCAGCAGGTTGTAGTCGGCGCCGACGGCGACCAGCACCAGGAAGGCGAGGCCGGGCACACTCCAGTGCAACTCCTGCCCGAGGATCAACTGGAACAGGACGACGCCGATGCCGAGCGCGGACGCGTAGGACAGAATCACCGTCGCCACCAGGTAGAGCGGCGCGACGATGGCGCGCAACAACAGCATGAGGATCACGAACACCACGGCCAGCGTGGCGATCATGATGAACCGGCTGTCGCCGTTGTAGAAGTGCCGAATGTCGTTGTTGACAGCGGAGAATCCGACCATCGAGATCTCGGCATCGGCCAACGCGGTGTTCGGCCTGGCACTTTCCGCGGCGGCGATGATCTCGGGAACCTGGTCCATGGCGTCGCGCCCGAACGGATTCAGGGCGGTCTGCACCAGATACCGGACGGTGTGGCCGTCCTCGGAGACGAAGAGCTTGGCGGCCTTCTCGAATTCCGCCTGGGTGAGCACCTCAGGCGGGATGTAGAAACCGGACATCGGCGGGTCGGCCGCGTCGGACTTCATGGCCAGCAGGAACGACGATGCCTGATCGAGGCCGCCTCCCAGCTCGCGGGTCTGGTCCACCAGCAACTGCACACCTTCTGCGAGCTTGCGGCTGGAGTCGGCGAGCGTGTTGGCGCCGTCGAGCATGTCGTCCAGTTGCTTCTGCGCTCCTCCCGGCTCCCCCAGGCCCAGGTCGCGGGCCGCCGACGTTGCGGCAGTGAGGTTCTGTCCGATTCCGCGCAGCGCCTCCGACACCGAATCGGTGCCGGTGGTGCCCTGCAGCTGTCGGGACAGCTCGGCGATCCGCTCCAGGGCGACGTCGTCACGAGATGCGGCGGCGCGTTGCAACTCCGCGCGTGCCGTGACGCACGCCGGGTCGAGGTTGCAGGTCAGGCTGCTGTTCAAGCCGTTCACGACGGGAGTGGTCCAGCGGTAGAAGTCGGTGACACGGGTGATGTTCTCGCTCAGGGAATCTCCGAGGGCGCGCATGTTGTCCACCAGGGTGGCCGTCTTGTCGATCTCGTCGAGGGTCCTGGCTTGGCCGTAGCGCGAGGACATGTCGTCGAGCGCGCCGGCCAGCCCGCGCACGCTGCCCAGAGCGCCGACGACACCGTTGCGGATCTCGTTCAGCACGTCGGCGAGCTGGCCTGCCCCGTCGCTGAGCGTGGACAGGTTGGTGTTGTTGTCGGTGATCACCGTCGACGCCTCGCGCAGCCGCCCACCGACCTCGCCCGCCTGATAGGTGGCGCGAGCCTGCTCGAGTGTCTCGCCCGACGGGCGGGTGATGCCGCGCACCAGGTCGATATTGGGAAGTTGCGCTACCCGGGCCGCCATCTGTTCCATGTCCGCGAGGGCCTTCGGGGTGCGCAGATCCTGGTCGGGGGCATGAACGACGATGAACTGCTGCAGAGTGGTGCTGATCGGGAAATGCCGAGTCATCATCTCGTACCCGAGGTTGCTCTCGGCATCGGCCGGAAGCGCTTGACGGTCATCGAAATTGAACTTCGCCAGACCCGCGCAGGACGCCAGCGCGCCCAGCACGAGCAGGCTTGCCACCAGGTGCGCCACCGGTCTGCGGACGATGTTCACCCCTGAACGACGCCAGAACCGTCGGGTCAGGTCCTTCTTGCGCGGGGTGATCCAGCCGCGACGGCCTGCCAGGACGATGAATGCCGGCAGCAAGGTGATCGAGGCCAGGAACCCGATGGCGATGGTGATCGCCAGGGCGGGGCCGATGGTCGAGAACACCCCGAGGGTGGCGAACGACAACGCCAGGAACGTCAGCGCGACGGTGCCCGCGGAGCCGGCGATCACTTCGCCGATCGACCGCAGCGCCTCCACGATCGCATCGTCGGACTCCATACCCGAACGGATGAGTTCCTGGTAGCGGCTGAACAGGAAGACCGCATAGTCGATCCCGGCTCCCATGATCATGCCGGTCATCAGCACCATGGTCTGGGGCCCGAGCCCGAGGCCGACTTCACCCAGTGCGGCGACCAGCTGCTGGGCCACCACGAGCGAAATCCCGATCGTCAGCAACGGCATCAGCATCGCCACCAGATTCCGGTAGACGATGATGAGGATCACCAGCACCGTGATGACCGTCGAGATCTCGATGAGGATCTGGTCGCGGGCCCCGATCGAGTTGACGTCCTCCAGGGTCGCCGACGCACCGACGAGGTTGGCCGTCAGTGTGGTGCCGGCCGTGGCCGCCTTCACAGTCTCGGATACGGCGCGGTATGCCTGCCCACCCGACGGACTCCCCATCGTGCCGGTCATGCTGACCGGCAGATTCCACGCCTTGCCGTTCTCGCTCGACATCACCTGCCGCAGTTCGGGAGTCGTGATGAAGTCCTGAACCGACACGACGTTGGCGGTGTCGGCCCTGAGGTCGGCGACGACATCGCGATAGACGGCCTCGTCAGCCGGCGTCAACCCATTCTCGTTGCTCAGGATGACGACCGCGAGGTTGCCCGAACCCGCCTCCCCGAACGCGTCGTCCATGTGCTGGCTCGCGACGAAAACCGGTGAGCTCTCGGGCAGGAAGGGCGGCGGGTTCTTCTGGGCGACGACGCCCAGCGGTGGCACCGTGAGGAAGAGCAGCACCGCGACCGTCACCCACGCTACGATCACCACGACCGGGTGACGCACGATCGCCCGGCCGAGCGCACCAAGCCCCCCGTGTCCGAGCACGCGCCGGCGGGGAGCGCGCCTAAACATCACACCATCTCGCATGGGCGGTAACCGATATGGTCGCGGCCGGGAAGGACGACGCGTGAGGTTCGCCGTAGCCGTCCACGGGACCCGCGGTGACGTGGAGCCCTGCGCAGCGGTCGCGGCCGAACTGATGCGCCGCGGACACCACGTCCGGATGGCAGTGCCCCCGAATCTGGTGTCGTTCGTCGAGGGCGCCGGACTCGGACCCGCCGTGCCATACGGTGTCGACTCCCAGGAGCAGCTCGAAGCCGACGTGTTCCGTGAGCCGTTCCGGCTGCGGCACCCCGTGACCGCACTGCGCGAACTCAGGGAGTACATGGTTGCCGGCTGGGCGCAGATGAGCAATGCGCTGGTCCCACTCGCCGGGGAGGCGGACCTGATCCTCACGGGCACCACGTATCAGGAGCTTGCCGCCAATGTCGCTGAACAACAGGGCATTCCGCTGGCGGCGCTGCACTACTTCCCGTTCCGCGCCAACACGCACATCCTGCCCGTCACGCTGCCCGGGCCGGTAATCCGATCGGTGTGGCCCGTCGTCGAGTCGCTGCACTGGCGAGTGATCCGGCCTGCCGAGGACGCGCAACGCCGTGCGCTGGGGCTGCCGCGGGCGCGGTCGAGGGCGATCCGCCGCATGGTCGACGGCGGCGCACTGGAGATCCAGGCCTATGACCCGGTGTTCTTTCCCGGACTCGCCGAGCAGTGGGCCGGACGCCGCCCTCTCACAGGGGCGTTGACGCTGCGGCTGGACACCGGGACCGACGAGGCGACGTCGGCGTGGATCGACGCGGGTTCCGCTCCGATCTACTTCGGTTTCGGCAGCATGCCGGTGGAATCGCCCGCGGCCGCGGTCGGGCTGATCTCCGATGCATGTGCCGAGCTCGGTGAGCGGGCGCTGATCTGTTCCGGGGTGTGGGACATCACCGGCGTCGCCCCGCCCGACCACGTGCGCGTGGTCCAGTCCGTCAATCATGCGGCGGTGTTTCCCCGATGCCGCGCCGTCGTCCACCACGGTGGTGCGGGAACGACCGCCGCCGGGTTGCGTGCCGGCGCACCCACATTCGTGCTGTGGATCGGTGCCGAGCAGCCGATCTGGGCCGCCCAGGTGAAGCGACTGGGGGTCGGGACGGCACAGCGGTTCAGCTCGGTCACCGCCGAGTCGCTCCGCGCCGGGCTGCGTGCAGTGCTGGCACCCGCCTGCGTGCGACGCGCCGGGGCGGCCGCGGCGAGGATGATCACGGCCGACCAGAGTGTTTCGACCGCGGCCGATCTGCTCGAAGCGTCGGCGCGGCAGGGGCGAATCGCGGTCAGAGTATCTCCCCGGTGAGACCGAACTCGGCCAGCGCCGCCGCCGCCATGCTCCGCAACCGCGGCTTCGTGTTCATCGCGCCGGCCTCGTAGGCCGCGACGCCGATGGTCATCGTGGCGCCGATGCGGCCTGCCACGAGCACGAGTTGCCCACCCCCGCGCTCGATCTCCGACCGGCGCACGTTCTGATCCACCGCGCGCAGATAGCCGCGGTCAGCGACCGTACCGTCGACCTGCAACCCGACGACGGGCAGTTCGCCCACGCTGGAACAGGACACGGGGCGATCACCGAACACCGTGACGCCCATACCTCTGACCGCACGCTTCGGGATGAACGGGGTCAACGGCTGCACTGCGAACGTCTCGTCCGGCTGTTCCCGAAGCGTCGCCACCGCACCTCGGATGACGCTGCGTGCCTCCGTCAGGCTTGTGGCCATCGTGCCCGGATCCACAGTGACGCCCGCGAATCGCAGGGCGTTGGCGCGGGAATCGTCCATCGACCGGTCGGAGAGAGCGAGAACGAGGTCGACAGTGCCGTCCGCGCGGCATCGCCCCATCCGGTGCGCCAGTGCCGCCGCGAAACCGGAGAACAGCGAATGGCTGTTCCCGCCGAGGTTTTCGGCTGCGCGATCCCACGCCCGGAGCTCGACGAGCACCGACACCGCGGGTACGACGACGGTCTCGGACGAACCGCCGGACCGCCCGCGGCTCGGGGTACGCCCGACCCTCCCCGGTGGTGGCTTCTCCCTGCGCCGCTGCCGCGCCAGTCTCAATGCTGCGATCAGAGCAGCACCGGCAGCGCCGGCGCCTCGGCACGCCTCCCGGAGATCTTCGGTGAGCGCCTGGGTGCGCGACCGGGCGTTCGGCGCGGGGTAGTGGAGGTCGCGCACCGCACCGGTGATCGCTTCGACCAGCGTGTGCGCCAACCCGATTCCGTCGACCAGACAGTGCGACACGACCAGGCTGACCGCCCACGAGCCGTCTTCCATCGGCAGCACGCCGAGGTGCCAGCCCGGTCCCGTCTCGGGGTCGACCGGCACCTGTGACCGTTCGTCGATCCAGTCGCTGAGGTCGGCCCGCGGCCGGGTGACGTCGGCGACGTCGATGTCGGCGGCCGGCCCGGTGGAGGCGACCCACCGGTGCCTACCGAACGGCAGCGGTGAGCATTCGATGCGCCGTCCGGCCAGGCCGTATCCGAAGTTCTCGTGAAACCGCTTCAGTCCCGCGAAATCCAGCGGGCGCTCATACACCCACACCAGCTGCATCACCTGGGCGTGGCCGGTGGCACGCAGCGACAGGAAGGTGGCCTGGTCGATGTAGCCGAGCAGGTCATCCCCAGTATCCGGGTGCACGTCAGACCACCTCACCGTGAAGCTCGAAGTCCGACAACGTGCGTCCGACGAGGGCGCGGAGTCCGGCCCTCGTGTTCGAGACACCCGCCCGGTAGCCCACCACCGCAAGTGAGATGCGGTTGCCGACGCGGGCGCTGACCACCGTGAGCAGACCGTGGCGCTGTTCGAGGACTCGACGCGTGACGTGCTGATCGACCCCGCGCATCAGGACATAGTCGGCGGCGCTGCCGTCGAGACGGGCGACCTCAGCGGGCACGTCGCCCATGTTGGAGCAGGACACCGGGTTGTCGGCGAAACCGAACGCCATCTCGGCCCCGTGCCTGACGGCCTTCTTCGGCATGAACGGGATCAACGGGAGAAGCAGCTCGGCGTCCTCGGGAACCTCTCCCAGCGACGCCAGGGTGCGCCTGATCTCGGCCCGCGCCCCCGAAAGGTCCTGACAGACCGCCGCCGGGTCGATCCGCACGCCGGCCAGGTGCACCGCGTTCGCGCGGGTGTCGCCGGCGTCGGCGCGGTCGCTGATCGGAATGATCAACGGAACCTTGCCGTCCGCGGCGCGGCGGTCCATGCCGTCCGCCAGCCTGGCACAGAAGCCGGCGAGCAGCGAATACGTGTTACCGCCGAGGGCGGCGGCGCGCATGTCCCACTCGTCCAGGTCGACGAATACCGAGATCGAAGGCACTGCAACATGTTCGACGTTGTCGAAGCCGCCGCCGGTGACACGCGGCTTCGGCGCGCGAGCGCGACCGCGCGGGCGCTCCCGCAGGCGGCGTCGCGCGATCCGTCCCGCGGTCACCACCGTCCGCGCCACCTCGGGCAGGTCATGGCTGACCTGCTGGAGATCCTCGACGACCGCCCGTACCCGCGTACGGGAACGCGGCGGCGGGTAACCGAAGTCGCGGACGTGCCCGGTGATCGCGTCGATGATCGTCGCCACCGCTCCGCCACCGTCACTGATGCAGTGCGACATGGTCAGGCACACCGCGGTTGCACCGTCGGTCAGCGGGAGCACCCCCAGATGCCAACTCGGGCCCCATTCGGGGTCGACCGGCAGCACCGCTCGTTCGTCCAACCAGCCACCGAGTTCGGTACGCGGACGGGGCTGCGCGGCGATGTCGATGTCCGCAGGCGGCCTGACGGACCTCACCCACCGATGGCGACCGAACGGCACCCTCGAGCGCTCGATGGAGCGGCCCCACAGCCCGTTCCCGAAGGTCCGGTGGAATCGACGGACGCCCTCCATGTCGACGGGGTGCTCGTAGATCCAGATGCACTGCATGGCCGCGGCCTGACCCGTGGCGCGGAGCCCGAGGTACATCGCCTGATCGACGTAGTGCAGGCGCTCGTGCGCGACGGGAACCGACGACGTCGCCACTTCCACCACCATCGCTCAGCCCCCGACCACCGGGGAGAGCCGGCTGCCGCCGTGATGCACGGCCACGCCGTGCCTGCTGACCTGCGATGTCTCGGCGTCCTCGACGACGCGCGCATAGATCTTTTTCATGACGTTGAGGTAGCGCTGCACCGATTCCCGCGCGATCGGGTTGTCGGGGAAGGCGACCGTCACCACCGTCTCCCGCTCGGTCCTGTTCACCCAGAGTCCGACCTGGTCGGCAGACCTGCTGTCGCAGTAAACTTTTCCGTTCATCCGCTCCCACTCGGCGATGATCGCCGGGGACAGCGGTGGCAGCCCGGCATCGAGGTAGGACACCATCTGGACGCCGGGGCCGGCCCCCCGTAGGCCGAACCGTCCCGCGGCGAGTTCGAGCACCCGGTCGAACGGCACGTGCGCGAGGTCGACACCGGCATCGAAGGACGCCTGGGCGTTGCGCGCGGTGGCGCCGAAGGAGGTCGCGTCGACCGGCACGGTGATCGGTACCAGTCCCGTGAACCAGCCCGTGGTCATGAACTCGGCAGGCGTGCATCGCGTTGTCGTCGGTGTGATCCCGTAATAGACCGGCGCCCGGGTGAACTCGTGGTCGGCCAGGGCGGCGCAGGCCAGCACTCCCCCGCTGAACCGCACTCCCGCAGCGGTGCACGCAGCATCGAAGGCCTTGCTCTGTCGTGCGTCGAGAAGCTGGACGACCATCATGTCGCCGCCGCACGGCGCCGCCTGATCTCCCAGCGGCAGTGGGAACTGCGGCATGGCACCGTCGTTGCGCTCGGCGAACTGAATCCATGTCCTGACCTCCGGAGACTCCAGAGTCAGCGACGAGGTGTAGCGGCGCTGCCTGATGCAGTAGTCGTCGTAGCTACCCGCTTCCTGCAACGCGATCGGGGCACCACCGCTGACCAGGGTCTGGTACATCAGATGGATCTCCACGAGCACCAGGCACATGAACAGCGCGTCGGTGTGGACGTGGTCGACGCTGATGTAGAACGTGAAGTGGTCCTTGCGCTGGATGATGCCGAAGTGGAAACAGTCCCACCGCAACGGATCCGGGGTGGCCAGAATGTGTGAGCGCCACTGCGCGGCCGTCATCTCCCCGTGTTCCACGGGAACGAACTTCAGGTACCGGGGGTCAGCCACCGTGCGCCGCACGACGGCGTCGTCCGCATCGATCTCGAACCTGCTGTGGTAGGTGTCATGGCGCCGGACGTAGGCATTGACGACATGCGACATGGCCCGCAGATCGCACTGGCCGGGTATGTCCCAGGCGGGGATGTTCAGCCGGGCCATGTCGGCTCCGGCGGCGCGGCGCCTGCGGAACGTCCGGATGTGTTGCTCCTGCTGGTAACTCACGGGAACCGGGCTCACAGGTGCGTCACGCATCTTCGCCATCGAGGCCGGCGACGGCTGCCAGGACACCACTCGTCCGGGTTCTCCCACCCAGTCGTGGACAGATCTCAACGCGACCATCAGCCAGCGCTCCCCTCATCCGGCAGGTCGGCGGCGAGCACCGATGCCAGCTGCTCGGCGAGGGCGCGCACCGTGGTGATATCGGTGGTGCCGACCCGGATTCCCGTCTCGGCTTCGATCCGGGTTCGCACTTCGAGCACGCCGAGGGAGTCCAGCCCGTACTCGGCGATGGGACGGTCGGGATCGACCGTCCTGCGCAGGATCGTGCCGATCTGCTCGGCGACGAGGCGGCGCAGCCGTCCCGCCCGTTCCTCGGCGGGCAGCGCACGCAGCTCGGGCAGTATGGAGCCGGCGGTAGCGGCACCGCCGCCCAGGGACCGGAACGCTTCGGCGAACCTGCTGTGCTGGGCGAACGCAGTCAGCCACGGCGTGCCCGCGATCGGCGTGTACCCGACGTGGGCGCGGTTGTGCCGCAGCAGTGTGTCGAGGGCATACGCACCGTCGGGCGGCGCGATCGCCAGCGCAGCGTCCTGAGCCAACGCCTGCCCGCGGCCGATGTCGGCCCACGCGCCCCAGGCGATGGAGGTGGCGGGCAGACCGCGGGTCCGTCGCCACTGCGTGAACGCGTCGAGCCAGCTGTTGGCCGCCGCGTAGGCACCCTGCCCTCGCGAACCGACCATCGCGGCGGCCGAGGAGAACGAGCAGAACCAGTCCAGCGGCTGGCCCGCCGTGGCCTCGTGCAGATTCCACGCGCCGGCCGCTTTGGGCGCCCAGCAGCGCGCCACCAGGTCGGTCGTGATGTTGCCCAGGACGGCGTCCTCGACGACGGCAGCCGCGTGCAGCACGCCACGCACGGGAAGGCCCGTCGACGTCGCCACGGCCACGGCACGTTCCGCGGCGTCCGGCTCGCTGATGTCGCCGAGGCAGATCTCGATCTCGGTCCCGCCGCGGCGCATCCGCTCGATCGCGCCGAGCGTGTCATTGCCCGGCGCCGAACGGCCGGTGAGGACGATGCGCCCGCTTCCGCGCTCGGCCATCTGTTCGGCGAGAAAGAGCCCGAGTCCGCCCATGCCGCCGCTGATGATGTACGCGCCGTCGTCACGGAACGGCACGGGCTGCTCCGGAGGCACCGCCACCAGGCTGTGGCCCTCCCGCGGCACGTCCAGGACCAGCTTGCCGGTGTGTTCGGCCGCGCCCATCGCCCTGATCGCCGTCGCCGCGTCGGACAACGGGTAGTGGGTGGTCTCGGGCAGCGGCAGCGTGCCGGCCGCAATCTGCGCGAACACCGTTGCCAGCGCAGTGTGTACGGCATCGGGCTTGACCAGGGTCAGCAGCGCGAGGTCGACAGCGAAGAAGGACACGTTGCGCCGGAACGCGAACAGTCCGATCTTGGTGTCGCCGTAGATGTCCCGCTTGCCGAGCTCGATGAAGCGGCCACCGAATGCGAGCAACTCCAGCCCCGCAGCCTGGGCAGCGCCGGGCAGCGAGTTCAGCACGATGTCGACGCCGTAGCCGGCGGTGTCGCGGCGGATCTGCTCGGCGAACTCGATCGATCGCGAGTCGTAGACATGTTCGATTCCCATGCTGCGCAGCAGGTCCCGTCGCGCAGGGCTGCCCGCGGTGGCGTAGATCTGCGCACCGGCGGCCCGCGCGATCGCAATGGCGGCCTGCCCTACGCCACCGGTCGCCGAGTGGACGAGCACCTTGTCGCCCGCCGACACCCTGGCCAGCTCATGCAGGCCGTACCAGGCCGTGCCGTGGGCGCTCGGCACGGCGGCGGCGCGATCCTCGGCCAGACCGGCGGGCAGGGTCACCGCCAGATTGGCCTCGCAGGTGACGAATGTGGCCCATGCGCCGTCGGCGGTGATACCGGCAACCCGGTCACCCACCTGGTGCGTGGTCACGCCGGGGCCCACGCGGGTCACCACGCCGGCGAAGTCACCGCCCAGTTCCGGCAGCCTGCCTTCGAAGCTCGGGTACTTGCCATATGCGACGAGCACATCGGCGAAGTTGAGATTCGACGCCGTGACGGAGACTTCGATCTGCCCCGGGCCGGGCGCCACCCGGTCGGCGGCGACGAGCTCCAGCGACTGCAGATCCCCGGGCGTGCGGATACGCAATCGCATGCCGTCGGAATCGTGCTTGACCGTCTTGGTGTGGCGGTCCTCGGGGCGCATCGGGCGTGGCGTGAGCCGGGCCACGTACCACGCGCCGTCGCGCCACGCCGTTTCGTCCTCATCGGCACCGCTCATGAGTTGTGCTGCGACGCAGTCGATGCCGGTGGTGTCGTCGACATCGACCGCGGTGGCACGCAGGGCGGGGTGCTCCACCACGATCACGCGCATCAGCCCGCGCACCCCCGCATGGTCGAGGTTCACTGTGTCGTCGGGCAGCACCGACTGCGCACCGCGGGTCAGCGCGTAGAGCCGGGGCGGAACACCGGGAACCTCGGCGGCGGCGCGAGCGATGTCGACGAGTCGGAGTACGGCTTCCGGGCCGTGGCCCGACATCACGGCGACGATCCCGGTGATCGCCTGGTCTGCGATCCGGTCGACCGGCCAGGCGGCGGCGGTGACGTCGGCGCCGTTGTCGGTCAGGGACGCAGCCAGTTCCGCGGCGCTCGCATCCGTCTGGCGCGACGTGCTGAGGACGAGCCACCTCCCGTCGCCGGAGCGTTCGACTTCAGGGAGGGTCTGGGGATGCCAGTCGACTGCCAGGAGCCGGTCGTTGAAGACGCGCTCGCGCTGAGCCGCGCTCGATACTCCGGTACCGAGGCGCAGTCCGGCCACGGTCAACAGAACGGACCCGTCCTCATCCAGCACCGCGAGGTCGGCGTCGACTGCCGACGGTGCCACGCTGGTCACGACGACGCGACAGTAGCGGGCGTGGCGCAACGATCCATATCGCCTGAGGTGGTTCGCGCCCATCGGGACCATCAGCGCCCCGGTCGGATCTGCCTGGAGGTCGGGATGGGCGGCCACCGCCTGGAAGCAGGCGTCCAGAAGGGCCGGGTGGATTTCATAGTCGCCCTGCCGGGAGCGGACCGTGCCGGGCAGCGCGACCTCGGCAAGGATCCAGGCGCCGTCCGCACCGGTGTGGACGGCGCTCAACCCGGCGAATGCGGGACCGTAGTGGATGCCCCGTTCGTCGAACCACGCGCGCAGCGCCTGGCCGTCGAGCGTGGCCGGGCGGGTGGCGAGCATGCCCTCCACGTCGACAGGGGACGGCTCGGCGAGATCTCCGGTCTGGCCCAGCACGGCGGCGGCGCGCTGCTCGCGCTCGCCGTCGGTGTGGGTCTCCACCGTGAACGTGGCTGAGCCAGCGGTGCTCCGCGATGCGCACACCGAGACCGGGGTGGTCGCGCCGAGCAGCAGCATGTCGTCGAAGGTGATGCCGCGTACCTCCGCGCCCTCACCGAACACCGTCCGTGCCGCCGCGAGCGCCATCTCGCAGTACGCGGCTGCCGGGAACGCTGCCACGTGGTGCATCTGATGGTCGCCGAGCCACGGGTGGGTGTCGGTGCCCGTGTCCGCTTGCCACACATGCCGTTCGGGTTCTTCGGCCAGCCGTACGTGGGCGCCCAGCAGCGGATGCGCCACGCCGGTACCGGAAACGTGCCTGCGCGCATCGCGAGTCAACATCAGCTGGGGGTGGGTCCAGGCGGGCAGCGGTGCGTCGACCAGCGTTCCGTGCGGATAGAGCACCGTGAAATCGACCGCGGCACCGGCACTGTAGAGATCCAGCAGCACCTCACGCAGTCCGTGCGGAACGTCCTGCGCGCGGCGCATGGTTGCCAGGGCGACCGCACGGATGTCGAGGCTGTCGGCGTTCTGATCGACGGCGTGGGTCAACAGGGGATGTGGCGACAGTTCGGCGAAGACCCGGTATCCGTCTTCCAGCGCAGCCTGCACCGCCGCCGCGAACCGCACCGCGTGGCGCAGATTGTCGGCCCAGTAGTAACCGTCGAAGTCGGCCGGTTCCCTGGGGTCGTACAGGGTGGCCGAGTAATACGGGATAACGGGCTCTGCCGGGGTCACCTCGGCAAGCGCGTCGATGAGATCGTCGAGGATCGGATCGACCTGGGGCGAGTGCGACGCGACGTCCACCGCCACCTCGCGGGCCATCACGCCCCGCGCCTCCCAGTCCTGGACGAGGGTGCGGATGGTCGACGCTGCGCCGCCGATCACGGCCGACCGTGGCGAGGCGATCACCGACAGCACCACGTCGCCCGCGCCGCGCGCGGCGAGTTCCGAAAGTACCTGCTGGGCGGGGAGTTCGACGGACGCCATGGCGCCGGCAGCGGCGCTGTCACCGGCGACGGACTGCATGAGCCTGGACCGTCGGCAGATCACCGCGACACCGTCGCGGAGGCTGAGGGCTCCGGCCACCACGGCGGCAGCCACCTCCCCCATCGAGTGGCCGATGACGGCACCCGGCGCAGCCCCGTAGGACTGCAGCGTGCGGGCGAGCGCGGTCTGGAGGGCGAACACGGCGGGTTGGACCCGGTCGATACCGGTGACCGTCTCCGGTGCCGACATCGCGCCGGTCACCGAGAAGCCGGACTCCGCAGCGATCAGCGGCTCCAGTTCGGCGATCGTCGACGCGAACACCGGCTCGGCGGCCAACAGGGCCGCACCCATCGCCGCCCACTGCGAACCGTGGCCGGAGAACACCCAGACTGCGCCCCTGCCTGCACCGGGCACCGTCGTATGCGGTGGCGCGTCACCTGCGGCGATGGCGCGCAGCGCGGCGACGAGTTCGTCGGCGTCAGCAGCCAGCACAGCGGTACGTGCGGTGCGGTGGGCTCTCCTGCGGGCCAGGGTGTACGCCAGGTCCCGCAGCTCCACGCCGTCGACATCGCCGCGGGCGACCACCCAGTCAGCGAGCCGGGTTGCGCTGCGGCGCAACGCTTCCGGCGAGGTTGCCGACAACGGGAAAATCCACGGTGCGCCCAGGGTCTGCGCCACCGGCGACGTGGTCGCCGCGCTGTCGACGGGAGCGGGCGCCTGCTCCAGAATGACGTGCACGTTCGTCCCGGACAAGCCGTAGGAGGACACCGCGGCCCGCCTCGGATGCTCCCCCGCCTGGGGCCAGGGGGTGACCTCTGCCGGCACGAACAGCCCCGTGTCCAGTTGCGCCATCGCCTCGGGCAGCCGGTGGAAATGCAGGTTCGGCGGCACCTGCGCGTGCTGCAGCGCCATGATCGCCTTGAGCAGACCCACCGCTCCCGACGCCGACTGCGAGTGCCCGAAGTTGGTCTTGGCAGATCCCACCGCACAGGGTCCATCAGTGCCGTAAACCTCGGCGAGCCCGGCATATTCGATGGGATCTCCGACGGGAGTGCCGGTGCCGTGCGCTTCGACGAAGCCGATGGTGGCCGGATCGACGTGTGCGGCCTCGAGTGCGGACCGGTAGACCGCGGTCTGCGCCGTGCGGGACGGGGTGGCGATGGTGACGGTGTGGCCGTCCTGGTTGGTCGCGGTGCCGCGGACGACCGCCAGCACCCTGTCCCCATCACGGAGCGCGTCGGGAAGTCGCTTGAACAGCAGAATCACCGCTGCCTCACCCGAGACGAATCCGTCGGCGTCGATGTCGAAGGCCCGGCACCGTCCGCTGGGCGACAACATCCCCTGGGCCGATCCGGACGACAACTTGCGCGGCTCGAGCAGGATGTTCACACCACCGGCGAGGGCGAGCGCACTTTCGCCGTCATGCAGGCTGCGGCACGCCATGTGCACCGCCGACAACGCCGACGAGCACGCCGAGTCGACGGTGTACGCGGGGCCGTGCACACCGAGGTGGTACGCGATCCGGCCCGAGGCCAGCCCGTAGTTGCTCCCGGTGAAGCCGTAGGGGCCGGCGATCGCGTCGGCGTCAGCGGTCAGGAGTTGGTAGTCGTTGTGCGTCATACCGACGAAGACGCCGGTCTGGCTGCCCGCGAGTGACTCCGGGTCGATGCCGGCGTGCTCGACGGCTTCCCAGGACGTCTCCAGCAGGAGACGGTGCTGGGGGTCGACGGCGATGGCTTCCCGCTCGGCGATCCCGAAGAAATCGGCGTCGAAGCCGGCGACGTCGTCGAGAAATCCGCCCCACTTGGAGATCGAGCGCCCGGGCACGCCGGGCTCGGCGTCGTAGTACTCATCGGAGTCCCACCGCTCGATCGGGACCTCGGTGACCAGGTCGGCGCCGTCGAGCAATGCCTCCCACAACCGCTCCGGCGACTCGATGCCCCCGGGCAGTCGGCACCCCACACCGATCACGGCGACGGGGGTCACAGACCTCTCGACCACGACGTTCCCTACCTCTTCCCGCGCAGGCTGTCGCGCACGCATGACGGCCCGCTACACCTTCGGCAAAGTCAATTTCGGGAAAGTTAGCACAGCCTAAGCGAACACGCGAGCGGCTGAGTGCGCTTGTTCGCAGAATGAACCGGTCGCGAATAGATAATGGCAGCAACGCATTACGCAGCATGAGCCGTCCCTGTGCCCACGGCCGCGTGGACGAAGCAGAAACACCGGCCGCGGCGCACCAGACGGCCAGCAGCAAATGTTGGCGCTGACCGGTACGAGCTCTCCGGGCGTGTGACGAGCCGCTGCCCGCGTCGCGAGACACTAACCGGTTCCCACGCAGATGTGGGCGCTACGTCGGCGCGAACCGGCGGCGACACACCGTCGAGCATGGTTAGGCTAACCTACACCAGGATTCAGTACGACCGGGAGTCCCGGTCACCTCACGCACGAGCGATAGGACGATGCCGCATGAGCCGGTTCAGGGTCGCCGGGTCTCTTGCCGCCACCGCCGGCCTCGCGGTGCTCGCCGCGCGTCACGGGCGTCGACCCGTCCCCGCTGCCCGGCGCGCCGCCGGTCCAGGTGCACCACCGGCTTCGGGGGACGGGCAGCCGCCGGCCGTTCCGCCGGAACGCCCCCTCGAATACGCCTCGGTCGCAGCGCACTTCGACGCGACCGCGCGCGCCAACGCCGACCGGGTGGCGCTGCGCACCGCGGCGCAGTCGACGTCCTACCGTCAGTTGCTCGCCGCAGCGCACGCCGCGCGGACAGCACAGTCACCACTAGCCCGGCTTCCGCGGGCCGCACTCGTCCCGGCGTCGCTCACCCCGGCAGCGGTCTCCACCATCCTCGGACTGTTCGCCCACGGCACCACCGTGGTCGCACTCGATCCCGAGATGCCCGCCAACCGGACGCGCAAGATCGCGGCCATCCTCAACGCCAACGGGTTCGAGGTGACAGCGGCGAGTGCCGCGACCGGCGCCTTCGACGCCGCGGACGAACCGACAGACGATGTGCGGTTGTGCGCGGGCGCGGGGATCGACGAGGTCACCAGCATCCAGTTCACCTCGGGATCCACCGGTACGCCCAAGGCCGTACTGCACACCAACGGGCTGTGGCTGGCCGACGCCCAACTGCTCAACGACCGCTTCGGCCTGGCCGACGGCCGCAGGGTTGCCCTGTGCATGCCGATCAGCTTCGCCGGCGGACTCAACGTCCTGATCGGCTCACTGCTCGGCGGGGCCGAGATCGTCGCCGTCGACCCCCGCGAGTACAGCGCGCCGGAGGCGCTCGATCGCATCCGTGCGGCAGACGCCCAGGTGATCACCTGTACGCCCTCGTTCGTGGACGCTCTGCACCGCGCCGCGGGCGGCACCACCTTGACACGTGTGGAACGCATCGTCACCACCGGGGAGCCCATCCAGGCGCGCCACGTCAGGCTCGGACGGGAACTGGCGCCACACGCCGTCATCACCAACTGGGCCGGCTCGACCGAGACGCTGGCCATCGCCAGCCATGACATCCCGCCGGGCGCACCCGCGCCACGTGGGGTGGTACCGGTCGGAATCCCGGCTCCGCACAAGAGGATCGACATCAGCGACGACGGAACCGTCTCCATCACCTCCCGCTACCTCGGCCGCGGGTATCTCGATCCGTCGGCGTCTGCTGCCACGTTCGTCGACAACGGGAACGCCACCACGACGTACGCGGGCGGCGACGCCGGACGCTGGGACGAGAACGGACACCTCGTGCTGTCCGGGCGCGCCGACTCATGCGTGAAGATCCGCGGCTACCTGGTGGAACCGGCCGAGATCGAGGCCGCGCTGGCGTCCTACGACGACATCCGTGAGGTCGTCGTGGTCGCCACCGCCGCGACGACGCACACGCCGACGCTGACCGCCTACGTCGCGCCGAGCGCGACCGAGAGGACTCCGTCGGCCGCCGATCTGCGCACCCGTTTGCATCGCGATCTGCCGCCGTGGATGGTGCCCGCCCACATCGAGATCCTCGCCGCGCTCCCCCGGGGCGACCGCGGCAAGGTGGACCGGTCGGCGCTGCCCGAACCGCGTCGCGTTCCCTTCCAATCCCCCTGCGGGTCCATCGAATCCGCGGTCGCGCGGGTGTGGTCCCGGGTATTGTGCGTCGATTCGGTGGGTCGCGACGACAGTTTCTACGCGCTCGGCGGTGATTCGCTGGCGGTGGCGCAGATGGTGGTGGACCTGCGGGAAAGCCACGGCATCGCGGTGCATCCGTCAGACCTCGCCGCCGCCCCCACGCTCGCGGACTTCGCGCGGAAGCTGGCCACGGACACCCGGGCCGACCCGTCCGCCAAGCCGACGACGGTCGCTCTGCGCCCGCTGTCGGACGACACCCTGGGCCCTCCGCTGTTCTGCTTCACCGGGGCGGGCGCGTCGGCGCTGTGCTTCGTTCCGTTCGCCGAGCGGATGGGCGAGCAGACCGCCGTCTACACGTTCGAGCCAAGCGGGTTGACCCGGGGCACCTTCCCGGATTGGTCGATAGCGCGTGCGGTACAACGACATTGGGAGGACCTACGGCGTATCCAGCCGCACGGCCCCTACACGCTGATCGGCCACTCGCTGGGGGCGCACATCGCACTGGAAACGGCCCGGCGGCTCGAGGCGGTGGGCGAGACCGTCGACATGGTGGTCCTGCTCGACCCGTGGCTCTCACCCCGGGTGGCCCACGACGCACGCCGGGAGCTTCCCGGGGCGACCGTCACCCTGCAGACGGACGAGGCGAACAGCCGCCGAACCTGGTGGGAGAGGCAGAAAACGGTCCCGCTGGCCGGGTTGTTCTCCGGCGATCATCACCGCAAGACCCGCGCCGTCGAGGAAGCCGGGATGATCGCCGGGTACCGGCACCGGCCACTGCCGTGGGGCGGGCGCGCCCTGCTGATTCTGAGCCACCTCAACAGAGACGATCCGCGGCTGTGGACGCGGGTGCTGACCGGCGATGTGCAGACCCGGGTGCTCGAATGCGATCACCACTCGGTGGTGCGCACCCCGCACATCGATGCCGTCGTGGACTGCATCATGGACTCTCGCGCTTGTCGTCGGTGAACAGCGGCGCCCGCCCGTCCTTGCGCGCCGCGACAGCCTCTTCGAAATTGCTGGTCAGCAGCCGAATATAGAGCTGTCCGAGTCCCTCGGCCTGCATGTGTGACTCCAGCGAGCCGGCGTCGAGGCCACTCCAGAGTGTGCGCTTGGTCAGCTCGGTTCCCGGCCGGGAGAACGCTGCGATGCGTTCCGCGATCGCATAACAGGTGTCCAGCAACTCCTCGGGCGGCACGTGCCGGGACACCAACCCGATGCGAGCGGCCTCCTCGGCATCGACATCGCGTCCGGTCAGCATGATCTCGAACGCCCGGGAGCTGCCGATGGCCCGTGGCAGCAGGTAACTCAGCCCCAGCTCGCTGGCGGTCAGACCGTTGTTGATGCCGGCGGCGCGGAAGTACGCGTCCGTGGCGGCGACGCGGATGTCGGCCGCGAGGGCCAGGCAGAGTCCTCCCCCGATGGCGGCACCGTTGACCGCGGCGATGACGGGCTGGTGCAGCTTCCTCAGCGCGAGGATGACGTCGTCGAGAATCTCCATGGAGCGAAGACCGAAGGTCGGTCTCGTGAGACCGTCGACATGGGGCACCGACCCTGCCGACTTGTGATCGGCACCGGAGGAGAATCCGCGTCCCGCGCCGGTGAGCACCACCGCGCGGACGTCGTTGTCATGGCTGATCTCGTCGAGGGCCGCCTTGAGCGGGACCATGACGTCGAACGCCATCGAGTTCATCCGCTCCGGCCGGTTCAGCGTCACCAGCGCCACAGCGGGTCGCGGATGCTCGACGAGGACGAACTGTTCGGTACCGGTCACGGGAGCACGTTAGCGCGTGACCGGGACGCGTTCTCAGGCCTGCTCGGGCCCGGCCTGCTCCGACGCGACAGCCGCGTCGATGTCGAACTCCTTGACCTTCTGGATCAGATCTTCCAGCGCGGCCGGCGGAAGGGCGCCAGCCTGGTTGAACACCAGCTTGCCCTTCTTGAACGCCATCAGCGTCGGGATCGACCGGATGTCCGCGGCGGCGGCGAGCTGTTGCTCGGCCTCGGTGTCGACCTTGGCGTACACCACGTCGGGGTGTTTCTCCGACGACGCGGCGAATGTCGGCGCGAACGCCTTACACGGTCCGCACCAGGATGCCCAGAAATCCACCAGCACGATCTCGTTGTCGTTGATGGTGTTGTTGAACTGTTCTGCGGTGATGTCTTGAGTAGCCACGTAACCCTCAACGCTTCGTCCGTCGGTGATGTTCCTCCGAGAGCGTAAGCGAGATCTCGGCTAGGCGGTCGAGCCGGCGGCAGACAGGACGAGGCCGACCGCGGCGTCGATGACGTCGTCACTGGGCAGGGTGCCGAACATCAGGGTCGGGCAGGCGACCACGCCGGTGAGCATCGACACCGCGGCGTCAAGTTCCGCCCCGTCGAGAATCTCGCTCAGCATGACCCGCAACGGCCGCTGGCCGTCGCCGTTGATCCGGTCGCGGACCTGCGCCATCTCCTCCGCCGACGCCCACTGAGCCATCACCGACAGAATGTGGTCGAGCCGCAGATCGATCACCGCCTGCCGGAAGACCCGGAGCTCCCCGATGATGTCGACGCGGAGGTTCCCGGAGCGTTCCTGATGAGGCATCTCGCCGAGAGCGTCGAGCGCCAACATGATCAGGTCGAGCCTGGCGGGCCAATGCGAGTACAGGGTGGTCTTCGAGTATCCCGCCATCTCGGCGAGGTGGGCGTGGGTCAGCGCCTCACATCCTTCGTCGACGAGCACCTTGAGCGCTGCCCGGCTGACGTCGGCGCGGGTTCGACCGACGCGGGCGTCCTGGCTCGCTGGCGGTGCTGCGCGATCGGCCGGTGCCACGGTCACCTCCTGCCGATTCTTCGCTTACCACGTCGACTTACCAAGCCGACAAAAAGTTATCTAATGGACATTTAGTCCAATAGTGGTAGACAAATCCAGAGATGAACGTTTTGATCAGTACTGTACTGACAATCCACTAATTCCGCGGGAGAAGCGCGGGTTTCACCGACTGGCCGACGCATCCCTGAACCGGCCGTCACGGAAGGATTCACATGTCCGCACTCCTCTTCGGCTCCATCAGCACCCTTGCCGACACGTCCGAACTGCAGCGTCGCGCCTTCAACGAGGCGTTCGAGGCGCACGGGCTGGAATGGAACTGGTCGCGCGAGGACTACGCCGCGATGCTCGGCAGCAACGGAGGCCAGGACCGCATCGCCGAGTTCGCGAAGGGCCGCAACGAAGACGTGGACGCGGCGGCGGTCCACGCCACGAAGTCGTCGATCTTCCAGGAGCTCCTGGGCACGTCGGGAGTGTCGGCCCGGCCCGGGGTCATCGAGACGGTGCAGCGCGCCAAGCGCGACGGACTCCGCCTCGGGTTCGTCACCACGACGTCGGCGGACAACATCGCCGCGCTGCTCGGCGCGCTCGCCCCCGACGTCACCGCCGAGACGTTCGACATCGTCGTCGACGGCTCGGCGGTGACCTCGGGGAAGCCCGATCCCGAGGTATATCGCTACGCGCTTGCGCAGCTCGGCGAGGACGCAGGCGACACCGTCGCCATCGAGGACAATCCCGGCGGCGTCCGCGCGGCCACCGGCGCGGGCATCTCCTGCGTGGCCTTTCCGAACGAGAACACCGCCGAGGGTGACTTCGGCGGCGCGGCGGCGACGGTGGATGCACTCGACGCCGACCACGTGGTCTCGCTGTTGAAGTCCTGATTCCGCCCCCACCGTCCACGGCGTACAACGCCCACACCAGGAGAACCGAATGAGCACGACGAAAGCCCGAGTCACCGTGTCGGACAGTGTCTTTCACGTCGAGGGTTACGAGAAGATCGAGTACGACCTGCAGTACGTCAACGGCGTCTTCGATCCCGAGAACACCTCGCTGGCCGACTGTTACCGGACCTACGGCCGCACACTGATGGTCATCGACGAATCGGTGTACACGCTGTACCGCACGCAGATCGACGCCTACTTCCAGCGGCACGGAATCGACTTGACGGTCGTTGCGATTCAGATCCGGGAGACCGCCAAGTCGCTGGCCACGTTCGAGCGCATCGTGGAAGCGTTCGACGCCTACGGCCTTGTCCGCACGGAGCCGGTGCTCGTCGTCGGCGGTGGTCTCACCACCGACGTCGCCGGCTTCGCATGCGCCAGTTACCGGCGGAACACCCCCTACATCCGCATCCCGACCACGCTCATCGGGCTGATCGACGCCAGCGTGTCGATCAAGGTGGCGGTCAACTTCGGCAAGCACAAGAACCGGCTCGGCGCCTACCACGCGTCGCAGAAGGTGTTCCTCGACTTCTCGTTCCTGCGAACGCTTCCCGAGGATCAGGTGCGCAACGGCATGGCGGAGCTGATCAAGATCGCCGTCGTCGGAAACACGGAGATCTTCGACCTGCTCGAAACACACGGGCCGGACCTGCTGCGGACCCGGTTCGGCCACCTCGACGGCACCCCCGAACTGCGCAGCGCCGGTGACCGTCTGACCTTCCAGGCCATCGCGACGATGCTGGAATTGGAGGCCCCGAATCTGCACGAGATCGACCTGGACCGGGTGATCGCCTTCGGCCACACCTGGAGTCCCACGCTGGAGCTGACGCCGGAGCGGCCGTTCTTCCACGGCCACGCCATCAACATCGACATGGCGCTGTCGACGACGCTGGCCGAGCAGCGCGGCCATCTGGCCACCGCCGACCGTGACCGGGTGCTCGGGGTCATGAGCGCACTCGGCCTGGCACTCGACAGCGAGTACCTGACACCCGAGCTGCTGGCGTCGGCGACGGACTCGATCCTCAAGACGCGAGACGGCTTGCTGCGTGCCGCCATTCCCGATCCGATCGGCCGGTGCCGGTTCCTCAACGACGTCACCGTGGAGGAGCTGGCCGACACGTTGACCCTGCACAAGAAGTTGTGCCTGGAGTTCGAGCGGGCGGGTGAGGGCGTGGACGTCTTCGCCCCGGTCGACTCGGATGCGCATCGGTGAGCGGACCCGCGGTGGCGCCGCAGGTCCCCGCTGCCGCCCGCCCGGTGACACCCACCACCATCCTCGCCGCCGAACTCGACGCGGTGTGCGACGAGCTGGACGGTGTCGCCGGCGTTCCCGCGCCGGTGACAGCACGGTTGCGGCGAATCCGCGACCTGGCGGTGGGTCTGGACTCCTACGTCGGGGAGTGCACGACGCCGGAGTCGGCTGACCTTGCACGGCTGGCCAGACGCACCGCCGCCACCGACTGGGCGCATCGGGACGCGCCCCCGCAGTCCGTGTTCCTGGAACAGGAGATGCTGTCCGGCCACGTCGAGGGTCAGGCACTGAAGTTCCTGGTCCGGCTCAGCGGCGCCACGCGGGTGCTGGAGATCGGGATGTTCACCGGCTACTCGGCCCTGGCGATGGCCGAGGCCCTGCCGGCCGGCGGGTCGGTGCTGGCGTGCGAGGTCGACGCGGAGGTGGCCCGATTCGCGCGGGAGTGTTTCGACGAGTCCCCGGTCGGTGACCGCATCTCCATTGCGGTGGGTCCCGCGATGGACACGCTGCGCGCGCAGGCCGAATCGTTCGACGGTGTGCCGTTCGACTTCGTGTTCATCGACGCCGACAAGGCCGGATATCGAGGCTACCTCGACTTCCTGCTGGACAGCCCGCTGTTGGGGCCCGACGCGGTGATCGCCGTCGACAACACCCTGATGCAGGGTCAGCCCTACACCGGAGGCGAACGCTCACCCAACGGTGAGGCCATCGCGGACTTCAACCGCGCCGTCGCCGACGACCCGCGGGTGGAGCAGGTGCTCATCCCCCTGAGAGACGGAGTGACGTTGATCCGGCGGGTCTCGGGGTGACGGTGCTGCGCCGCAGCCCACCCGTCACCGCCGCGACGAGGTCCGGCGGGTCCGCCGGGACCCCTCGTACGCTGCTGGCATTGGCCGCCCTGACCCTGACACTGCCTGTCGACGCCGCGCTCGTGTGCCTGGCGTTACTGCGGCGGAGCCGGAAACCCTTGTCCGCCGGCGGTGCCGGGCCACCGGTCACCGTGTTGATCACCGGTGGCAAGATGACCAAGGCGCTCCAGTTGGCCCGCTCGTTCCACGCCTGCGGGCACCGGGTCATCCTGGTGGAGTCGGCGAAGTACCGATTCACCGGTCACCGTTTCTCCCGCGCGGTCGACGCCTTCCACGTGGTTCCCGAGCCCACCCACGCGAACTACGCACGGGCCCTTGCCGATATCGTCCGGCGCGAAGCGGTGGACGTCTTCGTGCCGGTCTCCAGCCCGGCAGCCAGCGTGCACGACGCCGACGCCGGTGACGTGCTGAGCGGACTCTGCGAAGTGCTGCATGTCGACCCGCAGACCGTACGCACCCTGGACGACAAATCCGAATTCTCCCGGCTGGCAGCCTCTCTGGGGCTGCGGGTGCCCGATTCACGCCGGATCACCGACGCCAGCGAGATCGAGGAGTTCGACTTTCCGGGCGACCGCACCTATATCCTCAAGCGCATCGCCTACAACCCCGTGGGCCGGATGGATCTGACCCCACTGTCAGCGGCGACGCCCCAGCGCAACGTCGAGTTCGCGCGTTCTCTCGGCATCACCGCACAGGACCCCTGGATCCTGCAGGAATTCGTGACCGGGCAGGAGTACTGCACACACAGCACCGTCCGCGACGGCGCCGTCCTGGTGTACGGATGTTGTGAATCGTCGGCGTTCCAGGTCAATTACGCCCACGTCGACAAGCCCGAGATCACGGACTGGGTACGACGATTCGCCGGCGCGTCGGGTCTCACCGGCCAGGTGTCGTTCGATTTCATCGAGGCCGCCGACGGCCACGCCTACGCGATCGAGTGCAACCCGCGCACGCACTCGGCCATCACGATGTTCTACGACGACCCGCGGGTGGCTCCGGCCTACCTGGGCGACGGGCACACCATGATCGTTCCGTCGCCCCGGGCGCGGCCGACCTACTGGATCTACCACGAGTTGTGGCGCCTTCTGCGCGAACCCGATCGGCGACGGCGGTTGCGCACCATCCGGGCCGGCAAGGACGCGATCTTCGACTGGAACGATCCGCTGCCCTACCTCATGGTCCATCATCTCCAGATTCCGTCGCTGCTCGTACACAACCTCCGGGCCAGGCGTGGATGGAGCCGCATCGATTTCAACATCGGCAAGCTCGTCGAACCGGGCGGTGACTGAGGTGTCGTTGCAGACCGTGCTGCACCTCGTCGGGTCGCCCGTCGACGAGTTCCACGCCGAGCTGTCGCGGCTGTACGCGGGTGCGAGCATCGCCGCGCTGGACGATCCGCGCCGCTACCGAACCCGTATCGCGTACGTCGCTCCCGGGGGCCGCTGGTGTTTTCCCGACGACCTCTCGCCCGAGGGGCTGTCGGCGGCGGTCGATATGTCACTGCCGCAGGCTCTCTCACACATCGACCAGTTGTCGGTCGACGTGATGGTGCCGCAGATGTTCTGCCTGCCCGGGATGACGGCGTACCGGTCGCTGTTCGACGTCCTCGGTGTGCCGTACCTGGGCAGCAGCGGTGACGTGATGGCCATCGGCGCCGACAAGGCAAGGACGCGCGCCATCGTCGGCGCTGCAGGCGTCAGCGTCCCGGAAGGACGCATTGTGCGGGACCGCACCCGCACCGACCTGACGTACCCGGTGGTGGTCAAACCGGTGTCGGCGGACAACTCCGTGGGGGTCTCCTACGTGCGGTGCGACGAAGACTACGGGCCCGCGGTCGACGACGCACTGGCCTACGGCGACGGTGCACTGGTCGAGTCCTACGTCGAATTGGGCCGGGAAGTGCGGTGCGGCATCGTCGTTCGCGACGGCAACCCCGTCTGCCTTCCACTCGAGGAGTACACCGTCGACGCCACGACGAAGCCGATCCGCACGCGTGAGGACAAGCTGGCCCGCACCGACACGGGGGCGCTGTATCTGGTGGCCAAGGACGACGATCACGCGTGGACGGTGCCGGTCGAGGATCCTGTGACCGAGCGGGTGTGGGACGCCGCCCTCGCGTGCCATGACGCGCTCGGATGCCGGCAGTACAGCCTGTTCGATTTCCGCATCGACCCGCACGGCCGGCCGTGGTTCCTGGAAGCCGGGCTGTACTGCTCGTACGCGCCGGGCAGTGTGGTCGTCACCATGGCACGCGCGGCCGGAATCGGTCTGGACCAGTTGTTCGCCGACGCACTGGCTGAACTCGACCGAGGCAGGACAGCGTGCGCGTCACCGTCCTGAACCCGTTGGGCGCCAACGTGACCGGGGTCCGTGTCGATTCTCTGGACCGTCGGCACGTGAGCCGGCTGCGTGAGCTGCTGGCCGACCACGGCGTCCTGATCCTGCGCAACCAGGCGGCCGACGATGACGCGCTTGTGCGGTTCCTTCGTAGTTTCGGCGACATCGTCTTCACCACAGGCGAGACGCCGGTGCCCACCCATCCCGAGTTGAACGTGGTCAGCAATGTGGGCCGCAGCCGTCCCCCGCGGTCGAGTTTCCACGTCGACACCAGCTATGTGCGCGTGCCGCCCGCCTACACCGCGCTGCGCGCGGTGGCGATACCCGCCCGGGGTGGCCAGACGCTGTTCAGCAACCAGTACCGGGCCGGTGACACGCTGCCCGAAGATGTCCGGGCCGACCTGGCGGGGCGCGTCGTGACCCATGTGGCGACCGGTGTCTCTCTGAGCGAGGACGACGAGTCACGCGCCGAGCACCAGCTGCTGCGACGACATCCGGTCAACGGCCGGACCTCGCTGTATCTGTCGACGCCGAAACGGTGTATCTCGATCAGCGGCATGTCACCGGAGCAGTCGGCGCGGACGATCGCGAACCTGTTCGAGATGTCCACCCGCCCCGACAACGTTCTTCGGCACGAGTGGTCCGCCGGCGATGTCGTGATATGGGACAACCGCTGTGTGATGCACCGGGCGGACCATTCCGGCGTCGTCGGCGACAGGGTGATGCACCGCGGCATGGTGACCGACGCGGGCGCCCCTCCGAGACCTAGACCGTGAAGCCCAGCGCCCTCAGTTGTTCGCGGCCGTCATCGGTGATCTTGTCGGGGCCCCACGGCGGGTTCCACACCCAGTTGATCTTGATGTCGTTGACCAGGCTGGCGCCGACAAGCGCCGTGCGGGTCTGGTCCTCGATCACGTCGGTCAACGGGCAGGCTGCCGAGGTGAGGGTCATGTCGATCAGCGCGACCTGACCGGCGTCGCCGTCCTCGACCCCTACGCCGTAGACGAGGCCGAGGTCCACGACATTGATCCCGAGCTCGGGATCGACGACGTCGCGCATGGCCTCCTCGATGTCGGCGAGCAGCTCGTCATTGGGTGCAGTCATCAGTTCTCCTCAGGACTATCAGTCGTGTGAGCATCGGCCAGCGCCGCTTTGAACGCTGTCCAGCCCAGCAACGCACACTTGACCCGTGCCGGGTACTTGGAAACCCCGGCGAAGGCGATGCCGTCGCCCAGTACATCTTCGTCGCCGTCGATCTTTCCGCGGGACGACACCATCTCCGAGAACGCCGCCACCGTCTTGAGCGCATCCCCGACACTCTGTCCGATCACCTGGTCGGTGAGCACCGACGTGGACGCCTGGCTGATCGAACATCCCTGGCCGTCGTAGGAGATGTCGGTGACGGTGTCGCCGTCGTCAGAGAGCGACACCCGCAGCGTGACTTCATCGCCACACGTGGGATTGACGTGGTGCACCTCGGCGGCGAACGGTTCCCGCAGTCCCCGCCGGTGCGGGTGCTTGTAGTGGTCCAGGATCACTTCCTGGTAGATCTGCTCGAGCCGCATCGTGGATACCTACCCGAAGAACTCGACGGCCCGGCGCACGCCCGACACCAACCGGTCCACTTCGTCGGTCGTGTTGTACACCGCGAACGACGCGCGCGCGGTGGCGGCGATGCCGAACCTGCGGTGCAGCGGCCACGCGCAGTGATGCCCCACCCGGACCGCCACTCCGTCGTCGTCGAGCACCTGGCCCACGTCATGGGCGTGCACACCGTCGACCACGAAAGACACCGGCGAGCCACGGTCTTCCATCGAGGCAGGCCCGATGATCCGGACACCCTCGATACCCGCAAGCCCGTCCAACGCGGCAGCCACCAGGTCGCGCTCGTGTTGCTCGACCGCGGTCATCCCGATGTCGCGCAGATACCGCGCGGCGGCACCGAGGCCGACGACCTGCGACGTCATCGGCGTGCCCGCCTCGAACCGCTGGGGTGCAGGCGCGTAGGTGGTGGTCTCCATCGTGACGGTTTCGATCATCGATCCGCCGGTCAGGAACGGGGGCAGGGCGTTCAATAGGTCACGCCGGCCGTACAGCACGCCGATACCCGTGGGCCCCAGCATCTTGTGCCCGGAGAACGCCGCGAAGTCGACGCCGAGGCCGTGGAAGTCGACCGGCTGATGCGGAACCGACTGGCACGCGTCCAGCACCACCAGCGCCCCGACCGCCTTGGCCCGGGCGACAAGCTCGGCCACCGGCGCAATGGCACCGGTCACGTTCGAATGATGGCTGAAGGCAACGACTTTGACGCGTTCGTCGAGCTGCAGCGAATCGAGATCGATGCGGCCGGAATCGGTGACGCCGTACCACTTCAGTGTCGCGCCCGTGCGCCGCGCCAGCTCCTGCCAGGGCACCAGGTTGGCGTGATGTTCGAGTTCGGTGGTGACGATGACGTCGCCCGGCCCGACGGCATTCTCGAACCGGCTGTCGCCCAACGCATACGAGACCAGATTGATGGCCTCGGTGGCGTTCTTGGTGAACACCAGCTCGTCGGCGTCGGCGCCGACGAACGCCGCGATGTCCGCACGCCCCTGCTCGTAGGCGTCGGTCGACTCCTCCATGAGCTGGTGCGCTCCCCGGTGCACGGCGCCGTTGGAGTTGAGCAGGAAGTCCCGCTCGGCGTCGAGCACAGCCAGCGGCTTCTGCGACGTCGCTCCGGAGTCGAGGTAGGCCAGTTGCGAACCGCCGCGCATCACCCGACTCAGGATCGGGAAATCCGCCCTGATAGCAACCAGATCCACTGTCTGCGCGGCCGTCACGTCAGGCTCCTGCGGATGCAGCCTGTGTGAAGCGCTCGTATCCGTTCTGCTCGAGCTCGTCGGCGAGTTCGGGCCCGCCGGATTCGATGATCCGGCCGTCGAAGAACACGTGCACGAACTGCGGCTGGATGTAGCGCAGGATGCGGGTGTAGTGGGTGATCAGCAGGACGCCCGCGTGCTCGGCCTCGGCGTAACGGTTGACGCCCTCGCTGACGACGCGCAGTGCGTCGACGTCGAGCCCCGAGTCGGTCTCGTCGAGGATCGCGATCTTCGGCTTGAGCAGGCCCAGCTGCAGGATCTCGTGGCGCTTCTTCTCGCCGCCGGAGAAACCTTCGTTGACACTGCGCTCGGAGAACGCCGGGTCGATGCCCAGATCGCTCATGGCGGTCTTGACCTCTTTGACCCAGTGCCGCAGCTTGGGCGCCTCGCCCCGCACGGCGGTGGCGGCGGTGCGCAGGAAGTTCGACATCGACACCCCCGGCACTTCGATCGGGTACTGCATGGCCAGGAACAGGCCGGCGCGGGCGCGTTCGTCGATGCTCATCTCGAGGACGTCTTCGCCGTCGAGGGTGATCGAACCGGACGTCACGGTGTACTTCGGATGTCCGGCGATGGCGTAGGACAGCGTGGACTTGCCGGAACCGTTGGGCCCCATCACCGCGTGGGTCTCCCCCGACTTCACGGTGAGGTTGACGCCCTTGAGGATCGGGATGTCGGTCCCGTCCTCGGCAGAGACGACGCTGACGTGGAGATCCTTGACTTCAAGAGTGGTCATTACTGGGCTGCTTTCGATTCCGTGATAGCTAGTTCGCGTTCGATGGCGTCGGTGAGGCGCTCACGCACGGCGGGGACGGCGATCTTGGCGATGATCTCGCCGAAGAAACCGCGTACCACCAGGCGGCGGGCCTGGGCTTCGGGAATGCCCCGGCACATGAGGTAGAACAACTGCTCGTCGTCGAAACGTCCCGTGGCGCTGGCATGTCCGGCACCGACGATTTCGCCGGTCTCGATCTCCAGGTTCGGCACGGAATCGGCGCGGGCACCGTCGGTGAGTACCAGGTTCCGGTTCACCTCGAAGGTGTCGGTCCCGGTGGCAGCGGCGCGGATCAACACGTCGCCGATCCACACGGTGTGCGCATCGGGCTTGTCCGAATCCGGATCACCTTGCAGCGCACCCTTGTACAACACATCGGACTTGCAGTTCGGCTGCGCGTGGTCGACCAGGAGGCGCGACTCGAAGTGCTGGCCGTCGTCGGCGAAGTACGTGCCGAGCATCTTGGCGTCGCCGCCGGGCCCGGTGAAACGCACTGCGGCCGTGGTCCGCACGACGTCCCCGCCGAGCGTCACGTTGACGTGTCCCAACACCGCGTCCTTGCCGAGTTTCGCGTGGTGGGCACTGACATGCACCGTGTCGTCGGCCCAGTCGGCGATCCAGATCACGCCGAGGCCCGCCGAGTCACCGACGATGATCTCGACGTTGTCGGCGTAGGTTCCGCTGCCCCGCAGATCGACGACGACGATGGCGCGGGCCAGTTCTTCGACGCGGATCTGCAGGTGCCCGTACGCGACCTGGCCCTCACCGGGTCCGGTGATGCCGATCTCGATCGGTTCGGCCACCTCGGTGTTGCGCGCCACGGTGACGACCGTCGCGGAGTCGAACGCCGAAAACGCCTGGGCGGCAACGCGGTCGGAGGGCACCCCGCCCTGGCCGAGCCGTTGGTCGCCGCGCTGGACGGTGTCCACGGTGACGCCGGGACCCCCGTTGACCTCGATGGTCGCGGTACCCGTGGCGACCGCGGAGCCGTCGTGCAGACCACGCAGTCGCTTCAGCGGAGTGAACCGCCACAACTCGTCGCGGCCGCCGGGCACCTCGAAGGCATTGACATCGAAGGACGAGAACAGCTCGCCCTTGTTGCGGATGATCCCTTCGGCTGCTTCAGTCAGATTCTGAGTCACTGTTAACCGACCGCGCCTTCCATCTGCAGCTCGATCAGCCGGTTGAGCTCCAGCGCGTACTCCATCGGAAGTTCCTTGGCGATCGGCTCGACGAAGCCGCGCACCACCATGGCCATGGCCTCGTCCTCGGTCATGCCGCGGCTCATCAGGTAGAACAGCTGGTCCTCGCTGACCTTCGACACCGTGGCCTCGTGGCCCATCGTCACGTCGTCCTCACGGATGTCGACGTAGGGATAGGTGTCGGAGCGGCTGATCGTATCGACCAGCAGCGCATCACATTTGACACTCGACTTGGAGCCGTAGGCACCCTTGTTGATCTGAACCAGACCACGGTAGGACGCCCGGCCGCCGCCGCGGGCCACCGACTTGGACACGATGTTGGACGACGTGTGCGGTGCCAGGTGCAGCATCTTCGCGCCGGTGTCCTGGTGCTGCCCTTCGCCGGCGAATGCCACCGAGAGCACCTCGCCCTTGGCGTGCTCACCGGTCATCCAGACCGCGGGGTACTTCATCGTGACCTTGGAGCCGATGTTGCCGTCGACCCACTCCATGGTGGCGCCGGCCTCGGCCCGGGCACGCTTGGTGACCAGGTTGTAGACGTTGTTCGACCAGTTCTGAATGGTGGTGTACCGGCAGCGGCCGCCCGGCTTGACGATGATCTCGACGACGGCGCTGTGCAGCGAGTCGCTCTTGTAGATCGGCGCCGTGCAGCCCTCCACGTAGTGCACGTAGGCGTCCTCGTCGACGATGATCAGCGTCCGCTCGAACTGGCCCATGTTCTCGGTGTTGATCCGGAAGTAGGCCTGCAGCGGAATGTCGACGTGCACGCCCTTGGGCACGTAGATGAACGAGCCGCCCGACCACACCGCGGTGTTCAGTGCCGAGAACTTGTTGTCGCCGGCCGGGATCACCGTGCCGAAGTACTCCTTGAACAGCTCCGGGTGCTCCTTGAGCGCGGTGTCGGTGTCGAGGAAGATGACACCGAGCGCCTCCAGATCCTCGCGGATCGAGTGGTAGACCACCTCGGACTCGTACTGCGCGGCGACGCCGGAGACCAGGCGCTGCTTCTCCGCCTCGGGGATGCCGAGCTTGTCGTAGGTGTTCTTGATGTCGGCGGGCAGGTCGTCCCACGTGGCGGCCTGCTTCTCGCTGGAGCGCACGAAGTACTTGATGTTGTCGAAGTGGATGCCGTCGAGATCTGAGCCCCAGTTCGGCATCGGCTTCTTGCCGAAGGTGCGCAGCGCCTTGAGCCGGATGTCGAGCATCCACTCGGGCTCGCTCTTCTTGGCCGAGATGTCGCGGACCACGGCTTCGGACAGCCCCCGTTGCGCGCTGGCTCCCGCGACGTCGGAATCAGCCCAGCCATAGCCGTACTTGCCCAGGGAGGCGATGGTCTCCTCCTGGGTCAGCGCTTCTGGCTTGACCTCCGGTGTGAGTGTCATTGCGACACACTCCTTCTGCTGTTGTCGTGCCCCCGGCGTGGGCTGTGTGCCGGAGGGTTGTGCGTCTGGTCGTCTACCGTCCGGCCGGGCTCAGTGGGACGTGGGTGGTGCAGGCACAATCGCCGTTGACGATCGTTGCCAGTCGTTGGACGTGAGTACCCAGCACCTCGGCCATCGCCTGCTGTTCGGCCTCGCACAGCTCGGGGAACTCCTCGGCGACGTGCGAGACCGGGCAATGGTGCTGACAGATCTGGACACCGTTGGCGGGACCGGTGACACGCGTGGTGGTGGTGGCATAACCGGCGACACTGAGCGCGTCGGCGATCCGGTCGGCCGCTGCCTCCACGTCGTCGTCTGCGGGACCACCGGCGGGTTCGACCGTGGCGAGGATGGTGTCGATCCGCCTGCGGGCGAAGGTCCGGACGGCGTCGTCGCCACCGATCTCACGGAGCTGACGCATCGCCGCGGAGGCGAGGTCGTCGTAGGTGTGCTGGAGTTTCGCGCGGCCGGCGGCCGTCAGCTGATAGCGCTTGGCCGGCCTGCCCCGCCCCTCCTGCTGCCACGCGGCAGCAGCGTTGGCCTGCGCGTCCCCCGCGTCGATGAGGGCGTCGAGGTGCCTGCGCACGCCCGCGGCGGACAAACCGAGACGTTCGCCGATGTGGCCTGCGGTGGTGGGGCCGGATTCCAGCAGGAGCTTGATGATCGCGCCCCTGGTGTCACCGTCGGCAGCAACGGACGGCGCCGGCGTGGGCGCAGTCGAGTTGCCGGGACGGATTTTCACAACACCAGTGTGACGCAATTACCCAACCGGGTCCAGCAAGGGGACCCTTAGCGGCGGCGTCGCAATAGTCACACCGATTCTCCACGAATCCCGGGAATAGGCGACCGCTACGCTGCCTTCGTGGCAGCCCGCCAGCACTCCCTCAGCAGGTCGATCGCCGGCCTGCACGGCGATGAGCGCACCGTCGGTATCCCACTGCGCCGTGCCGAACTGGTCGCGATGCGCCGGACGCGCATCTTCGGAGCGACCGGCACGGTGCTGATGGCGATCGGTGCACTGGGCGCCGGGGCGCGACCGGTGGTCCAGGACCCGACCTTCGGCGTCCGGCTGCTCAATCTGCCGTCGCGCATCGCGACGGTTTCGCTGACGATGACGACAACCGGCGCGGTCATGATGGCCCTGGCCTGGCTGATGCTGGGCCGATTCACCCTCGGCGAACGCAAGATGACCCGCGGCCAGATCGACCACACCCTGCTGCTGTGGGCCATTCCGTTGCTGATCGCGCCGCCCATGTACAGCAAGGACGTCTACTCCTATCTGGCGCAGAGCGAGATCTCGCTGCAGGGCAACGATCCCTACAAGGTCGGACCCGCCCCGGGGCTGGGCCTCGACCATGTCTTCACGCTGTCGGTACCGAGCATGTGGCGGGACACCCCGGCCCCCTACGGACCGTTGTTCCTCTGGATCGGGCGCGGGATCTCGCAGTTGACCGGGGAGAACATCGTCGAGGCCGTGCTCTTTCACCGGCTGGTGGTGCTTCTCGGTGTCGGGATGATCGTCTGGGCCACTCCGCGCCTGGCCCGCCGCTGCGGGGTGGCCGAGGTCAGCGCGCTCTGGCTGGGGCCGGCCAACCCGTTGCTCTTCATGCACCTGGTCGCCGGTATCCACAACGAGGCCCTGATGCTGGGGCTGATGCTGGCGGGTACCGAGTTCGCGCTGCGCGGGATAGACGCGGCGGCGCCGCTGATCCCGCGCCCGCTGACCTGGCCGCGCGTCCGGGTCCAGTGGGCGCGGTGGTACCCGATGGCGGCATTGCTCACCGGGACCGTGCTCATCACGCTGTCCTCACAGGTCAAATTGCCGTCACTGCTGGCGCTGGGATTCGTCGCGATGGCGCTGGCGCACCGGTGGGGTGGCACCGTCAAGGCCCTGCTCATCGCCAGCGGTGCGCTGGGCGCGGTCGCGCTGGCAGTGATGGCCCTGATCGGCTGGGCCAGCGGGCTCGGCTTCGGCTGGTTGTTCACGCTCGGCACCGCCAACGTCGTGCGCAGCTGGATGTCTCCCCCCACCCTGCTCGCGCTGGGCACTGGGCAGATCGGGATTCTGCTCGGCCTGGGCGACCACACCACCGCGATCCTGGCGCTGACCCGCGCCATGGGTGTGAGCCTCATCGCGGTGATCGTCCTCTGGCTGCTGTTCGCGGTGCTGCGCGGCCGCCTCCATCCGGTCGGCGGCCTGGGCGTCGCGCTGGGCGCGACCCTGCTGCTCTTCCCCGTGGTGCAGCCGTGGTACGTGCTGTGGGCAATCATCCCGCTCGCGGCGTGGGCGACCCGGCCCCGCTTCCGGATCACCGCAATCGTCTTCACCCTGGTCGTCGGCATCTTCGGTCCGACGGCCAACGGTGATCGGTTCGCGCTGTTCCAGATCGCGCTGGCGACGTTGGCCAGCACCGTGATTCTGCTTCTGCTTGTCGGGCTGACCTATCGCAGGCTGCCGTGGCGGCCGCTGCCCGACGAGCCGCCCGAGGAACCCTCGCAGCCACCGGCGCCACCGACTGCGAAGCCCGACGCCTACGCTGAGTCTCCGTGACCTCCGTGCCCGCCCCGCCCGTGTTGCTGCGTGGGGTCAGCAAGCGGTACGGATCCACCACCGCCGTGGCGGACCTCGATCTCGACGTCCAGGCCGCGGAGGTGTTCGCGCTGCTCGGGCCCAACGGCGCGGGCAAGACGACGACCGTCGAGATGTGCGAGGGGTTCATGAAGCCGGACTCCGGTTCGATCCGGATCCTGGGCTTGGACCCGGTCGCCGACAACGCCGAGGTGCGGGCCCGGACCGGCGTGATGCTGCAGGGTGGCGGCGCCTATCCCGCTGCCCGCGCGGGCGAGATGCTCGACCTCGTCGCCTCGTACGCCGCGAACCCGCTCGATCCTCAATGGCTGCTGGACACACTGGGTCTGACCGACTCCGCCCGCACCACCTACCGGCGACTGTCGGGTGGACAGCAGCAACGACTCGCGCTTGCATGCGCCGTGGTGGGCCGTCCCGAGCTGGTGTTCCTCGACGAACCGACCGCGGGGATGGACGCGCACGCACGAATCGTGGTGTGGGAGTTGATCGACGCGCTGCGCCGCGACGGCGTGACGGTCGTGCTGACCACGCATCAGCTCGCGGAGGCCGAGGAACTCGCCGACCGGATCCTGATCATCGACAACGGAGCTGCGGTCGCGACCGGCACCCCCGCGGAACTGATGCGCAGCGGCGCCGAGAACCAGCTGCGGTTCCGTGCACCGCGGATGCTCGATCTTTCACTGCTCATCTCGGCGCTGCCGGAGGCCTACCGAGCGGTCGAGACCGCGCCGGGTGAGTATCTCGTGGAAGGGCACATCGACCCTCAGGTGCTTGCCACGGTCACCGCGTGGTGCGCCCGTCTGGACGTGCTCGCCACGGACATGCGGGTGGAGCAGCGCAGCCTTGAGGACGTGTTCCTCGAACTGACCGGACGGGAGCTACGGAAATGACTCCGCCGAATTCACGAGCGGCGGGAAACCGTTTCGCACCGGGGACGTTCACGCCCGACCCACGGCCTGCCGCGGTGCCGAAGATGCTGGCCGCCCAGTTCGGCCTCGAGATTCGCCTGCTTCTGCGCAACGGTGAGCAGCTGCTGCTGACGATGTTCATTCCGATCACGCTGCTGGTCGGCCTCACCCTGCTGCCGCTCGGATCGTTCGGGCCCGACCGGGCGGGCACCTTCGTCCCCGCGATCATGGCGCTGGCCGTGATCTCCACGGCGTTCACCGGCCAGGCGATCGCGGTCGCCTTCGACCGCCGCTACGGCGCGCTCAAACGCCTCGGCGCCACCGCCCTCCCGGTCTGGGGGATCATCGCGGGCAAGTCGCTTGCAGTGGTCTCGGTGGTGTTCCTCCAGTCGATCCTGTTCGGCGCCATCGGGTTTGCACTCGGCTGGCGTCCGCCGCTTGCGGGTCTGGCGCTGGGCGCCGTCATCATCGCGCTGGGCACCGCCGTGTTCGCCGCGCTCGGCCTCCTGCTCGGCGGGACGCTGCGCGCCGAGATCGTGCTGGCGATCGCCAACCTGTTGTGGTTCGTGTTCGCCGGCCTGGGCGCGCTGACGCTGGAGGGCGGCGCCGGTGGCGTGGTCCCGACCGCTGTGCAGTGGGTGGCACGGCTGACGCCGTCGGGTGCGCTCACCGAAGCCCTCTCCCGCGCGATGACGCTGTCAGTGGACTGGTTCGGCCTGGCCGTGCTGGCGGTGTGGGGCGCCGTCGCGGCGCTGTGCGCGCTGCGCTGGTTCAGATTCACCTGATCCGTCCTGCTCGGCCAGCCCCGGCAACAGGTGTTCCAGCCGGCCGACCTCTTCGATGTTGTGCGTGACCCACGCGCGCGCCTTCTCCGCCGGGAATCGCCGGTGCAGCATCCGGTTGACCGGCCACAGCAGCGGCGAGCGGACACCGAGATCCATCACCGTCACGTAATGGGCGCCGTCGGCGCCGGCGGACCAGGTGTGCTCGAGTTGGAAGACGGGCACGCCCGCGATCCGCAGCACCAGCCGGATCCCGGTCTCGTCGAGCTTCTCGACGCGCGCGACCTCGTCCACGGTGAACTCGGGCCGCGCACCGAGCGCCTCCACCATGTGGAACCGCGCCCCCTCCGCCGCCCCGCCGGCGGGCGCAGGACGGGCCAGCTCCCACCGGATGTGATCGATCGGATGCCAGGCAAGGTAGCGGTCGACAGTGGCGCCGCCGTACTTCATGGTCCCGCCGAGATGGGTGAACCAGTCGAGCAGCATCGCCGGGGTCACGCCGGCGAGGGGACGGTGATCGATGGTGATCCGGCGGCGACCACGGCCGCAGTCGGTGAACCGCACGTTCGCAGAGTCCACCGCGCGCATCGGATACAGGACGGGCAGGGCTGGCGACATCGGCATTGACATCAGAACCTCCAAGATACGTTTTCGTTTCTTATTCGCAGCCTAGGCTGCCGTGTTAAGATACGCAAGCGTTTCTTCAGGTGATCCGGCGCGACGAGCGCACGATTGATGACGAGAAACGGCCGAAATCCGTCAGACACCGTGCACTCGCGGCGGACCGGCGCATGAGAAGGGAGCCCGGCATGGGCAGGCGGCGCGGCGAGGCGCTCGATGCGGCGATCCAGGCGGCGGCACTGCGGCTGCTCGCCGAGCACGGTCCCGAGGCGGTGACCATGGAGTCCGTTGCCGTGGCCGCCCACACCAGCAAGCCCGTCCTCTATCGACGCTGGCCCGACCGGCGCGCACTGCTGCGTGACACCCTGCTCGGCATTGCCACCACCTCGATACCCAGTCCCGACACGGGCAGCTTCCGCGGCGACATGCTCGCCGTGCTGCGTGGGTGGGCAGCGCTGTTCACCGGGGACAGTGCCCAGCCGATGCGGTCGGTGGCGCTGGCGGTGGCCGTCGACCCCGAGCTGGCGGCGGCGTTCCGCACCGATGTGCTCGGCATGCGTAAAGACCAGATGAACGCGATTCTCGCGCGCGCGATCGAGCGCGGCGAGGTGCGCGCCGACGTGCCGGTGGACCTGGTACGCGAACTGGGCCAGAGCGTGCTGTGGCACCGGCTGCTGATCAGCGGTGACGCCATCGACGACGACGTGGTGACCCGGCTCGTCGACGAGGTGCTGATCCCGGTGACACGCCCCTACTACGAGACGTAGTTAGCGAGGTCTACCATCGGAGCGTGCCCGCCGGACGACTTCTGCCCAGGCTCTTCATCGGGCTCGTCGATCTACTCCCCGAGCCGAGCCGTCGAGTGCAGCGCCTCATCGCCGCGGCGGTGATCCTGACCCAGGGCGGGATCGCCGTCACCGGAGCCATCGTGCGCGTCACCGCGTCCGGCCTCGGGTGCCCTACCTGGCCGCAGTGCTTCCCCGGCAGCTTCACCCCCGTCCCCCATGCCGAAGTGCCCGGCATCCATCAGGCCGTCGAATTCGGCAACCGCCTGCTGACCTTCCTCGTGGTCCTCACCGCGGCGGCCGCCGTCGTGGCCGTCACCCGGGCCCGCCGGCGCCGCGAGGTGCTGGTGTACGCGTGGCTGATGCCTGCGTCGACGGTCGCCCAGGCGGTCATCGGCGGCATCACCGTGCTGACCGGCCTGCTCTGGTGGACGGTCGCAATCCATCTGCTGGTGTCCATGGCGATGGTGTGGCTGGCGGTGCTGCTGTACGTCAAGGTCGGCGAACCGGACCCGAAGGACCGGGTCGGCGTGCCCGAACCTGCCGCACCGAAGCCGTTGCGGCAGTTGACGATCCTCTCCGCGATGGCTCTTGCCGCGGTCCTGGTGACCGGGACCATGGTCACCGGCGCCGGTCCCCATGCCGGCGACAAGAGTCTGGACCGACCGGTCCCCCGGCTGCAGATCGAGATCACCACGCTGGTGCACATGCACTCCACGCTGCTGTTCGCGTACCTTTCGCTGCTGGTGGGCCTGGGCTTCGGGCTGCTGGCCGTGCGGGCGTCCCGGCACGTGATGACCCGGCTGGGCGTCGTGGTGGTGTTGGTCGCGGCCCAGGGCACGCTCGGCGCGGTGCAGTTCTTCACCGGGGTTCCCGAGGTGTTGGTGGCGTTGCACGTCGCCGGCGCCGCGGCGTGTACCGCGGCCACCGCAGCGCTATGGGCCGCGCTGGGCGAACGGACCGAGCCCCAACCGCTCCAGCGCTGACTCGACCCCGCGAGCGAAGGTGCGTTGCTGCCGTAGACGCTCCTGGTCGCCGAGTTGACGCCAGCCCAGTGACGGTTCGACGAGCTCCAGTTCCAGCACCCGCGGATCCTGCGCATCGCCGATGATGTCCACCCGCGCATACAACAGCTCGGCCACCCCGATACCGAGCGGCCCGGCAGCCGCCGCGAGCGCGGCATGCCCCACATCCCACAGCTCGAAGTCCGGATCGGCGGGACGGAGCCGCTCCTCGGCGTAGGTCCCCGACTCGTCGAAGACGGGCGCGCCGCCCGGCGGCGGCAGCATCGGGCCCTTCGTGAACGCATGGGACTGCTCACCGCCGAGGAACACCAGCGCGGTCTCACCGTCGCCGACACGCCGATCGTAGGGTTGCACCAGCGCCGTCCGGCCCGCCGCCTGCAGCCCCTCGGCATGCGCGCGCGCCAGCTCGCGGTCGGAGAAGCGAAGTGCGCCAACAGAACCCGCGCCCACCGACGGCTTCACCACCACCTCGCCGGACGGTATGCGAACGTGCTCCCCCGGCGCGAAGAACATGCTGGGCACGGTGGGCACACCGGCCTCGGCCAGGTCGGCCAGGTACCGCTTGTCGACGTTCCAGGCCACCACCTCGGGAGCGTTGAGCAGGTGGGGCACCCGACGGGTCCAGGCCAGGAAGTCCTCAAGGCGGTCGATGTAGTCCCAGGCGGCGCGCAGGATCACCAGGTCGGCCCGTTCGGTGGCCGGATCGTCCCACGGCAGCCAGCGGGCGTGCAGGCCGCGCCCCCGCAGTGCCGCGATCAGACCGTCATCGTCGCCGTCGCCCGACGGCAACGCCGGGCAACCGGCCAGCACGATGCGCGGGTGGAAGATGTCGGGGCGGGCCAGCGTCATGAGGGGATCGACTTTACCGATGGAGCGCATCTCACCGATGAGGGCATGATGTGTCCTATGTACGCGATCGAAGTCGCCGAGACCGGCGGACCGGAAGTCCTGACCTATGTCGAGAAGTCCCAGCCCGAACCGGGCCCGGGTCAGGTGTTGATCAAGGCCGAGGCGATCGGCGTGAACTTCATCGACACCTACTTCCGATCAGGCCTGTATCCGCGGGAGACACCGTTCGTCGTCGGCACCGAGGTGTGCGGCATCATCGAGGCCGTCGGTGACGACGTCGCGGCGCTGAACGTCGGCGACCGGGTGGTCACCGCGCAGTCGCTGGGCGCGTATGCCGAATATTGTGTCGCGCCTGCCGATTTCGTGGCCTACGTACCCGACGGCGTCGCCCCGGACGTGGCAGCGTCAGCGCTGCTGAAGGGCACGACGGCGCACTACCTGATCAAGTCGACCTATCCGGTCCAGCAGGGCGACGTCGTCCTGGTCCATGCGGGCGCCGGCGGTGTCGGGCTGATCCTGACGCAGTGGGTCACCAGCCTGGCCGCCTCGGTGATCACCACCGTGTCGACGCCGGACAAGGCCGACCTGTCTCGCCGGGCGGGCGCGGTCGAGGTGCTCGACTACCCCGAGGACCCCAAGGCATTCGGCGACCGGATCCGGGAACTGACCGATGGGGACGGAGTCGCGGCGGTGTACGACGGCGTGGGTGCGTCCACCTTCGAGGCCAGCCTGGCCAGCCTCGCGGTCCGTGGCACACTGGCGCTGTTCGGTGCGGCCAGCGGCCCCGTCCCGCCGTTCGACCCGCAGCGACTCAACGCGGCCGGGTCGGTGTTCCTCACCCGGCCCAATCTCGCGCACCACACCCGCACGCCGGATGAATTCTCCTGGCGGGCAGGCGAACTGCTCACTGCGATTGCCGACGGCACCCTCACCGTCACGGTGAGCAACCGGTACGACCTGCGCAACGCCGAGCAAGCGCACCGTGACCTGCAGGGCCGCAAGACCGTGGGATCGGTCGTACTGGTCCCCTAGTCCGCCTGATCGGCGCGCGCCATCGCGTCCTGGTACTCGTCGAGGTTGATCTCTTCGGCCGTCACGGTCTTGGTGCCGTTGTAGACCTCGCGGTCGATCTCGTCGTCGGCATTGGCCACCAGCATGGCGACGAACGTGTCGCCGTTGACGTTGAGGAAGGTGCGGAAGATTCCGGCGAACCAGTCGACGGCGATCAGCAGGCCGACGGCCTCGAACGGCAGATCCAGCGACGTCGCGAGAAACATCGCGACCACCGGGAAGCCGCCGGGAACGGTGATGGTGCCCATGTTGAGCAGGATCGCCAACCCCATGCCGAGTGCGATCTGGCCCAAGCTCAGCTCGATGCCGCCGGCCTGGGCCAGGAACATGACCACGATCATGTAGTTCAGCACCGCACCGTAGGACCCCATCGTCAGGCCGATCGACAGCGTGAAGTTGGCGACCTTCTGGCTCACGCCCACCTTTTCGACGGTGTTCTTGAGCACGGTCGGAAAGGTCACCGCCGAGCTCGTCGTCGTGACGGCGATGGCGGTCTGCTCCGCCAGCTTGCCTGGCAGCAGCCACGGGTTGAGGCGGGTCCTGATCGTGACCACCACGACGAACAGGGCGAACAGGATGAGCACGCCGAGCAGCGTCGTGCCCAGATACTTGAGAGCGGTCGTGACCACCGCGAAGCCGACGTCGCCGGCGAGCGCGGCCAGCAGACAGAACACGCCGACCGGGGCGATGTACATGACCAGCCGGATCATCGTCAGGACGATCTGCTGAATCTGATCGATGAAGCCGAGAACACGCGTGTCGCCGGTCTTGGTGATCTGGGTGCGCAGCGCGATCCCGAAGAGCAGGGAGAAGACGATGATCGGCACCATCGTCGCCGTCGACATCGCGTCGAAGATGTTGGTGGACACGAAGTTCAGCAGGGTGTCCTGCCATCCCAGCGCCTCCTGCGCCGACTCCTGCAGACCGGCATCGGCCTCTTGGTCGAAGGTGATCCCCGCGCCGGGCCGGATCACCGAGCTCAGCGCCCAGGCGAGGACGGCCGCGACGAACGAGAACCCCAGCATCCAGGAGAAGGTGCGTGCGGCGATCTTGCCGGTGCCGGTGCCCGTCATCGAACCTGTCGCCACGATCACCGACGCCATCACCAGCGGGACGATCGACATCTGGATCAGCCGGATGAACAGGTCGCCGACGAATTTGAGGTTGGCCGCCCACTCACCGACGAGCAGGCCGAACACGATGCCGCCGACGGCGGCGACACCGATCTGTACCGCGGGATGCGAGAGGGTCTTCTTCATAGGTGCAGCACCGTAGGTCGGTCCTACTACCGGCAGGTGCCCTCAGGATTGCAACGCTGTTACACCGGCTCGGCCGCAGGAAAGGTCCAGGTTCCGTCGAGGATCTCGGCGCGTGGCCGGTACAGCCGCACCAGGTAGTTCCAGCCGGGCGTCACCGGTAGGCAATTTTCCGTCGAGCCGTCGCATCCGCCGAACTGGACCGTCACCGACCCGTCGGGGTCCCGGCGGGCGGTCACGCCGTTGACCGAGTAGGCGTTGGCGGAGTTCTCCGTGAAGTAGCCGTCGGCGTTGTAGACGGTGATCGACCAGAAGCCGTCCACCGGAACGTCGCCGACCGTCAGCCGGTGCACCGTCTGCCCGTCGTCGAGTTCCGGTGCCACGGTGAGATACAGCGCGTCACGCTCCGGGTTGCCGCCCCAGGCCGCGGCAGACCCGATCAGCCTGCGCACCGGATCGACCTCGGCCGCCGGGCCGAACATGCCTTTGGAATCCGGCAGCGTCGCGAACAGGGTGATCAACGCGTCGCGCACCTGCTTCTGGCTGACGGGGTCCCAGTCGGGGACCTCGAAGCTGCCCGGGCCGGCCTGCTCCACGACCACGCCGTCCTGCAGTGCGTGCACGGCCTCCAGGTCGGCCGCGTCGTTCGGATCGACGAGGGTACGCAACGCCAGCATCACGTACCGGGTACCGATGCCCGCCCGGTCGAACGTGTAGCTGCCCGCGCGGTAACCGACCTGGGGCACGTAGTGGTCCTCGGTGATGACCTGGAGTGAACGGAAGCGGGTGCCGGCCTCGGGCAACGTGACGGTGACCGGGGCGGCGTCGAGGTCGAAGACGGCCGCGGAGTAGAGCGTGTCGCGGTTCTGCCGCACGACGAGCTGCTCGTCGAGGGAGCCGAAATCGCGGAAGTGGATGAACCGTCCCAGACCGCCGCCGCGCACGATGTTCCCGAAGTACTGGTCGCTCTCGGCCCGGATGAAATTGTCGGGCGAGACGCGCACGGTCATGGTCGTCAGACGTGCAGCAGCGTCGGCAGCGCCAGCGCCGAGTCGACGGCCAGTGCCAAGAAGACTACGGCCAGGTAGTTGTTGGACTGCAGGAACAGCTTGAGCGGCTTCACCGGTTCACCGCGGCGCACACCCGCGTAGAGCTGGTGGGCCATGACCAGGAACCAGGTGCCCGCCAGGATCGCCACCGCGGTGTACAGCCAGCCCGTGGTCAGCGCCAGCGCAAGCGTCGCGACGACGGTCAGCCAGGTGTAGATCAGGATCTGCTTGGTGACCTGCTGCTCGGTGGCCACCACGGGCAGCATCGGCACGCCGGCCGCCTCGTAGTCGTCCTTGTAGCGCATCGCCAGCGCCCAGGTGTGCGGCGGCGTCCAGAAGAAGATGATCAGGAACATCACCAGAGCCGGCCACTGGATCGTCCCGGTGACCGCGGACCAGCCGATCATCACGGGCATGCAGCCGGCGGCCCCACCCCACACCACGTTCTGCGAGGTTCGGCGCTTGAGCAGCAGGGTGTACACCAGCACGTAGAACGCGATGGTGGCGCCGGCCAGGTGCGCCGAGAGCATGTTGGTGGTCCACCACAGCCAGAAGAACGAGGCGACCGAGAGCGTCAGACCGAAGACGAGTGCGTGGCTGCGCGGCACGGTCGCGCGGGCCAGCGCGCGGCGCTCGGTGCGCTTCATCTTCTTGTCGATGTCGGCATCGGCGACACAGTTCAACGTGTTGGCACCCGCGGCCGCGAGCAGCCCGCCGATCAAGGTGTTGAGAATCAGCAGCGGGTCCACGGTGCCCCGGTTGGCCAGGAGCATGGCCGGGATGGTGGTCACCAGCAGCAGTTCGATCACACGCGGCTTGGTCAGCCCCACATAGCCCAGCAGACGGGTGCGGAATCCGATCGGCCCCTCAGCGGCATCGCTGACGAGGTGGCCTTCGCGAATTCTCACGCAACCAACTCCTCAACGCCGGCGTGGGCCCCGCAGGGGGCATCTACTACAGAGGATGGTAGACCGCCGTCGTCGTCGCTCGAAATTGCAGGGTCGAATCATGGGTATCCGCAGGGATGACCTCTGCGTCGAATGCGCGTTCCACACTAGGGTGGTGGAAGCGGATCACCACCGCCCGTCTAGCCAAGGAGTGCATTTCGTGACCACGGTCGAAGAGATCAATTCCCTCACCCGACCCAACCACCCTGACGACTGGACAGATCTGGATTCACGGGCGGTCGACACCGTCCGGGTGCTGGCCGCCGACGCCGTGCAGAAGGTCGGCAACGGCCACCCCGGTACCGCGATGAGCCTCGCCCCACTGGCATACACGCTGTTCCAGCGACAGATGCGCCACGACCCGAACGACGTGCACTGGATCGGGCGTGACCGTTTCATCCTGTCCTGTGGGCACTCCAGCCTGACGCTCTACATCCAGCTGTATCTCGGCGGCTTCGGCCTCGAGCTGTCCGACATCGAAGCGCTGCGGACATACAAGTCCAAGACGCCGGGCCACCCCGAGTTCCGCCACACCCCCGGTGTGGAGATCACCACGGGTCCCCTGGGGCAGGGTCTGGCCTCCGCGGTGGGCATGGCGATGGCCGCCCGCTACGAGCGCGGCCTGTTCGACCCGGACGCCGCCCCCGGCACCAGCCCGTTCGACCACTTCATCTACGTGATCGCCTCCGACGGTGACATGGAAGAAGGCGTGACCAGTGAGGCGTCATCGCTGGCGGGGACCCAGCAGCTGGGCAACCTCATCGTCTTCTACGACAAGAACCACATCTCGATCGAGCACGACACCGACATCGCGCTGTCGGAGGATGTCGCCGGGCGCTACCGCGCGTACGGCTGGCACGTGCAGGAGGTCGAGGGCGGGGAGAACGTCGTCGGCATCGAACAGGCCATCGCCGAGGCGAAGAAGGTGACCGACAAGCCGTCGTTCATCTCGGTCCGGACCATCATCGGCTATCCCGCCCCGACGAAGATGAACACCGGCGGCGTCCACGGGTCGGCACTCGGTGACGACGAGGTGGCCGCGACGAAGAAGATCCTCGGGTTCGACCCCGACAAGACCTTCGAGGTCACCGACGAGGTCATCGAGCACACGCGGGGCCTGCAGAAGCGCGGCAAGGACGCACACGACAAATGGCAGCCCGAGTTCGACGCGTGGGCAGAGCGTGAGCCGGAGCGTAAGAAGCTGCTCGACCGTCTGACGGCCCAGGAGCTGCCCGAGGGCTGGGACTCCGACATCACCTACTGGGAGCCCGGCTCCAAGGCCGTGGCCACCCGCGCAGCGTTCGGCCAGGTGCTCAACGACGTCGCCCCGAAGCTGCCCGAGCTGTGGGGTGGCTCGGCCGATCTGGCAGGCAGCAACAACACCACCATCAAGGGCGTTAAGTCGTTCGGCCCACCCTCGATCTCGACCGAGGATTTCACCGCCGACTGGTACGGCCGGGTGCTGCACTTCGGCATCCGTGAGCACGCAATGGGTTCGATCCTGTCGGGCATCGTGCTGCACGGTCCCACGCGGGCCTTCGGTGGCACGTTCCTGCAGTTCTCCGACTACATGCGCCCGGCGGTGCGCCTCGCGTCGCTGATGGACATCGACACCATCTACATCTGGACCCACGACTCCGTCGGCCTCGGTGAGGACGGGCCCACCCACCAGCCCATCGAGCACCTCGCGGCACTGCGCGCGATCCCCAACCTCTCGGTGGTCCGCCCCGGCGATCCCAACGAAACCGCGTACGCCTGGCGCAGCATCGTGGCCCGCGGAAACGGCAGCGGTCCCGTCGGTTTCATTCTCACCCGGCAGGGCATCCCGGTTCTGGAAGGCACCGACGCCGACGGCGTCGCCAAGGGCGGATACGTGCTCGGCGGCGGTGACGCCACCGGCGCCGACGTCATCCTCATCGGCACTGGATCGGAACTCCAGCTGGCAGTCGAGGCGAAGAAGCAGCTGGCCGAGAAGGGCATCACCGCGGCAGTTGTGTCGATGCCATGCGTCGAGTGGTTCGAATCGCAGCCCAAGGACTACCGCGACTCGGTACTGCCGCCCACCGTGTCGGCACGGGTCGCCGTCGAGGCCGCCGTCGCACAAAGCTGGTACAAGCTCGTCGGCGACACCGGCGAGATCATCTCGATCGAGCACTACGGCGAATCCGCCGACGACAAGACGTTGTTCCGCGAATTCGGCTTCACGCCAGAGGCAGTGGTCGCCGCAGCGGAACGCACCATTGCCAACTGAAGCCAACTGACTAACGAAAAGAGACCTCACATGACGCAGAACCCGAATCTCGCGGCTCTGGCCGCCGCAGGTGTATCGGTATGGCTCGACGACCTGTCCCGCACCCGGCTGCAGACCGGCAACCTGCAGGAGCTCATCGACACCAAATCGGTGGTGGGCGTCACGACCAACCCGTCGATCTTCCAGGCCGCCCTGTCCAAGGGCGACGCCTATGACGCCCAGGTCAAGGAACTGGCCGAGCGCGGAGCCGACGTCGACGCCACCATCCGCACCGTGACCACCGACGACGTGCGCAACGCCTGCGACGTGCTCGCCAAGCAGTACGAGCTCTCCGACGGCGTGGACGGCCGGGTGTCCATCGAAGTCGATCCGCGTCTCGCCCACGACACCGACAAGACCATCCTGCAGGCCATCGAACTGTGGAAGATCGTGGACCGGCCCAACCTGCTGATCAAGATCCCTGCGACGGAGGCCGGCCTGCCCGCGATCACCGCGGTGATCGCCGAAGGCATCTCGGTGAACGTGACGCTGATCTTCTCGGTGGAACGGCACCGCCTGGTCATGGACGCCTACCTGGCAGGGCTGGAGAAGGCCAAGGAAGCCGGCCACGACCTGTCCCGTATCCATTCCGTCGCATCGTTCTTCGTCTCCCGCGTGGACACCGAGATCGACAAGCGGCTGGAGGATATCGGCACCGACGAGGCGCTTGCTCTGCGTGGGAAGGCCGGTGTGGCCAATGCCCGCCTCGCCTACGCCGCCTACGAAGAGGTCTTCCTCGGCGGCGACCGCTTCGCCGCCCTGAGCTCCTCCGGCGCCCGCGTCCAACGTCCGCTGTGGGCCTCGACCGGCGTAAAGAATCCCGACTACTCCGACACGCTGTACGTGACGGAGCTCGTCGCTCCCAACACGGTCAACACGATGCCGGAGAAGACGATGGACGCCGTCGCCGACCACGGCGTGATCAGCGGCGACACCATCACCGGCCGCGCCGCCGAGTCGCAGGAGATCTTCGACCAGCTCTCCGCGATCGGAATCGACCTGACCGACGTGTTCCTGGCACTGGAGAACGAGGGCGTGGAGAAGTTCGAGAAGTCGTGGCAGGAGTTGTTGGAAGCCACCCAGGGCCAGCTCGACGAAAAGAAGTGACGTCCGCACCGATGAGCGCTTGCGCGAAGAGCGATACGACGACGAGCGCTTGCGCGAGGAGCGATAGACGATGAGCGATAGACGATGAGCGACTGCAGCAGCACTCCGCCGGACTGGGTGAACCCGCTACGAGACAAGCGGGACAAACGGATGCCGCGGATCGCAGGCCCCTGCGGCGTGGTGATCTTCGGTGTGACAGGCGATCTCGCCCGCAAGAAGCTGATGCCGGCGATCTATGACCTGGCCAACCGCGGGCTGCTGTCGCCCACCTTCTCGCTCATCGGCTTCGCCCGTCGCGACTGGGCCGACGAGGACTTCGCGAAGGTCGTCTACGACGCGGTCAAGCAGCACGCCCGCACGCCTTTCCGGCAAGAGGTCTGGGACCGGCTGGCCGAGGGATTCCGGTTCGTCCAAGGCACTTTCGACGACGACAAGGCCTTCGAGCAACTCAGCGAGACGCTGCAGAAACTCGACGCCGAGCGCGGCACCGGCGGCAATCACGCGTTCTACCTGTCGATCCCGCCGAAGGCGTTCCCGCAGGTACTCGAGCAGCTGTCCAAGTCCGGGTTGGCCGAGAAGCCGGACGGGTGCTGGAGCCGGGTCATCATCGAGAAGCCGTTCGGCCACGACCTGTCCAGCGCCGAAGACCTGAACAATCTGGTGAACAGCGTCTTCCCCGAGTCCTCGGTGTTCCGCATCGACCACTACCTCGGCAAGGAGACCGTCCAGAACCTGCTGGCGCTGCGCTTCGCCAACCAGATGTTCGAACCCATCTGGAACGCCCACTACGTAGACCATGTCCAGATCACCATGGCCGAGGACATCGGGCTCGGCGGTCGAGGCGGCTACTACGACGGAGTCGGCGCCGCGCGCGACGTCATCCAGAATCATCTGCTGCAGCTGCTCGCGCTCACCGCCATGGAGGAACCGGTCAGCTTCCAGCCCTCGGAGCTGCAGGCCGAGAAGATCAAGGTGCTCTCGGCGACCCAACTCGCGGAACCGTTGGACCTCAACACCTCCCGCGGTCAATACGCCGCGGGCTGGCAGGGCGGCGAGAAAGTGGTCGGCCTTCTCGACGAGGAGGGGTTCTCCAAGGACTCGACCACCGAGACCTTCGCGGCGATCACCGTGGATGTGGACACTCGGCGGTGGGCGGGCGTCCCGTTCTACCTGCGCACCGGTAAGCGGCTGGGTCGCCGGGTGACGGAGATCGCCCTGATCTTCAAGCGGGCACCTCATCTTCCGTTCGACGCCACCATGACCGAAGAACTGGGTCAGAACGCACTGGTGATCCGGGTGCAGCCGGACGAGGGCATCACGCTGAGGTTCGGCTCCAAGGTTCCCGGAAACCAGATGGAGGTCCGCGACGTCAGCATGGACTTCTCGTACGGGTCCGCCTTCGCCGAAGACTCCCCCGAGGCGTACGAGCGCCTGATCCTGGACGTTCTGCTCGGTGAGCCCTCGCTGTTCCCGGTCAACGCCGAAGTCGAGTTGGCCTGGAAGATCCTGGACCCGGCGCTTGAGTACTGGGCCTCACATGGCAAGCCGGACACCTACGAGGCCGGCACCTGGGGTCCCGAGTCGGCGTTCGAGATGCTGCGCCGCACCGGGCGCGAATGGAGAAGGCCGTAATGATCGTCGACCTGCCCGACAGCACCACCGACGTCATCAACAAGAAGATCGTGGCACTGCGCGAAGAGGGGGGTGCGATCACCCTCGGCCGCGTGCTGACGCTGGTCATCGCGCCGGATACCGAAGCGCTGCTGGAGGATTCGATCGAGGCGGCCAACGCGGCGAGCCGGGAACATCCGTGCCGGGTCATCGTGGTGACCCCCGGTGACCGGCTGGCCGGCGAAGCCCGGCTGGACGCGCAGCTGCGGGTCGGCAGGGACGCCGGGGCCAACGAGGTGGTGGTCCTGCGCCTGTCCGGACCGCTCGCCAAGCACGCCAGCAGCGTGGTGACCCCGTTCCTGCTGCCCGACACCCCCGTGGTGACGTGGTGGCCCGACGTCGCGCCCGCCGTCCCGGCCGAAGATCCCCTGGGCAGGCTGGCGATTCGCCGGATCACGGATGCGACGAACGGTCCCGATCCCCTCGAGTCGATCAAGAGCCGTCTCAAGGGATACACCTCCGGTGACACCGACCTGGCCTGGAGCCGTATCACCTACTGGCGGGCGTTGCTGACATCGGCGGTGGACCAGGCACCGCACGAACCGGTGACCTCGGCACTGGTGTCGGGGCTGAAGACCGAACCCGCGCTGGACATCCTGGCCGGCTGGCTGGCCAGTCGCATCGACGGCGAGGTGCGGCGAGAGGTCGGCGAACTCAAGGTCGAGTTGGTGCGCCCCAGCGAAACCATCGTCCTGAGCCGCCCGCAGGACGGCATCACCGCGACGATCACCCGCACGGCCAAGCCGGACGCTCTGGTTCCGTTGGCGCGCAGGGAGACCCGGGAATGCCTGGCCGAGGACATGCGGCGGCTCGACCCCGACGAGATCTACCACGAAGCGCTCGCAGGCCTGGACAAGGTGGTGTACGGATGACCCCGACGATCGAGAAGTACCCGGATACCGAGGCGCTGGTCACCGCCGCAGGGGATCGGCTGGTGGGCGCCATCCTCGACGCCGTCGCCGCGCGCGGTGAGGCGGCCATCGTTCTCACCGGCGGCGGTACCGGCATCGGCCTGCTGAAACGGGTCGGCGAGCGCAGTGGCGAGATCGACTGGGCCAAGGTGCACATCTACTGGGGCGACGAACGCTTCGTGCCCGCCGATGACGATGAGCGCAACGACAAGCAGGCGCGCGAAGCGCTGCTCGACCATGTCGGCATTCCGGACACGAACGTGCACGCGATCGCCGCGACGGACGGCGAGTTCGGTGACGACCTCGAGGCCGCCGCGCAGGGGTACTCCGAGGTGGTCATCGGGAACATGCAGACCACCGGACCCCGATTCGATGTGCACCTGTTGGGTATGGGCCCGGAGGGCCACGTCAACTCGTTGTTCCCCGACACCGACGCCGTGAAGGAGACCGAGCGGTGGGTCGTGGGCGTCACCGACTCCCCCAAGCCGCCACCGCGGCGGGTCACGCTGACACTGCCCGCGATCGCCCGTTCACGCGAGGTGTGGCTGGTCGTGTCCGGCGAGGGCAAAGCCGACGCGGTCGCCGCGGCCGTGGGCGGCGCCGACCCGGTCGACATCCCCGCGGCGGGAGCAGTCGGGTCCGAGGCCACCGTGTGGCTGCTCGACGAGGCCGCGGCCTCGAAACTCTAACTGCTGCTGCGTCGTTCGGGGCTCGACGAGACCAGCACCGACAGAACCACCGCCACCAGCAGCAGCGCCGGCACGTCTCCCCACAGGTGTCCGGTGTGCCGGCCCCCGTCGCCGAACGATTGCACCGCCATGATCGCGGCATGGACGACGCTCGACCACACCGTGAACCAGATCAGGCTCGTATTCGCTTCGGGGCGACGCGCCGCGAGGCACAGGAAGATGCCCAGCACCGCGTACACGCCGACGATCATCATGAAGTAGTCGGACTCGTGGGGTGCCCCGTGGTGCCATGCCCAGCCCGAGGGCCAGACCACCGCCAGCGGGTAGAGCACCAGCATGACCGCGCCGAACACGACGAGCGCGATCTGAAGTAATCGGTATCGGGTTCCGGACGCCATTACGCCCTCCCATCGCATCCGTCGCGAGCTATCAAATCGACTACAGCGACAATAAGGCGGCGGGAGGCCGCATTCACCACAATCGACGTCGACGGACGCCGGCCACGCGACCGTGGCGATGCCGGTTCACGGGGCCGACTCCCTCCTACGCTGCGAGTTCGGCCCGATTGGCCGCCCTCCCGCGCCAAGTCCGGGAATTCCGCTTTTTCGGCGCCGGTACTGCGAATGCGTGCGACGATCGAGGGGCTGTGCCCGATACAGCAAACACCACGACGCGTGGCATCGACAGTACGGCCAGAGGAGCAGGTGATGAACTGGACAGCGGCTCCGGGCATCCGGATCGCGATCACTCGTGCGGCCCTGGCCTGCGCGGTGACCGCAATGGCGGCGATGGGTGCGGCCGGGCCGGCATCGGCGACGTCGGGGTGGTCCGGACTGACCGTGGCACCGATTCCCGTGCAGGTGCCCGATCCGGGCACGCCCACCAGCCCGGATGACCCCCGGTGCGCGGCGACGCCGGAGCTGCCGGTGTGCCAGGGCGGTCCGTACGACACCGTGCCCACCAGCCCGTCGGATACCGCCTGCATCTCCCAGCCGCTGAGCCCGATATGTCAGGGCGGGCCGTACGCGCCGCCACCTCCCCCGCCGATACCGGCCCCGCCATCCGCGGTAGCACCGCCGCCACTACCGCCCGCAGCCCCGCCGGTCATCGCGCCCCCGCCGATCACGCCGCCGCCGGTGATCGCGCCCCCACCCATCACGCCGCCACCGGTGATCGCGCCCCCACCTGTCATGGCGCCGCCCCCGATGCCTGCCATGCCAGCGATACCGGCCATGCCGTCGGGGATGCCTGGCTCGATGTGACCCAGACGGCTATCCGGAGGTCCCGCCCCCTCTCTCGGCGGCGCGGGCGTCGGCGTACCCCGCCACATACTGGGTGACACGTTCTACCAGCCGGGACTCACTCGGCCTCGGGTCCCGGTCGCACTGTCGAGTCGACATGTAGATCAGACGTGCGCGGAGCGCGAACGGTTCCATCGGCCCACGACGAGGATGGACGCGCAACCGCAAGTGCCCCGTCGGCAGGCAATGCAAGCCACGAATACCCTGGACGCGCAGCACCTTTGGCCGGTCATCGCGGTGGCCGGCCATCCTGCCCGGCGACCAACACGCCATGCGGACACTCACTCGGGCATCTGCACCACCTCATCGAGCCCGTGGGTCATACTGGCCGAATGGCAGACAAGAGCGGCAGACCGGCACCGCGCACAGGTGGGGAGCGGATCAGGAAGCTCGCGCAGGCCGCGCTGAACGCTGACGTCACCGTCGAGCAGGTGGACACCATCCTCGAGGGTCTGAGCGACACCCTGGACGACCTCAACCGCTCCACGGGCAATCTCGACGCCACCCTGGAACGGTTCAACGACACCATCAACCAGATCAACGAGCTGGCCCCGCGCCTGCACGGTGTGGTCGACCGGATGGAGGGCATCGTCGACCGCGTCGAACGGATCGTCGGCATCGGCGAATCGGTGATCACGCCGATCGCAGTCACCGAGCAGGTGCTGCGCGGAGCGATCGACAAGGTGCGCCGCTCCGCAGGCCTGTGACCGACAGCGTCCCCACCCCCGCACCGCCGTACGCGCAGGACACCGGCCTGCCGTGGGATGTGACCGTGGACGACGCGGTGGCCGCGATCGGCGACGCACGCCGCCGCCACGGCGACACCTTCGCCGTCCACAGCGGCACCGACCGCTACCTGTTCACGTTCTCCCCCGCCGGCGTCGAAGCGTTCTACGCGCTGCCCGAACAGATGGCCAGCAAGGGCGTCGCGGACTATCTGATGCTGCGCCGCAAGCTACCCGACGAGATCTTCGACGGCAGAAGAACATTGCCCACATCTCTGTTTCGCCGGGACGACGTCGCCGGGTATCTCGACAACCTGACGACGGCGCTCGACTCGACCGCCGCGGAACTCGGCAGCGAGGGCAGCGTGGAGCTCTTCGCCCTGACCAGACGGCTCGGCCACCGGATGGGGCTGGCTTCGTGGGCGGGCCCGGGTTCAGCGGAGGGCGACGCGTTCGAACGGCTGGTGCGGGACTTCGACGTCCTGGACGGGGCGGACGCGTTCGTTCACCCCGAGACGATGGCCGACGTCGCCGCGAGCGGCAAGCGGGCCGAGAACGCGGCGCTGGAGGACATCGTCGACGTGATCGGATCTGCGATCACCCGGCACGGCGAGACCGCCGGTGACGACATATCGCTGTTCGCCCGGATCGTCGACACGTGGTCCGACGAGAGCTCCGCGCGCCGGCTACGCGGCATCGCGCTCGACGTGGCCCTCATCCACATCGCCTCGATGTCGAACCTGATGGCCGCCCTGGGTTGGGCCCTCGTCGATCTCCTCACACACCCGGCCGATGGCGCCCGCGTCGCCGACGGCGACCTGGAGTGGACGCAGAAGTGTGCGCTGGAAAGCATCCGGCTGGCGCAACGCTCGATCATGGCGCGAACCGTGCTGGAGCCCGTGGACCTCGACACCGGCGCGGTGACCTACCGGGTTCCGCCGGGATGGACGGTCGCCACGCTGCTGCCGCTGCTCAACACCTCGGCCACCACGGAGTTGGGTCAATGGCGTCCCGACCGATGGCAGGGCCACCGGCTCCGAGAGCGTGCCGGGCTGCTGTCGCCCACCCTGGTCACCACGTTCGGTCACGGCAGGCATTCCTGCCCCGCGCAACCCTTCTCGCTGACCGCCATGTCCACCGCCATGACGTATCTGCTGGGCCGCTACGACATGACGCCGGGCTGGACCAGCTATCCGCGGCCGGTCGCCGCCCAGATCGGCGGAGTGGCACGGGCCGCAGATCCCTGCGCTATCCGCTATTGCGCAGTGCGGTAGCCAGCCCGCTCATCGTCAGCAGAATGCCGCGCTGGACGAGTTCGTCGTCGTCACCCGACCGGTAACGCCGTAGCAGCTCCACCTGTAAATGGTTGAGCGGCTCCAGGTATGGGAAGCGGTTGAACACCGACCGGGCCAGCGACGGGTTGTCGGCCAACAGGTCGTCCTGGCCGGTGATCAGTTTGTGCATCCGGATCGTGCGCTCGTGTTCGTCGGCGATCTTGTCGAACACCCGCCGGCGCAGCGCTTCGTCCTCGACGAGCTCGGCGTAGCGGGCAGCCAGACCCAGATCCGATTTCGCCAGCACCTGAGCCATGTTCGACAGCACCGTGGCGAAGAAAGGCCAGCGCCGGTAAAGGTCCTGCAGCACCTCCAGCCGGGCTTCCCTGTCCGGACCTTCCCCGATGTACTCCTCGAACGCGGTCCCGGTGCCGTACCAGCCCGGCAGCATCACCCGCGACTGGCTCCACGCCAGCACCCACGGAATGGCCCGCAGATCCGAGATCGACGTCGTCGGCTTGCGCGAGGTGGGCCTGCTGCCGATGTTCAGCGCCCCGATCTCGCTGACCGGCGTCGACGCCTTGAAGTACTCCACAAAACCCGGGGTCTCGTGCACGAGGTCGGAGTAGGCGCGCTGCGCCCGCGCCGCAAGATCGTCGAGCACCTCATAGGCCGGTTCGGCCGCGTCACCGAGGCCCTCGACATCGAGCAGCGTCGACTCGAGCGTGGCCGCGACCAGCGTCTCCAGATTGCGGTGCGCGATCCGCGGTTCGGCGTACTTCGCGGCGATGATCTCGCCCTGCTCGGTGATGCGCAGCGAGCCCCGCACCGCGCCGGGCGGCTGGGCGAGAATGGCGTCGTAGCTCGGGCCGCCACCACGGCCGACGGTGCCGCCACGGCCGTGGAACAACCGCAGCCGGATCCCGGTCTTGCGGGCCGACTCCACCAGGTCGAGCTCCGCGCGGTACAGCGCCCAGTTCGCGGCCAGGTAGCCGCCGTCCTTGTTCGAGTCCGAGTAGCCGAGCATCACCTCCTGGCTGTCACCGCGGGCCGCGACCACGGCCCGGTACAGCGGAAGGTCCAGCACCGCTTCGAGAATCGCGGAACCACGCTGAAGATCGTCGATGGTCTCGAACAACGGCACGATCCCGACAGGTGCATACGGTTCCTCGGCCGACGCGTCCAGCAGGCCCGCCTCCTTGAGCAGGATCGCGGCCTCGAGCATGTCCGACACGGACTGGCACATCGAGATGATGTAGTTCGGCACCGCCTGCGGCCCGAACACGTGCACCGCCCGCGCAGCGGCGGCCACGATATCGAGCTCCTTGCGGGCGAGCTCGGACAGTTGCGCCGCCGGACCGGTCAGCGGACGCCGCGTCGCCAGCTCGGCCGCCAGGATCTCGACACGCTCGTCCTCGCTCAGCGACGCATAGTCCGGATGCACCCCCGCCCACGCCAACAGCTCGGCGATGACCTCTTCGTGCACGTCGGAGTTCTGGCGCAGATCCAGCCCGGACAGGTGAAACCCGAAGACGCGCACGGCTTCCCGCAGTCGCGCCAACCTGTCGTCGGCCAGTACGGCGCTGCCGTTGGCCCGCAGTGACTCGTCGATGGCGTCGAGGTCGTCGAGCAGTTCACCCGGTTCGACGTAGGGGTCCATGCCGAGATCGAGTTCGTGCTCGGGTTGCCGGTCCAGGATCTGCCGTGCGGTCGCGGTCAGGCGTGCATGCGCGACGCGCAGCGCACGGCGGTACGGTTCGTCGGCGCGGGCAGGCTCGTGGCAGGCGTCGGCCAGTGCGGCCAGCGCGTCGCTGGTGTGCACCAGCCGCACCGACATCGAGAGCTCCTGCTCCAGCGCAGTGAGCTCGACGAAGTAGTGCGAGATCGCGGTGTATGCGGCGCTGCCGGTGGCGAGCCGGACCACCTCGGCCGTGACGTTGGGGTTGCCGTCGCGATCACCGCCGATCCACGAACCGGGCCTCAGGATCGGATCTGCCAGCACATTGGCCTCCGGCCAGCGTGCCTGCAGCGCCGCCCGCACCTCGGCGTTGACCTGGGGGATCACCTCGAAGAACGCCGCCTGGTAGTAGCGCAGGCCGGTCTCGATCTCGTCCTGGATCTTCAAGCGGGACAACCGGATCAGCGCGGTCTGCCACAGCGTGAGGATATGGCGACGAAGTTCGTGTTCGACATCACGGCCGTCGCCCGTCGTGCTGTGGCCGTGCAGCCGAAGACGCATCAGCTCGGTGATGCGGTGCTGGGTGTCGAACACGGTGCGGCGTCGCGTCTCGGTCGGGTGCGCGGTGATCACCGGGGAGACCAGCGCCCCGACCAGCGCGTCGGCCACGGTGTCCGGGTCCAGATCGGCGGTGTCGAGCTTCAGATACGTGGCGGCGAGACTGCTGTTCTGCGGCGGTGCGTCCTTCTTCTGGTGGATCGCGCGGCGCCGCTCCCGGTGGATGTCCTCGGCCACGTTGGCCAGCAGCGCGAAATGCGTGAATGCGCGGATGACCGGGATCGCCCGATGGACGTCGACGTCGCGGAACAGCTCGGCCAGGTCCGCGCGGTCGATCTCGGAGCGACGCACCCGGAAGGCTTCGACCCGGGCGCGTTCGACGAGGTCGAATACCTCGTCGCCGTTCTGCTCGCGGACGGTGTCTCCGAGGATGGTGCCCAGTAACCGAATGTCCTCGCGCATCGGTTCGGTGGCTTCCCGACCGACCTGGGTGCGCTGGACGGCTCCGAACGGTTCAAGGGTGGTGTCGGGTGCCTGAGCCATGCCCCAAGTATCCGGGTTGCCTGTCGGCCCCGCAGAACGTGGCCCGAGTGGCTAGACGCCGTACTTGATGGACAGAGCCATGCCGACGATGGAGACGACCCAGATGCCCGTGACGAACATCGTCACCCGGTCGAGGTTCTTCTCCACCACGGTGGAACCGGACAGGCTGGACTGCACACCGCCGCCGAACAGGCTGGACAGACCGCCACCCTTGGCGCGATGCAGCAGGACCAGGAGCACGATCAGCACACTGGTGATGACCAGGGTGATCTGCAGAGCCAATTGCATGGCCGCCAGACTACAGGTCGGGGCCGCCTGTCACGGAAGCGGACCGCCGGCCGCGATGGCCGACAGCGTGGCGAACTGCTCGCCGTCCAGCGACGCACCGCCGACCAGTGCGCCGTCCACATCGGCCTGTCCGACGATCTCGCCGACGTTCTTGGCGTTCACCGAGCCGCCGTAGAGCACCCGTACGCCCGCGGCGATCTCGGGCGAGGCGAGGTTCCCCAGTTCGTCCCTGATCGCCTTACACACTTCCTGCGCGTCGGCGGCACTGGCGACCCGGCCGGTGCCGATCGCCCAGACCGGCTCGTAGGCGATGACGGCCTGGCCGATCTGCTCGGCCGACAGCCCCGCCACCGAGCCCCGCAGCGAGTTCACATTGAAGTCGACGTGATTTCCGGCCTCACGCACCTCCAGCTGCTCGCCGATGCACACGATCGGGGTCAGCCCGTGCTTGAACGCGGCGAGCGCCTTCGCGGCGACGAGGCCGTCGTCCTCGTTGTGGTACGTCCGCCGCTCCGAGTGCCCGACCACGGCGAACGTGCATCCGAGCTTGGCCAGGAACGCCCCGCTGATCTCACCGGTGTACGCGCCGGAGTCGTGCTGGGACACGTCCTGGGCACCGTAGGTGAGCCGCAGCTTGTCGCCGTCGACCAGCGTCTGCACGCTCCGCAGATCGGTGAACGGCGGTAGGACGGTGACGTCGACCTTGTCGAAGTACTTGTCCGGCAACGAGAACGCGATCTTCTGCACCAACGCGATCGCCTCGAAGTGGTTCAGGTTCATCTTCCAGTTGCCGGCGATCAGCGGCTTACGGGACAAGAGGGACTCCTAGGTTGTGGAGGTCGGGACTACTCGAGTACTCGGATACCGGGCAGCTCTTTGCCCTCAAGGTATTCCAGCGACGCCCCGCCACCGGTGGAAATGTGCGAGAAACCGTCGTCGGGCAGACCGAGCTGACGCACCGCGGCGGCCGAGTCGCCGCCGCCGACGACGCTGAACGCGCCCTTGGCGGTGGCTCCGATGATCGCCTCGGCGACGCCCTTGGTGCCCGCCGCGAACGCCGGGAACTCGAACACGCCCATCGGGCCGTTCCAGAACACCGTCTTGGCGTTCGACAGCAGCGCGGCGAACCGCTTCACCGATTCCGGGCCGATGTCGAGGCCCATCTTGCCGTCGGGGATCTTGTCCGCGGCCACCGTCTCGGCCGGTGAGTCGGCGGCGAACTTCTCGGCCACCACGATGTCGACCGGCAGATGCAACACGTCGGCGTAGGTGTCGAGCAGCTTGCGACACGTGTCGATCATGCTCTCTTCGAGCAGCGAGCCGCCCACCGAAAAGCCCTGTGCAGCAAGGAAGGTGAAGCACATCCCGCCGCCGATGATCAGACTGTCGGCCTTGGTCGCCAGGCTCTCGATCACCGCGAGCTTGTCCGACACCTTGGAGCCGCCCAGCACCACCGCGTAGGGACGCTCGTCTGCCTCGGTCAGCTGTGCCAGCACCTTGATCTCGGCGTCGACCAGGATGCCCGCGTAGTGCGGCAGCAGGGTGGCGACGTCATACACCGATGCCTGCTTGCGGTGCACCACACCGAACCCGTCGGACACGAACGCCGGCGTCGGCCCACCGGGTGAGTCGACGAGCTCGACGAGCGCTTTCGCCAGCTTGGCCCGTTCCGCGTCGTCCTTGCTGGTCTCGCGGGCGTCGAAGCGGATGTTCTCCAGCAGCAGGATGTCGCCGTCGGTCAGCCCTTCGGATCGGGCCAGTGCGTCGCTGCCGACGACGTCGCCGGCCAGCTGGACGTGCCGTCCCAGCTGCTCGCTCAGCGCTTTGGCGACCGGGGCGAGCGAGAACTTGGGATCCGGCTCGCCTTTGGGCCTGCCGAGGTGCGCGGTGACGACGACCTTGGCGCCGGCGTCGCTCAACGCTTTCAGCGTCGGCACGGAAGCGATGATGCGGCCCGGGTCGGAAATGTGGCCGTCGTCATCGAGGGGGACGTTCAGGTCGGAGCGCACCAGCACGCCCCGCCCCGCTACGCCCTCGGAGAGAAGGTCGGACAGTGACTTGATCCCCATCGGACTTAGAGCGACTTACCGACGAGGCCGACCAGGTCCACGAGACGGTTGGAGTAGCCCCACTCGTTGTCGTACCAGGAGACGACCTTGGCCTGATTGTCGATGACCTTGGTCAGGCCCGCGTCGAAGATCGAGCTGTGCGGATCGGTGACGATGTCGCTGGAGACGATGGGTGCGTCGTAGTACTTGAGAATGCCCTTGAGGGGTCCGTCGGCCGCCGCCTTCATGGCCGCGTTGATCTCGGCGGCGGTGCCCGGCTTCGCCAGCTCGGCCGTCAGGTCGGTGCACGAGCCGGTGGGGATCGGTACCCGCAACGCGTAGCCGTCCAGCTTGCCCTTGAGCTCGGGCAGTACCAGGCCGATCGCCTTGGCGGCACCGGTGGACGTGGGCACGATGTTGAGCGCGGCGGCGCGGGCGCGGCGCAGATCCTTATGCGGACCGTCCTGCAGGTTCTGGTCCTGCGTGTAGGCGTGCACGGTGGTCATCAGGCCCTTGACGATGCCGAACTCGTCGTTGAGCACCTTGGCCAGCGGGCCGAGACAGTTCGTGGTGCACGAGGCGTTGGAGATGATGTTCTGGCTGCCGTCGTACTTGTCGTCGTTGACGCCGAGCACGATGGTGATGTCCTCGTCGCTGGCAGGCGCCGAGATGATGACCTTCTTGGCGCCGGCGTCGAGGTGGCCCTGCGCCTTGGCGCGGGCGGTGAAGATGCCGGTGGACTCGACGACGACGTCGACACCGAGGTCGCCCCAGGGCAGGGCCGAGGGCCCTTCCTTGACCTCGAGTGCCTTGATCTTGACGTTGCCGACGACGATGGTGTCGTCGCCCTCGAGGCTGACGTCGTAGGGCAGCCGGCCGAGGATCGAGTCGAATTTGAGCAGGTGCGCCAACGAGGCGTTATCGGTGAGGTCGTTGACCGCCACGATCTCGATGTCGGTGTTCTTGCCTTCGGCCTTCTGCGCGTCCAGCGCGCGGAAGAAGTTGCGTCCGATGCGGCCGAAGCCGTTCACGCCTACCCGGATCGTCACGTCTGTCTCCTCTATCTGTTGAACTGCGCCTTAGATCGCCGACCTGCTCGGCAGCCAGCCTAGTAGTAGTGCGTCCGCCCGCGCGCGGTCGCCCCGCAGCGCTGCTAGAGCATTCCCACGCTTTGGTCGACGTAGGGGTTGCCGAGCCATTTGCGGCGAATGCGCTGCAGTGTGCCGTTGTCTTCCAGCTCGGCCTGCGCGACCTGCAGACGCGCCAGAAGCGCCTGATCGCCGGGATTAACGGCGACCGCGATCTCTTCCACCGACAGGCCGCGCTGGACCACCGCGACTCCTGGGCTGACACGGTGAGCGGCCCTGACGAGTTCGGCCAGCACCGGCGCGAGCGCAAGCATCGCGTCGCAGCCGCCGGCAACCAGGTCGGCGATCGCGGTGCTCACCGCGCCGTACTCGTAGACCCGTACACGCGCCGCCTTGCCGTCGGCGACGAGGCCGTCGGCGACCGCTTCGCTGGTGTTGCCCCGCTGCACCCCGACGGTCAGGCCGGCAAGGTCGTCGACGGAGTGCACGTGCGGCAGCCGGGAGGTGTCCACGGCCAGGGCCTGTCCGGAGATCAGGTACGCCGGCAGGAACCTGGCCCGCCGCTGCCGCTCGGGGGTGACGGTCGTACCGGCGATGACGCAGTCGTAGTCGCCCGCGTCGAGGCGGTCGAAGATGCCGTCAAAATCGGCGCCCTCGAATGTGATGAACTCGGCCCGTTCGCCGATCGCGGCGGCCAGCGCGGTCATCACCTCGATGTCCAGGCCGGTCTGACCGGGGATCGCGTTGAACGGCGGGTTCGGATACGCCACCCCGACCCGCAAATCGCTCATGGGGCCACGGTAAAGGCTTACTGTGCCGTCCGTGAAGGACGTACCGAACGCCGAGGGGCAACCCCGGGCGGCGGATGCCGCGCCGATGACGTTTCTGGCACGCCTGGGCGCGGCGATGATCGCTGCGGGCTACCCCATCGGCATGGTTCGGCGGACGCTGGCGGTGTCGGCGGACGGTTACGGGGTGTCGCGCGAGATGTTGGTGCTGCCCAACTACATCCAGCTCGGGGGCGGCGATAATACCGGCGGCACCACCCTTCGGGTCGCCAGCGCCGAGCGAGACCTCCGCTTCGACCAGACGTTTCCGCTCGCCACGCTCGTCAAGGCGGCAGAGGGCCACCAGGTGACCGCCGACGAGGGTCTGGCCGAACTGGATCGCATCGATGCGTTGCCGCCCCGGTTCCCGGCGTGGGCGTTCGTCGCCGGCTACACCCTCCAGAGCGCGGCGTTCGCGCTGATCCTGCAGCCGAACCCGGTGGCGCTGATGGCGGCCACCGTTCTCGGCTTCGGGGTGGGACTGCTGGGGTTGGTGGCGCGGCGCAGCGAGCCGCTCACCCAGCTGCTGCCCGTCGTGGCCGCTTTCCTGGTGGCCCTGTGCGCGTTCCTCGGAGGGCGGTGGCTGCACCTGGGCGAAGGCAGCCTGCGGGCGTTGGCGCCCGCGCTGGTCATGTTCCTGCCCGGCGCGGCCATCACGCTGGCGGTGATCGAGCTCAGCAGCCGCGACGTGATCGCCGGGTCGGCGCGGCTGGTCGCCGGCGGGATGCGGCTGGCCCAGCTCGCCTTCGGAATCCTGATCGCCGCCCAGGTCGCGGGCCTCACCGCGGACGAACTGAGCGTCGCGACCGTGGACCGGTTCGGTCCGTGGGCGCCGTGGCTGGGCTGCGCCGTGTACGCGATCGGATTGTTCCTGTTCCACGGTCCGCCCACTCGCTTCATGGTGTGGATGCTGCTGATCCTCTACGTCTCCTACGCCGGCCAGCTCGTCGCCGATGCCGTACTCGGCAGCTACGCCAGCGGTTTCGGCGGCGGCCTGACGCTGACACTGTGCGCACTGCTGCTCGCGCAGCGACCGGGCACACCGTCCGCGGCGACGCTGCTGCTCCCCGGCTTCTGGCTGCTGGTGCCGGGGTCGCTGGGCTTCATCGGTGTCACCGAACTGATCGGCACCAACAGCGCGGGCGCCGTGGCCGTCACGGTGATATCGATGATCTCGATCGCCCTCGGCATCCAGGCCGGCCTGCTGTTGATGGGCGTGTACCGCCAGTTGCGGACCACGGTCGCGCGCCGGCAGTGATACTCGGTGCATGACCGACTGGGTGATTCCTGCGATCACCGCTTCCGCCAGCTTGCTGGGCACCGCCGTGGGCGGCCTGACGACGTACTGGACCGCGAAGAGGACTCACGAACGGCAGAGCGTCGAGCTGGAGGAGCGGCTGAAGTTCGACCTGCTGCGGGACGCGACGATCCGGTTCGTCGCCGCGATGACCGAGATCTCGGTGGCCAACGCCGGCCTGAAGGAGATCTCGCAGGAGTGGGCGGAGATCACGCACCGACTGGCGCACGCCGAGACCCACGGCGAGCTGCTCGACATGGCGCGGCAGATCGACCCGTCCATCCCGGACAACCTGACCCGCCTTGCGGTGATGTTCCGGGTGGTGCGGGTCACCGGCCTGCTCGAAGACGACATCAAACGCGCCATCACGCTACTCACCGAACTTCGTCTGGTGGCGCCCAGCGACATCGCCGACAGTGCCCAGCGGGTGATCTACACCGCGTTCGCGCAAGAGATCACGTCCGCCCTGTCGCTGGAGAAGCGCAACGCCGCCACCGACGCATTCAACCACGCGATCAACGACTTCGTGAACCGGGTCCGCCACTACATGCACGTCGAGGACCATGACTTCGACGTGCTGGACCGGACGGCGCTGGACTCGCTGCTGGATCCCTAGGCGTCTTCGAGCAGATCCGGTGTCACAGCCGACTCGGTGTCGGGGATGCCGTCCTGTTTGGCTTTACGGTCGGCCATCGACAGGAGTCGCCGAATACGGCCTGCCACAGCATCTTTGGTCATCGGGGGTTCGGCCAGCCGGCCGAGTTCCTCCAGCGAGGCCTGGCGATGGGCCACCCGGAGGCTGCCCGCCGCCGCGAGATGGTCGGGCACGGTGTCGCCGAGGATCTGCAGCGCCCGCTCCACCCGGGCCGCGGCGGCCACCGCGGCGCGCGCCGACCTGCGCAGATTGGCGTCGTCGAAGTTGGCGAGGCGATTGGCGGTCGCGCGCACCTCGCGGCGCATGCGACGCTCCTCCCACGTCAGCCGGGTGTCCTGGGCGCCCATCCGGGTGAGCAGTGCGCCGATCGCCTCCCCGTCGCGGACCACCACGCGGTCGCTGCCGCGCACCTCGCGGGCCTTGGCGCTGACCCCGAGCCTCCTGGCCGCACCGACGAGCGCCAGCGCCGCCTCGGGGCCGGGGCAGCTGACCTCCAGCGCCGACGAGCGACCTGGTTCGGTGAGTGAGCCGTGCGCCAAAAATGCGCCACGCCAAGCAGCTTCGGCGTCACCGACGCTGCCGCCGACCACCTGGGCGGGCAGTCCGCGCACCGGGCGGCCGCGCAGGTCCAGAAGTCCGGTCTGCCGGGCCAACGCCTCGCCGTCCTTGGCGACCCGCACCACGTAGCGCGTGCTCTTGCGGATCCCGCTGGCCGACAGCACGTGGACCACCGCGGTGTACCCGTACAGGTCGTAGATGTCCTTGCGCAGCCGACGGGCAATGATGCCCAGATCAACCTCGGCCTCGACGACGACGCGTCCCGACACGATGTGCAGTCCACCGGCGAAGCGCAGTAGGGAGGCCACCTCGGCGCGCCGAGCACTCACCGAGTTGACCACCAACCGGCTGAGTTCGTCCTTGACCTCGGCTGTCATCGCCACGGGTCGTCACCTCTCGGTCCGTTCACTGTCGGGGTGGGCGTCACTGTCGGGGTCGGCACTGTCGGCTGATGTAACGGCGGAGCCGTGCCGGTGGGCGCCGCGCCGCGCCGCCGAACCCCCTCCAACGCCGCGGCCAACCTCGCCGGGTCATGTAAAGGTGTACCAGGTCTGGATACGTCGGCGAACTCGACGTGGGCATCGAGGATCGACGCCGTGCGGCGCAGCTGGTCGCGCTCGCGCTCGCTGGGCACCCGCGCCGAGTCGACGATGATGTCGTGCACCGTGAAACCGGGCGCGTGCTGCGCGAGGACGTGGATGTGGCGTTCCACCGAGAAGCCGGCCGTCTCGCCGGGCTCGGCGGCCAGGTTGAGCACCAGGGCCCGCCGCGCCGGCGTCGCCTGCAGCGCCGTCACCAGCTGCGGCACCAGCACGTGCGGGATGACGCTGGTGAACCACGAGCCGGGACCGAGGACGACGAGGTCGGCGTGCATGATCGCGTCGATGGCCTGATGGGTCGCGGGCGGGTCGGGCGGCAGCAGCCGGACCCTGCGCACCTTGCCCACCGTCGTCGCGATCGCGACCTGGCCACGGATGGAGCGACTGAGCCGGGGATCGGAATCCAGTCCCACCACGTCGGCCTCGATCTCGAGGCCGACGGGACTCATCGGCAGCACGCGCCCCTTCAGGCCGAGGATGCGTCCCAACTCGTCGAGCGCAGCGACCGGGTCGGCCAGCACTTCGTTGAGGCCTGCGAGCATCAGGTTACCGATCGGATGACCGGCCAGCGCTCCACTGCCGCCGAACCGGTGCTGGATGATGGTCGCCCACAGGCGACCGTGCGGAGTGTCGGAAGCCAACGCCGCCAACGCCATTCGTAGGTCCCCCGGCGGCACGACGTCGAGCTCTTTACGCAGCCGGCCCGACGAACCGCCGTCGTCGGCGACCGTGACGACCGCCGTCACGTGCGGCGTGAGACGTCGTGCCGCCGAGAGAGTCGCGTACAGACCGTGCCCGCCGCCGAGCGCAACGATGCGGGGGCTCACTCGCGCCCCAGATCCCGGTGCAGCACCCGGACCGTCAGCGCCGCGTCCTGCAGGCGCTCGGCCAGCGCCTCGGCCATCGCCACGCTGCGGTGCTTGCCACCGGTGCACCCGATGGCGACGGTCATATAGCGCTTGCCCTCCCTGCGATATCCGTCGATCACGACGTCGAGCAACTGATGGTAGGAGTCGAGGAATTCGACGGCGCCGGGTTGCCCGAGGACATAGTCGCGGACGTCGGGGTGCTGTCCGGAGTGCGGACGCAGGTTGTCCACCCAGTGCGGATTGGGCAGGAAGCGGACATCCATCACGGTGTCGGCATCCATCGGCAGGCCGTACTTGTAGCCGAAGGACTCGACGGTGACGTTGGTGTGCGCGACGGTCTCCTCGGCGAAGGCCCGTTCGATACTCTCGCGCAGGCCGTGCACCGACAGTGTCGACGTGTCGATCACCAGGTCGGCAGACGCGCGCACCGGTGCCAGCATGGTGCGTTCCGCGGCAATGCCTTCGGCCAGAGTCTGGTTGCCCTGTAACGGATGACTGCGCCGGTTCTGCTCGTACCTGCGTACCAGGATGTCGTCGGAGGCTTCCAGGAACACCACGCGCGGAATGATGTCGCGGGTCGCCAGCTCGCTGCGCACCCAGTCCAGGTCACCGGTGAAACCGCGCGAGCGCACGTCCATCACGACCGCGAGCTGGGTGATGCGCGAACCCGCGGCCAGCCCCAGGTCCACCATTCGCGCGATGAGCTGCGGCGGCAGATTGTCGGCGACGTACCAGCCCAGGTCCTCCAGCACCTTGGCGGCGGTTCCCCGACCCGCTCCGGACAGCCCCGTGACCAGGACCACGTCGATGCCACTGTCGATGCCCGAACTGTCGAGGTCGCCCCCGTCGCCGGCGCTGCCGGCTCCCCCACGCAGTTCCTCGCGCATGCCCTGCTCTGCTGTCATCCCGATACCGTGCTCTGATCATTGCCGATAACCGCTGCGGGCGCTTCGGAATCGCCGCCCAGCGCTTCCAGGACTGCTTTCGCGGTGGCGGCGCCGATGCCGGGCACCGCGGTGATCTCCTCCACGCTGGCCTGCTTCAGGCGGGCCAGCGACCCGAAATGCGTCACCAGGGCCTTGCGGCGGTGCTCGCCCAGGCCCCGGACCGAATCGAGGGCGGATGCCGTCATCCGCTTGGACCGCTTGCTGCGGTGGTAGGAGATCGCGAAGCGGTGGGCTTCGTCGCGGACCCGCTGCAGCAGGTACAGCCCGTCACTGTTGCGCGAGAAGATGACAGGATCCGGTGCTGTGCCGTCCAGGTTGGGCACCCACACCTCTTCCAGCCGCTTCGCCAGCCCGATGACCGCGACGTCGGTGATACCGAGCTCCTCCAGAACAGCGGCCGCGGCGTTGACCTGAGGTGCGCCACCGTCGACGACGAAGAGGTTGGGCGGATAGGCGAATCGTCCCGGACGAGCGCTTGCGCGAGGACCCTGTTCCGGTTTGTCCGGGCCCGGCGCATCGGATTCCTGCGCATCGCGCAGATGGCGGTAGAACCGGCGTCGCGTTACTTCGGCGATCGACGCGACGTCGTCGGACCGGCCGTCGCCTGCGGCCTCGCGGATCGCGTAGTGCCGGTAGTCGGACTTGCGGGGCAACCCGTCCTCGAACACCACCAGCGAGGCCACCACATCGGTGCCCTGTACGTGGCTGATGTCGACGCACTCGATCCGCAGCGGGGCGTCCTCGAGTCCCAGTACGTCCTGAATACTCTGCAGGGCAGCACTTCTGGCGTTGAAGTCACCGGCGCGCTTGAGCTTGTGCTGGCTGAGGGCGCCCTCGGCGTTGCGCCGCACCGTCTCGGCGAGTGCCCGCTTGTCGCCGCGCTGCGGCACCCGCAGCGACACCCGAGAACCGCGCAGCTGGGTCAGCCAGACCTCCAGCTCAGCGGCCGTGTCGGGTAGTACCGGCACCAGCACCTCTCTCGGTACCGGGTTGGTGGCCTCATCTCCCCCGGCGTCACCGGCACCGCCGAGTTCGGCCTGGTCACCGTAGAACTGGGTGAGGAATTGTTCGACGAGATACTCCAAGGTGGATTCGCCCGGCTCACCGGACTTTTCGATGACCCAGCCACGCTGGCCGCGGACCCGGCCACCGCGGACGTGGAACACCTGCACCGCCGCTTCCAGGTCGTCGTCGGCGAACGCGACGACGTCGGCGTCGGTGCCGTCACCGAACACCACCGCCTGCTTCTCCATCGCCCTGCGCATTGCGCCGATGTTGTCGCGCAGCCGCGCGGCCCGCTCGAAGTCCAATTCCTGGGCGGCGGCGTTCATCTGCTGTTCCATCTCGCGGATCAGCCGATCTGTCTTCCCGGCGAGGAAGTCGCAGAAGTCGAGCACGATCTGCCGGTGCTCCTCCGCGGTGACCCGCCCGACGCAGGGCGCCGAGCACTTGTCGATGTAACCCAGCAGGCAGGGTCGATCAATCTGGCTGTGCCGCTTGAACACTCCCGCCGAGCAGGTACGGGCCGGGAACACCCGGGTGAGCAGGTCCAGCGTCTCGCGGATCGCCCACGCATGCGAATACGGTCCGAAGTACCGCACCCCTTTGCGGCGCGGCCCCCGATAGACCTTCAGCCGGGGGTACTCCTCGTTCAGTGTGACGGCCAGCACCGGATAGGACTTGTCGTCGCGGTAGCGGATGTTGAACCGCGGGTCGAACTCCTTGATCCAGTTGTACTCGAGCTGCAGCGCCTCGACTTCGGTGGTGACGACCGTCCACTCCACGCTGGATGCCGTCATCACCATCTGCCGGGTGCGCGGGGCCAGTCCCGACAGATCGGCGAAGTACGAGTTCAGCCGGCTCCGCAGACTCTTGGCCTTGCCGACGTAGATGACCCGGCCGTGCGGGTCGCGGAATCGGTAGACACCAGGTTCGACGGGGATCGACCCGGGAGCGGGTCGGTACGTCGCTGGATCGGGCACCGCACCAGGTTACTGCCGCGTCCCGACGGGGTAGAGCCACTACCGTGGCAGTGATGCGGGCCACCCGCCGACTCATGGCGCCTCTCCTGGGCCTGACACTGATCCTTGCCGGTTGCTCCGCCGAACCGGAGACTCCCGCGGCGCCGCCGGGTCCGTGCGAGATCGTCACCAACGGCACCCCCGAAGCAGCGGCGGCAGGTGCCCAGGACGAGTCGGACCCCGAGACCGCGACCGGCTACCGCACCGACATGACCGCTGTGCACACCCAGCGGTACGCCGTCGCCACGGCGAACCCGCTGGCCACCCAGGCCGCCTGCGAGGTGTTGCGGGACGGCGGCAGCGCCGCCGATGCGCTGGTGACCGCCCAAGCCGTCCTCGGTCTGGTCGAACCGCAGTCATCCGGCCTGGGCGGCGGCGGATTTCTGCTGTACTACGACGCGGCGGCCGACTCCGTGCAGGCGTTCGACGGCCGCGAGGTCGCGCCCGGCGCGGCGACCGAGAACTACCTGCGGTGGGTCTCGGACACCGACAGGACCGAACCGAAACCCGACGCCCGATCCTCGGGACGCTCCATCGGCGTGCCCGGCATCGTCCGGATGTTGTCCGACGTTCACACCGAGCACGGCACGACACCGTGGCGGGACCTGTTCGGTCCCGCGGTGACGCTCGCCGACGACGGCTTCGACGTCAGCCCCCGGCTGTCGGCGGCGATCGCCGAGGCCGCACCGAAGCTTCGACTCGACGAGGACGCCGCCGCCTACTTCCTCGAAGCCGACGGCAGCCCGAAGACGACCGAGAGCACACTGACCAACCCCGCGTATGCGAAGACGCTGGGCACCATCGCCTCCGACCCCGATGCCTTCTACACCGGCGACATCGCCCGCGACATCGTGGCCGCCGCCGCGGACACCTCGGGCGGGCGCACCCCGAGCCTGATGACCGTCGAGGACCTGGCGGCCTACACCGTCAAGAACCGCGAGCCGTTGTGCGCGCCCTATCGCGGCAAGGAGATCTGCGGCATGCCGCCGCCATCGTCCGGCGGGATCGCGGTGGCCGCGACGCTGGGCATCCTCGAGCGCTTCCCCATGAATCAGCACAAGCCCACCGAGGTCGACCTCAACGGGGGCCGGCCGGCGGTGATGGGCGTGCACCTGATCTCCGAGGCCGAACGCCTGGCGTACGCCGACCGGGACCGCTACGTCGCCGACACCGATTTCGTACCGCTGCCCGGCGGCTCGCCCGAGACCCTGCTCGCCAGTGACTATCTGGCCGGACGCGCCGCGCTGATCTCGCCGGACCGCACGATGGGCACCGCGAAGCCGGGTGAGTTCGGCCCTCCCGCCGCCCCGGTCGCGCCGACCCCGGAGCACGGCACCAGCCACATCAGCGTGATCGACCAGCAGGGCAACGCCGCGTCGCTGACCACCACCATCGAGTCGGCGTTCGGATCGTTCCACATGGTCGACGGATTCCTGTTGAACAACCAGCTGACAGACTTCTCCGCCGAGCCGGCCGGTCCTGACGGGGTGCCCGTGGCGAACCGGGTGGAGCCGGGTAAGCGGCCGCGCAGCACGATGGCACCCACCCTCGTCTTCGACCACGCCGGGCCGGGGACACCCCGCGAGCTGTACGCCGTCGCAGGCTCTCCCGGTGGGTCGACCATCATCCAGTTCGTCGTGAAGACCCTCGTGGGGATGCTCGACTGGGGCCTGGACCCGCAGCAGGCGGTGTCGATGGTCGACTTCGGCGCCGACAATTCGCCGGAAACCAATGTGGGCGGCGAGCATCCGGTGATCGACACAGCGGACAACGGCGACAACGATCCGCTGGTTCAGGGACTACGCAGGCTCGGGCACAAGGTCGATCTCGCCGATCAGTCCAGCGGCCTGTCCGCGATCGTGCGGTCCACCCCGGGGTGGACCGGCGGCGCGGATCCGCGCCGCGAAGGCCTGGTCATGGGCGATGTGAGGTGACGTCGGGCTGATACCGGTCGAAGGCGGCGCGGACCTGGTCCATCGCGTCGACGGCGCGCAGTTTGTCGACGGACTGGATGGCCATCACGGGCACGTATTCGTCGTCGGGGAGATCCAGCCGGGCCCACCGCGCACCCTTGTGGAAAGACACGTCGACGACGTCGCTCCACGGAAAGAGCCGATATCCGAACAGGTTTCGCACGGCCACGCCGTCGGGGCCGACCCGCAGCCGTGGCCGCGCGAACAGGCACACGAACCCGGCGATCACCACGCCCACCATCGCGATCGCCACCTGGTCATAGGTCCGGAAGAACACGCCGGTGGAGCCGATCTTGAGCAGGAATCCGACCACGACGTGAGCTGCCAGGATCAGCGCGGCGGCACCGTAGGCGAAGATCGGGGTCAGGTGCGGCCTGACCTCGACGTCCCAGACGGGCGCCCGCTGCTCGCTCATGAAGTCGACTTCAGCCGGCGCAGCGTCATGGCGGTCGACAGCGCTGCGGCCGCAGCCTGGGCACCCTTGTCCTCGCCGGAGCTCGGGAGTCCGGCGCGGTCGAGCGCCTGGTGCTCGGTGTTCACGGTGAGCACACCGTTGGCGACAGGAGTCGACGCATCGAGGGAGACCCGGGTCAGACCCTGGGTCACCGCGTCGCAGACATAATCGAAATGCGGTGTCTCACCCCGGATCACGACGCCGAGGGCCACCACCGCGTCGTGTGTCGCCGCGAGCGCCTGGGCGACCACCGGGATTTCTATCGCGCCGAGCACCCGGACGATCGTCGGTTCCGTGATCCCAGCCTCGGCGGCGGTTTTTCTCGCGCCGTCCAGCAGCGCATCGCAGATCGTCTCGTGCCAGGTGCTGGCCACGATGGCGAGGCTGATGTCGGAGGCGTCGAGCGCGGGCAGCTCCGGGACGCCGTGGGCAGGACTCATTTCTGCGCTCCGCTCCGGGTTCTCATACCGCGCCGCCGAACTCGCCGGGCAGGGCCTCGTCGTAGTCCTCCAGCCCCACCAGGTCGTGTCCCATCCGATCGCGCTTGGTCATCAGGTAGCGGATGTTCTCCGCGTTGGCACGAACCGGCAGCGGCACGCGCTCGATGATGTGCAGTCCGTACCCGTCCAGCCCGACGCGCTTGGCGGGGTTGTTGGTCAGCAGACGCATCGACCGCACCCCCAGGTCGACGAGGATCTGCGCGCCGATGCCGTAATCGCGGGCGTCGGCCGGCAGCCCGAGCTTGAGATTGGCATCGACGGTGTCGTCGCCGGCGTCCTGCAGTTGGTAGGCCTGCAACTTGTGCATCAGGCCGATCCCGCGCCCCTCGTGGCCGCGCATGTAGAGCACGATGCCGCGACCCTCCCGCGCCACCATCGCCAGCGCGGCGTCCAGTTGCGGCCCGCAGTCGCACCGGCGCGAGCCGAACACGTCACCGGTGAGGCACTCGGAGTGCACCCGCACCAGCACGTCGTGTCCGTCGGCGTCCCCGCCCGCGATGTCGCCCTTGACCAGGGCGACATGCTCGACGTCTTCGTAGATGCTCGAATAGCCGACCGCCCGGAACTCGCCGTGACGGGTCGGGATGCGGGCCTCGGCGACCCGCTCGATGTGCTTTTCGTGCTTGCGACGCCACTCGATGAGGTCGGCGATGGAGATCAGTGCCAGGTCGTGCTCGTCGGCGAAGATCCGCAGCTCGTCGGTCTGCGCCATCTCGCCCTCGTCCTTCTGGCTCACGATCTCGCAGATCGTGCCTGCTGGCTGCAGTCCGGCGAGCCGGGCCAGGTCGACGGCGGCTTCGGTGTGGCCGGGCCTGCGCAGCACGCCGCCGTCCTTCGCGCGGAGCGGCACGACGTGTCCCGGTTTGGTGAAGTCCTCGGCGACGGCGTCCGGATCGGCGAGCAACCGCATGGTCGTTGCCCGGTCGGACGCCGAGATGCCGGTTCCCACACCCTTTTTGGCGTCAACCGTGACGGTGTAGGCGGTGCCGTGCTTGTCCTGGTTGACCGCGTACATCGGCAGCAACCCCAGCCGGTCGCAGACCTCGCCCGACAGCGGGACGCACAGGTAGCCGGAGGTGTAGCGAACCATGAACGCCACCAGCTCGGGGGTCGCCTTCTCGGCGGCGAAGATCAGGTCGCCCTCGTTCTCGCGATCCTCGTCGTCGATGACGACCACGGCCTTGCCTGCGGCGATGTCGGCCACCGCGCGCTCGACCGAATCCAGCCTCGTCATCCTCACCACCCTTGCCGGTCCCAGATCCGGGACCACGTGTCAATACCCTTCAGTATGAACCACGGGTTGACCCAGGTTATTGCCCGCCGGTCAGGCGGGCCGGGACGCACTGCGACCAGCTAGTCGCCGTCGGGCGCGTCCTTGTTCTCCAGCAGCCGCTCGACATACTTGGCGATGACGTCGACCTCCAGGTTGACGGGCGTGCCCACCTCGGCGCGGCCCAGCGTGGTCAGATCGAGCGTCGTCGGGATCAACGACACCTCGAACCAGTCGGGTCCCAGCGCGGACACCGTCAGCGACACCCCGTCCACGGTGATGGAACCCTTGTGCACGACGTAGCGCGACAGCGCGGCGGGCAACGCGATCCGCACCACGGTCCAGTGCTCCGACGGCGTCCGGGAGACGACCTCTCCGGTGCCGTCGACGTGCCCCTGGACGATGTGACCGCCCAGCCTGCTACTGATGGCCGCGGCGCGCTCCAGATTCACCCGCGCGCCCACGTCGACGCCGCGCAGACTCGACCGGTTCAGCGTCTCGTCCATGACGTCGGCGGAGAACGATCCGTCGGCGAGCACGTCGACGACGGTCAGGCAGACTCCGTTGACCGAGATCGAATCCCCATGCCCCGCATCGGAAGTGACGATCGGGCCGCGGATGACGAGACGAGCGGCGTCGCCGAGATTCTCCTTGCCGACAACCTCGCCCAGCTCTTCGACGATTCCGGTGAACACCGTGCCAGCCTAGAGCCAGCCTAGACTTTCCTGTGAGCGGGTATGCCCTGGCCATGACCGTCATCGGATTCCACTGCTCGCACGAGCAGATCTCCCCCGGACAGCTGCTGCGCGATGTCCAACACGCCGAGCAGGCGGGCTTCACCGCGGGTATGTCGTCGGACCATTTCAGCCCGTGGAGTGAGCGCCAGAACGAATCCGGATTCGCCTGGGCGTTCCTCGGCGCGGCGCTGGCCAGCACCAATCTCCCGTTCGGTGTCGTGAACGCTCCCGGTCAGCGCTACCACCCGGCGATCATCGCCCAGGCCATCGCGACGCTGGCGCAGATGTTTCCGGGCAGGTTCTGGGCTGCGCTGGGCTCCGGCGAGGCGTCCAACGAGCGCATCACCGGCGATGCGTGGCCGCGCAAAGAGGTCCGGGACCAACGGCTGGTGGAGTGCGTGGACGTCATCCGGCGGCTGCTGCAGGGCGAGGAGGTCAGCGTCGACGGTCTGATCCAGGTCAACCGGGCGAAGCTGTGGACGCTGCCCGACCGCGTTCCCGACCTGGTCGGTCCGGCCGTCACCCCGGCCACCGCGGCCCGGCATGCCGCCTGGGCCGACGCGCTGATCACGGTGAACCAGCCCGCGGCCACCCTGCAGAAGGTGCTCGACGCGTACCGCAACGCCGGTGGGCGCGGCCCGGCCCGCCTGCAGATCCACCTGAGCTGGGCCCCGACCGACGGTGAAGCGCTGGCCATCGCGCACGACCAGTGGCGCACCAACGTGTTCAGCCCTCCGGTGTGCTGGGACATGGAGACCGTCGAAGGGTTCGACGTGGTGGGCGAGTCCGTGGCGCCCGAGCAGGTGAAGAAGTCGGTGCGGGTGTCTGCCGACCTGAGCCGGCACGCCGCCTGGCTTCAGGAGTACCTGGAACAGGGCTGGGACGAGCTGTATCTGCACTTCGTCGGGCAGCACCAGGCACCGTTCATCGACGCGTTCGGCGAACACGTGCTCCCGCAGTTGTCGCCGACGGCACCGGCGGTGCACGCATGAGGATGATCGAGACCGGCGACCTGTGGTGGAAGAACGCCGTGGTCTACTGCGCCGACATCGAGACGTTCTACGACTGGAACGGCGACGGCTGCGGCGACATCCGAGGCATGACCGAGCGGATCGAGTACCTCGCCGACCTGGGCATCACGTGTCTGTGGCTGATGCCGTTCTACCCGACGGTCCGCAAGGACGACGGGTATGACATCACCGATTTCTTCGGTGTCGATCCCCGCCTCGGCAATCTCGGCGACTTCGTCGAGCTCGTCCGCACCGCCCGCGCGCACGGAATCCGGGTGATCGTCGACTTCGTCATGAACCACACCTCCGACGCCCATCCGTGGTTCAAGTCGGCGCGCCGGAGCAGGGACGATCCCTACCGCAACTACTACGTGTGGAGTGACACCGAGCCGAAGGGCACCGGCAAAGACGTCGTCTTCCCCGACCAGGAGGACAGCCTCTGGGAGCTGGACCCTAAGACCGGCCAGTACTACCTGCACCACTTCTACAAGCACCAGCCCGATCTGAATATCGCCAATCCCAAAGTGCAGGAGGAGATTTCACGTACCCTCGGCTTCTGGCTGCAGCTCGGCGTGTCCGGATTCCGGGTGGACGCGGTGCCGTTCCTGTTCGCCGACGACGGCGCCCCCGGCGATCCCGGCATCTTCGACCCCTACGAGTACCTCGGCGACGTCCGCAACTTCGTCAATCGCCGACTCGGCGACGCGGTGCTGCTCGGCGAGGTCAACGTGCCCTACCGGGACCAGAAGAAGTTCTTCGGCGGCAACGACGGGGACGGGTTGAACATGCAGTTCGACTTCATCGGCATGCAGAGCGTCTACCTGTCGCTGGCACGTGGCAACGCCCGTCCGCTCGCCAAGGCGCTGCGGCAGCGGCCGAAACTCGATATCACCAGCCAGTGGGCCAACTTCGTGCGCAACCACGACGAACTCACACTCGACAAGCTCAGCGAGACCGAGCGCCAGGAGGTGTTCGACGCGTTCGGCCCCGAGGAGGACATGCAGCTCTACGGCCGAGGGCTGCGCCGGCGCCTTCCCTCGATGCTCGGCGGTGACGAACGCCGCATGCGGATGGTCTACTCGCTGGCGTTCTCGTTACCCGGCACACCGGTGCTGTTCTACGGCGAAGAGATCGGCATGGCCGAAAACCTGGACGTACCCGGGCGTTTCGCGGTGCGAACCCCGATGCAGTGGACCGATGGGGACAACGGCGGCTTCTCCACCGCAGCCAAGAGGCGACTGCCCAGGCCACTTCCCGACGGACTGTACGGTCCCGAGCGCGTCAATGCCGCGGCCCAGCGCCACGACCACGAGTCGTTCTGGTGGTTCATCCGTGACCTCATCTACACCTACCGCCAGCAACCCGAGATCGGCTGGTCGACGGCGGAGGTGCTCGACCAGCCGCACCCGGCGGTGCTGGCCCACGCCTGCCGGGAGAAATCCGGCTGGGTGATGGTCGGCCTGCACAACTTCGGCGCGGAAGGCTGCCTCGTGCCGCTGACGCTGGACGGCGTCCCCGACGGCTCTGCGCTCGTCGACCTTCTCGATGGCCGCGCCGCGTACCCACTCGACGCGCAGGGGCGGATCGAGCTACAACTCGACCCCTACGGCTACCGGTGGCTGCGTCTGCTCCGACCGGGCGATGCACCGATCGTGTGACACGTGTCGGGACACACTTCAAGCGCAGCTCAGAGCGCATTTGCCGGCCGTTCACCCCCACCCGTGAGGTACGTCTGTCCACCGGGACCATCTACGATGCAGGCATGCAGACCCGCCTGTTGGCGATCCTCGCCGCCCTTTTCGCCGTCGTCACCCTTGTCGCGGGGTGCTCCGGATCATCCTCGGACAATTCGGGCAAGGATCTTCCCGACGCCGCGACCTTGCTGAAGGAGTCGGCCGACACGACCAGGGCCCAGACCAGCGCCCATCTGAAGCTCACGGTGCAGGGCCAGATCGCCGAGCTGCCGGTGGAGTCACTCGAGGGCGATCTCACCCAGGCGCCGGCCGTCGCGGCGAAGGGCACCGCGAACATCATCTTTCTGGGGCAGCGCCTCAACGACGTCGAGTTCGTGGTCTCCGACGGTGATCTGTACGCCACGATCACCGCAGGCGGCGCGCTGTCGAACTTCGGCCCTGCCTCCGATGTCTACGACGTCGCGGCCATTCTGAACCCCGACGTGGGCCTGGCGAACATGCTGGCCAACTTCTCCAACCCCACCTCCGATGGCCGCGAGACCGTCGAGGGGGCGCAGACCGTCCGCATCACCGGTGAGGTCAGCGCTGACGCGGTCAACAAGATCGCCCCGCAGATCGGCGCGACCCGACCGGTGCCCGGTACGGCGTGGGTCACCGAGGAGGGCAACCACGAGCTCATGCAGGCGCGCCTGGAGCCCACCCCCGGCAACAGCGTCACGATGACGCTGTCGAAGTGGGGCGAGCCGGTGACCGTCGACAAACCCGCTGCGTGATGCACCGGACACCCGCCGACGACACCGCTGCGGCGGAGGCGCCGCGCGCCGCCACCAACCGCTGGATGGCGATCAGCGCCGGCAGCCTCGCGGTGATGCTCGGCGCACTCGACACCTACGTGGTCATCTCGGTGATCCGCGACATCATGTTCGACGTCGGGATCGCGATCAACGAGATCCAGCGGGTGACGCCGATCATCACGAGCTATCTGCTGGGCTACATCGCGGCGATGCCGCTACTGGGCCGTGCCTCGGACAAGTTCGGCCGCAAGATCCTGATCCAGGTCAGCCTGGCCACCTTCGCCGTCGGGTCGGTCATCACCGCGATGTCCACCGACCTCGTCCTGATGGTGATCGGCCGCGCCGTCCAGGGCGCCGCCAGCGGCGCGCTGCTGCCGGTGACGCTGGCGCTGGCGGCGGACCTGTGGGTCAGCCGCAACCGCGCTGCCGTCCTCGGCGGCGTCGGCGCCGCCCAGGAACTCGGCAGCGTGCTCGGCCCGCTCTACGGCGTCGCGCTCGTCGCGCTGTTCAGCCACTGGCAGGCGGTGTTCTGGGTCAACGTGCCGTTGGCCGCGATCGCGATGCTGATGATCCACTTCAGCCTCCCCAGCCGGTCCAAGGACGCACCGACGGAGAAGGTCGACGTGGTGGGCGGCCTGCTGCTGGCCCTGGCGCTGGGGCTCGCCGTCGTCGGGCTCTACAACCAGACGCCCGACGGCAAGCAGGTGTTGCCGAGCTACGGCCTCCCGGTCCTGATCGCCGCCGGGGCCGCCGCGGTCGCCTTCTTCGTGTGGGAGAAGTTCGCCTCGACCCGGCTCATCGAGCCTGCCGGGGTGCGGTTCCGGCCGTTCCTGGCCGGGCTGGGCGCATCGCTGTGCGCCGGCGCCGCGCTGATGGTGACGCTCGTCAACATCGAGCTGTTCGCCCAGGGCGTGCTCGGCAAGGAACAGAGCGAAGCGGTCTTCATGCTTCTGTGGTTCCTCGGCGCGCTGCCGATCGGCGCGTTGGTGGGCGGCTGGCTGGCCACCAGGATCGGTGATCGCATCGTCGTCTTCGCCGGTCTGATCATCGCTGCGGGCGGCTACTGGCTGATCTCACACTGGACCATGGACGTGCTGAGCGATCACCACGACCTGGGGTTCGTGGCGCTGCCCACCTTCGACACGGACCTCGCGATCGCAGGCCTGGGCCTCGGCCTGGTCATCGGGCCGCTGACATCGGCGACGCTGCGCGTGGTGCCTGCCGCCCAGCACGGCATCGCCTCGGCGTCGGTGGTGGTGGCGCGCATGATCGGCATGCTGATCGGCATCGCGGCGCTGTCGGCCTGGGGCCTGTACCGGTTCAATCAGCATCTCGCGGAACTTCCCGCCAACACCGGCGGCGGCTCGCTGGCGGAGCGCCTGGCGGCCGAAGCCGGCCGGGTGCGGGAGGCCTATGTCCTGCAGTACGGCGAGATCTTCACCATCACGGCAGTCGTCTGCCTGGTGGGAGCGGTGCTCGGCCTGCTGATCGCCGCGCGCAACGAGCACGCCGGAGAGACCGAACCGACCGTTATTTCAGCCGAGGATCAGCAGCGTTCGAGGCCGCGGCCCATCAGCTGAGGCTGATCGTCCGGGGCGGAATCGTCGGAGGTCAATCCGCGCAGGGCGTCGACGATGACGGCTTTGATGCTGTTGGGGTTGACGGGGCTGATGTTGATCCAGTCCTGCAGTGCAGTCATGGTCGTATGTCCTTTGTTCGTGCTCACTCTGCGCAACTCATCAGTGAAAGCGCGATATTCCCGCCCGGTCTTGACGGCCGTTAGGTTCAGCTTACTGACGGAAGGGCCGACAGTGGGGCCCCGGCACGCCGCGGACGGTGTGAAACAGAGCACTCAAACAGCAGATGAACGTATGAAAACGATTGGATAACAGGCGAAGACGGGCTAGGGCCGGGTCAGGCTCAGCAGCACGTCGGGTCCCACCTGCTGCATACCGTCGAAACGCCACCGTTGCGCCTGCGCGATGGTGAGCACGCCGACGTCGTCGACAGCGCCGATAGGTCCGCCGAGCAGGATCGGCGCCACGTAGGCCAGGATCCGGTCGATCACGCCCGCCCGCAGGAACGCCCCGGCCAGGGTGGGGCCGCCCTCCACCAGCACGTCGGTGCGGTCCGACAGCGCCTTGATGACCTCGTGCGGATCCCTGGTGCGGATCACCATGGTCCGCGAGTCGTCGTTGAGAACTGTTGCATCAGGCGAGATCTCGCGCATGCCCACCACCACGCGCAACGGCTGGTGATCGGCGAGAGTGCCGTCCGGCAGTCGCGCGGTCAATGCCGGATCGTCGGCGAACACCGTGCCCGTGCCGACGATGATCGCTTCGGCCGAGGCACGCCTGCGGTGCACATCGGCGCGTGCGGCGTCGCCGGTGATCCACTTGCTGGAGCCGTCGGCCGCGGCACTGCGGCCGTCCACGCTGGTGGCGAATTTCCATGTCACGTGCGGCATCCCGGTGCGCTGCTTGTGCAGCCACTCGCGCAGCGGGCCGCCGGCGACAGCGTCGGCGAGCACCCCGGCGCTGACTCGGACACCCGCCTCGGCGAGACGCGCCGCGCCGCCGGCGGCCACCGGGTTCGGGTCGGAGACCGCGAAAGCGACTTCGGCAACCCCCGCGTCCAGCAGTGCGTCGACACACGGTGGCGTGCGACCGTGGTGGTTGCAGGGTTCCAGCGTGACGACAGCGGTGCCTCCGGCCGCCTTCTCCCCCGCGCGCCGCAACGCCACCACCTCGGCGTGCGGGCCGCCGGGAGGTGTAGTCGCCCCCACCCCGGCGATCTCGCCGTCCCGGTCCAGGATGACCGCTCCCACAGGAGGATTCGGGTAGGTTCGGCCCTTCACCCGGCCGGACTGCTCGATGGCCGCGGCCATCGCAGCGTCGAGGTTCACAGGGTCAGATGTCGCGACGCCGACGCGGCCTGTCGGCGCAGCGACTGCACTGCGGCCGCCGGATCCTCCGCGCTGTACACCGCCGAGCCCGCTACGAAGCAGTCCACGCCCGCCTCGGCCGCTGCCTCGATGGTGTCGGGACTGATGCCGCCGTCGATCTCGATCACGATGGTCAGCTCCCCTGCGTCGACCAGCCGACGTGCCGTCCCGACCTTCGGCAGCACCTCGGCGATGAACTTCTGCCCGCCGAAGCCGGGCTCGACCGACATCACCAGCAGCGTGTCGAACTCGCGCAGGATCTCCAGGTAGGGCTCCAGCGGCGTGCCGGGTTTCACGGAGAGGCCGGCCTTGGCGCCCGCGGCGCGGATGTCGCGGGCCACCTTCACCGGATTGTCGGTGGCCTCGGCGTGGATCGTGACGTTGTAGGCGCCCGCCTCGGCGTACGGGGGAGCCCACCGCTCGGGGTTCTCGATCATCAGATGGCAGTCCATCGGGATGTCGGTCACCTTGAGCAGGGATTCCACCACGGGCAGACCGAGCGTCAGGTTCGGCACGAAGTGGTTGTCCATGACATCGACGTGCAGCCAGTCGGCGCCGTGGACGGCGGCGACCTCGTCGGCCAGCCGGGCGAAGTCGGCGGCCAGGATGGACGGCGCGATCAGCGGCGAGTTCGTGGCGTCACGCGGGGGCGCTCCAGACATGGGGCCCAGCCTATCGGGATGCTCCTACCCGCATCGCCGCGGCGAACATCGCGTCGGTGCCGTGCCGATGGGGCCACAGCTGTACCGACAGGCCGTCTCCGGTATCGGTGGCAGGCGCGAACAGCTCGCGGGTGTCCAGCGCCGTGACCGGATGCCTGCGCAGCGCGTCGGCCACCACCCCGGTGGTCTCGGCGAGGTGCGGGGAGCAGGTGGCGTACAGCACGACGCCGCCGGGCCTGGTCAGACGGATCGCCGCGGCGAGCAACTCACGCTGCAGGGCGACCAGCTGCGCGACATCGCCGGGACGGCGCCGCCAGCGCGCCTCCGGTCTGCGGCGCAGCGCACCGAGCCCGGTGCACGGGGCATCCACGAGCACCCGATCGAACCCCGGTGTCAGACCGGACTCCCGCCCGTCGACGCGGACCACCTCCACGGGCAGGCCCGCGGTGTTCTGCTCGACCAGGTCAGCGCGACGCGGGGCCGGTTCCACCGCGGTGACGGTGCCACCGCCGGGCTGGGCGAGCGCCGCCAGCAGAGCGGTTTTGCCGCCCGGTCCGGCGCAGAGGTCCAGCCACCGGCCGCCGTCGTCCCCGATCAGCGGCGCCAGCGTCAGCGCGCGCGCCACCAACTGGCTGCCCTCGTCCTGGACCAGCGCCTTGCCGTCCTGAACGGCGGCCAGCCCACCCGGGTCACCGTCGCCCAGGTACACCGCGTAGGGCGAATACCTGCCCACCGTCCCGCCGACCTGCTCGGCCAGCTCACCGGCCGTGATGGCCCCTGGCCGGGCCATCAGGTGGACCTCCGGGCGGGCGTCGTCGCTGGCGAGCAGTGCGGCAAGCTCCCCGGCGCGGGCGCCCAGCGCGTCGGCGAACGCCTGGGCGATCCAGCGGGGATGGGCGTTCACGAGCGCCAGATGACCGATGGGATCCGTGGCGGCGGGCGGGGCCAGCTGCTCGAGCCAGGACGCCAGATCGCGCCTCGCGATGGTCCGCAGCACCCCGTTGACGAAACCTGCACGCGCGGTGTCGAATTCGATGCCGGCCTGCTCCACCGCGGTGGACACCGCAGCGTGATCGTCGACGCGGGTCCGCAGCAACTGATAGGCACCGAGGCGCAGCAGATCCAGCAGCACGGGGTCGATCCGATCCACCGGACGACCCGCGACGGCCTCGATCACGACGTCGAGCAGCCCCCGCGCGCGACACGTGCCGTAGGTCAGCTCGGTGGCGAATGCCGCGTCCCGCCCGGAGATTCCGCGGTCCCGCAGGATCGCGGGCAACGCCAGGTTGGCGTAGGCGTCACGTTCGGATACCGCCCTCAGCACGTCGAACGCGGCCTGCCTGGCGGGATCGAGCGGCTTGCGCTTGGCCGGCCGCCTCTTGTCCGGCCGCGTCATCGCGCCCGACCGCCGTCCCCGAGGCGGGCACCGCGCGCCCAGTCGGCAGCGTTCATCGGCTTCTTTCCCGGCGGCTGCACCGTGCCGAGCGCCACCGCACCCGAACCGGTCCCGATGTAGAGATTCTTCTTGTCCACTCGGATCTCCCCCGGCTCAAGCTCTTTCGGTGCGTCGGCGGGCACTGTGACAGGCCCGATCTTGATGCGCTGGTCACCGATCATCGTCCAGGCACCCGGGTTGGGGGTGACGGAGCGGATGCGCCGGTCCACCACGTGCGCAGGCAGTTCCCAACGGATGCGGGCGTCGTCGACGGTGACCTTGGGAGCGAAGCTGACGCCGTCGGCCTGCTGCGGTACCGGGGTCAGCGCCCCCTCGGCGATCCCGTCGATCGTCGCCTCCAGCAGGTCGGCGCCCGACACCGAGAGTCGCCCGAGAAGGTCGCCGGCGGTGTCGTCGTCGCGGATGGTCTCGGTGACCACCCCGAAGACGGGTCCCGAATCCAGGCTGCGCTCGATCTGAAACGTCGTGGCTCCGGTCACGGAATCACCCGCGGCCAGAGCGGCCTGCACAGGGGCCGCGCCCCGCCAGGCGGGCAACACCGAGAAGTGCAGGTTGATCCAGCCGTGGGCGGGGACGGCGAGTAGCTCGTCCCGCAGCAGCGCACCGTAGGCCACCACGGCGCAGCAGTCCGGGCGCAGCGCGGCGAGCTCGGCGACGAACTCCTCGGAGTTGGGCCGGGCCGGTGTGAGCACCGGGATGCCGTGTTCGGCCGCGCGCTGCGCCACCGGCGAGGGCACGGGCGTTCCCCGCCTCCCTACGGCGGCGTCCGGGCGGGTCAGGACCGCGATCACCTCATGACGGGGTGAGTCGATCAGCCGTTGCAGGGACGGCAGGGCGGGCTCGGGTGTGCCGGCGAAGACTAGACGCACCGCGCCAGTCTAGGGACGACCGGCGCATCGCTAGCGCGGCGTCTGGTAGTACTCCTTCTGGTCGACCCCGGTCAGCGGTGCGACGAACATCCACGGGATCGTGGTGAGTTGCCGGTTGAGAGTGGCCACCGCGTCGTTGTAGTACTGCCGCGCGAAGGCCAGCTTGTCCTCGGTGTCAGCGAGATTGCGCTGCAGATCCAAGAAGTTGTCGGACGAGTTCAGCTGCGGATAGCTCTGGCCCAGCGCCAGCAGAGGCGCCAGTGCGGTGTCGAGCTGCGCCTCGGCGGCGCTGCGGTCGGCGACGGACGCGCTTGCGGTCGCCGATGTCAACGCCGCTCTGGCGTCGGTGACGTGATCCAGGATGCCTTTCTCGTGAGCGGCGAACGTCTGCACCGTGTGCACGAGGCTGGGAATCAGCGAGGCCCGCCGGGTGAGCTCCACGTCGATACCCGAGAGCGCTTCGGCGACCCGTACGTCGGCCGAGCGGATCTTGTTGTAGCCCATCACGAAACCGATCAGCACCAGCACCGCCACCACGAGAATGACGACCAGCAGAAAACTCACCATGACCCACCTCCTCCTCCGCCGCCGCCCCCGCCACCGCCGCCCGAGCTGAAGCCGCCGCCGCTCGACGACGACGAGGACGATGCCGCCTGCGAGGAGGTGTAGGCGCCGATCGACGACGACAGTGCCGATTCGAAACTGTCGAAGTCAGGACCGGACCCGCCGCCGAACCCGGACGTGGTGCTCGACGAGGTCGACGACCCGTACCAGTCCGGCTGCGGTGCAACCGTACCCGTGTAGGCCTCGTATTTCTTGGCCCACAGCGCCGCGACGCCCGCGGCGACGGCGAAGGGAACGTAGGCGATGTAGAGGTCCTTGCGGGCCGAGAAGTCGAAGCGGGTCTCGGCCGAGTCGGTGGCCAGCATCCGGTGGAAACCGCCGACACGCGACCACAGTTCGCGCCCGGCGGGTGTGCGGCGAGTGCCCACACCATCTCGCCACGAGCCCGCCGAGAACAGGAAGAACGCCGCGAACGGCAGCGCCCACATGGTGGTCGGGAAGCCCCAGCGGAAGAAGCCGCAGACCATGAGGATGAAGGCGACCGCGTTGACTGCGCGCAGCCACAGCTCCTTCTTGCGCGCGACGATCAGGCCCGAGTCGACGGCCCATGTCGCGACCGCCTTGGTCATGTCCGTTTTCGCCTTGTTGAGCTTCTCCCCCGACTTGACGGTCTTCTTCGCTTCGAACTCCGACCCCGGGTTGAGCACCTTGAGCCGCGACGCGACGGCCTTACTGACCGGGTCGATGTCGGACCACTGGCCGGCCCCGGCGACGCCGCGGATGTTCCACTGCTTGTCGCTGACCTGGTGCAGCGTGATGACCCCGCGTTCAGCGAGGTACAACAACGTGGCGGTGAGACCGTTGTCCGGGACGGATTCGGTGCGGATGTACTCGGCCTGCACCGGGCCGAGTCCCGGAGGCGGCGCGTACTGCAGCGGAAATCCCGGAGACTCTTCCAGGACAGAGCGGAACCACACCAGGGCGGCGAGGCCGAACAACACGGTGAGCCCGGCGACCCACGCCGCACCGGCGACAGACTGGCCGAGCACCCGGTCCCAGGTGTAGGGCCACGGCAGCGTCACCTGAGCCGGCGTCGGGACGTCAACGCCGGCGCGCACGGTGACCGGGGTGCGGGGCGGCAGGTTCTCCGCGCTCAATCTGACCCGATTGCCATCCACCGACAGGCCGTCACACCCCCGGCCCACCCCGACGCCGACCGAGCACTGGGCGGTGCCGACGTCGCCCGGCAACGTGACGGTGATGTCGGCGCGTTCGATGCGGTTGTTCCAGGCCGGCGCGATGACGTTCCAGAAGAAGACCGACGATGGCGGAGGGCCGGCGGTGCCCACCGATTCCGCGAACTGCCGGTCGGCGCCGACGTCGCCGGGGTCGAGTACGCCGGGAATCGTGTAGCGGATCTCGAAGACGTGGGTGCCGTCGCTGAGGTAGGTGTCGGGGTCGCCGATCTTGGCGACCCGGAACCTCCTGCCGTCCTCCCAGAGCATCTCGTAGGGCACCGGTTCACCGTCGAGCAGTATCGAGTCGATCTCGGGCTTCTGCCGCAACTGCGGGTTGTTCTGGTTCGCCACATCCCAGTACCGGAAGATGCCGTGCCGATCGGTGCTGTAGAAGGCGGTGGTGAGCGTCTCCACCGCGGTCATCCGGCCCGCGTCGTCCACCGCGATGTTCACGTCGTACTCCCGGATCACCACCGGGTCCTCGACATCGGACGGTCCGCCGGAACCGCCGGCGAAGATCACCGGCCAGAGCACGCCGAGCGCGATCACCAGCAGCGGAATCAGCGCCTTGAGCAGCCGCCCCACTGACATGCGGATCACCCTATGTGCAACGGGTCGATCTGGACACGAACTGGCTCATGATCGTGGCGAGCGCTCTGCGCCGCCGTAGCCCGCCGCAGCGCGGCCGCCAGATCCAGACCGGCGTTGCGCGGCACCCGGACCAGCATCCTGCTCACCGCATGATCAGCGGTCACCCCCGCGGGCCTGCGGGCCCCCATCGGCAGGTCGACCGGTCCGAGCAGGTCGGCGCCGTCCGGGAGCTCGGCGACGCCCAGCAGCGCGCTCACCGCATCCGGTGCCCCGTCGACCGCGGCGATGTGCACGGCCGGCGGCAACCCGACTTCGCTGCGCGAGTCCAGCTCGGCCTCCGCGTGGCCGACGGGATCCCATCGGATCAACGCCTGCACGGTCGGGATCGCCGACTCCGCCACCACGGTGACCACCCCGCCGTCGGCGCGGCTGCGGACCAGTGCGGCCGCGGCCATCCAGCGGCGCAACGTGTCCTCGGCCGCACGCAGGTCCTGGCGTCCCAGCAACGCCCAACTGTCCAGCAGCAGCGCTGCGCCGTAGCCGCCCTCGGCGGCCGGTTCGACGCCGGGTGTCGCGACGACCACCGCCGACCGCGGTGGCACGGAGGCCACCACCTCGTCACCGCCCGACGTGATCACCGGCGTCCCGGGGAACGCCCGACCCAGCTCCTCCGCGGTGCGGCGGGCGCCGACCACCACAGCCCGCACCGCGTCGGACCCGCACCGGACACAGCGCAGGCCCAGTTCCTCGCGGCCACACCACCGGCACACCGCACCGGGGGCGTCGCGTCCCGGCAGTGAGAGCGGGCCCGTGCAGTGCCTGCACCGCGCCACAGTGCGGCAGCGAGCACACGAGAGCGCGGGCACATAGCCGCGGCGGGGCACCTGGACGAGGACGGGCGCATTGTTCTTCAGTGCCGCGCGTGCCGCATCCAGCGCCACCGTCGGCAGCCGCGCGGTGCGCGCAGCCGGATCACGTTCCTGGGCGTAGGCGCTGTCCTCCAGCGCGACCACCCGCGGTGCGCGGGCCCGTACCGTCGCCCGGGTGGCAGTCAGGTCGTGCGCCCACCCGCTGCGCACCAGGGCCTGCGCCTCGGCCGTCCGCGCGTACCCGCCGATCATCGCCGCGCACCGCAGCTGGTGGGCCCGCAGCATCGCCACCTCACGCGCATGCGGGTAGGGGGCCCGCGGCTCAGACAGTGAATCGTCGCCGTCGTCCCACATCACGACGAGTCCCAGGTCGGCCACCGGCGCGAAAACCGCGCTGCGCGTACCGATCACCACGCGCGCATCGCCGCGCAGCACCGCCAGCCACCGCCGGTACCGCTCGGCCGGACCCAGCCCGGCCGACAGCGCCACCACCCTGGCCTCGGCCACCTCGGCGATCGCGGCCGCGTACAGCGCGTCGACGTCACGCTGGTCCGGCAGCACGGCCAGGACGCCGCGTCCCGAATAGGCCGTGACAGCGGCCGCTTCGGCGAGCCGCCGGGGCCAGGAGTCGCCGGGCAATGCCTGCCACACCGCCCTCGCGGCCCGCCCCTCCTGCAATGCGGAAATGAACTGCGCGCCACCGTTGTAGGACGACCACGCGGTGGCGTCGACGGTGCCCGGGGTGAGCGGTTCGACAGGTTTGGGTGTCTGCTTCTCCACGGTGGCGTGCCGGGGCGGCACGGCGAGACGAAGCACGTCGGCGCGGGTCCCCGCGTAGCGGGCCGTCACCGCGTCGACCAGACGCCGCACATCGTGGGTCAGCACGGATTCGGCAGACACCACCTTGTCCAGCCATCCGAGCTTGCCGACATGGTCGGTGTCCGAACGCCTTTCGAGGATGAACGCATCGACGAGCCTGCCGTGGAAGCGCACCTTGGCACGCACGCCCGGCTGGGCGTCGTCGGACAGGTCGGCGGGCACCAGGTAATCGAAGTCGCGGTCGAGGTGCGGCACCGTCAACATCGGCAGCACCCGCGCGACCGGCTCGTGCTCGGCTGCCTGCCGGGTGGTCGTCACACCGCAGGTCTAGCAGAGGGTCCCGACGCGCGGCCGAACAGCAGGCCCGCGGTGATCAGCAGCAGCGACGCCGCGTACGCCCACCAGATCGGCACGGCCAGCACCTCCGACCCGAGAACGAACCTGCTGATGCCGATCATCGCGTCGGAGACCGCGAAGCACACCGCGCCGAGTGCCGTCCACGGCGTCGGCAACCCGGCGAGCAGCGCCGTACACACCATCGCGCCCAGCACCGCGATGTACACGGTCACCGGGACGGCCATCGCCTGTTCGAGGAGCCGCGGCCAGAACCACACCAGCAGCGCCACACAGGCCACCGCCGTCACCGCGACTGCGGTGAGGCGCGCGCGCGACGGCCGCGACGACCGCGCCAGGGGGAACAGCGCGGCCAGGAAGCACAGGTGCGCGATCAGGAACGCCGCCAGGCCCAGCACGAATGACGGTTCCCACCAGGGCATCGCCAGCAGGTAATCCCCCGCGGCGGAGAACACCAGGGCAGCGACGAGCCAGCGGCGCTCCCGGGCGATGGGGTGGGCGAGCGCCGCGACTGCGAGCAGCACCGCAGCCGACGCCTTCACCGCGGGCTGCAGGCCGAACTGGCCGGTCAGCTCCGCGCCGGGCGGCACGCGCATCGCCACGACGATCAGGAAGACGCCGTAGCCGGCGGCCACCACCATGGCGGCACTCCACAGCGTGTGGGCGCGCAGCACCGCAGGTAGGGCCCGTCGCTGCGTCGTTGCCACGCGGAGAAACCTACTAAACCGGTCAGGCGGTCAGTTGAGACCGGTCTCTGTCCGCGGCCGACACCACGTCGCGCGCGGCCCGCAGCGCGGCGCGGGCCCGGACCGCGGCGGGAGCAGTCCACTGGACCGGCGCCTCGACACTGACAGGCACCGACGGCAGCGCTCGGAGCATCGGCACCAGGTCGATGCTTCCCTGACCGGGGAACAGCCGGGCGTTACGGCCCTGGAAGCGTAGCTCGTCCACCGAGGTCGGTCGCGGCAGCAGCGCATCACAGATCTGCACGTACCGCGTCCACTCCGGAGGCAGCGCCCGCAGGTCCTCGGCGGTGGCCAGCGCGCGGTCGTAGTGGATGGCGTCGACGAGGACCCCGACGCCGCTGCCGTGACATCGCCGCACGATCAGCGCTGCCTCGCGCAGGTCACGGACGTCGGTCCAGGGCATCGGCTCCAGGTTCGGGGTCAACCCGAAACCGTGGGCGAATTCGCCGAGTTCGGCCAGATTGTCGGCCAGCCGGGCGTGGTCGGGATCGTTACCGGTCACCAGGATCTGTTGCGCACCAAGGTATGCCCCGGTCTCCAGGAAGGCACCGAAGTCGTCGCGGACATTCGTGTCGGGTCGGAGCCGGAGCACCTCGATGTCCAGCAGGAACACGCCGGTGTCGTCGAGGCGTCGGCGCGTCTCGCGGATCATCGGGGTCTGCCCGAGTGTCGGCAGCACCGGCTCGTCGTCGGTGGCCCGGATGAGCCGCAGCCCCACACCGTCATATCCGGCGTCGGCTGCGCACGCCACGAGCTCTGGCGGGGTGAGCTCGAGGACCGTCAGCGGCGCCAGGGAGATCGGCCGCGCCTGACCGGCAACAGATCCTGGACGGCCCGCCATCGTGCCCATGCCCGCATCCTCACTTGTCGAAGTGGGCTCATTGTCGGGGAAACGGCACGGTAATTGGCGGCTACGTCCCCCGGTACGGTGTGTGCCATGGCTGAGTTGGATCCCGTGCTGCAGGCGGTGCTCGACGCCGTTCCGTTCCAGCTGACCATCGATGGTGGACCCGAATCGGCGCGTCAACGGTTCAACGAGTTGCCCCGCAGCCCGATCCTCCCGGAGGTCACCACCGAGGACCGCGTGATCGAGGGCCCGGGCGGCCCGCTTCCACTGCGGATCTACCGTCCGCCGTCGGAGGCTCCGGTACTGCCCGCCGTGGTGTTCATCCACGGCGGCGGCTGGACCGTCGGCGACCTGGACACCTATGACGGCCAGGCACGCATCCATGCGGCGGGCGCCCAAGCCGTCGTCGTGGCGATCGATTACCGCCTTGCGCCCGAGCATCCTTTCCCGGCCGCCGTCGACGACGCCTGGGCGGCCACACGGTGGGTCGTCGACAATGCCGCCGAGATCGGGATCGACGCGGGACGTCTGGCCGTGGCCGGTGACTCCGCCGGCGGCAATCTCGCCGCCGTGGTCGCCCAGTCCGCCCGCGACGCCGGGATCCCGCTGCGGTTCCAGCTGCTCTGGTACCCGTCGACGACGTTCGACACCTCACTGCCGTCGTTCACCGAGAACGCACACGCACCGATCCTCGACCTCGCTTCGTGCAAGGGCTTCAGCCGCTGGTACGTCGGCGACACCGACCTGTCGGACCCACCCGTCACGTTGGTCCCCGCACGCGGTGAGCTGGCGGGGTTGCCGCCGGCCTACATCGCTGTCGCCGGCCACGATCCGCTGCGTGACGACGGCGTCCGGTATGGCGAGCTTCTCGCCGCGGCCGGGGTACCGGTCGAGGTGCACAACGCCGAGTCGTTGGTTCACGGATACCTCGGCTATGCGGGCATCGTGCCCGCCGCCACCGAAGCCACCGACCGCGGGGTGAACGCGCTGCGCGCGGCGTTGGCGGACCGAACCGACTAATCACGCGGGAGACCGGCCCGGCTGGCGATATCGTCGGTCTCGGAGGCCCCCATGACCGCACCTGAGCACGCCGCGCCCGATTACCACACGGTGATCGTCGGTGCCGGGTTCTCCGGTATCGGGACGGCCATCGCACTGGACCGGTCCGGCATGACCGACTACCTCGTCATCGAAGCCGGCGACGAACCCGGCGGCACGTGGTACTGGAACACCTACCCCGGCATCGCGGTGGACATCCCGTCGTTCTCCTACCAGTTCTCGTTCGAGCAGAGCTCGGCCTGGTCACGCACGTACGCGCCCGGCCGCGAGCTGCGCAACTATGCCGCCCACTGTGTCGACAAGTACGGGTTGCGGCCCAGGATCCGTTTCGGGACTACCGTATCCGGCGCGGAATTCGATGAGACACAGAGCTTCTGGCGCGTGACGCTGGATTCATCGGGCCGGCACAGCACCGTGACCGCCCGGTTTCTGGTCAACGCCAGCGGTGTGTTGGCAGTCCCCAAGCCGCCCGACATCCCGGGGCTTGATTCGTTTGCCGGTGTGACGATGCACACCGCGCGCTGGGACCACGGGCAGGACCTGTCGGGCACGCGTGTCGCGATCATCGGCACCGGCGCGTCGGCGGTCCAGGTGGTCCCCGAGATCGCACCGATCGTCGAGCGGCTCACCGTCTTTCAGCGCACGCCCATCTGGTGCTTCCCGAAGTTCGACGTCCCGCTGTCGAGGATGGCGAAGGCGGCCATGCGGATACCGTTCGGCAAGACGGTGCAGCGTCTGGTCAGCCAGGCCTATGTCGAGCTGACATTCCCGTTGGCGGCGCAGTACTTCACACTCAATCCGATGGCCAAGCGGATGGGCGCCGTCGGAAAGGCCTACCTGCGCAAGCAGGTTGACGATCCCGTGGTCAGGGACAAGCTGACGCCGCGGTACGCGGTCGGCTGCAAGCGCCCGGGCTTCCACAACACGTATCTGTCGACGTTCAACCGCGACAACGTCGACCTGGTCACCGAGCCGATCGACGAGATCACCGAATCGGGCGCGGTTACGCGTGACGGCACCGTGCACGACGTCGATGTGCTGATCCTGGCGACCGGTTTCAGAGTGCTCGACACCGAGAACGTGCCGACGTTCCCGGTGACCGGGCCAGGTGGCGGCCGTCTTGCCGACTTCTGGAACGAGCACCGGCTGCAGGCCTACGAAGGGATCAGCATCCCGGGCTTCCCGAATTTCTTCACCGTGTTCGGCCCGTACGGGTACGTCGGCTCGTCGTACTTCGCCCTGATCGAGGCCCAGACGCGCCACATCGTGCGCTGCATCGACGCTGCCCGCAGCCGGCACGCGTATCGGGTCGAGGTGCGCCGCGACGCCAACGACCGCTACTTCGCCGAGATGATGCGCAAACGGCACCGGCAGATCTTCTGGCAGGATTCCTGCCGGCTGGCCAACAGCTACTACTTCGACCAGCACGGCGATGTGCCGCTGCGTCCGGCCAGCACCGTCGAGGCATACTGGCGCAGCCGCCGATTCCCGATCGACGACTACGCCTTCTCCGCTCAGGCGTCCGATGACGCCTCGATCAGACGGCAGCCTTGAGGTCGTCGACCTTGTTGAGCTGCTCCCAGGGAAGCTCGATGTCGGTGCGGCCGAAGTGGCCGTACGCCGCCGTGGGTGCGTAGATGGGGCGCAGCAGATCCAGGTCACGGATGATCGCGCCGGGGCGCAGGTCGAACACCTCGCCGATGGCCTTTTCGATCTTCAGCGGATCAACGGTCTCCGAGCCGAAGGTCTCGACGAACAGGCCGACCGGCGCCGCCTTGCCGATGGCGTAGGCCACCTGCACCTCGACGCGCTGCGCCAAGCCTGCGGCCACGACGTTCTTGGCCACCCAGCGCATCGCGTAGGCCGCCGAGCGGTCCACCTTGGACGGATCCTTGCCGGAGAACGCACCGCCGCCGTGGCGGGCCCACCCGCCGTAGGTGTCGACGATGATCTTGCGGCCGGTCAATCCGGCGTCGCCCATGGGGCCGCCGAGGACGAACTTGCCGGTCGGGTTGACCAGGATGCGGGGGTTGGAGATGTCCAACGTCTCGTGACCCAGCTCGGCGAGCACCGTGTCGATGACCTGCGCCTTGATGTCCGGGGTCAGCTGCGCGTCGAGGTCGATGCCGTCGGCGTGCTGTGTGGACAGCACCACGGTGTCGAGCCGCACCGGGGTGGTGCCGTCGTACTGCACGGTGACCTGGGTCTTGCCGTCCGGACGCAGGTAGTCCAGTGTGCCGTTCTTGCGGACGTCGGTCAGCTTGCGGGACAACCGGTGTGCGAGGGCGATCGGCAGCGGCATCAGCTCGGGGGTGTCGGCGATGGCGTAGCCGAACATCAGGCCCTGGTCGCCGGCGCCCTGGGCGTCGAGCGGGTCGCCCGCGCCTTCGACGCGAGTCTCGTGCGCGGTGTCGACACCCTGGGCGATATCGGGTGACTGAGCGCCGATGCCGATGTTCACACCGCAGGTGAGGCCGTCGAAACCCTTGTCGGAGTGGTCGTAGCCGATCTCCAGGATCCGCTCGCGGACGGTGTTGGTGATGTCGGCGAACGCGCTCTTGGCGGAGGTGGTGACCTCGCCGACGACGTGCACCTGACCGGTCGTCACCAGTGTCTCCACTGCAACGCGGGACTTCGGGTCGTCGGCGAGCAACGCGTCGAGCACCGAGTCGCTGATGGCGTCACAGATCTTGTCGGGATGCCCCTCGGTCACCGACTCACTGGTAAACAGCCGAGCTTCACTCACGTCCGATTCCTTCCACTCGGGAACACCCCGAAATAGGTAGACAGTCAATTTATATTTATCACCGATGTCGCGGCCCACGCGGGTCCTGTTGCACCCAAGCGTGCGCCCCCCATGTGCGCAACCCTTATGCGCAGTATGAAATCCCCCGTTACCCGCTACCGGAATGCAGGAAAGCCACGATCGCGTCCACAATACGGCTCGCGATCACGGTCTTCGACTCGTGCTCCAGCGCGGACTCGGATCCGTCGGCCGACAGCAGCCAGCCGTCGTTGTGGTCGACCTCGAAGGCGCGGTTCTCGCCGACGGCGTTGACCACCAGCAGGTCGCAGCCTTTGCGCTTCAGCTTGGCTCGCGCGTGGAAGAGGACGTCGCCGTTGGCGTCCCCTGTCTCGGCGGCGAAACCGACGATGGCCTGCATATTGGGCAGCTGACCGTCGTGGCGCGCGCGCACCGCGGTCGCGAGCACGTCGTCGTTGCGGATCAGCTCGATGGTCGGCTCGCCCTCGCCGGCGGGCCCCTTCTTGATCTTGCTGGTCGCCAGGTGGGCCGGACGGAAGTCCGCGACAGCGGCTGCCATCACCAGCACGTTGACCTCCGGAGCGTGCTTGGACACGGCGTCGCGGAGCTGCGCCGCCGACCCCACGTGGGTGACGTGCACACCGGCAGGGTCGATCAGACCTGCCGTGTTGCCCGCGATCAGTGTCACGTCGGCACCCCGCTGGGCCATCACCCGGGCCATCGCATAGCCCTGCTTGCCGGAGCTGCGGTTGCCGATGAAGCGCACGGGATCGATCGGCTCACGGGTACCGCCCGCGGTCACCAGCACTTTCACCCCACTCAGATCGTGGGGCAACGCGTCGGCCCGCGCCAGCAGCAGCTGAGCCAGCGTGGTGATCTCCTCGGCCTCGGGCAGGCGGCCCGGACCGGTGTCTGCCCCGGTCAGCCGGCCGGACGCCGGCTCCATCACGACCGCGCCGCGACGCCGCAGCGTCGCCACATTGTCGGTGGTCGCGGGGTGAAGCCACATCTCGGTGTGCATGGCCGGCGCGTAGAGCACCGGGCACCGGGCGGTCAGCAGAGTTGCAGTCAGTAGGTCATCGGCGCGGCCGATCGCCGCGCGTGCCAGCAGGTCCGCGGTGGCCGGGGCGACGACCACGAGGTCGGCTCCCTGCCCGATCCGGACGTGCGGAACCTCGTGGACGTCCTCGAAGACCCCGGTGTGTACCGGATTACCCGAGAGCGCCTCGAAGGTCGCGGCCCCGACGAACCGCAGGGCGGACTCGGTCGGAATGACGCGGACGGAATGTCCGGCCTCGGTGAGCTGACGAACCACCGTCGCCGCCTTGTAGGCGGCGATGCCGCCGGCGACACCGACGATGATCCGCTTGCGACCCGACATGGCGGAGCCGCTGCTACTCGCCCTCGGTGTGCTCGAGGAGGTCTCCGTGGATCTCGCGCATCGCGATCGAGAGCGGCTTCTCCTGCAGACCGGGCTCGACCAGCGGACCGACGTATTCGAGGATGCCGTCACCGAGCTGGTTGTAGTAGTCGTTGATCTGCCGGGCGCGCTTGGCGGCGTAGATCACCAGCGCATACTTGCTCGACGCGCGGTCCAGCAACTCGTCAATGGGCGGGTTGGTGATGCCCAACGGCGTGTCGTAGGCGCTGGCAGCGGTCGGATCGATGTCCACGGCGGCCAGCCGCGTGTCGGCGTGCGGGGTGCTCACAGAGAGGTTCTCCTGGCGGTTTTGACGAGCTTTACGGATCGTGCGGGGCGACGATCAAGGGTGATCGCGGGGCACCGGCGTGCGGGCCACCAGCAAGGATACCAATTCTGCGCAGGCAGACTCCAATTGACTGTTGACCACGACTTCGTCGAAGTCGCCTTGAGCGGCCAGCTCCGCCCTGGCGGTCTGCAGGCGCCGCGCCATCACCTCCGGCGTTTCGGTGCCGCGCGAGAGCAGCCGCTGTTCGAGCGCGTCCCAGCTCGGAGGGGCCAGAAAGACCGAGATCGCCTCGGGCATGGCCTTCTTGACTGCGCGCGCGCCCGCGAGGTCGACCTCGATCAGGACCGGCCGACCGGCTGCCGCGGCCGCCCGCACGGGTGCGGCGGGGGTTCCGGAACGATGCAGTCCGCCGTGGATGTCCGCCCATTCCAGCAGGGCGCCGTCGTCGATGAGCTGCTGAAACTCTTCTGCCGTCACGAACGTGTAGTCCACGCCGTCTACCTCGCCCGGGCGGGGGGCCCGCGTGGTCACCGACACACTGAAGTGCAGGTCGGGAATGCGTTCCCGCAGGCACCGGACGACGGTGGACTTACCAACGGCAGACGGGCCGGACAGCACCAGGACCGTAGCCCTGGGTGTGCCGTCCGACCCGCTACCTTCGCTCACAACCTCTCTTAGGAGGTGAAGTCGAACTTTTCCAACAATGCCTTGCGCTGACGATCTCCCAGACCACGCAGACGGCGCGTCGGAGCGATCTCCAGCTCGGTCATGATCTCCTGCGCCTTGACCTTGCCGACCTTGGGCAGAGCCTCCAGCAGTGCGGAGACCTTCATCTTGCCCAAGACCTCGTCGGTCTCGGCATCCTTCAGGACCTGCTTGAGGTTGGTGCCGCCGCGCTTGAGCCGGTCTTTGAGCTCGGCACGTGCTCGCCGTGCGGCAGCAGCCTTCTCCAACGCTGCCGCGCGCTGTTCGTCGGTCAACTGGGGAAGGGCCACGGGTTCCTCCGTCTTCGTCACCATTACTGATTTGTCTCGGCTGGTAGTGGCGGAACCAGAACCAGCCAGCGTGGACGACCGTACCCACGCACGCTGACGAAAGCTAACCCCACCCCCCGGTTACGGCGTCAAAAGCCCAGCGTGTAGCGCGCTGCCGGATTGTCGCGGACGTGGGAGCCGGCGGGTCGCTCGCTTCTCCAGCGACCCCGGCCGTCGCTAAAACGCCTGCATATCCGGGGTGTTCGCGCGATCTCGGCGGCCGCAGCGCATTTTCCGCCCCGCCGGAAGCCCGGACGGAGAACCCCCGGGTGCGCGGATCTGAGAATTTTCGCTGGTCATCGCAATGTCGGGCGTGTCGCGGAACGGCTTCGAGCCGGTAACGGCGTCCGTGTGACCTCGACGGTCAGTCAATCGGCGTCACACGGAGCGGGCGAGGTACGCGACGGCGTCGCGCATCCGTTCCGCGGCGCCGCGCAGCGCGGCCACGTCCGGTCCGGCCCGCAGCACCTCGCGCGACACGGCGGGCAACAGGTGCCCCGGCCGGGCACCTCCGAGGCCGGCCAGCGTCTCGGGACGGCCACCCTGAGCCCCGACGCCGGGTACCAGCACGGGCCCGTTGAACTCGCGGAGATCCGGCGGATCGGTCAGCGTCGCCCCGACCACCACCCCGACCGAGCCGTTCCGCTCCGCCGCATTCAGCGCCGCGGCGTCGTCCACGATCGACTGGGCCACGGTCCGGCCGTCGGTGGCGGCGCGCTGCACCGACGCGCCTTCGGGGTTGGATGTCGCGGCGAGGACGAAGACTCCCCGGTCATGTCGGCGCGCGGTGTCCAGCAGCGGTTGCAGCGACCCGAACCCCAGGTAGGGCGAGGCTGTCACGGCATCGGCGGCCAACGGCGAATCGCCCGCCCAGGCATCGGCGTATGCGGCCATCGTCGAGCCGATGTCGCCGCGCTTGGCATCGGCGAGCACCAGCACACCCGCCTCGCGCAGTGCGGCGATCGTGCGCTCCAGCACCGCGAAACCGGCCGAACCGTAGGCCTCGAAGAACGCCACCTGGGGTTTGACCACCGCGAAACCCTCGAACGCGGTCACACAGAGATCGCTGAACCGCGCAAGGCCGTCCGGGTCGGCGCCCAGACCCCACGCGTGCAGCAACTCGGTGTGCGGGTCGATGCCGAGGCACAGCGGCCCCCGCTGCGCCATCGCGGCGGACAGGCGGTCACCGAAGCCGCCCACCCTCAGGACCCCAGCGTGCTGTGGAGTTCCTGCAGCGACATCACGCCGATGTCTCCGCGGATCCCCGCCTCGATGCCCTGCACCGCCGCTGAGGCGCCCTGCACGGTGGTCACGCACGGGATGTTCATCGACACCGCGGCGGACCGGATCTCGTAGCCGTCGATGCGTGGGCCGGAGTTGCCGTACGGGGTGTTGATCACCATGTCGATCTCGCCGGCCTTGATCGCGTCGACCGCGGACAGCGCAGGCCGGTCAGGGCTGGGTTCTTCGAAATGCTTGCGCACCTCGTCGCACGGAATCCCGTTGCGGCGCAACATCTCCGCAGTGCCCTCGGTGGCGAGGATCTTGAAGCCGAGGTCGGCGAGGCGCTTGACCGGGAACACCAGTGAGCGCTTGTCCCGGTTCGCGACCGACACGAACACCGTGCCGCTGGCGGGCAGCGACCCGTACGCGGCGGTCTGGCTCTTGGCGAACGCGCTACCGAAGTCGCGGTCGATACCCATGACTTCGCCGGTGGACTTCATCTCCGGGCCGAGCAACGAATCGATCTGGCTTCCGTCGGCCTTGCGGAACCGGTGGAAGGGCAGCACCGCTTCCTTGACGGCGACCGGGGCGTTGCGGGCAGTGGTCCCCCCGTCGCCGGAGGCAGCCAGAACACCTTCCTCGCGCAGCTGCGCGATGGTGGCGCCCAGCATGATCCGGGCACACGCCTTGGCCAGCGGAACAGCGGTGGCCTTGGACACGAACGGCACGGTCCGGCTGGCCCGCGGATTCGCTTCCAACACGTAGAGCACATCGTCCTTGAGGGCGTACTGCACGTTGAGCAGTCCGACGACGCCGACGCCGAACGCGATGGCCTCGGTGGCGCGGCGCACCGCCTCGATGTCACTGCGGCCCAGCGTCACCGGGGGCAGCGCGCAGGCCGAGTCGCCGGAGTGGATGCCGGCTTCCTCGATGTGTTCCATGACGCCGCCGATGTACACCTCGGTGCCGTCGCACAGTGCGTCGACGTCGATCTCGATCGCATCTTCGAGGAATCGGTCCACCAGGACGGGGTGCTCGGGTGAGAGCTGGGTGGCCCGGGTGATGTAGCCCTCGAGAGTCTGCTCGTCGTAGACGATCTCCATCCCGCGCCCGCCCAGCACGTAGGACGGCCGGACCAGCACCGGGTAGCCGATGTCGGCTGCGATCCGGCGGGCCTGGTCGAAGCTGGTCGCCATGCCGAACCGCGGTGCGGGTAGGCCGGCGCGGCGCAGCACCTCACCGAACTCGCCGCGGTCTTCGGCCAGATCGATGGCTTCGGGCTTGGTGCCGACGATGGGCACCCCGGCCTTCTCCAGCCGCTCGGCCAGCCCGAGGGGTGTCTGCCCGCCGAGCTGGACGATGACGCCGACGACGCCGGGCCCGCCCTGGCCCGACGCCTGCTCGGCGTAATAGACCTCGAGGACGTCCTCGAACGTCAGCGGCTCGAAGTACAGCCGGTCAGCGGTGTCGTAGTCGGTGGACACCGTCTCCGGGTTGCAGTTGATCATCACCGTCTCGAACCCCGCCTGGCTCAGCGTGGTCGCGGCGTGCACACAGCTGTAGTCGAACTCGATGCCCTGCCCGATGCGGTTGGGGCCCGACCCGAGGATCAGTACCTTCGGTCGGTCGACCTGGGGTGCCACCTCGGTTTCGGCTCCGGGGTCCAGCTCGTAACTGCTGTAGTGATAGGGCGTCTTGGCCTCGAACTCGGCGGCGCAGGTGTCGACGGTCTTGTACACCGGGTGGATGCCGAGCCGCTGGCGCAGCGCCCGCACCCCCATCTCACCCGCCAGCTCCGGCCGCAGCGCCGCGATCTGACCGTCGGAGAGCCCGCTGTGCTTGCTGCGGCGCAGCAGTTCACCGTCGAGCACCGGGGCGTCGACCAGCTCGGCGCGCAGATCGACCAGCCCTTTGATCTGCTCGACGAACCACGGATCGACACCGGATGCCTCGGCGACCTGTTCGACACCGGCGCCGAGGCGCAACGCGTACTCGATGTCGTAGAGCCGGCCGTCGGTGGGGGTGCGCAGCCGGTCGAGGACATCGGCTACGTCCCCCAAAGGTTCCGTACCGGTCCAGAAGCCTGCCCTGCCGGTCTCCAGCGAGCGCATCACCTTGCCGAGGGCTTCGACGAAGTTGCGGCCCAACGACATCGCCTCGCCCACCGACTTCATGGTGGTGGTCAGCGTCGCGTCGGCACCGGGGAACTTCTCGAACGCGAACCGTGGCGCCTTGACCACCACGTAGTCCAGCGTGGGTTCGAAGCAGGCAGGCGTTTCCTTGGTGATGTCGTTGACGATCTCGTCGAGGGTGTAGCCGATGGCCAGCTTGGCGGCGATCTTGGCGATCGGGAACCCGGTGGCCTTCGATGCCAGCGCACTGGAGCGGGACACCCGCGGGTTCATCTCGATGACGATGAGCCTGCCGTCTTTGGGGTTGACGGCGAACTGGATGTTGCAGCCGCCGGTGTCCACGCCGACCTCGCGCAGGATGTCGATACCCAGGGTGCGCATCACCTGGTACTCGCGGTCGGTCAGCGTCATCGCCGGTGCGACGGTCACCGAGTCGCCGGTGTGGACGCCCATCGGGTCGAAGTTCTCGATCGAGCACACCACCACGACGTTGTCGCGGCCGTCGCGCATCAGCTCGAGCTCGTACTCCTTCCACCCGTAGATGGACTCTTCGATCAGCACGTTCGCCGACGGGGAGGCCGCCAGACCCTCGCCGGCCATCCGGTCCACGTCCTCGGCCGAATACGCCATGCCGGAGCCGAGTCCGCCCATCGTGAAGCTCGGCCGCACCACGACGGGCAGTCCGAGCTCGGCGACGGTGTCCCGCACCTCGTCCATCGTGAAACAGACGCGGGATTTGGCCGACTCACCGCCCACCTTGGCGACGATGTCCTTGAACTTCTGCCGGTCCTCGCCGCGCTGGATGGCGTCGAAGTCCGCGCCGATCAGCTCGACGCCGTACCTGTCGAGGGCACCGTTCTCGTACAGCTTGACCGCGGTGTTGAGCGCCGTCTGCCCGCCGAGGGTGGCCAGCAGCGCGTCGATCTTGTTGCCGCGCTCGGCCTGCTGGGCGAAGATCTTCTCGACGAACTCGGCGGTGATGGGCTCGACATAGGTGTGGTCGGCGTACTCCGGGTCGGTCATGATCGTCGCCGGGTTGGAGTTGACGAGGCTGACCTGCAGGCCCTCGGCCCGCAGCACACGGCAGGCCTGGGTGCCGGAATAGTCGAACTCGCAGGCCTGACCGATGATGATCGGCCCGGAGCCGATGACCAGGACGTGGTTGAGATCTGGGCGACGCGGCATCTACTTGTTTCCTGCCATCAGGTCGACGAACTGGTCGAACAGGTACTCGGCGTCCCGCGGGCCCGCGGCAGCCTCCGGGTGGTACTGCACCGAGAAGGCCCGGCCGTTGGACAGCCGAACCCCTTCCACCACACCGTCGTTGGCGCAGGTGTGGCTGACCTCGGCCCGACCGAAGTCGGTATCGAACGTCTGGCCGGCTTCACCTTCCAAGGCGAACCCGTGGTTCTGGGCGGTGATCGCGACCCGGCCGGTGGCATGGTCCATCACCGGGATGTTGATGCCGCGATGGCCGAACACCATCTTGTAGGTGCCCAGGCCCAGCGCCCGGCCCAGAATCTGGTTGCCGAAGCAGATGCCGAACAGCGGGATTCCGGCGTTCAGGACGTCACGGGTGACGCCGACGATGTGGTCGGCGGTGGCCGGGTCGCCCGGCCCGTTCGACAGGAAGACGCCGTCGGGTTTGAGATCGGCGATGTGGTCGAAGGTCGCCGCGGACGGAAGCACCACGCTGCGGATCCCGCGCGCGGCGAAGTTGCGCGGTGTGTTCGTCTTGATGCCGAGGTCCAGCGCGGCAACGGTGAACCGGTGCGTCCCTTCGGGTTCCACCACGTAGTCGGTGTCCGTGCTGACCTCGCCCGCCAGGTCGGCGCCCAGCATGGCCCCCTGCCCGCGCACGCGCGCCACCAACTCGTCGACGGGGGCGCCCGCAGCGGCACCGCTGAACACGCCGGCCTTCATCGAGCCTCGGCTGCGCAGGTGCCGCACCGCCGCGCGGGTGTCGATGCCTGCGATGCCGACGATGCCCTGCCGCCGCAGCTCGTCATCCAACGTGCCGCTGGCCCGCCAGTTCGACGCGCGCGGCGAGGGATCCCGCACGGCGTAGCCGGCGACCCAGATCTTGTCACCGCGGCTCTCGCTGTCCTCGGTGTTCCAGCCGGTGTTGCCGATCTGCGGTGCGGTGGCGATCACGATCTGCCGGTGATAGCTCGGGTCGGTCAGGGTCTCCTGATAGCCCGACATCCCGGTCGAGAAGACGGCCTCACCGAGGGTTTCGCCGGTCGCGCCGAACGGAGTGCCGGTGAAGACCCGGCCGTCCTCCAGCACCAACACCGCATTCTGTGCCTGCACGCTTGTCATGCCACTTCCTCCGGGAGCCATTTCGAGTAATCACGACGGTCGTCGGCGCGGAACCCGGTTTCGATCTCGACGCCCGACGGCAGCCGCCAGCGGATCGCCAGGATGCCTTCATGGGTGAGCGCTTTGCCGGCAAGCCGCTTCTCGGTACGGATGTCGGCGACGGCATCCTCAGGTATCCAGATCGGACCGGACCCAGTGCGCTGCACCATGATTCCTTCGGGGTAGCGGGTGAGCACAGCCTTGGCCCGGAACCCGAGATCACCCGCGGCGACCCGGTCGTTCCAGTGCGGCACCAGGGTGCTGCCGACATAGAGGCCTTTGATCGGCGGGATGAGCACAGGTCCGACGGTGTCGGGCAGCGACGGCAGGGTGCCGACGATCTGGACCTGCCGCTCGATGCGGTGGCGCCACCCGCGCATCATCGCCTGGATCAGCACCGCGATCAGCACGACGAGTATGCCCGCCATGACCAGGGAGATGACCAGCGTCGGGGTGTTCACGTGCCCGCCTTCCCGTCGCGGGCGGTGACCGTGCCACGGAGCATCGTCACTGTGACGACACCGGGCAGCTCCATATCCTCGTACGGGGTGTTGTCCGAACGGCTGGCCAGCGCCGGCCCCGTCACCGTCCAGCGTGCGGCGGGATCGATCACCGTCAGGTTCGCCGGCTCCCCCACCTCAAGCGGCCTGCCCTGATCGGGCAGCCCGACGATGCGGGCAGGGGCCTCACTCATCACGCGGGCGACATCGCGCCAGGTCAGCAGGCCGGGGTTCACCATCGTCTCCACGACCACCGACAGCGCGGTCTGCAGCCCGAGCATGCCGGGCCGGGCGTTGGCGAACTCGCACATCTTCTCGTGGGCGGCGTGCGGGGCGTGATCGGTGGCCACACAGTCGATCACGCCGTCGGCGAGGGCCTGACGCAGGGCGATCGCGTCGCTGGCTTCTCGCAGCGGCGGATTCACGCGATTGCGCCCGTCGTAGGTCTGCAGCCGGGCGTCGTCGAGCAGTAGGTGGTGGGGCGTGACCTCGGCGGTGATCGAGATCCCCTGCTCCTTGGCCCAGCGGACCAGCTCCACGCTGCCCGCCGTCGAGGCGTGGCAGATGTGCACCCGGGCTCCGGCGTCCCGTGCCAGCAGAGCGTCCCGCGCGACGATCGACTCCTCCGCGGCGCGCGGCCACCCCGCCAGCCCGAGGCGCGCGGCATTGGGGCCTTCGTGCGCGACAGCACCGACCGTCAGTCGTGGCTCCTCGGCGTGCTGGGCGATCAGCACACCGAGACCGGACGCGTACTCCAGGGCACGGCGCATGACCAGCGGATCATCCACGCACACACCGTCGTCGGAGAACATCCTGACCTGGCCCACGCCCGCGGCCATCAGGCCCATCTCGGTGAGCTGCTTGCCCTTGAGGCCGACGGTCACCGCCCCGACGGGATGCACGTCGACGAGTCCGACCTGCTGCCCGCGGTGCCACACGTGGTCGGTCACCACCGCGGAGTCGGCGACCGGATCGGTGTTGGCCATGGCGAAAACAGCCGTGTACCCACCGAGAGCCGCCGCAGCCGAACCGGTTTCGATGTCCTCGGCGTACTCGCGGCCGGGCTCGCGCAGATGGGTGTGCAGGTCGACGAAGCCGGGCAGCATGATCTGACCGGTGCAGTCGATGGTCTCTGTGCCCGCCGGCGCGTCGAGCCGCTCCCCGATCTCGGCGATCTGCCCGTCGGCGATCCGCACGTCGACCGGGTCGCCCTCGCCGTAGAGGAGCACCCCTCTCACTACCGTCATGCGCTGATCGCTTCCTCTTCTGCGCCGACGAGCAGGTGGAAGAGCACCGCCATGCGCACGTGGACACCATTGGAAACCTGTTGCAGCACAGCCGATTGCGATGAGTCCGCCACGGAGTAGGCGATCTCCATGCCGCGCATCATCGGACCGGGGTGCAGTACGACGGTATGTTCGGCCAGCTGTGACTGCCGCTTCTCGGACAATCCGTAGCGCACCGAATACTCGCGTGCCGACGGGAAGAAGCCGCCGTTCATCCGTTCGGCCTGTACCCGAAGCATCAGCACCGCGTCGGCCAGCGGCAGTTCGGCATCCAGGTCGTGGGAGACCGTGACCGGCCACCCCGCGACACCGACAGGCAGCAGCGTGGGCGGAGCGACGAGCACCACCTCGGCGCCGAGGGTGTTCAGCAGCGCCACGTTGGAACGCGCCACCCGGCTGTGCAGCACGTCACCGACGATCACGACGCGCTTGCCCTCGATCGACCCGAGCCGCTGCCGGATGGTCAACGCGTCGAGCAGAGCCTGGGTGGGATGTTCGTGGGTGCCGTCGCCGGCGTTGATGACCGACGGTCCACCGTGTTCGTCGACCGTCCACTCGGCGAGCTGCTGTGCCGCCCCCGAGGCGGGATGACGGATGATCAGGGCGTCGGCGCCGGCCGCGCGCAGCGTCAGCGCGGTGTCGCGCAGCGACTCCCCTTTGGAGACAGACGATCCCGAGGCGCTGACGTTGATGACGTCAGCGCTCATCCACTTGCCCGCCACCTCGAACGACACCCGGGTCCTGGTGGAGTTCTCGTAGAACATCGTGATGATGGTGCGGCCCCGCAGCGTGGGCAGCTTCTTCACCTCGCGGCCCACCAGTGCCTCGCGGAACCGGTCGGCGTTGTCGAGGATCGCGGTGGCGTCGTCGCGGCTGAGATCGGCCGCGGTCAGCAGGTGCTTCACCTTGGAGGGCCTCCGTACGGTGCGATGTGGACGCCGTCGTGACCGTCGTCCTCGGTGAGCCGCACCTTGACGTTCTCGGCGCGCGATGTCGGCACGTTCTTGCCGACGTAGTCGGCGCGGATCGGCAGCTCGCGGTGTCCGCGGTCCACCAGCACCGCCAGTTGCACGGCCTTGGGACGGCCGAGGTCGCGGAGCGCGTCGAGCGCAGAGCGCACCGACCTGCCGGTGTAGAGCACGTCGTCGACCAGGATCACCAGCGCACCGTCGATGCCGCCGTCGGGGATCGAGGTGGAGGCGAGCGCGCGCGGAGGCTTGCTCATGAGGTCGTCGCGGTAAAGCGTGGTGTCCAGGGCGCCGTGGGCGACGTCGACTCCGCTGAATTCGGCGATGTTGCGGGCGATCCGGGAGGCGAGGGTGACGCCGCGGGTCGGAATGCCCAGAAGGATGACGCGAGGAGCATCGGAACCGTCGAGTGCGGTCTTCTCGATGATCTGATGGGCCATGCGAGCGATGGTGCGGCTGACGTCCGCTGCGGACATCAGCTCCCGGTCGGAGCCGGTCTGATCTGGCGAGCCCACGAGTGAGCCGGACCTCCTTCTCCGCCTCACGGGACGGATCGTTAAAGGATGTCGGAAACTGCGGGGAGCTTAGCAGGTGTCGGCGCGTGGCGGCATTGCGCACTGACCTAATCTGGCGCGATGAACCTCGACCGGAACAAGGCCTCCATCGTCGACGCGATCGACGCGGGGCTGTTGGCGGGAGCCGTGACGCTGGTGTGGCACGCGGGCGAGGTGCAGCAGGTCAACGAGCTCGGTTACCGCGATGTCGAGGCGCGGCTGCCGATGGAGCGCGACACCATTTTTCGTATTGCGTCGATGACGAAGCCGGTGACCGTGGCAGCGGCGATGTCCCTCATCGAAGAGGGCAAGCTCACACTCACCGACCGCGTCGCCACGTGGCTGCCGGAACTCGCGGACATGCGCGTGCTGGCCGAACCGCGGGGTCCGCTGGACCGCACCGTGCCCGCCCAGCGGCACATCACGGTCGAGGACCTGATGACCCATCGCAGCGGGCTGGCCTACATGTTCTCGGTCCTCGGCCCTCTGTCGGACGCCTACCGCAAGCTCCCCACCCGGCAGGACCAGGACCGGTGGCTCGCCGAACTCGCGACGCTGCCACTGGTCCATCAGCCGGGCGAACGTCTGACCTACAGCCATGCCACCGATGTGCTCGGCATAGCGCTGTCCAGGATCGAGGGCAAGCCGTTGAGCCAGGTGCTCGAGGAACGTGTGCTGGGGCCGTTGGGCATGTCCGACACCGGGTTCCACGTCGGAGCCACCGGCCGCCGCCGTGCCGCCACCATGTACCAGCTCGACTCGGACAACACGTTGCGCCACGACGTGATGGGGCCGGCCCCCATCGTCGATCCCCCGTTCTGCACCGGCGGCGCGGGCCTGTGGTCGACGGCCGATGACTATCTGCGCTTCGCCAGGATGCTGCTGGCCGGCGGCACACTCGACGGGGTCCGCGTGCTGTCCGAGGAGTCCGTGATGCTGATGCGCACCGACCGGCTGACCGATCAGCAGAAGCGCCATGATTTTCTGGGCGCCCCGTTCTGGATCGGCCGCGGCTTCGGCCTCAATCTGTCCGTGGTGACCGACCCAGCGAAGTCCCGTCAGCTCTTCGGACCGGGCGGACCCGGCACGTTCTCGTGGCCGGGCGCGTACGGGACGTGGTGGCAGGCCGACCCGTCGGCCGACGTGATCCTCATCTACCTGATCCAGAATCTGCCGAACCTGACCGCGGACGCAGCCGCCGCGGTCGCCGGCAACACGTCGCTGGCCAAGCTGCAGAGCGCGCAACCGAAATTCGTGCGCAGCACGTACCAGGCGCTGCAAGGGTAGCGGCGTTGTCGGATCGGACGTTGGAGAGGCTGGCCTCGGAGGTCACTCCGCGGGCCGTGCGGGTGTCCGACGAACGAAGCGCCTCGTGCGGCGCCCTCGTCGGCGGGTGACACGACTCTTCCATCGGCACCCGCGGGCAGCGCGGCTCGCGCTTTATCGATAGTCCCTGTGGCAGCGTTCCGTCGAGCGCATTCTCGAAGGCGCGGAGCGATTCGTCGGCGTCCTCTGCCACGAAGCGGGCGAGGACGCGCGCGCCGCCTCGTTTCCGATCGGTGAGTTCCGACATTCGAGAAGAGTTGACAGCATTTGTCGGACCGGCGGGGTAACGTCGGTGTCGTGTTCGAAAGTATGTTCGACATCGATGAGGGTGCGTCGCAGGCGGAGTTGCGGGCCCTGGTCGAGCGCTGCGAACGACTCAAATCCGCCGCAGCCGCGGCGCAGGCCCGGGCCACCGCACTCTGGGCGGCCAAGCGCCGCGAGGCCGAGCAGGCGGCGGGAGTGCCCGCCCGCCGCCGCGGGAAAGGGCTCGCCTCGGAGATCGCACTGGCCCGCCGCGACGCCCCGGTGAAAGGCAACCAGCACCTCGGGTTCGCGCAGGCGTTGGTCCAGGAGATGCCCCACACCCTGGCCGCCCTGGAGTGCGGGGCGCTCTCAGAATGGCGGGCCACCCTCATCGTGCGGGAATCGGCGTGCCTGAGCGTGGAACATCGCCGGCAGCTCGACGCCGAACTATGCGCCGACACCGCGAAATTCGAGCACTGGGGCAACAACCGGGTCGAAGCCGAAGCCAAGAAGATCGCCGCCCGCCTCGACGTCGCCGCGGTGGTGGAACGCATCACCAAAGCCGAACAGGACCGCTGCGTCACCATCCGCCCAGCCGCAAACGGCATGGTCTACCTCAGCCTGCTGCTCCCCCTATCCCAAGGGGTCGGCGCCTACGCCGCGCTCAAGCGCCACGCCGACACCATCGGTGACGGCCGCTCCCGCAACCAGATCATGGCCGACACCGCCTGCGAACGGATCACCGGACGCGCGGTCACCGCACCGGTGTCGGTGGCCCTGAACCTGGTCATGGCCGACACCACACTCGCCGGTGACGACACCGAGCCGGCCTGGCTCGACGGATACGGCCCGGTCCCGGCCGGGTTCGCCTGCAAGCTCACCGGCGACGCGGTCGCCGACAAGGACGCCAAAGCCACCCTGCGACGGCTCTACCGCCACCCAAAGTCGGGGCAGTTGGTAGCGATGGAATCCCGGGCCCGGATCTTCCCCAAAGGCCTCGCGATGTTCATCGGGCTGCGCGACCAAACCTGCCGCACCCCGTTCTGCAACGCCCCCATCCGCCACCACGACCACGCCACCCCCGACCGCCACGGCGGACCCACCACCGCCCTCAACGGACTCGGCATGTGCCAAGCCTGCAACTACACCAAAGAAGCCCCCGACTGGACCGTCACCACCACCGACCGCAACGGCGACCACACCGCAGAGTTTCGCACCCCCACCCACGCGGTGTACCACTCCATCGCCCCACCACTGCCCGGAACACGCATCCGCCGACAACTCAGCCTCATCGAAGGCCAACTCGGCATCGACATCATCACCTTCGAACCACGCACCGCCGCCTGACACGCAAAGGCGTTACGGCATACCCAGTTTCGCGGCGAGATCGAGCAGCGCCTCAGCGCGCGCACGGGTGGGCCCGGCGCTGCCGTCGTAAGGCCCGGTCGGCGCATCGAGGCGTGCCAGCGTGCTTCGGGCCTCGTCGATCTCCAAGGCCGACGGGCTAAGGAGAGTGTTGATCGTCTCGGCGTGGCCGACGTCGAGACAGAGCCGACCCGTCATGCCGGCGGCCTTGGCGACCTCGGTCTCACGAGTGAGGTGACGCGCCTGGTCTCGCAGCGTCGGCCCGTCGATCGGTCCGGGCAACCCGGCAGCGCGACTGGCCGTCACCAGCCGAGCCCGCGGGTAGGCAAGGACCATCGGATCAGCAGACATCCCAGTATCACGACGAAAGTCACCGATCCCGAACGCGATTCGCGAACACCGTGGTGCGCGCGCGATCTCCAGGGCTGATTCGACGCCCAGCGCGGACTCCACCAGCGCGACCAGAGGAGTGGCCTCAGGCAGCCGTGCGGCGGTTGCGGCGACGTCGTCGGCCGCTTCTGTCTTGGCAAGTATCACCCCGGCCAAGCCTGGCGCCGACGACAACTCGCCGAGATCGGCGTCCCAGGCCGGCGTGCCGGCGCTGCTGATCCTCACCCACGCCTCGCCACCGCCGTGCAGCCAGTCGGCCACGGCTCGACGGCCGGCCGGCTTCTGCGCATCCGGCAGTCCGTCTTCGATATCGAGGACGACCACATCGGCATCGGCAGAGACCGCTGCGGCGAAACCCGGAAGCCCCGGCTGCAGCAACCACGTCCTGGCCAATGACCAATGCGGCCGACGGGTGCACTTCGGGTGAGGTGAAACCGTCATGCCACCACCATCCGTGCGGCACGCAGCCGCGTCCAGATTGCGCACATTTTGTTCACGCCGCCGGACACGCCGCCACTACATCGAGCGAGACAACACCCTGCCGAACTGGAGTAGCCGCTGCATCTGTGCCAGCCCGCCATTGTCGACCGACTTCACGAACCTGAATGACTCGCAATAGATGTCGGTCTCGGTCGCCGATTTCTGCCGTGACCGGGTGAGCAGTTGCGTGTACATCCGCAGCTTCACCTCCGCGAGCCGGCGAGTGCCGTCGTCGAGCACCTCGTACTCGGTGGACAGCACCTGATCGGTGATGGTGGACAACAGAATCGACCGCGCCGACGCCATCAGGATCCGGTGCGAATCGCCGCCGGGAGCCGTGCTGGAGACGTCGTCGTCGGCGCGCCAGATGACCAGCCGGTGACCGTCGGTGACGAGCACCTCCTGCCAGAGCGCCTCACCCCACGACTCCTCGGTGAAGCCACGCGACATGACGAAGGACTTGATCGCCGACGGCTCGACCACGGAACGGATCTGGTCGAGAGCCAGATCGGGGTCACGCAGATAGACCCGAGCCGCGTCCTGCACGCTGGAGTATGGGGCCCAGTCCTGCGGCGCACCCATCTACGTCGCGCTATCGCCGTCGTGCCCACCCTGCACCGCAGCGGCCGCGGCGCGGATCTGCGGCGTCACCAGCATCACCTGGCCCAGCACACCGTTGACGAAGCCCGGGGAATCGTCTGTGGACAGCTGCTTGGCCAATTCGACCGCCTCGTCGACGGCGACCGGCTCCGGCACGTCCTCGGCGTGCAGCAGCTCCCAGACCGCGACCCGCAGCAGCGCGCGGTCGACTGCCGGCAGCCGGTCCAGGGTCCACCCCTGCAGGTGGGCCGAGATCAGGTCGTCGATGTGGGCGGCATGTTCGGTCACGCCGCGCGCCACCGTCACCGTGTACGGGTTCAGCGGCGCCATGTCGGCTTGATGATGTGCCAACGCGTTTCGGGCTTCCGCCACCTCGGCGGGGGTGATTCCTCGCGCCTCCGCCTCGAACAGGAGGTCCACGGCGCGCTTGCGGGCCTGGTGCCGCCCGCGGTCACCCATCCGGTCAGACACCCCGTCGCTCCGCTGCGCTTCGCTCGACGAGGCCACTCCCCGTCGCTTCGCTCGCCCGGGCGTCAGGCATTGACCCTTCCCAGATAGCTGCCGTCGCGCGAATCCACCTTGAGCTTGTCACCGGTGTTGATGAACAGCGGCACCTGGATCTCGGCGCCCGTTTCCAGCGTCGCGGGCTTGGTGCCTGCGCTGGAGCGATCACCCTGCAGACCGGGCTCGGTCGAGGCGACCAGCAGCTCCACGGTCACCGGGAGTTCCAGGTACAGCGGCGCGCCGTCGTGGAACGCGATCTGCACGGCCATGCCCTCGAGCAGGAAACCGGCGGCCCGGCCGACCAGCGCCTCCGGCAGCGGGTTCTGCTCGTAGTCCTCGGAATCCATGAACACGAAATCGGAGCCGTCGCGATAGAGGTAGGTGGCGTCGCGGCGGTCCACCGTCGCGGTCTCCACCTTCACACCGGCGTTGTAGGTCTTGTCGACGACCTTGCCGGACAGCACGTTCTTGAGCTTGGTCCGCACGAACGCAGGCCCCTTGCCGGGCTTGACGTGCTGGAACTCGATGATCTGCCACAGCTGGCCGTCGATCTGAAGGACGAGCCCGTTCTTGAAGTCGGCGGTCGATGCCACGGTCGGTTGTACTCCTAGCTTGCTAGATGATCACCAGGTCCTTGGGGAACCGGGTAAGTAGTTCAGGGTGTGTGTCCACCACGAGCGTGTCCTCGATGCGGACACCGCCGCGGTCAGGCAGGTAGACACCGGGCTCAACGGTCACCGCGGAGCCAGCAAGCAGTGTACCGGCGGCGGAGCCGTTGATTCCCGGCGCTTCGTGGATCTGCAGGCCGACCCCGTGACCGAGGCCGTGTCCGAAGTTGTCCGCGTAGCCGGCATCGGCGATGACCTGCCGCGATGCTGCGTCGACGTCCTTGAGCCCGACGCCGGGGGCCAGCGCCTCGCGGCCGGCGCGCTGTGAGTCCGCGACCAGCGTGTAGATGTCGCGCTGCCAGTCCGCGACCGGTGCCAGGACGAACGTGCGGGTCATGTCGGAGTGGTAGCCGGCGACAAGCGCCCCGAAGTCGATCTTGACGAAGTCACCGGCAGCCAGGACTGCGTCGGTGGGCCGGTGGTGCGGGATCGCCGAGTTGGCGCCGGCAGCCACGATGGTCTCGAACGACGCACCGTCGGCGCCGTGCGCCAGCATCAGTGCCTCCAGCTCGTTACGCACGTCCTTCTCGGTCCGGCCCGACCGCAGGCCGCCACGGTCGACCAGGTCCTTCAACGCCGCGTCGGCCGCTTCGCACGCCAGCCTCAGCAGCGCGATCTCGCCCGCGTCCTTGACCTCCCGCAGACGCTCCACGGTCCCGGCGGCCCGAACCAGTTCGCACCGCTCACCGGCCGCCTTACCCAGCGCCGTGAACGCGTCGACGGTGACGACGTGGCTCTCGAAGCCGAGTTTGCGCACCCCCGCGGCGGCGGCAAGGCCCGCCAGATGCGGCCCGCACGCCCGCTCGATGACGACCTCGGCGTCCGGCGCCTGATGCGCGGCCTGGGTGCGATAACGCCCGTCGGTGGCAAGCACCGGCGTTTCGCTGTCCGCCAACACGAGTAAGGCAGCGTTAGAGCCGGTGAAGCCGGACAGATAACGGACGTTGACCAGGTCGGATACCAGCATGGCATCCAGTTCGGCGGCTGCCAGGGCGCGACGCAGCCGGTCGCGGCGCTGGGAAATAGTCACAGCGGGTGACGGTACTCGCTAAGGTGAGGCCCCATGAGCAAGTGGCTGCTGCGCGGACTGGTGTTCGCCGCCCTGATGGTGATCGTTCGGTTACTCCAGGGGGCGATGATCAACGCGTGGGAGACGAAGGCGGGATTGATCAGCGCGATCCTCGTCGCGCTGTTCGCGGTCGCGGTCCTGGTGTGGGGATATGTGGACGGCCGCGCCGATGCCCGGAACAACCCGGACCCGGAACGGCGTGACGACCTGGCGATGGCGTGGCTGCTGGCCGGGCTCTTCGCCGGCGTGGTCAGCGGCGCGGTGGCCTGGCTGATCGGTGTGTTCTACAAGAACCTCTACGTCGAAGGCCTGATCAACGAGGTCACGACGTTCGCGGCGTTCACCGCGCTCCTGGTGTTCGTATCCGCCATCATCGGCGTCGCGCTCGGGCACTGGCTGGTCGACCGCAAGGCGCCCAAGCAGTCGCGCCGCCGCGAGTCCGACGATGACCGGGCCGATACCGACGTCTTCGCCGCGGTGCGTGACGATCGCGACTACGAGCCACAGGCCGGCGGCGTCGAGACCGAACAGCAGACCTCATCCGTGGCGCTTGCCGACGACGACCAGACCCGCCCGGTCGACCGCAACTAGGCTCGGGCGACCTCGGCGTAGGCCGCCGCGAGCAGCGACGGATCGGGGCCTTCCAACCGGCCCGGCTTGCCCAGGCCGTCGAGCACCACGAAGCGCAGCACCCCGGCGCGGGTCTTCTTGTCACCCAGCATGGCGTCCATGAGCTGCGGCAGCGCGTCGGCGTCATAGGTCACCGGCAGACCCAGCGAGGTCAGGATGGCCTTGTGCCGCTCCGCGGTGTCGTCGTCGAGTCGCCCGGCGAGGCGCCCCAGCTCCGCCGCGAAGACCAGGCCGACCGATACGGCCGCCCCGTGACGCCATTGGTAGCGCTCTCGACGCTCGATGGCGTGCGCCAGCGTGTGCCCGTAGTTGAGGATCTCCCGCAGCGCCGACTCTTTCTCGTCAGCGGCGACGACCTCGGCCTTGACCGCGACCGCGCGCCTGATCAGCTCCGGCAACACCGAACCGGTCGGATCGAGGGCGGCCTGGGGATCGGCTTCGATCATGTCGAGGATGACGGGGTCGGCGATGAAGCCGGCTTTCACGATCTCCGCCATGCCCGCGATGATCTCGTTACGCGGCAGCGATTCCAGGGTGGCCAGATCGATCAGCACCGCGGCGGGCTGATGGAACGCGCCCACCAGGTTTTTGCCTGCGTCGGTGTTGATGCCGGTCTTTCCGCCCACCGCGGCGTCGACCATGCCCAACAGCGTGGTCGGGACGTGCACGATGTCCACGCCGCGCAGCCAGGTGGCCGCGGCGAATCCGGCGACGTCGGTGGCCGCTCCCCCGCCCAGGCTCACGACCGCGTCCTTGCGTCCTATCCCGATGCGGCCGAGCACCTCCCAGATGAAGCCGACGACGGGGAGTTCCTTACCGCTCTCGGCATCCGGAAGCTCGATGCGATGAGCGTCGATGCCCTTCTCCGACAGATGGTTTCGTATGACCTCCGCGGTCTGGCTCAACGTCGGCTGATGCAGGATCGCGACCCTGTGCCTGCCGTCGAGGACGCGTCCAAGGTCGCCGAGCAAGCCTGTTCCGATGATCACCGGGTAGGGCGGATCAGTACGCACCTCGACCGTCACCGGCTCTGTCACTTCGCGTCCTTTCGTAGGCAGGGGGAACCGCTGCTCTTTCTGGCCGCGACCGTGGCGGGGCTGGGCGGGGCTTCGGTGGAGGGCGAGGCAGTCAGCGACAGGGGCGCACGCCGCCACACCGGGCGCCTGCGGCGTCGCTCGGCCTTGGCGGCGGAGTTCTCCAGCCGTGCGACGATGTGGCGCACCACCGCACCCGGGTTGCGATGTGTCGTGTTCACCCGCATGGTGGCCACCTGGCGGTACAGCGGAACGCGTTCTGCCATCAGCGCTTTGAACTTCTCACCACGGTCAGGGCCGGCCAGCAGCGGACGAACGGTGGCCCCGCCGGTGCGGCGCACACCCTCGGCGGCGCTGATCTCCAGGTAGATCACGGTGTGACCGGCCAGCGCCTCGCGCACGCCCTCGGTGGTCACCGCGCCGCCGCCGAGAGACAGCACGCCGTCATGGGTGGCCAGCGCATCGCGGATCACGCTCTCCTCGATGCGGCGGAACTCGGATTCACCGTCCTTGGCGAAGATGTCGGCGATCGTACGACCGGTGCACTTCTCGATCGCCACGTCGGTGTCGAGCAGCGTCAGGTCCATGCTCTTGGCCAGCCGCCGGCCGATCGTGGACTTACCCGAGCCGGGCAGCCCGATCAGCACGGCTCTGGGGGCCATCAGCCAGACGCCCTTGCACCCTCGGCGGAGGAGGGTTCCCTGGCCGCGACGGCCTGGAGGTAGCTGTCGATGTTCGCGCGGGTCTCGTCCAGCGAATCGCCACCGAACTTCTCCAGGACAGCGCGCGCCAGCACCAACGCGACCATGGTCTCGACCACGACCCCGGCCGCGGGCACCGCGCACACGTCGGAACGCTGATGGATGGCGACGGCTTCCTCGCCGGTCGCCATGTCGACGGTGGCCAGTGCGCGGGGAACGGTGGAGATGGGTTTCATCGCGGCGCGCACCCGGACGGGCTGGCCGTTGGTCATGCCGCCCTCCAGGCCGCCGGCCCGGTTCGTGGAGCGCATGATGCCGTCGGCACCAGGGTAGATCTCGTCATGCGCGACGCTGCCGCGTCGGCGCGCGGTTTCGAAACCGTCGCCGACCTCGACACCCTTGATCGCCTGGATGCCCATCACCGCCCCGGCAAGCTGGCTGTCGAGCCTGTTGTCGCCGCTGGTGAACGAACCCAGCCCGACCGGCAGTCCGTGCGCCACCACCTCGACCACACCGCCGAGGGTGTCGCCGTCGCGTTTGGCGGCTTCGATCTCGGCGATCATCGAGGCCTCGCTGGCCGAATCGAAGGCTCGCACCGGGCTGGCGTCGACCGCGGCCAGATCGGCTGCCTGCGGCGGGGGGCCCGAATAGGGCGTCGACGCACCGATGGAGATGACGTGGGAGACGATCTCCACCCCGAGCGCCTGCCGTAGGAACGAACGGGCGACCGTACCTGCCGCAACGCGGGCCGCGGTCTCACGGGCACTCGCGCGCTCCAGCACGGGACGGGCGTCGTCGAACCCGTACTTGAGCATGCCGGCGTAGTCGGCGTGGCCGGGCCGTGGCCTGGTCAGCGGCGCGCTGCGGGCTGCGCTGTCGGCGAGCTCGGCGGCGTCGACCGGGTCCGGCGCCATCACGGTCTCCCATTTCGGCCATTCCGTGTTGCCGATCTCGATCGCGATCGGGCCGCCGAGGGTGACGCCGTGGCGCATCCCGGTGAGCATCGTGACCTGGTCCTGCTCGAACTTCATCCGTGCCCCGCGGCCGTAGCCGAGGCGGCGACGGGCCAGCTGGTCCGCAATGTCCTGTGAGGTTAGGTGGACCCCAGCGACCATGCCCTCGACCATGGCCACCAACGCCCGGCCGTGGGATTCACCTGCAGTAGTCCATCGCAACACGCGTCCCATTTTCGCATGCCAGGTGCGCTGTCCTGAAACGGCGACGGTGCGACCCCTCTGCCGGTCAGTCGAGAGTCAGCGTCGCACGCATCCAGTCCAGCACCGGAACGGCCACCTGCGGCACGGCCGACTCGGCGATGATCCAGTGCGGCAGTCCCGGATGTACTTGATGCCGGGCGCGGTAGCGCGTGGCGATCCGTCGCGACATCCACGGCGCGACATTGCGGTCCGACCCCGCGCTGACGCACAGCACAGGACACGTCACCTTCGCCGCAGGCACCCGGGTCACGGGGGCACCGACGAGCAGTTCCCGGAACGCCCGGCCGGAGTCGCGGACCAGGTGCCGGATCAACCGGTCCTGCTCCTCGCCGGGCAGTGTGTTCAACGGCACCTTCCGCATGGTGTCCGGCGACGGCAGGAACGGCCGTCCGGCCAGCACCGTCGGCAACAGCCCGACGATGTGCGGCAGCACCGACGCCTGCGGCCACAGCACGCCAGGCGGGATCGGCGCCAAGAGCACCGCCGCCAGCGGATCGCGGGCGGCCGCCACCATCTGCGCCAGCAGGCCGCCCATGCTGTGCCCGACGACGATCGCGGGCCCGCCGATCGCGTCGTAGCGCTCCAGAGCGACATCCACCATCTCGGCGACACCGGTGCGCGTCAGCACCGCATCGTCGGTGGGGTCTCGCCCCGGCAGAGCCGGTACGTGACAGGCGAATCCGGCGTCGGTGAAGAAACGTGTCCACGGCTCCATCAGTGCCGGGCGGCCGAATATGCCGTGCAGCAGGAGGATAGGCGGATTCCTCATGAATCCCAGTGTTGCGGAACACTCTCCGAACAACCATTACCCGACAGGTAATCACACCGCCGCAGCGACCGCCGCCACCGTTGCGGCCACGCACATCGACGGACCGTGCGGCAGCCCCGCCCGCGAACCGCGCATCAGCGCCGACAGTCCGAGCAACGCGGTCAGCATCGACGCTCCGAACGCGCAGAGCAGCCATGCCTGAAGGCCGAAAACGCCGGTGAGCGCTCCGACTCCGATCGCAAGCTTGACGTCTCCCGCTCCCATGGCCGCCGGCGCAGCGAGATGAACCGCCGCGTACACACCGAACAGCGCGGCCGCACCGAGAAGCGCTGCCGGCCCGTGCCCCGTCGCCGCCGCGACGGCGAGGATCGCGACCGCGCCGGGCAGAGTCAGCACATTCGGCAGGCGGTGATAACGAATGTCGAACACGCTCAACGCAATAAACCAGCCGGTCACCGCAACCGCACCGACCAATTCCCCCAGAAATCCCCCCGCGAACTGCCCCACACCTTCAGGCTAAGCCCGCTGCAACGCAGCCCGCATCGCCTCTTCGGGAGCAGCCATCCCGGTGAATTGTTCGACCTGCGCCAAGGCTTGCTGCAGCAGCATCTCCAGGCCACTGATCACGCGCCCACCCGCCGACTGCACGGCCGTGGCCAGCGGAGTGGGCCAGGGGTCGTAGATGACGTCGAGCAGCACTGGCGCCGCTGCCAGCCCGGGCGCATAGGGCGCGACAGCGTCGGCCGGCACGGTGTTGACCACCACGTCCACGCCGGCGACGAGGTCGCCGAGACGTGCGTCGGTGATGTCGCGGTACCGGGCGTCGGCACCGCTGCGCACCGCGAGATCGATCAGGTCGGCAGCCTTGGCCTGGTTACGGGCGACCACCGTGATGTCCCGCGCGCCGAGCGCGACCAGTCCGACGATCACGGCGGGTGCGGTACCCCCCGAACCCACCACGATCGCCCGCTCGCACACCGGCAGGTCGGCCAGCGCACCCTGCACGCCGTCGACGTCGGTGTTGTCGGCCCGCCACCCGGTCGCGGTGCGCACCAGCGTGTTCGCCGACCCGACGAGCTTCGCCCGGTCGGTGGCCTCGTCCGCGAACCGCAGCGCAGCGAACTTGCCCGGCATCGTGACCGACACCCCGACCCACTCCGGACCGAATCCGGCCACCACACCGGCCAGGTCCTCGGCACCGCACTCGATGCGCTCATAGGTCCACTCCGAGAGCCCGAGGGCTCGGTATGCCGCCAGATGCAGTTGCGGCGAACGGGAATGCGCGATCGGGGAACCCAGGACGGCCGCCCGGCGCAGCGCGCTCATCACCTCGCAGAGTCGAGGACGCCGTTTTGTCTCGCCAGTTCGATGTTGGCGAGATGCTGCTCGTACTCCCGGGTGAACAGCGTCGTGCCCTGCATGTCGATGGTCACGAAGTACAGCCAGTCGCCGACTGCCGGCTGCTCGGCTGCGACGAGCGCGGGCTGGCCCGGGGAGCAGATCGGCGTCGCCGGAAGGCCGGGCCTCACGTAGGTGTTCCACGGCGTCATCTGGCCCCGGTCCCCGTCGGTGGTCGCCACCTCGACGCGGTCCAGCGGATAGTTCACGGTGGAGTCGAACTCCAGCGTGCGCCGCTCCGCCAGCCGGTTGTAGATGACACGCGCCACTTTCGAGAAGTCCTGCGGTTTGGCCTCGCGCTGAACCAGCGATGCGACCGTCAGAATCTCGTACGGCGACATGTTCAGTGCGGCGGCGGTACTGAGCAGCCCACCGTCTTCGTATTGCGCCGCGCTGGTGGAGATCAGCGTGGACAGGATTTCCTGCGGCTGGGCCGACGGATCGATGTTCCACGTGCCGGGGGCGATCAAGCCCTCGAGCCTGCGATGGTCAGAACCCATCGCGTCGACGGCTTCGGTCGCCCACTGCGGCACCGCGAGTTCGGACGGGCTTGCCGCACCGGCGGTTTGGCGCAGATCATCGGTGTCGACGCAACGGCGAGCACCGTCGAGGTCCACGCAGGTGGCCTTCGAGATCATGCTCAGGATGCCGTCGGTGACGGCGCGCGTGCGCACGTCCTGGACGTCGTCGAGCTGACGGCCCTCCGGGATGACGAGCAGGCCGACCCGGTTCGCCGGATCGGCGAGGCGCTCGACGGCGTTGACGGCCGGAATCTCCGTGCGCACCTTGTAGAACCCGGGCTGAATGGCCGAGATCGCCGAGTTGCCGTCGGCGGCGGCGACGAAAGTCTTCACGTTGGCCACCACGTTGCTGTCACGCAACGTCTGGCCGATCGCGGTGGTGGAGTCGCCGTCGTGGACCTGGATGACGACGTCGTTCACCCCCTGGCCGGCGTAGTCGTCGCCGGAGCCACCGAACAGCGAATGCCACATCTTGGAGCCCAGGAACACCGCTCCGATGACCACCACGACCAGCGCCGACAGCGCCACCACCAGTGTGGTCCGGCGCCGGCGCCGGTTGCGTTCCTGCCGGGCTCGCTCCCGCCGGGTCATGCGCTGCCGCGGCGGTCCCACCGCAAGCGGCTCGGCGCGGTCGTTCTGCCAGTCGTCAGTCATCCAAGACCTCTCCGTGTGCGGGCAGCGCTGCCCGCCGCTGGTCCAGCCAGTTCTGCAGAATTCCCACCGCCGCGGCCTGATCGATCAACGATCGCTGCCCGCGTGCCCGAACCCCCGCCTCCCGCAACGCCCGCTGCGCGGTGACGGTCGTGAACCGCTCATCGGTCAGCCGTACCGGGACGGGCGCGATGCGTCCGGCCAGCTGGTCGGCGACCTCGGCGGCGTCCTGAGCCGACGAGCCCGCACGATCGGCCAGCGTGCGCGGCAGGCCGACCACCACCTCGACAGCCTGGTATTCGTCGACCAGCGCGGCGAGCCTGCGCAGGTGCCTGCCGGCGCGCTTGTCGCGGGTGACGGTTTCCACCGGGGTGGCCAGGATGGCGTCGGGGTCGCTGACGGCGACGCCGATCCGGACGGTCCCGACGTCGACACCGAGGCGACGACCGCGGCCCGGGTCGGGCGCCGCGTTAGGATCGCCCGGCCGGTCGGGCGCACGGCTGGTCCAGTCGGTGTCTGGCACGCGGTTAGCTCCGGCCTATCTCCGCGCGGATCGCCGCCAATGCAGCGTCGATACCCGCCGCCCCCTTACCGGACCCCTGAGCCTGATCGGCCTTACCCCCGCCGCGGCCGTTGACCGCGGCTCCCATAACCTTGACCAACTCGTCGGCGCGCCACCCGTGGTCCTGGGCGCCCGCATTCACGGCGACCACGAACGGCACCGAGTCGTTCTCACCCTCGGCGATCAGCGCGATCACCGCCGGTTCGCTCCCGAGCTTTCCGCGGATGTCGCCCACGAGGGAGCGCAAATCGCCCGCCGAGATTCCGCCGGCCATTCGCTGGGCCACCAGCCGGACCTTTCCGATCACCTCGGCCCCGGCGGCCGCGTTGACCGCGGCAGAGCGTGCACTGGCCAGACGGAGCCGGTCGAGTTCCTTCTCGGCGGCCCGCAGGCGGTCCACCAGCGTGGCCACCCGGGCGGGTACCTCCTCCGACGGCACCTTCAGTGTGGAGGCGAGTCCGGCCATCAGCGCGCGCTCCTTGGCCAGATGCCGGAACGAGTCCAGCCCGACGTAGGCCTCGACGCGCCGCACCCCGGATCCCACCGATGACTCGCCGAGAATGGTCACCGGCCCGATCTGCGCCGAGTTGCGCACGTGGGTGCCGCCGCACAGCTCGAGCGAGAACGGCCCGCCGATCTCGACCACCCGGACTTCGTCGGGGTAGGCCTCCCCGAAGAGCGCCATCGCGCCCATCGACTTGGCTTTCTCCAGGTCGGTGACGAAGCTGTGCACCTCGAAGTCCGCCTCGACGGCCTCGTTGGTGACTTCCTCGATCTGGGTGCGCTGGTCTTCGGTCAGCGCGCCCTGCCAGTTGAAGTCGAACCTCAGGTATCCCGGCCGGTTCAGCGAACCGGCCTGAACCGCGTTGGGGCCCAGCACCTGCCGAAGCGCCGCATGCACCATGTGTGTGCCGGAGTGGCCCTGGGTGGCGCCGTGGCGCCAGCGCGGGTCGACTGCCGCCACGACGGTGTCGCCCTCCACGAACTCCCCCGATTCCACGTTGACGCGATGCGCCCAGAGGGTTTTGGCGATCTTCTGCACGTCGGTGACGGCCGCCTTGGCGGTCTCGGACGCACCGGTGCCGGTGACGGAGCCCTCGTCGGCGATCTGGCCGCCGGACTCCGCGTAGAACGGGCTGCGGTCGAGGATCAGCTCCACCCGCGGGGCGTCGACGCCGTCGTGGGACACCACGGGCACCCGCTTACCGTCCACAAAGATGCCGAGAATCCTTGCCTCGGTAGACAGTTCGTCGAAGCCGGTGAACACGGTGGGGCCCGCATCCACCAGGTCGCGGTACGCCGAGAGGTCGGCGTGGGCGTGCTTGCGCGCCGCGGCGTCGGCCTTGGCCCGCTGGCGCTGCTCCGCCATCAGGCCGCGGAAGCCCTCCTCATCGACGCTGAGGTCCGCCTCCGCCGCCATCTCGAGGGTGAGTTCGATCGGGAAGCCGTAGGTGTCGTGGAGCGTGAACGCGTCTCGGCCGGACAGCTTCTCGGCGCCCGATGCCTTGGTCGCACGCGCGGCATCGTCGAACAGCTTCGATCCGGAAGCCAGCGTCCGGTTGAACGCGGTCTCCTCGGCGACCGCGATGCGCTGAATGCGGTCGAAATCTGTTGCCAGCTCCGGGTAGGACGGGCTCATGGCATCGCGGACGGTGGCCATCAGGTCGGCCATGATCGGCTGATCGACGCCGAGCAGCTTGGCGGCGCGGATGATCCGGCGCAGCAACCGGCGCAGCACGTAGCCGCGGCCTTCGTTTCCGGGGCTGACCCCGTCTCCGATGATGATCGCCGCGGTGCGGCTGTGGTCGGCGATGATCCGGTAGCGCACGTCGTCGTCGTGAATGCCCTGGCCGTACCCGCGCGGCGCGATCCCGGCGACCAGGTCGATGGCCGGGCGCAGCAGATCGGTCTCGTAGACGTTGTCGACGCCCTGCAACAGGCAGGCGACACGCTCGATGCCCATGCCGGTGTCGATGTTCTGCCGCGGCAGCGGGCCGAGGATCTCGAAGTCCTCTTTCGAGGTACCCTCGCCGCGCTCGTTCTGCATGAACACGAGGTTCCAGATCTCGATGTAGCGGTCCTCGTTGGCCTCGGGGCCGCCGTCGATTCCGTAGTCGGGACCCCGGTCGTAGTAGATCTCCGAGGACGGCCCGCACGGGCCGGGGATTCCCATCGACCAGTAGTTGTCGGCCATGCCGCGGCGCTGGATGCGCTCCAGCGGCAGTCCGGCCACTTCCTGCCAGTACCCGACCGCCTCGTCGTCGTCGAGATAAACCGTGGCCCAGAGCCTTTCAGGGTCGAAGCCGTACCCGCCCTGATCCTGGGGGTTGGTCAGCAATGACCACGCGAACTCGATGGCACGCTTCTTGAAGTAGTCGCCGAAGCTGAAGTTGCCCGCCATCTGGAAGAACGTGTTGTGACGCGTGGTGATCCCGACCTCGTCGATGTCCGGGGTGCGGATGCACTTCTGCACGCTGGTGGCGCGGTCCCACGGCGGCGTGCGCTGACCCAGGAAGTAAGGGACGAACTGCACCATGCCCGCGTTGACGAACAACAGGTTGGGGTCGTCGAGGATCACCGATGCGCTGGGCACCTCGGTATGGCCCGCCTGCACGAAATGATCAAGGAACCGCTTCCTGATCTCGTGTGTCTGCACGTCCTGCTGTCCTTTGCCGTCACCTGCGAATACTCGACCGCACCACAGTACCGTTTGGATACCGGTCGCTTTCCCTAGCCCGACACGAAGCTCAACCGCACCGACCGGCGGGGATTGTCCCTGTTCAGATCCACCAGCACGATGCTCTGCCACGTGCCCAGGAGCGGCTCGCCGTCGGCCACCGGCACGGTCACCGACGGTGAGACGACGCCGGGCAACACGTGGTCGGCGCCGTGACCCGGTGAACCGTGGGCGTGCCGGTAGCGGTCGTCGCGCGGCAACAGACGCTCCAGCGCGTCGACGAAATCGTCGTCGGACCCCGCCCCGGTCTCGATGATCGCCACGCCGGCCGTCGCGTGCGGCACGAACACGTTGCACAGACCGTCGCGCTGCGCGGCGCAGAATTCACGGACGGCGGCGGTCAGGTCGACGATGCGGCGGCGGGAGGCGTCGACGTCCAGGACTTCGGTGTGCATGCGACCAAGGTTAGAGGGATGACTCCCCTGTGGTGTTGAGCCGAGCGGCCGCCGACCGGCGAACGGTGATCTTCTCGGCGCCGGCGATTGACGTCGGCGTTTATTCGAAATCCGCCAGGGGTACTTCAGCGACAGCCGCACCCACTGGAGGAAGACATGACCATCACCGGCATCATCAGCGCAATCCTCATCGGCATCGTCGTCGGCGTCCTCGGCCGGCTGGCCCTGCCCGGCAAGCAGCCGATCGGCATGTTGCTCACCATCCTGGTCGGCATCGTGTCGGCGTTCATCGGCACGGCACTGGCCAGGGCCATCGGCGTTCCGACGGTCACCGGCGGTGTGGACTGGCTCGAATTGCTCGTCCAGGTCGTTGTGGCGGCGGCAGGTGTCGCCCTCTTGACGGCGCTCATGGGCCGCCGCAAGACCGGAGTGCTGGGCCGTCGGCGCTCAGGCATCCTGCGGTAATCGCATCTGAGACACCACGCATGGTGATCCCGGCTGGGCCCCCGACCAGCCGGGATTGCCTCTTTCTCCAGTCCGTTTGGGGCGCAGAGGTTTTCGTTCACCTTAGTAGCGCGTCCAGCTTTTCGTAGCTCTCGGTCATCCCGCCCTCCATCCCCGAGGACAGCAGCGCGTCCCGCGCCTCGGTGTTCGGGCAGATCGATCGGCCGCGGAGCCGCGACCGGCCGTCGGCGAGATCGTCGAACCACAGGAACTCGATGTTCACCATGTCCGGCGCACCCTCGAATTCGAAGGTCTGCAGTATGAATTCGTTCGGTCGCACGGTGTGAAAAGTGCCGTTGAACCCGAACGTCCCGTGCTCGTTGCTGTGCGTGTAGCGGTAGCCCCCGTGGCTCTGGAAGTTCCACTCGGTGACCTCCATCTCCAGCCCGTGCGGACCCAGCCACTGCGCGACCAGTGCCGGGTCGGCGTGCGCACGGTACAGGGCCTCGACCGGAGCGTCGAATTCCCGGGAGAACTCCATCGCCAGTGTGTCGACCGGGGCGGTGAGGTCCAAGGCGTTCGTCATGTCTGCGTCTCCTTCGGTATCGGTGGTGATGTCTGCGCCAGCAGCGCATCGAGCCGGCGGTAGTTGCGTTCGGCGTCCAGCCGGTAGCGATCGATCCACGCGGTCAGTGCCTCCAGCGCGGCGGCGTCCAGGTGCACGGGTCTGCGCTGCGCATCGCGGCTCCTGGTGACCAGCCCCGCCTGCTCCAGCACCTGAATGTGCTTGGACACCGCCTGTTTGGTGATGGCGAACGGTGCCGCGAGCTCGTTGACCGTCGCTGGTCCACGGGACAGTCGCGCCACCATCGCGCGCCGGACGGGATCGGCCAACGCGAGGAAGGCACGGTCCAATCGGGTGTCGGCATCGCCATCATCTGCCAATGATCAACCTTTCTTTTGATCAATCGATTGGTTGATTAAAGACTAGGGTGCGACGAACGACGGTGTCAAGAGGGTTGGGCGCGAACGTCAGCGTGTGCGGCGGATGATGGCCCGCAGCTTGTCGAGCCGCGTCGAGATCTCACGCTCCGCGCCGTGCGTGGTCGGCCGGTAGTAATCCACCCCGACCAGATCGTCCGGCGGATATTGTTGCGGCACAACACCATCGGGATCATCGTGGGCATACCTGTAGCCGACCGCGTTACCGAGCTTCTGAGCTCCCGAGTAGTGGCCGTCGCGCAGATGCGCCGGGACAAGGCCCGCCTTACCGGCGCGGATGTCGGCCATCGCCGCGCCCAGGGCGGTGGTCACCGCGTTCGATTTCGGGGCCGTCGCCAGATGGACCGTGGCGTGCGCCAGTGTCAGCTGCGCCTCCGGCATGCCGATCAGCTGCACGGTCTGCGCTGCGGCCACCGCCGTGGGCAGCGCCGTCGGGTCGGCCATGCCGATGTCCTCGCTGGCCAGGATCATCAACCGGCGTGCGACAAAGCGCGGGTCCTCCCCCGCGACCAGCATCCGGGCCAGATAGTGCAGTGCCGCATCGACATCGGAGCCGCGGACCGACTTGATGAATGCGCTGACGACGTCGTAGTGCTGATCGCCGTCGCGGTCATAGCGCACGGCGGCCTTGTCGAGAGATTGCTCGATGACCTCCACGGTGACCGTCTCACCTGACGCTGTGACGGTTTCGGAGGCCACCTCCAGCGCGGTGAGCGCCCGGCGCGCGTCGCCTGCCGACAGCTGCACAAGTTGCTCGATTGCGTCCTCGGTGACGGCGACCTTGCCGCCGAAGCCACGTTCGTCGTCGATGGCACGACGGATCACCGTGCCGATGTCCTCGGGAGCCAGCGGCTGCAGCTGCAGGATCAGTGAGCGGCTCAGGAGCGGAGCGACCACCGAGAACGACGGGTTCTCGGTGGTCGCAGCCACCAGCAGGACCACCCGGTTCTCCACCGCCGCCAAGAGCGCGTCCTGTTGCGTCTTCGAGAACCGGTGAACCTCGTCGATGAACAGCACGGTCTGTTCACCGCGCATCGACGCCTGCCGAGCCACGTCGATCACGGCCCGCACTTCCTTGACCCCTGCAGACAGTGCCGACAGCGCTTCGAACCGGCGACCCGTGGCCTGGGAGATCATCGACGCAAGCGTGGTCTTGCCGGTGCCGGGTGGACCGTAGAGGATCACCGATGCGGCACCGGAACCCTCGACGAGGCGACGCAGCGGCGAGTTCGGCTTGAGTAGGTGGCCCTGGCCGACCACCTCGTCCAGCGAGACCGGACGCATCCGGACCGCCAACGGCGACGACGCGCCCGCCGGACCCGCGGCGGGCGCCGAGGGTTCACCGGGAACGTCGAACAGGCTCTCGGACACGCTCTCTGCTTACCACTGCCTCACGACGCAGGTTGTGTCACGAAGTCGATCAACTCTTCGACCCGCCCGATCAACTCGGGTTCCAGGTCGGTCCAGTCCCGAACCCGGCCGCGGATCTTCTGCCACGCCGCGGCGATATCGGACTGGTCGCGGTGCTTCCAGCCCAGCGCCGCGCAGACACCGTGCTTCCAGTCCTGGCCCTTCGGAATCACCGGCCACTGCGCCACCCCGATCCGGGCCGGCTTCACCGCCTGCCAGATGTCGATGAACGGGTGCCCGACGACCAGTGTGTGCTCCCCGCCCGGCCCGCGACGGACGGCTTCCGCGATGCGCGCCTCCTTGGAACCCGCCACCAGGTGATCGACCAGCACTCCCAACCGCCGCCCCGCATCCGGCCGGAAGTCGGCGACGATGTCGGTCAGGTCGTCGACGCCGCCCAGGAACTCCACGACGACGCCCTCGATCCGCAGGTCCTCGCCCCACACCTGCTCGACGAGCTCGGCGTCGTGCCGGCCCTCGACGTAGATGCGGCTGGGTAGCGCGACTTTCGCGCGCACGCCCCTGACCGCCACCGAGCCGGAGGCGGTGCGCGTCGCCGCGGGCGCCGCCCGCTTCGGAGCGGTCAGGATGACGGGCTTGCCGTCGATGAGATAGCCCGGACCGACCGGGAACGGCTTGGTACGACCGTTGCGGTCCTCCAACTCCATCCGGCCGTACTCCACCCGGACCACGGCGCCGACGAAGCCGGTCTGGGCGTCTTCGACGACCATCCCCATCTCGATCTGCTGTTCGGTGGAACGGGGCCTGCGGGCGCGGTGCGGGTTGTCGGCCAGGATGTCGGCGCCATAGCGATCTGCCACCGGGTGATCCTAGGAAGAGGCGGGGCCGTCTTCACTCACCGTCACCCGTGTGTCGCCCGCTACTTCGGTATTTCTCTTCGTCACAGGCACGGCGGGCCGAGCGACAGGCGCGCAGAATGTGACGGACACCGGCTCAATCCGGCGACCCACATTCTGTGCATTTGTTTCACCTCGGAACAGACCACCGGAATTTTCGCGGACTCCCAGTGACGGTCAGCGAATTGCACTCCGCTCGCAACGCTGCCAAATCATCGAGAAATCCGTCGCCTGATGCCCGCGTAGCAAACACCCCGTCATCCGACGTTTTGGCTCTCCGCAAATATGACGAGATAGTTACTACCAAGAACGATGTTTTGCCTGCTGCATATTAGCGGAGCGCGGTCCCGCGGTTGACGGACGAGCGGACCGGCGGCCCGGACGGCATGAACGGCCACCTCAAGGGTGGTGCCGCTGACACCGCGTCGATGCCGGCGTGGGGTATTCATAGCAGTTCAGAGGTGATTTACCGGATGTTCTTCCGTTGAAGGCCAAGCCGCACCGGGGCAGAGCCCCACTCAGGACTGTGGGCTGCTGCCGAAGGGTCTCCGATCTGGGGAACACATAAAAGCGTCGCCATATAGTGTTTGCTGGACAGGGATGTCGTGATGGTTGACACATCACGAAGCAAAGCCTATTGTTCGGGATACATCGATGTTTATCGAAGTTTTTTCGAACCAGTCGTGACCAACGCAATGGCCCCGACTTGCGAGGGGGCAGTGGCGACGCGACGTCGCCAGGAACGACCAGTCTCGGTCACCGGCGCTTTTACAGCCGCGATGTTCCCTTTCTCCGACACTGTCTCGCGGGCGCATATTCGCGCGTCTGACGCGGCGGCAGTATCGCCACACCTTTACTTTTCGGACGACCGCGGCCTTTGCAGCTGCATTGAGGTCGCGCCGCCATTTCTTCCTTTGTGTTGCGAAATTGATGGCACAAGCCATTCATTGTGGGCGATTCGAGGGGTGCCGCACATGATGCACGCACAAAGAGTTAGTCACCGAAAAGGTGAAACACACGTGGGGCCGCCAGGCCGGACGACAGCAGTATCGAAACAGGAGTTTTCACATGAAAAATTTCGTCTATCCGTGCGCAACGGGAATCGCCGCGGCAGGCGCGGGTGCTGTATTCGCACTTGCCTCTCCGGCCACAGCACAGGCGGCCCCGGCGCTGTCTGCACCGTTGTCACCAGCGACAACGCAGTGCGATCCGTCGCTGGCGGGGTGTTTGTCGGGCAACCTCAGTCTCTTTGGGTCGAATAACGCCCTCGCGGTCACCCCCAATGCGCTGAACGCTGCCATTCAAGATTGTCCGTGTGAACCCGGGCACGACATATTCATCAATGCGCCCCTCTACAACCTGATCGGGTTGATCGGCTACGTGCCCGTCGTCAATATCTTCATCGGCAACGGGGCCAACGGTCTGGCGGGTACCGGGGCCAACGGAGGAAACGCCGGCCTGTTGATCGGCTACGGCGGAATCGGCGGATCAGGCGCCGCGGGAGTGGCCGGTGGTAACGGCGGCAAGGGCGGTCTGTTCTTCGGCAACGGCGGTGCAGGCGGCGCGGGCGGAACGTCGGCGAACGGCGGCAACGGCGGCGATGCGGGAATGTTCGCGCTGGTCGGGCACGGTGGTAACGGCGGCGTCGGCGGCAACGGCGCACTCGGCACCATCGGGACGACGGGCACCGGCACGGCCACTGACGGCACGGCGGGTGAGATCGGAGCCATCGGTGCGACCGGCGCCAACGGCGTGAACCCCACAGCCAGCGGTGCCGCGGGAGCCGCGGGAGCCGCGGGTGCAGCGACGACGGTCACCGGCGGCAATGGTGCGCCGGGCAGCCCCGGTAATCCGGGCGGCGCGGGCGGCGCAGGCGGCGCGGTGGCAGGAACGGCGCCTCTGGCGACTGGCGGCAACGGCGCGATCGGCGGTGCCGGCACTCCCGGAGCCAACGGCGGAGCGGGCGGTGCAGGCGGTGCGGCGACGACCACCGGAACCAATGCCGTGGCTGTCGGCGGTAACGGCGCTGACGGTGGTGCCGGTGGAACCGGCGTGACGACGGGCGGCGCAGGTGGCGCAGGTGGCGCTGCCACGAGCACCACCGGGGCGGCAAGCGGTGGCAACGGCGGCAACGGTGGCGCAGGTGGCATCGGTGCCGCGGGCGAATCCGGCGGAGTCGGAGCAGTCGGCGGGACGGGCGGAACAGGCTCCAACGCCACAGGCGTCGGCGGCACCGGCACAGTCGGCGGCCAGGCGGGTAACGGCGGCAACGGCGGCAAGGGCGGCTTCTATGGCGGCGGCGGCAATGCCGGCAACGGCGGCGTCGGCGGAACCGGCGGCGTCGGTGGAACCGGCGAAGCCGGCGGCAACGGCGGAACCGGCGGCACCGGCGGAACCGGTGGCACCGGCGGCGCAGGCGACGCGGGCGGCAACGGCGGCGTCGGTGGCGCAGGCGGCGCAGGCACCGGTGGTGGCCCCACGGGTGTCGGCGGCAAGGGCGGACTGGGCGGCTCCGGCGATTCGGGTGGTCCGGGCGGAACCGGCGGAACCGGCGGCAGCGGCGGCAGCGGCGGCAGCGGCGGCTCGGGCGCGGCAGGCGGCAGCGGTGGGGCCGGCGGTGGCGGCGGTTCAGCCGGCATTGCCGATCCGGGCGGAACGTTCAGCCACGCGGGCGCAGCCGGCACCAGCGGTGCGAACGGCGCCAGCGGCGCCAGCGGTGCCAGCGGCGCCAACGGCACCAACGGCGGAACCGGCAAGGCCGGCGCCAGCGGTAGCAGCGGCGCCAACGGAGCGAACGGCACCAACGGCACCAACGGGGCCGATGGGGCATCGTCCTAACACCCTGAACCGCAGAGTGTGAGAGGCCTCTGTGTTCGGGGTCAACGGGGGCGTCGGCTGAGCCGGCGCCCCCGTTGCCATGCCATGGCGCGCTAACAGCGTGTACCGGCCGGTCGTTCAGGCGACAATGGCGCGGTGACGGAACTGAGGGCCTACGGGCCATGGGCGGTGGTCGCCGGCGGTTCGGAGGGCGTCGGGGCGGAATTCGCCGCGCTGCTGGCCCAGGCCGGGGTGAATGTGGCACTGGTGGCGCGCAAGCCGGAGCCGCTGGAGCGCACGGCAGCCCGTTGCCGCGCGCTGGGGGTCCAAACCCGCACGCTGGCAGTCGATCTGGTGGATGCACCCGATGAGGTGATCGCCATGACCGCAGACCTCGAGGTCGGGCTGCTGATATACAACGCGGGCGCCAACACGTGCAGTGAGCATTTTCTCGATGCAGACCTCGCGGATTTCGCCCGGGTGATCGACCTCAACATCACCGCGATGATGAGGCTCACGCAGCACTACGCGCGTCCGATGCGGGAACGCCGCCGCGGAGGAATTCTGCTGGTCGGCTCGATGGCCGGCTATCTCGGCTCCGCGCGCCACTCGGTCTATGGCGGCGTCAAGGCGTTCGGCCGGATTTTCGCCGAGAGCCTGTGGCTGGAACTGCGGCAGCACGACGTGCACGTACTCGAACTCGTGCTGGGGGTGACGCGCACGCCGGCGATGGAACGAGTGGGCCTGAACTTCGACGTACCAGGCCTGCACGTGTCCGAGCCCGCCGACGTCGCCGCCGAGGGACTTGCCCGGTTGCCGCACGGACCGGTGCACGTCGCCGACGGAAACGCCGACGGCGTCGCGCAGCGCAACCACCCCGACCGCGCCGCGGTGGTCGTGGGCGCGCACCGCTTCATGGAGAAACTGATGGGTGACCGCTAGATGAGTACCGATCGACTGGCCGAGCTGGAGCGCCGGCTACACCGCGTCGAGGACGAACGCGAGATCGAGCGGATGATCGCCAGCTACGGCCCACTGGTCGACGCAGGCGAGGCCGACGCCGTCGCCGTCCTGTGGAGCGAAGAGGGCACCTACGACGTCGAGGGGTGGTCGATGCGCAGCCGTGCGGACATCGCCGCCATGGTCCGCTCCCCCCAGCACCAGGGCCTGATCGGCGGCGGATGCTGCCACTTCCTCGGACCGGCGGTGGTCAGCGTCGACGGCGACGACGCGGTGGCGATATGCGAGTCGGCACTGCTGGTCCATCGCGAGGGACGTTTTGTGGTGGCACGGGCGGGCGCCAACAGCTTCCGGCTCCGTCGTCTCGATGGCCGGTGGCAGATCACCGAACGCACCACCCGCGCCCTGGACGGCAAACGCGAAGCGCACCAACTCCTTTCCACCCTGGCGGGGCCATGAGCGGCACGCTCGACGGGCGGGTGGCGCTGGTGACCGGTGCCGGCGCCGGAATAGGCGAGGGCATCGCCCGTCGCTTCGCCGACGAGGGCGCTCGCGTGGTGGTCGCCGAGCACGACGCGGATTCGGGCAGCGCTGTCGCCGACCGGATCGGCGGATACTTCGTCGCCACCGATGTTTCCGACCGGGGTCAGGTCGACAACGCCGTCGCTGCCGCGGTGTCGGAGTTCGGCGCGATCGACATCCTGGTCAACAACGCGTGGGGTGGCGGTGGTATCGGCCGGGTCGAGCTCAAGACCGATCAGCAGATCGCCGACGGCGTCGCAGTCGGGTACTACGGGCCGTTCTGGGCGATGCGGGCGGCCTACCCCCACATGAAGACGGCCGGGTGGGGCCGAGTCATCAATCTGTGCAGCCTCAACGGCGTCAACGCCCACGTCGGCTCTCTGGAGTACAACGCAGCCAAGGAGGCGCTGCGCGCGCTCACGCGCACCGCCGCCCGGGAGTGGGCACCGACCGGCGTGACCGTCAACGCGCTGTGCCCGGCGGCCAAGAGCCAGGCCTTCTTTCGCGCCCTCGGCGACTACCCTGAACTGGAGGCGATGGCCGACGCAGCCAACCCGATGGGCCGCATGGGTGACCCGTACGACGACATCGCGCCCGTCGCAGTCTTTCTCGCCTCCGACGCTTCCCGCTACCTGACGGGCAACACGCTGTTCGTCGACGGCGGTGCCCACATCAATGGGGTGGCCTGGGCGCCCGATCTGGACACGTGATCGGCGCTAGGTCAGTTGCTGGCTCTGGTCTTGCAGCGGAGCGCCGACCTCGGCCAGCTTCGCCGGGTTCGAGGTGATCTCGTCGATCACGGTGTGGATGAACCTCATCTTCTCCAGCACTGCCGGGGGTAGGACGAAGGGATAGAGGTCCTCTTTGCCCATCGACCGGTTCACCATGTTCAGCGCCCACGCCAGCGGCAGCCACATCTCGATCATCGTGTCGAAGCCGCTGGGCCCCAGCGTCTTTCGCTCGAAGGTGGCACCTGCCGGCGCCATCCCGAAGGCGGCAGCGGTGTCGAGGGTGTCCCGGATGTGCAGGTAGTGGGCGAATGTCTCGGCCCAATCCTCGGCCGGGTGCATCGTCGCATAGGAGGACACGTAGTTCTTCTCCCAGCCCGCAGGCGCGCCCTCGCTGTAATGCCGATCGAGAGCGGCCTGATAGTCGGCTTCGGGATCGCCGAACAATTCCTGGTATCGCTGAAGGTAGTCGGGCGAGACACCGATGAGCCGGTACTGGTAATAGTGTCCGATCTCGTGGCGGAAGTGCCCGAGCAGCGTGCGGTACGGCTCGTCCATCGAGACCCGCAGCTGTTCGCGGTGGACGTCGTCCCCCTCGGCGAGATCGAGGGTGATCACCCCGTTGTCGTGCCCGGTGAACACCTTCTCGAATTGACTCGACAGCAGGTCGAACGCCAGCCCGTATTCCGGATCGTCGTTGCGGCCGACGATCGGCAGCTTCATCTCGTGCAGCTCGGCGATCAGCCGCCGCTTTGCGCCCTCGGCAGCCGCGAATGCGGCCAGCGCGATGGTGTCGGCATCGTTGGGCCGCGTGCGGGTCAGGGCGCACGACACGCAGAGCTTGGCGATCGGCCCCTTCTCCACCAGCCAGTTGCATTCGGCCAGATGGAGATTGGCGCACAGCTGATAGTGGTTCTTGTCGACGGCACCGGCATGCTCGCTCTCGGCGGGCGGTGCGATGACCAGCAGCGCCATGTCGTCGAGCGAGAACCCCAGCGAGCTCTTGCAATTGAGGCAGACCGAGTTCTCGAACGACAACCGCTGTCCGCAGTTGGGACAATTGAAGTCACGCACGCAGCACTCCCCCTTCATGTGGCGCCACATCGACGGCAACGTCGATGACGCTGCTCTCCGAATCGGTGTAGATGATGCCGCGCAACGGCGGTACGTCAGCGTAGTCGCGCCCGAAACCGACGGTGACATAACGCTCGTCGACCATCTGATTGTTGGTCGGGTCCAGACCGAGCCACAGGTTCTGTGGCGTCCACACCGACGCCCATGCGTGCGTCGCGTCCACTCCCACCATGCGTTCCTTCCCAGGCGGCGGGTCGGTCGCCAGGTATCCGGAGACGTAACTGGCGGCCAGACCGTTGGCACGCAGACAGGCGATCGCGAGCCGCGCGAAATCCTGACATACCCCCTCCCTGGCAGCCAAAACTTCACTCACCTTGGTCGAGACCGTGGTCGACCCGGACCGATAGGTGAAGTCGGTGTAGATACGGGTTGTCAGGTCGCGAAGCACCTCGATGAGCGGCCTGCCCCCACTGAAACTCGGCGCTGCGTAGGCCCGTAGCTCGTCGGTGATCTCCGGAGGCTGGAGGTCCAGTGTGAACTCGGACGCCAGCGCGCCGTCGGCGCCGACCGGGCGCGCGATCTCCCAGGGTGCCCGCGCGGACGGACCGTCGTACAGGTCGGGCGCGGGCGGGTCGACCTCGACGATCGATCTGCTGGTGATGGTCAGTGCACGGTGCCGCGCTGCGACGTGGAAATAGGAGCTGGTGTTGCCGTACGCATCTCGGCTGGTCGAGCTGTCCGCGGCGTCCGGATCGATGATGAGCTCGTGAAACAGGCACCGTTGGCGCGCCGAGTCCCGTGGGGTGAGGAAGCCGCGGCCGTATGAGCTGGTGACGACGTCGGAGTACCGGTACCGCGTGCGGTGGGTGACTTCGTAGCACCTGCTCGCGCCGGATGCGGTGGGACCGTCCGGGAATGCGGTCACGGCACCACCCGACGCTCGGCGGGTCCCCACAACGGCTGCATGTCGCCGGGCAGCGACAGGTGGACGGCGGTGATCACCGAGGAGAGTTCTCGCAGATCGCGGTGGATGCCGCTCATCAGCGCGTGCAGCGCATCCCGCTTGCCCTCGGCGGTCACGTCCTCGAGCTCGTCCGGCTCGATCCGGCGCAACCGGGTGGCCACCTCGTCGACCATCCGCTCAGGTCGCGACGATCCCGACGACCCGGGCAGCGACTTCAGGTGTTCCCGCAGCCGATCCAGCTGGTAGACCAGCGAACGCGGGTTCTCCACGTCGAACAGCACCAGCTCGGCCACACCGGCCACACTAATCTTGCCGGGATTGCGCCTGCGGTAGATCACCAGCGATTCGCACGCCACCAGAGCCGACTCCGTGATGGTCTGCTCGGCGCCGGGCGTGCGCACCGTGGTCAGTGTGGCGCGCAGCAACGCGGTCAGCGCCAGCCCGCGCTCGATGCGCTTGCCGATGTCCATCATCGTCCAGCCCACGTCGTGGACCATGGATTCGGCGACCACCCCGGAGAACGCCAGCATCCCGGCCAGCGTCTGCGTGCTGGTCGAGGCCAGGAACGCATCGCCTTCGGCCCGCGAGTCCGGCGGTGTCTCGGGGGCGTTCAGCAGCGCGCGCTCCAGTGAGGACAACACCATCCAGGTGTCGTTGGACATCTGGTCGCGCACCGCGCGCGCGGACAGGCCGAGACGTTCCACCGACTGCGCCAGTGAACCGGAGCGGTGTCGATCGGAGGTCAGTGACCACAGCGTCGTCGGCGCGGTCGCCACCATCTCGGCATAGTCGCCCTTGGCGCCGGTGTCTGTTCCGGTGATCGACCCCAGAGCGGTGAGCAGCACAGGCACGCACTCGCTGCCGTCCATCGTGCGGCGGTAGCGGTACTCGTGATAACGCTCACGGGTCACCGTCAGCAGCCGGGCCATGTGCTCGGCCCGTTCGGCGTACCGGCCGATCCAGAACAGGTCGGACAGCACGCGTGGCGAGCTGATCTCCTGGGTGGGACTTGCGGTGGCCAGCGCAGGCAGACCATCGACTTCGGGCGCGGTGATCTCCACCGGCACCGTCGCCGGGATCTTCTCGGCGGTGACCCGCGTCGGGGTGCGAACCCAGATATCTTTGGCAGCAACTGATTTCAGCAGATATCCGGCTGAGCCCTGAGCCAGCAGGTAACCGAGCCCGCCGATCATCGGCGCGTAGCCACTGCGCTGGGACACCGTGAACAGGCGCATACCGACACTCGACGAGGACAGCCCACCGGGGAAGAAGTCCGACGGCGCCGAGGAGAACTCGGGCAGCTCCTGCCCCACCCACTGCCACGGAGTGGCCGCGATGCGGGCGGCGAGGGTTTCACGCTGCGTCGACGACAGCTGCGGACCGAAGATCGGATCGCCTCCGGTCACCGGTTTGATGAGCAGCGACGACAGATTCGCCAGCAGGTGGGAGCGTTCGATGTCGATGCCGGCCCAGTACAGCGGCGTCGTGGCCAGCATCGGGGACTCCCCGACCAGATGCTCGGCGAGCTCGGGCAGAAACCGAAGCAGCCCAGGGTTTTCCAGCACTCCGCTGCCCAGCGTGTTGACCACCGTCACCGCACCGCGGCGCAACGCCTCCACCAGGCCCACCACGCCGAGACGAGAATCCGGCCGAAGATCGAGGGGGTCGGCGTATTCGGCGTCGACACGGCGCAGCACCACATCCACCCGCTTGAGGGTGCCCATCGATCGCATCCACAGCTTGCCGTCACGCACCACCAGATCCGCGCTCTCGACCAGCGGCACACCCAGCACACCGGCCAGGTACGCCTGATCGAACGCCGTCTCGGAGTGGATACCGGGGCTGAGCACCACCACCACCGGCTCCTCGGCCGAATCAGGCGCGGCGTCCACGAGCGCGAGGCGGAGCGCCTGCGCCCACGGCGACGCCGGGCGTGGGCCGATCTGCTCGTAGAGGTCGGGGATCGCGTGCGCGACCACCCGGCGGTCGGCCAGCGCGTAACCCGCACCCGAGGGCGCCTGTGTCCAGTCGGCGTTGACCGCGAACTCCCCGGCCGCGTTCCGGCTGACGTCGCAGCCGTGCAGGAAGAGCTGATGGCGGCCGGGAACCTCGATGCCGCGGGCCGCCCGCACATACCCGGGATTGGCGAACAGCAGCTGCGGCGGGAGCACCCCGCTGGTGATCGATCGGCGCTCGCCGTAGAGGTCGGTCAGCACCGCGTCCAGCAGCCGTGACCGCTGGACCAGTCCGGCCTCCAGCTGGTCCCAGTCGGAGGCGGAGATCACCAGCGGCAGCGCGTCCAACCGCCACGGCCCCGGCACCGCGGTGCCGTCGCCGTTGGTGACGGCCTCGCCGTGTCTGTCCACCTGGATGTAGGTGATGCCGTCGTTGTCGACGAGGCTGCGCACCACCTGCTGGAGCCGGTCCAGTCCGCCGCGACCGCGGTCGCGCACACACTCGGCGAGCTCGTGCCACGCCGGCCGCACATTTCCTGCTCCGTCGACGAACTCGTCGTAGCCGGCGGCCGGGCCGCCGTAGCTCGGCGCCACGTCGAACAGCGCCTGCTGCGCCCGCATGCTGCCGTAGGGCGCCAGCGGATTGTCGAAATCGCTCGCTCCGGCGTCCCGCTGGGATGTGGGAGGTGTGGTCGGGAGGGCCATTACCGCAGAACGGTACGCACTCGCCGCAGATCCAATATGCCCGGCGCGCCCACATCGGTGGATTGGCGCGCCTGCTTCTCCCGCAGACCGGCGAGATCCGCCTTACCAGCGGTGAAGCCGGTGGCCTCGAAGCGCCTGCCGCGGCGCGACTCCGCCTCCACCGCGTTGACCGGAGGGGTCTCGTAGGAACGGCCGCCCGGATGCGAGACGTGGTAGGTGCAGCCCCCGCGGGACACGCCGGTGACGGCATCGATCAGCTCGAAGCGCAGCGGACCGTCCACGGTGATCGACGGGTGCAGCGCGCTGGGCGGTTGCCAAGCCCGATAGCGGACTCCACCGACCTGGACATCGGGGTTGTCGGTGGCCAGCATCGGGATGGGATGACCGTTGACGGTGACGATGAAGCGTTCGCGGTCGGCGCCGATGAGCCGCACCTGCAGACGCTCCACCGACGAATCGACGTACCGGGCAGTTCCCCCTGCGGTCGACTCCTCCCCCAGCACGTTCCACGGTTCGATGGCGCCACGGAGTTCGATCTCCACGCCACCGAACACCGCAGTGCCTATCCGCGGAAACCGGAACTCGGTGAACGGATCCAGCCAGCTGGTGTCGAATTCGATTCCCTGCGAACGCAGGTCCGCAGCCACCTCGGCGATGTCCTGGATGATGAAGTGCGGCAACAGGTATCGACCGTGCAGATTTGCTCCGTGCCGGATCAGGGGTGCCCGCAGCGGCTGGTCCCAGAACCAGGCCACCAGCGCGCGCACCAGCAGCGACTGCACCATCGCCATCTGGTGGTGCGGCGGCATCTCGAAACCGCGCAGCTCCAGCAGGCCGAGCCGGCCCCGCGCGCTGTCCGGGCTGTAGAGCTTGTCGATGCAGAACTCGGCGCGGTGGGTGTTGCCGGTGATGTCGGTGAGGAGGTGGCGGAGGGCCCTGTCGGTGATCCACGGAGCGGAGCTTGCGGAGCGACCATGTTCCGGAGCGGAGCTTGCGGAGCGACCATGTTCCGGAGCGGAGCTTGCGGAGCGACCATGTTCCGGCATGGACGCCTCGTTGTCCTCGTCGGCGTCCTCGGGGCGCGTCGTCGCGGTCAGCCGGGCGATCTCGGCGAACGCGATCTCCAGCTCGTAGATCGCATCCGGCCTGCCCTCGTCCACCCGCGGCGCCTGCGACGTCGTACCGATGAACCGACCCGAGAACAGGTAGGACAGCGACGGGTGACGCTGCCAATAGGTCAGCAGCGAGACGAGCAGATCGGGGCGGCGCAGCAGCGGAGAGTCGGCGGGGGTGATTCCGCCGAGGGTGATGTGGTTGCCGCCGCCCGTCCCGCCGTGGGTGCCGTCGACGTCGAACGCCTCGGTGGACAGTCGAGCCAGTCGGGCTTCGGCGTACAACGTCTCCAGTTGTGCGCGCTGTTCGGCGAAGCTGGACGTCGGCGCGACGTTCACCTCGATCACCCCGGGGTCGGGCGTGACCGACATCGACGCGAGGCGAGGGTCGCTGGGCGGACCGTAGCCCTCGATCACCACCGGGCAACCGATCACGGCGGCGGCTTCCTCGATCCGGTGGATCAGATCGATGAAGTGCTCGAGTTCCTCGGTGGGAGGCAGGAACACGTACAGCAGCCCGTCCCGGATCTCGCCGACCAGCGCCGTGGTGGGCACCCACTCCGCGTCGTCGACATCCTCGACCTCCGCGGTGGCCGCCGCCGCAGCGCCGTCACCGTCCTTGCCGCTCAGCGCAGGCCGGCCCTGGAGCGGGTCGGCGTCGACGGTGGGCCTCGGCGGCCGCCAGCTGATCGACTTGAGCGGCAGCCGGAGCCCGGCGGGCGAGTCGCCGTCGAGCAACACGATCCGACCCCGGCGCAGTTGCCAGTTCGCGCTCGCCCATCCCTCGTCGTCGTCGCGGCGGTGCAGCGGCAGCACGAATGCGGTCGGTTCGGTGACCGCGGCGTCGAGACGGGCGATCAACTGGGTCCGCACGTCGGCGCCGTCCGATTCCAGGTCGTCGGCGGCGGACACCGGCTCGCCCGCGGGCAGGCGGACCGCGCCGGCCAGCCGCGCCAGCGCGTCCTCATACGCAGGCCGGACCTGACTGTCGGGCAGGCCGAGACCGCCGGCGATGGCCGCGAGCAGCCTGCGGGCGGCGTCCGGCGCGGTCGAGGCAGTGCCGGGTTCTTCGGCCCACGGGTCGGCGAGCAGCGCCTCATCAGTCCACAGCGGTTCACCGTCGGTGCGCCAGAACAGGCCGATCTGCCAGCGCGGCAACGGTTCTCCGGGATACCACTTGCCCTGGCTGCGCTGGACCAGTCCCTGCGGCGCCCAGACCTTCTTCAGGCGTGCCGCCAACGCTGAGGCGCGTTCGCGCTTGTGCGGTCCGTCGGCGTCGGTGGTCCACTCCGGATCCACCTGATTGTCTATCGAGACGAACGTGGGCTCGCCGCCGACCGTCAGCCGCACATCGCCCGCGGCCAGCCGCTCGTCCACGCGCCGGCCCAGTGCGTTGATCGCCGCCCAGGACGCCTCGGTGTAGGGCAGCGTGACGCGGGGATCCTCGTGGACCCGGGTGACGAGGTTGCTGAATTCCAGCGTCGTTTCGCAGGGTTCGGTGGCCCCGGTGATCGGGGCCGCGGACTCGGGGTGCGGTGTCGCCGACAACGGGATGTGGCCTTCGCCGGCGAACAGGCCGGAGGTGGGGTCGAGGCCGATCCAGCCGGCGCCGGGGATGTAGACCTCGGTCCACGCGTGCAGGTCGGTGAAGTCGGCGGCCGGTCCCGACGGGCCGTCGAGTGCCTCGACGTCGGATGTCAGCTGGACCAGGTAGCCCGAGACGAACCGGGCCGCCAGACCCATCTGCCGCAGGATCGACACCATCAGCCACGCCGAGTCCCGGCACGACCCGATTCCGGTGCGCAGCGTGAAGTCCGGCGTCTGCACACCGGGTTCCATCCGGACGGAGTAGCCGACGTCGGCGTTGACGGCGCGGTTGAGCGCAACCAGGAAATCGATGGTGCGGGTTCGCGATGCGATCGAGAAGTTCTTCACCCACGCGTCGGTGAGGTCGCCGGGTCCCGACCCGTCACCGTCCTCATCGATCGGGCGCAGGTAGGGCTTGAGGTCCTCCAGCAGATTCTTCGGATACTCGAACGGGAACGTCTCGGCGTAATCCTCGATGAAGAAGTCGAAGGGGTTGATGACCTTCATGTCGGCGATCAGGCCCACGGTGATCGTCAGGCTGCGGGTCCGCGTCGGAAACACCAGTCGGGCCAGGAAATTACCGAACGCGTCCTGCTGCCAGTTCACGAAGTGATCGGCCGGCTCGACCTGCAGCGAGTACGCCTCGATCGGGGTCCGGGAGTGCGGCGCGGGGCGCAGTCGCACGACATGCGGATGCACTTCGACCAGTCGGTCGAAGGTGTAGCTGGTGCGATGCTCGAGGGCAACCTTGATACCCATAGAGGTAGATCCCACCACACCGGACAGTGCGACGCAGATCGCGTCCGTCTACTTGCGCGCTGAACGCGGCCCCAGACGACCACGCGGGCGCAGCACCAGGACGAGCACCCCCGCGACGACGATGCCCACCAGATTGACCACGAGTTGAAGTGCCGATTTCGCTGCCACGTCCCACGCTCCGACCGTCGCGGCGACGACTGCGAACCCGGCCGCGGTCACGGTGTAGACGGAGATGAAGACACCTACGAGCCCGGCCGACCTGGCCGAGACGAGCGAGAGCATCCCCGCCGCACCGGCGAGCAGCGCCACCACGAACGACACCGGGCCCACCTGGAAGATGAAGTCGACCTCCTCGACGTGAGCCACGCTGTCGAGCGTGATCCAGCCGAGGGACTCGGCGACCCAGGTGGCGATGGCGGTGATTCCCATCGCGATGGGAAACCCGACAGCGAGCGCCAGTGCGGCACGCCGCGCCAGGGTTGTGCGCCGCTGCACCAGTGCCACCGACAGCGCCGCCAGCGGACCGAACTCGGGCCCCAGCACCATCGCTCCCACGATCGTGACCGTCGAATCGGTCACCACCCCGATGGCGGTGAGCAGGCAGGCCAGCGTCAGGAAGAGGACGAAGGTGACCGACAGGGTGGCCTCTTCCCGCGTGCGGCCGATGAGCTCGTCCCAGACCACCGCATCGGCGGGATCTCCCTCGGCCTCGTCCTCGGCGCGGTGCGCCCTGGTCGAGAGGATGGTGTCGAGAACTTCGAGCGTGATCGCGCCCCGGTGCTGGATGTCGAGCTCTTTCAAGTCCTTGATGACGCCGTTGGCACATTCGCGGGCGATGTCCGCGGTGATCTCGTCGCCCGCGGGTTCCAGTGCGGCATCGGCGTGCAGCGCGATGTTGGCGACCCCGACCTCGGCGCGCAACACCGCCAGCACGTCGTCGCGCAGGTCGGTCGGGGCGATGACTCGCAAGTGGAGCACCGGCGCAACTTAACCGTCTTCTGCACGGGAAATGAACAAGTGACCGCCAAATGTGGGCATCGCACACAATCCTGTTATAGATTCACACCAGCAGTTCACGCGGACGCCTGATTACCGAGCGAGCAGCAGGGATTTCTGTGAATTTTCAACAGATAAGGCGCGGATGGCTGTGGATGTGAGAACCCGTCGGGATCGCATCGAGCAGCGCGTACGTTCTGCCCGGGAGATCAACTTCGCCGATCTGGCAGCGGAGTTCGACGTGTCCGAGATGACGATCAGGCGTGACGTCGAGGCCCTGGAGGTCCTCGGCGTTCTGCGCCGCGTGGTCGGTGGCGCGATCGCGGTGCAGGGCAAGGACACCGAGCCGTCGTTCGCGACCCGGATGGCCGACGCCGCCCAGGAGAAGATCCACATCGCCGATGTCGTCGCCGACCTGATCGGCCGCAACGAGACACTCATCCTGGACTCCGGCAGCACCGCACTGGCCGTCGCCAAGTCGTTGAAGGGCCGTGGTCTGGGCCTGACGGTCGTCACCCCGAGCGTTCTCGCCGCGCTCGCCCTGGTCGACGAACCCGACACCACCGTCGTCCTCACCGGCGGCGAACTACGGGCGGGGGAACTGAGCCTGATCGGCCCGAGCGCCGAGGACACGCTGAACAATTACAACTGCGACACCTACGTGATGGGTGTCGCGGGCATCGACAGCGACCGCGGGATCTCCGACTATCACCAGGCCGAGAGCCGGGTGAAGCGAGCGGCGAGCCGGCGCGCCGACCGCGTGATCGTCGCCGCGGACAAGAGCAAGTTGGGCCGGGTGACCTTCGTCAGCATCTCCGCGCTGGCCCAGATCCACACCATCGTCAGCGACGGCCCACCGGACCATCCGGCTCTGGTTGCCGCCCGCGGCGTCGGTGTCGAGGTCATCTGCGTTGCCGGACAGGCCACGTCGCTCTCCCCCTCCGCCGAGGCAAGCGGGCAGGCCCGATGAGCCGCTACACCGTCGGCATCGACATCGGCACCACCGGAACCAAGACGGTGCTGCTGGACACGACCGGTGGCATCGTGGCGACAGCGAGCAGAGAGAACGCGTTGCACTCGCCGGCCCCCGGCTTCGCAGAAGCCGACACCGGGCAGTGGTACGACAACGTCATCGGATCGATCCGGGAGGTGCTGAGCACCACCGGGATCGCGCCCGAACTCGTCGCGGCCATCGCCACCTCGGGCATGGTCCCCGCAGTCATAGCCGTCGACGGCGACGGAAACCCGTTGCGGCGGGCCATACTCCAGAACGATGCCCGCGCACACCGCGAGGTGACCGCGCTCGCCGAGAACCTGTCGACGGTCGACCTCGTCACGCTGACCGGATCGGCGCTGACCCAGCAGTCGGTGGCCCCCACCACGGTCTGGCTACGTGAGCACGAACCCGACGTCTACGCACGCACCGCGCACTGGGTGGGCTCCTACGACTGGGTGCTGTCCGCGCTGGGCGCGCCGGTCCACGTGGAACAGAACTGGGCCTTGGAGTCCGGACTGTTCACCGTCGACGGCGACAGCGCAGACGCGGTGCTCAACGCCGCGGCGCTCGACCCGGGCACGCTCCCCCAGGTCCTGCGGCCCGGCACCCGGGTCGGCGAGCTGAGCCGGCGCGCCGCCGAGGCCACGGGCCTGCGGCCCGGCACCGCGCTGGTGGTCGGCGGCGCCGATCATGTGCTGTCGGCATTCGCGGCCGGGGTCAACAACCCCGGCGATGCGCTGGTGAAACTCGGTGGCGCAGGCGACATCCTGGTCGCCAGCGACACCAAGGTCGTCGACGAACGGCTGTACCTGGACGCTCACCCGGTGCCGGGCCACTGGCTACCCAACGGCTGCATGGCCACCAGCGGCAGCCTCATCCGGTGGTTCCAGGCGCTGATCGGCGGTCCGGGCAGCGTCGAGCTCACCACGCTCGACGACGAAGCGGCCGACCGCCGCCCGGCCGAAGTGCTGTGTCTGCCGTACTTCCTCGGCGAGAAGAGCCCGCTGCACGACCCGGATCTACGGGGTGTCTTCGCGGGCATGCATCTCGGGCACACCCGGGCCGACATGTACCGCTCGGTCCTGGAGGCGATCGCCTTCGGGTTCCGCCACCACGTCGACGTCTTCGGTGAGATCGGAGTGCCTCTCACCCGGGTGATGATCACCAATGGCGGCTCCAAATCCACGCTGTGGAAGCAGATTCACGCCGATGTGCTCGGGCTCGAGATGCACCCGGTCCGCGGTCACCCCGGCGCCTCACTCGGCGCAGCGGTGATCGCCGCCATCGGCGTCGGTGCACTCGACGACTGGTCGGACGCCGCACGGTTCATCACCCTGGACACCCCCTACGCCCCGGATCCCGCGCGCCGCGACGCCTACGACACAGCCTACGCGACCTGGCGCGACCTGGGCGCCGCGATGACCCCCATCTCTCATGCAATCGCCCGCACCACCCGATGAAAGGAACAGCACTGTAATGAGATTCGCAAAGTGTCCCACTCCAGGGCGGCGCGGGACCACCGCCCGTTCCGCCTTTCTCGCGCTCTTCGCCATCCTCGCGCTGGTGCTGTCGGCATGCGCAGGCAGCGGCGGCCCCGAGCAGGCCGAAGCCACCGGATCCGGTGAAGTCGCCGCTGACACCTCGGGCACGGTCCGGATCCTCATGGAGAACGTGCCGGACACCGACATCGTGCAGTCGATGGTCGCCGACTTCAACAAGCAATACCCCGACATCGACATCAATATCGAGTCGCTGACCTACGACCAGATGCGCGACAAGCTGGTGTCGTCGTTCCAGTCGTCATCGCCGACGTACGACCTCATCGTCGTCGACAACCCCTGGATGGTCGACTTCGCGAACGCGGAGTTCCTCCAGCCGCTGGATGCCCGCATCGACAGCACGCCGGACTACGACGCCGCCGACTTCTTCACGCCCCTGACCGACATCACCGAGGTCGACGGCGCCCACTACGGCGTGCCGTTCTACAACTACGCGCTCGGATACCTCTACAACTCCGACGATCTCGCGGCAGCCAACCAGCAGGTGCCCACCACGCTCGACGAACTGGTCAGCACGAGCAAGGCGCTCAAGACGGCGGACCGCGCAGGCATCGCGATGCAACCTCAGCGCGGCTACAAGATCTTCGAGGAGTGGGGTAACTGGCTTTTCGCGGCCGGCGGATCGATCTACGACGCGGACGGGAAAGTCACCCTGAACACCCCCGAGGCCAAGCGGGCCCTCGAGGCGTACATCGACACCTACCGCAACGCCGCACCGGCCAACAGCCTGAACTGGAGCATGGACGAGGCCCAGCGCTCGGTGTCGGCCAACCAGTCGGCATCGATGATCAACTACAACTGGCAGCTGCCCGCGCTCAACGAGCCCGGCTCGGGGCCGGCCGCAGGCAAGGTCAAGCTGGCCACCATCCCCGGCGGCAAGCAGGTCCTCGGCTCCTGGAGCTGGGCGATCCCGGCCAACTCCGCGACTCCCGATGCGGCGTGGGCCTTCGTCTCCTGGATCACGGCCAAGTCCAACGACGTCGCACGCACCGAGAAGGGCGGCGCGGCCATCCGCAAGAGCACGCTGGCCGACCTGGCGGCGCGGGGCGGCAAGTTCGGCGCCGAGTACTACCAGACGGTGGAGCAGCTCCTCGCCAATTCGGCTCCGCTGAGCCAGGGCCCGAGCGGCGAGGAGATGATCCAGGCCGTCGGCACCGAGCTCAACGAGGCGGTGGCCGGCACCAAGAGCGTCGACGACGCACTGGCCGCCGCGCAGGCCGAGGCCGAGAAGATCCAGGGCTGACGCCCCCCATCCGGAAACCGACCACCCCGCGAAAGGAGCGAAGACCTGCCGTGAAATCCCCTCTGAAATTTCAGCACGGTATGGTCGCCCCCCTCGTTGCCCTCTTCGTCGGGGTGGTCGGTTTCCCTCTGGTCTACGCGGCCTACCTGAGCGTCACCGACTACAAGCTGACCGACCGGGGAGCGCCCGCGGTGGTGGGCGCCGACAACTACCTGGCCACGTTCGCCGACGGGTCGTTCTGGCACGCCTTCGGAACCACCGCGCTCTACGTCGTGGTCGCCGTCGGCTTCGAGCTGGTGATCGGGCTCGCTATTGCGTTGGCACTGCAGAAGCAGCGCTGGGCACGGGATCTCACCCGGTCGATGCTGCTGGCGCCGATGTTCATCACCCCGATCGCGGTCGGGCTGACGTTCCGGTTCCTGCTCAACGACCAACTCGGGGCCATCCCGGCGATGCTGCGCACGATCGGGGTCGACTACGACTTCTTCGGCCCCGGCCGCGCCCTGTACACGCTGGCGTTCATCGACGTGTGGCAGTGGACGCCGTTCATGGTGCTGCTGCTGCTCGCCGGCCTGGAATCGATTCCCAAGGAGCCACTGGACGCCGCGCGGGTGGACGGCGCGGGCGGGCTGTATGTGCTGCGCCGGGTGATCCTGCCGCTGCTGGCTCCCGTGCTCGTGGTGGCGATCCTGCTGCGCAGCCTCGACGCGATGAAGGTGTTCGAGTACGTGTTCGCCACCACCCGCGGTGGTCCCGGCACCGAAACCGAGACGCTGCAGTACTTCATCTACCAGACCGGGATTCAGTTCTTCCGGCTCGGGTCGGCGTCGTCGATGGCGTTCGTGGTCCTGATTCTGGTGCTGGCCGTGATCGTCATCGCGTTCCGCCGGATGGAGAGAACGAGGAGGGCCGGAGCGCGATGAACCGTTCTTCCCTGGTCACCGCGTTGCGGGTGACACTGCTGTGGGCGGCCGGCATCACGGTGCTGTTCCCGATCGTCTGGATCGCCTTGGCGAGCGTGAAAACACCTGTCCAACTCAATGATCCGTTCCTGGTCGCCTTCGCGCCGGATTTCACGGCGTGGCGCAACGTCTTGGACTCGGACATCCTGTCCGCTGCGGGCCGTAGCGCACTGGTGGCGCTGGTGACCGTCGGCCTCAGCGTGGTCGTGGGCAGCATGGGCGCGTACGCGATCGCGCGATTCCGGGCGGGCGGCACGCTCACCCGCTTCGGCATGCTCGCCGCCCAGGTGCTGCCCCCGGCGGTGCTGGTCTTTCCGTTCCTGACGATGGCCTATGCGCTGCGGCTGACCGACACGCTGGTCCCGGTGATCTTCGCGCATTTGAGTTTCGTTCTGCCCGTGGTCACCTGGTTCCTGATCGGGTTCTTCGAGGCGGTTCCCCGCTCCCTGGAGGAGCAGGCACAGGTCGACGGATTCAGCCGGTTCGCTGCGTTCCGGCTGGTGGTACTGCCCCAGGTCCTGCCCGGCATCGGCGCCGCGGCCATCTTCGGGTTCACGCTGTCGTGGAACGACCTGTTTTACGGACTCATCCTGGCCCCGGGCAAGGCCGCTATCCTGCCGGTCGCCATCGCAGGGTTCAACACATTCCGCGGGGTACAGATCGGCTCGATGAGCGCGGCGATCCTCATCGCGGTCGTTCCCGTCGTCATCGCGAGCTTCTTCATCCAACGCAAGCTGGTGCAGGGCATCAGCGGCGGCGCGGTGAAGTTCTAGGAGAAGGTAAACGCTTTCATGGCAACCGTCAGATTCGCCGGCGTCAACAAGTCGTACGGAGACGCCGCCGTCGTCAGTGACCTCGATCTGGAGCTCCCCGACGGCTCGTTCACCGTGCTGGTCGGCCCGTCCGGCTGCGGCAAGTCCACCTCGCTGCGGATGCTGGCCGGCCTCGAGACGGTAACCTCCGGCACCATCACCATCGGTGACCGCGATATCACGAATCTGCAGCCGCGCGAGCGTGATATCGCGATGGTGTTCCAGAACTACGCCCTGTACCCGCACCTGAGCGTGCTGGAGAACATCGCTTTCCCGTTGCGCGCCAACAGGACCCCGCGACGTGCCGCCGTGACCCGCGCCACCGAGATCGGCGAATCCCTTGGCCTGGGCAAGCTGATGAACCGCAAACCCAAGGACCTCAGCGGCGGCCAGCAACAACGGGTGGCCATCGGGCGGGCCATCATCCGGGAGCCGTCGGTGTTCCTGTTCGACGAGCCGCTGAGCAATCTGGACGCCAAGCTTCGCGTCGAGACCAGAACCGAGCTGCTGCAGATCCAGCGGCGACTGGGTATCACGTCGGTCTATGTCACCCACGACCAGGAAGAGGCGATGACGCTGTCCGACCGGATGGTCGTGATGCGCGACGGGAAGATCGCCCAGCAGGGCACGCCACAGGAGGTCTACGGCACGCCGGCAGACACCTTCGTCGCCGCCTTCGTCGGAAGCCCGAAGATGAACCTTGTCGACGGCGAGCTCTCGGGTGAGACGTTCACGCTCCCCAGCGGTTTCACGCTCACCGTCGATGCGGACGCCGGTCGCGGTCCGGTGACGCTCGGTGTCCGGCCGGATGACCTGCTGCCCACGCTGTCCGAGGACGACGCGGCCGCGCGGGTGTCCCTGATCGAACACCTCGGCCCCCGCGCCATCGTCACGATCGAGGCCCGGGGCACCACACTCACCAGCGTGGTGGAGTCCTCGCGTCTGGCCGGAATCACCGAGGGCACCGCGGTCGACCTGGCCGTCAGACCGGGTGCCACCCATCTCTTCGACCCCACCACCGGCCAACGCCTCGTTGGTTCGAACAACAGATAGGACGTAATCACTGATGAGGTGCAGCCACTGATGACCAGAACAGTCGTGGTGACCGGCGCGGGATCCGGCATCGGACGCGCCATTGCCACCCTTCTCGCACAACGGGATTGGCGGGTCGTCGTCACCGATGTCGATGGCGCCGCCGCACGTGAGGTCGCGGCCGGCCTTCCGGGGGCAGGGCACGAGTCGACGATGCTGGACGTCACCTCACCCGAGGCCGCGGCAGGGGTGGCCTCCGACATCGCCGAACGGCACGGGCTCGACGCGTGGGTGAGCAATGCGGGCATCTCGTTCATGCACCGTTTCCTCGATGCGCCCATCGAGCGGTACCAGCAGACCCTCGACGTCAACCTCAAAGGCGTGTTCGTGTGCGGTCAGGCGGCCGCCCGGGAGATGGTCCGATCCAGTGTCGGTGGAACGATCGTCAACACGGCGTCGATGGCGGGCAAGCAGGGCCGGGTGCCGTTCCTGTCGGACTACGTCGCATCCAAGTTCGGCGTGGTGGGACTGACCCAGGCGATGGCCTACGAGCTCGGCGAGCACGGCATCACCGTCAATTGCGTGTGCCCGGGCTTTGTCGAAACCCCCATGCAGTCGCGGGAGTTGCAGTGGGAAGCCGAGCTTCGCGGCACCACGCCCGACGGTGTGCGGGCGATGATGATCGCCGACACGCCGCTGGGACGCCTGGAACAGGCCGACGACGTCGCCCGCGCCGTGGCGTTCCTACTCTCCGACGACGCGCGCTTCATCACCGGTGAGGCACTTGCCGTCAACGGCGGCGCATACATGGACTGACCGATCGAGAACGCTTCCCACGCATCACAAAAGAGAAAGGCACGCAGTGACCACCACCTGGCTCGACGAGGTTTTCAACGTCACGAAACCCGTCATCGCCATGCTCCACCTCAGCGCTCTGCCCGGTGACCCCGGCTACGACTCCGCAGGAGGTATCGCGGCCGTCGTCAACCGGGCGCGCACCGAACTGGAGGCGTTGCAGAGCGGCGGCGTCGACGGGGTCATGGTCAGCAACGAGTTCAGCCTGCCGTACCTGACCAAGACCGAACCGATCACCGCGATCACGATGGCCCGGATCATCGGCGAACTCCTGCCCGACATCTCGGTGCCCTATGGCGTCAACGTGTTGTGGGACGGTCGCGCCTCGATCGATCTCGCTGTGGCCACCGGGGCGAAGTTCGTTCGCGAGATCTTCACCGGTGTCTACGCCAGCGATTTCGGGTTGTGGGACACCAACGTCGGCGAGACCGCGCGCCACCGGGCCAGGGTCGGCGGATCTCACGTGAAGCTGCTGTTCAACATCGTCCCGGAGTCGGCTCAGTATCTGGCCGGCCGCGATCTGGCATCCATCACCCGGACCACCGTGTTCGCGACCCTACCGGACGCCATCTGCGTGTCGGGCGCCACCGCAGGGTCTCCGACCGACACCGAGGCGGTACGCGTGGTCAAGTCAGCGGCAGGCGAAGTCCCGGTGTTCGTCAACACCGGCGTGCGCGCCGACAACGTGGCGGCACAACTGAGCGTCGCCGACGGCGCGGTCGTCGGGACCTACTTCAAGAAGGACGGCGTGTTCGGCAACGCCGCCGAGAAGTCGCGCGTCGAGGAACTCATGGGCGCCGCAAGGGAGTTCCGCGCCGGCCTGGCGTAGACGGCCTCCGGTCAGGAGGAGCCGCCGTCGGCGCTCCTCCTGACCATCCGCACCCCGAGTTCGTCCGGCGGTACCGAATGCCCTTCGGCGCAGACGATGTCGACGCCGGCCTGTGCACCGCACCCGAGATGGGTGAGGCGCAGCGGAGTGTCGTCGAGGTGTTTGCGTCCCCATTCGAACATCGCCCATACGACGGGCATGAACTCGGTCCCCGCCTCGGTCAGGACGTACTCGTCGCGGACCCGCTGACCGGGCTCCCGGTAGGGACGTTTGGTCAGTAGCCCCACCTCGACGAGCTCGGACAGCCGCGTCGACGCGGCGGCCTTGGTGATGCCGACGCGCCGTGCGAAGTCGTCGAAGCGCGTGGTGCCGTAGTAGGCCTCCCGCATGAGCAGCATCGCCGACTTGGTGCCGACCAGTGCCATCGTCTTCTCGATCGGACACCGACCCACCGCCGACCACGCCATGCGGTCGATCAGCGGTCCTTGCAGGACTGTCATGTAGATCACTCCCGAGCTGGGTTGTTGTTACTAAACCTAGGTGTTACATCTGAGTATAGAGAGTAGTACTCAGCGACGAGTCTGAGGAGGACCATCATGGCTGAACATGTGACGCCGTATCAGGACCGCGATGCCGTCATCGTGGGTGCCGTCCGAACCCCGATCGGTAAGGGCAAGGCCAGTGGCGCACTGCACGAGGTGTTGCCTGCCGATCTGCTGGCTCACAGCCTGCGCGAGCTCGTACAGCGCACCGGGGTTGATCCGGCCGACATCGACGACGTCATCGCCGGTGCGGTGACCCAGGTGGGCGACCAGGCGGTCAACATCGCCCGGAATGCGTTGCTGGGCGCCGGTTTCCCGGAAAGCGTTCCCGGCACCACGGTCGACCGTCAGTGCGGCAGTAGCCAGCAGGCCCTCAGCTTCGCCGCCCAGGGCGTCCTGGCCGGCGCCTACGATATCGTCGTCGCCGCCGGGGTGGAGTCGATGAGCCGCGTCCCCATGGGCTCGTCGGTGCTGCCCGGCAGCAACCCCTTCGGCCTCGACATGGGCGCCCGCTATCCCGACGGGCTGGTGGCCCAGGGCATCAGCGCCGAACTGATCGCCGCGAAGTGGAACCTGTCCCGCACCCAGCTCGACGAGTTCTCCGCCGAGAGCCATCAGAAGGCCGCACGAGCCACCAAGGACGGCCTCTTCGACACCGAGCTGGCTCCGATCGCCGGCCTTTCGGCCGACGAGATCATCCGTCCCGACACAGGCGTCGAGACGCTGGCCGGCTTGCGGCCCGCGTTCTACAACGAGGCCATCGGCGCGCGGTTCCCGCAGATCGGCTGGGAGATCACCGCAGGCAACTCGTCACCGCTGTCGGATGGCAGCGCCGCGGTGATGATCACCAGCGGTGCGACAGCCCGTCGGCTCGGTCTGCGGCCGTTGGCCCGGATCCACACCGCGGTCGCGGTCGGCTCGGACCCGCTGTACATGCTCACCGGCGTCATTCCGGCGACGGAGAAGGTCTTGCGCAAAGCCGGTCTGACCCTGTCCGACATCGACCTGTTCGAGGTCAACGAGGCGTTCGCCCCGGTGGTCCTGTCCTGGGCGAAAGAGCTGGGCGGGGCCTCGGATTCCGACCTCCTCGCCAGGACGAACGTCAACGGCGGCGCCATCGCGATCGGGCACCCGCTCGGCGCCAGCGGCGCACGGATCATGACCACCCTCGTCAACGCCCTGGCGCAGCGCGGCGGCCGCTACGGCCTGCAGACGATGTGCGAGGCCGGCGGAATGGCGAACGCCACCATCATCGAAAGGCTGTAACCGTCTCGGGGTTCAGGTCAGGCGCGGGTGAGCTCGAACAGCGGGATCGCCCGCGCCGTCTTGGACTGATATTCGGCGAACACCGGCGCGAGTTCGACCAGCTTCGGGTACATCGCGTCGCGTTCGTCATCCGGCAGTTCGCGGACATCGACATCGTAGGCCTCGGTGCCGATCTCGATGAACGCCCGCGGATGAGCCCGCAGATTGTGCACCCAGGCCGGATGTTTCGGGGCACCGGCATAGGACCCGACGATCAGCATCCTGTCGTCGATCGTCAGGTACGCCAGCGGAGAGAGCCGGGTTTTGCCCGACTTGGCGCCGGTGGTGTGCAGCAGTAGCAGCGTGCCGCCCTCGAACGGGCCGCCGACCTTTCCGCCGTTGGCGCGGAACTCCTCGACGATGTTGCGGTTGAACTCGTCGAGCGCCGCGGTGTCGGCGATCAGTCTGTCTTTGTCGAAATCAGCCATGATCCAGCTCTACACCTTCGGCCGGGTTTGTTCCTCTGATCTGGTCTGCCGCCACCAGGCCGCCAGGAAGACGACCATCGCGGCGGACAGCGCGAGCAAGACCCACAGGATCACCGCCACGTCGATCCACGCACCCGTCGGCGGCGCACCCGGAAGGATGTTGCGCAATGGCACGACTGCGAACAGCATCGCCGCGTACCAGGTGATGAAAGGCGGCAGGAACTTGCGCCGGTTCAGCAGCATCTCGATCGCCACGAACAACGCGGTTCCGGGTAACACCAGGAGCACGAGCAAAATCCCGAAATCGACCGCGTGCGCGCCGCGGGTGCGCTCCAGGTGAAACGACACCGCCTGAACCGGACCCCACGGAGCGGCCAGCGTCTTCATGTCGCTGTCGACGTCCCAGCCGTTGATCGTGCCCGCGACGACGATGACGGCCGGAACACTGCGGCGGTTCGGGCCGTCGCCGTAGAAGACCTCGACGCCGATGGTGTTACTGACGTAGGTGTCCAACGGCCAGTGGTCGGGGTCACCCACGGCCGTGAGCTCGACCGTCGAGGCGTTGCTCTTCAAGTCGTCGTGCATGTGGATCAGGTCGCCGTCCTCGGTCCACGAGCTCAGGCGCACAACCGGATTGGCGGCCGCCTCGGGCCCCGTACCGAGTACATCCACATCCGGGTGCACGAGGACGTCGACGGTGAGCTTGTTCTCGACCGTCTCTATCTTGCCCAGTCGCATGATCACCGCCGTCTCTCCGATCACCGAGGACTCGGTGAATTCGAAGGGGCGAGGCGGCTGTTCCAGCAGCCGATAGCCCACCAGCGCGCCGACATACACCGCGATCACCACGGCCAGGGTGGTCAGCACGGTGGCGTTCAGCGCTCGGGATGAGTGTGGCTTCTCAGGCTTGTCGTTCGCCGCCGGCTTCGATTCAGGCTGCACGCGCGGATCGTACCGTGGCAAACCCGCGCCGGCGTCGACTACGCGCCGGGTTTACCCGGCTTCGCGTCGATTCCCGACTCCTTGCGCTGCTGCGCGGTGATCGGCGCGGGCGCGTCGGTCAAGGGGTCGACCCCGCCACCGGACTTCGGGAACGCGATGACCTCACGGATCGAGTCGACGCCGGCGAGCAGGGCGACGATGCGGTCCCACCCGAACGCGATGCCGCCGTGCGGTGGCGCGCCGAAGGTGAAGGCGTCCAACAGGAATCCGAATTTGTCCTGGGCTTCATCCGGGGCTATGCCCATCATGGCGAACACCCGCTCCTGGATGTCGCGGCGATGGATACGGATCGAACCCCCGCCGATCTCGTTGCCGTTGCACACGATGTCGTAGGCGTCGGCCAGAGCGGTGCCTGGGTCGGTGTCGAACGTTTCCTGCGACGCCGGCTTCGGCGCGGTGAACGCGTGGTGCACCGCGGTCCAGGCTCCCGAGCCGACGGCGACGTCCCCGGAGGCGGTGGCATCGTCGGCCGGCTCGAACAGCGGCCAGTCCACCACCCAGGTGAACGCCCACGCCGCCGGGTCGATCAGCTCGAGGCGCTTGGCCACTTCGATGCGCGTGGCACCCAACAGGGCGCGCGCCGCCTTGGCTGTCCCCGCCGAGAAGAACACGCAGTCGCCCGGGCTCGCGCCCACGTGGGCGGCCAGCCCGGCCCGCTCGGCGTCGGACAGGTTCTTGGCGACCGGACCGCCGAGTTCGCCGTCGTCACCGACCAACACGTAGGCCAATCCCTTGTGTCCGCGCTGCTTGGCGAACTCCTGCCAGCCGTCCAGGGTGCGACGCGGCTGCGACGCCCCGCCCGGCATGACGACGGCGCCGACGTAGTCCGCCTGGAACACCCGGAACGGGGTGTCGGAGAAATAGTCGGTGCACTCCACCAACTCGAGCCCGAACCGCATATCGGGCTTGTCCGAACCGAACCGGCGCATGGCGTCGGCGTAGCTGATCCGGGGCAGCGGCAGCGGCAGGTCGTAGCCGATCAGCGCCCAGAGTGCCCGCAGCACCTGCTCCGACACGGCGATGACGTCGTCGGCGTCGACGAAGCTCATCTCCATGTCCAGCTGGGTGAACTCGGGCTGGCGGTCGGCGCGGAAATCCTCGTCCCGGTAGCACCGCGCGATCTGGTAGTAGCGCTCCATGCCTGCCACCATCAGCAGCTGCTTGAACAGCTGCGGGCTCTGCGGCAGCGCATAGAACGAGCCCGGCTGCAGCCGGGCCGGGACCAGGAAATCGCGGGCGCCCTCCGGCGTGGACCGGGTCAGCGTCGGAGTCTCGATCTCGACGAAGTCGTGCTCGGCGAGCACCCCGCGCGCCGCGGCGTTCACCTTCGACCGCAGTCGCAACGCCTGCCCGGGTCCGTCGCGGCGCAGATCGAGATAGCGGTACTTCAGCCGAGCTTCCTCACCCGCCGTCTCGTCGAGCTGGAACGGCAGCGCGGCACTCTCCCCCAGCACCGTCAGCGAGGAGGCGTTGACCTCGACCTGGCCGGTCGCGATGTCGGGGTTGGCGTTGCCCTCCGGGCGGGTCTCGACGACGCCCGTGACGGCGATGCAGAACTCCGCGCGCAGCCGGTGCGCCTGCGCCAGCACCTCACCGTCGCGGAACACCACCTGCGCCACGCCGGACGAGTCGCGCAGGTCGATGAAGATGACGCCGCCGTGGTCGCGCCGACGCGCCACCCAGCCGGCCAGCGTCACCGTCTGACCGGCGTCTGACCCGCGCAACGATCCGGCGGTGTGACTGCGCAGCACAAATGCTCCTCTTTCGCGATGGATAACCGACAGGTCAGTCTAGAGGGGCCCGCGCCGAGGGCGGCATCACCTTCGTCCGGCCGACCACGCAGACCAACCACCGTCGCCTAGTGTGTATGGCCATGCACCCCTGTGAGCGCGTCGACCTCGGCTTCGTCGACTCCGCCCCCTACCGCTTCGTGAGCACCGTCGACCTGGCGATCAGCCCCGAACAGCTTTTCGAGGTGCTCGCCGACGAGACCTCGTGGCCGCAGTGGGCCAGCGTGATCACCAAGGTGACCTGGACCAGTCCGGAGCCGCGCGGCGTAGGCACCACCAGGACTGTGGACATGCGCGGCGGCATCACCGGTCACGAGGAGTTCCTCGCGTGGGAACCGTTCACCCGCATGGCGTTCCGGTTCAACAGCTCGAGCACCGGAAGCATCTCGGCGTTCGCCGAGGACTACCGCGTGGTACCGACCCCCACGGGCTGCCACCTGACCTGGATCATGGCGATGAAACCCAACGGCCTCGCCGGCCGGCTCGGGTTGTTCGTCGGACGACCGGTGATGGGCCGGATGTTCCAGAGCTTTCTCCACAAACTGCGCCACTACACCGACGGCCGCTTCGCCGCAGCCACGGGTTAGTACACCGCAGCCCAAGCGGATCTCCGAGCGCCGTCAGGATCGGCCGTCATCACGTCCCGGGTGGTGGTGATGAGGCGGGTCAGCCGCTCGCGTTGCTCGTAGAGCGGCCAGTGCTCCGCATCGACGTCTTCGGTGTCGCGCGCGAAGTCCAGCCACGCCCGCTGCATCCGCCGACCGACGCCCGGCTGGATACGCCGACCCAGCGGGTGCAGCTTGCGTCCGACGAAAGATGCGTAGCTGTGGTGGATGTGCACGATCTCGCTGCCGTGCGTTGCGCCGAGGCCGAGCATGCGCAGGCTCAGGCCGAAGTGGTCGAACCGGTACATCCGGGTCGGCGCGGACACGCTGTAGGCATCGGCGAACGCCCAGGCCGGTCCCGCGAACATCGCATCGGAACCGATGGCCAGCAGCGCACTGCGGCGGGGATACTCCGGGTAAGCCTGCAGGACAGCTTTTTTGGCCTCGGGTGCGACCCGCGCGAAATAGCCGCTGACCGACTCTCGCGTGGTGGGCAACATCGGGGGCTTGGTCCAGGCGAACATCGACGCCTCGTGGCTGTTGGTGCCGATGATCAGCGGCACGCCGGCGGTGAGCCCCAGGCGCGCGGCCTGCACGGGATCGTGGGGCAGCAGCTCCGTTCCGTGCGTGAGACCGTAGGCCAGCGTCGGGGTGTTCGCCGCGCTCTTGAGCTGCAGGATGCCCGCCGCGCGCCGTAGCTGCCGCTGAGGAAGGGCCTTGACCTCGGCGGGTTCGACACCCAGGCGACGCAGGAATTCGTGGGCATTGGCAGCGCGGTACTCCCGGTCGGCGATCAGCGGCAGCGCAGGGCTCTGCGCGATCGCCCGGTGGAACAGCCCGGCCGCCGACGGCGCCCCCGTCAGGGCCAGCACCGAGGTTCCTCCGGCCGATTCCCCGAACACCGTGACCCGGCTCGGATCGCCGCCGAAGGCCGCGATGTTCTCCCGCACCCAGCGCAGCGCGGCGATCTGATCGCGCAGCGCCAGGTTGTCGTCGAAGCCGTCGCCGAGATCGCTCAACTCGAAGCCGCCGAATACCCCGATCCGGTAGGTCACGTTGACCACGACGACGTTGCCGTTGGCGGCCAGCCGGGAACCGTTGTACAGCTGGAACTGTCCCGCTCCGTAGACGAACGCGCCCCCGGGGATCCACACCATCACCGGCAGCGAGGCGCCTGCGTCCGGGGACCACACCGTCAGCGTCAGGCAGGCCTCGTCCCGCACTTTGGGATCGTCACGGCCACCGCCGACGAACGACTTCGTCTGCGGCGGCAGCGGTCCGTGCTCCGTCGCGTCCCGTATCCCCTGCCACGGCGCCAGGGGCTCCGGCGACCGGAAGCGGCGCGCGCCGACCGGCTGCTCGGCATAGGGAACCCCGCGCCAGACGGCGATGCCGCCCTCGGTGTCGCCGCGCAGGTCGCCCGACGGGGTCGAGACGACGGTGGATTGCCCGGCGACGACTGCCACGAGACGAATCGTAGTGTGCGAAGCTGGACCCGCCCGGGATGCCGGGCGGTGAGCGGGGCTCGGCTGGGGAGACGTGCTCGGCTGGGAGAAGGGATAGTGCGATGACCTTCAACGAGGGCATGCGGATCGACACCAGCACCACGTCCAGCAGTGGCGGCGGCCGCGGACCCGGCCGCGGCATCGCGGTCGGCGGCGGACTGGGTGGCCTGTTGATCGTCGTGGTGGCACTGTTCCTCGGCGTCGACCCTGGCTCGGTGTTACCGGACCAGTCCCAGATGGACACCCAGGGCGTGGAAGCCCCCGGATTCGACCTCAGTCAGTGCAAGACCGGTGCGGACGCGAACAACATCGTGCAGTGCCGCGTGGTGGCGACGGGCAACTCCCTCGACGGGGTGTGGGCGCAGCTCATGCCCGACTACACCCGCCCGAAGATCGAGTTGTTCACCGGTGGCGTCAATACCGGCGGGTGCGGTTTCGCCGACAGCGCCGTCGGGCCGTTCTACTGCCCGGGAGACCAGACCGCCTACTTCGACACCGGGTTCTTCGATGTGCTGGTGGACCAGTTCGGTTCCAGCGGTGGCCCCTTCGCGCAGGAATACGTGGTCGCCCACGAGTTCGGTCACCACGTCCAGAACCTCCAGGGTGTGCTCGGCCGCGCGCAACAGGACCCGACGGGTCCGACCGGCGGCGGCGTGCGCACCGAACTGCAGGCCGACTGCTATGCCGGCGTCTGGGCACACTACGCCGCCATCACCAAGCAGGAGGGCACCGATGTGCCGTTCCTGGAACCGTTGAGCGACAAAGACATCGCCGACGCACTGTCCGCCGCATCCGCAGTCGGGGACGACCGCATCCAGGAGGCCTCCACCGGGCGAGTCAGCCCGGAATCGTGGACGCACGGATCGTCGGCGCAGCGGCAGAAATGGTTCACCACCGGCTATCAGACCGGCGACCCGGCCGCGTGCGACACCTTCGCCACGAACAACCTTGGCTAGGCCGAGCACGGCGGTCGACGCCGTCGCAGAGCGCTATCTGCAGACGTACGCGGCGCTGGATCCCTGTGCGGCAACCGAAGCCGGGATCGCAGGGTACGACGAGCAGATCACCGACTACTCCCCCGACGGGGTGTCGGCACGTGTCGAGGCGGCTGCGTCGGCGCTGCGTGAACTCGACGCGACAGAACCCGCCGACGCGGTCGACGTCGTCACCGTCGCCGCGATGCGCGAGCGTCTCGGCGTGGTCCTCGCGATGCACGACGCCGGTCTCGACGTCGGCGAACTGAATGTGATCGCGTCTCCACCGCAGACGATGCGCGACGTGTTCGACCTGATGGCCACCGACACCGAAGAAGAGTGGGCGACTTTCGGCCGCAGGCTCTCGCAGATTCCGCACCGGGTGGCCGGGTACGCCGACGCTCTCCGCGCCGCCGCCTCGGCCGGACACGCACCGGCAGCCCGGCAGGTGCGCCGCGGCATCCAGCAGGCGGGCCAGATCGCCGAACTGTTCATCGACATGGTATCGGCGGCCACGTTGGACAACCCGTTGCTGCACAACGAGATCCGCCAGCAGGCCGAGGATGCGGCCAACGCCTACGCCTCGCTGACGACGGTGCTGCGCGACGAGATCGGCCCGCAGGCACGCACGACGGACGGCTGTGGTCGCGACGCCTACGCGGTGGTGTCGCGACAGTTCCTCGGCGCGTCGGTCGACGTCGACGAGGCGTACGCCTGGGGCTTGGACCTGCTGCACTCCATCGTCGCCGAGCAGGGTGAGATCGCCGACCGGCTCTACCCCGGATCGTCGGCGTCGGAGGCGCTGCACCGACTCGACGGTGAGGAGCGCTACCTGATCCACGGCACCGACGCGCTCCAACGGTGGATGCAGGACCTGTCGGATCGTGTCGTGGATGCGCTGGCCGACACGCACTTCGACATCGCGCCTGCGCTGCGCAATCTGGAATGCCGGATAGCGCCCACCCACACAGGCGGGATCTACTACACCGGCCCGTCGGAAGATCTGTCCCGGCCGGGCCGGATGTGGTGGTCGGTTCCACACGGGGTGCACTCCTTCCACACCTGGCAGGAGATGACGACGGTGTTCCACGAGGGCGTGCCGGGACATCACCTGCAGATCGGCCGCGCCGTGGCGCTGTCCGACCAGCTCAACCGCTGGCGCAGGCTGGGCTGCTGGGTGTCGGGCCACGGGGAAGGCTGGGCGCTGTATGCCGAGCGCCTGATGTCCGAGCTGGGCTGGCTCGATGACGCCGGAAACCGGATGGGAATGCTTGACGCCCAACGCTTCCGGGCAGCCCGCGTGGTGATCGACATCGGCGTGCACTGCGGGCTGACCGCTCCGGACGGCGGCGTCTGGGACGCCGACCGCGCATGGACGTTCCTGCAGACCCACAGCGCGATGGCCGAGGAGAACCTGCGTTTCGAGCTGGACCGCTATCTGGGCTGGCCGGGTCAGGCGCCGTCATATGCGATCGGGCAGCGTATCTGGCAGCAACTGCGCGACGACGCACTGGGCCGCGGTGTGCCACTCAAGGACTTCCACAGCCGTGCGCTGGATCTCGGCGGCCTGCCGCTGGAGGTACTCGGGTCGGCGCTGTCGGCTACAGGCGCGACTGTTCCTTGATCGCCGTATCGGTGGTGCGCAACGGCCGGATCAGCGCATCCTGACTGAAGGATGCGATGAGCTCGCCCTTCTCGGTGTGCACCGCGCCGCGCACATAGGACATACCGGCGCCGACCTGGGTGCTCTCATGGGTGTACAGCAACCAGCCGTCCCAGCGCACGGGCTCGTGAAAGCTGACCGAGGCGGTCATCGGCGCTGTCGAGACGGTGAGGTGCGCCTGGCTCGTCCCGATTCCCTCATGCGCCCGCATGGTGGTCGAAATGCCAAGGTGGCCGGTGAAATAGGCGATGAGCGCCTTGGCCAGGTCATCGCGGGCCGGGATAGGGTCGTAGTGCAGCCAGGCGTGAAGTTCGGGTGGGCCGACCTCATCGGGACTGTTGACATCCACCACGTCGACCAACCGGAGCTCCCTGCCGGTCATCGGCATCGGCGACAGGTGGGCGGCTGACGGCGGCGCCACGTCGGGCTTGGGCAGGTGGTGGCGGATCACGTCGGCGGTCGGCACGTCGGCCAGCACCGTGGTCGTGATGCAGCGCTTGCCGTTCTGCCTGGCTGTCACGATCGCCGTTGCTGTGGAACGCCCTTCGCTGACGACGTCCACCTCCAGCTCGACCGGCCCGGCGGCCACCATGACCGCCCGGGCGAACACCGCGTAGACAGACCGCACCGACTTGTCCGGAAACCGTTTGGCCGCAGCCACAATGGATTGCGCAAGGACCTGGGTGCCTTCGACGACCTGACGCTCATCCTCGCCTGCGGGTCCGGTCTGCGCCGTGAACGTGTTCTCGCCGGTGGGCTCTGCGTCGAAGAGGTCCAGGAGTGCCTGAACCGTCCACTGCGCCTGCTCTGGTCCTGCCGTCATGTTGCTCATCGCCTCCGCTCGGTGACCGTCGGAGGGAACAGTAACCGAGGTTCCCCGAAAGCGGTAACGTCATTACCGTCGACTGTCCGGGACGGGGAAGGGGCGTGCGCCGTGGCCGCTAAGCCTGCGCCGCACTCGCCGGCGTCCGCCGACGACGAGTCCAGGGCCGGCCGGTTCATGCGCTCCGCACTGGCGATCCTCGGGGAAACCGGCAGGACCGACTTCACCGTGCTCGAGGTCGTCGAACGGTCCAAGACCTCGCTGCGGGCGTTCTATCAGCACTTCGCCACCAAGGACGAGCTACTGCTGGCGCTGGTGGAGAGGATCATGGCCGACGCCGGCGAGCGCTGGCGCGCTGAGGCGGAGCGGTTGCCCAGCGATGAGGCCCTTCGGATGCTGATCGACCGCATCAGCGCACCGGCCGAGTCCACCACCCAGGACAGCATCAACCGTGGCCTGACGTACTACAACGACCACCTGCTGGAGACGCGGCCCAAGGAATTCGCGAAGGTGCTGTCGCCGCTGCACCGGCTGCTGGGCGACATCCTCCGGCGCGGGATCGACGAGGGCACCTTCCGTGCCGATCTGGACGTCGACACCGACGCCGCGATCCTGATGCAGACGGTGCTCGGCGCGATGCGTCTGCGGGAGCTCGGCACCGAGCTCAACGGCGTACCGATCGAAGGTGCGGATATCTACGCGTTCTGTATCCGCGCGCTGACGCACTGAACTCCTGAGCAGCAGAAACAGTGTCTGGCTCGGTCCGGCAGCTCGTGGTAATGTCGTTACCACTAAGCGGTAATGGCATTACCGCCTGTGCAATGACCAGGTGTCAGGAGCCCGTGTGACCGACGTCGCCAACCCGGAACAGCTGCTGTTCGCCACCACGACGCAGACGTTCCTGGACAAACAGGCATCACTGACGCACGTGCGGGGCCTGCACGCCTCTGGCGTCTCCTTCCAGCACGAATGGTGGCTGCGGGCAGCGGAATTGGGCTGGACAAGCCTGCTGGTACCCGAGGAGCTCGGCGGCGGCAGCGTGTCGGGCAACGGAGTGGCGGACCTCGCGCTGGTGGCCGAACAGATCGGCCACACGGTCGCGCCGGGTCCGCTGCATCCGGTCAGCGTCGTGCTGGCCGGTCTCGTCGAGGCACCCGGCGGACACGAAGAGACCATCGACGCGCTGGTGTCCGGCGCGATCGTTGCCTCATGGGCGGTGTACGAGCCCACGCGCCCGTTCGCTCCGCTGGCTGCCGGCGCCACCGCCACCACCGCGACACGCACCGACTCCGGATTCCGCATCGACGGGGCCAAGGACCGGGTGGAGGCGGGCGCGGAATGCGACGTCGTCCTGGTCACCGCCGCGTGTGACGGCGCCGTCCGGCAGTTCCTGGTTCCCACCGACGCCCCTGGGGTGACAATCTCCCCGCAGAAGTCGGTGGACATGGTCAAGCGTTATGCCCGTGTGCAATTCGACGGTGTCCAGGTGGGCGAATCGGCCGCGGTGGGCGGCGCCGCGCAGACGCCCGAACTCGTCGGTCGTCAGCACCAGATCGCCCTGATGCTGCAGTGCGCCGAACTCGTCGGAATCCTGGAGTCGGTCCTGACGATGACCAGCCAGTGGCTCGCCGACCGGCACAGCTTCGGGCGACCGCTGTCGTCGTACCAGGCGCTCAAGCACCGAGCCGCGGATATGAAGCTGTGGTTCGAGGCCGCCCGCGCCACCACCGCCGGCGCCGTCAGGGCGGTCGCCGAGCGCTCCCCGGCGGCCAACCTGCTGGCCAGCGTCGCGAAAGCCTATGTGGCCGAACGCGCCCCGGTGATCCTGCAGGACTGCGTGCAGCTGCACGGCGGAATCGGCGTCACATGGGAGCACGACCTGCATCTGTACCTTCGCCGGGTCGCGCTGTACCGGGCGATGTTCGGCTCGCCCGAGGACCACCACCGAATCGTGTACTCGTTGAGCAGGAAGACGGAGGCGACAGCGTGACCGACACCGTGGCATCCACCGACACGGCGGAATCCGTGGCAGATTTCGCCGACCGTGCCCGAGCATGGTTGGCCGCGAACATGCCCCGGATCGACCCCGCCCATCCCCCATGCTCGGTGCGGGCCGAGCAGGCCTCCTGGGACAGAGCCAAGGAGTTGCAGCAGCGGCTGTACCAGGGTGGGTTCGCCGGAATCTGCTTTCCGCGGGAGTACGGCGGCCTCGGCCTCGACTACAGCTACCAGAAGGCGTTCGACGCCGAGTGCCGCCACTACGAGATGCCGCTGATCCTCAACGTCCCGACGTTCACGATCTGTGCCGCGACGATTCTCGACATGGGCAGCGAAGAGCAGAAGCGCGAACGCATTTCGGCCGCCGTACGCGGTGAGGAGATCCTCGTACAGCTACTGAGCGAACCCAGCGGCGGATCCGATCTCGCCGGGGTCATCACCCGGGCCGACCGGCGGGACGGCACCTGGATCGTCAACGGCGCCAAAACCTGGAGCACCAGCGCGTTCGCCGGCGACTACGGCCTGCTTCTGGCTCGCACCGACTGGACCGTGCCCAAGCACGAGGGCCTGACCATGTTCCTGGTGCCACTCAACGCACCGGGAATCACGATGCGGCGCATCAAGGAGGTCAACGGCAACGAGGAGTTCTGCGAGGAGTTCTTCGACGGCCTGGTGCTCGGCGACGACGCGGTGGTCGGCGAGGTCAACGGCGGGTGGGAAGTCGCATCCCGGCAGCTCTTTCACGAACGGCGCGCCGTCGGCGGCGGGTCGGAGTTCGCCAGCGGCACCGGTGCCGAGAACGCCAGCGAGATGCCGCCGGACCACGTAACGCTCGCAGAGGCCACCGGGCAGGGCGACGATCCCCGCATCCAGGATCTGGCCGGCCGCGCACTGGCCCGCCGCATCGTCAAGCAGCAGCTCATCGAGCACGTCGCGAGCGCGATCGGCAACGGTTCGCTGCCACCGAATGCCGGAACGTTGATTCGGCTGTTCCACGCCGAGACAACCGAACTCGAGATCGACACCGCGCTGGCCATCGCCGGCACCGCGGGTGTGGTCGACGAAGGGTCCGCGGACGACCCGGCGGCGTCGGATCTGCTGGACATCGGCGTGCGCTACCTGTCGCGGCAGACCGGGTCGCTGGGCGGCGGAACGTCGGAGATGGCCCGAAACGTGATCGCCGAGCGCATCCTCGGGTTTCCCCGCGAACCGGCCGCCGACCGCGGCGTACCGTTCAATCAGGTGAAGCGCAACAAGACCTGACCGCTCAGAAAAGGGCCGGCTGCAGGTCCTGCTGCACCACGGGCTGCGACTGCGGCGCCTCGCGGAACGAGCGCCGATCCGGCGCGAGGCCGTACTTGGCGATCAGCGGCGCAGCGCGCCGCTGCAGCATCGTGCGGTAGTCCAGCGGCAGATAGGCGCCCCGGCGGTACAGCCGGCGGTACTCGCCGACCAGATCCGGGTGCGTCTGCGCCAGCCAGTCCATGAACCACCCGCGCGTGCTGCCGCGCAGATGCAGGCCGAAGACGGTGACGCTCGTCGCGCCGGCGGTGGCGATCCGGCTCAGCAGGTCGTCGAGATGCTCCTCGGAGTCCGTCAGCCCGGGCAGCACCGGCGCCACCATGACGTGACAGTCCAGACCCGCGTCCCGGATGGCCGCGATCAGTGCGAGCCGCGCCTGAGGTGACGGCGTCCCCGGTTCGACCCGGCTGTGTACGTCGGCATCCCCCACCGCGAGGGACACCGCAACGCTGACGTGCACGCGCCGGGCCGCCTCGGTGAGCAGTGGCAGATCACGGCGCAGCAGAGTGCCCTTGGTCAGGATCGAGAACGGTGTGCCGAAATCGGTGAGCGCACTGATGATCCCGGGCATCAACGCGTACCGTCCCTCCGCCCTCTGATACGGGTCGGTGTTGGTGCCGAGCGCGACGGTCTCCCTGGTCCACGACGGCCGGCGCAGTTCGCGGCGCAGCACCTCGGCGACGTTGGTCTTCACCACCACCTGGGTGTCGAAGTCGCGGCCGGGGTCGAACTCCAGATACTCGTGGGTGGGCCGGGCGAAACAGTAGCGACAGGCGTGCGAGCACCCGCGGTAGCCGTTCACCGTGTAGCGAAACGGCAGCATCGAGGCTGCGGGCACCTTGTTGAGCGCCGACTTGCACATCACCTCGTGGAAGGTGATGCCGTCGAACTGCGGTGTACGCACGCTGCGAATCAAACCGATACGCTGCAGCCCAGGCAGCGCACCGTCATCGACCCCGATGCCTTGCCCGGCCCACCGCATACCCTATGCGAACATACGTTCGATAGAGTGTCAAGTGTCGGCGGCGTGCTGCCGGGGCTTGCCGCACGACCCGGGTCATGGCGCAGATTCGCGCCCGCGGCGTAAAACCATAAGGGGCACATGTCAACCGAGAAGCCACGGATGAACGATTCGCACACCAACTACGATGCCGAGCTCGACGCGGAGCGCAGCTATGTGGCCGGCCTGTACGCGCGACTGGACGCCGACCGCGCACGGGTGAAGGCCCGCCATGCCGCAGCGCTGCGCGGCGACATCGACGCGCAGAACGGCGGCACCCTGGTCGAGCGGGACGCCGAGGTGCGCGCGACGGCCGCCCAGATGGACCGGCTCAACGTGGCCGATGCCGGACTGTGCTTCGGCCGTCTGGACAGCATCGACGGTGAGCGCTCCTACATCGGCCGCATCGGTGTGCTCGACGACGACAACGACCACGAACCGTTGCTCATCGACTGGCGCGCACCCGCCGCCCGCGCCTTCTACGTCGCCACCGGTGCCCACCCGGAGCACATGCGCCGGCGCAGGCAGTTTCGCAGCCTCGGGCGCACCATCATCGATTTCACGGACGAGGTGTTCGGCCGGCCCGCACTCGACGATGCCGACGAGCAGCGCGGCAGCTCCAGTGACGTCGCCCTGCTGGCCGCGGTCGACGCGCCGCGTGGCGAAGGCATGCGCGACATCGTCGCCACCATCCAGGCCGAGCAGGATGCGATCATCCGGCTGGACCATCCCGGGGTGCTGGTCATCGAGGGCGGCCCCGGGACCGGCAAGACGGTGGTGGCACTGCACCGTGTCGCCTACCTGCTCTACACACAGCGCAAGCGCATGGAAAGCCACGGTGTGCTGGTGGTCGGACCGAACGCCGCGTTCCTGAGCCACATCGGGCGGGTACTGCCTTCCCTGGGCGAGACGAACGTGGTGTTCCTGACCACCGGCGAGCTGGTGCCGGGGCTGCGGATCACCGCCGAGGACACCCCGGCGGCCGCACGGGAGAAGGGCTCGCTGCGGATGCTCGACGTGCTGGCAGCAGCGGTCGCCGACCGGCAACGCGTGCCCGACGAGCCACTGCCCATCGACCTGTCGGACGTCTCGGTGCAGATCGACGTCGAGACCGCCCGGTGGGCCATCCAGGAGGCACGCGCCAGCGACCAGCCCCACAACGACGCCAGGACGGTCTTCGTCGACGTGATCACGTGGGTGCTGACCGAGCGCGCGATCGCCAAGATCGGTCGCGGCTGGTTGACCCGGGACGACAAGGCCGCCTGGGAACATCTGCGGGCCGATCTGCTCGACGAACTCGAAGACCATCGCGCATTCACAGCGGCACTCGATCAGCTCTGGCCCATCCTGACTCCGGAAGCGCTTCTGGCAGAACTGTATTCGTCACACGACCGGCTGAAGGCCGCAGGTGCCGACGCGGCGCTGTGGCGCGCCCAGGGCGACGCGTGGACCGTCTCGGACGTACCCCTGCTCGACGAGCTCGTCGACCTGCTGGGCCGCGACAAGTCCGGCGATGAGGCCGCCGAGCGGGAACGACAGGAGGAAGCCGCCTACGCGGCGGGCGTGCTGGACCTGATGATCGGCCGCGAGGACCTGATGGACGACGAGGACCAGCTGATGGCCCAAGACGTCATCGCCGCAGAGGACCTGGCCGAGCGGTTCATCGAACGTGACACCCGCGAACTCGCCGAACGTGCTGCCGCGGACCGGGAATGGACGTACGGGCACGTCGTCGTCGACGAAGCCCAGGAGCTCTCGGAGATGGACTGGCGCGTGCTGATGCGCCGCTGCCCGAGCCGGTCGTTCACGATGGTCGGCGATCTCGCGCAGCGCAGATCGCCTGCCGGAGCCACCTCGTGGGACTCGATGCTCAAACGCTATGTGCCCGACCGGTGGGTGTACCGGACGCTGACGGTGAACTATCGCACCCCGGCCGAGATCATGACCGTCGCCGCGGCGGTCCTGGCCGAGTTCGCACCGGAGATCACGCCACCGGAGTCGGTGCGCTCCAACGGAACTCAGCCGTGGTCGAGGCGGGTGTCGGACGAGGAACTCGCGACCGCCATCGACGAGTTCCTCCGCGAGGAAGCAGGCCGGGAAGGCACCAGCATCGTCATCGGGCCCCCCGGGGTGCCGGGCACGGTGCCACCCACAGCGACCAAAGGGCTGGAGTTCGACGCCGTGCTCGTCGTGTACCCGGAACGGGTTCTGGCAGAGGGCGCACGGGGCGCCGCCGATCTCTACGTCGCACTCACCCGCGCCACCCAACGCCTCGGTGTCCTGCACCGCGATCCGCTACCAGATGCGTTGGCCGGGTTGCGTCCCCGGGCCAGCGGCCATCAGCCCGGCTGAACTACCAACGGCTGAGCTGGCAGCGCACGTTGTACGGGTTGTCCTGCTGGGTGAGGACCTGACCGTCCACGGCGATGTCACAGTGCGCGTTGGGGGCAGCCTGGCCACCCTTGGTGGTACTGCTGACCTGGAGGATGGCCCACTGGGGGTCCTCCATGGTGGTTTCGAAGACCCACGGCACGCCGGGCGCCAGGTTGACCTTCTCGCGCTTGGCGAACGCGTAGGCGTCCGCGTTGAAGGCCTCCATGCTCGGCGGCTGGCTGGTGAGGTAGAAGAGGTCGAACTCGTAGGCGCCGCCGGAGACGAGCGTGTACCGCACCTGCTGCCCGGCAGGCTGCGCGCCGGCCGTGGGCTGGCCGACCATCACCGATGCGGTGGCCGCCAGCAGTGACGCCGCGGCTGCCATTCCTAGCTTCGCTGTAGCTGTTCGCATGTTGGTCACATCGCCGGAGGCTACCGGAGCGTTACGCGAGCACCGGTTCCCCGCCGGTCAGCAAGGTTAATGGCAAACCAACTGTCGCTCGCGGCAACAGGTTAACTTGCGCGTCACACACAGACATTTACCAGAAACACAGGCGATCTAACGTCCCGATTCGACACCGGGGCGGTGTCGACAACTTCGTCGCTGAGAAGCGCTCTGAAGTCCTCCCTCGGCGCCTCATCAGCAGATGAGCGCTGCCGACACTCAGAAAGGCTGTTCATGGAACAACCCCGACGCCACCGTCTGAAGCGATCCGCTCTGGCCGCAGGCAGCGTCGTCGCCGTCGCCAGTCTGGTCCTGGCCGGCTGCGGCAGTAAGGCGAGTGAGACGGATTCAGCAAATGCCGAGTCGTGTGTGGACACCTCCGGGTCCACCATCAAGGTCGGCGCGCTGAACTCGCTGTCGGGCACCATGGCGATCTCAGAGGTCACGGTCCGCAATGCCATCGACCTGGCGGTGGAGCAGATCAACGGTTCCGGCGGCGTCCTGGGCAAGCAGATCCAGCTGGTCGGCGAGGACGGCGCCTCCGAGCCCACCGTGTTCGCCGAGAAGGCCGAGAAACTGATCAGCAGTGACTGCGTCGCGGCGGTGTTCGGCGGATGGACCTCGTCGAGCCGCAAGGCCATGCTGCCGGTGTTCGAGGGCGCTAACTCATTGCTGTACTACCCCGTGCAGTACGAGGGCCTGGAGTCCTCCCCCAACATCTTCTACACCGGTGCGACCACCAACCAGCAGATCGTCCCCGCGCTCGACTACCTCAAGGAGAAGGGCGTCAAGTCTCTTTACCTGGTCGGCAGCGACTACGTGTTCCCGCAGACCGCCAACCGCATCATCAAGGCGTACGCCGACGCCAACGGCATGGAGATCAAGGGCGAGGACTACACGCCCCTCGGCAGCACCGATTTCTCCACCATCATCAACAAGGTGCGCACCGCCGACGCCGATGCGGTGTTCAACACGCTCAACGGTGACTCGAACGTGGCGTTCTTCCGCGAGTACAAGAACGTCGGCCTCACCCCGCAGGACATGCCTGTGGTGTCGGTGTCGATCGCCGAGGAAGAGGTCGGCGGCATCGGTGTGCAGAACATCACGGGACAGTTGACGGCCTGGAACTACTACCAGACCATCGACACCCCGGTGAACAACGAGTTCGTCAAGGCCTACAAGGCCAAGTTCGGCGCGGACAAGCCGACCTCCGACCCGATGGAGGCCGCCTACGTGTCGGTCTACCTGTGGAAGAACACCGTCGAGAAGGCACAGTCGTTCGGCGTCAAAGAGATTCAGGACAACGCGGGTGGCGTCACGTTCGACGCTCCGGAGGGCCTGGTCACCATCGACGGCGACAACCACCACATCACCAAGACCGCGCGCATCGGCGAGATCCGGCCCGACGGCCTGATCTACACGACCTGGGAGTCCCCCGGCCCGATCGAACCCGACCCGTTCCTGAAGTCCTACCCGTGGGCCGCCGGCCTCTCGGGCTGATCAACATATGGATGTCGTAATCGGACAGCTGGCAACGGGATTGAGCCTCGGCTCGATCCTGTTGCTGGCCGCACTCGGACTGTCTCTGACGTTCGGCCAGATGGGCGTCATCAACATGGCGCACGGTGAGTTCATCATGGCCGGCTGCTATACGGCGTACGTCGTGCAGCAGATCGTGTCGAGTACCGGTGTCTCGCTGATCATCTCGCTGGTACTGGGATTCGTCATCGGCGGTCTGCTCGGTGTCCTCCTCGAGGTGACGCTGATCCAGCGGATGTATCACCGGCCGCTGGACACGCTGTTGGTCACCTTCGGCGTCGGACTGATCCTGCAGCAGTTCGCCCGGGACCAGTTCGGCGCACCCGCGGTGAACGTGATCGCACCCGAGTGGCTGTCCGGCGGAATCGAGATCCTCGGCGCCGTCGTCCCCAAGACACGCATCTTCATCCTGGTGCTGGCCGTCGTCTGCGTCGCGGTGCTGGCCGCCGTGCTCAAGGTGAGCCCGATGGGTCGGCGGATCCGGGCCGTGGTGCAGAACCGCGATCTTGCCGAGACCAGCGGTATTTCGTCGCGCCGAACCGATATCACGACATTCTTCATCGGTTCCGGCCTTGCCGCCGTCGCCGGTGTCGCGTTGACGCTGATCGGCTCCACCAGTCCGACGATCGGTCAGAGCTATCTGATCGACGCGTTCCTGGTCGTCGTGGTCGGCGGACTCGGACAGATCAAGGGCACCGTCATCGCAGCGTTCGCTCTGGGCTTTTTGAACTCGTTCATCGAGTACAACACCACGGCGTCGTTGGCCAAGGTGATCGTCTTCGTGATCATCGTCATCTTCCTGCAGGTGCGTCCCCAGGGCCTGTTCACGGTGCGGACAAGGAGCCTCGTATGAGAACACTCCTCGGGCGTTGGCAGACCTGGCTCGGCTTCGGCATTGCCGCGCTGGTGCTGTTCGTCATCGCGCCGGCGGTGCTGTCGGACTTCCGGCTCAGCCTGCTGGGCAAGTTCCTGTGCTTTGCGATCGTCGCCGCCGGCATCGGCCTGGCCTGGGGTCGCGGCGGCATGCTGGTCCTGGGCCAAGGCGTGTTCTTCGGTCTCGGCGGCTACATGATGGCCATGCACCTCAAGATCGCCGACGCGGAGGTGCGCGGCGACGAGGTGCCCGACTTCATGCAGATTCAGGGCGTCCGCGAACTGCCCGGCTACTGGGCGCCTTTCGCGTCGCCGGTCTTCACGCTGCTGGCCATCGTGCTGGTGCCGACGGCGATCGCGGCGGTGCTGGGCCTCGGCGTCTTCAAGCGCAAGGTCAAGGGTGCCTACTTCGCCATCCTCTCCCAGGCGCTCGCGGCCGCCCTGGCGATCCTGTTGGTAGGGCAGACCAGCCTGGGCGGATCGAACGGGCTCAACAGATTTCGCACCTTCTTCGGGTTCACGCTCAACGATCCCGTGAACCGGCGGATGCTGTACTTCATCGCCGCGGTGGTGCTGCTCGTCGTCGTCGCCGTGGTCCGTCAGCTGATGCAGAGTCGCTACGGCGAGTTGCTGGTGGCAGTGCGCGACGGCGAGGAGCGCGTGCGCTTCCTCGGCTACGACCCGGCCAACATCAAGGTGGTGGCATACGCGGTCGCGGCACTGTTCGCGAGCATCGCCGGTGCGCTGTTCGCGCCCATCGTCGGGTTCATCGCGCCCTCACAGGTCGGGATCCTGCCGTCCATCGCGTTCCTCATCGGCGTCGCGATCGGCGGACGCACCACGCTGCTGGGCCCGGTCCTGGGTGCAATCGGGGTGGCATGGGCGCAGACCCTGTTCTCCGAGCAGTACCCGTCCGGGTGGATCTACGGGCAGGGCCTGCTGTTCATCGTGGTCGTCGGGTTCTTCCCCGCCGGACTCGCGGGGCTGGGTGTGCTCATCAAACGCCGCCGCAAGGCCAAGACCGGCGATGAACCGCCCGCGAAGGCTCCCGATCCCGATCCCGACGCAGAGAAGGTGAGCGCCAGCTCATGACCGAGGCGCACGCAAGCACCGCGGGCAGAGAGCCCACCGTCGGCGGGAACGCCGGCATGGGCGCCCAGTATCTCCAAGTACGGGGCCTGACAGTGGATTTCGACGGCTTCAAGGCCGTCACCGACGTCGACCTGACCCTGTTCCAGGGTGATCTGCGGTTCCTGATCGGCCCCAACGGCGCGGGCAAGACCACGGTGATCGACGCGATCACCGGCCTGGTGTCGGCATCCGGCTCGGTCAACAAGTCCGGGGTGGAACTGCTCGGCAAGAAGGTGCACCAGATCGCCCGGCGGGGTGTGGGACGCACGTTCCAGACCGCCAGCGTCTTCGAGCAGCTGACCGTCCTGCAGAACCTGGACATCGCCGCCGGCGCGGGCCGGTCGGTGTGGACGCTGATGCGCCGGCGCAACGGCGTCCTGCCTTCGATCGAACAGGCGCTGCACACCATCGGGCTGACCCACCTGGCCGACAAACCCGCCGGGGTGCTGGCGCACGGACAGAAGCAGTGGCTGGAGATCGGCATGCTGCTGGTGCAGAACGCCGACGTGCTGCTGCTCGACGAGCCGGTCGCCGGCATGAGCACCGAAGAACGCGAAGAGACCGGAAACCTGTTGCGTCGCATCGGCGCCGAACGCACCGTGGTCGTCGTCGAGCACGACATGGACTTCATGCGGGCCTTCGCGACGTCGGTCACCGTGCTCGCGCGCGGTCAGGTGATCGCCGAAGGATCGGTCGCCGAGGTGCAGGCGAACCCGAAGGTCCAGGAGGTCTACCTGGGCACCGCCGCGGCCGGGGCCGACGGCATCGAACTCGCCGAGGAGAACTCCTGATGCTGCAACTGGTCGACGTCCACACCGGTTACGGCCGAAGCGAGGTCATTCACGGCGTCAGCATCGAGGTGCCCGTCGACGGAGTCGCGGCCGTGATGGGGCACAACGGCGCCGGCAAGACGACACTGCTGCGCGCAGCCGTCGGATTGCTGAAATGCACTGCAGGCAAGGTGCTTTTCGACGGTGACGACATCACCAAGCTCCGACCCAGCGCCCGGGTGTCACGCGGCCTCGCCTACGTCCCGCAGGGCCAGCAGTCGTTCGGGCAGCTCACCACCGCCGAGAACCTCCAGGTGGTCGCCGACGGTCGCAAGAACGGCAAGGCACTGATCGATGAACAGCTGGACCTGTTCCCGGCGTTGAAGGAACTGCTGACCCGGCGCGCGGGCCTGCTCTCGGGCGGTCAGCGGCAGCAGCTCGCCATCGCGCGCGCGCTGATCACCACACCCAAGTGTCTGATCCTCGACGAGCCGACCGAAGGTATCCAACCGTCGGTCGTCCACGAGATCGAGGAGGCCATCACGGCACTGACAGCCCGCGGCGGTCTCGGCGTGCTCCTGGTCGAGCAGCACATCGGGTTCGCGCTGGAATCGGCGCAGAGCTACTACATCCTCGAAGCCGGGCGGGTCACCTCCAGCGGCACCGGCGGTTCGGCGTCCGAGGACGACGTCCGCGCCGCGATGGCCATCTAGGTCCCCTCACCCCGCGAGCGTGCGTGTCTGCGGGCGACACGCCGCGCAATTACCGACAAATGCGCACGCTCGCAACGAGGTTCGGTGAGGAGCCAGGGCGGAGTCAGTTGCCGAAGGTCCTGGTGGTGTTATTCCACTGGACCCACGCACGCGAGAAATAGGTGGTGTCGACGACACCGTTGGTGACCCGGTAGTGGCCATCGTAGACGGTGTAGATCTGGATACCGGTTTGCTGGGTGCCGGCGCCGTTGCTGTTGCCGGTCCAGCTGAAGGTGTGCTGGTTGCCGGCGTTGATGGTGACCGACCCCCTGCTGAGGGTGTACCACGGGCTGCCCGTGCCGTTGTTCGACGTGTTCAGGCTGCCGCTGAGATCGTCGCCGTCGGGGTCGTTCGTGGTGGCCGTGGCAGTACAGGTACCAAACAAACACGCCGGACTGTTGGTGCCGATCGTGGGACTGGCGTTGATCGCGTAGATCGGGACCTTCACCGTCACCTGAGCGGTACCGCCGAATCCGTCGGAGACGGTGGCGGTGAACGCGTCCTCCCACGCCGCGAGGGCGACACCGTTGTAGGTGCTGCCCGCGGCTCCGATCCTGGCCACAGCGTGGCGCTGCGCCACCGTGAGATTGCTCGTATACGTGAACGTGCCGTCGGCGGCGAAAGTGATGGTGGCGCCGCGCGACGATGTGGCGGTAGCCCACACCGGAGTGTCGCCGTCCGCATCGGAATACGTGAGCTTTCCGGTACTGGTCTGCGTAGTTCCCGACAACGTGCCGACCGTCGGCTGCGTGGTCAGGACCACCGTCGGATTGGCGTTCGACACCGTCGGCGCGACAGCCATGCGCAGCGTGACCTGGCGGCCGTCGGCATCAGTGGCGATCACCGTCACCATGTCGTCCGGCGTTGTGGTGTGTCCCAGGCTCGCGTTCCTCGTGTACGTGAAGGCGCCGGTGACCGGGTTGAAGGACGTGACGCTTCCCTTCGTCGGCGAGGCCCCCAGCGTGTAGCTGACGAACGCGCCGGGCTTGTTCGTCGAGGCCGGCGGTGTCCCGGTGACGACGTTTTGCGTCGAGGTGTTGACGTTGCCCGGGGTGACCGAGGTGGTGTTAGGCACCGTGACCGTCACGATGGTGTTGCCGAAATGGCCGTCGTTGATCTGCACCTGGAAGCTCTGGTTGGCGCCGGCCGTCGCATTCGAGACGTAGGTGAAGTCGCCAGTCGTCGGATTGATCGTGACGATGCCGCCGTTGTTCGCGCCGTTCTTGGTGTACGCAGAGTTGCCGGACAGGCCGTTGACCGACGAGCCCACCAGCGAATACTTCAGCGTGTCACCGTCGGAGTCGCTGCCGTTGACCTTGCCCTTCACCACGCCCGCTGCGTCGGTTCCGGTCACCGTGACGGACCCGGTGGGGTTGGCGTTCGTCCCTCCGATGATCTCGATCCGGAACGTGAGGGTGTACGGGGCACCGTCCGCGGACAGCACCGGAACCTGGACGGTGTCGTATCGGTCGTCCTCGTTCTCCGAGGTCGACCTGTGAAAGAACGCCGCGTCGTGGAACTTGGGGTCCCACACCGCCGGCGGCGTGTACGTGAATCCACCGGTGCTGTTGTTGATGGTGACCAACGCATTGGTTGCCGACGTGAACGTCCCACCTTGGGACACACCGAAGAATTTGACCGGGTTGCCGTCCTGATCGAGCACGTGGAACGTCCCGGCGGCGTAGAGACCCAACGCGTTCTTGTAGTGCCAGCTGTCGTACGTCGTCGTGGTCGAATAGGTCTGCAGGGCGGCCATTTCCTGAAACCGCTTGTAGATGCCGACGAATGCGGTGTAGGTCATGATCGTGTACGGGTTCACCTGGTCGGCGGTCCACGTCGGAAGCGTCACGTTCCACGCCCTGGCCGGGTCATCGAACGCGCCCCCGTCCCCACCGAACAGAGCGCCGGCCTGAGCGGCAACGACCTTTGCCGAAAGTGAATTGAAGTCGTTGAGGTCCGACGCCGTGACGGTCGCCCCCGTGGTGGCCTTGATGACGTGGATCTCCCACTGAACCGGGTCGTAGATGCCGTTCAGCATGTCTTGGAGGACCGTCGCCGTCCCGACCACCGCGGCACCCATGATCTTGTAGGGCGAGATGATGTCGAGGGCGCCCGCCCCGTCCGCGATCTTGAACGGGGGCACGACCCGGTTCAGAAAGTCGCCCCACGCATTGAGACTGTCGGTATACGAGTAGCCGGGAATTCCCGAGAGCACGAAGAGTCCGAGAACCCTGCCGAGATCGGGGAGCCACACCGCCGGACTGCCGGCAAAAGCTGTTGCGATCAGGGCGTCGAGCTGATTGTTGGCGGTGTCGAGGCTGTGGTCGGTCAGATAGTTGGTGATGTCGACGAAATTCTTCGGCGGCGTGCCAGGCCAGCCCGCCAGCCGAGTCACCGCCCTGGCCAGGGTCTCCAGGAAGTGCTGGTTCGACCCCACCGGAGCAGCCGCGGCCGCCATGATCGACGTGCGTGCGGACTCTGCCGAGGCCGACGAATCCGCGCTGTACAGATTGCCGGCGACGGGGGCTCCGATGACCGGGACCAGGCCGATCAGGTCGCGTCCGAGGTCGCGGATCTCGTCGGCGATGTCCTCGCTGTCGCCACGCAGGACAGCAGCGCCCAATGCGCCGAGATTCATCAGAGCGCTGACGGCGTAGACGCCGGTTCCCACCCCGGGGATCCATCCGATCGATGTGCCGAGCTGCGCCAACGTCTTTTCAGTCGCCAGTTCTACGACGGTGGCCACGGCCGCACGCTCAGCGGCACGAGTCTCCTGATTCTGCCGGGCCGCAAGCCACATGGCTTGGAGCGCGTTGCCGATCGGGTTCACCGGCGCGGAGTCATCACCCGGGATCGGCGCGGCCCCGAATTGCTTCATGATCTCTTTGACCATGGCGATGAGTGCCGCCGCGGTCTGCTCGCCTTCGGTGGGGGTTTCGGATGCCGCGGTCCCCGCGCCCGACGAGGCTGCGGTGCTGTTGGTTGATGCTGCCGATCCCGGCCCGGCGGTGGCCTCCGGCTCGGAAGTCTGTTCCGCCGCAGGCAGATTCGCTGCCGGTGGCTCGGCGGTGGTCGGTTCGGTCGCGGCGGACGGCCGCGGATTCGCTCTGGTTTTCACCGGCGCTTCAGCGACTGCCGGATCGTCACCCTCTGGGGCCGAAAGGGTTTCGTCGTCGGGATCCTCTGGGGACTCCGGTTCCGAACCGTCACTCGAGTCGTCGGTCTCGTCGACGTCCACGTCGGTGTCGGTGTCGTCCACGTCGGTGTCGTCGGTGTCGTCGGTGTCGTCGACGCCCACGTCGGCGTTGTCAGTGTCGGTGTCGGTGTCGTCAGATGAGGAGGACGACACCGGGTCGCTCGGTCCACCATCTGCCCTGGGGCGATCGGTGTCGCGACTGCCCGAGTCGTCGGTGCCGGTGCTCTGGTCGCGGGTTTTCGTCGGGGCGTCTGCAGCCGCCGCACCGACTCCCGGGCCACCGACGACCGCGGCGGCCAATCCGATGCCGACCGCGCCCACGCCCAACCAGTGGGCGCAGGTCGTCGTCGTAGCGGTACTGGACTTGCGATGGCGGCCCCGAGCACGACGCGGTTTCCGGGGGCTGGAGGCGGCCAATGTTGCTCCTTGCTCTCTCGATTTCAGCGAGGTACTTCGAACAGCTATACGATCACTACATCCGCGCAAACACGACTGGTCATGCGGTGCTTGCCATGGCAAATGTGATCCACGGCACGTCGGACGCACTCGGGAAAGAGTAACACCTGCGTCAATTATTCCTTGCAGACACCTTGGAAAACCGGTTTGAACAGTGTAAATAGCATTGTTCACTGCTCTCGTACTCCGCTGAAATCCCCCGCCAAGCCCCAGCGGACAGGCTCGCGTCAATTCTCCTGCGTCGCGTACCTCGCCCACTGGACGCATCTCGATAGAGATGTCGCAAACTACCTGGCAAACACTTGGACAGAAATCCGCGCGCCAACGAAATTGGTTTTTGTCGCACTGTCGTGGTCAACACGCCATAGAAATCCGCAACATCATGAACGCTCGCGGGTCGATTCGGCGAGTCTGTATCGATGGGCACCCCGCCGGAACCCGTCGTCATCGCCGAACAGGGCGGTCTGGTGGTGGCCGAATGCGGGCCCGACGTTCTGGTGCTCGATCGCGGCAACGGGGCAGCGCAGATCGCTTCGTTCGTCCTCATGGTCATCACGCTGGTGTTCGGCGGGTTCGGGACCGTATCTGTCGTCTCCGCCGCGGTGGGCGCGATGGCGCCGCAGTACGGGATCGTCGGCGCAGTGATGCTCGCCGCGGGCGTTGTCGCCGGTATCGGGATGTTCCAAACCGTCAGGGGGATCCGCCGGAGACGACGCCGGCCGTTGAGCTCCTTCACCCCCGTCGCAGTGTTCGACCGCGCGCACGGGGTGTACCGCGCAGGCACCGGCCAGATCCTCGCCCCGCTCGATCAGGTTCGCTTCGAACGCCGCATGCAGATCACGTCCAGTTCATCGGCGTTGGTGGCGGTGACACCCGTAGGCGCCCACGTGCTCAAGCGGGGCAACCCGTTCGGCGGCGGCATCGGCACCCTCGATCAGGTGCTCAACGCCCTCATGGGTGGCCGCCATGGCTGACCGCCGTGGTCGTGTTTGCCCCCGGGCCCGTGGGGTGGCGCGAAGACGACACCGTGAGCCAGAGGGGGGCAGCCGACGATCCGATCCGCAACGCGGGCACAGCAGCCCGGCAGCCATCATCGTAAGCTCCGAATCGCCCACTGCGCTGGGCTCGTGTGCGCTCGCCGCACTCTGTATTGGCCGGCTGTCGTTGCGCGGCCTGCGAGATATTCGACGCGCGGAAGCGCCTGTGACGTTGATCGACGAGCATTCCAGGCGTACCGCTGAGCCGGTTCACCCCTGGTGGTCACCTCACCCCGCGGGGGCGCCCTTCCCCGATCCACATTGCGCGGCCGGTAGCGTCGGCCGATGAGCCGAGGCAGAACCACTTCCCAGGACAGATCCGGGCCTTTGGAAGCGCTCCGGCAACGACGCACGGTATTCGTCGACGCGTGGCGCAGCCGGCTTTGGCCTGTACCAGCGCTGGGCGTCGTCATCGCGATCCTCGCCGGTATCGCCATTCCCGAACTCGACGGCACTCTCGACACACAGATGCCCCCGACTTTGTCCGCCTACCTGTTCGGTGGCGGAGCCGACGCAGCGAGGGAAGTACTCGGCGCCGTCGCGACATCACTGATCACCGTCACCTCACTGACCTTCTCGCTGACCGTGGTCACACTGCAGCTGGCCAGCAGCCAGTACACGCCGCGGCTGCTGCGGACATTCGCCGCAGATCGGTTCGTCCAACGCACCCTGGCACTGTTCCTCGCGACCTTCGTGTACGCGCTGACTGTTCTGCGTACCGTCCGCAACGACGGCGACTCGGGGGCGGAGTTCGTCCCGCAGATCGCGGTGACCGTGGCCTACCTGCTGGCCATGGCCAGCGTGCTGGCGCTCGTCCTGTTCCTCGGGCATCTGGTCCGGCAGATCCGCATCGAGACCATGCTCGACCACGTCTCTTCGGACATCGAGAAGACCGCCCATCGCATGCTGGATCTGCTCGACGACACCCCGGACCACGACGTCGCGCCTCGCCCACCCGCCTCCGCCTCGTTGATCACCGCCAGTTCGTCGGGTTTCCTCGTCGAGGTCGACGAGCAGGCGCTGCTTGCGGCGGCGGTCGAGGCGGACGCGGTGATCTGGGTCGACCGCCCGGTCGGATCGGACGTGCTGGCGGGTGTCCCGGTGGCGTTGTGCTGGCCCGCCGGGGAGTCGGGTGCGTCCTTCGCCGACGAGCGATTGTCGCGGTTGCGCGACTGCGTGTCCGGGGCGCTCAGTACCGGCATCGAACGTACCGCGACCCAGGACATCGGTTACGGACTTCGTCAGCTCACAGATGTGGTGGTTCGCGCTCTGAGCCCCGGCATCAACGACCCCACCACCGCGATACACGGTCTCAATTCGTGCAGCGCAACGCTGTGCGAACTCGCCAGGTACCAGTTGGGGCGCCGGCCGCTGCGGGACAACGACGACGTGCTGCGGGTGGTGCTTGCGCGCCCGGATCTGCCAGACCTGCTCGACCTGGTTTGTGCCCAGCCCCAGCTTTATGGTGCCAGCGACCCCGCCGTGCTGGCGCGATTGCTGTCGATGCTTAGGGAGTTGGCCTGGGTCGTGGTTCTTCCGGAGCACCGGCAAGCCGTTGTCGATCGGCTGCGAAGGCTGGAAACCACTGTCGCTGAACAGAATTTTGACGGCACCGATCGCCACCGGCTGGATCAACTCGTCCAACACGTGCGGGACGCGTTGCAGCGGCGCTGGCCGGCGACCTGAGCGCTCGGTCTGTGCTCACCGAATAGCGCGAGACCCGATTGGCAGCCCTGGTCAGACATCCGAGATATCGATGGCGACCTTGATGTCGCCGTCGCGGGGATGAACGCATCCGTCGCGCGGTGTGACAACGCTTGTGCGGCAGGGCGGGAGTGCCTTGTGTTGGAGTTCATCGATCCCACCACGGCATCGTTTTCCAGCACGATGTCGCGTTTCAGCGCGTCCGCGTCGATGTGCACGGTTCGGCCGGCGGGCGACATCCCAGTCAGGTACACGATGCCGTAGCGCGCAGTGGTCGCCATCGCGGCGATGACCACCTCGCCGGCGCCGGTCGCTTCGATGATCACATCGGGCTGCAGACGAGCGGCAAGGTCGTCCACGGGTTGGTGGTGATAGGTCGCACCGAGCGGCTTGGGGCCGTCTATCACCCGGTCCAGTGCGTGCACGTCCAGTCCGCGCTGCACTCCGAGCAAGGCGGCGAGCAGACCTATCGGTCCAGCTCCGGCGACCAGCAACAGTCGTGGGTCGAACCGGCTCCCACTTCAACGGCGTAATTGGTTGGAATAAAACATCATTCGCTGCTGCAGCCGTCGACCTGTGTGATACCCCGTTCGGTGTCTACCCCCGACGGTGTGCGACGTGGCCCAGCGATTCGCCCGAGCACCAACCTGTCCCGGCCAGGCGGCGCCCACCCATACTGTCCGCTGACGCGTCGAAACCTGTATCCGGATCGGGCACGTCGGTGACACGCAATCCCGCGGAACCGGGTTCAATTGTCAAGGCCCATCATTTCGTCCGACCATCGTCCACCGGGGTGCTCTGCACGCCGGAGAGCGCCGAGCCATCGCCGATCTTGTCCGCGGTGATCACGCTGAGCGAACCGTCGGACTCCAGCACCACAGCGACCACTTGGCTGACGTCACCCTGTCCCGACGACCGAATCACCTGCCGGATTTCATCGACGCTCACCCGCTGCGACGTCAACGCGTCGTCGAGCAAGCGGCCCTGCGACACAAGAAGAGTCGGCCTGGCGGTCAGGACGGAACGTCCGGCGTTGAGTCGTGAGGCAACGGTCGCGGCCACGAACTGCAGTGTCGCCAGCAGCGCCAGTGCTGTCGCGCCCTCCACGAAGGACACGTCGGAGTTGAGCAGGATCGTGGCGAGCGTGGAACCGACGGCGACAGTGACCACCAGATCGAATGCGTTGAGTTTGGCCAGCGTGCGCTTACCCGTCAACCGGAGGATGACGATCACGGTGACGTAGGCCGCCGCTCCGACCGACACCACTCTGACGACGTCTGCCCAGGAATCAAACCACATGGTAGTCAACTACTTTCGTCGTGAACTTCAGAAGGTGACTGCAGCGGGCGCGAGAAGACAGACGACGACGGGCACGTCGACATAGAGTCGTTGCCGGAGCCGTGTCAATGTGCCGTCCAGGAGGCGCGAGACCTGGACCTGCGAGATGTTCAGGCGCAGAGCGATTTCTCGTTGTGTCAGACAATCGAAGAAGCGCATGCCCAAGATTGCCCGACGACGAGGATCCAGTTCAGCAATGACTTCCCTGAGAACGATGAGGTCCTCGATCGAATCGAAACCCGGATCGTCCACTCCCTGCGACTCGCCGATACTGGTACCGCCTTCCTGGAAGTCACCCCGGGGCGCGTCGAGCGATACGGGGCGATAGGCCCAGTGCGCGGACTGACTTTGGGCGACTTCGTCCTCGCCGACGCCGAGTTCGCGCGCAATCTCTGGATCCGTCGGTGGTCGGTTCAACCGCTGGGAGAGTTCCTCCACGGTGCGCCGCATCCTGAGTTGCGTCTCCTGAACCCTGCGCGGGACCCGCATCGACCAGGTGGCGTCGCGGAAGTGTCGGCGCACCTCGCCCCGGATCGTCGGCAACGCGAACGCCATGAAACGGCCTCTGCCCGGAACGTACCGGTCGACGCTTTTGACAAGACCGATGCGGGCGACCTGTATCAGGTCGTCCGACGGCTCACCCCGGCCGGCGAACCGGTAGGCGATGTGATCGGCGAGTGGCAGGCATTCAGTGATGATGTGTCCGCGGCGGCGGCGGCGCTCAGCGGCGTCGCCGCACTCTGCCATCGACAGCAACTGATCCTCAATGTTCGTCCAGTCGGGGCGGCGGGTGGCAGCCTCGGTTCGTTCTCCGATGCGCTCTGCGACGGTCATGACAGCCTTCCCTGTGCGGCGCAGAAGCGACGGGGCGGCTTCCGCAAATAACCTGCAAACCGCCTACCCGGGTGGGGCGTGGAAACCGGGCCGGGGCGTAATCGTTGCGTAATCGCAATCACAGCCGGGTGTTTAGGCAGCGCGACGTGGGAACGCTCACGCGAATCGCACGACTACCACAGGTCGCTCTTACCTTCCTCACGTAGGCGCCTCGGCTTTCGCAGACGAATACGCGCAGTGGGGTATCAGAACCGCGCGGCGGGGAACGGAGGAGTCGATGAGATCAACGAAGTTACGCAGAAGTGGCTCGGTGTTGGCGGGCACGGCAGCGCTGACGATGTCCGTCGCCGGCTGCGGTGAGGATCCGGTCTTGGACTCGTCCAATCGCGGATCGGGGTCACACACCGACGACACCTCGGTGGAGAACGCGTACATCGTGCCGGCCTATGTGCCTGGCCAGTGCGCGATCCAGCTCAACGCCGGCGGTGCCATGCGGTTCACGATCACGAACAACCGTCCGGCCGAGACCGAGCGCCTTCTCGGAATATCGACAGGTGCGGGGGAGCAAGCGCGAGTCATCGGTAGCGTGGCGATCCCGCCCAAGTCCGCGGTCAGCTTCGGTGAGCCCAACGCAGAACCGGGTGCCGGCGATGCGAGCGGACCGCCGGTGCTGCTGGACCGGTTGGACCCAGATCTGGTACCGGCCACCAGCGCCGATGTCACCTTCCATTTCGAGCGGGCAGGCGACCTCACGTTCCCGGTGCCGGTGGAGGCCTGCCCGATTCAACAGCGGTGACGTTCCACCGCACGGCCTTCCGCCACCCGTCGGTAGCGCCAGGGCGGTAATGCTGTCAGCAGTCTGTGCGGATCTCGAAACTGGCGGTGGCGATTTCTGCGGGATCGTCCTGGTAGAACCCCATCGCGGTTCCCGTGATGGTGAAGGTGCCGTCCGCGATTTCGGCGTCCGCGCCGACTGATGATGGAGTCGACGGTGCCGTGACGGCGGCGTTCCAGGAGCTGCCGGTGAAGCCCCCCAGGTTCTCGATCCGAACCAGCCGGGCCGCCACGGTGTCGCCGGTGCGGACCTGCGCGGTGAAACCTGGACTCTCCTGGACACTGTCGATGAACCACACCCACTGCACCTGGTCACATGTGACACGAGTGTGTTCTGCAGTCATGCTGCCGTTGACCAGCACCTGAGCGGTCTGGGTTCCCAGTGCGTCGTAGCCCGTGGAGCACCCCGCCACCATCAGAGGCACGGACATCACCGCAGCCGCCCACCGTGGCCGTACGGGGTGTCGCGCTGCCCGGGCCGCCAGTGGAGTGTCCATGCGGAGAAGTACCCGAGCGCCGCGGGCTCATACCGAGTCCGCGCGAAAACCCACCCCGACGTATCAAGTTGCCGAATACGGGTACCGGGGTGCACATGAAGTTGCGATTGGTAATCGCGGGTCTGGGCGCAGTGGCTCTGCTCGTCGGCATCGTCGGCCTGTTCACACCCGTGTCGGTGACTGCGGACGGAGAGGTCATCAGCTGCGGAAGCGCGATCGCTCCCGACCTGTCGGCCGCTCGCGCCAACGACGATGCCAGCGCGGCGAATGCCCTTGTGCTCGGCGACCTGGTCAGCGACGCGAATTTCAGCCGGCTGTGCGACATGGACATCGAGGATCGACGGCTGTGGACGATCACGCTGGGGGCGTTGGGCGCGCTGGCCGTCGTTGCCGCCGCGGCGCAGGCCTTTATGTCCCGCCGAGCGGCGTCCGACCGCTGACGCGGCCCTCGACCCACCCGAGACGCGAAAGCACCTCGGCGACAACATCATCGATGGCGACGTCGACCTGCTCCCCCGTACCCAGGCTCTTCACCCCGACGGTGCCGGCCTCCAGGTCACGGTCGCCGGCCACCAGTGCGATCGACGCACCGGATCGGTCAGCACCCTTCATCGCGCCCTTGAGGCTGCGGTCGCCGTACGCCAGGTCGACCCGCACACCCGCAGCGCGCAGCTGGGCCGCCAGCACCGCGAGCCGCACCTTGGCGTCGGCACCCATCGGGACCGCGTACACGTCCACCCGCGCCGTCTCGCCGACCGTCTTTCCCTCGGCGCGCAGCGCCAGCAGCGCCCGGTCCACACCCAGCCCGAAACCGATCCCGGACAGGTCCCGCCCACCGAGCTGCGCCATCAACCCGTCGTACCGGCCGCCGCCACCGATGCCCGACTGCGCGCCGAGCCCGTCATGGACGAACTCGAACGTCGTCTTCGTGTAGTAGTCCAACCCGCGCACCATCCGCGGATTGATCACGTACGGCACCCCCAGCGCGTCCAGGTGGGCCAGCACCGTGTCGAAGTGCTCCTTGGCCGCATCGGAGAGATAGTCGAGCATGACCGGCGCGTCGGCCGTCATCTCCTTCATCGCCGGGCGCTTGTCGTCGAGCACCCGCAGCGGGTTGATCTCCGCCCGGCGCCGGGTCTCGTCGTCGAGATCCAACCGAAACAGGTACTCCTGCAACAACTCCCGATACTGCGGGCGGCAGCTGTCATCGCCCAGCGACGTGATCTCCAACCGGAAGCCGTCAAGGCCCAGCGACCGGAAACCGGCGTCGGCGACCGCGATGACCTCGGCATCCAGCGCGGGGTCGTCCACCCCGATCGCCTCGACCCCGACCTGCTGCAACTGCCGGTACCGGCCGGCCTGCGGCCGCTCGTAGCGGAAGAACGGTCCCGAGTAGCACAGCTTCACCGGCAGCTGACCGCGATCGAGGCCGTGCTCGATGACCGCCCGCATGACGCCCGCGGTGCCCTCGGGGCGCAGCGTCACCGAGCGCTCGCCGCGGTCGGCGAATGTGTACATCTCCTTGGACACCACGTCGGTGGACTCCCCCACCCCACGGGCGAACAGCGCGGTGTCCTCGAAGATCGGCAGCTCGATGTCGCCGTACCCGGCTCGGCGGGCGGCGTCGAGCAGCCCGCTGCGCACGGCGACGAACTGTGCCGAGTCGGGCGGGTAGTAGTCGGGGACGCCCTTGGGCGCCGCGAACGAGGTGGGTGTTTTCTGGGAGATCTCAGTCACGGGGTCAGACCTTCGAGGAATGGGTTGGTGTGGCGTTCCTGGCCGATGGTGGTCCGCTCGCCGTGTCCCGGTAATACCAGGGTGTCGTCGTCGAGCACCAATAGTTTTGTCACGATCGACTCCAGCAGGTCACGTCCGCTGCCGCCAGGGAGGTCGGTGCGCCCGACCGTCTGCTGGAACAGCGTGTCGCCGGTGAAGGCGACCGAGTCGGCGCCACCGGAGTCTCCCGCGACCCGGAACACCACCGAGCCCTTGGTGTGTCCGGGCGTGTGGTCCACGGCCACCGTGATGCCGCCCAGCTCGATCTTGTCGCCGTCGCGGTCGAGTTCGAGGACCTGCCTGGGCTCGCGGAACATCGCCCCCACCGCCAGCCGGCCCAGACCGGCGAAGAACCCCTGGCCGAACCCCTTGATCGGGTCCGAGAGCATGTACCGGTCGGCGGGGTGGATGAAGGTCGGGCAGCCGTAGGTGTCGGAGACCTTCTGCGCGGACCACATGTGATCGAGGTGGCCGTGGGTGAGCAGTACCGCGGCGGGGGTGAGGCGGTTCTCGTCCAGAATTCGCCGCAGCGGGCCCATGGCCCGCTGGCCAGGGTCGACGACGATGGCGTCGGCGCCCTGCCGCGGGGCCAGCACGTAGCAGTTGCACGCCAACATGCCAGCCGGAAATCCGGTGATCAACACGGCTCCCAGCTTCCCATGGCCAGGTCGCAGGCCAGTTCACGAGGGTCGGGAGGCCCGCACTCAGTGACAACTGGCACACTCGGTGCCGACCGGATCTACTGCGAGGAGGACACCGGCCGTGCCGACGAACGAACAACGGCGAGCGAATGCCAAGCGCAAGCTCGAACGGCAGATCGAGCATCGAGCCGAGCGGGAACGCAAGCGCCGCCTCTACACGATCATCGGATCCGCGGTGGCCGCCGTCGTGGTGATCGCTGCGGTGGTCTTCACCGTCGTGGTCACCAACCGCGATTCGGACACCCAGACGGCGTCCGCCTCGACGTCGACGTCGACGCCGACGACGTCGTCCCCCTTCGACGTCCCGCCGCCCGCCGACGTGGGGCCGCTCCCCGAGTTCGCCGCCCCGGAAGGCCTGGGCAGCAACTGCCAATACCCCACGGCGGAGCCCGCCAGCAAGCCGAACCGGGCGCCGCGCACCGGCGAGGTGCCGACCGACGAGCAGACCGTCAGCGCCAGCCTGGAGACCAGCCAGGGCAACATCGGCCTGCAGCTCGACAACGGCAAGACGCCGTGCACCGTCAACAGCTTCGTGAGCCTGGCCCAGCAGGGCTACTTCGACGACACGGTGTGCCATCGCCTCACGACCAGCGACTCGCTCGGGGTGCTGCAGTGCGGTGACCCGACCGGCGAGGGCACGGGCGGGCCCGGTTACTCATTCGCCGACGAGTACCCGGTGAACCAGTTCCAGCCCGATGACCCGGCGCTGCAGCAGCCTGTCGTCTACCCCCGCGGCACGCTGGCGATGGCCAACGCCGGCCCCGGCACCAACGGCAGCCAGTTCTTCCTCGTCTACAAGGATTCGCAGCTGCCGCCGAACTACACCGTGTTCGGCACGATCGACGACACCGGGCTCGCGACCCTGGACAAGGTCGCCGCAGCCGGCACGGCCGACGGCGGACCCGACGGGAATCCCAAGGACGCCGTGACGATCAAGTCGCTCCGCGTCGACCCCTGACACGGGGACGACGAGGGTGACCAGCCCGTCGCCCTACGGCGAGAACCAGCCGTACCCAACGGGTTACGGCGTCTACCCGGGCGGCTACCCGCCGCCGCGGTCCACGAATTCGCTGGCCGTGGTGTCGCTGGTGTGCGCGTTTCTGTTCGCACCGCTGGGGATCGTCTTCGGCCACATGTCGCTGTCACAGATCAAGAGGTCCGGTGAAGAGGGCCGTGGCCTGGCGATCGCCGGGCTGGTGATCAGCTATCTCGTGATCGCGATGACGGTCGTGGTCGTGGTGGTCAGCGTCATCCTGGTGGTGGGGCTGGCCGCCAGCCTGGAGCGCTTCGACGCCCAGGGCAGGAATTCACCGCGTCCCGATGCGCCGACGGTGCAGCAGCCGCTGCCGCCGTTCGCGCCCCCGGCCACGCTGGGCTCCAACTGCCAATATCCCGCGACCACCGAACCGGCGAGCAGACCCGTGACGCCGCCGCAGACCGGCCGCACCGCCACCACTCCCCCCTCAATTCCGGCGACCATCGTCACCGACCGCGGCGACATCGGCGTCGAACTCGACAACGCGAAGTCACCGTGCACGGTTCGCAACTTCACCAGCCTTGCCGAACAGGGCTATTTCGACGACACCCGGTGCCATCGGCTGACGGTCGAGCCCGAACTACGACTACTCCAGTGCGGCGACCCGAGTGCGACGGGGACCGGCGGGCCCGGATACCGGTTCCCGAACGAGTATCCGAGCAACCAGTACCGGATGGCCGATCCCGCACTGAAGGCCGACGTGGTGTACCCGCGGGGCACGCTCGCCATGGCGAACTCGGGCCTCGGGACCAACGGCAGCCAGTTCTTCTTGATCTATGACGACTCGATGCTGCCGCCGCAGTACACGGTCTTCGGCACCATCGACGCCAAAGGCCTTGCGGCGCTGGACAAGATCGCCGCGGCCGGGACCCGGGGCGGCTCCCAGGACGGAGAGCCGGCCACCCGGGTGACCATCGAGTCGGTTCGGGTGCCCTAGCGGATCCGGTCGGCCACCGTCTTGGCGTCAGGAACGCTGATGACCAGTTGACGGAATGGCTGCCCCACCAGATCCACGCGGACCGCGGGGACGCCGGCGCGTGCGCTCGCAAAGGTCTTGCCGTCTCGCCCACGCCACGTGCCGATCTTGACCCGACCGGGGACGTGTGCGCCCGGGGCGCGGACGCCCGTCACGGCCGCCATGGGCTGGTCGATTACCGCCACATCGGTCACGGCCGAGACCGGCACCCGGAAGTCCCGGCGCATCCCGGCGATCTTCTCAAGGGTCGACAGGCGCACCTCCACCTCGTCTCCGACCCGTCGCAGTTCTGCCATGATTTCCCCTTTCTCAATATTGAGAATAATACCATCGTCGATAATGGGGGCATGCCGTTCCTCGACGTCCTCTTGCATCCCGCGCGCATGCGCGTCGTCCAGGCTTTGTTGGATGGCAGCGAATTGACCGCAGGCCAGTTGCGCGCCGAACTTCCCGACGTGCCCGCCGCATCGCTGTACCGGCACATCGCGACACTGGCCGGCGCCGGGGTCCTCGAGGTGGCGCACGAACGGCGCGTCCGCGGGGCCGTCGAACGCACCTTCCGGCTTCACCTTCCCAGCGCCGCGGTGACACCCGAGGAGGCCCGGCAGCTCAGCCCGGACGACCACCGCCGTGCGTTCGCGGCGTTCTGCGCGATGCTGATGGCCGACTTCGACCGCTACCTCGCAGCACCGGACGCCGACGTGGCCGAGGACGGTGTGGCGTTCACCCAGGCCGCCCTGTGGTTGACCGACGACGAGTTCGCGGAGTTGCGCAGCGAGCTGGCCGCGGTGATCACCTCACGAATCACCAACGGCCGCAGCCCACATCGCGAGAAAAGGATGATCAGCACGGTGCTGATGCCGGGCCGCTGACCGTACTGGCGAGCTCTGGCTCAGGCGGCGGACGTCACCCGGTAGACGTCGTAGACACCCTCCACGTTGCGCACCACGTTGAGCACGTGCCCGAGGTGTTTGGGGTCACCCATCTCGAAGGTGAACCGGCTGATCGCCACCCGGTCGTTGGACGTCGTCACCGACGCCGACAGAATGTTGACCTTCTCGTCGGCCAGCACCCGGGTGACGTCCGAGAGCAGCCGGTGCCGGTCCAGCGCCTCCACCTGTATCGCGACCAGGAACACCGACGACGGGGACGGCGCCCACTCCACCTCGATGATGCGTTCCGACTGGTCCTGCAGCGACGTCGCGTTGGTGCAGTCGGTGCGGTGCACACTGACCCCGCCACCGCGCGTGACGAAGCCCATGATGTTGTCTCCCGGCACCGGCGTGCAGCACTTGGCCAGCTTGCACAACACGCCGGGCGCACCGGGCACGGCGACGCCGACATCGTCACTGGTGCGCTGGCGGACCGGCATGGTCGCCGGAGTGGACCGCTCGGCGATCTCGTCGGCGGCCTCGTCGTCGCCGCCGAACTGAGCCACCATGCGCTGCACCACGTGCCGGGCGGACACGTGGCCCTCGCCGACCGCGGCATAGAGGGCCGACACGTCGGCGTAGCGGAGTTCGCGGGCCAGCGCCGACATGGTCTCGGCATTCATCAAGCGCTGCAACGGAAGTCCGCCACGGCGTACCTCACGCGCAATGGCTTCCTTGCCGGAGTCCAGCGCCTCCTCGCGGCGCTCCTTGGCGAACCACTGCCGGATCTTCGCCTTGGCCCGCGGTGAGACGACGAATGTCTGCCAGTCCCGTGACGGGCCGGCATTCTGCGCCTTCGAGGTGAAAACCTCGACGACTTCCCCGTTTTCGAGTTTGCGCTCCAGCGCCACCAGGCGGCCGTTGACACGGGCGCCGATACACCGGTGCCCGACCTCGGTGTGCACCGCGTACGCGAAATCCACCGGGGTCGAGCCGGTCGGCAGCGTGATCACATCGCCCTTGGGCGTGAACACGAAGATCTCCTGCACGGCGAGGTCATAGCGCAGCGACTCCAGGAACTCCCCGGGATCGGCGGCTTCCCGCTGCCAGTCCAGCAGCTGGCGCATCCAGGCCATGTCGTCGATCTCGGTGGCCGTCTGGCTGAGCGTAAGACCGTTGCGGCCCTTGGATTCCTTGTAACGCCAGTGCGCGGCGATGCCGTATTCCGCCGTCTTGTGCATGCCGATGGTCCGGATCTGCACTTCCAGCGGCTTACCCTCGGGGCCGACGACGGTGGTGTGCAGCGACTGGTACACGCCGAAACGAGGTTGGGCGATGTAGTCCTTGAAGCGCCCGGCGATCGGCTGCCACAGCGAGTGCACCACTCCCACCGCGGCGTAGCAGTCGCGCACTTCGTCGCACAGGATGCGGACCCCGACCAGGTCATGGATGTCGTCGAAGTCGCGACCCTTGACGATCATCTTCTGATAGATCGACCAGTAGTGTTTCGGCCTGCCCTCGACGGTGGCACTGATCTTCGACGCGTTGAGCGTGGCAGTGATCTCCGCTCGCACCTTGGCCAGGTAGGTGTCGCGCGACGGGGCCCGATCGGCGACCAGGCGCACGATCTCTTCGTATTTCTTCGGGTGCAGGATCGCGAAGGACAGGTCCTCCAGCTCCCACTTGACCGTCGCCATCCCGAGTCGATGCGCAAGGGGCGCAATGACTTCCAGTGTCTCGCGGGCCTTGCGGGCCTGCTTCTCGGGCGGCAGGAAGCGCATGGTGCGCATGTTGTGCAGCCGGTCGGCGACCTTGATCACCAGCACGCGCGGGTCGCGGGCCATCGCGATGATCATCTTGCGGATGGTCTCGCCCTCGGCGGCGGTGCCCAACGCGACCTTGTCGAGTTTGGTGACACCGTCGACCAGATGTCCCACCTCGACGCCGAACTCCTGTGTCAGCGCCTCCAGCGTGTACCCGGTGTCTTCGACCGTGTCGTGCAACAGCGCGGCGATCAGCGTCGTGGTGTCCATGCCGAGTTCGGCGAGGATGTTGGCGACCGCCAGCGGATGGGTGATGTAGGGGTCGCCGGATTTCCGAAGTTGGTCGGCGTGCCGTTCTTCGGCGACGTCGTAGGCCCGCTGCAGAAGCGTGAGGTCGGCCTTCGGATAGATCTCGCGGTGCACCGCCACCAGCGGTTCGAGCACGGGGTTGATGGCGCTGCGCTGGGAGGTCATCCGGCGGGCCAACCGCGCCCGCACCCGCCGTGAGGCGCTGGTCGCCGCCTTGGGCAGCTCCATCGGCTGGGTTTCCGGGCTGGCTACCGGTGTTGGCACAGCGTGGTCGGCACGGGGATCGGTGTTGATCTCACCGGCCATGTTCACCTCCAGGGACTGTGCTCTTCGCAGGATATCCGCTCAGACGGTGTACAGACTGGTGACCTCGAGTTGCGGAAGCGCGGCGCGGCCGCCGAGGGCGGCGAGTTCCATCATCACCACCGCGCCCGTGACGTTGGCGCCCGCCTTGGTCAGCAGCTGGTGGGTGGCGGCGAGGGTGCCCCCGGTGGCCAGCACGTCGTCGATTACGACGATCGAACGGCCTGCCAGGTCGATGCCCTCGGCCGGCACCTCAAGCGTGGCCGATCCGTATTCCAGGGTGTAGGTCTCGCCGAGCACCGGTGGCGGCAGCTTGCCGCCCTTGCGCACCGCCAGCACGCCGATCCCCAGGGTGACGGCGACCGCACCGCCGAGCAGGAATCCCCGCGCATCCACACCGGCCACCAGGTCGGCGCCGCGCGCGATCTCGGCGATCGCCGTGCTGACCGCGGCCAGTCCGCGCGCGTCGGCGAGCACCGGCGTCAGATCCTTGAACTGAACCCCCGGTTCGGGAAAGTCGGGCACCTCGCGCATCAGCGACACGATGACGCCGGCCACCCCGTCCGGCAGTTCGCTCATTGGCTCAGCCTCCAGCGGTCCATGTTCCATCCCGCCCCCCATCGCGTCGGATTGCCGCTCACCGCGAACATCTTCGTCGACGTGAGCAGGGTTCGCTGCTGACGGTACAGCGGCAGGGTCGGCATATCGGCCCACAGGATCGGGCCTGCCTCGCCGAGCAGACGGGCCAGCTCCTTGGGGTCAGAGGTGACCGCCAGTGTGGCGATGATCGCGTCGATGCGCTCGTTGCTGTAGCGCGGCAGGTTGTTGCCGTTGGCGCTGTGCAGCGTATAGGCGTCCATCGCCGACGAGCCGGTCGAGCCACTGCCCGCCGCCCCGCCTGTGCTCGCGATCAGTACGTCGATCTCGTTGTTGCGCAGCGCCAACGGGCCGGTGTTCTCACCCGCCACATCTTCGACGGTGATCCCCGCCGGCGCGCACGTTCTCGCGATCGCACCCACGGTGGCGGCGAGCCGGGCGTTGGGTGTCTGGTAACCGATCCGCACGGTCAGCGGCTGTCCGTTGAGCGCGGCACGGGCCGCCTCCGGGTTGGCCACCGCGAAGTCGTTCACCTGCGGCGTGGCTTCAGCGGCGCCGTAGGCATCCTCGGTGGCTGCGTTGAGGCGCGCGTTGGCGACGGGCACCTCGGCATTCCGGGCGATCACGTCACGCGGCGTGCACAGCGCCAGCGCCCTGCGGGCCGGCACCGCGGAGAGCGGCCCCTGCGGCGCGAAGATCAGCTGCTCGATGCCCGCCGACGGCGAGTCGGTACGCACGTAGTCGTCGGGCAGGTTGAGCGTGCCCGACGAGCCTGCCGCGATGTCGACGACGTCATAGGCGCCCTCGTTCACGCGGTCCTGCAGTTCGGGACTGCGCGGCCACACCGTGATCCGGCCGGTGATCGGCTTGGTACCCCACCACTTGTCGTTGGTGACCAGAACCACCGCACCCTCGTCGGTGACGGAATCCAGCTTGTAGGGACCCGACGACGGGAACTTCTTCAGGTCCAGGTCGGCGCCGAGATTCCACGTGGTGTTCCACACCTGCGCTATGCGTTCGACGGCAGGACCGTCGTTGTTGAGGATGGCCGTCGTCACGCCACCGTCACCCAGGCCCAGCACGTCGGCGATGACGTGCGAGGGCATCATCGATGTCGCGGAGAACAGCTGGCCGTAGTCGGTGAACCCGCGATCCGGTGCGAACGACACCCGCGCCTTCTTCTGGCCCGGTGCGCAGTCGACGGTGGCGATGTCGGCGTAACCGGCACGGCTTGCGGCGTCGAACTCCGGGAAGCGACCGGACTGCGATGCCCAGGCCAGCACCATGTCGTCACAGGTGATGGGCTTGCCGTCGGAGTACACCGCTTCGGGCTTGATCTCGTAGTCGAGGATCAGCGGGGTGCGCCCGACCACCGCGATGGCGCCGAAGTCGTGGTCACCCACGATCTGGCCGTCCGGGCCGTGATAGTTGAAGCCGGTCAGTACCCGGGCGAACGCCTGCGGGCCACCGGACGCGGCGCCGACGAAGGTGTTGGTGTTGTAGCTGACGAGTGCTCCGTCGACGGCGTAGTCCACCGCGTCGGCGGGTTGATCCGAGCACGCGGCGAGGCCGAGTCCGCCCGTCAGGGCGAGCACCGCCATCACGGCGGACGTGCGACGTACGGAGCTGTGCAGGCGCCGGCGGCCGAGCATCGGGCCCCTACCGATTCCGGGGGCTGCGCTTACCCGACGGCCGCCCGGTCCTGCTGCTGGTCGGCCGCACAGGACGGGCGCCGGGTGCGGGTTTGTCCGGCGGCGGGGCCTGAGACACCGCGGGCGCGGTAACCACTGCCGGCTCGGCGTCACCGTCGGGCCCGATGGCTGCGTCGTCCCCGGCACCGGCGGCTCTGGCCGCCGCGGTCTGGCGACGGTTGAGCACCCGGCGGGTGTGCTTGCGCACCACATCGGTGCGTTCGCGCAGGGTCACCAGCAGCGGCGTGGCGAAGTAGATCGACGAGTAGGTTCCGACGATCACGCCCACCAGCTGCACCAGCGCCAGGTCCATCAATGTGCCGACGCCGAGCAGCCACACCGCGACCACCATCAGCGCGATGATCGGCAGCACCGAGATCAGGCTGGTGTTGATCGAGCGCATGAAGGTCTGGTTGACCGCCAGGTTCGCCTGTTCGGCGAAGGTGCGCCGGGTGGCGTGTTCGAAGCCCTCGGTGTTCTCCTCCACCTTGTCGAACACGATCACCGTGTCGTAGAGCGAGAAGCCCAGGATGGTCAACAGGCCGATCACCGTCGCGGGAGTGACCTCGAAGCCGACGAGCGCGTACACACCTGCGGTGACGACGAGGTCGAAGACCAGCGTCGCCAGCGCGGCGAGCGCCATGTAGCGCTCGTAGCGGACGGTGATGTAGATGGCGGCCAACACGAGGAACACGATCAGCGCGATCAGTGCCTTCTGGGTGATCTGGCCACCCCAGGTCTCGGACACCGCCGAGTCGCTGATCGACTGCTTGCTCGGCTGGCCGTCCGCGCCCACCGGCGCGAACGCGTCGAACAGTGCCGTGCGCAGCTGCTCGGTCTGCTCGTTGGTGAGCGTCTCGGACCTGATCTGGAACGTCGCCGAGTCGCCACTGCCGACGACCACCACAGACTCCGGCGGAGTCCCGATGGTGTCGTTGAACACGGTCTCGACCTGCGACGTGGTGATGCCGCTGTCGCCGCGCGGCATCGCCATCTTGGTGCCACCCTCGAAGTCGATACCGAAGGTGAACCCACGGATCAGCATGGCGCCGATGGCGACCGCGACGATCAGGCCGCTGACCGTGTACCAGAGCTTGCGCTTGCCGATGACCTCGAAGGCGCCGGTGCCGGTGTAGAGCCGGACGAAGAACCCGTGCCTGGGGGCGTCCGCCGAGGCGGTTTCCAGGTCGGGCGCCTCGACGCCTGCCGAGTCGGCGGTGTCGGTGCGGTTGCGTGCAGCCATGGCTATTCCCGTCCCGCCGCGTGCGCGGCCGCTCGACGTTCGCGTGCGATCTGCTGGACCGCTCCCAACCCGTTCAGCGACGGCTTGGCCCACAGCGGCGACTTCGACGCCATGTAAACCAGCGGCCACGTCACGAGGAACACGATCACGACGTCGAGGATGGTGGTCAGTCCGAGGGTGAACGCGAAGCCCTTCACCTGGCCCACGGCCAGGAAGTACAGCACCGCGGCCGCCAGGAACGTGACGGCATTACCGCTCATGATGGTCTTGCGGGCTCGCGCCCAGCCGCGCGGAACCGCGGAGCGGAACGATCGTCCCTCACGGATCTCGTCCTTGATGCGCTCGAAGAACACGACGAAGGAGTCCGCGGTCATACCTATACCGATGATCAGACCCGCGATCCCCGCCAGGTCCAGCGTGTAGTTGATGTATCTGCCGAGCAGCACCAGGATCGCGAAGACCATGGCGCCGGACGCGGTCAGCGACAGTGCGATCAGCACGCCGAGCGCCCGGTAATACAGCAGCGAGTACAGCAGCACGGCCGCCAGACCGACAGCGCCCGCGATCAGACCCGCGCGCAGCGACGACAACCCCAGCGATGCCGACACCGTCTCGGCCTCGGAGGAATCGAACGACAGGGGCAGCGAGCCGTACTTGAGGACGTTCGCCAACTCGCGTGCGGAGTCCTGGGTGAACTGGCCGGTGATCTGGGTCCGTCCACCGGGGATGGCCTCGTTGATGACGGGTGCGCTGACCACCTTCGAGTCGAGCACGAACGCGGTCTGCGTCCCGACGTTGGCGGCGGTGAAGTCAGCCCACGTCTTGGCGCCCTCGCTCTTGAACTCAAGATCGACCACGTACTCGCCGGCCTGCTGGTTGAGTCCGGACGACGCGTTCGCGATCTCTTCGCCGTTGATGATCGACTTGTCAAGCAGGTAGACCTGCGTGCCGTCCTCCGAGCAGGTCACCAAAGGCAGGTTCGGGTCGTCGTTGCCTGCGAGGACGTCTTCCTCGCCACAGCGGGTGGCCTGGAACTGCAGGGCCAGGATCTGGATGGCCTGTTCCGAGCTCTGCCGCAGCTTCTTCTCGTCCTGGATGCGGGTGGCGAGCGGGACGTCGTCCGGGTTCGCCGGTGCGGCCGGCGGCGGTGCACCCGGACCCGGAGGCGGGGCGGGCGAGGGACTGGGAGCGGGCTGCTGCGGGAAGGGCCGCGGCTGAGGCGCCGGTTCCACCGGTACACCCGGGGCTGCGCCGGGGTCTACGCCGGGCGGCAGCTCACCGGGAAACGCACCGGCAGGCAGATCCGGGACGGCACCGTCGGGCCCCACCCCCGGAATGCCACCGCCTGGCGGCAGCCCGGGTATGGCCCCGCCCGGCGGCAGGCCGGGAACGGCACCGCCGGGCGGCACGCCCTGCGGTCCTGCGTCCTCAGGCGCCGCGCCCTGGGCGGGCACCACGTGGACGACCGGGCGGATGTACAGACGCGCGGTCTGGCCGAGGCTGCGGGCCTCGCTGGTGTCGTCGCCGGGAACCGTGATCACCAGGTTCTGCCCGTCGATGATGACCTCGGAACCCGACACGCCGAGGCCGTCGACGCGGGAGCTGATGATCTGCTGCGCCTGAATGAGCGCATCCCGCGACGGCGGCGAGCCGTCGGGCGTACGCGCCGTCAGGGTCACGCGCGTGCCGCCCTGCAGGTCGATGCCCAGTTTGGGATCCGGCTTCTTGTCCCCGGTGAAGAACACCAGCGCGAATACGCCGACGAGCAGCACCAGGAACAGCGCCAGATAGCGGACAGGGTGAACCGTCGAAGACGATGCCACGGGTCAGAGTCTCCTTGAAATCAGGACGTCAAGTAGCGCGTAGGGCGCAAAGACTACGTGCTGCTGCTGAGATCTCAGCCGTCCGTCTTGGAGTTGGGGCGATCGGTGACCTCGGTGCCGGTTGCGCGCGGCTCGAAGCCGTCGCCGATCTCGTCGACCTCATCGACGAGATCGTCGTCCTCGTCGACCATGCGGTCACGCACGGCCAACTTCATCCACGTTGTGACGACGCCGGGGGCGATCTCCAGGTCGACGTAGTCGTCGCCGATACCGGCGATCGTGCCCTGCAGGCCCGACGTGGTGTGGATGCGATCGCCGACCTCCAGCGAGTTGTGCAGGTCGATGGTGGCCTGCATCGCCTTCTTCTGGCGCCGCGATGCGAAGTACATGAAGGCGCCCATGATGATGAGCAGGGGCAGGAAGATGACCAGATCCATGGCGGCAACGTCTCTCTAGATATTTTTTCGTATCACTCTGCGGTGAGGCTCCCGCACCAGGACGTGGCGGGAAGCCCTAAGGACTCAGGTGACCAGTGTGCCATTGCAGGGCACCACTTCCATGACCCCGGTCGAATGAGCGCACCCTGGTTGCCGGTGCGGCGGCACCGGCAACGGCGGGGCCCACCACCCTCCCCGGGGCATAGTCACCGCATGGCAACGGAATCCGTCGCGGCCGAGGCCGACTGCCGAGGAATTCACCACAGACGGGCACCTTCGCCGACGGATCGGACTATCCACCGACTAGGCTCGAAGCGCACGCGACAGTCGTCGAACTCACCTTGCCTGTACGGGTCTGTAGGAGGTTTCCTGTGAGCGCTCTTGAGCAGAGTCGCCAGCTCGCCACCGCCATCCCCGGCCCACGGTCGACCGAATTGAGCGCACGCAAGAGCGCCGCGGTGGCCGGCGGGGTCGGCAATACCATGCCGGTGTACGCGGCCAGGGCGTACGGCGGCATCGTCGAAGACGTCGACGGCAACCGGTTGATAGACCTGGGGTCGGGCATCGCGGTCACCACGATCGGCAATGCCTCGCCGCGCGTGGTCGAGGCGGTGGCCGCGCAGGCCGCGCAGTTCACCCATACCTGCTTCATGGTCACCCCCTACGAGGGTTACGTCGCCGTCGCCGAGGCGCTCAACCGCCTCACCCCGGGCGATGAGGACAAGCGCACAGCACTGTTCAATTCCGGCTCCGAGGCCGTCGAGAATGCCGTCAAGATTGCCCGGACATTCACAGGTAAGCAGGCGGTGGTGGCGTTCGATCACGCCTATCACGGCCGCACGAACCTCACGATGGCGCTGACGGCGAAGTCGATGCCCTACAAGCACGGCTTCGGCCCGTTCGCACCGGAGATCTACCGCGCACCGCTGTCGTATCCGTACCGCGACGCCGAATTCGGCGGCAAGGAACTGGCCACTGACGGCGAACTCGCGGCGCGCCGCGCGATCACCGTGATCGACAAGCAGATCGGCGCCGATAACCTGGCCGCGGTCATCATCGAGCCGATCCAGGGCGAGGGTGGCTTCATCGTCCCGGCCGAGGGTTTCCTGCCCTCGCTGCTGGACTGGTGCCGCGCCAACAACGTGGTCTTCATCGCCGACGAGGTGCAGACCGGGTTCGCCCGCACCGGCGCCATGTTCGCCTGCGAGCACGAGGGCATCGTGCCCGACCTGATCGTCACCGCGAAGGGCATCGCCGACGGCATGCCGTTGTCGGCGGTCACCGGACGCGCAGAGATCATGGACGCCCCGCACGTCGGCGGGCTCGGCGGCACGTACGGCGGCAATCCGGTCGCGTGTGCCGCGGCGCTGGCCACCATCGAGACCATCGAGGGGGACGGTCTGGTGGCGCGTGCGGCGCAGATCGAGTCGCTGATGAAGGACAAGCTGGGTCGCATCCAGGCCGAGGACGATCGCATCGGCGACGTGCGCGGCCGCGGCGCCATGATCGCCGTCGAGCTGGTCAAGCCGGGGACGACGGAGCCCGATGCCGATCTGACGAAGAAGTTGTGCGCGGCCGCTCACCAGGCCGGCGTCATCGTGCTGTCCTGCGGAACCTTCGGCAACGTGTTGCGCTTCCTTCCGCCGCTGGCCATCAGCGACGAACTTCTGCTCGAGGGCCTCGACGTCCTCGAACTCATCCTTCGCGACCTCTGATCCGGGGGCGCTCGCCGAGATGACCACCGTGCAGAACTTCATCGGAGGCGAACTCGTCGACTCGAGCAGTGGGGCGACGATGCCGCTGGTCGACCCGAGCACCGGAGAGCAGTACGGCACCGCGCCCGTCTCCACCGAGCAGGACATCGACAACGCCTACGCCGCGGCCGCCAAGGCCTTCACCGGGTGGAAGAAGACGACGCCGTCGCAGCGGCAGAAGGCGCTGCTCGACTTCGCCGACGAGGTGGAGAAGTCGGCCGAAGACCTGGTGCTCGCGGAGGGCCGCAACTGCGGCAAGCCCAACCACATCACCCGCGCCGAGGAGATCCCTCCGATGGTCGACCAGATCCGGTTCTTCGCCGGCGCGGCACGGATCCTGGAGGGCAAGTCAGCCGGTGAGTACCTGGCCGACCACACCTCGTGGATCCGGCGGGAGCCGGTCGGGGTGATCGGTCAGGTGGCGCCCTGGAACTACCCGATGATGATGGCGGTCTGGAAGATCTGCCCTGCGATCGCGGCAGGCAACACCGTCGTGATCAAGCCCAGCGACACCACCCCGGTGACGACGGTGATGCTGGCCGAGCTGGCGGCCAAACACCTCCCCGCCGGTGTGCTCAACGTGGTCACCGGTGACCGCGTCACCGGAGCGAGTCTCGTCGCCCACCCGACGCCGCAGATGGTGGCGATCACCGGGTCCGTGGCGGCGGGCAGGGCGGTCGCGGTCAGCGCGGGCGGCCACCTCAAGCGCACGCACCTCGAGCTCGGTGGCAAGGCGCCGGTGATCGTGTTCGACGACGCCGATCTCGCCGCCGCAGCCGAGGGCATCGCGACCGCCGCGTACTTCAACGCCGGACAGGACTGCACGGCGGCCACCCGGGTGCTGGCCTCGGCGTCGATCGAGGCGGACCTGACCGCAGCGCTGGCCGAACGGGCTAAGGGAGCCACGACGACGTTCGGCCGCGCAGCCGATGACGAGGACGCCTGGGTGCCGCCGGTCAACAACGTGAACCAGATGGAGCGGGTGCTGTCGTTTTTCGCCGACATGCCCTCGCACGCCACTGTCGCCGTGGGCGGTAAGCGGCAGGGCGACAAGGGTTTCTATGTGGAGCCGACGGTCGTCGGGGGTCTTCGCCAGGACGATCGACTGATCCAGCAGGAGATCTTCGGCCCGGTGATCACCGTGCAGTCGTTCGCCGATGAGGACGAGGCGATCGGCTGGGCCAACGGCGTGGAGTTCGGATTGGCGTCATCGGTGTGGACGAAGGACGTATCGCGGGCGTTGCGGGTGTCCAATGCGCTGGACTTCGGCTGCGTGTGGATCAACACCCATATCCCGCTGGTCGCCGAGATGCCCCACGGCGGATTCAAATCGTCCGGACACGGCAAGGATCTGTCGATGTACGGGCTGGAGGACTACACGCGCATCAAACACGTGATGGCCTACACCGGCTGAGTCAGCGGGCGTCGATACCTGCGAGCAGGGCCGCGACGATCGTGTGCAGGTCGTCGACGGTGAGGCCGTCTCCGTCGACCTCCAGTCGCATCAGTTCGGACAGCAGGTCGTTGCCGGGTGTGATGCACCGTTGGGCGATCAGCACATCGAGATGGGCATAGAGCTGCTCCCAGGACGCCGGGTTCAGGAAATCCGTTGCCCAGCGGGCGAACAACGGCCACTCCTGCGCGGGCACCTTCAGCGCCGCGCAGACGTCCGAGACGCGATAGCCGCCGGCGATGTCGCCCGAGGCAGTTCGCCCGTGGGCACCGAACCGGTCGCACAGCTCACTGATGATGTCGACCGTCGTGGTGTCGAGTGGTGTGGTGGCGATGTCGAGCCTCCTGGTCGATGTCCTACCAGTCTTGTCGGCCTTGGCTTTTCGCGACATGTGACGCTCGCCTCGTCGATGCCCCGATGTGAGTCACACTGCAGGACTCAGCGCACTCACAGCACTTTCGCAGCCGCGTCGGGCACTTTTCCGGAATACATTTAGTTTCACTAACGTAGTTTTTTGACAGGCGCAACGTGGCGCCTCCCCCCGTATCAACGATTTGTTTCTAGGACGCGTTATGTCGACTGCTACCCGCGAGGAGCGGCTCGAGAGCCGCATCGCCGAATTGTTCGCCACCGATCACCAGTTCGCGGAGGCGGCGCCGGACGCCGCCATCACCGACGCCATCGACGCAGCCGGATCGCGACTGCCACAGATCATCCGGACCGTGTTCGACGGCTACGCCCAACGGCCCGCGCTCGGCCGCCGCGCCGTGACATTCGTCGAAGACCCGCAGACCGGACGCACATCCGCAGAACTGCTGTCCGAGTTCGAGACCTTCACCTACGCGGAGCTGTCGCGCCGTATCCGCGCAGTCGTCGGCGCCCTGCCCCACGTTCATCCCGGCGATCGTGTCGCAGTGCTCGGGTTCACCAGTGTCGACTACGCCACGGTTGACCTTGCCCTCGTCATGCGCGGCGCCGTGTCGGTCCCTCTGCAGACCGCGGCGCCCGTGGCCACGCTGCGGCCGATCATCACCGAGACAGAACCCGGCGTGATCGCCTCCGCTGTCGACTACCTCACCGATGCGGTCGACCTGGCGCTGGCAGCGCCCTCGGTGACACAGCTGATCGTGTTCGACTACCTGCCCGAAGTCGACGATCACGCCGAGGCGCTCGCGGCCGCGCGTGCCCGGCTGTCCGACGCAGGCACTGCCATCAGCCTCGACACACTGCAGGACGTCCTCGAGCGCGGCACCGCATCGCCTGTGGCGCAACCGTTCACCACCGGCGAGGACGATCCGCTGATGATGCTGATCTACACCTCGGGCAGCACCGGCGCCCCGAAGGGTGCCATGTACACCGAACGTCTGGTGGCCAACGCGTGGCGGCCGTCGGCGCGCGCCAGCTGGGGCGACGTGGGCGCCCGGCCGTCGATCACACTGAACTTCATGCCGATGAGCCACGTGATGGGCCGCATGCTGCTCTACGGCACGCTCGGCTCCGGCGGCACCGCGTACTTCGCTGCGCGAAGCGATCTTTCGACCTTCCTGGAGGACCTCGCGCTGGTGCGGCCGACTCAGCTGTCGTTCGTCCCGAGGATCTGGGACACCATCTTCGCCGAGGTCGCCAAGGAACTCGATCGCCGGCCCGACCACGAAGCCGAGGTGTTCGCCGACCTCCGGCGCCAGCTGCTGGGCGGCCGGTATGTGATGGCGATGACCGGCTCGGCGCCACTGTCGCCCGAGATGCGCAGGTTCGTGGAGAACTTCCTCGACCTTCATCTGATCGACGGATACGGATCGACCGAAGCCGGCGCGGTGTTCGTCGACGGTCATGTGCAGCGGCCACCCGTCATCGACTACAAGATCGTCGACGTCCCGGACCTCGGGTACTTCCACACCGACCGCCCACATCCTCGTGGTGAGCTTCTCGTCAAGTCCGACAGCCTGTTTCCCGGCTACTACAAGCGGCCCGACATCACCGCCGAGATGTTCGACGAGGACGGCTACTACCGCACCGGTGACGTGGTCGCCGAGACAGCACCCGACGAGCTGGTCTACCTGGACCGTCGCAACAACGTGCTGAAGCTGTCCCAGGGTGAGTTCGTGACCGTCTCCAAGCTCGAAGCGGTGTTCGGTGACAGCCCGCTGATCCGCCAGATCTACGTCTACGGCAACAGTGCCAGGCCCTACCTGTTGGCCGTGATCGTGCCCACCGAGGAGGCGCTGGCACGTGCCGACGTGAAATCCCAGATCGCCGATTCCCTTCAGGACGTCGCGAAAGCCGCGGGACTGCAGTCCTATGAGATCCCCCGCGACTTCCTGATCGAGACGACCCCCTTCACGCTGGAGAACGGGCTGCTGACCGGAATCCGCAAGCTCGCCCGGCCCAAGCTCAAAGAGCACTACGCCGACCGCCTCGAGGCTCGGTACGCCGAGTTGGCCGACAGCCAGGCCGACGAGTTGCGGGCGTTGCGGCTGGGCGGGTCGGACCGTCCCGCACTGGAAACCGTCGGCCGTGCCGCCGGCGCCCTGCTGGGCACCGATGCCGGCGACGTGGCACCCGATGCCCACTTCACCGACCTCGGCGGTGACTCGTTGTCCGCGTTGACGTTTGCCAACCTCCTGCATGACATCTTCGAGGTGGATGTGCCCGTGGGCGTGATCGTGTCCCCGGCCAACGACCTGCGGGCCCTGGCCGCATACATCGACGCAGAGCGCGAGAACAGCTCCGGGAGGCCCACTTTCGCCTCTGTTCACGGACGTGACGCCACCCAGGTGCATGCCCGCGACCTGACGCTGGACAAGTTCATCGATCCCGCGACCCTCGCTGCGGCCTCCACGCTGCCCGGCCCCAGCACCGAGGTGCGTACCGTTCTGCTGACGGGCGCGACCGGCTTCCTCGGGCGCTATCTCGCGCTGGAGTGGCTGGAGCGGTTGTCGATGGTCGGCGGGACGCTGATCTGCCTGGTCCGCGCGAAAGACGATGCTGCGGCCCGGGCACGGCTGGACAGCACATTCGACACCGGCGACCCCACGCTGCTGGAGCACTACCGGCGACTGGCTGCCGATCACCTCGAGGTGATCGCGGGCGACAAGGGCGAACCCGATCTCGGGCTTGATCCGCAGACCTGGCAGCGGCTCGCAGACAGCGTGGACCTGATCGTCGATCCCGCCGCCCTCGTCAACCACGTCCTGCCCTACAGCCAGCTGTTCGGCCCGAACGCGCTGGGGACCGCGGAGCTGATCCGCGTCGCGCTGACCACCAGGCTCAAGCCGTTCGTGTACGTGTCGACGATCGGTGTCGGTGCCGGCATCGCACCGGGCAGCTTCACCGAGGACGCCGACATCCGCGCCATCAGCGCGACGCGCTCCGTCGACGACAGTTACGCCAACGGCTACGGCAACAGCAAGTGGGCCGGTGAGGTGCTGCTGCGCGAGGCCCACGAGCTGTCTGGTCTTCCCGTCGCGGTGTTCCGGTGCGACATGATCCTGGCCGACACCACGTACTCGGGACAGCTGAACCTGCCCGATATGTTCACCCGGCTGATGCTGAGCCTGGTGGCGACCGGCGTGGCGCCGGACTCGTTCTACCAGCCGGAGCCGGACGGCAACCGCCCGCGCGCCCACTACGACGGTCTGCCGGTGGAGTTCATCGCGGACGCGATCTCCACACTCGGCGCTCACGTGCACGGCGATTCGGCCACCGGATTCGAGACGTACCACGTGATGAATCCGTATGACGACGGCATCGGCCTCGACGAATTCGTCGACTGGCTGATCTCCGCCGGCTACCCGGTGCGTCGGGTGGGCGACTATCCGGCGTGGCTGCAGCGGTTCACCACTGCGATCAACGCCCTGCCGGAACGGCAACGGCAGGCGTCACTGCTGCCTCTGCTGCACAACTACCAGCAGCCGGAGATTCCGTTGCGCGGGTCACTGGCGCCGACGGATCACTTCCGCACCGCAGTGCAGAACGCAAAGATCGGGCCGGACAAGGACATTCCCCACATCACGCCGCCGGTCATCGTCAAGTACGTGACCGACTTGGAGCAGCTGGGTCTGCTCTAGGTCGGCATCTTGTCCCGGAGGCGCCGTTTCCGCCTGCCGAAGAGGCCGGACCGGCGCTCCTCCGGTCCGGTCACCGCGTCCGGCTGAACCGGCACGGGTCCCGTCGCCAGCGGTCCGGTGCCCGGGGCCCCGGTGTGCTGGTACGGCGCGGTGACCGGCTCGACCGCGTCGGCTCGGGCGTCGCGGTAGGCGATGTCGCGGGCGGTGCGCACGGACAACCGCCCGACCGCCAGCGCGGCGAGGAAGATGATCAGCGCGCCCAATCCGGAGAAGTAGGTGAGCTCCAGCCACACCCGCTGGGCCTCGTTGGCGGCAACGGGTTCTCCGGCGTCGCCGAGGCCCAGTGGGCCGGCCGCCGCGCGTCCGACCACGAACCACGCACCCGCGGCGACGGCCAGCCAGCTGCCGAGCATCGCCGTGGCGCGGTTGCGCGAGGCGAACATCAGCAGACCGCCGACCACCGCGACCACCCCGGGCAGCACCTGCAACCAACCCCGGCCCGACGTCCACGCCCACGGCTCGTCGGGACTGAACGCGAAATCGAACAGCGGGCCGATGAAGGGTGCCAGTGCGCCCCAGGCGCCCAGCGCCACGATCAGCAGACCGCTGACCGCGCCTCGGCTCCGCGGGATCTGCATCGCGCCGCGGCGTCCCCGGGCAGGTGTGTCAACCATGGTTCCTCCTAGATGGTGCGCAGCGAGTACCCAGACGCGGTGGGCGGTAACCGGTGCGGGACACCTACGGCCCGCGCGAGCCGGTGCCGGAAACCTGGCCGCGCGTGCGACGAGTCACTCATTACGATCAGCAGGTGCGCCTGATTCGCCAGTGGTGGGGTCAGCCCGACCATTACCACTGGTTGTCCGGCTACCTGGTGTCTCGTCATGCCCGCGGGTTCACCCGCAAGATGATGGGCCTCATCGTCGTCGTACTCGGGGCGGTGCCCGCGCTGATGTTGCTCAGCCCTGCGGGCCCGAACACGAGGGCGGGTCAGGCGGTCAGCGTCGTGGTGGTGGTCCTCTGCGCCGTGATGGCTTCCGTGTGGTTCACGCGCTGGCCCTCCGGCCGGCAGTCCCTCACGTTCGCGATCCTGTCCGACATCAGCATCGCCGCGGTCACCCTGGCGTGGCCGGATCCGCTGACGGGTCTGCTGGGCTGCCTGGCCTTCGCAGCGCTTGCCGGCTACGTCGCCTTCTTCCACTCCGGCCGCTATCTGCTGATGGTGCTGCTCACCGCGGCGGGTGTGGCCATCACGTGCACCGTGCAGATCGCCCGCGGCGGCGACGCCTACCTGGCCACGGTCGCCTTCCTGATGATCGGTGTGGGTGTGCTCGCCGTGCCGTTCTCCGCGCAGGTGCTGGTTCACCTACTCGGCATCGACGCGTCGCAATCGCACACCGACGCTCTGACCGGGCTCCGGAACCGGCGTGGCTTCTACCGGTCGGTGCGGGAGCTGATCAGCGCATCACCGGGTCGCGGGCACTCCTATCTGAGCGTCGCGATGATCGATCTGGATCGCTTCAAGGTGATCAACGACACGCACGGGCACGCCACCGGCGACCGCCTGCTCGCGGCGGTGGGCGCAAGCCTGCGGCAGGCCACCCGCAGCGACGCCGTCGTCGCCAGGATCGGCGGCGAAGAGTTCCTGATAGCCGAGGCGACCGGACACGACGACGCCGATGCGCTGGCCGAGCGGCTGCGCCTGGCGATTGCCTCGACGGCGTGGGACATCACGGCGAGCGTCGGGGTGGCGTGCCGCCGGTTCGACGTTCGGTCGGACACCCGCGAGCTGCTCACCGAACTGGTGGAAGCTGCCGACATCGCGATGTACGACGCGAAGCGATCCGGCGGGAATCAGGTCCGTCGGGCCGGTGAACCCGCGGTCTGATCTCGCACCACTTACCGCACCAGCCCCACCACGAGAAGCACCACCGCCACCAACGGCAACAACCCCTGGGTGACGGCGGCGCGGGCCTTGTCCGGCGCCGAGACCAGCAGGACGGCGGCAGCGGCCAGCATCGACCCCACCCCGGCGAACACCAGAGCCGCACCGACAGCCGTGGCGCCGGTGAACGACATCACCACCCCGACGACCGTCACCACCGCGAGGAACAGGTTGTAGAAACCCTGGTTGAACGCCAGAAGCTTCGTGGTCTGCGCCTCCTCTTCGGTGGTGCCGAACACCGCCCGGGTGCGAGCGGAGGTCCAGGTGAAGGACTCCATGACGAAGATGTAGCCGTGCAGCACGGCAGCGAGCACCGCCACGATCATGCCTGCGATCACCACGAGATCACCTTCCGTCAGTCGAACAGCCCGACCTGGCCGAGGCCGACGGCCCCGGCGGGCGGCGTCATCCCCAGATGGGTCCACGCCTGTGCGGTGGCGACGCGACCGCGCGGGGTCCGTGCGATCATCCCGGCGCGCACCAGGAACGGTTCGCACACCTCCTCGACGGTGGTGGCTTCCTCGCCGACCGCGACCGCCAGCGTCGACACCCCGACCGGTCCCCCGCCGAAGCTGCGGGTCAGCGCCGAGAGCACCGCCCGGTCCAGCCGGTCCAGCCCCAGCTCGTCGACGTCGTAGACCTCCAGGGCGTACTTCGCGATGTCGCGGGTGATCACGCCGTCGGCCCGCACCTCGGCGTAATCCCGTACGCGGCGCAGCAACCGGTTGGCGATGCGGGGGGTGCCGCGGGATCTGCGGGCGATCTCGCTGCCTGCCTCGGTGCCCAATTCGATTCCGAGGATTCCCGCGGAGCGGGTCAGCACACGCTCCAGCTCGGCGGGTTCATAGAAGTCCATGTGGGCGGTGAACCCGAAGCGGTCGCGCAGCGGACCGGTCAGGGCACCGGAGCGGGTGGTCGCTCCGACGAGGGTGAAGGGCGCGACCTCCAGCGGAATCGACGTTGCGCCAGGGCCTTTGCCGACGACGACGTCCACGCGGAAGTCCTCCATCGCGAGGTACAGCATCTCCTCGGCCGGTCTCGCGATCCGGTGGATCTCGTCGATGAACAGCACGTCGTGCTCGACGAGGTTGGACAGCATGGCCGCCAGATCACCGGCGCGTTCCAGCGCCGGACCCGACGTGACACGCAGCGACGTGCCGAGTTCCGCAGCGATGATCATCGCCAGCGACGTCTTGCCCAGACCGGGCGGCCCCGACAGCAGGATGTGGTCCGGGGTGCCGCCCCGGTTCTTGGCACCCTCAAGGACCAGCTGCAGTTGCTCACGCACCCGCGGCTGACCGATGAACTCCCCCAGTGACCGCGGGCGCAGGCTGGCGTCGATGTCGCCCTCGCCGACCGTCAGGGCCGGTGACATCTCCCGATCGTCGTCGGGCTCGCCCTCCGGGCCTTCCTGGAAGCGGCCCACCTTACTTCCTGCCCAACATCGACAGCGCCGCGCGCAGCGCACTGGACGTGGTGGCCTCCGGATCGTTGGCCATGACCTTGTCGGTGGCCTCCTCGGCCTGCTTGAGCGCGAACCCGAGCCCGACGAGAGCCTCGACCACCGGTCCACGGATGCCGTGGCCGCCCGCCGCGGCGAGGCCGGGCGAGGAGCCGGAGGAACCCACCTTGTCACGCAGTGTCAGCACGAGCAGTTCGGCGGTTTTCTTGCCCACCTTGGGGATTCGGGTCAGTGCGGCAACGTCACCGTCACCGATCGCCTGCCGCAGGGACGGGCCGTCGTAGATCGCCAGTGCGCCGAGTGCGATGCTCGGCCCGATGCCGGACACGCCCAGCAGGGTGAGGAAGAGGTTGCGGGCGTCGGCGTCGGCGAAGCCGTACAGCGTCTGCGAGTCTTCCCGCACGATCATGGCGGTGATCAGCCTGGCCTCGGCGCCCCGGCGCAGGGTGGCCAGCGTCGCCGGGGTGGCCATCACCTTGTAGCCCACTCCGGCCGCCTCGATGACGACGTGGTCGAGTGCGATGTCGAGGACCTCGCCCCGCACCGAGGCGATCATGGCGCGCTCCGCGACATCCGGGTGGCCTTCGCCTTGGCCTTGAGGGTGGCCTGGTACTTGCGGCGCTGTTCGGCGGCCATCGCCTCCGCGTCGGCCATGCGCGCGATCATCGGCGCGCGCCAGCAGTGGCAGATCGCAAGGGCAAGCGCGTCCGCGGCGTCGGCTGGCGTCGGTTTCTGTTGCAGCGCAAGGATTCTGGTTACCATCTCGGTGACCTGCGCCTTGTCCGCGCGGCCGTTGCCGGTGACGGCCGCCTTGACCTCACTGGGAGTGTGGAAGTGGACGTCGATGTCGCGGCGCGCGGCGGCCAGCGCGATGACCCCGCCGGCTTGAGCGGTTCCCATGGCGGTGTTGGCGTTCTGATTGGAGAACACCCGCTCGATGGCCAGGACGTCGGGCCGGTGAGTGTCCAGCCAGTGTTCGACGGCGTTGCTGATCGCAAGCAATCGGTGTGCCAGCGGATGGTCGGCGGGGGTTCGCACCACGTCGACGTCGAGCGCCGTGACCTGACGCCCGCGCCCACTCTCGATGACCGACAGCCCGCATCTCGTCAGCCCCGGGTCGACTCCCATCACCCGCACGACAGCCCTTTCTCGGTGAACATTTGTTCGAGAGCTTAGCTTCTGCCCCCGGCCGCCGAGGGGAAGGACACGCGGCGAGCGACGGCTATCCGGCCTGCCCGGCGACCTCGAGCTGGGCGACGACCGAATGCACCCATCGGCGTACGTGGGCAGCATCGCGCCAGTCCCCCGCCCTGGTCTTGGCCATCGAGCTGGCCGGGAAACCCCTCGCGTCCCGGCTCAGGCGGCCGCCGATGGTGATGTGCCCCCTGGCGCCTGTCCGGGACAGGAGTTTCTGCACCTGGGGCGTCGGCGGAATGTCGTGTTGCGCGGCCGAATCGTCCAGGGGGCCGCTGCTGACGAGCCACACCGGCAGCCGGACCAGCGCAGCTCGGTGGCGCCGCACGAAGCGGCGAGGAAGCGGGTCACCTCTGCGACCCCGTCGGCGCCGCGGCGGGAATCGTGGATGCCATCGCGTTGGCGGCGATCTGTCGCAAGGTAGCCCGAAGTACGTGACCGACGAACGGCCGAACCAGGAACCAGTAGCGCAGGAAACGCCGCCGGGACTCGGGATCTGTTGTCACGGTCCGGCATTCGTAGGTGAGAAGACTGGACGAGGCGCCGTACGGGCGGACCGAGAAGTTGGCGGCGATCTTGCCCCACCCGGGTTCGTTGAAACTCGGGAAGTCCGCGGCGGCCACATCCCGCCAGTCGATCGTCGGCTGCCAGAACCTGCCGACCGCGCCGAAAGCGATCTCGCGTTCCGCCCGCAGGCCCAGGAACGTCCAGCCGGGCAGTCCCATATCGGGCCCGATGACCAACCGCGGCAGCGGCGGCCCGGCCTCGCCGGACAGCCGGGCGGGCAACGCCCGCAGCCACATCGACAGGTCGAGCAGCGGTGAGTGCACCGTCATCAGGTCGATCGCGGACGCGGCCGCAAAGGTGGTTGCCGCGTCTGCTTCGACCACCAGATGTTCGGCGATGACGGCGTCGTAGCAGGGCATCGCCGATTCGATCAGGAGCGCGTCGGGGTCGAGGCTGGTCATGCTCACACTGTGCAACAGGTGGGGCAACCGGCCCTAGGGCCGATGGTCCCCTCGGACGCCTGCCGGGGTCATCAATTCGATGCCGACATATTGCGGCGCCAGCGTGCGTCCCGCCGCCAGCAGCGGCTCGGTGCTGCGCAGCGCCCGGGCGAGCAGGAATGCCCCCTCGAGTGCCCCGATCAGGGTGAGTGTGACGTCGCGGGCAAGATCCGCGTCGAGGCCCCGCGCCTCGAAATACGCGGCGCCGCCGTCGATCCACCCGACGAAGATGTCCCGGGTGGCATGCCGGAGCTCCTCGACGGTGTCGGCGACCTCGGCCGAGACGCTGGCGACCGGGCACATGTTGGCGAAGCCGGTCGCGGCCATGTCATCGGCGGCCTGAACGAAGACGCCGCGGACCGCGTCGCCGAGGTCGGCGTAGTCGTCGACAACCGACGGGATGAGCAGGCCGTAGGCGATGCCGGCGTTGGTCAGCGCCTCGCGGGCGATCTGCACCTTGCCGCCGCGGAAGTGGTGGTAGAGCGAGCCGATCGGCGCTCCCGACGCGTCGGCGATGTCTTTCATGCCCACGCCGGCATATCCGCGGTGCCGCATCAGCTCCGCGGCCGCCGTCAATATCGACTCCCTGGTCGACCTTGCCATGTTCGCCTCCTCGTGCCAGGCTAGAGCATACGTTCTAGAACGCTCATTCTAGTGGAGGGCTCATGCATACCGTCGAGGTCACCGCAGGCACGCTGCAGTACCGAGAGGAGGGCGATCCGGCTGGGCCGCCCGTCGTGCTGCTGCACGGCCTGCTGATGAACGACGCGCAATGGGATCTGGCGCTGCCGCACCTGCCCACGGGGTTTCGCTATCTGCTGCCCGTTCTGCCGATGGGCGGACACCGCATCGCCATGCGGGAGGACGCCGACCTCACTCTGCCCGGGATGGTGGGCATCGTCGCCGACTTCCTCGACGTACTGGATCTGAGGGACGTCACCCTGGTCATCACCGATTGGGGCGGCCCGCTGTTCCTCACCGATCTCGGCCGCGACCAACGGGTGTCACGGCTGGTGGTGTGCCCGTCGGAGGCTTTCGAGAATTTTCCGCCGGGCTTTCCCGGCAAGGTCGCGTGGTTGGCGAGCCGGACCACCGGCACGGTGTGGCTTGCGATGCGGCAGCTCAAGATCGGCTGGCTTCGGCGGCAATGGCTGATGTTCGGCATGATGTCGAAAAGGCCGGTGCCGCAACCGATATTCGACACATGGGTGCAGGCGGGCCTGACCGACAAAGCGGTCCGCCGCGACCTGGTCAAGTACTGCCGGACGTCATTCGACGGCGACGATCTGATCCGGGCGACCAATCGTCTGGCGGAGTTCGACCGACCCGCCCTGGTGTTGTGGACCGACAACCCGGTGATGCCCGCCGAGCACGGACGTCGGCTGGCCGAACTGCTTCCCCAGGGCCGGCTGCAGACGATCGACGACGCCTACGTGCTGGTCATGCTCGACCAGCCCGAGCGCACGGCACAGGCGATCAGTCGATTTCTGGCGGTCACTCCTCGTCGATGACCAGGTGTGCCAGTTCGCCGGCCTCCGCCGCCTGCGCAAGCTCGTCGATGCGCCGACCGGACTCGCGCCAGCCTCGGACCAGCTCGCGGGAGACCTTCGTGCCCTCGCACTCGACCAGCACGGTCCATGACGCCCCGAGCCACTTCGACGCCAACCAGAACGGCCACATCAACATGAAGGGCAGCACGATCACGAAAATCAGGGCATCCAGTGTCGAGAAACCGGTTTCCCATGGCACCGTCCGCCACCACCAGCGGCGCACGCGCCACGTCGCGCCGTCGGGGTCTGTCACCGTTTTCACGGGTGGTGGCCACTCTTCTCTCGACCGGTGACGTCGACCGTCTGCGGTCAGTCCTCGTCGAGCTGTGCGGCGACGTCGTCCGGGATGTCGACGTTGGTGTAGACGTCCTGGACGTCGTCGCTGTCTTCGAGAGCGTCGACGAGCTTGAGCACCTTGCGGGCGCCGTCGATGTCCACCGGCACCGTCACCGACGGCTGGAAGCTGGCCTCGGCCGAGTCGTAGTCGATGCCCGCGTCCTGCAGCGCGCTGCGCACGGCAACGAGATCCGTCGGTTCGGAGATGACCTCGAAGCTGTCGCCGAGATCGTTGACATCCTCGGCGCCGGCCTCGAGCACCGCGGTCAAGACGTCGTCCTCGGTGAGACCGTTCTTCTCCAACGTGACGACACCCTTGCGGGTGAACAGATACGACACCGATCCGGGATCGGCCATGTTGCCGCCGTTGCGCGTCATCGCGACACGAACCTCACCGGCAGCACGGTTGCGGTTGTCGGTGAGGCATTCGACGAGGATCGCGACACCGTTGGGCCCGTAGCCCTCGTAGGTGATGGTCTGCCAGTCGGCGCCGCCGGCCTCTTCGCCGGCGCCCCGCTTGCGGGCCCGCTCGATGTTGTCATTCGGTACCGAGCTCTTCTTGGCCTTCTGGATGGCGTCGTACAGAGTGGGGTTACCACCCGGGTCGCCACCACCTGTGCGTGCCGCCACCTCGATGTTCTTGATCAGTTTGGCGAAGTTCTTACCCCTGCGGGCATCGATGATCGCCTTCTTGTGCTTGGTGGTGGCCCACTTGGAATGGCCGCTCATGCAGGTACTACCTTCTTTTTTTCCGGGTCATCGGGCGCTACGTCAAAGTCCGATTGACCAGTCTACGTGCCGGTCACGCCAGGTTGTCCTCGATGTACCGCTGCAGATTGGGCGCCACGGCGGCGACGAGCTCATCGTCGTCCATCGAGGCCAGCGGCTCGATGCGCCATACGTAGCGCATCATGGCCAACCCCATGATCTGCGACGAGATCAACCCGCTGCGTACCAGGCGGTCGGCATCGTCGACGCCCAGCTGTGAGACGCCGATCAGACTCCGCTCCACCACGAGCCGCAGCTTGTCGCGGGTGGCCGGTTCGTGGGCGGCCGTCTGCAGGATCGCCCGAAGCACCGGGCCGATCTCGTCGTCGGCCCACGCCCCCAGCATCAACCGCAGCAGCGCCGCACCCAGCTCGGGCGTGGGCGTGGCCCACGTCGCGGCCACGCTGTCCAACCACCGCTGCGGCGGAGCGGTCGCCGCATCGAGGAGCGCGTCCTTGGAGCGGAAGTAGTGATACACGAGGGCCGGGTCGACGTCGGCGGCGCGGGCCACGGCGCGCATGGTCGTGCCGGCATACCCGGTGTCGGCGAACGCCTGGCGGGCAGCGACAAGGATGCGGTGGGACAGCACACCTCGGTCGTCGCGCGGTCCGGGGGTCGTCTTCGGCACGAGCGTGATGGTACCGGAATTTCACGTTGCGTTGAGACTAGTTTCATCGTACCGTGAAACTATGAGCAGCAGGGAAAGCCGGCTGAACGGCCCGCAGGACACCGGCCGCGACTACCGCAATCTCAGCGAGCCCCGCTACCGGATCGCCCATGACCGCAACCGGCGCGTGCCGGTGCGCGACGGCGTCGACTTGCTCGCCGACGTGCATCGCCCCGACGCGACCGGCCGGTACCCGGCCTTGATCGCAGCGTCGCCGTATCCCCGCCAGATGCAGGACCTGGGCGCGCCGGCCGGCTTCATCGAGGCCGGCGCCACCGACTTCTGGGTGTCCCGTGGATATGCCCACGTCATCGCCAACGTGCGCGGCACCGGCGGATCAGGCGGCACCTTCGGCTTCATGGATGCACAGGAGCGCCGCGACATGCACGACCTCGTGGAGTGGGCGGCGGCGCAGCCGTGGTGCGACGGGAACGTGGGGATGATCGGCATCAGCTACTTCGCGATGACCCAGCTTGAGGCGGCCGTCGAGCGTCCGCCACATCTCAAGGCGATCTTTCCGGTGGCGGCGACCGCCGACCTGTACGAGGCCGCGTCGCACCACGGGCTTGCGAGCGCGTCGTTCATCACCCCGTTCCTGTCCATGATGGGCCTGACGTCGGACCGCAGTGACGCGTTCTGGCGGCGCAACCCGGCGATCGCGCTGGCCCGGCGGGTACTGAACACGCCGAGACTGCACCAGAAGTTCTCGACGATGAACGGCGAAGCCGCCGTGACGATGATGCGCGGGTTGCTCAAGCTCCCCCACAGCCCGCACCCCTGGGACGAGCTGTGGCTCGACATGATGGTCCGGCATCCGGTGCGCGATCAGTGGTGGGAGGAGCGCAATCTGCTGCCGCTGCTCGACCGGGTGGACATCCCCGTCTACCTCGGGTGCGACTGGGACAACGTGCCCCTGCACCTGCCGTCGACGTTCACGCTGTGGAAGGCGTTGGCGCACAACGGCAATGTCCGGATGGCGATGCTCGGACAGTACGCTCTGACCTGGCCGTGGGAGAGCTTGCACCACGAGGCGCTGGCCTGGTTCGACCACTGGCTCAAGGGCGCGGACACCGGCATCATGGATGGTCCACCGGTGCGCTACGTGCTGCCGGGCGCCGACGGCTGGCACACAGCCGAGACCTGGCCACCGCCCACGGCCACCCACCTGCAGTGGGCCCTGCGCGCCGACGGCGGGCTGGCCGCCGACGAGGGCGAACCCGGAGCGCGGGAGTATCTGACGCTGGGGGCAGGCCTCAACCGCGCGAAGGCCAGCCCGATCGACCCGCCGTCGGCGCTGACATGGACGTCGACACCGTTGGATCACGACCTCGACGTCGTCGGACCCATCGAGCTTCGGCTGACGGCATCGGCGACCGCGATGGACACCGCGTGGATCGCGCTGCTGCAGGACGTGTCACCCGACGACGAGGTCACCGACGTGACGGCGGGCTGGTTGCGCGCGAGTCTGCGGGCGGTCGACGAGCAGGCCAGCATCGACGGAGCGCCCGTCCTGCCCTGCACCGACGCCGCGGCTGTGCCGCTCGGCGAGTACGTCACGTACCGGATCCCGTTGGTGCCCAACGCTCGTCGCTTCTCTGCGGGACACCGCGTGCGTCTCCTGCTGTCGAGTGACGACCAGGATCCCTCGACCCCGGCGATGATGAATTTCCGCCACGCCGCTGTCGGAACCAGCAGCCTCAACACCGTCGCATCCGGATCGCGACTGCTGCTGCCCGCACTGTCGTGACTTGCGTGGCTGTTAATTGAGCCACACAGCGTAGCCGGTTATCTTACTCCAGAGTAAGGTGACCGACCATGACGTTCTCCCTCGATCTGTCGCCCGATCTGGTGCACGTGCAGAAATGGGTGCACGAATTCGCCGCCGACGTGATCCGGCCTGCAGCCGCCGAATGGGATGAGCGGGAAGCCACGCCGTGGCCGATCATCCAGGAGGCCGCCAAGGTCGGTCTCTACTCGATGGAGATGTTCGCCGAGCAGACCGCCGAGCCGTCGGGCCTCGGGATGATCGTCGTCTTCGAGGAGATGTTCTGGGGAGACGCCGGTATCGCGCTGTCGATCCTCGGCACCGGGCTGGCGGCCGCGTCCGTTGCGGCCAACGGAACACCGGAGCAGCTCGGCGAGTGGGTCCCGCAGATGTTCGGCAGCGTGGACGATCCCAAGGTCGCGGCGTTCTGCTCGTCCGAACCCGGCGCAGGCTCTGACGTCGGATCGATCCTCACCCGCGCCCGCTACGACGAGGCCACCGACGAGTGGGTCCTCAACGGAACCAAGACATGGGCCACCAACGGCGGCATCGCCAACATCCACGTCGTCGTCGCCTCCGTGTATCCCGAACTCGGCACCCGCGGCCAGGCAACCTTCATCATCCCGCCCGACACCAAAGGCCTGAGCCAGGGCCAGAAGTTCCTCAAGCACGGCATCCGGGCATCGCACACCGCCGAGGTCGTGCTCGACGACGTCCGGATCCCCGGCCGCCTGATCGTCGGGGGCAAGGAGAAGTTCGACGCCAGGATCGCCAAGGTGCGCGAGGGCAAGAAGGCCGCCGGGCAGGCCGCGATGGCGACCTTCGAGCGCACCCGCCCCACGGTCGGCGCCATGGCCGTCGGCGTGGCTCAGGCGGCCTACGAGTACGCCCGCGACTACGCCTGTGAGCGTGAGCAATTCGGCCGCAAGATCGGCGAGTTCCAAGCGATCGCGTTCAAGCTCGCAGACATGAAGGCCCGGATCGACGCCTCCCGTCTTCTCGTCTACCGCGCCGGCTGGATGGCCAGGAACGGCAAGGAGTTCACCTCGGCCGAAGGGTCGATGGCCAAGCTGGTCGCCAGCGAGACGGCGGTGTATGTGACCGACGAGGCGATCCAGATCCTCGGCGGTAACGGCTACACCCGCGAGTACCCCGTCGAGCGCATGCACCGCGACGCCAAGATCTTCACGATCTTCGAGGGCACCAGCGAGATCCAGCGGCTGGTGATGGGCCGCGCGATCACCGGCCTGCCGATCCGCTGACGCTAGATCGAGTCGACGAACATCGCGTGCACCCGCCGGTCGCCGGTCATCTCCGGGTGGAAGGAGGTGGCGAGCATCCGGCCCTGGCGTACCGCTACCGGGTGACCGGCCGCCGTGGCCAGCACCTCGACCTCGGGCCCGACTCGTTCCACCCACGGGGCCCGGATGAACACCGCATGCACCGGACCGTCCAGGCCCTCGAAATCGATGTCCTCTTCGAAGGAATCCACCTGACGACCGAATGCATTGCGCCGCACCGTCATATCGATCCCCCGTAGGGGCACCGCTTCGCGACCGGGCACGCCGGCGTCCACGATCTCGGTGGCGAGCAGGATCATGCCGGCGCACGATCCGTACGCGGGCATGCCGTCGGCCAGCCGGGCCCGCAGCGGCTCGAGTAGTTCGAATTCGCGGAGCAGATGGCTCATCGTGGTCGATTCGCCGCCAGGGATCACCAGCGCGTCGACACGTTCCAGCTCGGCCGGGCGACGCACCGTCGTCGCCTCGGCACCGGCTGCACGCAGGGCCGCCAGGTGCTCGCGGGTGTCGCCCTGCAGGGCCAGCACCCCCACCTGGGGAGCGCTCAACCCGGCTGCGGCGTGAAACCGCGGGTGTAGCGAGTCAACCCCTCCTGCATCACCGCGGCAACCATCTCGCCGTACCGGTTGTAGATCTTGCCCTGGGTCAGGGATCGACCGCCGCAGGACGACGGCGACGACTGGTCGTAGAGCAGCCATTCGTCGGCGCGGAATGCCCGCATGAACCACATGGCGTGATCCAGCGAGGCGACCATCAGGTGCTTGCGCTCCTCGATGTGGTTGACCTGCGCGGAGCCCAGCAGCGTCAGATCGCTCATGTAGGCCAGAGCGCAGATGTGCAACACGTGGTCATCGGGCAGCGGATCCCGGTGCCGGAACCAGACCTGCTGCTGGGACGCCTTGCCCTCCCGGACGCCGAGTTGTTCGCGCGGCACGATCCGCACGTCCCACTCGTCGAACTGCCGGAAGCTGGCGTCGTCGAACACCTTGCTGGCCGACTTGAAGTCGGGAATGTCGTCGGGCGGGACCGCGTGCGGCATCGCATCCTGGTGTTCGATACCGCTCTGGTCGGTTTGAAAGGACGCCGACATCGAGAAGATCGTCTCGCCGTGCTGGATAGCCGTCACGCGGCGGGTACAGAACGAACCACCGTCGCGGATCCGCTCGACCGTGTAGACCGACGGGGACCTGGCGTCCCCGGCACGGAGGAAGTACCCGTGCAGCGAGTGCACCTGATACTTCGGGTCCACGGTGCGCACGGCCGACACCAGTGACTGACCGGCGACGTGTCCACCGAAGGTGCGCTGCAGAAATCCCGACTCCGGGCTGAAGACGCCACCGCGATAGATGTTGACCTCGATCTGTTCCAGATCGAGGATCTCTTCAATCGCCATTGACTACCAGCCGCGTTCGGCGAGCCGATGAGGCTGTGCGATGTCCTCCACGTTGATGCCGACCATGGCCTCGCCCAGTCCGCGCGACACCTTCGCGAGCACATCGGGGTCGTCGTAGAACGTGGTGGCCTTCACGATCGCGGCGGCCCGCTCGGCCGGGTTGCCCGACTTGAAGATGCCGGAGCCCACGAACACGCCCTCGGCACCGAGCTGCATCATCATCGCGGCGTCGGCGGGGGTGGCGATGCCGCCTGCGGTGAACAGCGTCACCGGCAGCTTGCCGGCCCGCGCCACCTCGACGACGAGGTCGTACGGGGCCTGCAGTTCCTTTGCGGCGACGAACAATTCGTCCTCGGACAGCGAGGTCAACCGACGGATCTCTCCGCCGATCTTGCGCATGTGGGTGGTGGCGTTGGACACGTCACCGGTACCCGCCTCGCCCTTGGAGCGGATCATCGCCGCGCCCTCGGTGATCCGCCGCAGCGCCTCACCGAGGTTTGTCGCGCCGCACACGAAAGGCACGGTGAACTTCCACTTGTCGATGTGGTTGGTGTAGTCGGCCGGGGTCAGCACCTCGGACTCGTCGACGTAGTCCACCCCGAGGCTCTGCAGGATCTGCGCCTCGACGAAGTGTCCGATCCGGGCCTTGGCCATCACCGGGATCGTGACGGCGTCGATGATCCCCTCGATCATGTCCGGGTCACTCATCCGCGACACACCGCCCTGCGCGCGGATGTCGGCGGGCACGCGCTCGAGCGCCATCACCGCGACGGCGCCGGCACCTTCGGCGATACGTGCCTGCTCGGGCGTGACGACGTCCATGATCACGCCGCCCTTGAGCATCTCCGCCATACCGCGTTTGACGCGCGCAGTCCCGCGGGCGTGCGCCCCGTGGCCTTCCGCCGAGGTTTCGGATTCCACCGTAATCTCCTTAAATCGCTACTGATCCAGTCTAAAGGGGGCCGCAAATCGTTGTGATCCGCAGATCACTTGATCAATTGCGGCGGCCCCTGCGGCAGCGCACCCGGTTCATCGGCCAGCGCGTTCGCTTCGTCGAGAAGCTCGCGCAGTTGCAGCGGGTACACCGTCTCACCGTCGGCGACCAGCTTGTCGATCATTGTCGCATCGCACCACCGGTGACCATGAATGTAGGTGCGCTCGAGCCCGGACCGGCCCACCTCTGACGGTTCGAACCGCGCGGTGCGGTGCACGAAGAACATCTCCTCGCTGCGGATCACGGACCCGTTGAAGTCGATGACGGCATCCCGGCGCCACACGGGGCCGATCACCGCTTCCGGGGCCACCTGCAGGCCCGTCTCCTCGTCGAGTTCCCGCACCGCGGTCTGAGCCAGCGACTCCCCCACCTGCGCCGCGCCACCGATCGTGAACCACCACCGCGGCGCTGGCTTCTGCCCGGCCGCGCGGGCGGGGTCCGATCCGCACAGCAGCAGCACCGCACCGTCCTCGTCGAGCAGCACGATCCGCGCAGACACCCTCCTGCGGACCGGCGCAGCCTCCCGGGCCGATACGTCGCCGCCCTCTGCGATCTCGAAATAACTTGGCAGCGTGGCTGTTCCACCCAACCGCAAGGTCCGCACCAGCGGACGCTCGCGCAGCGACAGGGTGTCGCGGACAGCGTCGTTGTGGAAGCGGCGCGCCAGCAGCACCCGCGCCTCGGCGTCGGCCAGCTCGGCGACCAGCGGCAGCGGGAGCGAGGAGGGGTTCACTCGCGCCAGCGCTGCGGACAACTCATTCTCCGCCGCTTCCCGGCTTGCTCGGGGTGCCCGTTCGGCGGCCCCGGCGAGCGCGGCCAGTCGCCTACCGTCCGGCCCTCCGCCGTACACCTCGACGGCGATGGCGCGTGCCACCACCGCCCGCCGGGCCAGCGCACCGTCGAGGGACTGCCACGACAGGTCGTAGCGGACGTGCAGGCGGTCCAGCCGGTTGGCGGTCTGGTAGGCCCACAGGGCCCCGACCAGGACGATGGCGACCACCACCGTGACGATCACCGCCGTCACCCACGGGATCACGTGTCCACCCGCACCTTCACCCCGGACGCCGCGACCGTCTCATAGACCCGCATGATCTGGGTGGCCACCACCGACCAGTCGTACTGCTGCACCACCTGCGTCGCGCAGTCGATGTAGCGAGCCCGGGCGTCGTCGTCGGCGAGCAGCTCGACGAGCCCTGCGGCCAGCGCGGCGGAGTCGTCGACGGCCACCAACCGGCCGGCCTCACCGTCGTCGAGGACGCGCCGGAAGGCGTCGAGATCGCTGGCCACCACCGCGGTGCCCGCAGCCATCGCCTCCACGAGCACGATGCCGAAGCTCTCGCCCCCGGTGTTGGGGGCGCAATACACGTCGGCGCTACGCATCGCCGAGGCCTTCTCGGCGTCGCCGACCTGGCCCAGGAACCGCAGGTGCCTGCCCATCGGGCCGGCGTCGGTGCGCAGCTCGTCCTCGTCGCCGCGGCCCACGACGAGGATCTCGACGTCCGGAAACCGGTCGACGACCGGGGGCAGCGCCCCGAGCAGCACCCCCATCCCCTTGCGCGGTTCGTCGAACCGGCCGAGGAACAGCACCGTCTTGCCCGCCCGCGGATAACCGTCGAGCCGCGGCGCGGTCGCGAACGAGGCGACGTCCACGCCGTTGGGGATCTCGACGGCATCGCTGCCCAGGGCCTCCATCTGCCAGCGACGCGCCAGATCGGACACCGCGATCCGGCCGACGATCTTCTCGTGCATCGGGCGCAGGATCGGCTCGAACACCGACAGCGTGAGCGACTTCGTCGTCGACGTGTGGAACGTCGCCACGATCGGCCCCTCGGCGATGTTGAGCGCCAGCATCGACAGGCTGGGGGCATTCGGCTCATGCAGGTGCAGTACGTCGAACTCACCGCGGTGAATCCACTTCTTCACTGTGCGGTGGGTGGCCGGGCCGAAGCGCAGCCGGGCGACCGACCCGTTGTACGGGATCGGGACGGCCTTGCCGCCCGAGACGACGTAGTCCGGAAGGGACGCTCGCGCCTCCGGTGATGCCGGCGCGAGCACACTGACCTGATGGCCGCGACCGTGCATGACCTCGGCCAGCTGCAGCACGTGGGACTGCACACCCCCCGGGACGTCGAACGAGTACGGGCAGACCATGCCGATCCGCATCAGCTCGCCTCCAGCCCGCCGTCCAGGCGGGCCCTGCGCTCATCCGACAGGTCGTCGAGCCACTGCGGCTGCATCATGTGCCAATCCTGCGGATGGGCAGCGATATTGGAGGCGAACCTGTCGGCCAGCGCCTGGGTGATCACGGTGATGTCGGCCGACGACGTGTCGAGTTCGGGGTACACCTGCATCCCCCAGCCGTCGCCGTCGAACCAGCAGTGCACGGGGAACAGCGGAGCTCCGGTGTCGAGGGCGAGCTTGGCCGGCCCGGCGGGCAGGCGCGTCGGCTCCCCGAAGAAGTCCACCTGGACACCGCGCCGGCTCAGGTCGCGGTCGGCCATCAGGCAGACGATGCCGTTGTCGTCGACCCAGTCGCGGATCACGTCATAGGCGGGGCGCTCCCCGCCCGACGAGGGCACCACCTCGAAACCCAGGCTCTGCCGGTACGCCAGAAACCGGTTGTACAGCGACTCGGGCTTCAGCCGTTCCGCGACAGTGGCGAACGTGCCGTGGTTCTGCACCAGCCAGACCCCCGCCATGTCCCAGTTCCCGCTGTGCGGCAGGGCCAGCACTGCCCCGCGGCCGGCCTCCAGCGCCGCCCACACCAGCTCGATGTCGTTCACCCACAACCGCTTGCCGAGGTCGGTGTGGTTCATCGACGGCAGCCGGAATGCCTCGCGCCAATACCGCGCGTAGGACGCCAGCGACGCCCGCATCAACGTGGCGGGCACTTGATCCGGAGTGGTCCGAATCACCCGTGCGAGATTCCTGCGTAGCTGCTGCGGCCCACCGCCGCGCGCGGCCCATAGCGCACCGGCGTCGAAAGCATTGCGCGCCACAAACTCCGGAGCCGCACGAACCAGGCGCCAGCCCGCTGCGTAGCCCCAGTCGCTCAGGTGGCTGCCGAAGGAGAGCAGCCCTGCGCCGTCGGTGCCTGATCCGGCCGGGTGCGCTGTCATGTCTCGGTGGTCTCTGGCTTCTCGCCGTTGTCGGCTGGGGCCAGTCGATCCATGGCCCCGGTCGAGACGCGCACACTGTGCAACCGCTGCGCCACGGTCACCACGCTGGCCAGCGCCAGCACCCACATCGCGGTGTCGAGCAGCCACGGCAGCGGGAAGAACGGCAGGTCCGACAGGCAGGCACCCAGCAGGATGATCACCAGCCGTTCCGGCCGCTCGATCAGGCCGCCGTCACCGGACAGGCCGCTGGCCTCCGCGCGCGCCTTGATGTAGGAGATGACCTGCGAGGACACCAGGCAGATCATGGTGGCCACCACCAGTTCCGCGCTGTGCACGCCGAACGCCGCCCACCACAGCAGGCCGCAGAACACCGCACCGTCGCTGACCCGGTCGCAGGTTGCATCCAGGACGGCGCCGAATCGCGTCCCGCCGCCCCGTTCGCGGGCCATCGCGCCGTCGAGCATGTCCGCCAGCACGAAGAACGCCACGGCGAAAGCGCCCGCGAACAGCTGTCCGATCGGGAAGAGGGTCAGTGCGGCCAGTACCGATCCCGCGGTGCCGAGGATGGTGACGCTGTCCGGGGTCAATCCCAGCCTCAGTGCGCCCTTGGCCACCGGCCGCGACAGCTTCGCGTACGCCGCGCGTGTCATCAGGTAGAAGTCGCTCACGTCTGCTTGTCCCATTCGGTAGCCAGCAGCAACCGGGTGTCGCGCAGGAGTTGCGGAATCACCTTGGAGTCGCCGATGACGGTGATGAAGTTCGCGTCACCACCCCAGCGCGGTACCACGTGCATGTGCAGGTGTTCCGACAGGGATCCGCCCGCGGAGGTGCCCAAGTTGAGGCCGACGTTGAAACCGTGGGGTCGCGACACCGCTTTCATCACCCGGATTGCCTTCTGCGTGAAGGCCATCAGCTCGGCGCTCTCGGCGTCGGTGAGGCTCTCCAGTTCGGCCACCCGACGGTAGGGCACCACCATCAGGTGACCGGGGTTGTACGGGTACAGATTGAGCACGGCGTACACCAGCTCGCCGCGCGCAACCACCAACCCGTCCTCGTCCGACATGTTCGGAATGTCGGTGAACGGCTCCGACGATGCCGCCGAACCCGCCTTGACGGCGTCGGCGATGTAGGTCATCCGGTGTGGCGTCCAGAGCCGCTGCAGATGGTCTGGATCGCCGACGCCGCGGTCTACGATCGTGTCCTCCGGATCCACGTCACCCCTCGCCTGCTACTGCGTCGTCAGGGTGTGTCGCAACGAGTTCCGCTGTGGGCGTGGCGTTCTCGCGCCGCTGCACCCAGGACACAATGGCGTCGATGGCCTTGTCGCGCGGGACACCGTTGATCTGCGTGCGGTCACCGAACCGGAATGAGACGGCCTCGGCCTCCACGTCGCGGTCGCCGGCGAGCAGCATGAACGGCACCTTCTGGTTGGTGTGGTTGACGATCTTCTTGGCCATCCGGTCGTCGCTGGCGTCGACGTCAGCACGGATGCCCAGCGTCCGCAACTGGGTGGCGATACCGCTGAGGTAGGCCGAATGCGCATCGGCGACCGGGATTCCCACCACCTGCACGGGCGCCAGCCACGCCGGGAAAGCACCCGCGTAATGCTCGGTCAGGATGCCGAAGAACCGCTCGATCGACCCGAACAGCGCGCGGTGGATCATCACGGGGCGCTGCCGGGTGCCGTCTGCGGCGGTGTATTCGAGCTCGAACCGTTCGGGCATGTTGAAGTCCAGCTGGATCGTCGACATCTGCCAGCTGCGGCCCAGCGCGTCACGCACCTGCACCGAGATCTTGGGCCCGTAGAACGCCGCGCCACCCGGATCTGGCACCAGGTCAAGCCCGGAGGCCTGCGCCACCTCCCGCAGCGTGTCGGTGGCTTCCTCCCAGAGCTCGTCGGAGCCGACGAACTTGTCCGGGTCTTTGGTCGACAGTTCCAGGTAGTAGTCGTCGAGGCCGTAGTCGGACAACAGGTCCAGCACGAACTGCAGCAGCGACGTCAGCTCCGCCCGCATGTCCTCGCGGGTGGTGTAGATGTGCGCATCGTCCTGGGTCATACCGCGCACCCGGGTCAGCCCGTGGATCACCCCGGACTTCTCGTATCGGTACACACTGCCGAACTCGAAGAGCCGCAACGGGAGTTCGCGGTACGAGCGTCCCCGCGACCTGAAGATCAGGCAGTGCATGGGACAGTTCATCGGCTTGAGGTAGTAGTCCTGGCCGGGCTTGCGCACCGTGCCGTCCTCGTTGTACTCCGCGTCGATGTGCATCGGCGGGAACATGCCGTCGGCGTACCACTCCAGGTGCCCGGAGGTGATGTAGAGCTGTTCCTTGGTGATGTGCGGGGTGTTGACGAATTCGTAGCCCGCCTCGATGTGCTTGCGTCGCGAGTACTCCTCCATCTCGCGGCGCACCATGCCGCCCTTGGGATGGAAAACCGGTAGGCCCGAACCCAATTCGTCGGGAAAGCTGAACAGGTCCAGTTCCACGCCGAGCTTGCGGTGATCGCGGCGCTGCGCCTCCTCGAGCAGTTCGAGGTGGCGGTCGAGCGCTTCCTGAGACTCCCACGCGGTGCCGTAGATGCGCTGCAGGCTGGCGTTGCTCTGGTCTCCGCGCCAGTAGGCCGCCGAGCTACGGGTCAACTTGAACGCCGGGATGTAGCGGGTGGTGGGAATGTGCGGGCCGCGGCACAGGTCGCCCCAGACACGCTCGCGGGTGCGGGGATTGAGGTTGTCGTAGGCGCTCAGTTCGTCGCCGCCTATCTCCATTACTTCGTCCGATGACCCCAGATCGCCGGACTTGTCGTCGATGAGCTCGAGTTTGTACGGCTCACCGGTCAGCTCTGCGCGCGCCTGCTCCTTGTTCTCGTAGACGCGGCGGGAGAACAGCTGGCCGTCCTTGACGATCTTCTGCATCCGCTTCTCGAGCTTGGCCAGATCCTCGGGGGTGAACGGCTCGGCGACGTCGAAGTCGTAGTAGAACCCGTCGGTGATGGGCGGACCGATGCCGAGCTTGGCGTCGGGGAAGAGGCCCTGCACGGCCTGCGCGAGAACGTGCGCGGCCGAGTGGCGGATGACGCTGCGGCCGTCGTCGGTGTTCGCCGCGACCGGCTCGACCTCGACGTCGGTGTCGGGCACCCAGGACAGGTCGCGCAACTGTCCCTCGGCGTCCCGGACGACGACGACGGCGTCGACGTCTCCTCTGGTGGGCAATCCGGCGTCGCGCACCGCCTGCCCGGCGGTCGTCCCGGCGGCAACCCGGATCGGGGCTGCTGAGGCGGGGCGGGCGGGGGCGCTCATCGCGGGGCTCCAAACTTTCGGGTGTGGGTGCGTGGTCGGTGATCGACCGCGACCATGCTATCGGGGTGTGGCCTCAGGACCCGATACCAACAGGGCTCTGCATCCAGTCGCGGTCGATGCCGAGCAGTTCGGCCGCGAAGTGCACGGCGCCGAACAGCCACAGCGTGCCCAGCACGATGGCCGCCGTGAACACCGCTCCCAGGACCTGAACCCACAGGCCCTGGCTCTTGAACCACGCCATGGCGGCGTCGTAGCGCTCACGCGCGTAGCCCAGCAGTTTCTTCGCCCACTCGAACTCGGTGGCCAGGATCGCAAGGCCGACGAACACGATCGCCCACCCGGGACCGGGGTAGGGAATGGCCAGGATGCCGACCGCCAGGACGAGGAGGCCGACGACGCCGACGGAGATGCGGTAACCGAGGTCGAGGCCGCGACGCTCCCGCAGCCGGTCGCGCCACCGCGCCCATCGACGGGTGAAGCCTGCGTACCTGCTCTCGGTCATGGCTGCCCCGGCTTCAGCTTCACGAACAGGGAGTGGGCCTCGGCCAGCAGGTGCTCGCCATCGAGGAGCCGTCCGGAGACGTAGATCTTCCGGTCGACGATGTCGTCGATACGTGCCTCTACCTGCAGCTGCTGCTCCACCGGGGCGATCTTGCGGTAGTCGACGTGGAGAAACGCGGTGCGTTGCGCCTTGCTGCGGCTGAGCTTGAACGCGGTGAACCCGAGCAGCGAATCGAACAGGTGGGCCACCGCGCCGCCATGGGCCGCACCGTTACGGCCGAGGTGAAAGCGACGGAACCGCGCAGATCCGCGTATCCAGCCGTCTTCGGTGACATGCAGGTCGACCGGTACGCCGAGGATGTTGCCGCGATTGGGAAGATCCATCCGCCGCCCCGATGGCGACGACCACTCGTCGGCGTCGTAGGGCGCCAACATCGCCGACGCCTTCTCGATGAGGTCCGCGGCGTCGGTGATCACCGCGTCGGGTGCGTCGGCCGCACGGGCATGGTCCTGGAGTGCACGGACGGCTTCGACGAAGCGGCCGTAGTCCGGACCGCCGCGCTGGGTGGGTTCCGGTGCACTGAATCCCCCACCGACGTGTGCGTCGGCCGCATTGTTGGTGCTCACCAGCTCACCGTATTGGTTGCCTCAGCTCTGGGCTGCCCCGGCTTTGCTCAGCGTCTCGAACTCCTCCTCGGTCAGCTCGATCTGAGCGGCCGCGACGTTCTCTTCCAGGTGGGCAACCTTGGACGTACCGGGGATCGGCACCATCACCGGGGACCGTTTGAGCAGCCAGGCCAGCGCCAGCTGCGACGGGGTGGCGTGGTGGTCGGCGGCGATGCGCTGTAGTGGACCGTCGGCCGCCGCCAGCGGTCCCGCGGCCAGCGGGAACCACGGGATGAAGGCGATGCCCTGGGCTTCGCAGGCGTCGAGGACGGGTTCGGCGCCACGGGTCGTGAGGTTGTACATGTTCTGCACCGACACGATCGGCGCGACGGTCTGCGCGGCGCTGAGTTGGTCGACGGTGACCTCGGACAGGCCGATGTGGCGGATCTTGCCTTCTTGTTGCAGCGTGAGCAGCTCGCCGATCTGGTCTTCGGCGGGAAATTTGTCGTCGATGCGGTGCAGCTGGAACAGGTCGATGGTGTCCACCCCGAGCCGGCGCAGGCTCATCTCGCATTCCTGACGCAGGTAGGGCGGATAGCCGAGGACCGGCCACTGGTCGGGGCCGACGCGCAGCAGGCCCGCCTTGGTCGCGACCACCAGCCCGTCGTAGGGGTGTAGCGCTTCCCGGATCAACTCCTCGGAGACGTAGGGGCCGTAGGAGTCGGCGGTGTCGATGAAGTCGACACCCAGTTCGGCGGCGCGGCGGAGCACCCGCAGGCATTCGTCGCGGTCGGCAGGCGGGCCCCAGACGCCCTTGCCGGTCAGGCGCATCGCGCCGAAGCCGAGCCGGTTGACGGTGAGGTCGCCGAGGGTCAGGGTCGGCATGTTCGGGGAGGTCACCGCATCGACGGTACGCGCGCGGTGACAAGCTGGAACGGTGAAGTTGACGGATCTTGCCGGTAAGGCGCTGACCTACAGCGAGATCGGCGCGACCGGCGGGATCATGCCCACCGGCTACCACCACCTCCGGAAGTCGTCGGTGATCGGCCGCGGCCGGGACCGGTTCGAGCGCGCGGCGGCCGAAGGTATGCGCTGGGGGATGTTGCGCGGTGCGGGCCTGCGGGTCGAGGCGACCGCAGCCGTGGCGTCAGTGGGGGCCGAGGTGCTGGTGCACCTCGGGCCGGTGGCGGCGCCCTGCCGAGTGGTCTACGTCGTCGACGACGCCGATCGCCGCGGATTCGCGTACGGGACGCTGCCGGGGCACGCCGAGTGCGGCGAGGAACTGTTCCTGGTGCGGTTCGACCCGGCCACCGAGGAGGTGCATGCGGAAGTGAGGGCGTTCTCGCGGCACGCCACCTGGTGGAGTCGGCTGGGGTCTCCCCTGACCTCGCTGGTGCAACGTCGGGTCACCGACCGCTACCTGCGGGCGCTGTGATCGTGTCACCGCGCGGGACAACCCGCCGCGGTGTGCCGGCGTCGTCACCGGCGAGAACGGTCCGAGCGGTCACAAAAATGACATTGTTCATGATCGAGCCCCTGACGGAGGTCAGCGGTAGCCTGGGGAGCCATATTGACGCGCGAGAATCGGACGGTGCACGGGTGAACGTTCCAGCCGGCTTGGAGGCCGCACATCTTCGGGTGGCGGAGCTGGTGCAAGGCCTGCACAACAGACCTGACGCCGATTCCGACACCGTCGTAGCGGAATTGGCGGAGTACGCAGCCGCCGAGATCCCGGGTGCGCAGTACGCCGGCATCACGCTCACCCGCAGTGCCAAGCAGGTCGAAACTCCGGCGGCCACCCATCACTGGCCGCTGCTACTGGACAAGATCCAGCAGCGCCACCTGGAGGGTCCGTGCCTGACCGCGGCGTGGGAGGAGACGACGGTCCACGTCCGCGACCTCAGCACCGAGGAGCGCTTCCCGAACTATCGCAGGGACGCGCTCGCCGAGACGCCGATCCGGTCGATCATGGCGTTCCAGATGTTCATCGCCGGTGAGACGCTCGGCGCCCTCAATGTGTACGCTGAGCAGCCCGACGCCTTCGGCAGCGAGTCGAGGACACTCGGCCTCATCTTTGCCGCGCACTCCTCGGTGGCGTGGAACTCAGCACGTCGTGAGGCGCAGTTCCAGAAGGCGCTGTCCAGCCGCGATGTCATCGGCCAGGCCAAGGGCATGATCATGGAGCGCTACCGGGTGAACGCCGTTCAGGCCTTCGAACTGCTCCGCAAACTCTCCCAGGATTCCAACGTCCCGCTGATTCAGGTCGCCGCCAATCTGGTGGCCGACGCGCAGACCACCGACGGCTGAGCCGTAGCGCTCACTGGGCAGTGTCCCAGCGGTCGCGCCGCTCGCCCACCGGCGCAGCGCCGGTGATCAGCGCACGGGGAATTTCGACGTTGGCCGGCGCCTCGGCCGAATCCCCTTGCGAGGCAGACCAATCAGTGCCCACACAGAGCAGATCGGACGGCACGGGCAACTCGTTGGGCAGCGGCACCGGCAGGCCCGGGATCGACGGGATGGTCAGCGACGGCGGAGACACCAGGTTCGACAGACCGGTGGCCGCCAGCGGGGTCATCGGGCTCGGCACCCCCGGCACGCTGACGTTGACTGCTCCGGCGCCGCCCGGTACCGGCGGCGCACCCGGCGGGGTCACACCGATCACCGACGAGGCCGTGTTCTGCAAGGTTCGGGCCACCCCGGGTGGCGTGAGCAGATCCGACAGCGTCAGCTGGCTGCCCGGAGTACCCGGGATCGGCGTCCCCGGGGTTCCGGCGTTGACGTTCGCCGAGTTCGGCAGAGTCGGTGGCACCGGCGGAGCCGGGTAGTTGATGTAGGTGTTGGTCGAGCCGGGCGGCAGCGGCGGCGTAGGAGGTGTGCCGACCGCACCGGGCACCGTCGCCGCACCACCGGGAACACCCGGCGCAGGGGGCGTCACCACACCCGCAGGCACCGCCCCCGCACCACCGGGAACACCCGGTACAGGAGGCGTCACCACACCCGCAGGCACCGCCCCCGCACCACCGGGAACACCCGGCACAGGAGGCGTCACCACACCCGCAGGCACCGCCCCCGCACCACCGGGAACACCCGGCACAGGAGGCGTCACCACACCCGCAGGCACTGCCCCCGCACCACCGGGAGCACCCGGCACAGGAGGCGTCACCACTCCGGCTTCACCGAAGATCGGCGCGCCGGGCGCGGGCGGGGCGGGCGGAGCGTCAACGGGGAGGGCGGTCGCGGCAGGACCGGCTGGACCGGCCGACGCGGTTCCGCCGGCGGCGGCTGCCAGCGGCGCACCCGCGGCAGAGGGGCCGCCCGTGCCGACGGCACCACCGGCACCCTCGACGGCCGCGCCGCCACCGGTGCCGCCGCCGGGCGCGCCCGCACCGGGCAGGACCGCCCCGGCGTCACCGACCACCGGAGCACCTTGCGGGGCTGGCGGGGGCACGGCGGCAGCAGCGTTGTCGATCGGGGCGCCGACAGCGGGCGGCGCGGGCGGGGTCACCAGCCCGGCTTCGTCGACGACCGGTGCACCGGGAGCGCCCGGAGCGGGCGGGGTGGACAGACCTGCCTCACTCACGACCGGGGCACCAGGCCCCCCTGGAGCAGGAGGCGTCACCACACCCGCGTCACCACCAGCAGGCACCCCAGGCACACCCGGAGCAGGAGGCGTCGACACACCCGCCTCACTCACAACCGGGGCACCAGGCCCCCCTGGAGCAGGAGGCGTCACCACACCCGCGTCACCACCAGCAGGCACCCCAGGCACACCCGGAGCAGGAGGCGTCGACACACCCGCCTCACTCACAACCGGGGCACCAGGCCCCCCTGGAGCAGGAGGCGTCACCACACCCGCGTCACCACCAGCAGGCACCCCAGGCACACCCGGAGCAGGAGGCGTCGACACACCCGCCTCACTCACAACCGGGGCACCAGGTGCACCGGGTGCGGGAGGCGTAGCGGCGTCGACGGAGGCGTTCACCGGCGCGCCGGGAGTGCCCGGCGTGGGGGGCGTGGTCAGGGTTGTCGACCTCTCGATCGGCGTTGCCGGCACGTCCACGCCGCCGGGCGTTGTCACCTCGACCGACGAGTTCACCGGGGCACCGGGAACGCCGGGAGCGGGCGGGGTGGTGATGTTGGCCGAGGCCTCCAACGGCGCACTCGGGAGTCCCGGACCGGGCGGGGTGGCGATGTCGATGGCCGAATTCGCCGGATTGAACGTGATTTCGGGACTCGGCGGCGTCGTGTAGGTCGTCGAGCCTTCTGAGGGGATGCCGGGCAGACCGGGCGCCGGCGGAGACGCGATCTCCACCGACGAGTTGGTTCCTGTCCCGGGCGCCGGCGGAGCCGGAGGCGAGAACGTCTCGACCGACCCCGACGACGGAGTCCCCGGCGCGGGGGGCGCCGGCGGGGAGAAGGTCTCGACCGTGTTCACCGTCGGTGTGCCGGGGGCGCCCGGTCCCGGCGGCGTCACGACGTCCACTCCACCGTCGACCGGCACGCCCGGTGCGCCCGGAGCGGGCGGGGTCACCACACCCGCCTCATCCACCACCGGAACACCCGGAGCAGGCGGACCCGGAGGCGTCACCACGCCGGCCTCACCAACCACCGGCGCGCCCGGCGCACCCGGAGCAGGCGGGGTCACCACACCCGCCTCATCCACCACCGGAACACCCGGAGCAGGCGGACCCGGAGGCGTCACCACGCCGGCCTCACCAACCACCGGCGCGCCCGGCGCACCCGGAGCAGGCGGGGTCACCACACCCGCCTCATCCACCACCGGAACACCCGGAGCAGGCGGACCCGGAGGCGTCACCACGCCGGCCTCACCAACCACCGGCGCACCGGGCGCCGGCGGAGCGGGAGGAGGCAGAACGCCGGAAGCACCTTCCACCGGTGCAGCGGGAAGCGGTGGGGCGGGCGGGCCCGCGTTCCCCGCGGCCGCCGTGACCGGTGCACCTGGCGCAGCGGGAGGGGGCACCGCTCCCGCAGCGCCCCCGACGGGCGCACCGCCGACGCCGACGCCGCCGCCGGCGCCGGCGCCGGGCGCCCCTCCCGGAACTCCAGGGCCGGCAACACCCGCAGGCGGCACCGCGCCGGCCTCGCCGACGATCGGTGCGCCGGGAACAGCAGGAGCGGGCGGGGCGAGGAGGCCCGCTGGCACCGCCGCGGGACCCCCGGGCATCGGAGGCGCCGGAGGAAGGGCAGCGCCTCCGTCACCGACGACCGGCAGGCCGGGGACTGGCGGAGCAGGCGGAGCACTGTTGACGACGGGGGTGCCCAACGGGGCGCCCGGAACCGGCGGAAGGGGCGGGGTGCCGCCACCGATCGGCGTGCCCGCGGGACCGCCCGGCGCCGGAGGGAGCGGCGGCGTGCCGCTGCCGATCGGCGTCACCGCAGGTCCACCCGGTACCGGAGGAGTCGGAGGGATCGCGCCGGAGGACGGGGTCACGACTGAACCCGGAGGCCTCGGCGGGGCCGGCGGAGTGCCGCCGCCGGTCGACGTCGACGCCGGGGTCCCGGGGGTGGGCGGAACCGGCGGAGTGGCTCCCGAGGCGGGCACCGACACCGAGGCCGGCGGGCGCGGCGGCACGGGTGGTGTCGCGGCTACGGTCGACGAGCTGGCGGGCGGCACGACGACCGGGGGCGCCGGCTGTCCCGGGTTGGTGAACGAGCGGGCCGTATCGGTCAGCGCCTGCGGGATATCTCCCGGCCGCGAGACGATCTGCTGGAGGATGCCCACGCATGGCACGCCACCACGCGTGGGATTCGCGTTTGCCGCGGGGCCCAGAAACGGGGCGCTCAAGAACAATCCTGCGCTGCCCATCATGACAACGACGATGCTCTTTTTCGTCCGAGACATGTGCTCCCAGTCCTCTACGTCCGTGCCGCGTGAATTACATGCGCGTAATTACTGTGCTTACTGAACCGATAATTTGGCGATTCGCAGGCGCGACAGATCACGCGTTATCCAAACGTTGCCAAGGAGAGGCGATCCCGTCACCGAGCGGCGCACGCGCCCGCCGAGCCGGGCGAGTGCGGTCTCGCTGGTCGAACAGGTCGCCGGCAGCCATCCAACGAAGCGGCGCCGGACTCGGCGCAGCGTCCGTCACCTCGGTCGGCACCCCGTCGTCGAACGTGACCTCGCCCTGCCGCGGCGGCGACACCGGCATGGCGGACGGCGTTGCTGACCCTCTACAGCGATGGTGAGGACCATTGGCCCTGTCGGCAGGGCGGTCTCGACGCGCAGTGTTGAGCCGGACGGAACGGAGCTCCCACGATGCCGACGACCCGGGTCCACACGGACGTGATCATCGACGCGCTGCACCTGGCATGCCGGGCGCCGTCTCTGCACAACAGCCAGCCGTGGCGGTGGGCGATCACCGAACACGGCGTCGACCTGTACGCCGACCCCCGCCGGCTGATCCGAGGCGCCGACGCCACCGGGCGAGAGGCGTTGATCAGTTGCGGGGCGGCGCTCGATCACTTCCGCGTCGCGATGACCGCCGCTGGATGGGAGACAACGGTGCGGCGGCTGCCGGATCCAGCCGATCCGCGACATGTCGCGAGCATCGAGTTCGCCTCCGGCGCCGAAGCGACCGACGAGCAGCGGCGCCGGGCCGACGCGATCCTGTTGCGGCGTACCGACCGTCTACCGCTGTCGGCGCCGCCGGACTGGGATCGGCTGTTCGAGGATCTGAGTGCCGCCGGGGACCACGGGCCGGTGCGCATCGCCGCGGTTGCCGACGATGCCCACAACCCGCTCGCCGAGTTGTCGGGCCTGACCGAGGCCATGCGTCTCTACGACTCCCGGTATCACAGCGAACTCCATTGGTGGACAGCTGATTTCAGTACAAGCGAGGGAATCCCGCGAAGCGCACTGGTCTCCGCCGCCGAAAGCGACCGCGTGGGCATCGGACGTGCCTTCCCCGTCGTCGCGCACAGCGAGCGCCGGCCGCAGGTGGACGAGGACCACGCGCGAATCCTCGTGCTCTCCACCGACGACGATTCCGCCGACAGCGTCGTGCGGTGCGGCGAGGCACTGTCGTACCTGCTGCTCACCGCGGCCATGGCGGGCATGGCGACGTGCACGGTCACCCACGTCACCGAATTCGCCGAGGGGCGCGACGTGATCGCGTCGCTGGCCGGCACGACCGCGGTCCCGCAGGCGCTCATACGGGTGGGTCTGGCCCCGGCCCTGGACGCGACGCCGCCGCCGACACCCCGCCGGCCCGTTGAAGACATTCTCGAAATACGCAGAGGGGCATCATGACCGACGATCCCGCCGCCCCGGCCATCGTGGTCGGGATCGACGGTTCCGCGGCCGCCGTCGATGCCGCGCTCTGGGCGGTCGATCAGGCAGTCGACAGCGATGTCCCACTGCGCCTGGTGTACGTGGTCGACGACGGCGACGCGGTGGATCCGCACGAGCGGGCGCGCCGATTCACCGCCGCAGACGTCGCGGTGCGCCACGCCGTGACCGCGGTGGAATCCACCGGGCGGCCGGTGAAGATCGAGATCGAGATCGTGCACGGCAGGCCGGTTCAGGCTCTACTGCATGCGGCCCGCTCGGCGGTGACGCTGTGCGTCGGCGCCCGCGGCCGAAGCCACGCCGTCCACGGCAGAATCGGCTCGACCGCCGCGGCATTGTCGGCCGGGGCGCTCTGCCCGGTTGCGATCGTCCGCGCGCACCGCCCGCATCGGCGGCATGACCGCGCCGTCGTCATCGAGATCCCCGATACCGCCGTTGCGGGCGCAGTGCTGCACCGTGGTCTCGACGAGGCCCGCCGTAGGGGTGCACCGGTACGTGTGCTGACCCCGGCGCGGACACACCCCGACGTCACGGCGCAGTGGGAACGCCGGTTGGCGGAGTGGCGCCGGCGCTACCCCGACGTGGAGATCAGCGTGGCGAGTGACTCCGGCAGCACCCTCGAGTACCTGGCGGACCATGGTGAGTCGGTCGAACTCCTGGTCGCAGGACGGGGTCGCCCCGGCGGGGTGTCCGATCTGGTCGGAACCCCCGGCAATACCGCACTGCGGGACACTGACTGCTCGATACTGGTGTGTGAGCCGCACAACGCACTGTGAGTGGTGCCCGACAACGAGGGTGTGATGTCACGCGATGGTGAGGGTTTTCCTGGTAGATGACCATGAGGTGGTACGACGGGGCTTGATCGACCTTCTGGGCGGCGACCCCGACATCGACGTCGTGGGCGAGGCGGGGTCGGTCGCCGAGGCGTTGGCCCGCATCCCTGCACTACAACCCGATGTTGCGGTGCTCGACGTCCGTCTGCCCGACGGCAACGGTATCGAGCTGTGCCGGGACCTGCTCTCGAGCCTCCCCGAGCTCCGCTGCCTGATGCTGACCTCCTTCACCTCCGACGAAGCGATGCTCGACGCCATCCTGGCGGGGGCCAGCGGCTACGTCGTCAAAGACATCAAGGGCATGGAGTTGGCCAAGGCGATCAAGGAGGTCGGCGCGGGCCGCTCGCTGCTGGACAACCGTGCGGCGGCGGCGCTGATGGCGAAGCTTCGCGGCGAAGGCGACCGCACGGATCCGCTGTCGGAGCTCACCGAACAAGAGCGCGTGCTGTTGGATCTGCTGGGAGAGGGCCTGACGAACAAACAGATCGCGGCGCGAATGTTCCTGGCGGAGAAGACGGTCAAAAACTATGTGTCGCGACTCTTGGCCAAGCTGGGCATGGAGCGCCGCACCCAGGCCGCGGTCTTCGTCTCCAAGCTCGACCGCCCGCGCAGGCCGGGCGGCCACTAGGCGCGTCCGCCGCCGGTCAACTGACGGTCACCACATCGGTGAACCATCAAGTTTCGCAACAACATCCGCGAGATCCCGGCGCGGGGTGGCCGGCAGCGGGTCGGCGTTGACCGGTGCCCAACCGACTCTCAGCAACATCTGAGGATGTCCGTCCGCACCGAAGACGTCTCGACGCAGTACTTCCCGCGTGTCCGAGACCTCCAGAGGTTCGGTGATCGGGCAGCTGGCAAGCCCGAGTGCGGTCGCAGTGAGCAGCACCAGGCTGGTCGCTTCGCCGGCCCGTAACCACGCCAGCTCGTCGTCCTGCGCGGTACCCAGCGCCAGCACGACAGCGTTGTCCTCGGCGGGGTCGGTGTCCGGCGTTTGCGTCAACACGCCACCGGCGAACGCGCGCAACGGAATCGGGCCGGTGCCATCCGGGCCGGGGACATTGCGCGCGGGCACACCGGCCGTCGAGGCGTACCGGCCGCTCCACGTGGCCAACTCGGTGAGGTAGCCCCGGTCGGAGCGGTGCCGGAACGCGGCGTCGTCGACCAGGCGCTTGAGTCCCGCCAGGTCCTCGATACGGCGCATCGTCACCCCCGCGCGTGCGGCGCGTGCTCCCATCAGCGCGATGTCGCCGCGAGGCACCGGCCACGAGCTGTAGTGGCGCCGGTCGGTGCGCCGGCGCGGGATCGCGGCGGCCAGTGACACGTCGAGATCGGCCGCCGGGTACCGGTGCAGTTCCAGGGCCGCCAGATGACGCGGATCCGCAGGATTCGGGAACCGGTGGATCTTGGCCTGCCAGCCCAGCGCCGCCAGCGCCGCCCCGCAATGGTGCAGCGCGGCGCCACAACTGAGCATCAGGTCACGGGCGTCGGGGTCGGTGTGCGGCAGCTGCAGATCCGGGTTGGCGTAGAGGTGGAGGGTCTGCTCGCCCACCCGCCACTGCCACGGCTGCGAATTGTGCACCGACGGCGCACGATTCGCCAAGGACAGGGCCGACCGCACGGTGTCGGGATCGGGAAATCGGCCATTCATCGTCATGGTCCCTTCGGGGAGGTGTCTACTCCCTCTAGGGTTACAAGCCTGCGAGCGATGTGTAGAGAGCACAAAGTCCCCTACTGCGGCCCCTAGTGCTCCAGTAACCACACCGCCGCGTCCGGGGGCAGCACCCGATCGACGCCGGTGGCCGACGACAGCACGACCGCCGCGGTGGCGGGCAGGTCGACACCGGTGTCGCCGGTGTTGACCCAGCATTGAGCACCGCCACGCGCGAATGCGGCGACATCGGGCGCGACGTCCATCCAGGTGACGTCGCCCGCGCCCCGCCACAGCGATGAGCGCAGCCGCAACGCATCCCGGTACAGGTTCAGCGTCGAGCCGGAGTCGTCGTCCTGCGCCTCGACACTGTGCTCGCTCCAGTGGTCGGGCTGCGGAAGCCAGGTCGGCGTCCCCGGAACCGGTGCGAATCCGTAGGGTGCCGACGCCTGTGTCCACGGCAACGGAATCCGGCACCCGTCACGACCGACGTCGGTGAACCCGGACTGCACCCAGGTCGGATCCTGGCGCACGTCGTCGGGCAGATCCTCGATCTCCTCCAGGGCCAGTTCCTCGCCCTGATAGATGTAGGCGGTACCCGGCAGCGCCAGCTGGACGAGCGCAGCAGCTCGGGCCCGGCGGCGCCCGAGGGCGTGATCGGGATCCTCGTCGGTCCACCTCCCCCGCTCCCACTCGGTGCCGATCAGGTGGGCGGGCTGTGAGCGGGAGAACCTCGTCACCGTGCGGGTGACATCGTGGTTGGACAGCACCCAGGTCGGCGGCGCGCCGACCGTCGCGGCGGAGGCGATCGCGTCGTCGATCACGTCACGCAGCACCTTGGCACGCCATGGCGCACGCAGGAAGTCGAACTGGAAGGCGGTGTGCAGTTCGTCGGGTCGCAGGTAGCGCGACAGCCGCTCGTTGCTCGACACCCACGCCTCGGCGATGAAGATCCGCTCGGGCGTGTAGCGGTCGGCCACAGTGCGCCATCCGCGGTAGATCTCATGGACCGCGTCCTGGTCCCAGGCAGGATGACGTGCCTCCGACTCGAGCATGACCTGCGCTTCGGCGTCCTCGCCGGCACCGTCGGGCAGACCCGCCGCCTTGGCCAGGCCGTGCGCGACGTCAATCCGGAATCCGTCGACTCCCCGGTCGAACCAGAATGCCAAGATGTCCTCGAATTCCGCGCGCACCTCGTCGAGATCCCAGTTCAGGTCGGGCTGCGCGGGTGCGAACAGGTGCAGGTACCACGGAGAGTCCGGGTCGTCGCCGATCCTCGTCCACGCCGGTCCGCCGAACACGCTCTGCCAGTTGTTCGGTGGCTCGGCACCATCCGCACCGCGGCCCGGCCGAAAATGGAAGCGCTCCCGCGCGCCCGGCTCGTCGGCGAGCGCCGCACGGAACCAGGCGTGCTGATCCGAGGTGTGGTTGGGCACGATGTCGAGGATCACCCGGATATCGAGCTCGTGGGCCTCGGCGATCAGCGCCTGCGCCTCGTCCAGCGTGCCGTAGGTCGGCTCGATGTCGCGGTAGTCGGCGACGTCGTAGCCGGCGTCGGCCATCGGCGACGGGTACCAGGGGTTGATCCAGATCGCGTCGACGCCGAGCGACGCGAGGTACGGCAGCCGCGCCCGCAGGCCCGCGATGTCGCCGATGCCGTCGCCGTTCCCGTCGGCGAAGCTGCGGATATACACCTGGTAGACGACGGCGGTCTGCCACCACGAGGACTCTTCGGGGGCCACGGTTAACCTTTCGGCGACGGCTCGGACATGCGTAAACGTTTTCGCGCACCAGACTCGCGGTATGTCGCTTACGTGTCAATTCCTTATGTGAGCACGTAAATAATTACGTCGCGTTACGCTCGGGGCCTGATGATCCCGAAGCAGACCGTCAACATGACCGACGTCGCGCAGCACTCGGGCGTGTCGATCGCCTCCGTGTCACGGGCCCTGCGCGGCGCGCCCGGGGTCTCCCCCACCACCCGAGACCGCATTCTGTCGGCGGCGCGGGAACTGTCCTACGTGGTGTCTCCGGAGGCGTCGCGACTCTCCGGTGGGCTCACCGGCCGCGTCGGGGTCGTCGTCCCGAGGGTGGACGCGTGGTTCTTCTCGACGATCCTTGCCGGGATCGCCGACGAATTCGACACGGTGGGCCTGGATCTGGTGCTGTGCACCGTGCCGGACTCCACCACCCGGCACCGCTTCTTCGAAGCACTTCCGTTGCGCCGCAAGGTCGACGCGATGGTCGTGTGCTCCCTCCCCCTCACCGCCAGGGAGCACACCCGCCTGGAGCAGGTCGGGGTGCCGACGGTGTTCGTCGGCGGCCACCGCCCCGATGACGACCGGTCGTGGGTCGGCATCGATGACGAACTCGCCGCGAGGCAGGCCGTCGGCCATCTCGTGCGGATCGGCCATCGCGACATCGCGATGATCCAGGCAGCCGACGACGCCGACATTCCGTGGGCGACCGATCAGGCGCGTATCCGCGGCTTCCACCGCCAGATCGCCGACGCCGGACTGGCCGACCCGACAGTGGTGACCGTCAAGTGGAGCATCGACGGCGGTTCGCGCGGCATGGAGATGCTGCTGAGCCGGCCCCGGCTGCCGACAGCGGTGTTCTGCCACTCCGACGAGATCGCCCTCGGCGCGCTACGCACTCTGCGCAAGGCCGGAGTGTCAGTCCCGCAGCATGTCTCGGTAATCGGTGTGGACGACCACCCGTCGGCAGACCTCAGCGACCTCACTACGGTCGCCCAGCCGGTGCGCGAGCAGGGCCGGATCGCCGCGCGCGACGTGCTTCACCGGCTCACCGGCGAGAGCTCCGTGAGTGGCCCCTCGGTCACGCCGCCGTGGACGACACTGCCCACCCGACTGGTGATCCGCGGATCCACCGCCCCGCCGCGCTGATACCGCTTCCACACCAGGTCTGTGAGGTGTGACACACTCACTCACGTACCGAATGTGCTGCCCGTGGCCCTCATCGGAGACCACAACTTCATAGACGAGGACGTGATGAAACGAAATCAGTTCGCCCGCGGGCGACGACGTCGCGCAATCGCGCTGGCCAGTGCGCCTTTGATCGCTGCGTCGTTGTTGTCCGGCTGCGGCAGTCAGGGTGGTCCCCCGACACTGACGTGGTACATCCTTCCCGACAACGGCGGCTCCGTGGCACGGGCGGAGCAGTGCGCAGAGGCGTCCAACGGGGCGTACCAGGTCCGCATCGAGTCGCTGCCCAGTACCGCCACCGCCCAGCGCGAGCAGATGGTCCGCCGCCTCGCGGCCGGCGACTCCTCCATCGATCTGGTGAGCATGGACGTGGTGTTCACCGCCGAATTCGCCAACGCCGGTTTCCTTCGCCCGTACACAGCGGAGGAAACCAGCCGGCTCACCGCGGGAATGCTGCCCGCCCCCATCGAGACGGGCATCTGGGAGGACACGCTCTACGGTGCGCCTTACAAGTCCAACGCCCAACTGCTCTGGTACCGCAAGTCGGCCGCGGCCGCGGCCGGGGTCGATCCCGCCTCGCCGACGTTCACGTGGGACGAGATGCTCAAAGCCGCTGTGGGACAGAACAAGAAGATCGCGGTGCAGGCGCAGCGCTACGAGGGTTACACGGTCTTGATCAACGCGCTGGTGCTCTCCGGCGGCGGTGCGCTGCTTGAGGACGTCGAGGCAGGCCGCAACGCCAAACCATCGCTGGCCACCCCACCCGGGGAGAAGGCCGCCGAGATCGTCGGTAACCTCGGGCGGTCCTCGGCCGCACCCACCGACATGTCCAACGCGTCGGAGGAGCAGGCCCGCGCCAACTTCCAGTCCGAGCAGGGCATGTTCATGGTCAACTGGCCCTATGTCCTGGCCGCCGCCCGCAGCGCCGCCGAGGAGGGCACGCTGCCACAGGAGGTGGTCGACGACATCGGCTGGGCCCGTTACCCCCGGGTCTCCCCTGACCGTCCCAGCGCGCCGCCGTTGGGTGGAGCGAACCTCGGCATCGGCGCGTACACGAAGTATCCCGACCAGGCGGTGGCCCTTGTCGAATGCATCAACGCCGAGCCCAAGGCCACCCAGTACATGCTCGACGAGAGCGAGCCGTCGCCGTACGCGGCGTCTTACGACGATCCTGAGATCCGGGAGACCTACGAGAACGCCGACTTGATCCGGGAGTCCATCGGTGACGGCGGCCCGCGTCCTCCGAGCCCGTTCTACACCGACATCTCGGGCGCGATTCAGCAGACCTGGCACCCGCCGGCCTCGGTGAACGCCGAAACACCGGAAAGGACAGACCAATTCATGGCTGACGTGCTGGCGGGGAGGCGGCTGCTGTGACCGCGATTCAGGACGCCCCCATCCAGAAAGACCCGGGTAAAGCCGCGACCAGTGAGCGGGTCAAGGGCGAGCGGCGGCTCGGGTTCTACCTGACCCTGCCGTCGTATGTGGTGATGCTGCTGGTCACCGCGTACCCGCTGGGCTACGCACTGGTGCTGTCGCTGTACAACTTCCGCCTCACCGACCCGGAGGGCCGCAGCTTCGTCGGGTTGAGCAACTACCTCGTCATCCTCACCGACCCGCTGTGGTGGAACGACTTCGTCACCACGCTGGCGATCACCATCGTCACGGTGGCGGTCGAGCTCGTACTCGGTTTCTGGTTCGCCTTCGTGATGCTGCGCATAGTCCGGGGCCGCGGACCGCTGCGTACGGCGATCCTCATTCCGTACGGCATCGTCACCGTGGTGTCGGCGTTCATCTGGCGCTACGCGTTCGCCATCGACTCCGGGTTCGTCAACCAGTGGTTGAACCTGTCGGAGTTCGACTGGTTCGGCGACCGGTGGTCCGCCATCTTCGTGATCTGCCTCTCCGAGATCTGGAAGACCACACCGTTCATCTCACTGCTGCTGCTGGCCGGTCTGGTTCAGGTCCCCGAGGACATGCAGGAGGCCGCGAAGGTGGACGGCGCCACGGCGTGGCAACGGCTGTGGAAGATCACGCTGCCGAACATGAAGGCCGCGATCATGGTGGCGCTGCTGTTCCGCACGCTGGATGCGTGGCGCATCTTCGACAATCCCTACGTGATGACCGCAGGCGCGAACAACACCGAGACCATCTCGTTCCTGGCCTACCGGCAGAACGTCACGCTGGTGAATCTCGGTATGGGGTCGGCCGTCTCGGTGTTGCTGTTCCTGTCCGTGGTCGTCATCGCCTGGATCTTCATCAAGATCTTCAAGACCGACCTCTCGCAAGTCAGGGGTGACCAGTGACCAAGAACACCAAGTGGTGGACGATCGCAGGCATCGTCATCGTCATCTACAGCTTCGCGCCGATGCTGTGGATGATCAGCCTGGCCTTCAAGCCACCGTCGGACATCGTCTCCGGCAAGCCGTCGTTTCTGCCGAGCACCATCACCTTCGACAACTTCGCCCAGATCTTCAGCAACCCGCTGTTCACCAGGGCGCTGATCAACTCGATCGGCATCGCGGTCATCGCCACGCTCATCTCGGTCGTCATCGCGATGTTCGCCGCGTATGCCATTGCGCGCCTGGAGTTCCGCGGCAAGAAGGTGTTGCTGTCGCTGGCCCTGGGCATCGCCATGTTCCCGCAGGCGGCGTTGGTGGGCCCGCTGTTCGACATGTGGCGCGGACTGGGCATCTACGACACGTGGCTGGGTCTGATCATTCCCTATCTGACGTTCGCGCTGCCGCTGTCGATCTGGACGATGTCGGCGTTCTTCCGCCAGATCCCATGGGAGATGGAACATGCCGCGCAGGTGGACGGCGCCACCGCGTGGCAAGCCTTCCGCAAGGTGATCGTGCCGTTGGCCGCACCGGGAGTGTTCACCACCGCGATCCTGACGTTCTTCTTCTGCTGGAACGACTTCCTCTTCGCGATCTCGCTGACGTCCACCGACAGTGCCCGCACCGTGCCCGCGGCGCTGGCGTTCTTCCAGGGAGCCTCGTACTTCGAGTCCCCCGTCCCCTACATCATGGCCGCGTCGGTGATCGTCACGATTCCCGTCGTCATCTTGGTTCTCGTCTTTCAGCGGCGCATCGTCGCCGGTCTGACCTCCGGAGCAGTGAAGGGATAACCCCATGGCAGCAATAACGATGCGCAATATCGTCAAGAAGTACGGTGACGGCTATCCGGCCGTCAACGACGTGAGTCTCGACGTCGCCGACGGCGAGTTCGTGATTCTCGTCGGCCCGTCGGGCTGCGGAAAGTCGACACTGCTGCGGATGATCGTCGGGCTGGAGGACATCACGTCCGGCGACATGCTGATCGGCGACACCCGGGTCAACGACAAGGCCCCGCGCGACCGCAACCTGGCGATGGTGTTCCAGAACTACGCCCTCTACCCGCACCTGACGGTGTTCGAGAACATCGCGTTCCCGCTCCGGTTGTCCGGCAAGCTCTCTGACGAAGAGATCCGGGAGCGGGTCAACGACGCCGCCAAGACCCTGGAACTGGGCGAGCACCTGGATCGCAAGCCCGCCAACCTCTCCGGCGGTCAGCGCCAGCGCGTCGCGATGGGGCGGGCCATCGTCCGAGAGGCCGACGCGTTCCTGTTCGACGAACCGCTGAGCAACCTCGACGCCAAGCTGCGCGGCCAGATGCGCACCGAGATTCTGCGCCTGCAGCGCAAACTGGGCGTCACCACGGTCTACGTCACCCACGACCAGACCGAGGCCATGACGCTCGGTGATCGGGTCGCGGTTCTGAAAAAGGGTGTGCTGCAACAGGTTGCCAGCCCGCGCGAGCTCTACGACCAGCCGGTCAACCTGTTCGTCGCCGGCTTCATCGGCTCACCACCGATGAACTTCGTGCCCGCCCAGGTACACGGCGACGAGATCGAGTTGCCGTTCGTCAAGGTGCCGCTGCGTGACGAGTGGCGTGGCGCGGTCGAGGATGGCAAGGTCTACATCGCCGGTATCCGGCCCGGCGCGTTCGAGGACGCCGAGTTCGTGGATACCGACAAGGGTTCGCGGGGCGTGACGTTCGACGTCACCATCGACGTCACCGAGTGGCTGGGCAACGAGCAGTACGCCTTCGTCCCGTTCGAGGCGTCGGCGGATATCTCGGGCCAATTAGCGGAGCTGGCCAAGGATCTCGACAGCGAGCAGCTGCGGACCCAGATCTGCGTCGAGCTGGATCCACTGAGCCGGGTCCGCTCCGGCGACACGGCCACGCTGTGGCTCGATGCCGAGCGGCTGCACCTCTTCGATCCGCAGACCGGCGATAATCTGACCCGCCGCACCGGTGGCGCCGAGCCCGCCGGCGAGCGTCCGGCCACGGAGCATGAACCCGAATCCCACGGGCGCCACGCCGCGAACGCCGGCTGAGCCGACCACCCGCGAGCATCATGGCAGCCCCTGAGCTGCGACTCCGGGCGCCCTGCCCGGGATTGCTGGCGCTGCCGTGGGACCGGCCGCTGGGCGACTGGCAGGCACCCGAGGTCGCTCTGCGTGAGCTCGCGGTCGGGCCCAGTCGCCATCTGGTGAGGTTCGTCGATTCCGACGGGGAACTGTGGGCGCTCAAGGAATTGCCGCCTCGCATCGCCGCGCGTGAATACGACGTCCTGCGCCGGCTCGAGGACATGGCCCTCAACGCCGTGCGTCCCGCCGGCCTGGTGTTCCAGCCCGACTTCGACACCGCGATCCTGCTGACCCGCTACCTCGTCGGCTCCTGGCAGTACCGGCGGCTGTTCATGCGGCTCCCGCCGGACGCGCCCAAGCACCGCGGCCGATTGTTCGACGCGATGGCGACTCTTCTGGTGGAGTTGCACCGGCACGGCGTCTTCTGGGGTGACTGCTCGCTGGCCAATACGCTGTTCTCGCGGGACGGCCAGGTGTTGCAGGCGTTCCTCGTCGACGCCGAAACCAGCGAGGTCCACCCCCGGCTGTCGGACGGGCAGCGCACCCACGACATCGACATCACCGTCGAGAACGTCGCGGCGGGATTGTTGGATGTGGCGGCCAAGCTCGAAAGACCGGAGCTCGACCCGGGATTCATCGCCGAGGCGCTCAGCATCCGGGAACGCTACGAGCAGCTGTGGGGACTGCTGCACGCTGAACCCACGTTCGGATTCGCCGACCGCTACCGGGTGGAAGGGACCATCCGCCGGCTCAACGAGCTGGGATTTGCCGTGGATGAGGTCTCGCTCCAGCCGGTCGGCACCTCGGAGCAGAGCCGAGGCGGAGACCAGGTCCGTCTGCATGTCGCCGTCGGCGACCGCCGTTATCACGCAACCCAATTGCAGCGGCTCACCGGCATGGATGTCGGCGAGGGCCAGGCCCGCATTCTGCTGGGCGATCTGCAGGCGTACCAGAGCGCGCTGTCCCGTGAAGCCGGCCATGACGTCGACGAGCGCACCGCCGCGCAGCTGTGGGTGATGGAAGTTGCCACCCCTACGATGCACCGCGCACACGCCGCTGTCGGCGGCACCGGCTCGCCGATCCAGGCCTTCTGCGACCTGCTGGAGGTGCGGTGGCTGCTGTCGGAGCGTGCCGGGCGAGACATCGGTACCGAGCGCGCTCTCCAGGCGTTGTCCCGCAAGGTGGTGCCCTCGGAGTCCGCTGCGCAGCTGGCGGTGGTCGAAGACCCCACCGAGCCGTTCTCGGTGCTCGACGACGACTAGACCGACAGCCGGCGCACTGCCTCCTCGACGCTCGCGCAGATGGTCAGCTCCGCATCCAGGCCGAGCAGCGTGAGCGGCCGGGTGGTCGCCGGGCTGTTGGCGACGACGGCGACGCCGATGCCGCCCGCCCGCTCGTCGGCCTTCATCAAGATGGTCATCCCCGCCGAGGCCAGAAACGTCACGGCGCTCAGGTCGATGACCAATCCGTCCGGGTCACCGTCGATGACCTTGTCGATCGCAGCGCTGAGCTGCGGTGCGGTGGCGGCGTCGACGACGTCATGCACCGACACCACGACCACACCGTCGACCACGGCACTGCTGACGCTGACCACGCTGCGGCCGCTTGCTGATGCGGGGTTGTTGATCTCGTCGGTCATGCTCCGCCTCGGTGCTCATCACTAGCCTGTCCGGACCATCTCAGCACACCCGTCACCGACCTTCGCGCGGGATGGGGACCACGAGGGTGCGATCATCACGGTATGGACGTCTCGGTGAGGAACTGCGTGCGCGTGGTGGGACGTCCCGACGGCCGCCCGATCATGCTGGCCCACGGCTTCGGCTGCGATCAGAATCTGTGGCGGCTGGTCGTGCCTCTGCTCGCGGAGAGATTTCGCATCGTGCTGTTCGATCACGTCGGAGCGGGCTCGTCGGATCCGGCGGCGTGGGACAGCCGTCGCTATGCCGATCTGCAGCACTACGCCGACGACATCCTGCAGATCATCGACGAGGTGTCCCTCGGCGAGGTCGTATTCGTCGGTCACTCGGTCGCTTCGATGATGGGGGTGCTCGCCGCGGCCAAGCGCCCGGACGCCTTCGCCGGGCTGGTGCTGCTCACCCCGTCGCCGCGCTACCTGGACGACACCGGTTACCGCGGAGGCTTCCAGCGGGCCGACATCGACGAGTTGCTCGACTCGATCGAGAGCAACTACCTGGGCTGGTCGCGGGCGATGGCGCCGGTGATCATGGGCACGCCGGAGCGCCCTGAACTCGAGGCCGAACTCGCCGATTCGTTCTGTCGCACCGATCCGGCACGAGCACTCAGCTTCGCCCGGGCCACCTTCCTGTCGGACAATCGCGCGGATCTGATGCGGGTCACCGTGCCGACCGTGATCGTCGAGTGCGCGCACGACACACTGGCGCCGCGCGAGGTGGGCGCGTACTGCCACGCCCACATCCGCGGTAGCACGCTGGTGACACTCGATGCAACCGGCCACTGTCCGCACCTGAGTGCGCCGCATGCCACCGCCGCCGCGATCGCGGACTTCGTCGATCAACTGTGAAAGATCAAGTGCGACACGATCAGACGAAACCACGCCAACTGGACGACTACTTCGACAACGCACCATGCGGCCTGTTGCTTACCGCGCTGGACGGCCGCATCATGCTGGCCAACCGAACGTTCAGCGAATGGGTGGGTTGTGCGCCGGCCGACCTCATCGGGCGGCGATTCCCGGAGTTGCTGAGTGTCGGCGGCAGGATCCACTATGAGACGCACTTTGCCGCCGTACTCCAGATGACGGGGTCCCTGAGCGGCATCACCGTCGATCTGTTGACTGCCGACGAGTCCAAGATTCCGGTGTTCGTCACGGCCAACGTCAAGGTCAGCGCTTCGGGTGAGCCGGAGGCGCTGCGGATCATGGCGCAGGACGGCAGCGAACGACGGGCCTACGAACGCGAACTCCTCGATGCACGCAGGGCAGCCGATCGTGAGCGCGAGCGTGTGCAACTTCTGGCCGCGACGCTGCAGCGCTCCCTGGTGCCCCCGATCCTCAATCCCCCGGACGGCTTGCTCGCCGCTGCGCACTATCACACGGCGTCGGCGGACGACGTCGGCGGGGATTTCTACGATCTGTTCCCACTCACGCGCCAGGAATGGGGCATCTTTCTCGGCGACGTGTCCGGTAAGGGTGCGGGCGCTGCCGCCGTCACCTCGCTCACCCGTTACACCCTGCGCGCGGCCGCGGCCTACGACGACGATCCGACTGCCGTACTGCACAACCTGGACTCGGTCTTGCGACACGAGTTCCACGGCGACGATCCCCGGTTCTGCACCGTCATCTTCGGCGTGATCACTCCCGTCGCCGACGGTTTCGACATCGAACTCGCCAGCGGAGGGCATCCGTCGGCGCTGCTGCTGCCGGCGCACGGGGCCCCCCGGTACGTCGACACCCCCGGCGGGCAGGCCGTGGGCATCATCAGGAATCCCCGGTTCGTGTCGACATCGGTCCATCTCGGACCCGGCGACACCTTGCTGATGTACACCGACGGGCTCACGGAGGCCCGGACCGGCCCCCAGCGGCGCTTCGACGACGACAACGATCTCGTCGAGTTCGCCCGGCACCACACCCCGACCGACGCACCGTTGTTCGTCGCCGCGGTGCGACAGCTGTTGGAGAGCTTCGGCGACGGACTGGAAGACGACACCGCCGTGATCGCGGTGAGCGTACCTCCACGCCGATGACGACCCATCTGATGACAACTGCCCGTGTATACGGGCGATAGCCGATCTAAGCCCCGCGGAATCGGTTACATCGAGTAGATTTCTCCTTATGTACGGATTCGATCGCCGGGTAGGGGATGCAGCGTGACAACCATCCGGATCAAGGACGCCGCTGCCCTGCTCGGCGTCAGCGATGACACCGTGCGTCGCTGGATCGACAGCGGCAGCCTGGCCTGCTCGAAAGACGACTCCGGACGCAAGGTGATCGCCGGCGAGGTACTCGCCGCGTTCGCCCGTGAGCACGCGTCGCCGCCTCCCGACCCCCTGGGTGTCGGCAGCTCGGCGCGCAACCGGCTCGTCGGGCTGGTCACCCAGGTCACTGCCGACAAGGTCATGAGCGAGGTGCAGATGCAGTGCGGCCCGTTCACCGTCGTCTCGCTGATGAGTACGCAGTCGGCGCGCCAGCTCGGCCTTGAGCCGGGAGTCGTCGCCGTCGCCGTGGTCAAGGCGACCACGGTCATCATCGAAACGCCGGGCGGAGCGTCGTGAGGTCGATCGCGGGCGCCGCCCTGTGTGTCGCGGCATTTGTCGCGGGGTGCTCCTCGGCACCGGATGACCCCGCCGCAGGCAACTTGACCGTGTTCGCCGCCGCCTCGCTGAAATCGACGTTCACCGATCTCGGGGCTCGGTTCGAAAGAAACCATCCCGGAACGAAAGTCGCGTTCAACTTCGCCGGATCGTCGGACCTCGTGGCGCAACTCAGCCAGGGTGCGCCCGCCGACGTCTTCGCCTCCGCTGACGCCGCCAACATGGCCAGAGCCGTCGACGGCGCCCTGGTGTCCGGTGCGCCGGTCGACTTCGCTACCAACACGTTGACCATCGTGACTACGCCGGGAAACCCGCGCGGTATAACCGCTTTCGCAGATCTGGCCGCGCCGGGCCTGCAGGTGGTGGTGTGCGCACCACAGGTGCCGTGCGGGTCGGCCACCGAGAAAGTGGAGGACGACACCGGGGTGAGGCTGACACCGGTGAGTGAGGAGTCGGCAGTCACCGACGTGCTGGGCAAGATCACATCCGGTCAGGCCGACGCCGGTCTGGTCTACGTCACCGACGCCACCGGGGCCGGCGAGAAGGTCACAGCGGTGCCGTTCCCCGAGTCCGCAGACGCGGTGAACACCTATCCGATCGCGAGTCTGGCCGGGGCGTCCGATCCGGCGGCCGCGCAGCAGTTCATCGACCTCGTCACGGGCCCGGAGGGTCGAGACGTGCTGTCGGCGGCCGGCTTCGCCGCACCGTGACCGCGCCGCGCCGGAGCGCAGGGCTGCTCCAGGTCGGATTGCCCGGCTGGATCTACCTGCCCGCGGCGGTCGGCGGGCTGTTCGTCATCACACCGATGGTGGCGATCCTGCTCCGAATCGACTGGCCGAACTTCGTCTCGTTGATCACCTCCGAATCATCGCGCGCCGCACTGGTTCTGAGCCTGAAGACGGCAGCGGCCAGTACCGTGGTGTGCACGCTGCTCGGTGTCCCGATGGCCTTGGTGCTCGCCCGCGGACGGTTTCCGGGCCAGTCGGTGTTGCGCGCCCTCGTACTGCTTCCCCTGGTGTTGCCGCCGGTGGTCGGCGGCATCGCGCTGCTGTACACGTTCGGCAGGCAGGGTCTTCTCGGGCAGCACCTCGAGGTGCTGGGTATCCGCATCGCGTTCTCGACCACCGCGGTGGTGCTTGCCCAGTCGTTCGTCTCGCTACCCTTCCTGGTGGTCAGCCTCGAAGGCGCGCTGCGGTCCGCTGGTACCGGATACGAGCAGATCGCCGCGACCCTGGGCGCCACCCCGACGACCGTGTTGCGCACGGTGACGCTGCCGCTGGTGCTGCCCGGGCTGATGTCGGGCGCGGTGCTGGCGTTCGCGCGCGCGCTCGGTGAGTTCGGCGCGACGCTGACCTTCGCCGGGTCGCTGCAGGGGGTGACCCGGACACTGCCGCTGGAGATCTATCTGCAACGCGAGACCGACGCCGACGCGGCCGTCGCCCTGTCGCTGTTGCTGATCGTCGTTGCCGCGCTGATCGTGGTCGCGTCGGCCGGCCGACGCCTGGCGGGCCCGCTGTGAGCGGCGTCCGGGTGCGCGCCCGACACGAACAGCGCGGGGTCGATGTCGAGATGTCCGTCGCCGACGGTGAAGTCGTCGCCGTGCTGGGGCCGAACGGTGCCGGAAAATCGACTCTGCTGCACCTGATCGCCGGCCTGCTACGACCGGACGACGGCCGGATCGCGCTGGGCGAGAGGGTCGTCACCGACACCTCCGCCGGCACCTTTGTACCTGCGCACGCCCGGGGGGTGGCCATGCTGAGTCAGCGGGCGATGCTGTTCCCGCACATGACCGTTGCGGCCAATGTCGCCTATGCCCCAAGGTGTTCCGGACAGTCCCGAACGGCGGCCCGGGCCACCGCACAGCGCTGGCTGGACGCGGTCGGGGCGGCCGACCTCGCATATCGACGGCCCGCCCAGCTGTCCGGAGGGCAGGCTCAGCGGGTGGCGATCGCGCGTGCGCTCGCCGCCGAGCCGCGGCTGCTTCTGCTCGACGAGCCGATGGCGGCACTCGACGTCACGGTCGCGCCGGCGCTGCGACGCCTGCTGCGCGAGATCCTGCGGGACAGGACGGCGATCATCGTCACGCACGATCTGCTCGACGCGCTGGCCATCGCCGACACGGTCGCCGTCATCGACCGCGGGCGGGTTGTCGAGTGCGGTCCGGCCCGCACCGTCCTGACCGCGCCGCGCAGCGACTTCGCCGCACGGATCGCCGGCATCAACCTCGTCCCGGGCGCCGTGAGCGAGCCAGGAGTGATCCGGACGGCCTGGGGTACCGCGATCTCGGGGATCGGCGACGTCCCGGTGGGCGCGTCCGCGATAGCCCTGTTCCGGCCGGCGGCGGTGGCCGTGCACGTCGATACCCCGCACGGCAGTCCACGCAACGTGATACCGGTGACCGTCGCCGAGATCGACATGCACGGCCCCGTGGTGCGGGTCCGGGGCGTCGACCAACCCGACGGGGGCACCGGGTTGTCGGCGGATGTCACCGCTGCGGCCGCCGCCGACCTCGATCTGGAGCCGGGTAAAGCGGTGTACTTCGTGGTGAAAACGCAAGAAGTCGAACTGCATTCGGGGCCGCCGAGGGGCCGGCAGATCCCCTGACGCACGCCGCGACCGAGAGGGTTGGCCCCGCACCGCCGGGGTACCCGAGGGGGATCGCCTCAGCCACCATCTCCAGGAGCGTGTATGAAGACCTGCCCGGGCAGCGGCCGCGAGCTAGCTTCCGATCCGCCCGCCGACGAGGCAGCCACCTGCCCGGTCTGCGGACGTGAGACGAAGGTCGACCCGAAAGAGACCGACGAGGGGTTGACCTTCACCGTCGAAGAACACGCGCAGGTGGTCGCCGGCAGCTGACACCGCCGGCGGCATCACCACCGGCCGCGGTGGACAACCTCGTCGAACGGACGCCGGTCCGGCGTGTTGATGGGCTTCAACGGACGATCGGCGGGATAGCCGACGCCGAGCAGGTAGGCCACGAAGTGATCGTCCGGGACACCCAGGATGGCGCGGGCCTTGTCCTGGTCACCGACCGAGGAATGGGCCGTCCCGATGCCCAGGTCGGCGGCGGTCACCGCCATCGCCATGGTGGCTTGCCCCAGGTCGTACTGGTCGACCACTCTGCGCCGTTCGTCGGGGGGTTCCGGAGCCACGATCGCGATGCCGGCCGGGGCCGAGGCGATGTGTCCGGCGCCCTGCCACACCGTCGAGAGTTCCTGCAGCTGTTCGGGATCGGTGACGATCACGAAGTCCCATGGCTGCCGGTTCTTCGCCGACGGGGATTGCCACCCCGCTTCGGCGATGCGCATCAGGGCATCCTCGGGAATCGGGTCCTGCCGGTAGGTCCTGACGTTGCGGCGGGCGCGAACGGCATCCCAGGTTTCCATGTTTTCTCCTGTGGTCAGAGGTCGAGTACCAGACGCGGCGTGCGCGATCGCGACACGCAGATCATCCTGACGTCGTTGGCTTCACGCTCGGGTCCGCTCAACACGGAGTCCCGGTGCTCGGGCTCCCCGTCCAGCACCGCGGTCCCGCAGCTGCCGCAGGTGCCTTCGCGGCACGAGTAGAGGGGGTCGACGCCCAGCCGTGGCTGAGGCGAACCGTTCGACGTCTAGGTCGTCAGAAGGCCCCGCTGCACAGCGCTGTTCGACGGCAGCAAGGAGTGGTTCCGGCCCGCAGCAGTACACCGCGGCGCCGGGGTGGGGAGCCGGTCAACCTGCTTGAGAGTTGAAAAGTCACGGTCAGCTCTCGTCGAGGTTGACCCACACGGCGACCGCGGGCCCCGTACCGGTGTTCTCGATGCGGTGCGGCAGCTCGGACGTGTACGCGATCACATCGCCCGGTTCCAGCACGTGGCTCTGGCCATCGAGCTCGATTGTCAGCTGTCCCGAGATGAGCACACCGAATTCGCGGCCGTCGTGGTGAGTGGACGAAGGCCCACTCACCCCGCCCAGGTCGTACTCGTTGACCGCGAGTTCCAGCCCGGCAACGGCATCGGTGTGCGCGACCCTACGCGTGACGCCCTCCCCCAGGCGGACAACGGTTTGCTCGCTCAACTTTGTCACCGGGGACTCGTCGGCGCAGTCCTTGAGCGCGAAGAGGTCGTACATGTGGACGCCGAGGGCCGATGCCACCGCCACCAGCGTGCCGACCGAGGCGGTGGACACCCCCCGCTCCAGCATGCTCAACATCGATACGCTGACGCCGGTTCGTTCCGCCACATCGCGCAGGGTCAGCTGCTGGCGCAACCGTATCGCCCGGATCCGCGCTCCCACAAGCAGCATGATCTGCTCGGTGGGGCCGGAAACCCGTTCGGTCACGGCGACTTCGAGTGCGCCGACATCGTCGCTGTTCTTGACGGTTGCGCCCGGTTTGCCCGCGTTTCGGGCCTTGTCCGACTTCGTAGGCTTCCTCGCCGCCGAGGCGGCCGCGGCTCTGCGCCGTCCAGCCGCTGCAGCGGACCGAGATGACGTCATGTGACTCTCCGATGGACTCATTGGCGGGATAAGCTTTTTCAGCCTACGTGAATGAGGTTCCACTCCCGCGAAAAATTCAGCCGGAATTGCGCACGGTAGGTGTGGTGATCCTCATCGAGTTTTCCCTGCGAAAGTCGCTGTCGGGACGTACGCCGCCGCACCCGAGGGTCGGTCCGACGGCGATGCTGTCAGCGCAGCTGATCGCCGACGGGGGGTTCATCGGCGACGATCGGACGCGGCTCCCCTCGTTTCGCGGACCGCCGGATGGTGAAAGCGACCGCACCGATGGTCAGTCCCGCCGCGATGATCGTCGGCCAGAACAGCGCCTGGACCACAACAATCCTGCGCTGGACCTTGACGCCTCCGCGGACGACGGAGCGGGTACGACGGGCGATGCTCACGGAATTTTCTCTCCTTCAGGGTTATTGGGCACTTCGGTGTCCGGATCGACCTCGGGACCGGGCTGGTCGAACGTGACGTCGACCTGCTGGAAACTCTTGGCACGCTGCGCTTCTGCCTGACCGGCATAAGCTTTGCGGTCTGCATCGGTGAGGTCGACGTTGTCGGTGAACGGAGTCAGGAGTGCACGGGGGTAGAGGTGGTCCACGCGCACCACGTTGATCTCCGCGCAGATCATCAGCGAGGTGGACACCAGGTAGAGGAACGCCAGCAGACCCAGCACGATGGCAAAGACACTGTTGGTGACGCTGGCCGAGGCGACCACGCGGGCTACGTAGGACGCACCGAACCATTGCAGCATCTGCCACAGCACCGCGGCCAGCACTGCCCCCGGCATCACCTGAGCGAATGTCAGCGATCGCACCGTCGTGACGCGGAACGCGACGACGCACACCGCGGTGTTGAGCGCGAGGGAGCCGATCACGACGCCGGCGGTACCGACGAACCCGAGCCCGGCCCAGTTCCTACCCAGACCCGTCAACACAGTCGTCGCGATCAGGGCCGACCCCAACACGACCAGCAGCAGCAGGCTGTGGATGCGTGATTTGATCGGATCGCGCCGGACGAACCGTGGCACCGACCAGACGGAGTCCATGGCGTTCTGCAGCGCCTGGCCCACTCCGAGTCCGCCGTACAGAGCGCCGGCGATTCCGATGACGACCGCGGTGCTGCCGCCGCTGAGGGTTTCCGGCCTGCTCAGTTGGTCACCGATGAGCGGGAACTGGCTGATCGCGGAGTCGACGATATCGGCACGCCACTCCGGTTTGTTCCACAGCAGAACACCCAGCGCGGTGGTCAGGAGAAACAGCAACGGAAACAGCGAGACGAACGCGTAGTAGGTGATCAGGGCGGCGAGGTAGTTGCCCTGGTCATCGACGTACTTGTAGATGACGGCGATGACGAAGCTGGCGAGCCGGCTCCGCTGTTGGACGCGATCCAGCCACTCCACCATCTGTGACCTCCTGCGATCCGGCCCCGCGCCGTCGCCGGTGGGCATACCCACCTCCGCAGACGTTGACGCACCTCGGTGCATCTTCAATCACAGTGGAATTGGCGGCGCCAGCAGTACGTGACATCCGAGTATTCCGTTGCAATGCCGTGTTGAGCCAACTAGTCTTCGGAAGTGAGTTCAACCAAGCTCAAATTTTGGGGCGGGGTGACGGCGCCTTCTCCCCCGCATCGCTCGGCTCAGTCCACGTCCGCAACCGCTTCGTGCGAGCAGGCACCGGCGAGTCCATGGCGGATCGTGCGGGGCTGATCGGTGCCGACTACGTCAAGATCCATGAAGACCTCCCCCGCGGGGGCGTGGGACTCGCATTCACGACGAGCATCATTCGTTGAGATGCTGGCGGATTCCGAGGCTGAATCTGCTGCGGCACGCGCGCTACCGCCTCGCCGGCGGCTTCGCCGCGAAAGGCTCCGGCCGGAAGCCATCGGCGGCGCAACTGTAGCCGGACGCCATGTTTCACTTCGGCGCTGAGGGTTATCCACCGACGACGTGCTCAGGCGACCCCGGGGTCGAACTGACGCGAGGTCCCCTCGGCCCAGACCACGGTGCCGAGGGGACCGCCTCATGTCGGGGCAGCATCGAGTGCAGACGCCTCGCGGGAGCCGACTTGTCAGCAGGCCGGCGCCAGGCGCGGATCGCTGACCTGATCCCGCAGCCGTTCCAGCGCTTTCGTCAGCAGCCGGGAGACATGCATCTGCGAGCACCCGATGCGCGCGGCGATCTGCGTCTGCGTCATGTTCTCAAAGAAGCGCAGCCGCAGCACTGTTCGTTCGCGCTCCGGCAACGCCGCCAGCAGTGGACGCACGCTCTCGACATCGAGCACTTTGTCCAGGTTGGAGTCGACGGAGCCGAACGTCTCGCTGAGGGCGAGACCGTCGTCGTCGGACCCGAACGTCATGTCGGTCGACATCGTCGAATAATTGCCGCTGGCGATCGTTGCCTGGACGACGATCTGTCGGTCGATTCCGAGGTATTCGGCGACCTCGGAGGCGTTCGGCGCGCGGCCCAGCCGTTGCGAGAGCTCTGCGCGGGCCCTGTTCAGCTGTGGCAGCAGTTCTTTGATGCCGCGAGGCACCTTGACAGCCCACCCGTGATCACGGAAGTGGCGACGGACCTCGCCCATCATCGTCGGAACGGCGAAGGACAGAAAGTCGGCACCGTTGTCGACGTCGAATCGGTTGATCGCGCTCACGAGCCCGACCCGGGCGACCTGCACGAGGTCGTCGTGAGGCTCGCCGCGTCCGCCGTACCGGCGGGCGATATGTTCGGCCAGCGGAAGACACTGTGCCGCGATCACTTCGCGTTGACGGCGAAACGCCGCCGAACCGTTTTCGAGGGACTTGAGCTGACGGAACATCTCCGTCACTTCTGCATAGTTATTCTTCGGCCCAGACATGAGTATCAACACCCTTACCGCGTCGCAATGGACTAGGCGGCTCGAGCCTGAACCGGTGGTTACATGTACCCCGGCAACGGGTACGCGAAACATGGACGCTCAGCTCCCGCTGTGCGCGACGCTGATATCTCAGAAAAGGGTTTGAAATCGACGGATGCGGCAATTCGTTGCCCGCACTGTTCGCTTGTTGGTTCCTACGCCTGGATTGGATTCGCAATGATTGTCCTCGGCATCATTCTCCTGGTGATCGGCTATTTCACCGGTCTCTCGCTTCTGTACACGATCGGCGGGATTCTCGTGGTGATCGGCATCATCCTGTGGGTGCTCGGCGCGGTCGGCCGCCCGGTCGGGGGTCGAAAAGTCTGGTTCTAGGCGCGCCGGCTGCGGCGACGCCGCAGCCGGCTGAGTAGTACTTGATGCGCTGAACTGCACTTTCAGGCCGACGATCACGGGCTCTACGCCCGTTGTCGTCGGCCTGAAATGCGTCTGGGCGAAAAACGTTCGACAGGTCAGCTCTCGGCCGCGGGTGTCCCTGCGGCCTCTCTGCCGTATGCCCTCGCGACGTCCATCAAGGCTGCGGCCGCCGGCGTCAGGTGGCTTCGTCTGCTCACCGCGGACACATGCAGATAAGACTCCGGGACTATGCGCTGTACCCGGGCCCCGGAACGGCGGGCGGTCCCGGTCCACGACGACGGCATCACCGCGCGGCCGAATCCGTTGAGCACCATCGGCAAAATGGAGGTGCGGTGGGCCACCTCTGCGGCGATCGTCACCGCAACGCCCTCGGCCAGCACATCGTCGACCAGTGCGCGCATCAGCGAGCCGCGCTGGGAGACGATCAACCGGCAGCCGCTCAGCTCATGCCGCGTCACCGTGGCAGAAAAAGACCCGTTGCCGTCGGAGTCGTCATCGGGTCCGGAAATCAGCACCAGTGCTTGGCTTTCCAACGGTACGACGGCCAGATCCGCGGCGCGGATCGGTTCGGCCGCGCCCAGGATCCCGATCTCGCAGGCACCCGAGCGCACGGTGCGGATCACTTCCTCGGGGGTGAAACCTGCCTCGGAGTTGATCGTCACGCTCGGGTGACTGCGGGCAAAGGTGGTCAGGATCGTGGTCAGCGGTTCCATACCTGGAGAAGGCATCGTGATGAGGTCGATTCGACCGCCGCGCAGATGCTTGAGTTCGTGCATTGCCTCGGTGGCCTCGGCGATGTCGCGCAGCACCACACGTGCCGGACCGACCAGCGCTCGCCCCGCGTCGCTGAGCACCACGCCGCGGGTGACTCGATGGAACAGCGGCATACCGAGCTCGCGCTCGAAGCCTGCGATCGCCTGCGACAGGGACGGTTGAGCGATCATCAACTCCTCGGCCGCCTTACTGAAGCCGCCGTGATCGACCACCGCGAGAAAGAACCGGAGCTGCCGCACCTCCACAACACTCCCCTTCCTGACAGCTCGCGCTGACCAGTATCGATAGGTACAGGCTATGCGTCCGATCGCAATTAGGTCTTGGACCGGGGTGTCGACGTGGTCTGCAATGGCAATAACCCGTGGTGTGACGTGCACTACACCGATGGAGGGGGAGCCCCCATGACCGCTCGGGCGTTCACGATCGCCGCCATACCTGCCGATGGCGTCGGCAAAGAAGTCGTGGCCGCAGGCCGCCGGGTACTCGACCGTCTTGCCGAGCAGTCGGACGGTCGCTTCGTCTTCGAGTGGACCGAGTTTCCGTGGGGGTGCGAGTACTACCGGGAGACGGGCCGGATGATGCCCGCCGACGGGCTCGACACGCTGCGGTCCTTCGACGCGATCTACTTCGGGGCGGTGGGGTGGAAGAACGTTCCCGATCACATCAGCCTGTGGGGCCTGCGGCTGGCGATCACGCAGGGCTTCGACCAGTGGGCCAACATCCGGCCCGTCAACTTCCTGCCCGGCGTCACCTCCCCGCTCCGCAAAGCCGACGACACCGAACTCAATTGGATTGTGGTGCGGGAGAACAGCGAAGGCGAGTATGCCGGCTTGGGTGGGCGCAACCTCGGCAGCCGCGGGCCGGGCAACGAGGTGGCTCTTCAGACGTCATTGTTCACCGAGAAGGGCTGCGAACGCATCATGCGGTTCGCCTTCGACCTTGCGCGCACCCGCACGGTGAAGAAGGTCTCCAGCGTGACCAAGTCCAACGCCCAGCAGTTCGGCATGGTGCTCTGGGATGAGGTGTTCACCCGAGTCGCCGCGGACTACCCGGACATCGAGACCGAAAGCGTGCTCGTCGACGCGATGAGCGCGAAGTTCGTCCTGCACCCCGAGCAGCTCTCGGTGGTGGTGGCCTCGAACCTGAACGCCGACATCCTGTCCGATCTCGGGTCGGCGCTGGCCGGCAGTCTCGGTCTTGCCTCCAGCGCCAACCTGAACCCGGAGCGGCGCTTTCCGAGCATGTTCGAGCCGGTGCACGGTTCGGCTCCCGACATCGCCGGCGAGGGCGTCTGCAACCCGATCGGCGCCATCGCCAGCGCGGCGCTGATGCTCGACCATCTCGGACTTGCCGAGGAGGCCCGTCGCCTCGATGCCGCGATCGAGGCGACCACCGCCGGTGGGGTGCTCCCCCGCGACCTCGGGGGCAGCGCATCGACCGACGACGTCACCGACGCGATCATCGCCCAACTGACGCAAGCCCTGCTCGACGCGTGACCCCCGGACACAGAGTGAATTTCCCTACCAGAAGCGGTATTTGACAACAATTCTCACGACGGAGGAGCCATGACAACCGAACCCAGAAGTCGGCGCACAGACGTCGACAAGGCGCTGCTCGGCAGCGCCACCTACCGCAGTCTCGGTGAGCAACAGCTGTCCCCGTCTGAGGAACGCTTCGAGAAGGGCCGTCGCACCGTCGGCCTCTTCCTGGCACCGGTGGTCACCATCGCCTTTCTCGTCTTGCCGCTGGGCATGGAGCCCCAACAGCAGACCTTGGCCGGGGTCCTGCTCGGCGTCATCATCCTGTGGATCTCCGAGGCCGTCCCCATCCCGATCGGGGGCTTACTCGGCGTGGCTGTGATCGTCTTTCTCGGCGTGGCACCTGCCGATGACGTCCTGGGCGCCTTCGGATCATCGACCATCTTCACGTTCATCGGCGCGTTCATCCTCGCCCAGGCAATGCTCAAACACGGTCTGGCCAAACGCTTCGCCTTCCGCATCCTGGCGCTGCCGCGGGTCGGCCAATCCACCACCGGCGTGATCGTCGCGTTCGGCGCCATCACGGCGCTGCTGTCGGCGTTCGTCTCGAACACCGCCACGGTGGCGATGTTGCTGCCCACCGCCCTCGGCATCCTCGGCGTGATCGCCAAACTCATGCAGGACCGCGGCATGGTCGCCGAGGATTTCGATCCCCTGCGTGTTCGGGTGGGTGCAGCGATCATGCTGATGCTGGCCTACGGCGCCAGCGTCGGCGGTCTGCTGACGCCGGTCGGCAGTCCCCCGAACCTGATCGGCCGCGTCTCATCGAAGAGGCCACCGGAGAACGGATTTCGTTTGCGCAGTGGATCGCCATGGCTGCACCGATCTGTCTGTTGATGTTCGTGGCGCTGGCATTCATCGTGATACGACTCAACAAACCCGAGATTCAACGCATCGACGGCGTTGCCGACTATGTGGCCGAGCAGCGGGCGGAGATGGGCAATCTGTCTCGGGCCGAGAAGAACACGCTGATCGCCTTCAGCGTCACCGTGTTCCTGTGGGTCCTGCCCGGCATCGTGGCGCTGGTGGCGGGCAACGACTCCGACGTCTACACATGGATCAGCGACCGGCTCGACGAAGGCATGGTCGCGGTGTTCGGCGCCGCGCTGCTCTACCTGCTCCCCACCGATTGGGCTCAGCGGGAATTCACCCTCCGCTGGAAGGACGCAACCGAGATCGACTGGGGCACGATCGTGCTCTTCGGCAGCGGCATCATCTTCGGCGCACTGCTGGCCTCCACCGGCCTGGCCGAGACCATCGGCACCTCGGTCGACGGCGCGCTCGGCCTGTCCAGCATCGTCCCGATCACCATCTTCGCCGTGATCCTGGCAATCGTGGTGTCCGAGACCACCAGCAACACTGCATCGGCGGCAGTCGTGGTCCCGATCATCATCCCCGTCGCCATCGCCGCGGGTGTGAACCCGTTTGTGCCCGCGCTGGCGGCGACGTTCGCGGCGTCCTTCGGCTTCATGCTGCCGGTATCGACTCCGCAGAACGCCATCGTCTACGGATCCGGGGCGGTACGGATCACCACGATGATTCGCACCGGCATCTCGTTCGACATCATCGGCGCAATTCTCATCATCATCGGGCTACCGCTGATGATCTCGCTCATCGGGCTCGGGACCTGACGGTCGACCCTCACCGCGGCGGCGTGGCACCACCACGGCCCTGCTGACCGGGTAGCAAACCTTCCCCCGGTACACCCCATGGAATATCTCGCCGGTCCGGTCGGTTTTGGCTCACAGTCGACCGCAAGGATTGCGTCGGGTCGGCCACCGCAAGTTTCGCTCCACGGACCACAAATCCGTCTATTGGAATACGATCCTTGAACGGTTATGCGCGAAAGACGCAGCCCGGAGAACCAGCACAGAACCAGAAAAGGACCGAAACATGGCATCAGCTCGTCTTCGTCGTCGCATCGCGGCAGTGGTTGGCGGTGGTGCCGTCATCACGATGATCGGCTTCACCGCGGCGTGCAGCACCGACAGCGGCACCCCCGAAGAGTCCACCACCACCACGACGACCACGACCACGACCACGCCGCCGCCGCTGAGCCCCACCGAGAAGGCCCCCAACCCTGACGGTCCGGGCATCTTCACTCCGCCGGTCGTGGCACCTCAGCCGACGGTCGATGGAGACCGCGACAGATACGGTCAGTAAACGCGGCGTGGCCGGAATGCCTCCGGCCACGCCCTGAGTTCGTCTGGGAGCAATGACAACGGTGACTGGTCGCTCGCTCGCCGTCTTGCTTCTTGTCGGCGCGGTGCTCGTGGGCATTGGTCTGTCCGTCCACGAGCACCGTCCCGACGACAGGGTCATCGACGGCCCTTACGCCTCCCTGCTGGATGCGTCCACCGACCTCGGCCCGGCGCAAGAGCAGAAGATCGAGGTCACCGCCAGTCTCACCGGCCAGTCACGGCCCACAGCATTGATGGATTGGGCCCAGGACCAGTCGCTGTCGGTCCGGTGGCGACCGGGTGACGACTGGGTGATCGTGGAGGGATCCCCGGACGCCGTCGGGCAGGCGTTCGACGTGTCTGTGCGTGACTACCGGGGACGGATGGGTCAGCTCTTCTACGCCTCACCGCATCAGCCCACGGTCCCCGAGCACCTGCGGGCCGAGGTGGCCGAGATGGGCCGGATCCTCAGCTACATCCCGCATCACATGTCGATGCCCGACCACATACCCCTCGACGTTCCCGACCGCGGCTTGGCCCCCGACGCGCTGCTGCGCACCTACAACGCCGACGATCTGGCCAGGGCCGGATTCACCGGCCGAGGCGCCACCATCGTCATCTTTGCTTTCGACGGCTTTCGACAGTCCGACCTGGACGCGTTCGCCGGCATGTTCGGCCTGCCGCAGTTCACCCCCGAGGTCGTCGGCGGATCACCCGGCGAACCGCGCGGCGAGCTGTCGATGGATCTTCAAGTGGCACATGCCATTGCCCCCGACGCGCGCAAGGTGGTGGTGAACGCCCGCCCGACTGTGGAAGGTGGCGGCGGATACCGCAAGATCGGCGAGATGCTCGAAGACACCGACCGCCGGTTCCCCGGCGCGGTGTGGAGCTTCTCGATCGGCTGGGGCTGCGACAAACTCATCACTGCCGCCGATCTGGCTCCGGTCCGGTCCGCGCTGCGCGCCGCGCAGTCCCGCGGCACCACCGCCTACAACGCCAGCGGCGACCTGGCCGGGATGGAGTGCCGGGGCGGACAGGACTGGTCCTCGCCCCCGAGCGAACAGGACATCGGCCTCGACTCGATCGCGTCGCTGCCCGAAATGACCAGCGTCGGTGGCACCACCCTGTCCACCGCCGCCGACGGGACGTGGGTGTCCGAACAGACCTGGTTCGACGTCCCGCTGTCCCAGGGCACCGGCGGCGGCGTGTCGGCACTCTTCGACATGCCACCCTGGCAACGCACCGCCGCCGCGGCTGTCGACCCCGACCGCCACAACGGCAGGCGCATGACGCCGGACGTCGCCGCAGTGGCCGATCCGTTCACCGGGGTGAAGTTCGTGCTCAATGATCAGGTTGTGGTCGGTGGCGGCACCTCACAGTCGGCGCCGATCTGGGCCGGCCTGACCGCGGTGATGAACCAGTTCCTGCTGGAGAACGGCGGAACTCTCATCGGCGACATCAACCCGCTGCTGTATCGCATCGCCGAGGGTGCACCCCGCCCGTCGTACCGCGATGTCACGTTGGGCGGCAACGCCGTCGACAACGCCGGCCCCGGTTACGACCTGGTCACCGGGCTCGGCACCCCGGATATCGACAATCTGGTGCGCAATATCGAACTCGCCCAGAAGGTGCAGGCCTGATGAGCGCTTGCGCGAAGAAGCGACGGTACCGATGAGCGCTCCCACCGGCATGACCGAATGCCCGGTGTGCCAGACCGACGTTCCCGCAGGCGAATACTGCGGACTCTGTGGTGTGCCGCTGGCTGAACACCACACGGGCGACGGCCCACATTGGCTGCGCGCGCGTGCCTTCAGCGCCGCACCCGGGCAGCGACTGCTCTCGCCTGCATTGACCAGTTCGCTCTTCCCGCACCTGACGCCGCGGTCGCGCAAGGTGTTTCTGATGGGCTTGGGGCTGCTCGCGGTGGCCCTGGTCGCGGCCACGTTTCTGCGCATGCCGGCAGCGCTCATCGCGGTCGCCTCTCTGGGTCTTCCGCTGCTGTTCGCCTTATACCTTCGGGAATCCGGCGTCTCGCATGACATCCCGCGCAGCATCCTGGCGCTGACCACGACGCTCGGCATCATCCTCGGCGTCGGCTGGGTGCTGCTGACCGGAGCCGCGGTGGCCCGCGCCTATGGCGTGCCGCTCGGCGCGGGTATCGCCGGCGGACGGATTCTGCGCGACGGCATCGGCGTGCCGGTCGGCAGCATGCTGCTCATGTTGGCGCCGGCGGTGGTGGCCCGGCTCGCGTGGCGGGGCAAGCGGGAGTCCTTGGACGGCTATGCCATCGGCGCGTTGAGTGCTCTGACGTTCACCGCAGCGGCCACGCTCACCCGGTTGGCACCCCAGTTCACCACCGGGATGATCAATCGCGTCCGTCCGATGGACGGGCTGCTCGTCGAGGCCGGCATCCGCGGAATCGCCATGCCGCTGACCGCCGCTGCCGTCGGTGGACTGATCGGCACCGCGCTCTGGTTCACCCGACCGCCCACCAAGGTCAACACCCATCGCAGCTTCGTCCGGGGAATCCTCATCCTCATCGCGGTCGTGGTGGTCGCCGTCTATGCCGGACTGGGCCTGGTCGACGTCGCTCGGCTCCCCCAGATAGTGCAGCTGGCATTACATCTGGTGTTGACCGGGTTTGCGCTGTTCGCGTTGCGGGTCGGCCTTCACCTGGCCCTGCTCCACGAAGCCCAGGACGAGGTCCGCATCGCCGAGCCCATTCTGTGCATCGAGTGCAATCACGTGGTGCCCGATGCGCCGTTCTGCGCCAGGTGTGGCGCCGCCATGCGGGCGTGTTCGCGCCAGTCACGCCGGGACCGGCGCGGCGAGCGCCCTGTCCGGCTTGCCGAGGAACCGGCCCCGGGTGAGATCGTCGTCGGCCTGCTGCCCGGCTACTCGACCCAGTCAGGCACATTCGAGACGGCGACGAAGCCGCCGACCACGTCGTTCCGCACGGTGGCGTTGGCGCTCGTCATCGCTGTCGTCGTTCTTGCCGGCGGCCTGGTCGGCCTCTCCGGGCTGGTCTCCACGCCCGCGCCCAAGTACGTCTGCCCGCCGGATTGCGGCAGCCCACCGATGAACCGGGCGGTGGAGATCAATCCCCGGTTCACCTCGGCCGACGGGGCGTTCTCGGTGTCCTATCCAGCCGAGGGATCGGCCTACAAGGTCTCCCAGCAGGCCGACGGGGTCACCGCGGTGCTACAGGCTGGCGACGGCGGCACCATGCAGTTGTTCAGCCGCCCCGCGGGCGGGCGAACGGCGGAGCAGATTGCCGTCGACCTGGTGAACGAGACGTTCCCGGACACCAAGACCTCCTACGAAATCCCGAACACCATGGTCGGCTACCAGCCGGGATACGGCTTGGCCGTGGACCTCTGGCCGCAGGGCGCGATGAGCAGTTCCACCCGGGTACGCATCATCGTGATGGTCGCCGTCAAGAACGACCTGGCCCTGATCGCGGGTGCGGTGGGTCCGTATCGCGCCTTCGGGCCGGACTTCGGCTCCGGCAAGCCGTCGGCCGCAAGCCTTCAACTGGCGCTCGATATGGGCAAGTACGTCAACAGCTTCAGCTGGCGCGGCGACCCACCGCGTTAGCCGCGGCGGGGCGGTCGTTGTCGAGGGCCGCCGATGATTGTCATATCTGCACCGACGTCATCCGCTGGTGCAGAATCGCCGGGCCGAGCCATCGAGAGACGAAGCGTCGCAACGTCGCCGCTTCGCGTGACGCTGGGTCAGGGTCGGTCAGCATGGATTGCAGTGTGCGTAGGGTCATGTCGGCAAGGCCGCGCAGTGCGGTGTCGTCGAAGCCGTGAAGCTGCCAGTCGACGTCGAGGCGGTGGAAGAACGACACGCACAGTGTGATCGCCGTTGTGGAGGTGAGCGAGGTTATCGCTTCGCCTTCGGGTCGCATGGCGAGGAGGCTCTCCAGCTGCGGATCGCCTGCGAGTTTCTCGACTGCGAATGAGACGCACTCAACGACGGCGGTGACGGGATCTTTGTCTCCCCTCACGTGTTCGACGACGTGATCGATGAAACCGTCGGCTGCACGCATCGCACTGGCGATGAGCAGAGCGTCGGCGTTGGGGAAGTAGCGATACACCGTCTGGCGGGTCACCCCGAGCCTGCGGGCGACGTCGGCCAGACGCATCGCTGATCCGGTTTCGGCGACCACCTCATCGACCGCATCCAGAATGCGGGCAATCGCCTCTTCGTCTGAGGTCGGTGTGCAACCGGCCCAGCCGCGACTACGCATCGGCCGCCACAAGCCTGTTGTTGCTGAAGTCGACGGGAAGTGTTGTCGGACCGGTCATTCCGAGCACGGATTTCCACGGGGCCGGCCCGACGCGACGAGGTGCAGGCAGACGTCGAGTCAGGACCACGAGCGCTTCGGCCAGCTCGCGACGTGCGAGGTTCGCCCCCAGGCAGTAGTGGGCGCCGCCGCCGAAGGTCAGGATGGCGGGGACGTCTTTGCGTGCGATGTCGAAGCGGTCGGCGTCGTCATAGATCGCCGGATCACGATTGGCCGCAAGGGTGTTGACGAGGACGAAGGTACCCGCCGGGAAGGTGTACCCGCCGAATTCGGCGTCCTCGGTGGCGACCCGCGGCACGATGCATGCCGCCGGGGAGTGACGCATGCTTTCCTCGACCGCCTGCATCGCCAGCTCTGGTTGGTCGCGCAACTTCGCCCATTGGTCGGGATGCTCGCAGAGCACCTGCACCGACGCGGCGAGTTGGTTTCGCGTGGTGTCCGTTCCCGCCATCAAGAAGCCGGCCGCCAGCCCGCGTAATTCGTCGAGAGTGAGCCGGTCGCCGTCGCTCTCGGCGCGAATGAGTTCGGAGAGCAGGTCATCGGTCAGGCTGCCTCGACGGGCGGCCACCATGTCGTCGACGTAGGCGTCGAGTTCACCCCACGCCCCCATGATCGCGGACTCATCGAATGTGACGTCGGTCTGGAAATTGAAGGCTTTGAATATCTCTTCGGTCCAGTCCGCGAACAGCTGCCAATCCTGGGAGGGTGCGCCGAGCAGCGCGCAGATGATCGGGGTGGGATAGGGGCGCGCGATATCGGTCACGACGTCGCACCGCCCGGCGTCCATCACCTGATCGATCAGCCCGTTCATCACCTCGTGAATCGTGTCCTGAAGGCGTGCCGTCGCGCGCGGAGTGAACGCCTTGGACACCAGTTTGCGCAGGCGGACGTGGGGTGCACCGTTCAGACCGAGGAGGCTGCTCGTCAGCTTGTCGAACAGCGGACCTGAAGTAATGCCCTGGGCTGCCAGCGTGATGCCTGGCGGCAGACGAAACCTATTGTCTCGTAACATTTCCCGAGCAAGATCGTAGGAGAGGATCTCTGGACCGAGCGGACCGATCGCCATGGGCGCGCACGATTGCGCCGTCCGCACATCCCCGAGGATGTCCTGCGGAGTGGCGGTGAGGCTGTACGTGAATGTGGGCAGGCCGGCGTCGAAGACATTCGGAGCGGGCGTGGGCACGGTCATCGGCATCTCAACTTCCGCTGGCGGCTGATGGGCCGGGCGCATGGACGTAATTGCCCAAAGCGTATGACCATAGTCCACGAACGTCAACGACGAGCATCATCAGACCACGTCGCAGTGCGTGGCCGCTGCAGCCATCATACGTTTCTGCGCTTTATGTCCGATCTAGCCGATACGGTTCCGCATAGCGGTCCAAACGTCGGGCGACCTCGCAGGCGACGAACGTAGGGCACTGCGACGGGTGGGTGGCGGACGGTGCCACGACTGTCGGGCGGGGACCCGGCAACAACGTCGGCCCCACCGTGACTATTCGGCAAGGCGCCGGCGGTATCCCGGGGAGCCCGAAGGGGTCGAAAATCCAGCCTTCAACCTGTGATTTTGGTGGTGGTCCCGGCTGGTTTCGAACCAGCGACCTTCCGCGTGTGAGGCGGACGCTCTCCCACTGAGCTACGAGACCGGATACTCGACGAAGCGAACGAGGCAGAAGGTTAACACGCGGCACCGTTCACCCCAGAATCCGATGGCTCCGAGTTCGCGCCGTCAACCCGCCTACCAGGCCGTTGCTCGGTAATGTGCGCGCCATGGGGTGCGGGGTGTGGACGACAGCGGCCGCGCTGGCCGGCGCGGCCGCGTTCAGCGCCCCGGTCGCCGCTGCCGACCTGATCGGCTTCACGTCCCCGAGCGGCAACATCGGATGCATCCTGGCCGAGGACATGGTGCGGTGCGACATCGCGGCGCGGGACTGGAACCCTCCCCCTCGACCGGCGGACTGTCCGGACTTCACCGACTACGGACAGGGCATCACCCTGGGCCCGACGGGGCCGGCCGCCTTCGTCTGCGCCGGCGACACCACCTTGGGCAGCGGGCCCGTGCTGACCTACGGCCAGTTTCGGGCCGGGGGCGGGATCAGTTGCACCAGCGAGCCCGCCGGCATGCGGTGCTCGAACGCCGACGGCCACGGATTCACCCTCTCCCGCCAGGGATACACCCTGTTCTAATCCTCGGCACGCCGAGACGAGCAAGGGATTTGTGTACGCCGGAGTGCGTGGACTATCGTTCTGCATCGCGACGGGCGACGATCTCGCCCGTGGCGCGCGGATGTAGCGCAGTTGGTAGCGCACAACCTTGCCAAGGTTGGGGTCGCGGGTTCGAATCCCGTCATCCGCTCGGGGTTGCAGTGGCATCAAGCCCAGCGGTGGAGTGGCCGAGTGGTGAGGCAACGGCCTGCAAAGCCGTGCACACGGGTTCGATTCCCGTCTCCACCTCCAAGGTGTTCCCGGCGCGATTAGCTCAGCGGGAGAGCGCTTCCCTGACACGGAAGAGGTCACTGGTTCAATCCCAGTATCGCGCACCAGCATTACCGCAGTTCAGGCCCGGCATTCGCCGGGCCTTTCCTGTATGTGCCGGCGATATGCGCACCGGCGCGATGTCACAGCGATCCCCCCACACTGCCGGCCTTATCGAACATATGATCGAACGATGGCGATGCAGCAGATCGGGCACGGCGGCCAACCGCTGCGCGCCGTGTTCCGCCGCGTGCATCCGCCACAAACCGTCCTGGTCGACCTGGTCGCGCTGTTCCCGCGAGAGCCGCACTGCGAGGGCCGCTATCACCCCAAGGGTCTGCAGATGGACTCGATCGTCGAGGGACTGCTGACCTGCTGGGGCCTCAGTGAACAAGGCCGCTGGTGGGGACTGGTCACCTACCGGGTCACCCACGGCAGCGAGAAGGACCCGGTGACGCACTGGGTCCCGGCGTCGGTGCTCCGAGTGAAGGCCCGATGACGTCCACTGGCGTCGCCACTTTCGTAGCGGGGACCTAACTGGCTATTAGGCCGCTCTCAGGTTGGGGCCATAGCTTCAAAGGTGTTCGCCTGAGAACCGAACGTGAGTGACCCGATACCCTCGGCCCGCCACCTACCCCCCGGGTGGCGGGCCGAGATCGTGTCGGGGGACCGAAAGCTCACGGCACCCGCGGGTCACGAGCTAATGTTTCGCGGTACGCCGGTACGGGTTCTGACGACGCAGGGGTGGAAGATGATCCGCGAAATGTTCGCAGCGACCGCGGTCGCCGCTGCCGCCCTGTGCGCAGCTCCCGGCGCCGTGGCCGAACCGGGACCGATGTATCCGGACAACCCCGGGCGCTACGCCACCGACGTCCCCGGAATGAGCTACGACGCCCAAATTGCCGGGGCGTGCACCAATCTGGATCGCTTCACGTTCGGCCGCGGACCGGGCGGCCAGGCGATGCAGTGCCGGTGGATCCCCAACCAGTGGCCGCCGATCTACACGGGGCTGTGGCAGATCACCTACGAGTTGTTCGGTGTCCAGGACATCGGCGGCCGCTGCCCCAAGCCGCAATCTGCCGCCCAAGCCCCCGACGGCCGCCCGCTGGTCTGCATGGACGGCAGCTGGCAGGCCGGCAAGTTCAACGGAGTCGGTTTCACCCCGATGTAATCCCGGCGTCTACGAGCTGCGCAGCGTGCGGCTGGGCTCGGTACCGAACACCTCTTTATAGGCACTGCTGAACCGGCCGGGATGGCTGAACCCGCATCGCCCGGCGATCGAGGTGACCGTGTCATACGCCGGATCGGCGGATTTGAGCTCCTGATGTGCCCGCTCCAGCCTGATCCGCCGCAGGTACTCCAGCGGCGTGATGTCCAGGTGCTCGCGGAAGGCGTACTGGATCGCCCTCGGTGTCACGTCGGCGGCCGCCGCGATATCGCGGATCGTGATGTCGTACTGGGCGTTGTCCTGGATGAAGTCCAACGCGCGGCGCAACATCCTCGGTTGTATGGCGCTCTTGTCGTTTGCCCGCATCATTCGTTCGGATTCCCGACCTTCGCGCAGAACGAAACACTTGAGTGACCCATGCCACTGCATGACACGATCGAGCCATGACTGATCGCATCGAGGTGCCCCGCACGATCGCCGCCCCTGCCGCCGACATCTTCGCCGTCCTGTGTGACCCCCAGGGCCACGTGGCCATCGACGCCACCGGGATGCTGCAAGACGCCGACGGCGAACCCGTACGCGCGGTCGGCGACACATTCGTCGTCCACATGGACCGCGAAGCGCTCAACGACTTCCCCGAGCTCGGCCGCTATGACGTGACGGTGCAGATCAGCGAGTTCGAGCAGGACGCCCTGATCGCGTGGACGATTCTGGGTCAGATCCGGCCACAGATCGGCCACGTGTACGGCTACCGGCTCGAACCCGCCGAGCACGGCACGCTCGTCACGTCGTTCTACGACTGGTCCGACATCGACCAGCACTGGCGCGACGCCGGCATCTTCCCGGTGGTTTCCGAGCTGGCACTGCGCGCGACCCTCGGCATCCTGGACCGGGCGGTACGGCGCGGATATCCGCGTGGTGAGTCGTCAACCCAAGGTTGACGCTGCGGATGCGTCAACCTATGGTTGACGCATGAGTGACGCGTCCAAGATCAGCCACCCTGTCCGGCTCGACGACCTGATCGAGGTCATCACCACCGTCCACGACGAACCCCTCGAACAGCTGACCGACGCCGTCCTGGCCGCCGAGGCACTCGGCGAGGTCGCCGACCACCTCATCGGCCACTTCGTCGACCAGGCCCGCCGCTCCGGCGCGTCCTGGACCGAGATCGGCAGATGCATGGGCGTCACCAAACAGGCGGCCCAGAAACGCTTCGTCCCCAAGACACCAGCCGACTCCGCCGCGCTCGACCCGGCCGCCGGCTTCAGCCGCTTCACCGACCGCGCGCGCACCGTCATCGTGCAGGCGCAGAACAGGGCCCACGAGGCGAGGAACGCCGAGATCCAGCCGGTGCACCTGATCCTCGGCCTGTTCGCCGATCCGACCGGGCTGGCCGCACGTCTGGTCATCGGGCAGGGCATCGATCCGGCCACGGTGGCCGACCGGATCACGTTGCCGCCCAGCGTCGGCGACGTCCCCGCCCTGATCCCGTTCGACGCGCGCGCCAAGAAGGCCCTGGAACTGACGTTCCGGCAGGCACTGCGGCTGGGGCACAACTACGTGGGCACCGAACACATCCTGCTGGCCCTCTACGAGGAGGAAGACGGCGACGGCGTCCTGCACAGCCTCGGGATCGACTGGGACCGCTTCGAACGCGAGCTCACAGAGGCGCTGGAGGCCTTCGCCCCGAAGTGATCTCACATCCGGACCCGCCGCGGCGTCTTCATGATGTGTCGATGCGTCCATTCGAAGAGGTGGTGGCCCGCCACGGCGCCACGGTGTTGCGGGTCTGTCGCGCCGTCGTCGGACCCGTCGACGCCGAAGACGCCTGGTCCGAGACGTTCCTGTCGGCGCTGCGGGCCTATCCCGACCTGCCGGAGGACGCCAACGTCGAGGCCTGGCTCGTGACCATCGCACACCGGCGCGCCGTGGACCTCGGACGGGCCCGGTCACGACGCGCCGTCCCCACCGACGCGCTGCCCGAGCGCGCCGATGCCCGCGCCGACCCCGCGGACCGCGACCCGGACCTGTGGGAGGCAGTGCAGCGACTGCCCGACAAACAACGCCACGCCGTGGCCTATCACCACCTCGCCGGGCTGCCCTTCACCGAGATCGCCGTCATCCTCGGCAACTCCCCCGCGGCCGCACGCCGGGCCGCCGCCGACGGCATCAAGACCCTCCGCACCTCCTACGGCAAGGATGAAACAGCATGAACGACACCGTCTTCGACGCGCCCCTGCCCGACCAGGAACTGACGTTGCAGCGTCTGCACGACGGACTGGCGGATGCCGCCGAACCCGCCGGGCTTCTCGACATCGCGTACCGCACGGTCGACACACCCGTGGGAACCCTGCTGCTGGCCGCCACCACCGTCGGTCTGATCCGGGTCGCCTTCGACATCGAGGATCACGACGCCGTCCTGTCGCGGCTCGCCGGCGCAGTGAGCCCGCGCATCCTGCGTGCGCCGGCGCGGCTGGACCCCGTCGCGCGTCAACTCGAGGAGTATTTCACCAAGGGGCGCACTAGCTTTGACGTGGCGATGGACCTCCGCCTCGCCGCCGGATTCCGCCGCAGCGTCGTCGAACACCTGCGGGTCATCGAGTACGGCCGGCGGACGAGCTACGCCGCAGTGGCCGCCGCCATCGGCAGGCCCGGGGCCGTGCGAGCCGTCGGTACCGCCTGCGCCCACAACCCACTCCCGGTCGTCATCCCGTGTCACCGCGTGGTGCGCTCCGACGGGACCACCGGCCAGTACGTCGGCGGCACCCACGCCAAGACGATGCTGCTGGATCTGGAAGCCGCGTGAGGGAATGAAACCGCCGGTGTAGCCGTAGAACGTGACATGAGAGTCAACGACGCCGCACGCGCCCTGATCGGCGACGGTGCCGACGCCACCCTGGTCACCCTCAACGCCGACGGCAGCCCTCAGGTGACAGTCGTCTGGGTGGCCCTGCAGTCCACCCCGGACGGCGACGAACTGGTGACCGCCCACCTCGCCGAGCACCAGAAGGTGCGCAACGTCCGCCGTGACCCGCGCGTCGCCGTCACCATCGTCTCCCCCGACGGCCCCGGCCAGGTGATGCGGCCCTACCTGTCGGTCACCGGCACCGCACGCATCGTCGAAGGCGGAGCGCCGGAACTGCTCGCGGAGCTCGCGAAGACGTTGGCCGCCCCGGGCACCCCGTTCCCGCCGCCGGACGCGCCCCCCGGTTTCCTCACCCGGATCCGCATCGACAAGGTCGGCGGCGTCGGCCCCTGGACGTCCTGACACCCAAGACCATCCAGACCCCCACGCCGGTGTGCGATCATGCCAAGCATGCGTCGCTGGCTCGTGTTCCTCATCGCCACCCTGGCCGCGGTCGGCGGTGTGCTGGCGCCGCCGGCCCCCGCGGCCACCATTCCCATCGGCCGCCTCGGTGAGACGCTGCGGGTGGAGTTCGAAGGTCTGGTCGCCGACGTGGCAGTCAGCAACATCGTGCCCACCGTTCCGCCGCCGGGCTTCGGATATCCCCCGCGGGCGCCGCGCTATCAGGTGTTCCGGGCCGACGTCACGGTCACCCCGGTGAAGGTACCCACCCCCTACGCGATGGCGATCACCTACTCCTTCCGGGGGGTGACGCCCACCGGTGACGCCTACGAGCCGCGCAACAGCGACGCCCCGGATGCCCTGCAGAACATGATGCAGCGCGCGCAGGTCGGCCAGACCTTCACCGGCGGCGTCTGGTGGGACTGCTACCGCGACCTGGTGTCGAACGTGGTGCTGATCGACAAGATCACCGGACACCGCCTGGCCCAGTGGAACGTGGCCTGAGGGTCGAACAGGCCACCACGGCAGGGCTGACCGAACTCGCCGACGTCGCCGCCCGCACCTTTCCGCTGGCCTGCCCCCCGTCGGTGGGACCCGACGACGTGGCGGCGTTCATCACCGAGAACCTCTCACGCGACCGGTTCGCCGACTACCTCGCCGACCCGGCCCGCATCGTCCTCACGGCTGTCGACGACGGCCGAATCCTCGGGTACGCCATGATGATTCGCGGTGTACCCGATGACCCCGACGTCGCCGCTGCGGTCCCCGACCGCCCCGCGGTGGAGCTGTCGAAGATGTATGTGCTGCCCGACTCTCACGGCGCCGGTGTGGCGGCGGCACTGATGGCCGCGGTCGTGCAGAACGCGGCCACCCTGGGAGCGGCGTGCGTCTGGCTCGGCGTGAACCAGCGCAATGCGCGCGCGCAACGCTTCTATGCCAAGCACGGTTTCACGATCACCGGCACCAAGACGTTCCGGCTCGGCGGCCACATCGAGGCCGACTACGTGCTGGTGCGGCCAGCCTGACCTGCGGCGGTCAACGCGAGCAGGCGCGATGTCGCGCGCAGGTACTTCTTGCGGAATCCGCCCTCGAGCATCTCGTCGCTGAAGATGGTGTCGAGCTTGGTGCCCGAGGAGACCACCGGGATGCCTGCGTCGTAGAGGCGGTCGGTCAGCGACACCAGCCGCAGCGCGACGTTCTGGTCGTCGATGGTGTGCACACCGGTGATGAACACCGCCGAGACGCCCTCGATCAACGTCAGATAGCGCGACGGGTGCATGGTGGCCAGGTGCGCGCACAGCGCGTCGAACTCGTCGAGCGTGGCGCCGGCCACGCCGGCTGCCCACCCGGCGACCTCGGCGTCGCTCGGCGGCTCGGGCGCAGGCGGCAGATCGCGGTGCCGGTAATCGGGTCCCTCGATCCGCACGGTGGTGAACATCGATGCCAGCGTGTTGATCTCACGGAGGAAGTCCTGCGCGGCGAAACGGCCCTCGCCGAGCTGCTCGGGCAGCGTGTTGGACGTCGCGGCCACCGACACCCCCCGCTCCACGAGCGCCGACAGCAGCCGCGAGATCAGCGTGGTGTTGCCCGGGTCGTCGAGCTCGAACTCGTCGATGCACAGCAGTACGTATTCGGAGAGCAACTCGATGCACTCGACGAATCCGAACACCCCGGCCAGCTGGGTGAGCTCACCGAAGGTGGCGAAGGCACGCTTGTACTCCGAGCCCACCGCGTAATAGGACGACGCCAGCAGATGGGTCTTGCCGACACCGAAGCCGCCGTCGAGATAGACCCCGACGCCCGGCAGCACCTCGCGCTTGCCGAACAGTTTCTTCTTGCCCGCTCGGCGCTGCACCGCCTGCTCGGCGAACGTCTGGCAGGTCTGGACCGCCGCCGACTGGGACGGCTCGGCCGGATCGGGGCGGTAGGTGTCGAAGCTGACGTCGGCGAATGTGGGCGGCGGGATCAGCTGGGCGATCAGTCGTTCCGGAGTGACGCTGGGATGTCGATCGGTCAGATGCTCGACATCGCCGGAGCTGATACTGGACGCCTGCATGCAGGCACCTTAACGGCGTGCTGTGATTCTGCGTATGTCCGACGACAGTGACGGGACGCAGTTCACACTCCTCGGTGGAGTCGCAGGGATAAGCCCGGACGACCTCACCCGGCGCTACGCCTACCCCGACGACGTGCCGTCGTGCTGGGTGCGCGGGAACATGATCACCTCGATCGACGGCGGCGCCACCACAGGCGGGAAATCCGGAGACCTGGGCGGCGACGGTGACCGCGCCGTGTTCGCCGCGCTGCGCCGGCTCGCCGACGTGATCGTGGTGGGTGCCACGACCGCGCGGGTGGAGAACTACTCGGGCGCGCAGATGGGCGCCGCGGAGCGGCTCGCCCGCCGCGACCGGGGTCAGGCCGAGATACCGCCCATCGCCGTGCTCACCCGGTCGGGGCAGATCGACCGCGACACGACGCTGTTCCACCGCACCGAGGTGGTGCCGCTGGTCCTGACGTCCGCCGACGCGGTGGACGACACCCGGCGCCGCCTGGGGTCGCTGGCCGAGGTCGTCGACGCATCCGGCGCCGAGCCCGACTCGGTGGACCTGCCGACCGTGCTCGCCGCGCTCGCCGAGCGCGGACTGCGGCGCGTGTTGACCGAGGGCGGCCCCGGCATCCTGGGCCTGTTCACCGAGCAGGACCTGCTCGACGAGCTGTGCGTGACCGTCTCGCCGGTTCTGGTGGGCGGACATGCCGGCCGCATCGTGTCCGGCCCCGGCGAGGTGCGCAGCGGTATGGCGTTGCGCCACGCGCTCACCGACGACGCCGGCTATCTGTACCTGCGCTACACCCGCGACCGGCGGCGCGGCGCTGCAGACAGCCGCCGGTAGCCGATCAGTACTGTGGTCCCCATGCGTCGTGTGGTGCCGGCTGTCGTCCTAACGCTGGCCATCGTCCTACCGCTGACGGCGTGTTCGCCCGGTTTGGCCGCCAATCCGCGTTACGCCACCGACTCCGGGGCCGGCCCGCAGGGGGCACCGCAGACCAGCGATCAACCGCCCGGGCCGCCCACCGTCGACGTTCCCAAGAACGACCTGTCGTGGCGTGACTGCACGTCACGCGTGTTCGCGGCGGCAGCGGTGCAGGCGCTGCCCGGGGTGAAGCTCGACTGCGCCAGCTACGACGCGGACCTCGACTCGATCAACGGCGCCACCGGAACGGTCAGCATCGGGGTGGTCCGGGCGACATCGGTCGAGACACCCGCAGACGCCGGACCGCTGGTGATGACCACCGGCTCGGACCTGCCCTCGTCGGTGCAGCTGCCGGTATGGCTGTCCCGCGCAGGCGCCGACGTGCTGAAGAACCACCCCATCGTGTCGGTGGACCGACGTGGCATCGGAATGTCGGGCGCCCTGGACTGCCGCGACCTGTTCGACCGGCAGGAGATGTTCGAGCAGGCCCAGTTCCAGTCCGGTGACGACCCTGTCGCCAACCTCGGCGCCGTCACCATGACAGCGACCACCAGTTGCACCGACACCATCGCCCCCGGCGACTCGGCCTACGACAATGCGCACGCCGCGGAGGACATCGAGCGGCTCCGCACCACCTGGGATGTGCCCGCACTCGCGCTGCTCGGCATCGGCAACGGCGCCCAGGTGGCGCTCGCGTACTCGGGAACGCACCCCAACAAGGTGGCTCGGCTGATCCTGGACTCCCCGCTGCCGCTGGGCATCTCCGCAGAAGCGGCGACCGAGCAGCGGGTCAAGGGTGAGCAGGCCGCCCTCGATGCGTGGGCCACGCAGTGCCAGGCCACGAACTGCCCGCTGGGTCCCGATCCCAAGGCTGCGGTCGATGCACTGCTGACGCAGGCGCGTAACGGCAGCGGACCGGGCGGCGCCTCGGTGGCCGCCGTCGCCGACGCCATCTCGACCGCCCTGGGCTTCCCGCGCGGCGGCCGGGTCGACTCGGGTACCGAACTCGCGCTGGCGATCGCCGACGCCCAATCCGGCAACACCAATCGCCTGAACAATCTGATCAACCAGGCGGAGACGCTGCGCCAGACCGACGGCCAGTTCGTCAACGGCTGCAGCGATGCGCTCAACCGGCCCACCCCGGACCGGGTCAGGGAACTCGTCGTCGCCTGGGGCCGGATGTACCCCCAATTCGGCACGGTGGGCGCGCTCGACATGGTGAAGTGCCTGAACTGGCCCAGCGGAAGTGCGCCGAAGGAGCCCAGCGAACTGAACATCCCGACCCTGCTCCTCGGTGTGCAGAACGACCCGATCGTCGGCAACGAGGGCGTGGCGGCCGTCGCCGCGACGGCGATCAACGCGGGCTCGTCCAACCGCCGGGTGATGTGGCAGGGCGTCGGGCACGGCGCGACCATCTACTCGCCCTGCGCTCTGCCCCCGGTCATCGAGTACCTGAAGTCCGGCGAGCTGCCGTCCACCGACACGTACTGCCCGGCCTGACCGACCGCTCCGAGGGCTGGGTGTACGGTGCGTGACGTGCGCGATCTTGTTCTGACCGCCTTCCGACCTCGCACCTCCCCCCCCACCGCGGCGCAGGTGTTGAGATCGGTCCTGTGGCCGCTGGCCATCATGGCGGTCATCCACCGCAGCTACGTGCTCGTCTTCAACCGCTACATCACCGACGACTACGCGCCCGTCTACCGCGCGGTGATCAACTTCAAGTTCGGTTGGGACATCTACAACGAGAACTTCAACCAGGTGGACCCGCACTACCTGTACCCGCCGGGCGGCACGCTGATCATGGCGCCCTTCGGCTATCTGCCCGAGGTCGCGTCGCGGAACTGGTTCATCTTCTTCAACTCGCTCGCCATCGTGCTGGCGGGGTACTTCCTGCTGCGACTGTTCAACTTCACGTTGACCTCGGTGGCCGCACCCGCACTGCTGCTGGCGATGTTCAGCACCGAAAGCGTCACCAACACACTCGTGTTCGGCAACATCAACGGCGTCATGCTCCTGCTGGAGGTGCTGTTCTTCCGCTGGCTGCTGGACGGCAACCGCAGCCACGAATGGTGGGCCGGCGTGAGCATCGGGCTGACGCTTGTGGTCAAACCACTGCTGGCACCGCTACTGCTGCTGCCGCTGCTCAATCGGCAGTGGCGCGCCCTGGCGACGGCGTTCGCGGTTCCGCTGGTGTTCAACATCGTCGCGTGGCCGCTGATCAGCGACCCGATGAGCTTCATCACCCGCACCGTGCCGTACATCCTGTCCACCCGGGACTACTTCAACAGCTCGATCCTGGGCAACGGCGTCTACTTCGGCCTTCCGATGTGGCTGATCATGGCGCTGCGCATCACCTTCATCGTGCTCGGCGCCGCCGCGCTCTGGATGCTGTACCGCTACTACCGCACCCGCGACACGTTCTTCTGGATGATGACGTCCTCCGGTGTGCTGCTGGTGACGTCCTGGCTGGTGCTGTCCCTGGGGCAGGGCTATTACTCGATTGCCTTGTTCCCCTTCCTGATGACCGTCGTCCTGCCGAACTCGGTGATCCGGAACTGGGTCGCGTGGCTGGCGGTCTACGGCTTCCTGACCATGGATCGCTGGCTGCTGTGGCAGGTGCCGTCCACCGGGCGCGCGCTGGAGTACCTCAAGATCACCTACGGGTGGTCGCTGATCGTCATCGTGGTGTTCTCGGTGCTGCTGTTCCGCTATCTCGATGCGAAAGAGGACGGCCGCCTCGACGAGGGCATCGATCCGCCGTGGATGAAACAGCTCCAACCCGCTGCCCGGCCGCCCGAGTAACCTGGAGCCATGACAGCGACAGGTGCCGAATCGGGTTCTGCGTCAGGTCCCAAGCTGATGCTCAGCGACGACCAGTGGCGGGAGCGGCTCACCCCGCAGGAGTTCGCGGTGCTGCGGCAGGCGGGCACCGAGCGGCCGTTCACCGGTGAGTACACCGACACCACGACCGAAGGCGTGTATCAGTGCCGCGCGTGCGGAGCCGAATTGTTCCGCAGCAGTGAGAAGTTCGAATCCCATTGCGGGTGGCCGTCTTTCTTCGATCCCGCCGATTCCGATGCGGTGATCCTGCGGACCGACGATTCGATGGGCATGCGTCGCGTGGAGGTGCTGTGCGCCAATTGCCACAGCCACCTCGGCCACGTCTTCGAGGGCGAGGGTTATCCCACGCCCACGGATCAGCGCTACTGCATCAACTCGATTTCGCTGCGTCTGGCGCCGGCGCAGGCCTAGCCCGTCGGCGCCGCTCCGAACTACGGCAGCGCCGCGACGAGCTTCTCGGCGGTCACCCGCGGACCGGTGAAGAACGGTGTCTCCTCCCGCACGTGCCTGCGCGCGTCGGTGGCGCGCAGGTCCCGCATCAGGTCGACGATGCGGTGCAACTCCGGCGCCTCGAACGCGAGCAGCCACTCGTAGTCACCCAGGGCGAACGCCGGCACAGTGTTGGCGCGCACGTCCTTGTAGCCCCGCGCCGCCATTCCGTGTTCGGACAGCATGCGGCGGCGCTCCTCGTCGGGCAGCAGGTACCACTCCAGCGACCGCACGAACGGATAGACGCAGATGTAGGCACCGGCTTCCTCGCCCGCGAGGAAGGCCGGGATGTGGCTCTTGTTGAACTCCGCGGGCCGGTGCAGGGCGACGTTGCTCCACACCGGCGTCGACGCGCGCCCCAGCGTGGTGGTGCGGCGGAAATCGGAATAGGTGGCCTGCAGCGCCTCGACGTTCTCGGCGTGGGTCCAGATCATGAAGTCGGCGTCGGCGCGCATCCCGGCGACGTCGTAGAGCCCGCGCACCACGACCCCGTTGTCCTCTTGACGCTTGAAGAAGGTCGCGGTGTCGTCGGCGATCGTTGCGCGTGCGTCCTCCTCGACGGCCAGCGCACCCGGTGTCACGGCGAAGACCGAGAACATCAGGTACCGGATCGTGGAGTTCAGTTCGTCGAAATCGAGCTTGGCCATGGGCCTATCGTGCCACGCGACGATTCCGCGACGTGGCGCTCGCCCCGGGCGCTAGGCCCCGTGACCGGCGTCGACCACCAGCGCAGCGGCCGCCCGGGTGGCCGACGCCACACACGCGGGCACCCCGATGCCGTCCAGGTAGGCACCGGCCACGACCACACCGTGCGGTAGTCCCGCACGCAACTCCGCGACCAGGTCAGCATGCCCGGGCCCGTACTGGGGCATCGCGTCGATCCATCGCACCACCCGGCTGTCCACCGGATCGGCCGCGATCCCGAACAACGTCGCGAGATCCTGCTCCGCCCACGCGAGCAGCTCCTCGTCACCGGTATTGCGCGCCAGATCGTCGGCGAACCGGCCGTAGGACAGCCGGACCATCTCGGCGCTGCCCCGCCGACCCCATTTGCGCGACGACAGCGTGACGGCCTTGGCCCGCAACGGGCCGGGCCCGGCGACCAGCACCCCGGACTGCTCGGGCAGTGGCGTGCCGCCGGGCAACGCCAGCGCCACGACGGCGGCCGAGGCCACCGGGATCCGGCGCGCCGCCGCCGCGGTGCGCGGCGCCAAATCCTCGACCAGGGACGGCACTCGGGGTGCGGGCACCGCCAGCACCACCGCGTCGGCGCGCCACCGGCTGCCCTCGTCGTCGACCAGCTCCCAGCCCCTCGCTGCCGGGCGCACGGTACGCACCGCAACCTGTGCCCACTTCACCCCGGACCGGCGCACCAGTTCGTCGAGGAGCACCTGATAGCCACCCTCGATCGCCCCGAACACCGAATCGGCCCGCGGCGGCGGCAGCGCCGCGGCCACCGCCTCGGACAGGCTGCGGGCGCCGTTGTCCAGCGCCGTCGCCACGGTGGGCGCCGCCGCGCGGATGCCGATCGTGGCAGCAGACCCGGAGTACACCCCGGCGAGCAGCGGGTCGACGGAGCGGATGACCACCTGTTCGCCGAACCGGTCACCGACGAGCTCGGCGACCGTGGGGTCGGCGCCCGGGCGCCACGAGAACGGCCGGCGAGGTTCATCGAGCATCCACCGGATCGTCGCGTCGTCCACCAGTCCGGTCAGCGCCGACGGCCGCGACGGGATGCCGTTGACCGTGTCGGCGGGGAGCTGATGGAGCCTGCCCTCGCTGTAGATCAGCGGACGCGCACCGGTGGTGGAGATCTGTTTTCCGGACAATCCGAGTTCGCCCAGCAGCGCGGGCACCTCCGGCCTGCGCGCGACGAACGCCTCGGCGCCGACGTCGAGCGGCTGGCCGCAGAGGCGCTCGGTGCGCAGCACGCCGCCCAGCCGATCGGCAGGGTCGAGCACGGTGATCGATGCATCGGGACCGGCCACCACCCGGAGCCGATAGGCAGCCACCAAACCGGAAATGCCGCCGCCGACAATGCAATACGCGGCACTCACAGCTCGTGCACCAAGGCCACGGCGTCGGTGATCACCGCCGGGTCGGTCGCCGGGAGAACACCGTGCCCCAGGTTGAACACGTGGCCCAGCGCGCCGGCGTCGACGGCGCGCCGACCGTCCTCCACGACCGCGCGCACGGCGCGCTGCACCACCGGCCAGCCCGCCAGCAGCACCACGGGATCCAGATTGCCCTGCAACGCGCAGCCCGGACGGACCCGCCCGGCGGCATCGGTGAGCGACGTGCGCCAGTCGACGCCGACGACGGCGGGTACGTCATGTCCGGTGACGGCCTCCGACATGGCGCCGAGCAGCTCGGCGGTGCCGACGCCGAAGTGCGTCATCGGGACCCCGTGGGCGGCCAGCGACGTGAACACCCGGGCAGTGTGGGGCAGCACGTAGGTGCGGTAGTCGGCCAGCGACAGCGTGCCGGCCCACGAGTCGAACACCTGGATCGCGTCGACGCCCGCCTCGACCTGCGTACGCAGGAACGCGATGGTGACGTCCGTCAGCGCCGTCATCAGCGCGTGCCAGGTCTCGGTCTCCCCCAGCATCATCGCCTTGGTGCGCTCGTGATTGCGGCTGGGTCCGCCTTCGACGAGGTAGGACGCCAACGTGAACGGCGCACCGGCGAAGCCGATCAGCGGGACGTCACCCAGTGCCGAGACGAGTTGCCCGATCGCGGAGGCCACCGGACTGACCTGCTCCTGGTCCAGCGGCGTGATCGTCTGGACGTCGGCCCGCGTCCGGATCGGATGCCCGATCACCGGCCCGACGTCCGGGACGATGTCCACGTCGATGCCCGCGGCGCGCAGCGGCACCACGATGTCGGAGAACAGGATCGCCGCATCGACGCCGTGCCTGCGCACCGGTTGCAGGGTGATCTCGGTGATCAGGTCGGCGTCGAAGCAGGCCTGCATCATCGTGTTCTTGGCCCGTAGCTCGCGGTACTCGGGCAGCGACCGACCCGCCTGCCGCATCATCCACACCGGGACCCGGAGGGGCTTGCGGCCGGCGACGGCGGCCAGGTAGGCGGATTCGGGCAGTTCGCGGCGCGTATTCATCGCCCTCCATGCTGCCATGCCCAGGTCACGTCCCGATCGGCGCGCCACGACCACAGACCTGGTCAAATGGACTAGCGTCAAATGCCGTGACCTCCGCCGAACCGGCTCTATTTGTCGAAGCGGTGGCGGCGATGAATGCCACCACCGTACGTCCGGAGATCGAGCTGGGCCCGATCCGGCCGCCGCAGCGCCTGGCGCCCTACAGCTACGCACTGGGCGCCGAGGTCAAACATGCCGAGACGGCGATCATCCCCGAGCGTTCCGAAGGCGACGCGTTCGGCCGGCTGATCCTGCTACACGATCCCGAAGGCGCCGAGGCCTGGGACGGCACCATGCGCCTGGTCGCCTACATCCAGGCCGACCTCGATTCCACCGAGGCTGTCGACCCCCTGCTCCCCGAAGTGGCGTGGAGTTGGCTCGTCGATGCACTGGAGCAACGCGCCGAACACGTCACCGCCCTCGGCGGCACCGTCACGGCCACCACGTCGGTGCGCTATGGCGACATCTCCGGGCCTCCCCGAGCGCACCAGCTCGAGCTGCGCGCGTCCTGGACCGCCACCGACGTCGAACTCGGCCCGCACGTGGAGGCGTTCTGCGAGGTCCTCGAACACGCCGCAGGGTTGCCGCCCACCGGCGTGACGGACCTGGGCTCGCGATCCCGCGCCTGAATCGATGTCCGAATCCGAGATGGCCGGCTCCGCCGTGGACGCCGAGGGGTCCGACGACCGTGAGCCCGAGCCGACAGAGCCCGATGCCGAGCCGCTGCTCGCGCCGCGCGACGGCGTACCGAACGTGTCCAGCAGCCGTACTGAAATCGCCAGGGCTGCAGACCTTCTGGATTCCGGACACGGGCCGTTTGCGGTAGACGCGGAGCGCGCATCGGGCTTCCGCTACTCCAACCGCGCCTACCTGGTGCAGATCCGCCGGGCAGGTGCAGGCACCGTCCTGATCGACCCCGTCAGCCACGGCGGCGACTCTTTGGACGTGCTCGCCCCGCTCGCCGAAGTGCTTGCCGGTGACGAGTGGGTGCTGCACGCCGCCGATCAGGATCTGCCCTGCCTCGCCGAGATCGGGATGCTCCCCACCTCGCTGTACGACACCGAGTTGGCGGGCCGGCTCGCCAACTACGACAGGGTCAACCTCGCCGCCATGGTGCAGCGACTGCTCGGCCTGCAGCTGACCAAGGGACACGGGGCCGCCGACTGGTCGAAACGTCCGCTGCCGCCCGAATGGCTCAACTATGCCGCGCTGGACGTCGAGGTGCTCGTCGACCTGCGTCACGCCATCGCCGCTGTGCTGGAGGAGGAGGGCAAAACCGACTGGGCGAGACAGGAATTCGAGTACATCCGAACTCTTGTTGCCAGCCCCACCAGACGGGACCGCTGGCGCCGCACGTCGGGCATCCACAAGGTCCGCGACCCTAGGACTCTGGCCCTGGTGCGGGAACTGTGGACCACCCGCGATCAGATCGCGCGGCGCCGCGACATCGCCCCGGGCCGGATCCTGCCCGACAGTGCGATCATCAGCGCAGCCACGGCCAACCCGGACAGCATCGACAAGCTCACCGCCCTACCCATCTTCGGCGGTTCGAAGCAGCGGCGCAGCGCGCAGGTGTGGCTGGACGCGCTCGCGCGCGGCCGTGCCGACGACCCGCCCGACGCCCAGGAGCCGTCCACCGGCCCCCCACCGGCGTCCCGCTGGGCGCGTCGCAAGCCGGAGGCCGCTGTGCGCCTCGAAGCGGTGCGCGCCGAGCTCGTCCAGCTCGCCCAACAGGTTTCGGTACCGGTGGAGAACCTCCTCGCGCCGGAGATCGTGCGCAGGCTGTGCTGGGACTGGCAGCCGGTCGACGATCCCGCGGCTGCCGTCGACGCGTTCCTCGCCGATTCCGCGGCGCGGCAGTGG